>NZ_JAKMUS010000020.1 GCF_027570075.1 Corynebacterium meitnerae
TCAGTGCGGTGACAACACCATCGTCAAACCAACCCAGCAACAGGCACCCGCTTAGTCGGCGAAGGCCTAGAATCTTCTTCAGGTTTAGCAGTGAGATGTCAGGAGCTTTGATTCGATGACTATTCTTTCCGGCTTGTTGTTGTTCGCCATGGGCATTATGGCGGGCATTATCAACTCAGCAGTCGGCTCGGGGTCGCTGCTGACATTGCCCGTGCTGTTGGCTATTGGTGTGCCGCCGGGCGTCGCGGTGCGCACGAACACGATCGGCATGATGTTCGCGTCCTTTGGTTCGGCGTGGGGTTTCCGGGAGGAGACGAAGAAGGAACTGCCGTATCTTGGTCCGCTGACGACAGCGACGATCGTGGGTGCTGCTGCGGGTTCGTTGCTGCTGCTTGCCACGCCTTCTTCAGCGTTGGACTTTGTTATTCCCATCCTGATCGTGGTGGCACTCATTCTGGTTATCTTCCAACAGAAGTTCGTCACCTGGTTCTCGGCGAGTCAGGAGATGAGTGAGGGTGGGGGTCCCGTCGGTAAGCCATATAAGCGTCCTGGCCTGGTGGGTGCGATGGGTCTCGCGTCGATGTACGGCGGGTTCTTTACTGCGGCACAGGGCGTGCTCTACATGGCCATCATGGGTGTGGGTACTGGTCGTCCGTTCAAGGACGTGAACCCGGTGAAGAACTTCCTATCCATGTTCGTGAACACCGTCGCAGCATTGGTGTACCTGATTGCCTTCTTGTTCTTCGACGCGGAGATCCTCTGGGTTGGTGTCGCGGTTCTTGCGGTGGGCGGGCTCATCGGAGGTCTCGTGGGCTCGCGGATTGCGAAGAGGCTGTCCAACACCTTCCTGAAGGGACTGATCGTGACAGTCGCAGTGTATGCGCTGGTCCGGCAGTTCGTTTAAGCAAAAAAGAAGGTCGCTTCCCTTGTGGGAGGCGGCCTTCAGTTGTGAGCGGGAAGAGAGTTACTTCTTCACGATGCCGTAGGAGTTGTACAGCTCAACCTTGCGGTCTTCGCCCTTGTGCAGGTCACCGGAGACTTGGTAGAAGTCAATCTTGAACGTGTTGTCGGTGACGGTGTAGACAGCGAAGGACTGAATCGTGGACTGACGGTAGTTCTCGTGCTTGTGCTCGAACTTGGGGGAGTCCTCGGGCTGCTCGGCAACGTCGTAAAGCGAGTTCCAGTAGTCCGTGTCCTCGTCGGTCATCCAATCCAGCTTCGGGCGGACCTTGTGAACGTGGTCGGCGCCCTTCTTGTAGATCGCGTCGTAGGTCTTGGTGCCCGAGGTGTTCGGGATGATGTAGGTGACACCCTGCGGGTTGACGTGGTGCTCAACGCCGTCGATAGTTTCCTTCTCCGTGTCCTCAACCTCGCCGTACGCGAAGTTGTCCGGGGTGTACACGAGGGACTTGGTGCGGGTCAGGTTGTGGTCGTGGCCCTGGAGGACAACGTCAACGCCGAGCTCATCGGCGATCTTGACAAACTCCTCGCGGGTGACCTGGACGTCGGTGTCCTGCAGTGCGTGGTAGGAAGCGGAGTACACTGGCTTGTGGTACGTCAGCACGATCCACTTGGCGCCGGCCTCACGTGCGGCGGCGATGTCCTGCTTTGCCCACTCCATCTGCTTTTTGCCAATGGCACCCTTCTCCGGGTTGTCGTCAGACTCCTTGTTGTCGTTCGTGTTCAGGACAACGAAGTGGATGCCGGAGTGGTCGTAGGAGTAGTAGGAGCCACCGTCAACGGCGTCGCCGGTGATCGGGGTGTTGGTGTGCTCGTTGAAGGAGGTGAGGTGCTTGCCCTTCTCCCACAGGAGGGTGTACTCGTCGTGGTTGCCTGGGGTGTAGGCGTGCGGCAGGTTGAGGTTGGCCTTGCGGGACATGTTGAGGTTGTCCACCCACTCGTCCTCAACCGCTGCGGTTTCCACGAAGTCACCGGTGTGCACCGCGAAGGTCGCGTTCGGGGCAACCTCCATGGCCTTCTCCAGGGTGTTAGCGCCGTAGGCGGCCTCGTTGTTTACGTTGGCGTTCCAGTAGGCGTTCTGGGTGTCGGTGTAGTGGATGAACTGAACTTCCTTCGCGTTCGGGTCCGCGGTGGTAAACGAACCGGTCTCGGAGAAGCCCTCCGACTCAGAGCCAACCTGGAAGTAGTACTTCTTGCCCGGCTCCAGACCGGTGGCCTTGCTCTTGTTGCTGTTCTCCTTCACGTCCACGAGCTCGAGGTAGCCCAGCTTCGGGCCCTCGGAGGTCCACTTGGTGTTCTCGCGGGTGATCTGCTCGTCGGTGAAGTAGCCCTTGATCTCTTCCGGCTTGCCCTCGTCGTTGAGGATGAACTTGCCGTCCTCGTCCGTGGGAGCGGAGGCGTAGATGTAGTAGCCGTCCTTGTCACGCTCGGCGTAACGGTTGGTTACCTCAGTGGTTTCTGCCGGGAATTCCATTGCGCCGGACATGTCCTCCTGCTCGGAAACGCGGAGCATGGAGTCATCGAGGTCATCCTTGGTGTACCAGTTGAAGCCCATCTCGGTGGAGGGGTCTTCGGTGATGTTCATGGCGATGCGGTCTGGCTTGTTGTCCAGCTTGACCTCGGCGACCTCAGGCTTCTTGTCCGAAAGCTCGATGAGGTCAAGGCCGTTCTTTTCGCCATAGACCGGATCGGCGTCCTTCGACGCAGTACTGTTGGCGCCGGTGTTCTGCGACGACGCGTTCTCCTCACTCGGTGAGCACGCAGCCAAGAGAACAGAGGTACCTGCTACAACGGCAAGCAGCTTGAATGTAGTGGATTTAGATTGCACGGTTAAAAACCCTTCGGCAGTTGTTGACACTGTCGTGAGCCACCATGCCGTGGCAGGGTTAACCTACAGTTTCGCTGCTCTAACGAAAATGTGAACTTTTTCCCAGGTTTCTTTGAAACTTGCGGGTGTGGTCTTTTACAGATAGTCGAGGTTGATCTCAGTCTCGGGATCGAAGAAAACGACGCCATCTTCGTCCATATTGATCCATAGTGTGTCGCCACTATCCGCTTTCACACCACGGTTGAGACGCACGATGACGCGGCCACCACGGACAACCAAGTCGGATTCCTCCGGAAAGAGGGGAGTGCAGTAGGCGTAAGCCTCGGCGCCGAGGTGCTCGACAATATCTACGCGCAACGGCAACGCGAATTCTGAGGGCTTCTCATTCACGGACACCACGTTGAAGTTCTCGGGGCGCACGCCAATGATGACCTTGTCGGTGTGGACCTTTTCCATCTGGCTTGGCGGCATTTTCAAGTCCTGCTCGAGCGCATCATGCAAGATCACGGCGCGGCTGCTTTGGATCCTGACGTTTTCAATGAGCGTCATGGCAGGTGATCCAATGAATGTAGCTACAAAGGTGTTGCCGGGATTCTTGTACAACGTGCCAGGAGTATCAACCTGCTGGAGGATGCCGTTTTTGAGCACACACACGCGGTCGCCCATGGTCATGGCCTCCGTCTGATCGTGCGTGACGTAGACGGTGGTCGTGCCGAGTTTCCGCTGCAGTGCCAGAATCTGGGAGCGAGTGGAAACACGCAGTTTCGCGTCCAAATTGGACAGCGGTTCATCCATCAAGAACACCTTTGGCTCACGCACAATGGCGCGTCCCATCGCGACACGTTGGCGCTGACCACCAGACATCGCGGAGGGCTTGCTGTCTAGGAGATCCTCGAGCTCGAGCATTTTCGCTGCGAACTCGACTCGTTCATTGATGGTCGCCTTGACCATCTTGGCGTTCTCGAGGGCGAACGCCATATTCTGGCGCGCCGTCATATTCGGGTACAAGGCGTAGGACTGGAACACCATGGCTACGTCACGGTCGCGGGGACGCGTTTCGGTGACGTCTTCGCCGTCGATGAGGATCTGGCCTTCGTCGACAGGCTCCAAACCAGCGAGCATGCGCAAAGTCGTGGACTTTCCGCAGCCGGATGGGCCGACCAAGACAAGGAACTCGCCGTCAGTGATATTCAGGTTGATACGGTTCACTGCCGGTGGGCGCGTCGGATCGTAGATGCGTGACGCTTGGCGGAACTCGACGGTTGCCATAGTGGCTCCTTTTCTTGGTCAGACCCGTATGCGGGGGCTGAGAACTTACTTCTTGAGGTGCGGCTTGATATCGCGGTCGACGACGCTCTGGGTTTCCTTGTCCAGATCAGCGAAGACCTTCTCTACGTCCTGGCCGCCGACAGTGATCTTGTCCAAAGCGCCACCAATGCGCTGGCCACCACCCGGGACGAACACGCGAGCGTAGTCCTGCGGCTTCGTGTTCCCGTTGAGCTGCTTGATAGCAGTCTCAGCGTTCGGGTTCTCATCCAGGTATGCACGCTCTTCTGGGTTCTCGAGCGCTTCCTTGCGCACTGGCATGTACCCCGTCTTCTGGGTGAACTTGATGGTGTTCTCGGTGTTGGTGATGAAGTCGATGAACTTGATCGCGTTGGACTTACGCTTGTCCGAGATCTTGTTCGGGATAGCCAGGCCAGCACCGCCCGTAGCGGCCGACGGGCTCGGGCCAGGGAGGTAGGTGGTGATGAACGGCACGGTTGCAGATTCGGTCAGACCGCCGAGGGAACCAGTGGACTCGAGAAGAGCGGACGCCTTGCCGTTGCCGAAAGCGACGGTCGGGTCAGTAGCAATCTCAATGTGACCCTTCTTCACCTGGTCTTGGAGGAACTTGCCGGCCTCGAGGGTCTTCGGGTCAGAGAAGTTCGGCTCCCACTCCTTGGAGTACGAACCGCCGAATGCCCACACCATGCCCTGGAAGTACCAGTCGAGGTAGCTCGAGCCGTCCGGGATCACCAGAGCCGGGTTGCCGGTCTTCTCCTTCAGCTTGGTGGCCCACTCGTCGAATTCCTGCCAGGTTTCCGGTCCACGATCCTCCGGCAGACCAGCTGCCTTGAGGTCATCGGTGTTCCAGTACATCAAGTTGGTGGAACGAGAGTACGGGGCGCCATAGTGCTTGCCGTTGTACTCGTAGTCCTCGCGCAGGGTGTCCACGTAGGAGGAGGGATCAAGTCCTTCCTTCTCCCACAGTTCGTCGAGAGGCGTGGTGGCGTCGTTGAGGGCAAAGTTGAACCACGTCACATCGGACGCGACGATGACATCGGGCAGATCCGAACCAGCCAAAGCGGCGTTAAACTTCTGGGCGAGTTCTTCGTAGTTCGCGCCACCGTCGACAAGCTCAACCTTGAGGTCTGGGTTTTCTTCTTCGAAGGCCTTGATCAGCTCAACCTCGATGTCGCGGGAGGAACCGGGGTGGTTGGACCAGAAGATGATCTTGTTGTCATCACCAGAGACGGGCTCGGTGCTGCTGCCGGTAGTGCTGCCGCCAGCGCAAGCGGTGACGGATAGAGCAGTGAGCGCAGCGAGGGTTACTGCGGTGACGCTTTTGCCGACGCGGCTCGAGCGAAGTTTATTGAACATAGAGTTCTCCTATCGTGTGGAAAATGAGGTCTGGTGGGCCAGAGAGGGCGGCTACCCCTTGACCGCACCAGCGGTCAGGCCCTTGATCATCTGCTTCTGCAGCAACAAGAAGACGATGATCATTGGCAAGGTGGACAGGACAGTTCCTGCCATCACCGGGGCCCAGTTGGTCAGACCCTCCGCATCTTGTAGTCGGGTCAGACCAACAGGGAGGGTTGCTGCTGCTGGTGTGTCGGTGATGAGGAACGGCCACAGGTACTCGTTCCATTCGTTCACCACTGTGATGAGGGTGAACGCGGACAGAGTAGGCCACGACATGGGCAGCACAACTCGGAAAAGCTTGGTGAAGAAATTGGCGCCGTCCATGTCAGCTGCTTCCATGATTTCCGTTGGTAGGGACTGGAAGTGGTTACGCATGAGGAAGCAGCCAAACGCGACACCCGCGAGCGGAATGATCACGCCCTGCCACGTATCGCGCCAGCCCAAAGATGCTGCCAGGGCGTAGTTGGAGATGATCGTGATTTGGTTGGGCACCATCAGTGCCGCGATGACGAGCAGGAACAGCAAGTTACGGCCGGGGAACCGCAAGAAAGCAAAGGCGTAGGCGGACAGAACGCCCAGCACTACTTTGATCACAGTGAGGATGAGTGTGATGCCGAGGGAGTTGCGCAGGTAATTCGGGAACCCGGAGGTTTCCCAGACCCGCGCGTAGTTCTCTGGCACGAATGGGTGTGGCCAGAACGTAATTGGGTCGGAGAACACATCCTGCATCGTCTTGAACGATGTGATCACGATGAAGTACAACGGGACCAAGATGATCAACACCGTGAGCACGAGTGCGATGTAGCCGACGATCTTCATCGCGGGCGAGCTGTGATCGACGCCCTCATTCTTGCGTTTGCGCTGGGCCTCGGAGATCACTGGTTCTCCCTCGGCCTGGCTGCCGGGCACCGGTGGCAAATCATCTGCATTGTTCGTGAACTTCGTAGCCATCTACTTGTCCAGCCTTTCCTGCATCTTGATTTGGGCGACGGTGATGATCAGCACGACAAGGAACATGATCGTGGCCACGGCAGCGCCGTAGCCAGCACGGTTATTCACGAATGTCTCGGTGTACACCTGGAAAACCATCGTGGTCGTGCCGTAGGTGAACGGGCCGCCTCGGGTCATTGCATTGATGATGTCGAAGACCTGGAACGAGTTGAGCAGCACGGTGATGGAGAGGAAGAATGTGGTACCGCGCAACTGAGGAAGGACAACTCGGAAGAAGTGGCGGACGGGAGGCGTGCCATCGATCTCCGAGGCCTCGTCGAGGTCTGCGCGTCGGCTCTGGAGCGCCGCGAGGTAGATAACAAAGACATAGCCCACGTTCTTCCAGATGTAGGTCACGGTAATCATGAACAGCGCCCAGCCAGGTTGCTGGTAGAAGTTCGGCACTGGAATGTGGAGAAGCGTGAGGAAGTGCTGGATGAGTCCGTAGCGCGGATCAAACACGAATTGGAACGCCACACCGATGGCGGCACCGGCGATGACGTACGGTGCGAAAACCATGGACCGGACAGCAGCACGGCCGACCAGCTTCTGGTCCAGCAAAACTGCTAAGAGGAGGCCGATCACCATCGACCCTGCTACCGCGAAGAACGTGAACACGAACGTGTTCCACACAACTTGTGGGGTTTCGGGGGCCTTGAACCAGCTGATGTAGTTCTGTAGCCCCACGAACGTCATGTTCGGGGAGGAGATGTTCCAGTTGTAGAACGAAATCCGGATGTTGTCGATGAGTGGGCGGTAGGTGAACAGGATCAAAAGGATCAGGTTCGGGGCAATGAGCAACGTTGCCAAACCGACCTGTTTCCAGTCGATCTTCGCGCGCTTCTTCTTGTACGTCGCCGAGGATCCTTCGGAGATCGTCGGCTCCGCCGACACCGCAGGAATCGTCGTGTTCATAGGAGGGGAGGCTAAGCCCGGTCTATGAACGTGAGATGAAACTGAGGTGAGAAGTTAAGGAACGGTTACAGAACGAGAAGGTTCATGCTCGTGGCCTTCACATCGTCAAGACGCCCACGCGCTTTATCCAGCTTGCGCCACTGGTCGTGGGGGATGGCCCCCTGGGCTTCGCTGATAATTGCCTTGTCGGGCGTGGCCCATGCGATGGGCATGGGTGTGACTTCCTGCCAGTGCTCCTTATCGCGCGTGGAACGGCGGCCGCCAACAGCGACTGCTGGAATCTTCGTACCTACCTTCGGGTCCGCGATACCGGGAATGGACGAAACGGTGCGCAGCGCAGCCGCGTAACGCGGTGGCAGAGTTTCATCCACGTTGATGTTGACCAGTGCCATGAGCAGAACGTCGCGCGGGTTCACTTCAGCGATGACAGCGGGGACGAGCGGGTAGCGGTCGTAGAGGTCCTGCGCCTTACCCACCGAGCGTGGCACCAAAAACGCCACGAGCAGCATCATGCACCCGAACAGTGCGAGGCCAACGCCACCGAGCCAGCGCCACGGATTCGCGGGATCCATGAGGAACCACATGGCAACACCGCCGGCCACGCAGATGACAAACAGGCTCACGCCGGAGATGACCACCTTGCGGGTATCCCGGAGCATTTCGTTGTGCTGTTTTGCAAAGGCCTCGTCGACGTCGAAGTGAAAGCGATTCATGGTTCCCTAGTCTAAAGGTCCGCCGCGTCCACCAGCCGGTAGGCGTAGCCCTGCTCGGCGAGGAAACGCTGGCGGTGCATCGCGTACTCCGCATCGAGGGTGTCGCGCGCAACAACGGTATAAAACAGCGCTTCCGCACCATCAGCCTTCGGGCGCAGGAGCCTGCCGAGGCGCTGGGCCTCCTCCTGACGGGAACCGAATGTGCCGGATACCTGGATGCCCACGGCAGCTTCAGGCAGGTCAATGGAGAAATTGGCCACCTTCGACACAACGAGGGTCTGGATCTCACCATTCCGGAACGCATCGAAAGTGGCTTCGCGTTTCTTGGTGGAGGTTTTTCCGTCGATAAGCGGAGCCCCCGTACGCGCGGCGATGTCTTCGAGCTGCTCGATGTACGCGCCAATAATCAAGGTCTGCTGGCCAACATGTTGCGCAAGAAGCTTATCGACGACCCCCAGCTTCCCCTCACTACACGCCGCAAGGCGATACCGTTCCCGGGTTTCGGCGGTGGCGTACATCATGCGCTCGTCTTCGGTGAGCGTTGTGCGGACCTCGACGCATTCGGCGGTGGCGATGTAGCCAGCCATTTCGAGTTCTTTCCAGGGGGCGTCATACCGTTTCGGGCCGATGAGCGAGAAGACATCATCTTCGCGGTGGTCCTCGCGCACGAGCGTTGCTGTCAGACCGAGGCGGCGGCGCGATTGGAGGTCTGCGGCCATGCGGAAGACCGGGGCGGGAAGGAGGTGGACCTCGTCGTAGATGATGAGGCCCCAGTCGCGGGAATCGAAGAGTTCAAGCGCCTTGTATTCGCCCTTCGTTTTGCGCGTAACCACCTGGTACGTGGCAATGGTGACGGGGCGGATCTCCTTGCGCTCACCGGAGTACTCGCCGATTTCCTCAGGAGTGAGCGTTGTGCGACGCAGCAGTTCATCGCGCCACTGGCGGCCGGCGACGGTATTGGTGACCAGGATCAGCGTGGTCGTTTGTGCCTGCGCCATGGATGCCGCGCCGACGATGGTCTTGCCCGCGCCGCAGGGAAGCACCACCACGCCGGAGCCGCCTTCCCAGAAGCTCTCCGTGGCGTACTGCTGGTAATCGCGCAGGTCCCAGCCAGAATCGGGCCCGGCGGTGAGTTGGATCGGGTGGGATTCGCCATCGACGTAACCGGCGCGGTCATCGACTGGCCAGCCGAGCTTGGTCAGCTCCTGCTTGATGCGGCCGCGTTCGGAGGGGTGGACGGGGGCGGTGGTGGCGTCGATAAGCTTGCCCACCATTGGCTGAATCTTCTTATTCCGGGTGATCTCGGTGAGGATCGCGGCGTCATCCGCTTCGAGAATGAGACCGTGCGCCGGGTGCTTGATCAGTCGGACGCGGCCGTACCGCGCCATCGTCTCAGCGACATTGATGAGCAGCGCCTGGGGGACCGGGAAGCGGGAGTAGCGCTCCAGCACATCCACCGCTTGCTCCGCATCGAAGCCCGCCGCCCGCGCATTCCACAACGCCAGCGGCGTGATCCGGTAGGTGTGCACGTGCTCCGGCGCACGCTCGAGCTCCGCGAACGGCGCCAGTGCTGCTCGCGCCTCGCCGGCCTGGGGGTGTGCAACGTCGAGGAGGACCGTCTTGTCCGACTGCACGATGAGCGGGCCGTCACCCAAAGCCATGTGAATCCTTCCTGCTTGTTGCCGGTCTTCCATTATGCCGTCGCGGTCGAGCCCACCCAATTCTTGCGTGAATTTATGGGCATCTGGAAAGTGCTTAACGGAGCGTGTTCATTTACTATCGATTCACTGGAAAGTATCTACCGTTTTCGTGGGCGCTGCCTGAAGTCGCTCACTTCCCGTTCGAGGAGTCTGAATGTCTCGTTCCCTGTCATTTTCCAAGCGCACAGTAGCTATCGCGCTTGCCGCTAGCGTTATCGCCTCCGGCGCCCAGGTTGTTGCCCCGTCCTTTGAGAGCCCGTTTGGTGCCGCTGTTGCTCAGGCGCAGCAGGCGGGGCACATTACGAATGATGATGTGAAGTTCATCAAGCTTGAGAATGTCGATGGCACGGAGCTTGGCGATGTCTCTTACTCGGCATCGGAAGGTTCCGGTGTGGTTCTGAAGAAGGGGGCATTGCTGAAGTTTGAGATTGACATCAAGAATGCTCAGCCGGGGGATACAGTCACGATTAAACCGTTGACGCGTTTCACAAATCCGGTGACTAACAAGGACGGCTCGACCACTTATTCGGGGCTTCGCCTTGTTTCGGCAGATGCGTCTAACACTCTCACCGTCAATGGTGTGAATGTGGCTCAACTCAAGGTGGTGGCCGGTGGCCAAGCAACTATCACCTTTACGGATGGGGTTAAGAATTTGGTCAACGGCACGGCGAACGTAAACCTGCCAGTTGAGATCCATGGCATCTACCCGGAGGGCATCAACCTGGACGCGCCTCGTACAACGCCGACGACTGGTGACTGGGTGGCTCAGATCAAGACGACCGGCTCCGCTGAAGAACTTGCTGAGATCGGCAACCGTAAGGTGACCTTCCCGTACACGGAAAGCACCCCGCACAAACCGATTCTGAGCGCTTGGGGCGGTCCTGGTGCTGTTGTGGTCGATGAAGATGATCTGACTGCAAACCTTGCTAATTTCCACCAGCGTCTGCCATTTATGCAGGACGTTGAAGTGACGTTCCGTCCGCTGAAGGAAAATGACAATGACGTTGATTGGACGTTCAACGACGGTGTGGAGCCGGTGCTGGAGCTGTGGACCTTCAACGACAATGGCACCCGCAATGTTTCTGACAGCGGCACCATCAAGGACATGCAGCGCATTAAGAACATGGGGATCAATCTGCAATCTAAGCAGAATCCTGATGGTTCTTTGACGGTGACTGTCACTGGTGTTGAGGGCGTTGACTACCCGAATGGCATCAAGCCTGTGGTGGTCCTGCGTGGAACCAATCCTTATGTTGGCTCTGGCACCTACATCCGCGATGGCAAGGTCGGCATGCTGGCTGAAATTAAGGATCAAAAGTCGGGCGCGCCCGTAAAGGACGTTGAGACGCGTTTCGACGTGCCGCCGAGTGCAGCACTTGACGGTTCGGGCGAGGATGCAAAGCCTGCGGCTGAGGCAACCTCGGCTATTGATGGTTTGCCAGAGGGGGCTGGTGTTGATTCGCCAGCGCGTATTGCGGGTAAGGACACCAAGTTCAACTTCACGGTGAAGAACACGGGCAATGTGCCGATCACCAAGGTTGAAATCACTGATCCGGAAGGTAACAAGACCGAGAAGGTTCTGGATGTCCCGTTGGCTCCGGGTGCGGAGACGGTTGTTTCGGTGAACTACAAGGTTCCGGGGGATGCGCAGAAGCTTGAGTTTGCGGTGAAGGCGACGCCGGGTGCTTTGGATCTGGGTATGTTCCCCTTCTTGGTTGATCAGTCCTTGAAGTACAAGGACAACGGTGATGGCACTGTCACGTTGATTGATCCGACGGGTAAGGAAACCATTGTCGTGACGAAGGAGGAGTACGACAAGCTCGTTAAGCGTGTGGAGGAGCTTGAGAAGAAGCAGGATGTTTACGTCATCGACGGTGTGCGTAACGACGATAACTCCATCACGTTGACGCTGAACAATGGTCAGACGATCACTATTCCGGCGGCAAAGAAGGCTGGTTTGGAGAAGTGCCTGAACGCGCCGGGTGGTGCGTTGTTGGCACTGCTGCCGGTGCTGGGGCTGCTGACTGCTGGGCTGTCGCAGCTGAATGTTGATGCCATCAATAAGTCGATCATTGATTGGCAGAAGGGCGCAGGTGTCTACAACGAGGAGGCCGCGAAGTTCGTGGCGCAGAATCGTGGCCCGCTGGGTGCGTTGCTTGGCGCGCTGATTGGTTCGATCATCCTGTTCGTTCCGGGCCTGTGTGGTGATGTTTCCTTGGCTGGTGCTCTGAAGGAGTCCTTCGGTAAGGGTTCCAGCACCCCGGCTGTCCCGGCCCCGAAGCCGGCTCCGAACACCGATGATCAGGATGCTGCTTAACGGTTCCGGTGCAGGGGTTAACTAACAAAATGTTTGTCTGTTCCTCGGCGTTTTAGGCGATCAGCATACGGAAATCGGGTCTGAATAGGGTGTTCATCCTTATTCAGACCCGATTTGTATTTGCTCCACTGGAAACACGCCTGCACGGGGGAAGGCCTGTTGCCCCGTGCCCCGTTTAGCCCTTGAGTGCTCACCCTCGGTGTAAAATTTTACATTGCGCCGGTAACTACCAAACAGTAGAAATTTTCTACCAGGGCTTTCATCCGGGCTGATTTTTCGCGATGTAAATTTTTACACACGCTCGGCGAAGGAAAAGGGGCCAAGGACAATCTCGCCGGTTTAACTCTCTTTTTCGAACAGGATGTCCTCGCCCTCGAAAGTGAAGACGAGGCCGTTGTCTTCGACCCGGTAGGGGGCCGGGTAACCGTCGAGTGAGACGGATTGAGCTTCGGTGTCGATCTCGCACTCCAGCGGTACCTCGCCGACAGAGTCAGCGGTGGAGGTGAACTCGCACGAATCGCCGTCGATGCTCAGGCGGTAGTCAACGTTTCCGTTCTCGCTGGTGCCAACGTAAACACCGTCGGTTTCGGCACCGCCGCATGCGGCCAGTGCGGCGGTGCTGGCGATCAATGTAGCTGCGGCAGCCCATTTCTTGGATCGGGGCGGAAAGGTGAATCGAGACATGGCAGGTTCTCCTTGAGTGTTGTCAGCAACTGTGTTTAACAGGATGCATATTTGGCCTCTGCCAGATGTCTCAAAAATCGGTCCTAGCCGCGCAGTACCTCCGACCACTTAGCGGTCTTGCCGTTGTTGAGAATGGTGCGGCGGTAGATACGCGCGGCGATCCAGACAACACCCGCGGTGGCTACAGCGGCGAGGGCGAGGGAGCCCGCGAGCTGGAGTGCGGTGAAATTGCCGGCCGCGTAGGTCAGGGGAGCAGAGAAAATTGATACGGGCGGGATCCAGCTGGCTACCTGCATCCAGGTGGCATCAGTGTTCATCCAGCCGAAGCCAGGGATGTAGAAGCTGGCGAAAATCAGCAGCAGGACAGGCATCTGCGTGGACTGGAGGTCCTCAGTGCGCTGCACCATGGCGCCGGCGGCGGCGTAGAGGCCGGCGAAGAAGAGAGTAGCCAGCAGGTAGGACACGAACATGACGGGCAGGATGGACCAGTCGATGCTGATACCGTCGAGAAGGCCCGTGACCTGTAGCGCGATGGCGCCGGTGCCGAGCAGGATCGCGGTGGACACGAAACCGAAGACGAGGTTGCCCAAGATCTTGCCCGCGAGGAAGTCGAACGGGCGCACCGCGGAGAGGACGAGCTCGACCACGCGGGAGGACTTCTCCTCCGTCACGCGGCTACCCACCTGCGCGGCGAAGGTGATCACCATGAACACGATCAGAATCAGCAGGATGAATGCCGTGATCAGGCGTATGAAGTCTTCTTCGGAGGCCCCGTCGTCCTTGCCGGCGTCGATGTCGGCAATGTCCACGGCTTCGACATTGATCTGCGGGGCGGCGGACTGGAAATCAGCAGGAGAGATGCCCAGCTGTTCCAGCGCAGCGGCCTGCGAATAGGACTCAGCAAGGGCGTCCACGGTGGTCATCACTGACATATCAGGATGACCGTCGGCAATGACCTGCCAGGTGTCATTCTCGGCGACCAGCGCGGCATCGACTTCGCCGTCGCGCACGAGGTTCTCGGCCTCCGCGCGGTCAGCCACATCACGTGCCTCAAGGCCGGAGCCTTCGAGCAGTTGCTTATCGACGTTCACCACCGCCACCGGCGTGGTCTTCTCTTCCGGGTCTTTGTTGGTTTGCCAGGACGCGAAGCCGACGGAGCCGAGGATGCCCACCAGCATGATGATCAGGGTGATGATCACGGATTTCTTGCGGAACAGAATCTGGATTTCACGCTTGGCAGTGGTGAGGATGGTGTGGAGTGGGGAGTAGGTGTTCGTAGTCATTTACTTCACGACCTCCTTGAACAGGTCTGTCAGGTCGGGGACAACGCGGGTGAATTCGTGGACGTCTCCAGCAGCAAGTGCTGCGTGGAGAATCCGCTGGTCATCATCGATGGAGTTGGTTTCGAGGATGACGTGGGTGGGGGCGTCGTCGATAAGCGTTATGCCCTCCGGGAACCATCCGCGAGCTGTCGTGCCCACCTTGAAGCGAACCGGGCCGCCTGCGCGCAGCTCATCGACGGTGCCTTCGGCAACCATACGGCCACGGGTGACAATGCCAACGCGATCGCAGAGGCGCTGGACCAGGTCAAGCTGGTGCGAAGAGAACACAACAGGGACACCGCCACGGGCACGGTCGGTGAGCATGGTGCTCATGACATCGACGGCGACGGGGTCGAGGCCGGAGAATGGCTCGTCAAGAATGAGGATGTCCGGGTCGTGGATGAGGCTCGCAGCGAGCTGGACGCGCTGTTGATTACCCAGCGAGAGGTCATCGAGCTTGTCGTTTGTGCGCTCACCAAGGCCGAGCTCCTCCAGCAGTTCCGTGCCGCGCTGTTTTGCGGCGGCACCGTCAACCCCGTGCAGCTTGGCCAGGAAGATCAGCTGGTCAAGGATCTTTTCTTTGCCGTAGAGGCCGCGCTCTTCGGGCATGTAGCCGATGCGGCGCCGTGAGGCGTCGTCAAGCGGGGTGCCGTTGAGCAGCACCTCGCCGGAGTCTGCCTCGAGCACGCCGAGCGCAATGCGCATAGTGGTGGACTTGCCGGCGCCGTTGGAGCCGACGAAGCCATAGAGCTCGCCGTCGCCGACGGTGAAACTCATTCCGTCCAGGGCTTGCGTGTCGCCGAAGCGTTTACGTAGGTCTCTGATTTCAAGAGTGGTCATTTTCAGTCCTCCTTGCGGTTAAAGGTAATCGCGTAACCGATCATGGGCAGGGTGGAGACGAAGAGGTAGGTGAAGATCATGTACAGGCCAGCCGCGATAAGCACGGTGACATTCACTGTGTCCCCGGCGAAGAATGCGTAGGCACAGAAGCCGAGTCCACCAATGTTATTGAGCGCTGTGATGATCCGAAATGCGCGATTACGCCAGGTCGCGAAAACATCGCGCTCGTACTCATCGAGCTCTGCTTCCGGGGCACGGTCCTTGCGGTCATTTGCTCCGCGGATGATGGTCCAGGACACCATGGAAACGAGCATGGCTGCGGTGTAGCAGACCAAAAACACGGTTGGATCCATATTCGTGGCCAATGAAGCGATGAAGAGGAGCACCGCGACTGTCAGGCCCGCGAAATACGCCGCGATCAGAACACGTGTTGCTTTCTGGTTGCGTACCCGTTCCGCGCCGGGAAAAGGCGGTGTTGATCTCATGGGCGGTACAGCTCCTTCGACATTGGGGCGAATTCGGTGCGGGAGAACACTGCCTCGATTGGAAGGTCGAATACTTCGCAGATCCGGAATGCCAGATCGAGGCTGGGGGAGTGATCACCACGTTCCAAAGCGCCGATGGTTTGCGGGTTCACGTCGATGAGTTCAGCGAGTTGGTTGCGCGACATGTCGCGCTCCGCCCGCAAGACGCGAACCCGATTGTGAATCGGACTCTTCGGTTGCTTTCGTGCTGCCACGCAATAGAGTGTTGCATAAACCCAACAATCTGTCAACGATTCTGACGAAAAAATTGGCGCACGGAAACGTTTAAGGTGGTCATTGGTTTAAAAAAATTGGCGACTTTATGCCATGACCACTTTGGTGATGCGGGGAAGCGCGATGCGTACGACGGAGTCGGTGGCGGCGATGTGGACATCGACTTGTCCGGAGGACACCGACAGAGGGCGGGCGGTGAGCGTCTGTCCGCGCCCATGCTTATCGACATATCCCAGCGTCACCTGTTTCCTTCCCCGCGCTGCGGCGCGGAGGGTCTCCAGGGTGTTGCCGACGGTGGTTGGTACGGGTGCGTTGCCTGGGTCTTCAGAGCGCAGTCGCGCGATGATCTGGTCGGCTTGTTCAGCAGAAACCGACGTCGGCCGTGGCAGGTGAGATGGGGTCGCAGGTACGAGCGCTGGCTCTGGTGCCATGTTGAGCTGGGCGCCGGATTCATCTTCGGCCGTTGGCTGGAGGCCTGCTTTGCGTAGTGCTTCCATGAGCTTGGGCAGGGGGAGCGGGGAGACAGCGACAGTCGGGGCGAGTGGACGAAGGACGCCGGTCAGTTTCTCGGTTGCTGTTGTGATGAGCGCGGGGTCAGCGCTGCGGATGTAGCTCATGGCCGCGCCGGCGCGGATGGAGCCGTGGGTGCGGGCGGTGTCGTCGATAAGGAATGTGATGCCTTGTGGGATTTCGCCGAGGACGTGGTCGGTGAGCCACGCGTGGATTTCGTTGGCGGTGAGCCCGCTGTCGAGGCCGTGGCGGACGGAAGCGTCCGTGATGCGCCACACACTGGCGACACCGGGGGATTCGAGCTCGGCGATGCGCTCCAGGAAATTGCCCATCTCGGGTTCGAGGGGGCCAGGCGCGAGCACGGTCATGTCGGCCTGCGCAATGAGGCTGTCCACTGGTGGCGGGACGAGCTCGCGGGTTGCTGCGGTGATGTCCTCGCCTTCCAGGAGGGCCTTCAGCGGTGAAGAAGCAGCGGGTGTGGCGTCGAGCGCGCCCACGAACTGGGCCTCCTGTGCCGTGGCCTCAATGAATGCCGGGGATATGCGGGAAGCCGACAGCGGGGAATAGAAGAACAAACGCTGCACATCGCCGGCTTGACGCAGGACGGTGAAACGGTTAGTACGCGCGTCAGGTGAACGCATGTCGGGGGACAGCAACTTCGCATCCGTGTCCAACCGCCACGGCGAAGCAGCCCAGCCAGCGAGGAGGATCGCCCACTGATCAGATAACGTCGCGTCCAGCCACGTCAGGCAGTCGCGCGTGGCACCGAGAGTGTCCACGTCATCCACGTTGCCACGGCCGATGAGTCCGGCAGATTCCCCGATGGTGATGAGCAGAGCCGGATCAAAACCAAGCTCTTTGCCCAGGTTCGTGCGCGCCCGAACACCAACAGAGCCATCCTTGTTCAGCGGAATGGGGTCCTGCAGAAGAGACGTGATCAACTGGCGGAGCTGCCGCACCGCATCAAGGCCCTGCGTAGCAGCATGCTTATCGACGTCCCCCTGCGCCACCCCCAGAGCCACCGGTTCTTCCAAGGGGAAACTGCGCGGCGGATAACCGCGGAGTACATCGCGTACCGGGCGGGGGAGACGCACTGTTGAGGAGTTTGCGCGGACGAGCAAACCCTTGGCGATGAGCCTGGCAATCGGCGTATTCGGGTCCGCATCGGGGGCAGCTGCCTTTGTTGTTCCCGTTCCGCCGGATACGGAAAGGGTGTCCAGTACGCGTCGTTCAGCTGCAGGGAGCTCTGCCACGAGCTCTTCCACATCATCCGGGGCGGTATCAGCTACGCGCCAGCCCTGGGGCATCGCGCTGAGCACTCCGGGGGCAACGCGCACGGCATTCGCCGGGCCGTAGATGAGTGCGCGTTCACGGAGTGCTGGAAGGAGCTCGGTGACCTCTTTGCCTGTGGCGTCGAAAGGCTCAAACTCTGCTCCCGCATCCCCAAGGCGCTCAAGAAGGGCAATAGTGGGGGTGGTGAGCTGGCTTAATGCGCGGCCAGCTGAACCAGGCAGTGCGAGCCGCGTAGCCAAAGATGCCACCGACGGAGGTGCAGGATAGAACGCATCCGGGCGGAGGGAAATGAGCGTGCGGAGCTCATCGTCAGTGAAATCAGCGAGCGCTTCAGGGAACGTAGTCATTGCGGGGGTGATTCTACGTGCGTTTTTGGCTTCGGCGTGAAAGAATGATGTACATGGCTAAAGACGTTGACAACATCACCAAGATTAACCCGGCGTGGCCCGCGAACACCCCGGGTGGCGGCCACCCAGTGACGGAGATTAACTCCAAGTTGGCCGCAGCTTCCAGCCCCTACGGCGACGACCTTCTGCTGCCGCGTCCGTGGGAGGAGACTGGCTACGTTCACCCGACCACTCGTATCAACGGTGTGAACTAAACCCGCACTTCAAGTTAAGTCACAGCAAGTCCATTCGGCGCATTGCCGGGTGGGCTTGTTTTTTATTCATCTACCTAATTGTCAGGTGGTGGGCCATTCCCTCCACTTTTTAGACAGCTTTGTTCGGCTATGTGCACGTCGCGATAGACAGAGTTGTTCGCTATTTGTAGACTTCCCAGTGTTTTACTAACTCACGAGAACCACTGGAGGTTTCCATGATCCTGACTGGTTTGGCAGTCGGTGTCGCCCTAGGCATCGTTATGCAACGCGGACGATTCTGCGTGACGGGCATGATGCGCGACGTGTTTCTGCAGAAGCAGGGGCGCGGCCTCGTTGCCTTCTTTATTGTCGTGGCGGTTCATGCGATTGGCCTCGCAGCCTTGACCTCGCTCGGCGTGATCTCGCCGGAGAACCGCACCTTTGCGCCGATTGCTGTTGCGGTTGGTGGTTTCATCTTCGGCTTGGCCATCATCCTTGCCGGCGGCTGCGCCTCGGGCACGTGGTACCGCTCCGGTGAAGGCCTGGTTGGTTCGTGGTTTGCTCTGCTTTTCTACGCGCTGTCCGCCTCCGCAATGAAGAGTGGTTTCCTCTCCGACTTCAATAGCAAGCTGAAGGAATGGGACACTGGTTGGACCACTCTGCCGCAGACCTTTGGCGTCTCTGCCTGGTGGTTCGCTATCCCGCTGGCTCTGGGCACCGCCTACCTCGCGCAGCGCTACCTAGCTCGCGATGCCGCTAAGCCGAAGGTCACCCTCGATCAGCCGTGGTACCGCAAGCCGCTGCACCCCTACACCGCTGGCGCTGCGATTGGCTTGCTTGGCGTCATCGCATGGCCGCTGTCTGCAGCGACCGGGCGTAACGACGGCCTGGGCATCACCACTCCATCCGCTCACCTGGCCAGCTACGTCACCACTGGTGAGGCTGAGTACTTCAACTGGGGCACCCTGCTCGTGCTGGGCATCCTGGTTGGTTCTTACATCGCGGCAAAGGTGTCCGGTGAATTCCGTGTCCGCGTTCCCGACGGCCGCACCTCCGTGCGTGCAATCATCGGCGGCATCGGCATGGGTGTTGGCGCATCGTTGGCCGGCGGCTGCACCGTCGGCAACGGCATGGTTCAGACCTCCCTGTTCAGCTACCAGGGTTGGGTCGCAATGGCATTCATCGCTGCTGGCGTCTACGTCGGTGCGAAGCTGTGGCTGAAGCCATCCGGCGTGAAGCAGGGTGCTGTGAACTCTGATGTTTACACCACCGAAGAATCCATCAGCGCGCCTGAGCTTGCTGGTGTCGTCCCCCGCGATGCTGATGCGGAGCCAGCTCCGAAGTTCAACATCGTCTCCGCTCCGGGCGGCGTGGCACTGAAGACGAAGCCAAAGCAGGAGACCACGGCACGTCCACTCGGTAACGGCCGCTACATCCTGGACACGCTCGGCGACGTCTGCCCCTTCCCCCTCATCGAAGCCAAGCAGGCCATGTCCGAGCTGGATGCAGGCGAAGAACTCATCATTGACTTTGACTGCACCCAGGCCACCGAGTCCATCCCTCAGTGGGCCGCTGATAACGGCCACGGCGTGAAGGACTTCGTACAAAACCAGAATGCTGGTTGGCAGATCACGGTGGTCAAGGACGCCGCGAACTAAGCAGTTTCTGGACATGCCGAATAGCCAGCTATTGCTGGCTATTCGGCGCTTCGGCGTTGATGGGTCGGTTTGACTATCGCACCAAACCGCGAGCGACGACGTGCGGTTTTGGCGCGCGCGAATCGCCATAGTCAAACGGGCACACCGAAAGACCAGCTGTCGCTGGCTATTCGGTGATTACCTTCCGTAGAGCAGTGTCATTGCTCCGAAGGGGTGGACGGTGTTGGGGATGAGGTATCCGCGGGGTGATCTCCACATTGGTGTGCCTCTGATGTTTTCCACCCGCCCGTGGTGGGGTTTGGATGGGTCATCGTCGTTGGTGCGGTTGTGGTACCTGCACAGCATCGCCAGGTTATCCATATTGGTTAACCCGCCCTTGGACCAGGCTTTGATGTGGTGGACCTCGCAGTTATCGGCTGCATGCCTACAGTCCGGCACAGGGCACGTCGGCATCGTGGCACGTGCCAGGTCGCGTTGTTTCTGGTTAGCTAAGCGTTGCGTGTCGTACAGGTTAACCGGGCCTTCTTGTGGGTGGAACATCGCTACTTCTAGGACGTCCCCAAAATTCTGCTGAAGGAATTCCGCACCGGTCATGGTGGTGCCGTCAGTCAGGCCCAGGATGACTTCGTCGCCGTCGCCTTTCATGATTGTGATGTGCTCGTCCATCGGGATGAGGATCAACGGGCGGGGTACTGCAGGGGCAATACCTGAAGGTTGATCGTCTTCGTCGGGGCGTAGGCCGATCCTTTTCATCACGTTTTCGTACATCTGCGGTCCGGCAGGACCATCCCCCAGGTTTTGGCGGGCCGCGAACTCAATAGCTGCCGCGTCTTCTTCCAGCGCCATGATGATGACCGGGCGTCTCTCATCCTGGGAGCGACCAAAACGCATTGTGGGTTCCGGGACAGGCTTGTCCACCTCGGGCACGATGTCCTTCGAACGACGCTTCAACGTGTCGTAATTCCCCGGGATGGACAGAAGGGCGAGCCGTAGATCCCATTTCTCCTTGGGGTCTTTGATCCCGGCAAGGCGGCCTTCGATGTAGACAAGTTGATCCAACGCCTTCTTCGTCGAGCGTGCCACCTTGATGGCGTTGGCTTGCTTACGGGTGAACTTCGTTTTCCCGTAATAAGCCTTGTGGACTTTTACTAATTCGCGAACACGGGCAGGGCTGCAGCCAGCATCGAGGAGTACCTGGGCATCAAAGTCTGCCAGGGCCTCGATCGGGTTGGTCAAACCCGCTACCAGTGATCCGAATGCGTTCATGCCGGCAACGCTAAACGCAAACGCAACAACGCGCGAGAAGGGCCCGAAAAACCTGTGGATAACCCAAAAATCTATCCACAGGCAGTGCGCGCTAAAACACGCGCAGGAAGCGGTGGACCAGCGAGAACAGGCCGGTTCCCTCAAAACCCAAAAAAGATTTAGACGCTTACCGCGGAACCAAACCGCGACAACGAAAAAGGCGCTCACTCCCTGACGAGAAGGGAATGAGCGCCTTTGCTGTAGTTGCTCTTGAGCCTGATTAGAGGCGAGCTGCGATAGCGTCGATCAGCTGCTTGTTAGCAAGGTAGAACGCGTTGTAGTCGTGGCGGTTTGCCTTGTAGGTTGCGGTCACGTGGGCCGGAACCGGCAGGCCACGGGCAGCCAGGGAGCGGGTGATGTTGTTGTACACAGCGTCAACCTGCAGCTCGTCAGACTTTGCGGCCGGTGCAGCGGCCGGAGCCGGTGCTGGCGCGGGGGCCGGAGCGGCGTTCACGTTGCGCGGGGTCGGAGCGGAACGCAGGCCGAGGCGGGCGGAGCATGCCGGCCATGCGCCCCAGCCCTGGCTGGCAAGGGTGCGTTCAGCAACAGCGATCTGCTGCTCGCGGGTTGCCTGGTGGGCGTACGGTGCGAACTCGCCACCACCGTATGCGCGCCAGGTGCCAGCGGAGAACTGCAGGCCGCCGTAGTAGCCGTTGCCGGTGTTGATGTTCCAGTTGCCGCCAGCCTCGCACTGTGCGAGACGGTCCCAGTCAGAGTCCGGTGCGGCGTTAGCAATCGGGTTGATCAGGGCAGTAGCGGCAATTGCTGCGGAAGCACCTGCTGCTGCCTTGGAAAACGTGCGGGTCTGCTTGCTGTGGCGTCCCATGTAGGTATTCAAGTTCCTCTCTTGTTATACGTCTGCGAGGTGAGCTGTCGGGTTCAGGCTGAGGTCTTGCTTAGTGCCTGGCCGCGTGTGCGGCTTCACCCCCAGCGGGTGTCACTGGCCGGTTCTGGCCGGTGAGGGGCCCGCGGTGCACGGCGACCGTTGTGGTGTCGTGCGGGTGGGTCCCCCGCTTATGTCCTATGAAGTTTGTCGCGGCGATTGCTGGACACAATTCAACGTGGCAATCGTGCGATTAGGGTTGGCCCCTTGAGGGCATGCGGGCAACTCTAGCGGTTTATAACGATTAGGTCACGCTGGTTTACCAAAATGTTGCCAATGTGACTGGCGTGGTCGAGTGTCCGGGCGCTCTATCTGCATGAACTGGGAAAATAACATCAACGTGATCTACCTCACATAGGGGTGGGCGTGTCGCGAGGATGAGGCGGATTCGCAAGGGATTGGCTGGGGCTGTAGCTTTATGGGACTTAACTTTGCCGCGGGTATAATCGCGGTTTTCATGCAATAACAAAGGGTGTGACAACGATGCCAGTAGGAAAAGTGAAGTGGTTCGACGCTGACAAAGGCTTCGGATTCGCCTCTAACCCGGGTGATGAGGACGTCTACATTGGCAAAAACGTGCTGCCCGAGGGCGTAGACGAGCTCTTCCCGGGTCAGCGCATTGAGTTTGATTTCGCTGCTGGCCGTCGCGGCCCGCAGGCGCTGCGCGTCAAGGTGTTGGATGAGCCGCGTCGTCGTCCGGTGAATCGTCGTAAGCCGGCAGAGCTCAGCAGCATGCTTGCCGACGTCATGTCGATGCTCGAGACCCAAGTCCAGCCGGCACTTGATGCTGGCCGCTACCCGGAGCGGAAGGAAGGACGCCAGATCGCGGAGATTCTCCGCGCGGTGGCGAAGGAACTCGACGCTTAGGCGTCTTCGGTGCTGAAGGACCAGGTGACCATCACCGGGGTCTCTTCGCCATTGGCATCCTGGCCAAGCATGAGGCAGGAGACCTCCATGACTACGAGGGTGGCGTTTTCGTCACCCTCGCTTTTTACGGGCACATCAACTTCGTTGGCTTCACCAGGGGTGAAGGTGCGCTCGCTGTTGGCGGCGGGGTCGTCGTAAATGCTCAGCAGCGACCACTGCAACACGGAGACATCGCGGGGCACGCTGATGCGCACGGTCTCAGCGCCGTCAACGTCGATGGTGGACACGGTGCCCTCTGGGCATTCCTGCCCGAATTCGCAGACGCTGAATGGGGTAGCGGTTGCGGAGTTCTCGCCCACGGTGGCGGTGACCTCAATCTCCTGCGGCGGGGTGCCGGGGCGGTTGTTGCGCCAATCCATGTAGAAATACAGCGCGGCAACGATGGCCACGATCACCACCGCGATGACGGCGAGCATGGCTACGGAGCGTTGATCCCTTGTCTTCTTGGTGCCCATAGCCATGCAGTCTATCCGCGGGATAAGTCCGGGACGAAGGTGACCCGGTACATGTCCGGCCAGCGTTTGCCGGTGATGTAGAACTCGTTGCCGTCAATGTGGGCGATGCCGTTGAGCACGTGGTTGGGGTCGGGGGTGGCGTTGTTGGGGACTAAGGAGGCGTCGATAACCGCCTCGACCTTGCCCGTGGCCGCGTCGATCCGCACGATGTCGGTGGTGGTGAAGATATTGGCGTAAATATCGTCGCCGACGCACTCCAGCTCATTGAGGCCGTCCACGGGAGTGCCATCCAGCGTGACGACGAAGCGTTCGCGTTCCGCCAGCGTGTCCGGATCCATGCGGCGCAGCTCGCTCGTGCCGTCGGAGAAAATCACCTCACCCGCATCGGGGCGGGAGCACAGGCCCCACCCTTCGCCGTCGAAGGTGGTGCGACTGATTTCCTCCAACGTTTCGGCATTCCTCTTAATGGCGGTGTTGTTTTGCCAGGTGAGTTGCCAGAGGGCGTCGCGAACAAGCGTAATGCCTTCGCCGAAGAACTCGGGCTCAAGATCTTGGCTGGCGAGTTCGCGCCCGTCGAGCGTAGTGCGATAGACGCGCGAGGAGCCCTCCATGCCGGTGCCCACGTAGAGCGTGCCGTCCGGGCCGAGTTCGAGGCCCTGGGTGAAACTGGTGGCATCGAAAGGCAGGGTCTCTTCGATCTGGACGGTGAGGTGCTGGACGCCCTGCGGGGAGGAGGTGGAACAAGAAACAAGAAGCGGCACGGCAAACAGCAGTGCCGCAGCGCGCGGGAAATGAGCCATGCGCTCTATCTTGCAACACGTCGGTCATAATGGGGATGTGGCACAAAGAAAACCCCGCAAGACAAAGAATGCACCCGCACGGCCCCTGCTTGGTCAGCGGGCAGTCAATGTTGCGCGCGAGGCGCTCCTCGAGCTTGATCAGGGCGAAGTGGGGGAGCACATCGGTGTCAATGGGCTGAGCAATAATGCCGCCACGCACCGCTTTGAGGCTTCCGTGCCTGGCTATCCCGGGTGGGAGTGGAATGCGGTGGTGGCTTGCGCGACGGGTTCGGATTACATCACCGTAAGCGAGGTCGCGCTCGTGCCCGCGCCGACTGGTGAGGCCCTGAAGGCCCCTGATTGGGTGCCGTACTCTGAGCGCCTCCGCCCTGGTGACCTTGGTCCGGGTGACCTCATGGAACCGGCGCCGGACGATGAGCGCTTGACCGCGGATTCGTTTGCCGCCGACGCGATTGTGTTCCCGGGCCGCGAAACTGCGCAGTACCTGACCAAAACAGGCCTGGACGCGGCCAAAGACCGCTGGCGTCGAGGCGATTACGGCCCTAATTCCGCGCACGCCTCCCAGGCAGCCCTGCAGTGCAAGACCTGTGCTTTCTTCATTCCCGCCGGGGAGCCGCTAGGCTATAACTTCGGCGTTTGCGCCAATGAATACTCTGCCGACGGTCGCATTGTTTCCGCTGTCTACGGTTGCGGCGCGCACTCCGAAACCAAGGTTGATTCAGAGGAGCTTGATGCGGGCGGAGAGCTTTTCGACGATGAAAAGCCCCTCTACTAACGCCCAAACACCGCCGCTGGTTTTGAAAATTTTGTGGTGAGGTGGGACGCTATCCCCGTCATATTTCTTCCGTGCAAGGGGACATATTTATGAGTTCAAACACCACAGATTCCACGAAGGTGTCGCAGCCTTCGGGGGAGGGGCAGGCTCGCTCCGGCCTAGACCGTTACTTCCGTATCTCCGAACGTGGTTCCACCGTGGCAACGGAGGTCCGCGCCGGCGTGGTTACCTTCTTCGCCATGGCGTACATCGTCTTGCTGAACCCGCTGATTCTGGGTGCCAGTGAAGACTCCGCCGGCAACGTGTTGGGTATCCCGCAGGTTGCTGCTGCCACCGCACTGGTGGCGGGCATCATGTGTATTTTGTTCGGCGTTGTGGCGAACTACCCATTCGGTATCGCCGCTGGTCTGGGTCTGAATACCCTGGTGGCTGTCACTCTGGTGGGTACTGAAGGTCTGACCTGGGCGCAGGCCATGGGGTTGGTGGTCATTGACGGTATTGTCATCGTCATTTTGGCTGTGTCCGGTTTCCGCTCTGCCGTGTTCCGTGCGATTCCGCCGTCAATGAAGGCTGCTATCGGCGTGGGCATTGGCATGTTCATCGCCATGATCGGTTTCGTAGATGCCGGTTTTGTTCGCCGTATCCCGGATGCTGCCATGACCACTGTTCCGGTTCAGCTGGGCATCAATGGGTCGATTGCTTCTTGGCCGACCTTCGTGTTCATTCTTGGCCTGTTCATCTGTGGCTTCATGGTTGCGCGCAAGATCCCGGGCGGCCTGTTCATCGGCATCGTGATCAATACGATCATCGCCCTTGTCATTGAGCGTGTCACCGGTGCTGGTTCTTCTGCTGAGTCGGGTCCGACCGGCTGGAACTTGGCTGTCCCGACTCTGCCGGAATCCTTCGGTGGTGTGCCGGACCTGTCCATCGTGGGCAAGGTTGACATCCTCGGTGCATTTACTCAGGTTGGCGTGGTCACCGCTTCGCTGCTGGTATTCACCCTGGTGCTGGCAAACTTCTTCGACGCCATGGGTACGATGACGGCGCTCGGTCGCCAGGCAGGCCTCACCGATGAGAAGGGCGAGCTGCCGGATATGAAGAAAGCCCTTATCGTCGAGGGCTTCGGCGCTATCGCTGGTGGTGCTGGCTCTGCATCGTCTGCAACGGTCTACGTTGACTCTTCCGCTGGTATTGCCGACGGTGCGCGCACCGGTCTGGCCAACATTGTCACCGGTCTGCTGTTCCTGGCCGCAATGTTCTTCACCCCGCTGTACGAGATCGTGCCGATTGAGGCTGCCGCACCGGTTCTGGTCATCGTGGGTGCCCTCATGATGATGCAGGTGGGTGAGATTGAGTGGTCCCGCTTTGATATCGCTCTGCCGGCCTTCCTCACCATCGTGGCTATGCCGTTTACGTACTCCATCGCGGACGGCATCGGCATCGGCTTCATCACCTTCGCTCTGTTCGCAGTGTTCGCTGGCCGTGCGAAGGAAGTTCACTGGATCATGTGGCTGATCTCCGCGCTGTTCGTGGTGTTCTTTGCCATGGATCCGATCATGTCCGTCATCGGCTAAAACATCTGGTTGACACATGATTCCCATCACTGATCCCGCTGATGTGCGCCTGGATGTTGTCCGTGACCTGAAGAAGGCAGACAATTCCCGCGCGTACGTCTTTGGGGAAGGCCCGCTCGTTGCGGGCCGAGTGGTGGATTCGCGTTACCCATTGCGCTGCATCATCGGGTTTGAAAAGAAAATCGAGACCTTCCGCGCTCAACGTGCGGAGGAGGGGCTCCCGCCGATTGAGGCGCCGATCTACACCGTGACCCGCGAGCTGCTCGCCGAGGTCGTTGGGTATGACATGCACCGCGGCCTCATCGCTGTGGCGGATCGGGCAGAGGAGCCCGACGTCAGTGAGCTGCTGGAGGCGCGCACCCTCGTGGTCCTTGAGGGGGTTGGGGATCACGAAAATATCGGGGCTATCTTCCGCAATGCCGCTGGCATGGGGGTGGATGGTGTGCTTCTGGGGGCTGGCACGGCTGATCCTTTGTATCGTCGCAGCGTGCGCGTGTCCATGGGGCATGTATTGCGCCTGCCGTTCGCACATCTCGAGGGCACATCCACCACGTGGCAGCGCTCCCTTGAACAGTTGCGCCAGGCAGGTTTCCGCCTTATCTCGCTCACGCCTGATGATCGCGCCGTGCATCTTGCGGAGGCGCTTGTCGACGCTTCCGGCAACCCCCACCCCAAAGTCGCCCTCCTCGTCGGCGGGGAAGGCCCTGGCCTGACTGAGCACGCGATGCGCGCCACGGACATTCGTGCCCGCATCCCCATGGCGCCGGGCACTGATTCACTGAACGTGGCTACGTCCGCAGCGATCGCGTTCTATGAGCGCGACCGAGCAGTTGGCCTGAGCTAGCGGTCAGAGTGGCGCAGACGTTCTTTCACTGTGTCGGCGAGGTTACGTACGCGACGTGTGACGCCACGGCGGATGCGGCGCGCAACCTTAGCTGAGGCATCTGCCAGCTCCGCGAATTCATCGCTGGTTTCTTCGGCTTCCTCATAGTCGTCATAGTCCGCATTGGCGGAGGAGAACTTCGCAGCCACCTCGGTGACATTTTTGGTGTCAGGGGTGCGCTGTTCCACCTTCGGCTCGGGGCGTCCATCCACGGCGTAGGCCACCACGTTGATGTCAGGACCGTCCGGGGAAATGTCCACACCCAGCCAGTCGCGCTGGGCAGCGCGCATGAGGTCTACCGGTTCGAAGGGCAACGAAATTCCTCCGAGTTGATCGGCGCGCTCACCAGCCCAGAAGGGGGCTTCAAACCCATCAGGCAGGCCGAGATCCTCGATGAGCTCATTGCGCGTGGCACACAAGGAACGGCGCACGGTATCCCCATTGAAGCGTGCGAAGCCGGCATACCCGGCGCCTTCTTCCACGCCTTCCGCAAACACGAAGACATCGGCTGCCGGAACGGCCCGGCGGAGGTGGGTGGGGATGTCGGAGAGTTTGCCGCAGTCGTCGATAAGCGTCTGAAGCACAGCGACCCCCGGGTAGCCAGCGATGTAGAACTCTTCGCGGCTGCTCGGTGTGGAACGGTTCAGCGGGAACTGGCCGATCGGCGTGATCGGCCACCGTGGATTGAGCTGAGCGAGGAGTTTGCGGCCAAAACCACGGTCAGCGTGCGGCTCAGCTTCCAGCACCGCGGCCGGATCGGCGGCGTTGATGTACCAGAACGTAACGACGGCAGGGACACCCATAACGCGCTACTTCTTCGGCCGCTTCGTGTTCGTGCGCACGCCCAAAAGAACGTCCTCCCAGTGCGGGGTGACCGCCTTGCGACGTCGCTTCTGCGGCTTGGCTTGCTCCTCCGGGAAGTGCAGCGCATCGCCCTCGGCAAACAAGTCAGGTTGGGTGTGCTGTTGCCCCTGCTCAGCAGGGGCAACAGGGGTCTCCTGTTCAACGTCCGTGGACACTGCAGAGAGGGACCGTACTGGCTGCGCAAACGACGGATCGATCAAATCCGCGGCAACCGCATCTCGTGGCTCCGTGGTGGCAGACGAACCCATCGAGCGGTGGAAGGACCACTCCGCGCTGTGCTCCTGCAGGCCAGCCTGCCAGGTGAGGCGAACAACCCATGGCTCTCCGACCTCACGCATTGCATCCCACCGGGCCTCCGACAAAGCATGGCCGCGGGAGGCGAAGCTCAGAGCAAGAATTTCAAAGAGCGTGTCCGGTGCAGCACCATCCGCGCGGACTGGGTGGGACTGCTTAGCCGCCTCCGCGACCTGGGCGCGCTCCAGCAGAACTGGGTGCGCATAGGGCTCCACGCGGCTGATGGCCACGCCCATCTCCTCAGCGAGCTCTTCGGTGCTGGCTCCAGCGCGGATGCGCGCCTGAATGTCCTTCGGGCGCAGCGACAGGGGAGTAGCAAACAGCGGGTCCGGCTCTGCGGGGGTGCGCTCGACTGGAGCGGGTTCTGGTTCCTCGGCAGCCGGCTCTTCAGCTTCCGGCTCTTCAGCTTCCGGTTCTTCAACGGGGTGGAGGGGTACGGCGGGTGCCACCGGTTCGTCGACAAGCTCGGCTTCGACGACCTCGTAGTCGGTTTCGTCCTGCGCGCTGACGTCGGTAAGCATGGGGGCAGCCGGCGGGATGAGTTCCTCGCGTGGAATGCAGAATTTCTCTCCGTCGAGAGTGCGCAGCACCCACAGAGAGTCGGTCGATTCGTCCGCAACAACAAAGAGCTCGCGCATCGCTGTCTCCTTACACCAGTGTCATTCAAGGAGACAGCTTAACTGAAACGCGAGCTCCATTTGGTTGCGGCGGTACGAAGATCAGGGCTTACTTCGCGCCAACACCCTGCGACAGCAGGAAGTCGATGGCGCCGGTGAGCTTGGCCACGTCCTCGGTATCAATCGCCGGGAACATACCAATGCGCAGCTGGTTGCGGCCCAGCTTGCGGTACGGCTCAACGTCGAGGATGCCACCTGCGCGCAGAGCCTTCGCCAGCTCAGCGGCATCGATGGACTCATCAAAATCGATGGTGCCCACAACGTAGGAGCGCTTATCCGCATCTGCGACGAATGGCGTTGCGTGCTCATTGGCCTCTGCCCAGGAGTACAGGGTGTCCGCGTTGGCCTTGGTGCGGGCAACCATGCCGTCCAGGCCACCGTTCTCATTCATCCACTTGACCTGGTCAGCCAGCATGAGCAGCGTGGCCACAGCCGGGGTGTTGTAGGTCTGGTTCTTGCGGGAATTGTCCACCGCAGTCTGCAGATCCAGGAAAGCCGGGATGAAACGGCCCGACTCCTTGATCTTGGCAATGCGCTCAATCGCCGCCGGGCTCATCGCCGCGAACCACAGGCCACCGTCAGACGCGAAGCACTTCTGCGGGGAGAAGTAGTAAGCATCAGCATTTCGCATATCGACGGGAAGACCACCGGCGCCCGACGTTGCGTCGATAAGCACGAGCGCATCCGTGTTCGGGCGAGTGACCGGCACCATCGCACCCGTAGACGTCTCATTGTGCGCCCATGCGACGACATCTGCATCGGTGCCATCCAGCGCGGAAGGGGAGGGGGCGCTGCCCGGCTCAGCCTCAACCACCTGGGGCTCATCCAGCCACGGTGCCTGCTTGGAAGCCTTAGCGAACTTGGAGGAGAACTCACCGAAGGACAGGTGAGCAGACTTCTTCTCAATCAGGCCGAAGGTCGCCGCATCCCAGAAAGCGGTGGCGCCACCAAGAGACAGAACGATCTCGTAGCCCTCCGGCAGGGAGAACAGCTCTGCAAGACCTTCGCGGACCTCACCCACAACATTCTTCACTGCCGGCTGACGGTGAGAGGTGCCGATGATGTGAGCGCCATTGGTGATGGCCTCCAGCTGGGCGGGGCGGACCTTGGAGGGGCCACAACCAAAACGGCCATCAACGGGCAAAAGATCTTGCGGAAGAGCTGGGTAATCGGACATTCGTGCCCCTTCTTTCATGCTTCGAGCTGGCATCGTTGTGGCACTAACCTTAACCCCCGGGGGTAATTGTGGTGTAACGGGGGAAGCATACTTTTTGTCGCTACCGTCACATCCTGACCGCGTGGTGCTGATAGAGTGAATTCATGCCAATTCTGGCGCTTGGTCCCGAGCTCAGCCCGTAGGTTATTTCACCTGCGGAAACTGGCCGCAGGCGTCGCTCAACGACTCTTTGAAAGGTTCATTGTGGCTTCTGAGAACAACGACAAGGTAGTACTTAACTACCCCGGCGGCGAGTATGAGATGGATCTCATCCGCGCCTCCGAGGGAAATGACGGCTTTGTGCTGGGCAACCTCCTCGGACAGACCGGCCTGGTCACCTTCGACCCGGGCTACGTTTCTACGGGTTCCACCGAGTCCAAGATCACCTACATCGATGGTGACGCAGGCATCCTGCGCTACCGTGGCTACGACATCGCTGACCTGGCTAACAACGCCACGTTCAACGAGGTGTCCTACCTGCTGATCAACGGTGAGCTGCCGACTGAGGATGAGCTAGAGACCTTCTCCAGCAACATCCGCCACCACACCCTCCTGGATGAGGACTTCAAGGCGGCCTTCAACGTCTTCCCGCGTGACGCACACCCGATGGCTGTGCTGGCCTCCTCCGTCAACATTCTGTCTGCTTACTACCAGGACCAGCTCAACCCGCTGGATGAGGAGCAGCTGGACAAGGCAACCGTTCGCCTCATGGCAAAGGTGCCGATGTTGGCTGCATACGCTTACCGCGCATCCCAGGGTAAGCCGTACATGTACCCGAACAACGCCCTGAGCCCGCGCGAGAACTTCCTGCGCATGATGTTCGGTTACCCGACCGAGCCGTACGAGGTTGACCCGGTCGTCGTCGACGCGCTGGACAAGCTGCTCATCCTGCATGCTGACCACGAGCAGAACTGCTCCACCTCCACCGTCCGCATGATCGGTTCCGCTCAGGCGAACATGTTCGTGTCCATCGCTGGTGGCATCAACGCTCTGGCTGGCCCGCTGCACGGTGGCGCTAACCAGGCTGTGCTGGAGATGCTCGAGGACATCCAGGAGAACAACGGCGGCGACGCTTCTGACTTCATGAACCGCGTGAAGAACAAGGAGAAGGGTGTCCGCCTGATGGGCTTCGGCCACCGCGTGTACAAGAACTACGATCCGCGCGCGGCCATCGTCAAGGAATCCGCACACGAGGTGCTCAACCACCTCGGCGGCGACAGCCTGCTGGACCTGGCTATGGAGCTCGAGGAGATCGCCCTCAAGGACGACTACTTCATCGAGCGCAAGCTGTACCCGAACGTGGACTTCTACACCGGCCTGATCTACCGTGCCATGGGCTTCCCGACGGACTTCTTCACCGTCCTCTTCGCCATCGGCCGCCTGCCGGGCTGGATTGCTCACTACCGCGAGCAGCTGGCAATGAACTCCAAGATCAACCGCCCGCGCCAGATCTACACCGGTGCGACGCAGCGTGAGTTCATCCCGCGCGACAAGCGCTAAAGCAACGCGCTGAACACGACGATCCGCCGTAAGCGACAAGCCTCCGTATAATGAGGGGCTGACCGCTTCGGCGGTTTCGCGTTTTATAAGCGGGATACCCAAATCAAGGAGAAACCTTTTCATGGATAAGCCCACCATTGACGTACCTAATGAACCGGCGCCGGCTGGACTCGTAATCGAGGACATTGTTGTCGGTGATGGCGAGGAAGCTCAGGCAGGCGGCATGGTCAAGGTCCACTACTTGGGCGTGGATTACCAGACCGGCGAGGAGTTCGATAGCTCCTGGGACCGCGGCGAGGCCGCTGAGTTCCCGCTGACTGGTCTCATCGAGGGCTGGCAGGAAGGCATCCCGGGCATGAAGGTGGGCGGTCGCCGCTCGCTGACCATCCCGCCGGAAATGGCTTACGGTCCTGCCGGTGGCGGCCACCCGCTGTCGGGCCGCACCCTCGTTTTTGTCATCGATCTGCTCGAGGCGAACTAACACAATGGCAGTGACCCCTTCTCCCAGCGTCATCCCACACGCACGTCTCAACGATGGGCATGAGGTGCCCCTGGTGGGATTGGGGACGTACAAGCTCACGGGCCCAGACGCGGTGACCATCATTCGCCGGGCCATCGAGTGCGGCTACCGCCACTTCGACACTGCCTCCTTGTACGGCAATGAGGAAGAGGTCGGCCGCGCTGTACATGACGCGATTGCCGCGGGTGATGTGACCCGCGAGGAGCTGACCATCACCTCCAAGCTGTGGAACGATGATCAGCCGCGTGCCACGGAAGCATTCCAGGAATCGCTCCGCCGGCTGAACCTGGATTACGTGGACCTGTTCATGGTCCACTGGCCATGGCCCCAAAATGGCACGTTTGTTGCCGCCTATGAAGCGCTGCTGGAGCAGCGGGAGGCCGGACTCATCGGGTCCGTGGGTGTCGCTAATTTCTACGAAGAGACGCTGGATGAACTCATCGCGGCAACGGGGGTTGCGCCCGCGGTGAACCAGGTGGAACTCCACATCGGCTTCACGCAGCCGGAGCTGCGGGACTATCACGCACGCCACGGCATCCTGACGGAGGCGTGGGCGCCACTCGGCAGGGGAGAGGTCCTAGGGAGCCCCGAGGTCGCTCAGATTGCTGAAGCTTATGGGGCGACGTCTGCGCAGATTGCTTTGGCCTACCTCGTGTCCCAGGGGATCTCCATCATCCCGAAGACATCCAGCGAGGACCGGCTTGAGCAGAGCTTCACTGTCGCAGGTATCCAGCTCGACGCTGAGGCACTGAAGCTTCTCGACGGGATTCCCGGTGGCCGTCAGTCGAATGATCCGCGGGTGTTTCCGGGGTGACGTCGATAAGCACTGAGCTGAGGGGGTAACTTTCACCCCCGAAAATAATTTAATTTCTAAAACTGCCTCCCCGAGAGTGTGTTCTAAGTTACTTTTCTAACAACCAACCCACTTTCCGAAAGGAGCAGGCCATGGCTGAAGGCTCACCCGCTGTAAAGCAGCGACGGGAACCGACGCCCCAGGAATTCGTGGAAATGCAGGCAAGCCCGCAGTTCCAGGAACTACGCGGCGCATACCGCAAGTTCACGTTCCCGGTGTCCATCGCATTTTTCCTCTGGTACATCTTCTACGTCGTTTACGCGACCTTCTGGCCGGAGGTTATGGCTAAGCCATTCCTTGGCCTCAACCTGGGCCTCTGGCTGGGTATCGCCCAGTTCATCACCACATTCCTGATCACCTGGGCATACGTGGTGTACGCGAACAAGAACATTGAGCCGCGTGCTGCGGCGATCCGCGAAGAGATGGAGGGCTAAACCATGAACCCTGACGTATTCCTCCTTGCGCAGGAAGAAGCTGCGGCAACCGGCAACCCGATTCTCAACATCGCTGTCTTCGCCGCATTCATCATCGTCACCATGGCGATTGTGACCAAGGTGGGTAAGTCCACCTCCGAGGCCTCTGACTTCTACACCGGTGGCGCATCCTTCTCCGGTACCCAGAACGGTCTGGCAATTGCAGGTGACTACCTGTCTGCTGCGTCCTTCCTGGGCATCGTCGGCGCGATCGCGCTCACTGGTTACGACGGCTTCCTCTACTCCATCGGCTTCTTCGTCGCATGGCTGGTGGCCCTCCTGCTCGTGGCGGAGCCGCTGCGTAACGTCGGCCGCTTCACCATGGCAGACGTGCTGTCCTTCCGCCTGCGCCAGAAGCCAGTGCGCGTGGCAGCTGCCTTTGGCACCCTGTTCGTGTCGCTGTTCTACCTCATCGCTCAGATGGCTGGTGCTGGCTCCCTGGTGTCCGTCCTCCTGGACCTGCACACCTTCAGTGCTCAGGCAATCTGTGTTGCCATCGTCGGCGTGATCATGATCGCCTACGTTCTCATCGGCGGCATGAAGGGCACCACCTACGTTCAGATGATCAAGGCAGTGCTGCTCGTTGGTGCTGTGGCGATCATGACCATCCTCTGCTTCATTGCGGTCAAGGGCGGTATGAACGCGCTCTTCGACAAGGCGATCGAGATGCACGCTGGCTCTGAGCACATTCAGAAGGCTGGCTACGAGGCATCTGAGATCCTCCAGCCGGGCCTGAAGTACGGTGGCTCCACGATCAAGCAGCTCGACTTCATCTCCCTCGGCCTGTCCCTGGTTCTGGGTACCGCTGGTCTGCCGCACGTTCTCATGCGCTTCTACACCGTGCCTACGGCTACGGAGGCTCGTAAGTCCGTGACCTGGGCTATCGTCCTCATTGGTGCGTTCTACCTGATGACCCTGGTTCTGGGCTACGCCGCTGCTGGCCTCGTCGGCCCGGACGTGATCAACGCTGCACCGGGTAAGGCGAATGCCGCGGCACCGCTGCTGGCTCTGGAAATCGGTGGCTCGGTCTTTATGGCCATCGTGTCTGCCGTGGCCTTCGCAACAGTGCTCGCCGTGGTGGCTGGCCTGGCTATTACGGCCTCCGCATCCATCGCGCACGACATCTACAACGCCGTGCTTCGCGACGGTCAGGCTTCCGAGGAAGAGCAGGTCCGCGTCTCCCGCGTGACCGTGGTTGTCATCGGCATCCTGGCCATCGTCCTGGGCATCCTGGCAATGCGTCAGAACGTCGCCTTCCTGGTGTCCCTGGCATTCGCCATCGCGGCCTCCGCGAACCTTCCGACGATCCTGTTCTCCCTCTACTGGAAGCGCTTCAACACCGCCGGTGCTGTGGCTTCCATGTACACGGGCCTGGGCGTCGCCCTGGTTCTCATCTTCCTGTCCCCGGCAGTCTCCGGTACCGAAACAGCAATGTTCCCGAACGCTGATTGGGCAATCTTCCCGCTGACCAGCCCGGGCCTCGTGTCCATCCCGGCTGCGTTCCTGGCTGGTGCCATTGCCACGTTCCTGGGCAAGCCGGACAACCTGGACGAACTCCAGTCCGAGATGGAAGTCCGCTCGCTTACGGGTGTTGGTGTGGAAGCGCCAGTGGACCACTAACACCACTAGGCGGGAGGCTGCGGCTTCGGCTGCACGCTCCACGTGAAAGAAGGAGGCCACCCTGGTGGGTGGCCTCCTTTGTGTTTGCTAGGAGGTGCTGCAAGCTAAACC
>NZ_JAKMUS010000021.1 GCF_027570075.1 Corynebacterium meitnerae
CAGATGTAAAATCCTTCACCCGCGTGGTCTACACCGCCGCAGGCTGATCCGATTCCACACCCAACGCAGCCTCTTTTTCATTGGGTTTCTCACCAGCAGCCCGCCAGTTCGCACGGTAACGGCGCCAGCCAACCACGGACAGGGCCACTCCCACGACCAACACCGCGATACGCACGCCCACCAGGACGGCGGCACCAACACCAAGGGCACCAAGCACCACCGGCAGGTTGAGCACCACGATGAGGGTGCCCACCATCCCGCCAAGCAGGATCGGATTCAGGCGGGTGACCAGCAGCGCAGCCAGCGGCGCGGCGATGGAACCACCGATCAGCAGGGCAACCACAGCGGCGAGGTTGGCCACTAGGTCCTCCCACATCCCCAGCACAAAGCCCAAGGTCGCAGCAGCGGTGACAAAGAACTCGGCGGTGTTGACGGTGCCCACGATCCGGCGGGGTTCTGCACGCCCAGCGGACAGCAAAGTGGAGGTGGTGACGGGGCCCCAGCCGCCGCCACCGGTGGCGTCGATAAAGCCACCAAACAGGCCCAACCCGGACAGGAACGGCACGGAATGCGGGTGTTCCGCAACATGGCGGCGGATGAGTCCGCGGCTGAAGCGGTACATCAGGTTCAGGCCGATGGCGGCGAGGATGAGGGACATGACCGGCTTTGCCGCATCCGTGGACAGGGTGGACAGCACCGTCGCACCCGCGAATGCACCAATGGCGCCCGGCACGCCGATCGCGGCGACGGTGCGCCAGTCCACGTTGCCGAATTTCCAGTGGCTGATGCCGGAGACCAGCGTGGTTCCCAGTTCCGCGGTGTGCACCACGGCGGAGGCTTGGGCGGGGCCGAGGCTGGCCAGCATGATCAGGATGGTGGTGGAGGTGGCGCCGAAGCCCATGCCGAGGCCGCCGTCCACAAGCTGTCCGGCAAGTCCGGCAAGCGCGATGAGAATAAGGGTGGTCATGCGGTTCATGGGCGGGCACCTTCGTGGGTTGTCAGTGTGGCGAGTGCTGCTGCGTAGCGTTGCGCTACCACCGGGGCCAGGTCGGTTCCGAGGGGCTCCGATGCTGGTCCGCGCCACATTCGGTAGGCCCGGTCGAGCAGCAACCCGCGCGTGACAAACAGCGGCAAAAGGTACGCGTCGTCCGCAGCGAGCTCCGCGATGTCGCGCTTGCCGTAGCCCGTCGCCGGTGCGGTGGTCACGCGCAGACCAAGACGCTTTTCGACGCCCTCCCCCAACTCCACCGTCTTCCCCGCCGCCTCCTCATTCGAGGTGCCCACGGGATAGAGCACGATCTGCGAAACCGGGCGGCGGGCAGCCTGGATGTCGGTGATCGCGCGGGCGGCGAGGATGTCGGCGATGTCCGGACCCTGGCCCAGCCCGTGGGCGGCGATGAACTCGATGCCGGTGGCGTCGTGGGCATTGGCGATCGCTTCGGGGACGTCGTAGGTGGCGTGGAAAGCGTGGGTGAACAGCGTCGGCACAACAACGGCGCGGGTCACGCCCTGATCAGCGAGCTGGCGGGCAGCGGTGGTGAGGTCTGGGGTATCAAACTCGAGGTGGGCGTCGGCCCCCATCACCCCCAGCTGGCGCGCTGCCGTGCGGGTGAGCTCGCGGACTCCCGTCCGCGCATCGGGGTGACGCGAACCGTGCGAGAGGGTGATCAGTGCCGTGTGTGCCGCCATGGTGTTTACCTCAATCGTGTTCCCACGAGTCCGGCGGCAAGGGTGTTGCCGCTGGCCTGGTCGATGAGCAGGAAGTTGCCCACGGCGCCGCGTGCGGCGTAGCCCTCAATGGGCAGTTCCTGCGCTGTCTGGATGGTTACGTGCGCGATGTCGTTGAGCCCGAAGGACTCCGGCGCGGTGTTATCGGTGTTGGCTTCGGGGGTGCCATCGATGTCGATGACGCGGTCCACGCTGGCCACGCGCGCACGGACAAGCGAGGTGCCGTAGCGCAGCTTCACTGCCTGACCAGCGGTGATGGCCTTCTCCGTCAGGCCGACGACGGTGCCGTGGAATTCGCGGACGGATTCGGGGTAGCCGTTGTGTCCGTCGTGTGCGGCCCCGCACACGACGTCGCCGCGGGCCAGGTCGATGTCATCGGCCAGGCGCAGCGCGATCGCGTCGCCGGCTTTCGCGGTGGTGGCGCCATCAAGGCCGTCAGCGTTATCGATGTGCGTGACGGTCGTGGTGCGACCACCCGGTGCGGTGACGGTGTCGCCAACACTGATGGTGCCGGCGTTCACGGTGCCGGCATAGGCGCGGTAATCCGTGGCGTGCTCGCGCAGGACGTACTGGATGTTGAAGCGGAAGGGCAGATCGAGTGCGCGGCCGGAGTGGACCGGGATGGTCTCCAGCAGCTCAAGCACGCTCGGGCCGTCGTACCACGGGGTTTCCGCGGAGCGCTCGACAACGTTGTCGCCCTTGAGCGCGGAGATCGGTACGGCGTGTGGTTCGGCGATGCCAAGGGCAGTGGCGCGCTGCTCGAACTCGGTGCGGATGTTCTCGAAAACCTCTTCGGAGTAGTCCACCAGGTCGATCTTGTTCACGGCCAGGATCACCGTCTTCACCCCGAGCAGGCTGGCCACGGTGAGGTGGCGGACGGTTTGGGGTTTGATGCCGCCTCGGGCGTCGACAAGCAGAACGACAACCTGCGAGGTGGACATGCCCGTGACCGTGTTGCGCGTGTACTGCTCATGACCGGGGGTGTCGGCGAGGATGAAGGTGCGCTTGTCGGTGGCGAAGTAGCGGTAGGCGACGTCGATGGTGATGCCTTGTTCGCGTTCGGCGCGGAGGCCGTCGACAAGCAGAGAAAGGTCAAGGCCCTCGAAGCCGCGGTCGGCAGATGTGCGCTCGACGCTGGCCATCTGATCGGCGAGCACGGACTTGGTGTCGTGGAGGAGGCGGCCGACGAAGGTGGATTTGCCGTCGTCCACCGAGCCGGCGGTGCAGAGGCGCAGGGTGGCGCGATCGGCTAGCACGTTGGTGGCAGTCATCAGAAGTAGCCCTCCTTCTTGCGGTCCTCCATGGCGGACTCGCTCAAGCGGTCATCGGCGCGGGTGGCGCCGCGCTCGGTCAAGGTGGAGGTGGCAAGCTCAGCGAGCACCTCATCGATGGTGGTGGCGGTGGATTCAACGGCGCCGGTGCAGGACATATCGCCCACGGTGCGGTAGCGCACACGGCGGGTTTCAATCTCTTCGCCGTCGCGCGGGCCGCCCCAGTCGCCGGCGGTGAGCCACATGCCATCGCGGTTGAACACCTCGCGGTCGTGGGCGAAGTAGATGGACGGCAGCTCGATCTCGCGGGCGCCGATGTATTCCCACACGTCCGACTCGGTCCAGTTGGAGATGGGGAACACGCGGATGTTCTCGCCGGGGAGTTTCTCGCCGTTGTACAGATCCCACAGTTCAGGGCGCTGGCGGCGCGGGTCCCAGCCGCCGAAGGAATCGCGGACGGAGAAGACACGCTCCTTGGCGCGGGCGCGCTCCTCATCGCGGCGGGCACCACCCAGGACGGCGTCGTAGCCGACCTCGGCGATGGTCTCCACCAGCGGGACGGTCTGAAGTGGGTTGCGGGTGCCGTCGGGGCGCTCAACCAGGTCGCCGCGGTCGATCCAGTCCTGAACATGGGCGACGCGCAGGCGCGCACCGGTCTTTTCCACGAGGTTGTCGCGGAATTCGATCACCTCGGGGAAGTTGTGGCCGGTGTCCACGTGCAGCAGCTCAATCGGCGGTGCGGCCGGCGCGAAGGCGCGGCGGACCAGCTCATAGACCACGCACGAGTCCTTACCGGAGGAGAACAGCAGGCCGATTTTGTCGAACTGCCCGGCAACCTCACGGATGATGTGGATAGATTCATTCTCAAGATCCCGCAGGTGGGGTGAAAGTGTCTGGCTCATTGGTGCAACCCGCATTCCGTCTTGGTGCTGAACGCCCACCGGCCCGCACGCGGATCCTCACCCTCCGCGACCGGCAACGTGCAGGTTGCGCAGCCAATGGAGGGGTAGCCCTGCTTGGTCAGGGGGTGGATGATCAGGTTCTTGTTATCGATGTATTCGTCAGTGTCTTCCAGCGACCACGTGATCATTGGGGAGATCTTCAGCCGCCCAGTCGCATCCAGCGACAGTGCCGGTGCCTGCGCACGCGTCGGACCATCCGCACGGCGCAGCCCGGTCACCCAACCCGCGTACGGGGAGAGGCTCACCGCTAGTGGCTCCACCTTGCGCATGCGGCAGCACGCAGTCGGGTTCGTGCTGTACAGCGCGCGGCCGTACACACGGTCTTGCTCCTCACGCGACAAGATCGCCTTCGCGCGCACGAGCTTCTGGTCCGGGTAGCGCTCCTCCACGCGGTCAGCCACCTCGAGGGTCTCCGGGAAGTGGTACTCGGTGTCCAGGAAAAGGAATTCAGCGTCCGGCAGATAGTCCTTCGCCAGCTCCGCCAGCACGGTATTTTCCATGCTCAGCGTCACCGCGATCTTGCCCGGGGCGTGCTCGTGGGCCCATTGCATGATCTCTTGCGCGGAGGCGCTGTAAAGCTTCTCAGCCCACTCATCGACGAGCCGCGCGTTTTCTGCGGCGACCTCCGGAGAAAGCGGCGCTGTCTCCTTCGGCCCCTCCGGACTGATCTCCGGGTCACGCACATCTACCTGTGCGCGCCTGAGAAAATCAACCATTATTTTTCCTTCCTCAACACCGCCACATGCCCATGGCGCGCGAGCGATTCCTGCAGAGCTTGCTCCGTCGATTTCGCCGGTGCCGGGGCGTGGTCGGGGGCGTCTTGCCCGTAAAACTTCACCTCAAAGATGCGGAGGCACTCCGTACATTTCCATGCAAAGTCACTTGTTGCATCCGGAAAGAGCGCCTCGCCCGCGCAGTACGGGCAGTGTGTGGGAAAGTTACGGTTCGCGTTCGGTTCGCGCCGGAATCTCATTTCAGATCCTCCTCGTCGGCGCGCAGCACCCAGTCGCGGAAAATTTCGCCCTCATGTCGCTTATCGACGTAATTCCCCACCACCCGGCTCACATACTCCTCCAGCTCCGATGACAACACCTTGTGGCCACGGATTTTGCGGCCGAAATTGGCTTCTTTCCCGCCATCCGGCGTATCCCTGGTGACGGTGCCACCGAGGTGAACCTGGAAGCCTTCAACCTTGTTGCCGTTGCCGTCATCGACCATCTGGCCCTTGAAGCCCATGTCGGAGACCTGCGTGCGGGCACACGAGTTCGGGCAGCCGTTGAGCGTGATGGTGATGGGGGAATCGATGTCGCCGAAGCGGTCCTCCAGCGCATCCGCGAGCTCAATGCCACGCGCCTTGGTGGTGGTGTGGGCGAGCTTGCAGTACTCAAGCCCCGTGCAGGTGAGCATGCCGCGTCGGAATTCACTCGGCTTGGAGTACAGGCCCATCTCCTGCAGGTCGCTGGCCAACGCGTCGACCTTGTCTGGTTGAACATCCAGGAAAAGGATTTCCTTAAACGACGTGAACCGCAGGCGGCTCAACCCATAGGACTCCGCCAGGTCAGCAATAGCGATGAGCTGCTCACCGGTGAGGTGCCCCATCGTCGGCTTCACGCCGAGGTAGACATTGCCGTCCTTCTGCTCATGGACGCCAACGTGATCCCGGTCGATGAGGTTGGTTGGGGCACGTGGGCCGTCCGGAAGCTTGTAGCCCAAGTACTCATCCTCGAGTACCTGACGGAATTTCTCTGCACCCCACTGCGCCACCAAGAACTTCAGGCGCGCGCGGTTGCGCAGGCGGCGGTAACCGTAATCGCGGAAGATGCGCACGACGGAAGCCCACACCTCCGGGACTTCCTCAAGGGTGACGAACGCACCGAGGGACTGCGCCAGCATCGGGTTAGTGGACAGGCCACCGCCGACGAAGAGCTCAAAACCAGGTCCGAGCTCTGGGTGCTCAACGCCAATGAACGCGATGTCATTGATCTCATGGATCACGTCCTGGCGGGCATTACCCGAGATCGCAGACTTGAACTTGCGCGGCAGGTTCTGGAATTCATCGCGGAGGACGTATTCGTTCTTGATCTTCTCAATAGCCGGGGTGGCATCAATGATCTCATCCTTCGCAATGCCTGCCACCGGCGAGCCCATGATCACGCGCGGTACATCACCGCAGGCGTCCCACGTGTTCAGGCCGACGGACTCAAGCTTCTCCCACATCGCCGGGACATCCTCGATGCCCACCCAGTGCAGCTGGATGTTCTGGCGGTCGGTGAGGTCCGCGGTGGAACGGCAGTAATCGCGGGAGATCTCCCCCACCGCGCGGGCTTGTTCGGTGGAGCACTGGCCGCCATCAAAACGCACGCGCGCCATAAAGAACTCATCTTGGAGCTCAAGGTTGTCTTTGCCAGTGTGCTCGCCACCCAAGTTCTGCTTGCGCTGGGTGTACAGGCCGAGCCACTTAAAACGCGGGTACAGGTCCTTATTGGGAATGGAGGCAAAGCCCTGCTTGGAGTACGTATCAATGACCCGCTGCTTCACCTCCAGCACCGGCTCAACCTGCTTGAGTTCCTCATCGTGGTTGAGCGGTGCCTTGCCGTCGACCTTCCACTGGCCTTCTGGTTTGGGCTTGCGGGCTGGGCGCTTCCGCGCGGTGGTGGGTGCGGTCATGCCGCCTCCTTCAACTGCTTTTGCGTACCACTCTGTCTAGTACGCCCGGTGCTAATTTTTGTTGAAATGCACGCTACACGGACCACTCGGTCTAGCCTATGAATGCGGCAAGTTTCATGGCGGTGCACTGCGCTTTAAGGTGAATAAAAATAGACACTAAGCCTTGACCGCGAGCCAACGGTGACTACGGTTACAGACTAAGCGGTCTAAACTAAGGCCGCGTAATCAAGTTCGATCACCACAACGAGAAGGGACAACGATATGACACACGCCGCACACCGTGTCGCCGTCATCGGCCACGGCCCCGCAGCCATCGAAACCGCGGACCTTCTCATCTGCATGGGCGATTACTTCGTCGACCTGTTCAGCCAGTCCCCCGCACCCACGTGCCTGATCCGCTTCGGTTCCACCGAGCGCACCACCAATGACAGGAACACCGTTCCTCGCCTCCGCCTCTTCGGCAACCTCCGCATCGGCACTGGGGATGACACAGTGTCACTGGGTGATCTCACGCACTACTACGACACGGTCATCATTGCCAATGAGACCACTGACACTGCTGGTGAACTCGTCGTGCTGGGCAACAGTGCCAAAGCGGCAGCCACCTACGATTTCCTGCGCACCCACACCGCGCTTCCCGCGAGTAGGACGACGGTGGTGGCTGCACCGTCCAACGCGGATAAGCCTGGCGCGATTATCGCTTTCCTTGAATCCCGCAAGCTGCCCTTCACCACGTGGACTGGCTGGCATCGGCCGGCGGATCGCTCGCGCGTCACCGCGGCCGAGTGGTCCTGCCTACTCACGATGGCTCACGCGGTTCCGGCAACCCCTTAAGCGCAGCTCACCGCACTAGTTCAACAAGCGTTCATCTACCGTTACTTTGCTGTCAAGATCCTTGGGGTAACCTGACGCGCGCCTAATATTTCCGGATATTTTTGCCAGTTTTGAGAGAGCGCGCATGACTAGTAAAGAACTCACGCGAGATTTCGCCGGTGAGTACAAGCACCCCGAGGACACAGACGTGACCGTTGCCCAGCACGAGCAGGCTGATGAGGACATCCAAGACAACGACCCTTTGAAATTCCTCCCGTTTACGGGCACCACCAAGCAGATCATCAACTGGATCGCCGTATTCATCGGCGTCTGGCTGCTGCTCAACGGTGTGGGCATGATCGGCGACGGCTTCAAGCTGGCCGCAGGCGACCAGGCCAAGGAACTGTTCTCCTTTGCGGAGAATCCCTTCGTGGGGTTGGCGATTGGCATTGTGACCACCGCCATCATCCAGTCGTCGTCGACGACAACCTCGATCGTGGTGGGCATGATCGCTGGTGGTCTGCCGCTGGAGATCGCCATCCCCATGCTCTTCGGTGCCAACATGGGTACCTCCGTCACCTCGACGCTGGTGGCTCTGGGCCTGGCTGGCAACAAACAGCAGTTCCGCAACGGTTTCTCCATGGCAACCGTGCACGACTTCTTCAACCTCATCGGCATCTCCATCTTCTTCACACTGGAGATGTTCACGGGATTCCTGGGCAAGACCGCCTCGGCTGTCGCGCCGTCCCTGTCTGGTTCGGGCGACGGCATTATTGCTGGCGTCTTTGAATCCCTCGGTGACTTCATTGACCTCATCACCGAACCCCTCGTCGGCGTCGCGGGCGCGCTGGTCTCACCGCTTGGGGATGTCTGGGGTGGCGTCCTCCTCGCCCTCATTGGCGTTGGCCTGGTGCTGCTGTCCATCAGCTTCATCGGCAAACTTCTCAACGCCCTGCTCGTGGGCAAAGCACAGGAGATCCTCTACGCCGCGCTGGGCAAGAACTCCTTCTTCGGTGTTCTCTCCGGCGCCCTGATCACCGCGCTGGTCCAGTCCTCTTCCACCACCACCGCGCTGACGGTTCCGCTGGCTGCCTCCGGCAAATTCTCCGTCCGCACCCTGTTCCCCTTCGTGGTCGGCGCGAACATTGGTACCACCGTCACCGGCCTCATCGCCGCATTCTCCGCCTCCGGCGCGGAGGCTGAAGCCGCCATGGCTGGTGCTTTGGTACACACGATGTTCAACCTCTTCGCCGCCATCCTCATCCTCGGCCTGCCATTCCTGCGCGACGTTCCCCCGCGCTGCTCCGATTGGCTCGCTGGCCTGGCCGAAAAGAACAAGCTCTACATCTTCATCTACATCGGTGGCGTCTTCTTCGCTCTGCCGCTGCTGGCCGTGTTCATCTCCAACACCTTGATGTAACTCCCCAACCAACAGGAGCCTTCAATGACGAACCCGAACGAGACCCCCGACCTGTCCCCCATGGCCCAGGACCTCATCAAGAATGAGGCCCCGGACGAAGCCCTGGAAGCTCTCCTCGCAGAGCTCGAAGAAACCGCAAACGAGCTGCGCGTTGAACTCAGCGCCCGTGGCCGCAACAAGGACCGTTTGACGGAGGACCACGAGAATGAAGCGGCGACAGCTAACTCTGCTGAGCATGCCGAGTCTGATCACCACCGCCACAAGAAGATCAACCCCAACGTCACGCCGGAACAGCAGGCGGAGTTGGACGAGAACTTTGCTAAGTACTGGACCACCTCCAAGGGCTCCTGGAAGAACCTCTTCCGCCTGCTCCGCGAGTTCCGCGCCGAGATGCAGGAGGGCAAGGACGATGCCTAAGACCCGCCACGCTCTCACCGCTTCCCTGCTCGCTGCCGTGACGGTGTTCGCGGTTGGTTGCTCTTCTAACGACGGCACCCTTGGAGCCGACGCCATCCGCGTCACCGGCTCTGCCACCGTCGAGCCAATCTCGTCCTACATTGCTTCGCGCTATGACTTTGACGCGGGCATCGAGGCCATCGGCTCCACCGACGGTTTTGAGAAGTTCTGCAACGGCGAGGCCGACATCAACGATTCCTCCGTGGCCATCCCGGCGGACTTTCAGAAGCAGTGCGCGGATAACAACGTCGAGTACGTCGAGTTGCCCATCGGCCTGGATGCCATCACGATTGTGAAGCACCGCGACAATGACTTCGCCGCTGACCTGACCATTGATCAGCTCCACGACATCTGGGCAAAGGACTCCGCGGTGTCTAAGTGGTCCGACATTGACCCGTCCTGGCCGGATGAGGAGATCACGCTCTACGGCCGCCCCGACGGCTCCGGCACCTTGGGCGTGTTCAAAGACCTGGTCCTGAACGGCGATGAGATCCGCGATGATTACCAGGCCACCGACGACATTCAGGAACTGTCCAAGTGGGTCGCCGAAGACCCGAATGCCCTGTCCTTCATGGGCATTGGCAACTACCTGGCCACCGATGAGGACAACCGCAACCGCATCGACAACGTCAACGTCGACGGCATCGCCCCCACCGCCGAGGAAGCTAAGAGCGGTAACTACCCGCTCACCCGTCCCCTGTTCATCTACGTGAGCAAGAAGTCCGCGGAGCGCGAGGACGTGGACAAGTTCGTGACCACTTACCTCGACAACGCCGAGGCCGTCATGCCGCGCGTCTACTTCTACCAACTCCCCGAAGACGAGTACGGCAAGGCACAGAAGCGCTACGCGGACCGCACCACCGGGCCGGACGAGCGCTGGCAGGCTTAGGCTTATCGACGGGTCAGGATCCCCAACGCATCCTTATTCAAGAACACCTTCGACCGACCAATTCGCTGTTCATCTAAAACACCCGCATCCACCAACTGGGAGAGCCACAGCGATGCGGTCTGTCGTTGTGCCAAACCAGCATCGATCACATCAGAGATGCGGATATAGGGCTGCACAAACAACAATTCCGTCAGCTCAGCTGCCGGTGTCACACCTGCAGCACGCACGCGGGAGGTGGTGGTGTCTTGGAGGCCCCGGAGATCGTCGATAAGCAGGCTTGTGCTGCGCGCGGACTCGGCGACCGCATTGACCATGAAAATGATCCAGTCCTCCCATGCACCACGTGATGTGACTGCACTGAGCAGCCTGTAATACTCCTCCTTGTTGTCCACGATCGTTCCGGACAAATAGAGAACCGGCAAGGAAAGAACGTTTTCCTGCAACAAGAGAAGAATGTTGAGGATACGACCCGTGCGGCCATTGCCGTCATAAAACGGGTGGATCGCCTCAAACTGGTAATGCACAGCAGCCATTAACACCAGCGGATCAAGGCCATGATCCGAATAGAGGTAACGCTCCCACGCCGCCAAGTGTCGCTGGATCACGTCCTGCCCCTCAGGTGGGGTATATGCACGTTTACCCGTTACCGGATCACCAATGAAAGTGCCCAGGGTTGATCTCACCACAGCCTGATTTCCCTGCAGGACCGAGCACACCTCCACCGCAATTTTCTCCGAAACAGGCCTCTGTTCTGCCAACTCAACCCCACGCCGCAACGCGTCGCGGTAGCGGAGAGCCTCCTTGGTTGCCGGCGTGGGCTCAAGATCCACGCTCCACTGCGCTCTAAACAACTCATCATTCGTGGTCACGATGTTCTCTATCTCCGTGGAGGCCTGAGCCTCGCGCAGAGGAATCGTTGACGTGATGATCTCCGGATTCGGAATCAGCCGGCACGCTGTATTCAATGCAGCAAGCTCACTCCGTGCATCAATGACAGCTTTGAGCACCCTTGCAGTCTCCAGTTCCTGCTGTGGGGGCAAGGACGGCAGATCATTAAACGGCCGATTCGGGTCGAATCCGGGCAGGGTCTTCTCGGACATGTCGAAAGAATAAACATATCCGCGCGATATGTCGATTTTTTCCGCCAAAATCGACATGAGGCGTTATTTCCGCTGGTAAACAAGGTCTAGCCGGGGCGGCTTTCTGGCGGGTTTCTGACGCATGAGCGCGTGTCCTACCTGGGGTCTAGGATTGCTGCGATACCTCAATTCAGGGAGTTGATTCGTGGAACTCATTCGACTTACCGGGCGGTACGGCAAGGCGTACACCCCGTTCATCGCTGCGGTTGTGGTGCTGCAGCTGCTCTCCACGCTGGCCATGTTGTATCTGCCGGATTTGAACGCAGACATCATCAACAACGGTGTGGCAAAGGCGGACGTGGCGTACATCCGGCGCGTGGGATTGATCATGTTGGCAGTGTCGCTGGCCCAGGTGGTGGCGGCTGTAGCGGCAGTGTGGTTCGCGTCCGTGGCAGCGATGCGCACGGGCCGGGATATTCGCCGTGCTGTGTATGACAATGTCAGCCGGTTCACCGCCGAGGACATGAGCCACTTTGGTCCGGCCACGGTGACAACCCGCGCGACGAATGATGTGCAGCAGGTGCAAATGACTACGCTGCTCTTCCTCAACTTCATGGTCGCCGCGCCCATCATGGGTGTCGGCGGCGTGATCATGGCGCTGCGCCAGGATGCTGGCATGTCGTGGCTCGTGGTGGTTGCGGTGCTGGTGCTTACCGTGGCGGTGGCCATCACTGCCGCGTTGTTGCTGCCGATGTTCAAGAATATGCAGCTCAAGCTCGACGGCATTAACGGGTTGCTGCGCGAACAGATCGCTGGCATCCGCGTTGTCCGTGCATTCGGCCGCGAGGATTTTGAGGAGAAGCGGTTCCGTGAGGCGAATGCGGATCTGACAAAGCTGAGCCTCAACATCGGGCGAGTGTTCGTGACCATGTTCCCCGTCATCATGCTCATCCTGAACCTGGCCACCGCAGCCGTGCTGTGGTTCGGCGGCCACCGCGTCGATGAAGGCCTGGTGGAGGTTGGTTCCCTGACCGCCTTTATGCAGTACCTCATGCAGATTCTCATGGCGGTGATGATGGGCGTGTTCGTGCTCATGATGCTGCCCCGCGCGCTCGTGTGCGGCCGCCGTATCAGCGAAGTTGTGAACTACGAGCCCACGCAGCGCCCTGACCAGGCAGTAAGCACCGATGCGGAGCCTGGCGTCGTGGAATTCAACAACGTGTCCTACCGCTACCCCGGCGCGGAAGAGCCGGTTCTGGGAGACATCACGTTTACCGCAAAACCGGGAACAACTACGGCCATCATTGGCTCGACGGGCTCCGGAAAATCCACGCTCATTGGCCTTATCCCGCAGCTCTACTACCCCACGTCCGGCCAGATGCGTGTCGGCGGCACGGTAGGGATGGTCCCGCAGAAGCCGTGGCTGTACCGCGGCACTGTGGCCACGAATCTTCGCGTGGGCAATCCGGATGCCACCGATAACCAACTCTGGGAGGCACTGCGTGTTGCCCAGGCTCACTTCGTCGAGGATCTGAACATGCCCATCACCCAGGGCGGCACGAATGTTTCCGGTGGTCAGCGCCAGCGCCTGTGCATCGCGCGCATGCTCGTCGCGCAGCCGGATGTACTGCTTTTCGACGACTCGTTTTCCGCCCTCGACGCCGTCACCGAAGCCCGGCTCCAAGAGGCGATGCGTGACTACACCAAGGATGCGACGGTGTTGGTGGTGGCACAAAGGGTGGCGTCGATAAGCAATGCTGACCAGATCCTTGTGATGGAGGCCGGCGAGATTGTGGCGCGCGGAACCCACGCGGAACTGCTGCGCACGAGTGAGACATACCGCGAGATCGCGGCGAGCCAGCAGGAGGTAACGGCATGAGCGAGCAGCTTAACGACGAGCAATTGGCCGAATACGAGGCCTCCATGGCCGGCGATGACTACTCCAGCAAAGCACCCCGCAAAGCGAAGCAGTTCTGGCCGTCCGCGAAGCGACTCCTAGGCCTGCTGGCACCCTATAAATTTGCGTTGACCTTGGTGTTCCTCATGAACGCGGTGTCGGTACTTCTTGCCGTGTGGGCGCCGCGCGTGATGGGCCAGGCGATGGACGTGATCTTCTCTGGCGTCATGTCGCGCGAACTGCCGGAAGGCATGACCCCGGAGCAGGCTGTTGAGGGTCTGCGCGCTGCGGGGCAGGACCGCTTCGCCGACATGGCCTCCGCGATGGAACTGACCCCGGGCAGCGGTATTGACTTTGACCGGCTTGGCCAGCTCATCATGGCGGTGCTGGCACTGTACATTGCCGCCTCGTTCCTCATGTGGGCACAAGGCGCGATTCTCAATCGCCTGACCATGCGCGCGGTGTACACCCTGCGCGAACGCGTGGAAGCGAAGATCAACCGTCTACCTCTGCGCTACTTCGATTCCCGCCAGCGCGGCGATGTGATGAGCCGCACCACCAACGACGTGGACAACATCCAGCAAGCACTGCAGCAATCCTTGTCCTCCCTGTTCAATGCCCTGCTGACCATCGTGGGCATCGTGGTCATGATGGTGGCCATCTCCTGGCAGCTCGCCCTCCTCGCACTGCTGGCGCTCCCCCTTACCGGCGCCGTGATCGGGCTGGTGGGAACCCGCTCCCAGAAGCAGTTTGTCACCCAGTGGAAGGCCACCGGCGACCTCAACGGACACGTCGAAGAGGCCTTCTCCGGCCATGACGTGACCACCATCTTCGGCCACTCTGATCACATGCGCACGCAGTTCAACGAGCGCAACGAGGAACTGGCCACCGCCGCACAGAAGGCCCAATTCCTGGCCAACGCGATGCACCCGATCATGCAATTCATCGGGTCCCTGTCCTACGTGGCCGTCGCCGTTCTCGGTGGCCTCAAGGTCGCATCCGGCAACCTCACCCTCGGTGATGCCACAGCCTTCATCCAGTACTCCCGCCAGCTCAACCAGCCTCTCGGCGAGGTCGCCGGCATGATGCAGATGCTGCAATCTGGTGTCGCCTCTGCGGAGCGCGTCTTCGAGCTTCTCGACGCTGACGAGGAGACCCCCGACGTCTCAACTGACAGTGCCGTGGTCTCCCACGGCCTCGTCGAGTTCGATCACGTGGACTTCTCCTACAACCCTGAGGAGCCGCTCATCCAGGACCTGAATTTGCGCGTGGCACCGGGGCAGACCGCTGCCATCGTCGGACCCACCGGTGCCGGCAAGACCACCCTGGTCAACCTGATCATGCGGTTCTACGACATCGATGCCGGTGCCATCCGCCTCGACGGCACCGACATCCGCGACATGTCCCGCGCCGCCCTACGCACACAGGTGGGCATGGTGCTGCAGGACGCCGTGCTGTTCAAGGGCACGATCATGGACAACATCCGCTACGGCCGCCTCGACGCCACGGATGAAGAAGTCATCGCCGCTGCCAAGGCCACCTACGTTGACCGCTTTGTCCGCACCCTCCCCGCCGGATACGTCACTGAGATCGACCAGGACGCCGGATCCATCTCTGCCGGTGAGCGCCAGCTCATCACCATCGCGCGCGCCTTCCTCGCGCAGCCAGCGCTGCTTATTCTCGACGAAGCCACCAGCTCCGTAGACACCCGCACCGAAGTGCTCGTCCAAGAAGCAATGAACGCGCTCCGTCAGAACCGCACGAGCTTTGTCATCGCGCACCGCCTATCCACGATCCGTGACGCCGACCTCATCATCGTCATGCAAAACGGAAAAATCGCCGAGCAAGGAACCCATGAGGAACTCCTTGCCCGGCGAGGAACGTACTTCGAGCTGAACCAATCCCAGTTCAGCGCTGAGGACTAGTGGCCTAGCGGCCTAGTACATGCTCATGTAGCCATCCTGCTGCACCGGCTGCTCGTGGCGGTCGCTGATCCAGCGGTACACAAACACCGACACCAGCGCGGTCACCGGCGCCATGATGATGGAGGACAGGCCCTGGGTGATCGAGCTAGCAATAGTGCTGATCAGACCGACCACAACCAGTGCACCAAGCACACGCCAGTAGTTCGCCTTAACGTCATTGAATGCTGCGGAGAAAGCACCAACCGCATTCGTCCGGCCGTCAATCGCATACAGCGGGATCAGCGCAATGAACGGGTACAGGAAGATGAAGCCGAACACCACGATCACGGCCAGGAGCACGCCCAGAGCCGGCGACACGGTGGCGATGAGAAGCAGCGGAATTGCCATCAGAACAAGACCCACAAGAAGGGTAGCCAGGCCCACCAAAATGTGAACCAAGATACCTTGCGCCCACGGCACATCCTTGAACGCCCTGTCCCATGCCGGTGCCTCACCCGCAGCGTCACGCAGCGCAACCTTGGTCATCACAATCTGGAAAACCAACGATGCAATGCCACCGAGGATCGCCAGCACAGCGACCGAAGCAATAGAGCCTGCGCCCAGTATGAAGTTATCAGGATCAGCCATGATGCCTGCCACCATCGGGGCAATAACAAGCGCCATGCCGACCATCAGGGCCACCATCGGGATCACCGACAAGCCCAAGTACACGTGCCACTGACTGGTGAACACACGCTTGAAACCAAACGTCAGTGATTCAATGACTGGTAGCGGACCAGCATTAGTCACCAACGGCTGCCCCGACTGCGACCCAGCGTTCGGGTCTACGTAGCCGGAACCGTACGCATCCTGGGAAGCAGACGTGTTGTAAGACTCGTAGGAGCCATACGGGTTAGCCCCCTGGGCCTGGCCCTGACCGTAATCCTGGCCCTGGTTGTAGCCCTGGTTCTGCCCGTAGCCATAGCCGTAACCCTGATTCTGATTCTGGTTCGGGTCTTGGCCGTAGCCACCGTTTGCGGATTGGCCGTAATCCTGGCTGTAGCCCTGGCCGTAGGCAGAGCTCTGGTTCTGGTTCGGGTCCTGGCCGTAGCCAGACTGATCAGCGGGACCGGGCTGCCCGGTGCCCCCTTCATTACCGTTGCCGTTCTGGGAGTACGGGTTGTTGCCGTTGTTGTACGGATCATTCGGTGTTGTCATGGCCCCCAGAGTAACGAAACTCGAGGAATCACCGCGCACAAAAAACCATCAATATTGCAACGATGTGGCAACAACCCGGTAGCGCAAAAGCCTGCCAACTAGGGTTTGCCAGGGGATTCTCACTAGTATATGAAGCGTGAACAACCAGCCAGAAAATACGCCAGCATCAAAACTTGAGCTGCGTTTATCCGACACCGACCGGGCCGACGCGTTCTCCCGGCTCACTTTCGCCTACGGCGAAGGCCGGCTGGATCTGACTGAGTATGACCGCCGCTGCGACGCCGTCGCGGAAGCCACCACCCACCGCGATCTCCTCCCGCTGTTCCGGGACCTCCCCGCGCAGCACACTGCCGGAACACCAGCCGTGCAGTCCAACAAGGTTGAGGTGTATACCCGCAGCGAAATCGAGCAATCCCGCGCCAGTGGCCAGCGCACCCGCATGGGTATCTTCAGCCTGGGATCGATTGGCACCATCGCACTCACCTCAGTGGCCGGTCAAGCCGGCTACCCGGGGATCGGCGCCCTCATCTTCCTCATCATCCCCACCCTGTTCATCCTGCTTTATGTCATGCGGGTCGGGCCGGACAGCTGGTACACACCCAGCCCACGGCAGATCGAGCGTGAACGGCTGCGCGAAATTCAGGCGGAACGCCGCGTAGAAGAGGAACGCAGAAAGGCACTGCGCGCCGCGAAACGCGACGAACTAACCGGCTCCGCGATGGATCTGGCGAAGAAGACCCTTGATAGATACAAAATGAACCGCATGTCAGACGAGTAGGATGACCCCTATGACCGAGCAACCCGAGACGAAATCTTCCCCCCGCATCAAAAAGCACCGCCACTTTGACCAGGCGGACAAGCTCAAAGGCGTAGCGTATGACCTCCGCGGTCCCGTTGCGGCGACGGCGGAGGAGATGGAGCGCGACGGCCACTCCATCCTCAAGCTGAACACCGGCAACCCGGCGATTTTCGGCTTCGACGCACCGGACGTAATCATGCGCGACATGATCGCGGCGCTGCCAACGTCCCAGGGTTACACCACCTCCAAGGGCATCATCCCGGCGCGCCGTGCTGTGGTGACGCGCTACGAGGAGATCGACGGCTTCCCAGACTTTGACATCGACGATGTCTACCTCGGCAACGGCGTCTCCGAGCTCATCTCCATGACCACCCAGGCGCTGCTCAACAACGGCGATGAGGTCCTCATCCCCTCCCCCGACTACCCGCTGTGGACCGCCGCGACCTCCCTCGCCGGTGGCAAGCCCGTCCACTACGTGTGCGACGAGGAGGACAACTGGAACCCGTCCCTCGAGGACATCCGCTCCAAGATCACCCCGCGCACCAAAGCCATCGTGGTGATCAACCCGAACAACCCAACAGGCGCGGTGTACTCCAAGGAGGTCCTCGAAGGCCTCGCCGCCATCGCGCGCGAGCATGAGCTCATGGTGCTTTCCGACGAAATCTACGACCGCGTTCTCTACGACGACGCCGTCCACTACTCCATGGCCGCCATCGCCCCCGACCTCGTGACCTGTACTTTTAATGGCCTGTCCAAGGCTTACCGCGTGTGTGGTTACCGCGCTGGCTGGATGGTCATCACCGGTCCGCGTCGTCGCGCCACCGGCTTCATCGAGGGCCTGGATCTGCTCGCCGGCACCCGCCTGTGCGCGAATGTTCCTGGCCAGCACGCCATTCAGGTGGCACTTGGTGGCCGCCAGTCCATCTACGCTCTCACCGGCGAAGGTGGCCGCTTGAAGGAGCAGCGCGACATCACCGTGAAGAAGCTCCGCGAGATCCCCGGCGTCTCCGTGGTTGAGCCAAAGGGCGCGATGTACGCGTTCCCGAAGATTGACCTGGACATGTACCAGATCCACGACGATGAACGCTTCATGCTCGACCTTCTCAAGAGCGAGAAGATCCTCATGGTCGGCGGCTCCGGCTTCAACTACCCGACGCCTGACCACTTCCGCATTGTCACCCTGCCGTGGGCGTCCCAGCTGGAGAATGCCATCGAGCGCCTGGGTAACTTCCTCTCGGATTACCACCAGCACTAGAACGTCGTGGCTCTCGAGCGCGCTATATGCGCTATATAGTGCAAATTGAGGTCCGGACAAATGTGTCCGTTTCTAGCTGGCTATGCCCTTTACGCTGAGAAAACGGGCTCCGTTGATGCGGACGCACAGTGTGTCCGCATTGAAAACTTGCCCTGACCTGCGCCGCAGACACCAAACGGACACATTTGTCCGCATGCTCTGGCGACATACCTTCCGCGCCGTCGCCGGAACTCTCTCACCTGAATTCCTTAGCCGGAAATTCCTCGTCAGAGTGAGAGTTCTTGGCTGTTAGAGAGAGCGGCCGAGGGCGTGGAGTTCCCAGCCAGCGGAGTGCCAGGTGGGGACGGGGAGGACGTTGCGGGCGTCGATAAGCGTCTTGCTTTCAACGAGCTGACCTGCATGTTCTGGATCGAGCTGCCTGAACTCATCCCACTCGGTGGCGAGGATCACGAGCTCGGCGTCAGCGAGTGCATCGTCGAGCGAATCCGCATAATCCAACGTGGGGAAGACCCTGCGCGCGTTGTCCATTGCCTCCGGGTCATAAACGCGCACGGAAGCGCCAGCGAGATTGAGCTGGCCGGCGACCGCGAGGGCGGGCGAATCGCGCACGTCATCCGAGTTCGGCTTGAACGCCGCACCGAGCACCGTGATGCGGCGGCCGATGAGAGATCCGAGGATCTCGCGCGACAGATCAACAACGCGCTCGCGGCGGCGCATGTTGATCGCATCAACCTCGCGAAGGAAGGTCAAGGCCTGGTCAGCGCCGAGTTCGCCAGCGCGGGCCATGAATGCGCGGATGTCCTTCGGCAGGCAGCCGCCGCCGAAACCGAGACCGGCGCCGAGGAATTTGCGGCCGATGCGTTCGTCGTGGCCGATGGCGTCGGCAAGCTGAGTGACATCAGCGCCGACGATTTCGCAGACCTCGGAGACCGCATTGATGAAGGAGATCTTCGTGGCCAGAAACGCGTTGGCGGAGACTTTGACCAGCTCAGCGGTCTGGAGGTCGGTCACGATGAACGGGGTGCTGTCCGCAAGCGGCGTGGCGTAGACCTCGCGGGCGATCTCTTCGGCGCGGCTTTCGGTGCTATTGGTGCTTCGGACGCCGAGGACGATGCGGTCCGGCGTGATCGTGTCATTGACCGCGTAGCCCTCGCGGAGGAACTCGGGGTTCCAGGCGATCTCGAGGGTGGCGTTGTCGCCGATGAGCTTGTTTGCTCGCTCTTGCAGCGCCTGAGCAGTGCCAACGGGCACCGTGGACTTGCCGAAGATCACATGATCGCCCTGCAAATGGGGCGCGAGGCTGTCCACCGCCGCCTCAACGTAGGTGGTGTCCGCCGCGTAGCTGCCGCGCTGCTGCGGCGTGCCCACGCCAATGAAGTGGACGTTGGCGAACTCGGCAGCCTCTTTGTAATCCGTGGTGAAACGCAGGCGGCCATTCGCGATGTTCCGCTCCAGCACCTCCGGCAAACCCGGCTCAAAGAACGGGACCTTGCCCGCCTTCAAAGCGTCGATTTTTGCCTGGTCAACATCAATTCCCAGGACCTCGTGGCCGAGCTCCGCCATGCAAGCGGCGTGCGTCGCGCCGAGGTAACCGGTGCCAATCACAGTCATGCGCATACCGGCCATTATGACCCCTGCTGGGAGGTTGCGCAGGGTGAGTGCGAGAAGGCGTTCGAGAAACCTGACGCTTTGTGCAGGAGTCGGTATTAAAGGCGCAGGTGGCGGACAACCGCTTGGAAGAAATCTCGACTGTGGGGGAACCGAACGAGAGTTTCAGCAGTCTAAGTGAGTATGAACAAACTTATTTTTCCGAAAGTCCACGACTCCATGGACATCACTTACCTCGTACAGGGCCATCTACACCCGGCGGATGTTCCCGGCTCGGGCCAACACGCATCAGCTAAGTACCTGGCCTCAGGGTTTGCGCCCCGTCCTCCTGCGATCACCCGATCAGAAGCTCAAGCCCACCCACGCGGCCGGGGTTTCGCGGTGCCTGCAAACCTTCGTGCCATCGCCCAATCCCTGGAGCATCCACAATGTGCAATTGCGGGGACTAGCGCGCTAGCGCTCTATGGCGTGCCTTACCTAGTGGATTCATGTGACACCACGCTCAACTCACCCACCTACAAGCGAGAAGACACCGGTGTCATAGTGAGGCGGCGAGAGACTCGCACCCCTTGGAATGTCACTTGGCGTGGCATTGACCTGCCTATAAGTGAGCCACATGAAGCCGTGGCGGAAGCATTGCAAGACATTCGTGCGGGATTTCACATGTGGCCCAGGCCTCGCTGGATCACCGACGGCCCCACCTACTGGGCCGTCATGCTCATTGACGCTGCCTGCCACCGTCTCTCCCTCTCCCCAGCGCAGCTGCTCAAGGCATCACACTACCGAGTGAATAAACGATGGATGACCCAAGCAATGCGCCTGTCCAGCCCGCTCGCAGAGTCTCCGAAGGAGACCGAAATGCGTCTCATGTGCATGGCGGTTCTGGGCCACCTTCCGTTAGCTTTCCGGCCGCAGTGGGATTACATCGTGGATGCACTCGCACCATTGAAACTCCAGCTTGTGGAGCAAATGCCGGTCACATTGGACAACCAACTTGTCACCGTGTTTGACCTGGCTATCCCAGAGCTGAGAATTGCTCTGATGTATGACGGGGAACACCATCTCGCTAGAAGTCAGCGCGATAAAGACTTTGACATCAACCTTGAATGCCAACTGCAGGGCTGGACTGTTCTGAGATTCTCCGCAGGGACGCTGCGGAAGCTGCCCTGGATCCTATTCAGGGCAGTGCAAGCAGCAAGAAAAGTGGGCTGAAATAGCGGCTTCGAGAAATCTCGCACACTCTCCGTTTGCAGAACTTAAAAGGGCAGGTCGCGGAAAAGGGGATGTGAGAAATCTCGGATGGGGCCAGTCCGCTTTGGCCCTAGCGGAAGTTCAGGTACGCCTTCGACGGGGTCGGGCCGCGCTGACCTTGGTACTTTGAGCCGAGCTTGCTGGAGCCGTACGGGGTTTGGGCCGGGGAGCTCATCTTGAACAGGGCCAGCTGGCCAACCTTCATGCCTGGCCAGAGGGTGATCGGCAGGTTGGCCACGTTGGAAAGCTCCAGGGTGATGTGGCCGGAGAAGCCTGGGTCGATGAAGCCTGCGGTGGAGTGGGTCAATAGTCCCAGGCGGCCGAGGGAGGATTTGCCTTCGAGGCGGCCGGCGAGGTCGTCGGGAAGCGTGAAGTGCTCAAGCGTCGCAGCGAGGACGAACTCGCCGGGGTGCAGCACAAACGGTTCACCTTCGGGCACCGCGACCTCGGTGGTGAGGTCCGGCATTTCTTCCTTGGGGTCGATGTGCGTGTATTTCGAGTTGTTGAACACACGGAAGAGGTTGTCAATCCGCACGTCGATGCTCGATGGCTGAATCAGATCAGCATCGAATGGGTCGATCTGAAGGCGGTCGGCCTCGATGGCGGAGGAAATGTCACGATCTGAAAGAAGCACAAGCCAATCTTAACCCCGAGCATTTGGGGGCATACGGGGTGGCGGTGTTACGATGTTCCCCGCTGCATTCATTGTGATTCTTTGTGATTCATCGCAGCTGCGCCGGCGTAGTTTAGTGGTAGAACATCAGCTTCCCAAGCTGAGAGTGCGAGTTCGATTCTCGTCGCCGGCTCCAATTGGGGGCTTGACAGGTGCGTGTTCAAGGGGGAATTCACGCCTCTTGAGCTTGGAGCTAAACCCCGCTATTTAGAACCCGATATTCGGCATTTTTAGCTGGTTATCGGGCTCTAGGTAGCGGGGTCTAACTATCGGGATTTAGGTAGCCGGTTCACACGGGCAGCGTCCCGGTCAGATTTCTCGGACGCGCCCCCAGCGCGCGGTGCTACCGTGGCGCGTGTGCGCTTGCCCAAACCAATCTTCAACAATCCGGACTTCACGCCGGAGCACCCCACGCCGGTGCTGTTTGTGCATGGGTTTCAGGGCAGAACCAGTGCTTTTAAGAGGCAGGCTCGTTATCTTGCCGCCCATGGCTACTGGGTGTGGGGCTTTGATTACGGGCGGATGCGCGTGCCGGGGCTGTATGGGACGGGGGACTTGGATGAGCTCGTCACCGAATTGGCCGGCAACGTGGAGAAAGTGCTCGCGGCGACGGGAGCGAAGAAGGTAGACATCGTGGCGCATTCGCAGGGCGGCACGGTGACCAAGCTGTACATCGCGGCTGGCGGGCACGAGAAAGTGCGGCGGGTGGTCACGATGGGCTCGCCGTTCCATGGCACGGACTTGGATGGGCGGGCGAAGTTGATCTCACCGGTCATGAACAAGCAACAAGCCGTGGTCAACCGTCTTTTAGGGGAAAGTGCCACGCAGCACCTGGTGGGGTCGGAGTGGTTGTTGGCACGAGTGGTGCCGGATACGCACCCGGATGTGGTGTACACGTCGTTGTATTCGCGGCGGGATCATATTGTCACACCAAACAGCACGTCCATGCTGGAGTCCGTGGACGGTGCAGACGTGGTGAACATGGAGATTCCCGGCGCGCCGCTGCACCCGCTCATGCCGCGGGATCTGGAGATCGCGCGGCTGACTCGCTGGGGCCTGGAACGAAAGCCAGGTGAGACGACTCCGCCGTTCTAGCCGCAGCGGACGATCGGCTGGGGGTTGTACACGGTGGTTTGGGTTTCGCGGGAGATCTCATTGCCCGCCAGGTCGCGGACGATGCGCGTGTCCGAGGTGGTGAAGCCGGGGGCACCGCCAGAGGGAACGCAGCCAGCACCGGAAACGGTCTGCGGGGACGGGGAGGTCGGGGCCCAGCGGCCACCGTTGATGGATTCAACGGTGCGGTCCTTCACGCCCATCATGCGGACGGTGATGTGGCCGCCGCCGAATTCGGTGACGATCTTCACCGGGTGCGGGGTGTCATTCTTAAACACCAGGTCAATGGAGCCTTCAAACACCGTGGCTTCGCGCCCGGCCGGGTAGCGGGAGATGTAGTAGGAGTGCGGGGTGTGCGCGACGTCGGTCATGCCGGCGAAGTAGGCGGCGTTGTACAGCGTGGTGGCGAACTGGGAGATGCCACCACCAACGGCGTTGCCAGCGCGGCCGTTGATGATGATGCCGGAAGACACATACCCCTGCGCCTCACCGCGCGGGCCGGTGTAGCCGTTGAGGGAGAATGTCTGGCCGGGGCTGACCACGGCGCCGTTGACGGTGCGCGCCACGATCCCGATGTTGGTGCCGGAGGCGGCGGAATAACCACCGGTGGTGAAGGAACCGACTTCCTCGTTGAAGGTCGCGTTGTTCGCCTGCTCGGTGGTGAAGGTGGCGGGCACGTCGCGGTATTCGGCGTCCCAGTCGCGGGGCTCCTCGCCAAGCACGCGGCGATCGAAGTCGCGCATGACGTTGTCCCAGGCAATCTCGTTGCCATCCGCGGACGGGGTCACGGCACCGGAGGCAGCGATCGTGGCATTCTGCATTTCCGTCACGGTGTCTTTGAGCTGTTCACCGAAGATTTCCTGCGCCTTGTCCGCGTGGACGTCCGGGACGATGGTCTTGTTCTCCGGCTCGTTGCGGAAGGTGACCACCTCACCCATGCGCGAGGGCTCAATAACAGCGTCGACCTTCTCCTCGCCCTGCCCGCCGTGCAGGGTCAGCGGCCCCTTGAGCGCAGCGGCAGCGGGGCCATCAACGGCCTGTTTGATCACCTCGGCGTCAATCGCGGGCGGGGTAAGCTTCGGCTCGACGGTCACGCCGTCCGGGTTGAGCCAGTTAAGCGTCATCGCGCGTTCGAGGTCATCGCGCATGACATGCTGGCCGTCGATAGGCTCCTCAACCTTGGCCTCACCGCCCTCGAGCGCCACAGCCCCATCCTGCGGGTCGCGCGCCAAACCTGCAGCTACACGGTCAATTTCAGGCTGCAGCTTGCCCGCATCGATCGTGGACGTGATCTCCACCTCGTTCGTGCGGAAGAAACCAAGCAGGCGCGTGAGCGGGTTGAGGGATTCGACGCCGGCGGACTCCACCGTCGCTTGCCAGTCAGCGCCGAGACCAGCGTTTTCAGGGGTGAAGGTCTCCTCCATCTCGCCGGCACGCACAAGCACAGGACGCTTATCGACGTCCCCCAGCTCCCCCTCCAACAAACTCACCGCCGCAGCCGGCTTCATCGTCCCGATCTCCACACCACCGACGGTGGTGCCGCGGGGCACAGTACCGCGATTGAAGCCGAGATCCGCGAGGTACAGGCCAAGCAAGATCACGAAAAGACCGACGAAGAACCCAGCAGCAATCTTGCCGCCACGGGAACCGCCAGCTTTCTTCGTGGACGCATGTTTGGGATTCACCCGAACAAGGTTAGTTGAAGATTAAAATTCTGTGTCAATAAACTGCTGCTGCACTCGGGTGGCGGCGGTGGTGATGCGCTCTTCGGGGATCTCGCCGTTGTGGACGGCGGCGACCACACCGTCGATGGCTGCGGGGAGGTCTGCACCGGTTGACCACAGAGCCTGATCGGCGCCGGCGGCGATCGCGCGGCGGACGGCTTCCGGGGTGGACATGTGGTCCGTGATCGCGCGCATGCCGGAAAGATCATCGGTAACAGCGACGCCGGTAAAGGGCGAACCGCCTGGGTAATTGCCGGTGCGAAGGAGCTCGTAGATGGCCGGGTTGAGGGACGCCGGCGTGTCATTCGGGCCTAGCCCAGGCACCGCCATGTGTCCCACCATGACAGACGCGGTGGGGAATTTCGGCAGGACAACGGCATACGGCGCCAGGTCCAGGCCATTGAGTTCATCCACGTGTGGTGTCACCGCCAGGGTGTGGTGGGTGTCGCCGCTGGCGCGGCCGTGACCAGGGAAGTGCTTGTAGGTGGGCGCCACCTTGGCATCCACGAGTCCTTGGGAAAACTGTGTGGCCACTTCGCTGACACGTTCCGGGGAGGGGCCAAAGGCGCGGTCCCCAACAATGTTCAAGTCCGTGACGTCTAAGTCCAGCAGCGGCGCGTAGTCCACGTTGATGCCGTATTCGCGGAGGCGGGAGCCGATGTCGAAGGCGGTGGCCCGGATGACGTCGTTAGGCTGTTTCGCCAGGTCACGCGGACTGGGGAAGGACCCGAGAATCTGCGCGTGACGCTGCACGCGGCCACCTTCGAAATCGATGGCAACGATGAAAGGGCGCTTGAATTCCGCCCGCAACGCATTGATGTTGCGGCCTTCTTCTGTAAGCAGGCGCGGGTCTGCCCAGCTGGGGATGATCAGGCCGCCCGCGCCTTGTTCGAGGGCTGCTCGGGCATCGTCGTAACTCGCAGCACCCACCACCATGAGTGACGCCACGCGCTCGCGGAGGTCCTCCGGCACGCGCTGCTGTGCAAGACTCACCGAGGTTTCGGTCACGGTGGTCATGGAGGTTTCGGGGGTGCCGGGGGACGTCGATAAGCATGCACTGAGCATGAACGCAGCAAACAGTGCCATGAAAGCGGTGATGGCTGCGCGCATGAGAGGTCCTTGGGGGTCGTGGAAAACGTTTCCATCCTAACCCTCTGCTGCTGGTAGGGTGTTTGACCATGACAAACCGCACCGCATCGTGGCCGCGCCGCACGCTCGGCCCCGTTCTTGCCAGCGCCGTCACGGGCGTGGTGCTGGGCATCGTGGCGGTCGTGGGAATCGCGGGTTTCTCCGGGCAGAACCGTGTGCCCACCGGCAATGCTGTGCCCGCTGACCAGGCGGTTCTAGGTGGCCCGGAGTATGGCACGCGCCAGTAGCGCGCACCTGTATACGTGGCTTGTTTTAGGGCTGCTGTCGTTCCTTCAAGCCCCTGGGCGCACGGCGGCAGACACCAAATTTGATGTGCTGGTGAACCCGGCTGGCTTCCTGGCCGCGGCGGGGCATGCGTACACGGACACGTTCACGCTGGGGCAGATTCAGAACCAGGCGTATGGGTACCTCTTCCCGCACGGGCTGTTCTTCCTGCTCGCGGACCCGCTGCCGGACTGGATCGCGCAGCGGCTGTGGTGGACCGTGGTCATGGGGGTCGGGTTTTCGGGCGCCTACTTGGTGGCGCGCAAGCTCGGCTTCGCCTTGTGGCCGGCGTGGGTGGCGGGGCTGCTCTACGCGCTGAGTCCGCGGGTGCTCACCACGCTGACCGCGATTTCTTCGGAAGCCTGGCCTGTTGCTTTGGTGCCGTGGACGGCGCTGCCGCTCATCGGGGCAACGCGGCTGACCTGGCGTGATGTCGCCGCAGCCGTCGTGCCGATCGCGCTGATGGGTGCGGTGAATGCCACGGCGACGATGATGGCGTGCCTGCCGGCGTTTGTTCTGTTGTTGTGGCGCGGGGCGTGGAAGCACCTGGGCGGGTGGCTCGTTGGCACCGCGGCGGTGAGCGCCTGGTGGATCGGCCCCCTGCTGGTACTGGGCAAGTATTCGCCACCATTCACTGATTTCATCGAGTCCTCCTACGTGACCACCCGGTGGCTCAACCTGGCGGAGATCCTCCGCGGCACAACCTCATGGGCCCCCTTCGTGGATACGGAGCGCACCGCCGGCTACCTCCTCGTCGCGGAACCGGTTTTCGTCCTGGCTACTGCCGTGATTGCTGCGGTCGCCATCGCCGGGTTGGCCGCGTGGCACTCCCCCTGGCGCGGCTATTTCGTGGTGTTGCTGTGCCTCGGTGTGGCACTCATGGGTGCGGCGCACGGGCCGTTTGGGCAGGCCTGGCTGGGCTTCCTCGACGGCCCCGGCGCGCCGTTCCGGAACCTGCACAAACTTGACCCGCTGGTGCGCTTGCCGCTGGTCATGGGTGTGGCGGCGGTGCTCGCCCGCGTGAAGGTGCCACAAGCAGTGGCGGTGGGGCTGGCAGCGATCATCGCGGTGGCGCCGGCTTGGTCCCTGCGCCTGGCGCCCACTGGGACGTGGAAGGAGGTTTCCCCGGACTGGCTGGCCGCGGCAGAGTACCTGAACAACAACATGGGTGGGACGCGCACACTCGTCGTGCCGGAGGCGTCCTTTGCCCGGCAGACCTGGGGCTGGACGCGCGATGAGCCGATCCAGGCACTCACCCACGTCCCCTTTGCCGTGCGTGATGCGGTGCCGCTGGTGAATCCGGAGGCCATCCGCGGCCTGGACGGGCAGGTCAGCGCCCTGTCGCCGGAGGCACTGCGCGCTATCGGGGTGGGCGCGGTGGTGGTGCGCAAGGACCTCGACCCGGAGCAGTACCCCGACACCACCGTGGATTTTGGGGAGCCGACGGTGAGGTACGGGGACATCGATATCCATGTCCTCGACCCCACCCGCGGGATGATGATCGCCCCAGCCAACGCCATGACCACCGTGGGCGGCGGGGGCGAGATCCTGCCTCTGCTGGACAAGGAATTTGGCTACCAGCCGCGCATGCTCACTGACCAGGAACAGGCGGACATCATCACGGACACCCCCGCCCTGGTCAAGCGCAATTACGGCACGCTGCGCGGACCGGTCTCAGCCCATCTGCCGCCGGAGCCTGCCAGCCCACTGGAAGGCGGCAATGTGCGTAACAAGCAGGTGGATTATCCGTCTGTCGGCGAGCGCGTGGGCGTGCGGGAAACGGGTGGCACGGTGCGCGCGTCCAGCTCCGCGGCGGATGCGGGCAGCTTCGGCGGCGCCATCCCGGCGCAGTCGCTCACCGCCGCGGTCGACGGCCTGGAGGACACGTTCTGGCACCCCGCACCCGGTGATAGAGACCCGTGGCTCGAGGTCGCCGCACCAGGCCCCATCAGCATCACCGCCACCGACGACACCACACTCACTGTGACCAGCGCCGACGGCGAGGAAGAGCTGTCCCTCACAGCGAAAGAACCGGTCACTGTCACCGGCCCCGTCACCCTCTTCCCGCACGACCCCGTGGGCTTAAGCCTCGACGCATCCGTGCGCCGCATCGTCGAGGTCCCCGGCACCGGCGACACGTACTTCTTCCAGCGCCTTCTGCCCGAAACGGACGTGCTCCAGCGCGCCTTCACCACCGCCGCGGACTCCCAGTGGGAGCTCAGTGCACGCTCGCTTATCGACGGCACCCCCCATCCCCCCGGCCCCCTCACCCTTCCCGCTGGCCGCCACGAACTAGTCACCGATGCGGAGACCGTCACGCTCACCCGCGCGCCTGCCCCCACCGGCACGTGGGCCCCCTTCACCGGCACCGTCCATGCCAGCGATGAGGAGCAGATCATCCTGACCACCCGCGCCTTCAACGACGGCCTGCGTGGCACGATCGGCAACACCCCGCTCGAACCCGTCACGGTGGATTCCGGCATGCAGGGCTTCCGTGTCCCGGCCGGCGTCCACGGCGAGTTCACCATGAGCTTCGCCGGTTCAGGCTTCTACCGCGCCAGCCTCCTTGGCGGTGGCGCACTCAGCTCCATCGCGCTGCTCTTCTGTGCTTTTGCTTCTCGGCGCCGCCCCCGTCCAACCGAAACCGCCCCCACCGAACTCCCCTACCTCACCACCGCCGTCACCCTCGTGGCCGCTGGTGTCTGCGCGGGCCCTCTCGGCCTTATTGCCTGGGCAGCAGGGATGGCCATCAAGCGTTTCACACTCATCCCCACCTGGCTCCTCGGCGGGGGCTCGGCAGTGGTTATGGGGCTGTGGCTGGCCCGGGCACCGTGGCCGGCAGGGAATTATGCGGGTGATTCTCTCGCGATTGCGCTGGCCGGGTGCGTGGTGTTGGCCAGCCTCGCCGGATCCAGCGAGAAGCAGGCTTTTCCACTAGCTCGTAACTGACGTACGCCACCGCCACCGACACGGCCACAGTGAAGGCCAACACGAGGAGAAAATCCACCGGCCGCCCGGAGAACACGCGGACACCCAGCACCGGGAACGCAATATCCAGCACCGCGACGTGCCACAGGAAGATGCCGTAGGACCACTTTCCCAGTGCGGTCATCCCAGAGCTAGACAGCACCCCCGTCTTCGCTGGCCACAGCGCAAACGGCACCAGGAAGCAAGCAGCAAACACCGCGCCCAACAGAATCCGCACGTTGAACTCAGCCGGACTCGGATGCACCAACCCGCGCGGTCCCACCCACTCACGGCTGGCCAGCCATGCCACCGCCAGACCAAGCAGCGGCCCGATCCACCGCAGGTTCCTCCCCTGCCGGACAAAGCGGTAGCGCTCCACCTCCGCGCACACCAAACCCACCGCGAACCACGGGACGTAGGAGGGCGGGGTGGTTTGGAGGTTGAGGGAAACGGGGGCGTCGATAAGCCAAGGCCACACCAGACTGCACACAACCGCAACGATGAGTGCAACGATGCGACCGCGCGTGCGAAGGGCGAGGTAGGCGGGGAGAATGAGGTAAAACGCGACCTCAATGCACAGCGACCACATGTGGGTCAGCCCCGCGACGAGGCCGTCGGGCACGTAGACCTGCACGAGGAAAAGATTGGCCAGAATCTGGCGCAGCGAGATCCCGCTCAGCGCGGGCAGCGCCACCATGACCACGCTCACGCACACGAGGTAACCAGGGGCGATGCGGGCGACGCGGCGCGCATAATAGCCCGGCCTCTGCGTCCCGCGCGCGAGCAAAAATGCGGACAGCGCGAAGAAGACCGCGACGAAGTAATCGAAGCGTTCCAAAAACGCGGAGCCGAGCGCCGTTTGAAAAGAAACATGCGTGACAACGATCCCGAGGGCCGCGACCGCCCGCAGGCCCTCGAGCTCCGGCAGGCGCGTGCTAGGGTTCGAGATACTCCCAGTGTAAAGGAGACCCATGAAGCGACTGTGGTGGTGCCTGGCTGTATTTGTGCTCAGCGTGGCGCTCGGCAATTTTGTGGCACCCCCAGTGATCAGCTCCATGAAACCGCTGGCCAACGGCGAACATGTCGTGGAATGGAGCGACGGCACCCGCGAGGTCTTCACCGTCACCGGCCCCAAGAAAGACGCGATGGTGACCGTCGGCGATGAGCAGATGGAGATCTCCCGCTACTCCATGGACACCCCGCACGGGCTCGTATTTTTCTTCCCGTGGGAGCCGGAGCACCGCAGTTTTGCGTTTTACGACGTCTCCACCGGCACCACCGCACCCCTTGATTACGTCGGACGCGTTGAGGTGGATGGGCTGAGCGCGCTGCGGTTCTCGGGTGAATTCGGCGAGGTGACACGCACTTTTGATGTGGAACGCCGCACCGGCGGCGTGGTAGCCGCCACGCGCACGGGCCCTGAGGGTGAGGTCACTCTAGCTGCCAGTACCCAGGATGCGTTGATCAGCGAGGCCGCCTCCCGCGCCCGCATCCTCTGGTGGCTGCAGTTCCTCGCGCTCGCGAGCCGTGTGATTGCTGTTCTGGCCGCTGCGACGGGGTTGATCCTTCTTGTCCGGCGGTCTTAGTCGCGCGCTGCTCATTGCGTGGGGGACCTTCCTCGTTGGGGCTCTCACCTGGCCTTTCTGGCTCGTCTTCGTGCGCCCCGACGCGGCGTTGGCTACCCGCGACATGATGGTGCTGCCCCACCCCTACCTCACCCATGCGTCACTTGGTTTCGGGGACTTGGCCGCCCGGAATGTGCCACAAGATGCCGTGCTGGCGGTGGTGGGGATGGTTGTGCCGGCGACGTTCTTCGTGGCTATTGCCGTCACCGCCACCGCAGGGACTGCGGCGTGGGTGGGATCACGCCTGGGCTCATCCCCTTGGACTCGCGCCGCCGCCATGGCCGTGGCGGTGTGGAACCCCTTCGTGGTGGAGCGCCTCCTGCAGGGCCAGTGGTCCCTGGCCATGGTGGCGTGGCTGTTGCCGGCGGTGGCCTTCTGCCGTGGGCCCGGCCGTGTTCTGGCTATCTGGGGATGTTCGCTCACCCCCACCGGCGGCCTGTTCGCCCTGGCCACGGTGCTGTTGGTGCGGCGGTCAAAGCTCGCCATGGGTGCTGCGGTACTGGCCTGCCTGCCGTGGGTGGGTGCCACGGTACTGCAGGTCGTTGACGGGGCTGCCTCCCCAGAATCCGCTGCTGCTTTCGCCCCGCGCGCCGAGCAATACGCCGGTACCCTCGGCGCCCTCCTCGGCCTGGGCGGGATCTGGAACGCCGATGCGGTGCCGGCCTCCCGCTCGACCGGATTCGCTCTCGCTGGGATCGTCCTGTTCCTGGTGCTGGCCCTTGCACTGCGACGGGTGCCACGCGGCGTGCTTGTCCTCGCCGGTCTCGGCTTCGCGGTGCCACTGGTGTCCTGGTTGCTTCCTGGCCTCCAAGCCTGGATTGTCAGCCACGTCCCCGGAGGCGGACTGGTGCGGGATGCACAGAAATTGCTTGCCTTCGCCTTGCCCGCCTACGTGCTGGCGGCGGCGCGCTTATCCCGCGCTGACCTGGCTGGCGCGGCACTGGGCCTAGCACTCCTCCAAGTCCCGGACGCCCCACGGGCGCTGGCGGTGCTCGCACCAGTGGAGGTCACAGTGCCTGACATTGATCACCGCGGCCGCGATGTCTTCTTCCCCGACCGCCCCACCCTGCTCACCCGCACCGATGGCGTGCCCGTGGTGGATCCCGCAACCAAGGCGATGAACGTGGTGGAATCCGGCGCACTCACCGTGGACGGTGTCCAAGTGGATAGCCCCGCCCCGCGCTGGCAGGTAGCGGACGTACTGTTCAACAACGGCACGCTGGCCCCCGACGCCGCGGAGCGCGCCCAGTGGTATTTCTCCGACCCGCAGGTGGGCCTGGTTGCCCGGCCTGATGGGCCTGATGGGCACGGCGGGTACGTCCTTGAGGACACCGGCATCCCGGCTCGCCCGCTACCGCGCACCGGCCTCATCCTGCTCAGTCTGTGGTTCGCGGTACCGCTCCTGGCGTTGCTCGATCAACTCCGCGAACTTCCGCCCCGTCTCCTCCCACGAAAAGCGGGTTGACCAGGAACGAGCCAGATCACCCAGCCGCGCCAGAGCCGCCGGCTGAGCGATAAGTTCCCGCACCGTCTGCTTGAACTCAGACTCCGAATCAACCAGCACGCCGGTCTCCCCATCGATGATGGAATCCCGCAGGCCACCGGCTGACCGGTAGCCCACCGTGGGCACCCCATGCTGGGCGGCTTCCACCACGGCGATGCCCCAGCCTTCCTTGGCGGACGGCATCAGGTGCAGTGAGGCGCGGTCCAGCAAAGCATGCTTCAGGTCATCGCCGACATGCCCGTGGAACACCACCCGGTCCCCCAGCCCGGCGGCATAGTTCCGTAATTGGTCCTCCCACCAGCCGGAACCGATGATGTCCAGCACCACGCCGTGGAGGTCCCGCACCGCGTCAATCGCCTGCTCGATGCGTTTGTGGGGGACGAGGCGGGAGAGGGTGGTGAGGTGGGGGCGGGCGTCGGGAAGCAAAATGGGCACATCCGCGGGCATGGGGTCGACACCGTTTTCAATGATGCTGATGTCACGGGCCCGCACGCCGAGTGCCACGAGGTCCTCCTTCGAGGCCTCCGACACCGTCACGTACGGCGCGCCCCGGTACACGCGCGGCGCCACGCGCGATTCCAGGAACCAGCCCAGCCGCCCGATGAACGGCCCCGCAACCGGCCACTGCTCCTTGTGGCAATGGTGGGTGAGCAGTACCACCGGCGCACGCGAGTACAGCCGCGCGAAGAACGGAATGCCGTTTTGCGTATCCACCACCACATCGGGCCGATGGCGCAGCACCGCAAACAGTGCCCGCAGGTAGACGGTGTATTTCCCGCCGGCGCGCTCGAAGCGAATACCGTCGCGCGTGGAGCGCCGTGGCGCGTCCGTGTGCGCCGCGCTGCGATAAATCACCTCGTGCCCCCGCGCGGCCAGGTGCGCGCCGACTCGCTCCAGGTAGCGCTCACTTCCGCCGCCCTGCGGGTGGGTGGTGTCGCGCCAGCAGAGGAGGAGAATCTTCATCGCATGCCGATGGTAGCACCGCTATACTCCCCCCAATGTCCCTCCGCCGATTTGCTACCCTGCGGCGTTCCCTGCGCCTTCTCGCCGCCTTCCGCCACGAGCAAACCGCGCCCGCACAGTTCTACGGCCCGCTCGCACGTGACACGCGCATGCTTATCGACGCCTTCCTTCCCCTCCCCGGCCATTCCGTCTTAGACGTGGGCGGCGGCCCCGGCTACTTCGCTGATGCGTTCGCGGACACGTGGTACATCGGCTTGGAACCCAACGTGTCTGAGATGTCCGCCGCTGGCCTGACCGGCTATGGCGCCGTGCGCGGCGACGGCACCGCTCTCCCCTTCCGTGACGGCTCCTTCGACGTGGTGTACTCCTCCAACGTCGCCGAGCACATCCCTGACTGGCAGGCCATGGGGGAAGAAATGCTCCGCGTGACTAAACCGGGTGGCCTGACCATTCTTAGCTACACCGTGTGGCTCGGCCCTTTCGGCGGCCACGAAACCGGACTCTGGCAGCACTACATTGGCGGCGACTTCGCCCGCCGCTACTACGAAAAGAAGCACGGTCATCCCCCTAAGAACGTGTGGGGTACCTCCCTTTTCGCCGTCTCCGCCCGCGAGGGCCTGGCCTGGGCTCGGCACCTCGACGCCACCGGCCGCGCCGAACTCGTCGCCGCCTTCCCCCGCTACCACCCGCGCTGGGCGTGGTGGGTCACCCGCGTTCCCATCCTGCGCGAGTTCGCGGTGTCGAACCTGGTGCTCGTCCTCCGCTCGCCGTCCTGACCCGCCCCCCGCCTCCTCGCGCCCTCGCCCCCCGTGTGCACCATTTTCCAAAATCGTGCACAACCCCTCTAAAA
>NZ_JAKMUS010000022.1 GCF_027570075.1 Corynebacterium meitnerae
AAGTGGCCGGGGTTGAACGACGAAACCCCGGCCGCGTGGCCGGGGTTTTAGTGGAGCCGCCTGCGAGAATCGAACTCGCGACCTTTTCATTACGAGTGAAACGCTCTGCCGACTGAGCTAAGGCGGCGCGGATTACAGCACAGCTTGTAGTCCGAGGGCATAGCTTAATAGACAAGCGGCCCTGAGTAAAAATCGCAGGTCAACTCACACCACAGGCGAGCCTGATGCGGCCCAACATTCCGTTGAACGCGATGACCGGAAGCACGGACTGGTCAAGGCGTTCGCGGCATTCGGCGATGGCGTCAAGGCACTCGGTCAGCCCGGCAACATCCACGCGCTGCGCGATCTCGCGCGAAAGCCCTTCACAGTCTGGGTGCACCAGCTCCACCCCGCTGCCACTGCGGATCACGATGGCATCGCGGTAGACCCCAGCCACATCCACCAAGGTCAGGTCCAGCACATCGCGCAGACGTCGCGTACCACGGGCCTTCTGCGCCGCTTCCAGCTCCTTGATCGAGCCGGCGGTCCCGCGCAGCGCCCGCGCCGCACCTTTACCCTTAGCACCCATACCGAGGGCATTTTCCAGCTTGTCGCGCTCCTCCTGGTCCGCATCCGCATAGGCATCCTTCGCCGCGGCATCGGCGGACTTCACCAACGCAGCCACGGCCTTGAAAGCCTGATCGCCGTGGAAGACCAGCTCCGCCAGGTTGATCGCGGTAGTCCTTCGCTTCTGCGCTTCTTCAGACCGCACCAGTCGCCGTGCCCGGCCCACATGATGCAGCGACGTCACCGCAGCGAGCCGGGCCGCCTGCTCCGAAGCGCCTTCCTCTTCCATCAGCAGACGCACAAGTTCGCTTGTCGACGGAGCCGGCACATACAAATGCCTACACCTCGACCTCAGCGTGGTGGAGAAGTCCTCCGGATCCGTCGACGGTGCACACATGATGATCACGGTGGATGCCGGCGGTTCTTCCACTGTTTTCAGGAAGGCGTCGGCTGCTTCGTGCGAGAACCGGTCGGCGTCGTCGATGACGATGATGCGGTACGGAGAAATCGCCGGCAAGCGAGAAGCTTGAGCGATGATCTCACGCACCGTCTTAACTTTGATGACGAGCTCTTGCGGCACCACATGCACAACGTCCGTGTGCGCGCCGGCGAAGACATCCCGGCAACTCTGGCAACGCCCGCAGCCAAGCTCCACCGGATCCGTACACACGAGCGCTGCCGCGAAAGCCAACGCCGACGTGGAACGCCCCGCACCCGGCGGACCCGTGAACAACCACGAGTGCGTCATCGCGTGCGCTGGAGCCCCCTCCACCCCACGCGCGGCGGCTGCGGCGGCCAGGATCACCGAACGAACCGACGGGATATCGGCAAGACGCTCAGCCACAGAACGCGGGGCAGGAATACTCGGCACATTCACATCCACCACACTACAACCGCGGTGGGACAAGCAACGTAGAGTAGATAGGCGTGGAACGGATGTGGCGCGGTATTCGGTGGATCATGGGCACCCCATGGCCCCTGTATGCCTCTGTACTGCTGTTCACCAACGTGATCAGCGCCGTGGCCATCATGTTCTTCGTCCGCTATCTCATTCCCATGCCTGGTGCGAAAGACCTTGGCGCGGTGGCATCTGGTTTCGCTCCGCTGGGCATTGTTTACCTGATCCTCGCCGTGGTCGTCGGCGGAATTGTGTCCTACTCACTCTTCCGGCCCGTGCTGCACTTCGGGCGCACACCTGACCGCTATGACGCCGCATCCGTACGCACCCTCGTGCTGCGCATCCCGGTGCTGCAAACGCTGGTTGTTGGGATGATCTGGCTCGTTGGCATCATCATTGCCACGGTCGCCACCGCACGGCATGACGTGGAGCTCGCCTTCGTAGTGGCTATCTCCACCCTCATGGCGGGGCTGCTCACCTGTGTACTCACCTTCGTTCAAGCCGAACGCCTCGTGCGCCCCATCGCGGCTGACACCCTGTCCAACCGCGCTGAAGACACCATGCTGGAACCGCCCATCAAACAGCGGCTCTACCTGGTGTGGTTCATGACATCGGGGGTGCCCCTCCTTGGCATCCTCTTCCTGCTCGCCGCCCAACACTACGGGTTCTTCCAGAACACCCCCGGCGAGCTCATGCCGTCTGTCTCCGCCATTGCGATCACCGCCATCATCACCGGCATGGCCGGCACCATGTTTGCCACCATGAGTGTGGTTGACCCGATCAAGGAACTCCAGTACGCCATCAACCAGGTGCGCAGCGGTGATACCTCCGCGCAAGTGGACATTTACGACGGCTCCGAGCTCGGCGTCCTCCAAGCCGGTTTCAACGAGATGATGCGTGGCCTCAACGAAAGGGAACGCGTCCGCGACATCTTCGGCCAGTACGTTGGCTCCGAAGTGGCACAGAAGGCGCTCGAGGAGAAGCCGGAACTTGGCGGTGAGGCACGCCAGGTCGCCGTCGTGTTCGTCGACGTCATCGGCTCCACCAAACTCGCCGTGGACCGCACCCCTGAGGAAGTGGTGGAGGCCCTCAACGGCTTCTTCGAAATCGTCGTTGATGTGGTGCACCGCAACAAAGGCGTGATCAACAAGTTCGAGGGTGACGCGGCACTGGCCATCTTCGGCGCCCCGGTCAACCTGCCGGACTTCGTCTCCTACGCGCTCAAGGCCGCCCGCGAACTACGCCAGGAGCTGCGCGGACTTGAGCTTGACGCCGGCATCGGTGTCGCCGCCGGCCACGTGGTTGCCGGCCACATCGGCGGCCAAGACCGCTTCGAATACACCGTCATCGGCGACGCGGTGAACACTGCCGCCCGCCTGACTGAGCTGGCCAAGACCACGCCGGGCCGTGTTCTGACCAACACCTCAACGCTCACCGAATCCAACGAGATCGAGCAGGCCCGCTGGACCCGCATGAAGTCCATCGAGCTCCGCGGCCGCAACAAGATGACCCAGCTCGCCCGCCCCGTGCGTCCGACGTTGGCGGAGAGGCACTAAGGACCGGGTGCTGGCAGGCCGGGCCGGTGCTGGGCCGGTGCTGGCCCGGCGGTGCGTGTGTAAAATTTTACATTGCGCCGGTAACTATCCTGCACTAGAAATCTCTGACCAGCAGGTTTAAAAACGCCGAAAAGGCCGGTTGTAAATTTTTACACAACCGACCCCCTGAGGGCTCTCTGAAGGCCCTGTGTTAAGCCCTACTTCCGGCGCGAGCCCGCCTTGATCACACGCTTGGTGGTCTGCGGTGGCTTCTTCGCGGTCTTCTTGGCAGTGCGCTTCGTGGTCTTCTTTGCCGTCTTCTTGGTGGTCTTCTTGGCCTTGGTGCCACCGGCCTCCGCATCCTGGGCCTCGCGGGCGCGGCGAGCGGAGAGGAGCTCGTTGGCGCGGGCGTCCGTCATGGTCTCCGGGGTGTCGCCGCGCTGGAGGGAGGCGTTGGTGGTGCCGTCGGTGACGTAGGGGCCGAAGCGGCCGTCCTTGACGGTCATGGGCTTGCCGGAGACGTCATTGTCACCAAGCACCTTGAGCGGGGGCTGGGCAGCAGCGCGGCCGCGGCGCTTGGGTTCGGCGTAGATGCGGCGGGCCTCATCCAGGGTGATGGAGAAGATCTGCTCTTCGTTGGCCAGGGAGCGGGAATCGCTGCCCTTCTTCAGGTACGGGCCGTAGCGGCCATTCTGAGCAGTGATGACTTCACCATCGGATGGGTCCACACCGACCTCGCGCGGCAGGGACAGCAGCTGCAGTGCCTCTTCCAGGGTGACCGTGGATGGTTCCATGGTGGAGAAGAGGGAGGCGGTGGCGGGTTTGAGGTGCTCGTCGATAAGCTGCTCGACTCGCTTCTCTTTTTGCGCCGTCGCGGTCTTGGTCTCCCAGTTCTTGGCGCGCTTGCCTTCGGCGGCGCGCTGAGCGTCCTCTTCGGCGCGTTCGGCGGCGACGATCTCGAGGGCGCGGGCCTCGGCGGTGGCGCGCTCATCATCGCGCACGAGCTCGGTGACGTACGGGCCGTAGCGACCTTCCTTGGCCACGACCATGCGGCCATTGGCCGGGTTGGTGCCCAGCTCGCGGCCGGTAGGCGGGGTGGCAAAGAGCTTCTCCGCCATGGCCGGAGTGACCTCATCCGGGGTGGTGGATTCGGGCAGGTTGGCGCGCTGGTACTCGGGCTCGCCATCAGCATTGACGCCGATCTGGCGCTCCAGGTAGGGGCCGTAGCGGCCGACGCGGACGTCGACGGGGCGGCCTTCGTCGTCAACGTAAAGCTCGAGCGAGTTGACCTGGCGGGCGTCGATGGATTCGAGGTTGGTCTCGATGATGGACTTCAGGCCGCCGCGGCGCGCGATGGCTTCGGCGGTGGAATCGTCCGCATCAGCATCGCCGAAGTAGAAGCCAGTGAGCCACTCGGTGCGGTCCTCGGTGCCGCGAGCGATCTCGTCGAGTTCGTCTTCCATGGAGGAGGTGAACTCGTAGTCCACGAGGGCGTCGAAGTTCTGCTCCATGAGCCCGACCACGGAGAACGCGACCCAGGTGGGCACGAGCGCGTTGCCACGGGTGGCCACGTAGCCACGGTCCTGGATGGTTTTGATGATGGAGGCGTAGGTGGACGGCCGGCCAATGCCCAGGTCCTCCATCTTCTTCACCAAGCTGGCCTCGGTGTAGCGGGCCGGCGGGTTGGTGGAGTGGCCGTCGGCGGTGACCTCGCGGGCGGTCAGCGCATCACCCTCAGACAACGAGGGCAGGTGCTTTTCCTTGCTGTCCTGGTTGTCAGAGTAGGCGCGCAGCCAGCCCGGGAAGGTGATGGTGCGGCCGGAGGCGGACAGTTCAACGTGCTCGCCGGTCTTGGCATCACCGGCAACGGTGACGGTGACGGACGTGCCACGGGAGTCCTCCATCTGGGAGGCAACGGTGCGCTGCCAGATGAGCTCGTAGAGCTTGAATTCCTCGGCGTCGAGGGACTGCGCCAGCTCACCCGGGGTGGCAAAGCGCTCGCCGGCGGGACGGATAGCCTCGTGTGCCTCCTGGGAGTTCTTCACCTTGCGGTCGTAGCGGCGCGGGGCATCGGTGACGTAGTTGGCACCATAGAGCTCCGTTGCAGCAGCCCTGGCTGCTGCAACGCCCTGCTGGGACAGCGAGGTCGAGTCCGTACGCATATAAGTAATGTGGCCGTTCTCGTACAGGCGCTGCGCGATACGCATGGTGCGGGCCGAGGTGAAGTGCAGTTTCGCACCGGCTGCCTGCTGCAGGGTCGACGTCATGAACGGCGCGTACGGCTTGCGGGTGTACGGGCGGGATTCCACGTTGGACACTTCCATCGCCTGGCCGGTCAGTGCCTCAGAGAGGTTTTCGGCGTCCTGCTTGTCCACCACCACGAGGGAGTCGTTCTTCAGCCGACCACGGTCGTCAAAATCGCGGCCTTGGGCGATCTTAGAGCCGTCGATAGCAATGAGCTTGGCGTCGAATTCATCCGGCTGACCTGCGCCCGTGGCACCTGCGTTGAGGGTGGCGGTGACATCCCAGTATTCGGCGGAGACAAACGCCATACGCTCGCGCTCACGCTCAACGATCACGCGCGTAGCCACGGACTGCACGCGGCCGGCGGAGAGGCGCGGCATGATCTTCTTCCACAGCACCGGGGAAACTTCGTAGCCGTACAGACGGTCCAGAATGCGGCGCGTCTCCTGCGCATCCACCAGGTTCATGTCCAGCTCACGGGTGTTTTCCGCGGCGTCCTTGATGGCGGATTCGGTGATCTCGTTGAACACCATGCGCTCCACCGGCACCTTCGGCTTGAGCACCTCAAGCAGGTGCCACGCGATCGCTTCACCCTCACGGTCCGGGTCTGTTGCCAGCAGCAGCTTGTCAGACTGCTTCAGCTTCGCGCGCAGGTCCGTGACCTTCTTCTTCTTATCCGCGCTGACCACGTAAATCGGCTCGAAGGAATTCTCCGGGTTCACGCCCAGGCGCGCCCACGGCTCCTTCTTGTACTTCGCAGGAATATCAGCAGAGCGGCCGGGAAGGTCGCGGATGTGTCCCACGGAAGCCTCAACGAAGTAGTTGTTACCCAGGTATTTCTGGATTTTCTTCGCCTTCGTCTGCGACTCCACGATGACCAGGGTTTTTCCCTGTGCGTTCTTCTCCGTCACGCCGGGTGACTCCTTAAAGTGCGGTGCTCGGTTAACTCATTACAGACAACTACCACGTATTTTGTGGCACGTGAACTTACGGCCCCAAATTCTAGGGGGCAATTGCTTATCGACGATCCCTTCACGCGACCGCCATTTTCTAGCACCGTAACACTTCGGTGGACTAAGAACCGTGAGTAGACTTTTCCAAAAAGTGCCGCCGGGCGATGCGTGCCCCCTAGAAAGATAGGAAAAGAGAGGAAAGGAGGCGGACTGGGTGACCGAGATCATCGATGGGTTGATTGCTTTTCTTGAGCAGCTCATGACAATGCCGATCTTCTATCCCCTCGTTGGTCTCCTCATCACTATTGACGCCTTGTGCCCCCTTGTTCCTTCGGAGACTGTGCTGAATCTCGCCGGCGCGTTTTCCGCCTCGCAGGGTGTGCCGGATGTGAAGTGGGTAATGGCTGCCGCGGGCATCGGCGCCATCATCGGTGACAATCTGTGCTTCATGCTGGGAAGTCGCCTGATTGGGCTGGTCAACCGCTTAGACCCGGACTCCCGCGCTGGTAAAGCCATCACGTGGGTTCGCGCCAATATGCATGAGCATGGGCCGGTGACCATCATGGTGGCCCGCTTCCTCCCTTGGGCACGCTGGGTGGCCACGATCGTGCTCGGATCCGTGCGCTACAACTGGTTCCTGTTCTTCCTCTTTGACACCATCGGCGTCATCCTGTGGGTGGGCATCAGCGTGGGTACCGGCTACCTCGGCGGCACACTGTTTTCGGATTTCCCGCTGTTGGCCATGATCGTGGGCGTCACCCTGGGCAGCCTCGTGGGCATGGCCATCCAGCGCCTGCAGGCGGCCGCCATGGAATGGAACGACGTCCGCCGAGGCGTGTCCACAATCTAGAAAACCGGCCACACCCATATTGGGTAGACCGGTTCAGAAAATTGATGGGGCGCCGCACGCCTCTCAGCGCGATTAGAGTGCGCGCACCTGCTGAGCCTGCGGGCCCTTAGCGCCCTCGCCGACCTCGAACTCGACCTTCTGGTCCTCTTCGAGAGTGCGGAAGCCGTTGCCCTGAATCTCGGAGTAGTGGACGAAAACGTCCGCGGAACCATCATCCGGAGCGATGAAGCCGAAGCCCTTTTCGGCGTTAAACCACTTCACGGTACCTGTAGCCATTATTGAAAAACCTTCCGTTTTTGCCGGTTGTGTAACTAAAACCGGCCGATCCGGTTTCATGGCGGCGGCTGATGTCATCCGCAACCGCCAACAAGTTTGCCATGATTTATGCTTTCACGTCGGACAAGATGAGTTTTTTCACACTCATCCAGCAATTCCGGCCCCATCGTTTGTAAGGAGGTGCCCCCATGACAGCCCCAGGGTCATTCGCCCACGAACTGATTGAGAGCATCTCCCGCACCCTGCCCGCCGGCACCCTCACGCATGTTCGGACACTGCCAGCCCAACCTGCCCGCACAGCACCGTGGCCAGCGTGGGCCGATGAGTATCTGCACCGCCGGTGGGAAGAATCCGGGGTCCAGGAGCTCTACACCCACCAGGCGCAGTGCGCGCAGCTCGCGTGGGAGGGCACGGACGTTGTGGTGGCCACGGGGACATCTTCCGGGAAATCCTTGGGTTACCAGTTGCCGGTGCTCACCACGTTGGCCACGGATCCGACGGCCTGCGCGATGTACCTGACCCCCACGAAGGCATTGGGTTCCGATCAGCTGTTGGCAGTGAACTCACTCATCAAAGACCACCCCGTCCTAGGCAACGGCACGAAAACAGCTGCCAACCCCGCGCCGTACGACGGCGACACCCCCACCGAAGCCCGCTCCACCATCCGAGAAACCACCCGGTTCGTGTTCACCAACCCGGACATGCTGCACGCCGGGATCTTGTCCAGCCACCCCAAGTGGGTGCGGTTGCTGCGCAACCTCAAGTACGTGATCGTTGACGAGTGCCACACCTACCGCGGTGTTTTCGGCGCCAATGTCGCCCTGGTGTTGCGCCGCCTCGACCGCCTGGCCAGGGCCTATGGTGCGGAGCCGGTGTTCATCTTGGCATCCGCCACCGCAGCCGACCCAGCTGCGCACGCCAGTAATCTCACCGGCCGACCCGTCACCGCAGTGACGGAAGATGGCGCACCCACCGGCGAGAAAACCTTTGCCCTGTGGGAACCCGGATTCATCGAGGGTGCCGAGGGCGAAAACGGTGCGCCCGTCCGCCATCCAGCCACAACGGAGGCTGCCGCGATGATGGCAGATCTCGTCGCGGCTGGTGCCCGCACCCTCACCTTCGTGCGTTCCCGGCGCGCCGCGGAAACGGTGGCCATGCGCGCGGCGGAGGATCTCGTGGCCAAAGGCCGCGCCGATTTCGCGTCCCGCATTGCGTCCTACCGTGCTGGGTACTTGGCGGAGGACCGTCGGGCGCTGGAGAAAGCCCTGGACAACGGCGATCTCCTGGGCATGGCCACCACGAATGCACTGGAACTGGGCATTGATGTTGGTGGGCTCGACGCCGTGGTCATGGCCGGTTTTCCCGGTACGGTTGCGTCATTCCGGCAGCAGGCGGGCCGCTCCGGGCGCCGGGGGCAGGCGTCTTTGGTGGTCATGGTCGCCCGGGATGAGCCGATGGACACCTACCTGGTGCATCACCCGGAAGCGCTGCTGGATAAACCGGTGGAAAACAGTGTGTTTAATCCACACAACCCATTCATTCTGCGGGGGCATGTCTACTGCGCGGCAGTCGAGCGCCCGTTGACGGAGGCGGATGTCGCTGCCTTTGGTGCCGGCGATGTTGTCGCGGAACTCACTGCTGGTGGATTCTTACGCCGCCGCCCGCGTGGGTGGTTTGCGGTGCCACAGCTCACCGGTGACATCACTCCGGAAACGGCGCACGGCATGATCTCGCTACGCGGCGGCACGGGTGAGGAAGTGATGATCGTGGACGCCACCGATGGGCGCCTGCTGGGCACGATCGATTCCGGCCGAGCTGCCGCGCAGGTTCACGATGGTGCTGTGTACATCCACCAGGGCGAATACTTCATCATCGATGAGCTGGACTTGGACAACTACATCGCGCTCGCCCACCCGGAGATGCCGGACTACTCCACCATGGCGCGCTCCACGACAGACATCAGGGTCATTGGTGAGCCGCACGCGCGGGTCAATCCGTCGCCAGGTTTGTGGGTGGCCAACGTTGATGTCGAGGTCACGGATCGCGTCACGGGTTATGTGGTCAAGCTTTCCGACGGCACCGTCTCCGAACACATCCCCCTCGAGCTCCCCGAGCAAACCTTGGTCACCCGCGCAGTGGCGTACACCATCGATCCGTTGGTGCTGGATGAGCTAGGGATCGCTGCTAGTGATGTTCCCGGCGCGCTGCATGCCGCGGAGCACGCCGCGATTGGCCTCCTTCCTTTGTTGGCTACATGTGACCGGTGGGATATCGGCGGTGTGTCCACCGCACTGCACCCGGACACGATGCAACCCACGGTGTTTGTCTACGACGGCCACCCGGGCGGCGCTGGCTTCGCCGACGAGGGCTACGCCCGCTTCCATGAGTGGATTGAGGCGACCTACGAAGCAGTGAAGTCTTGCCAGTGTTCCTCCGACTGCCCGTCGTGCGTGCAGTCCCCCAAGTGCGGCAACGGCAACCAGCCTCTGGATAAGGCTGGTGCGTTGAAGCTCCTCGGTGCGCTGGTGACCATGACGGCCGGGCTCTCCGCACGCGTTGCCCCGCCGAGCGCTTAGATCGGCCCGGCGCGCGCTGTTGCTTCGGCGCGCCCGACTTTCACCGTGACCACGGTGTCGGTGACACCGGCATCGATGACTTCACAGCTCAGCACCTTCGCGTGGTTCAGTTCCGCAGCCACCCTGGCTTTCTCACATGGATCATGCCCGGCATAGAAAGCGGTGGCGGCTGTCACTGCAGAAAGATCTGCGGCGACTTGGGCACGGTGGGAATTCACAACATGGCTGACTATCCCGGCGACAACCACGGCCAGGCTCACCACCGCGGCCACGATGGTGGTGGAGAGGATGGTGGCGTAACCGTGATCGTCGATAAGCAATCTGCGTTTCACCGCACCTCCACCGGGTAGATCGCGGTGGCATGCATGGTCCGCACAGCGGCGGGCACGCGCGCGGTGACGGTGACCATGTCTGCTTGCTCGCTGACTGTGACCTCAATATTGGGGCGCGGCGGGGTGTAATCCACCCCGATTGCGTGCGAACGAGCAGCAGCGCCAGCCACATCCACCGCGGACACGTAGGCCGCCATGGTGGAAATCCCCGCAACGATGGCCGCGGCGACCGTCACCAAAACCGCGAGTGACAGCGCGGCTTCAATGGTGACGGAACCGCGCTCCCCCGTCAGGTGCGCGAGAACGCGGACGCGAGGGTTAAGACGGTGTGTTGCTGAGCGCATCCGTGATAATTCCCTCGATCGCGGAGACCACCCCGTTGCCGTTAATCACCATGTAGAGCACGGCGGCGAGGGCTGCAGCCGCCAACGAGCCCATGGCGTATTCGATGGTGGACATCCCCTGCTCATTGCGTATCACCTGCAAGCGCGCGGTGGTGTGGGCATAGGCGCGGGTAAGCATCCGATCAATCGGCTGGCGCACGGAATCCGTCAGGTTGGTCAGTGTGTTCATTGTTTTCTCCTTTAAATGTTGTTTGTTGTTGGTTGGTTGCTGTTGTGTGTTGTCAGTTGATGTCACCCGCCGAGAACCTCCGCGCCTAGGCCGATGATCACGGGGACCAGGCCAAGGACGAAGAAGGCGGGGAGGAAGAACGCGGCGAGGGGAATGCTGATGAGCACCCCGGCGCGTTCGGCAGCTGCTGTCGCATCGTCGGCGGCCGCTTCACGGAGTTCCGTGATGATGCGGTCACACCCCTCCGCAACAGCGGTGCCCGAAGCGTGGGACAAGGTGACCAGTGAGGCGAGCTGTTCCAATCCCGGTGTTCCGTCCATGACGGCCCAGGCCCGGTCGGGTTCCACACCGAGTGAGAGGTAAGCGACGACGCGCCGCCACCTGTCGGCAGTGGTGTTATCCCCTAGCGGGGTGCCGTCATAGCTGGCCACAACCGCATCTGCGGCAGTGGCGGCTGGGAGCCCGGCGCGGTAGCACGCGGCGAAGAGCTCAATATCGCTGGCTATCCTGTGCCGAGTACCGGGGCCATCACGCGGGGTCTTGGGGTTGAACCGGCGTTGAAGAAGGCCCAGGAATCCACGTCGCGTTGCCGCCGCGTCCATACCCAACCGACCCCGCGGTGCCGGCACCGCTACGCCCGCAGCTGCGGCAAGAGAAACTACAGCTGCCATGCTCAACAGAATCGTCCCGCTCATCCGGCTGCCCTCCTGATGATCGCCTGGGATGTGATGAACCCCGCGCACACGAGCGCTGTGCCGATGACCAGCAGAAGCCCACCCAACCCGCCACCGGTGAGCAACGCCATCGGGCGCGCACCCATCGCTTCGCCCATGAGCACCCCGACGAGTGGCAGGACGGAGAGAATCGCTGCGGTGGCCCGCGGCCCGGCGAGCGCTGCTTTAGTGGCATTCCGGTGACGCAGGGCGTGGTCGATGCGGGTGCGGGCACTCGAAAGAAGATCCGCTGCGGGGATTCCCAGTTGGGAGGACAGCGCCCACACGTTGCCCACTTCGCGCAGTTCCACCATGTCGGACGATGTCAACGCTCTAGCACCATGGCCACTGCCCTGGCACAACGCCGCCGCCCGGCGCAATTCCTTGGTCAGGTCAGCCGGAGTATTCGCGGGAAGCTGCTCCACCGCCCGGGTACACGCATCAGGCATGCCGGACCCAGCACGCACCGCGGCGACGACATGACCAAGGAACGTCGAGGTCGCGGCCAACGCGTTCTCATGCGCTTTACGTGCGCGCGCTGCTGTTACCGCACGCAAGGCCACCACGCCGGCCATGCATGCGCTGATGAGCAAGGTTGATCGGTCCGTGGCCAAGATGGCCGGCACCATGAGTGCCACCACCAGCGGAATCACAACCGGGTGGAGGCGCCGCCGCGTGTTCGCCATGATCCGCCCCGATGGACTGACGGGTAAGGCGCAGATCGCAGCGGCGACCAGGATGAACGGGATCATGCGGCCACCCCCAGTTCCGCCACGAGTGCCTCATAGCCTGGTTGCGGGCCGTGCTCCGAATCCCACACCACCTCCGTGGCCACTGGGTTTCCTCGCAGCACCCCGATCTGATGCACGATGCGAGTGCCATCCGGCTGGCGCTTCATCACCACAACCACATCTACGGCCGCAGCGAGCTGGGAATGCAATGCCATCCGATCAAGCCCACCCAGTGCGGCGAGAGCCTCTAACCGTGCTGGTACCTCCTCAATCGAGTTGGCATGCACGGTCCCCGCACCGCCATCGTGCCCCGTGTTGAGTGCCGCCAGTAGGTCCACGACCTCCGGTCCGCGAATCTCCCCCACCACAATCCGGTCCGGCCGCATACGCAGCGACTGTTGCAGCAGATCAGACATGGTGATCTCCCCTGCCCCCTCGGCATTCGCCCCGCGCGATGTCAGGTTCACCACGTGCGGGTGCGGGGGCAGCAGCTCCACCGTGTCCTCAATCGCCACAATCCGCTCATCCGGCGCTACTTGCGCCAACATCGCAGCGAGCAGCGTTGTCTTGCCCGTTCCGGTTCCGCCCACAACAAGGAAAGCTTTTCGCTTATCGACGATCCCCCTCAACACCCGCGCCCTCTCCCCATCCACCGCTCCGGCCGCTTCCAATTGATCCAACGTTGACGTCTTGCTGCGCAGTACGCGCAAGGAAATGCAGGTGCCAGCCGCTGAGGTCGGGGGCAGCACCGCATGAAAGCGCACGAGAGTGCCGTCCTCCCGGGGCAGGTGCCCATCAGCAAAAGGCCGCGCATCATCCAGCCGGCGTCCACAGCTCGTGGCCAGGCGTGTAGCCAGGCGTCGAACATCCGCATCATCCGGCAAGGTGACGTGGCTGAGTTCCAAGCCTTTGCCGCGGTCAATGAAGATGTCGTTGGGGCCGTTGACGCAGATGTCGGTGACACCTTCGATAGCTAAGAGCTGCTCAAGCGCACCCACCCCCACGGTTTCATCCCGCAGGGCGCGCATGATGTCCAGCAGATCCAAGTCGCTGATGACCACCGCTTCCTCACGGATCACGGCGGCGAGTTCTGCCGGGTCCACGCGACCGTTCGTGGGTGCAAGGCGCGGATCGTCCGCGAGCCGACGCTGCACTGCGGTAATGATTCGTGCACGGTCCATCACGCCACCGCCCCGATGATCGCTTCGGCCGCCACTGCCAACCCTTTAGGCAAACGCCCCGGCAAACCAGAGAGCTCCGTGTCTTTGGTCAGTGAGCGCAGAGTGGGGATCTCCGCGATCACCTCCGCTTTGGTCACATGAGCCATGTCGTCCGCAGAGATCCCTGACCAGGCACGGTGTCGCAGCACTACCGATGCCGGAACTGAATTGGCCCGACATTGCGCGGCGATAAGCGCAGCCGAGGCAGCCGCGCGAACTTCAGCTGGCGTGACAATGAACGTGTGATCGCTCCGCATCATCTGCCCACCAGGTGAGGTGTCCACGACGGTGACACCACCAGTGCCCAGCACCGCCACTGCCCGCTCCAGTGCTGCATCCTCGTCGCTCACATCCTCCATCTGCGCTGGCAGTATCGAGCGGGAATGCGTCAGCACCGCGATGCCATCAGTGGTGCGAGGCAGGGCACGAACAAAGGTCCCCCGTTCCACGTTGCCGTCCCCGATCTGAATATCGTCCCACCGCGCACCGACGGACTCCTCTACTCCCAACAGCAGATCAAGCCCGCCGGAATAACGTTGCCCATCCACCAGTACGGGATCAACGCCGTCACCAGAACCGGATGCCACCTTGCCCGCTAATGTCCGCGCCACCGCTGCTGCCAGCGTGGATGTTCCTGCCCCACCCGCGGCACCGATGAAGGTGAGTACCACCCCGGCGCCCGCCACTGTGGAACTGCCCGCAGACCGCGGGGTTCTGAGCGCCAACTCCCCCAACGCTTTCAACAGGCTTGCTGCTTCGGCAGGAAGCATGAAGGATTCACGGACGAACGCTGATTCAGCGATCAGCTGCTCCGCACCTTCCATGCCTGTATTCGCACCGATTCGGAATATCCCCGGATGAGGCGCGGCAGCGGCTTCACCGGGTGGGGTGAGGGCGGCCAAAAACGTGTCGTCGATAAGCACTGCAAACGCCCGCGCGATGTGGCGCGCTGTCTCCGCGGGCTCGCGAACATCGATGACGGGCCGGCCTGTGACGGCGGCGAGATGCATCGCTTCTGGGTGAAGAAGCGCATCGCCTACGGCGACGACGACGGGTGCTGTTTCATTACGCATGCCCCCACTTTCAAGCACTCGTTGCTGCTGTTCAAGAGGCCTTTCCGCAAGCTGTGGATAACCCCGGTTTCCGTAGATGCGTCATCAAAAAATTGTGGATAACCCCGCCATTTTCAGCACGGCTGCACACTGAAGTGGGCATTGAGGAGACACCATGTGTTCAAGAAATAGGTGACGGCCCGCGCTATCGGGGGGGGTGCGCGGGCCGTCTATAACCCGGCCTCAGGGGGGGTTGGGCCGGGGCCGGCCGCACTGTATATCGGGGCCGTGCGAGCACCATTGTTGCACACAGACGCAACGATTGACAAGAGAGGCAAGGATTTTTTTCGAAATTTTTTTCGAAGTCCATCCACCGCACCCTAAAAACACACCGCGAACAGGCGCGATGTTGCATGTGCTGGAGCGCTGTAAACTAGCCTGCATGTCGCCCACGACCACGGCTGCGTTCTTCGATTTGGACAAGACCATCATTGCCACGTCTTCCGCTTTCGCGTTTGGCCGTGGCTTCCTTGAAAGCGGCCTGATCACCCGGCAAGAAGCGTTGGAGCTGTACCTGACCAAAGCGTCGTACATGTTCGTGGGCCAATCCAGCAGCAAGATGGACGCCACCCGTGACCGCCTCGCCGAGATGGTGGAGGGCTGGGATGTTGAGGATATTTCGCGCGTTGTCTCAGAAACGATGGGCACTGTGGTGACCCCGGCGATTTACACCGAGGCGCGCGAGCTCATTGACTACCACCGGAAGCAAGGCCATGACTTGGTCATTGTGTCCGCCTCAGCCCGGATTCTGGTGGAGCCGATTGCCCAGGAACTCGGCATTGACACGATCGTGGCCACGGAAGCTGAGGTTGTGGACGGCAAGCTGACCGGCACCATTACGCGGTACCTCAAAGGCCCTGCGAAGGAAGAGGCAATCCGCGAGCTCGCAGCAGAACGCGGGTACAACCTGGAGGATTGTTATGCCTACTCCGATTCCACAACGGACATTCCGATGTTGGAGATCGTTGGCCATCCCGTTGCGGTGAACCCGGAGCGCGGTTTGCGCAAACATGCGGCTGAGCAGGGCTGGGAAATCCACACATTCAAAAACCCGGAGCCCTTGGTGCCCTCCCCCGGCGCCCGTGAGATCGGCATTGGCGCCGGCATTGCCGCTGGTGTCACCGCGCTCGCCGCGGTGAGCGTATGGCTTACTCAGCGCGGCCGCGGAGCGTCCTAAACACTCATGTCACCCGCACGTCACCGACACGTCCCCTCGCACCCGCAGCTGTTTCGGCTGCTACCATGAACCATCTGTGTTTATTTCAGGCACTTTTCCGGCATCTTTTCTGGAACGTTTCCAGCATTGCCACGGTACTTTGGGTACTTTGAAAGGTGCGTCCATCGCGGATTCCTAGGAGTCCGCACCGTGGCCGGGGTCCCGTGCACGGGAACGATAGGCCCACCGAAGGAAGGTTATTTTTAACGTGAGCAAAGAAGGCATGTACACCAGTGGTGCGACCAGCTTCAACGCTAAGGTCGACTCGATTCCTCTGCGCGATACGGATGTGACTCAGCCGGGCGCGGACTCGCTGGGAACGTTGGTGTCCAACGCCACTGAGCAGGTGTCCAGCCTGGTCCGTAGCGAAATTGAGCTGGCTAAGACCGAGGTTGTCGGTGAGGCTAAGAAGGCAGCGATCGGCAGTGGCCTGCTCGTCGCAGCCGGTGTTATCGCACTGTTTTCCTCCTTCTTCTTTTTCTTCTTCCTGGCCAAGCTGATTGCCATCTGGACCAATGAAGCATGGGGCTTCGGCCTGGTCTTCCTGCTCATGCTCATCACCGCTGGCCTGCTGGCCCTGGTGGGTGTGAAGCGTTTCAAGGCTATGAAGAAGCCGGAGAAGACCATTGAGTCCGTCGGAGAGCTGAAGAATCTGGTTCCGGGCAAGGCGCAGAAGAACCTGTCCAAGGACACCTCGGAGCTTTTCACCTCCCGCAATACGGGTGAGATCGCTTACGGTTCTAAGTAATTCACGGTGAACTAGACGCATTCACCGCGCGCTCGTGAGATGATCACGGGCGCGTTTGTTATGTGAGGGGGTAGTGGCCGCCACATGAAGTTCAACCGCTTGCTTCCTGGATTAGCACTGCGTGCGCCACGTGTACCGCGTGTACCGCGGCAGCCCGTATCGCCGAACACGGTTGCCCTGGAGGGGCCATTCGAGCACACATTGCTGTATACCCGCGGAATTCGTTTGCATGCGGCGGTGGCCGGCGACCCGAAGGATCCGCTGGTGCTGCTCATCCACGGAACGTTTGGTGCGTGGATGGATTTCCAGCACGTCATCGCACCATTAGCAGAAGCGGGCTTCCACGTCGCAGCGGTGGATATGCGCGGTTACGGTATGTCAGACAAGCCGCCAGCACAACCGGGCAGTGATGTGCTGTTGGCGCTGGGGGATATTGATGGCGTGATTACGGCACTTGGCCATGACACGGTGCACTTGGTTGGCCATGACACCGGGGGCGCGATGGCGTGGGTCTATGCCGCGGCGTATCCGCACCGTGTGCGCTCCCTCACCTCCATTTCCGCGGCGCATCCGCATGATCTGCGCACGCACATGCTTCGCCGGCCGTGGGAGCTCATGTACATGACGGTGCGCGTGCGTGTGGGCCTGTTGCCGCGTGGCATTATTCGCGCAAGTCGGCGCTTCATCCCCACCATTTGGCGCCGCGAACTCACCATCAACACCGCCCCAGAGTTCACAAGTACGCCCGCGTTCGAGGAGGCCTTGGACCTACGCATCCGCGCCGCCAGGATTGATCACGCGTTGCGCGGGATCGTGCGCAATTCACGGTTGCTCATTCCAAAGCTCATCGAGCTGCCGGACCCCTCCCCCAAGTACACGTTGGATGGGCCGGTTCACGCTCCTGTTCTGCTGCTTCACCCACGGCAAAAGGTGTGGGAGCGGATTACAAGGTATTCGCGCCGCCGCGCGCCCAACACGCAGCAGAGGAGCATTCCGGGCACGAAGAATGTGCCGCACATTGAAAAGCCCGGCGCGTTCGTCGCTGCGCTGAACTCATTCCTCGCAGGCACCTAACTGGTGCGCGGTTCTAACCCATGCACGTTTGCGTATCGACGGCACCCTTCAGCCGCCCAATCTCCCCCACAACCTCGTTGACCTGCTCCATCGTCAAGGCATAACCGGTGTTGCTGCCATCCACGGCGGTACCGAAGATGACTCCCGTGACGTTTCCTTCGGGCGTGACCAAAGGTCCACCAGAATTGCCCTGACGCACTTGGCCACGCAGCGTGTAGGCCTCACGCTCAGTGCGGCCCGTGGCGTAAATATTCGGGCCAGAGATGGTGATCTTGTCACGCACACGTGCCGGTGAAGCGGTGAAGGGGCCGGAAGCAGGAAAGCCAAGGACAACAGCGCCATCACCACTGCGGGCGGGGCGTTGTGCGGGCTCCAGCGGTGGAATGCCCAAGGCAGGGACATGAAGGACCGCGAGGTCCACCTCGGGGTTGTACAACACCACGTCTGCTTCCTTCACACCGAGGACGGTGTCCACCTCAACAGAGTTGGTGCCGGCCACCACGTGTGCATTGGTGATCACGTAATCCGGTGCCGCCACGTAGCCGGAACCGGAAAGACGACGGCGGCAGCTTTCCGCATCCCCCAACACATGCACCACGCTCGGGCGCAGCTTCTCAATCACGGCTGGATCCACATCGGCCGGATCCGGCTCCGCCACTTCTGCTCCCTGTGCTTGGAAGGGGGAGACCATGGGTGGGAGGCCGGCGACGTCGATAAGCGCTGCAATCTGCTCAGGCACCTGCTTGCCCCATGTTGGCGTGGCGCTGTCCATCGCGCTGAGCACGCGTGATTCGCGCACAGCAGTGCCGAGTGGGCCAGAGACATTCGCAGCGATGGGCAACGATACGAGCCAGATCACCAGCGTGGCAACAACACCCTGGAACACCGCGCCGAGCCCCGAATCCCACCGCTGAGAGGACTTCGTACGCATGCGATCCCGCAGAGTGGACCCCACTGTTGCGCCCACAATATTGCCCACACCCACGAACAACACGACCGTGGCCAGCACGAGCAACATGCGCACGCTCGGTACATCTGACAATCCAACAGCCGCCGATGCAACAACAAGGCCTACGACGAGACCAGCGATAATGCCCAGCGCACCAAGCCCTGCTGATAGTGCACCGCTACGCCACCCGCTGATCAGTGCAGCGAGGAGCAACAGAATGACAACGACATCAACGATAAGAAAACCCGAAACCATTTAGAAGCCGTGCCCCTCCCCATTGCGTGAACTACCGAGGGCCTTGCGCAGATCCACCGCGTCCTTGTGCTCCCACGGCTCTTCCCACCCTGCTTCCCGGATCATCACTGACAGCAAGGAGGCCGTGAACCCCCACACCACGTACCCATCCAGCTCAAACGCTGGGCCCGACCAGCCCAAGCGAGCAACTCGGAAACGGTTGTCTGGGTTGATGAAGTGGGACAGCGGCACAAAGAAAACATCATCGTTTTCATCCGGGCTCGCTGCCCACACCGGCCCCGGTTCCTGCGCGTATGCCAGCACCGGGTTCACCGGGTTACCGGACGGGCCCACCGCAATGGACTCCAGCACCGCCAGCGGTGTCACCCCGAACGGATCCAGGCCGGTTTCTTCCTGTGCTTCGCGCAGCGCTGCGCCCACCGGGCCGGCGTCGCCCGGGTCTACCCTTCCACCCGGGAACGCCATCTGCCCGGAGTGGTTCCGCAAGGTCGGGGTGCGGTGGGTGATCAGGATCTGGGCGTCCTCCGGCAACGTCGCAGCATCTGCACTGCCGGTGAAGCACATGAGCACCGCCGCATGCTTCGGTTTACGGGAGGCGAAGCGCATGTGGCCTTGCATCTTGTGCACCAGCTTCGCACTGCCTGGACTGCCCAGCACCTCGGTGAGCCCACGCAACCACAGTGGCGAACGTTCGGGAAAAATCTGCACACCCATTACACAACCCCCTCGACAGCACTCGCAATATCCTCAACACTGGTGAATGGCCGAGCGAACATGCCAATCCGCTCCTCACCCCGGAACACCATGAGGATGGGCACCACCGGCGGCAACTCCTGCGCCGCCGCAAACACACCGGAATCATCCTGGTAGGACGGCAGATCAACACCAATCTCATCCAAGAAAGCTGCACCAGCAGCTGCCTTCTTATCCGCATGGACACCCACGACGGAAAGCTCCGGATGCGCCGCCGCGTACTCGGCGAGCAATGGCAGCTCCTCCCGGCACGGCGCACACCACCATGCCCACAGGCTGACCACGGTCACATCATTCGGCCCCGGGTTCTGCATCGAAGCTTCGTTGCCACCCAAGCACGGCAGCTCCACCCCACCAACCGTCTTCGCAGGACAGTCCGGGCGTGAGCCAGGTGCGACGTCGTTGGTGGCCTCCGATGCCCCCTCATCAACGCCCGGATCAGCTGTCTCCTCAGCCGCAGATTCCGTGCTCAGGGAGGTTTCGGGCCCCGGTGCGACGCTGAAAAGCTTCAGCGCGCCGATAATCACGAGCACCGTGACTACCACCATCGCACCCACGCCAAGCAGGAGATTTCGGTTCATCGCTCGCTCCCATCGCCGCCGGAGGCGAGGTCCAAGATGTGCTCTCGTTCAGGTCCCGTGACCAACTCCGCAGCCTCATCCCATTCGGTCGGGCCGGCCCCAAAACTCGGGCACTCATACGCGATCGGGCACGCTCCGCACGCTGGCTTACGCGCATGGCACACGCGCCGACCATGGAAAATGATGCGGTGGGAGAACATTGTCCACTCGCTTTTCTCAATAATCGCGCCGATCGCATGCTCGATCGCCACGGGATCCTTCTCCTCCGTCAGCGCAAGCCTGTGCACGAGCCGCTGAAAGTGCGTATCCACAGTCAACCCCGGGTAATCAAAGGCATTGCCGCGCACCACATGCGCAGTTTTTCGCCCCACGCCAGGAAGTTTCACCAGATCATCGAGGTCTTCAGGGACTTCGCCACCATGCTTATCGACGAGCATCTCCCCCAACCCCTTCAAATGCCCCGCTTTCGCCCGGTAGAACCCCACCGGCCGAATGATCTCCCCGATCTCATCCACGTCAGCGGCGGCATAGGCCTCTGCCGTGGGGAAACGCCGGAACAGTTCAGGCGTGACTTGGTTCACGCGCACATCCGTTGTTTGGGCACTCAAGACAGTGGCCACGAGCAATTCGAGTGGGTTAGAAAAATCCAGTTCTGCATGCGCATCTGGGTACACCTGGGCCAGCATCCGATTAATGCGCCGGCCACGACGGGTGCGCCCCAGTTCCGTTTCTTTCCCCTTCGCTGCCGGGTGCGTACCGGGGCGACGAGTCCGGCGCGCAAACTGCGGGTTGGGTGAAACGGCGTCAGACATGCCGTTAACTATAGCGATCGCGGGAGACAGTAGCTGAGAGTCAGCGATACAGTATTGCGCCTTAATATAAGGAGCATGGTTACTTTTCTTGCGGCCCTCTTCGCGCCTCTGTTTCTCGCACTCTTCATTGTGCTGATGGAACGGCTGGAAACCGCCGTTGCGGGAAGCCACAACTAGCCATAATTGTTTTGTGGGGCAAATTTTTCTTAAAAAGGCCTGCCAAAGTACGGCAAACCCGCATGGACGGAATGGCCGACATGCTACTCTGGTGACTAATGTGACCTAGGGCGTGAACCTGGCCATGGGTGACCAATTCCACAGCACGCCAGGGTGACACTATGTCTTAGGCCTTTAGCGCCTCAAGTAACCAAGAAGGAGAAGCGATGGAAAGCGTACAGGACACACTGGCACGCGCCGGCATTTTCCAGGGAGTCGACCCTGATGCGGTGGTGAACCTCATCGGCGATATGCAGACGGAAACGTTCCCCCGTGGCACCACCATCTTCGATGAGGGCGAGCCGGGAAACACCCTGTACATCATCATTGACGGCAAGGTGAAGCTTGCCCGTCACGCCCCCGATGGCCGCGAGAACCTACTGTCCGTCATGGGCCCCTCCGACATGTTCGGCGAACTGTCCATCTTCGACCCGGGCCCACGCACCTCTTCCGCAGTGTGTGTCACTGAGGTCACCACCGCCACCATGGACTCGGAGATGCTCAAGCAGTGGATCGCCGATCACCCGGAGATTTCCCAGCAGCTTCTCCGCGTGCTGGCCCGCCGCCTCCGCCGCACCAACGCATCGCTGGCAGACCTCATCTTCACCGACGTCCCAGGCCGCGTGGCTAAAACCCTGCTTCAGCTGGCCAACCGCTTCGGCGTCCAGGAAGGTGGCGCCCTACGCGTCAACCACGATCTGACGCAGGAAGAGATCGCTCAGCTCGTCGGCGCTTCCCGTGAGACCGTGAACAAGGCACTGGCCACCTTCGCTCAGCGCGGCTGGATCCGCCTCGAAGGCAAGTCCGTTGTCATCGTGGACACGGAGCACCTCGCGCGCCGCGCTCGCTAACGCTTCGTTTCGGGCCGGTCTGCGGCCCGCGGGTGGGCCGGTGCACTCAACTTTCAAAAATCATGCATCCATCCGGCAAAAGCCCAGGACGTGCACTCAACTTTCAAAAATCGTGCAGCCGCCCGAGCCAAAGGCAGCGGGCGGCTGTTGTTTTTTTGTTTTTGGTGAGGTCTATTTCTTACCGTCGAGGTAACGCAGAGCCACGCGCGTGGACTGCTCAGCAGCACCACGGAGCACCGGATCTACGTCGTCATACATCGCATCCACCAATTCCGTGATGGACAGATCATTGCCGCGCTCCTCGCGCACCTTGCGGATCTGATCCAGGCGGTACTCGCGGCGGTCAATGTACTTGCGGGCAAACTCCGCCAGGTTCTCCGCATCCGGGCCGTGGCCCGGCAGTAGCGGGACTCCTGCGCCGTCTTCCTCAAGCTTGGACAGGGACTCAAGGTAATCACCCAAGTCACCGTCGGTTTCCGAAATCATGGTGGTGTGACGGCCAGCGATCGTGTCACCGGTGACAATGCCCTCAAGCACTGAATCCGGGTTGTTCGGATCACCGGAGTAGATGTAGAAGCACACCGAATCAGCTGTGTGACCCGGGGTGTGCACCACCTTGATCTGCGGGGTGACGCCGTCAACCTTGATGATCTCACCGTCTTCCAAAGGCTCCTCACCCTCGGAGCAGTACTGCTCATCGAAGGCACGCACCGGAGCGCCGGTGAGCTGACGGAAGCGCACAGCGCCATCCGCGTGGTCGTGGTGACGGTGCGTCAACAGAATGAGGGCAACCTTGTCGGCCTTGGACGAAACGACATTGAGGTGTCCTTCGTCCTCCGGGCCCGGATCGATCACGATGGAGAACTCATCCTCCGGATCGCGGATCACCCAAGTATTAGTACCCTCCAACGCGGCATAGCTGGGGTTCGGTGCCAAAACAACACCAGCGGAGGGGGTCACTGGACGCAGCTGGCTATAAGCAGGATGCTTCATGTACTCCACCCTACCGCTTCCACAGCAGAATGGGCGAAGAGCTGCGCCTAGCGGACCTCAACAACCAACTCCACCTCAACCGGGGCATTCAGCGGCAACACTGCTACGCCCACGGCAGAGCGGACATGAGCACCACTTTCACCGAAGATGTCCCCGATCAACTCAGATGCACCGTTGATGACGGCTGGCTGGCCGTAAAAGTCCGGGGCAGATGCCACGTAGCCCACAACCTTGAGCACACGCACGACATTCTCCAAACCAACCTCAGCATGAACTGCAGCAAGTGCGTTCAGTACCGCGGTGCGGGCAAAGCCGTAAGCCTCTTCCTCCGGCACCTCCGCGCCGACCTTGCCGGTGGCGGGCAGAGCACCGTCGACGAAAGGCAGCTGGCCCGACGTCCACACCTGGTTGCCCACCTTGGCGGCGGGAACATAAGCAGCGACAGGTGCAGCAACGGCCGGAAGGGTAAGTCCCAGTTCTTCAATACGCTCAAGCACTGCCATGGTTTAGAGCTCCCGCTTCATGTACGCAACCATGTTGTCCGGGTTCGGGCCAGGAGTGACGGTGACGAGCTCCCAGCCTTCCTCACCCCACGTATCCAGAATCTGCTTCGTGGCGTGAGACAACAGTGGCACAGTGACGTATTCCCATTTCTTCATGGCCACCACACTACCGGTGCATTCCACTCCGCCACCGCAATCATGCCCTTTCGAACGGGTGAGCCCCAGTTTCGGAAGGCATGTCGGAGCCATCGATTAGCTTGAGGCATGTAAGAACTTCTAAAAACAAGCATCGGCCTGAGGGAATGGCGGACATGGTGAATCAGTTGGGATACGCGGTAGTGGATTTGGAGACCACGGGTTTTTCCAGCAACGACCGGATCATTGAAGTTGGTGTGGTCCTCTTGGACCCCAATCTTGGGGTCCAAGGCACGTGGGAAACCCTCATTCAGCCACTCCGGGATATTTCGAATTCGGAGATTCATAAGATCACGGCAACGGACGTCGTTAATGCTCCCACCTTTGATGATGTGGCGCAGCACCTCGGTGACGTGCTGAATGGGCGCGTGCTTGTGGCGCACAACGCGCCGTTTGAGCGCCGTTTCCTGGAGCAATCCTTTGAGCGCGCGGGAGTTAATGTGAAGCTGCCGGCGCGGTGGATTGACACGATGGATCTGGCATCCCGCTACTTGGGGGTAAAAAAGCTGGCAGAGGCTCTCGACGCCACCGGCCTTCACAATGATTTCCCCCACTCCGCTGTGGGGGATGCGCAGGCGACGGCCAAGCTTTTCACCCACTTTGTCGCGCACAATGCAGCGCCGATCAGTGGTTTTCCGGCAGCTACGTGCACCACCCGCCCAACCTCCACTGCGAACTTGTTGCCTCGTGGCAGTGCTTCACGCGAGGGCACGTGGGCTCACAAATTGTCACAGTCACTCCCGGCGAGTGGGCACAAGAATGAGGATGCGTACCGCGATGAATTGACCCGCGCGCTCATCGATCATGAGATTTCTCGCACCGAGGTCCAGCAGCTTGAAAAGGTAGCGGTCCAATCGGGCTTAGGCCCCGACGATGTGGATGCGATCAATGAGGAATTCATCCGTCAGCTCGTCATTGAGGCCTGGGCCGACGGGGTGATCACGGACAGTGAGCGTGCGACCTTACTGGCCATCGGTGGTGCGCTGGGAGTAGACCCTACGGTCACAGCAGCCCTGATGGAACATCCGACCACCGGTGATGTGCAGGCAAGTTTTGCCCTGAAGCCCGGCGATCGCGTGGCGTTCACCGGAACCCTTGATCTCCCCCGCGAGGTGTGGGCGCAACGCGCAACGGCTGCCGGCCTCGACGTTGGCGGGGTGAAGCGCACGTGCGCGGTCCTCGTGGCCGCGAACCCGGACACCATGAGCGGGAAGGCACAGCTGGCACGCGAAAAGGGTGTACCCATCATCGGCGAGACCGCCTTTGCGCAGCTGCTCAGCGCGCTGGAATCCTCCAACACTCAGGCGCTTGAGCCTGTCGACGTTGGCCAGGTGGACAACATCGATGATTCCCTACTGGGACTCTTCCCCTGGCTCACTGCGGAGGAGCTTCTCGCCGGCACCGATAGCGCTGACATCGCCGCCGCGTGGATCTCGCTCTACCCCGACCGGCCACTGCATGAGCTTGCCGCCGCGTTGTTGCCCCACCATGCCCCCGAAGCCACCGGCGCGGGCATTGACCGGTACTTGGCCGTATGGAGCTTGCACCACGACCAGATGCTCAGCGCCAGTGCGGACGATGTGATTGATTTGCCGGGCGTCGGTGAAAAACGCCAGCACAAGCTGGTGGAGCTGGTCGTCGACCTGGCTATCGACGGTGTCCCGGAAACACCAGTTGCCGCGCCCGTGATCGAAGAACCTAAGCCGGCTGCCGCCGATCCAACGCCAGAAGAACTACTAAAGGAGGCGTGGAGCTCGCCCTATGACCCGTTTGCGGCGGCGGTTGGGGGCGGGGACGTCGTGAAGCCAACGCCTCTCGCTGCGCCCCGGCCGAAGAAGCGCGCGCCCAAGGTGTTCAAGTGGTCGGCGATCCTCTGCGTGGCGTCGTTTGTGTTGTTCGTGATCCTGCTTGAAACGCTGGACCCCGATGCAGAGTCACTCGTCTCAGGCCTATTGGCAGTGACGTTCGTGTTCAGCGGTATTACCGCTGGTATCGCGGGTGTGATCACGCTGTTGCAAAAGCTCCTGGGGAAGTAACCAGGAGCGAGGGGGACCTACAGGCCGACAATCTCGCGGCCGGCCTTGAGGTGCTCTACCCAGTCCGTCACGTCCGGGTTCTTGCGAAGAACTGCGCGGCGCTGACGCTCGGTGAGGCCACCCCACACGCCGAATTCGACCTTGTTGTCCAGCGCGTCCGCACGGCATTCCATCAGCACAGGGCAGTTGCGGCAGATGGCGGCCGCCTTGCGCTGCTCAGCTCCACGGACAAACAACGCGTCCGGATCGCCCTGGCGGCACACAGCTTGGGTGACCCACTCGCCACGCTCAAACGTGTCCACCGTGTCTTGCGGCCGTGCTTGCGGTGTTACACGGAACCCATTGAAAGAGGACGGCTTGACCGGGCGTACTAGATCGACACTCCCCTTCAGGTGAGCAGCAGCAGTTCCAAGAGTGCGGTTGCTGAGCGTCGCAGTCACAACAGTCTCCTTTCCAAAAGTCTCAAAGACCCAAATATTTTCCAAAGCGCCGGAATTTATGTGGCGACGGGATGTAAGTCTAATCACGCCCTTTCAAAACTGTCGACTAGATCACACACTCGGGGGTAGGTGATGATTCCGCTTCGCAAAAGCACGCCGTAGTGTATGAGGGGTGTCATCACTAGGTTCGTTAGGAAAACTGCTTGTCGGCGTCGTGGCCGCGGCGCTCGCTGCCGTACTCACCCTTGCCCCCGTCGCCGGCATTAGCGGTGCCGCCATCAACCGTGTGAATTCGACGATGCAATCCAATCTCGCGGAGCTTGCCGACGGCACCGCCCCCGGCGTCACCACAGTCACCGATAAGAACGGCGATCCGATGGCGTGGATCTTCACCCAGCGCCGCTACGAGGTAGAGCCAGATGAGATCAGCCAGGCAGCCAAGGATGCGCTCGTGGCTATCGAGGACAGGCGCTTCTATGAGCACGAAGGCGTCGACATGCAAGGCTTTGCACGCGCCATGGTGACCAACATCCTGGCCGGTGGAGTGGCTGAGGGTGCGTCCACGATCAACCAGCAGTACGTGAAGAACTACCTGCTGCTCGTGGAGGCAGATAACCCGGAGGAGCAGAGCGCTGCGACCGAGCAGTCCATTCCCCGCAAGCTGCGTGAAATGCGCATGGCCTCCGACCTGGACAAGCAGTTGTCCAAGGAGGAGATTCTGGCGCGGTATCTCAACCTCGTCTCCTTTGGCAATCACGCCTTCGGCATTGAAGCGGCTGCCCGCACCTACTTTGATTCCTCCGCGGCGGAACTAACGGTGCCGCAGGCTGCCATGTTGGTGGGCATGCTGCAGTCATCTGAGCTTCTCAACCCGTATACCAACCCGGAGGGCGCTACGGAACGCCGCAACACGGTCCTCCAAGCCATGGTGAATGCGGGCTACCTCGCCCAGGCTGAAGCGGACCGCTTCGCCCAGGAACCGTTGGGAATCCTGGAAAAGCCCTCCCTCCTCCCCCGTGGCTGCATCACCGCCGGCGATTCCGGCTTCCTGTGTGATTACGCGCTGCGCTACCTGGACAGCAAGGGCTTGCCCATGGAGGAGATTGAGCGTGGCGGCTACACCATCACCACCACCTTGGACCCGAAGGTTCAGGCCATCGCGCATGAGGCTGCCGCCGGCGCGGTCAGCCCCAAGCAGCAGGGCGTGGCCGAGGTAATCAACGTGGTTGAGCCTGGCGAGGATTCCCGCCGGATTCTGGCCATGACCTCCTCCCGCGGCTACGGCTTGGACCAAGATGCGGGTGAGACGGTGCTCCCGCAAACCTCCACCATGGTGGGCAACGGCGCTGGCTCGGTGTTCAAGATCTTCACCGCCGCTGCTGCGTTGGAGAAGGGCTACAACCTCGAGTCCAAGCTCGAAGTACCCACCCGTGCGGTGGTCTACGGCATGGGTGAAGGTGGCGCCCGGAATTGCCCGGCTGGCGCCTACTGTGTGGAAAACGCTGGTACGTATGCCCCAGAGATGACCCTGCGGGATGCGCTGGCGCAGTCGCCGAACACGTCGTTTGTCAAGCTCATTGAGAACGTGGGCGTGGAAGAAACCGTGGACATGGCCGTCCGTCTTGGACTGCGCTCCTATGAGGATGCTGGCACTTTTGATGGGGAGAGCTCCATCGCCGACTACTTCCGCCAGCACAACCTGGGCTCCTTCACCCTGGGCCCCACCCCGGTGAACCCACTCGAGCTGTCCAATGTTGGCGCAACGTTGGCATCCAAGGGCATGTGGTGTGAACCGAACCCGGTGGAGAAGGTCGTGGACCGCAACGGCGAAGAAGTGTTCATCGACCGCCCCGATTGCCAGCAGGCAGTATCTGAGGATGTGGCAGCCGGTCTTGCCGGCGGCATGTCTGAGGACGCCGTCTCCGGCACCGCCAAGGACGCAGCCGGTGCCAACAATTGGCATGGCGCGGTGGCCGCCAAGACGGGCACCACCGAGTCCCACCAGTCCTCGGCGTTCCTCGGATTCAACAATGGCTTCGCTGCCGCCACCTATATATATAACGATGGCACACAGACCACCCCGCTGTGCACCGGCCCGGTGCGCCAGTGCTCCAACGGCAGCCTCTACGGCGGGCACGAAGCGGCGCACTCGTGGTTTGCGATGGCGTCGCGCGCGGGCGTCGAAAATGCAGGTCTGCCTGCGCCGAGCGCGCTGTTCGACCCGTCCGCACGCAAGGAGCTACTCAAGCGCGTGGTGGGCATGCACAAGGATGAAGCCCGCAAGGCACTGGAAGACGCCGGGTTCCGCGTCCGCGAGACAACCACCTCTGGCACCGGCAAGCCGCGCGACGAGGTGGTGAACACCCGCTCCGTATCGGACCCAGGCCCGAATTCCACCATCACTCTGGTGGTCTCTGACGGCTCACCTTCCCGCGACAGGGACCGCCGCCGGTCAAACGACGACGATTCCGCGCCCAGCTACTCGCGGGAGGATTTTGAGCGGGATTTCAACCGCTTCGCCGATAGCGTTTCGGATTTCTTCGGGTAGAAGCGACTAAGCCAAGCGTGCGCGCACCGCGGTGGACAGGCGCTTGCCGTCCGCGCGGCCAGCGGCTTTCTCCGTAGCCAGCTTCATTACCTGGCCCATCTCCTTCATGGAGGTGGCGCCGGTTTCGGCCACAGCTTCGTCGATAAGCTTGGCCACCTCTTCATCGCTGAGCTGTTCCGGCTGGTACACCTCGAGCGCAGCGACCTCAGCGAGCTCCGTCTCCGCAAGATCCTCGCGGCCATTCTGCGTGTAGATCTCGGCGGATTCGCGGCGCTTCTTGATCTCGCGCGCGATGACCTTCAGCACCTCATCGTCCGTGAGCTCGTGCTTCGTGCCTTCCGTTTCCTCGGTCTGAATCGCAGCGAGCAGCATACGAATCGCGCCCAGGCGGGTCTTGTCCTTCGCCTTCATGGCTTCTTTAAGGTCGGCGGAGATCTTTGATTTCAGTTCACTCATGGTTCCGAGAATAGTCGAGGGTAGTCTTAGGCGAATGAGGAAGCGACTGGTACAACTAGCCCTCGCAGGCGCAGGTCTCGGCGCCGCGACGTTCGCACTCGGCGTGCGTGAACTAACAAAATTCCAGCTCAAAACATACGAGCTGCCCATCCTTCCGCCCGGCACGTTGCCGCGCAATCCGCTTATCGACGCCTCGAGCCGGCCCCCCGCCTTCACCCTCCTCCACGTCTCCGACCTCCACATGATCCCGGGGCAAAAGACGAAGGTGGCGTGGGTCAGTGCCCTCGATGCCCTGAATCCGGATCTGGTGGTGAACACCGGCGACAACCTGTCTGATGAGCGTGCCGTCCCCGACGTACTCAACGCCCTCGGCCCGCTGCTGGACCGCCCCGGTGTGTTCGTCTTTGGCACCAACGACTACTGGGCCCCGCGCATGGTCAATCCGTTGAAGTACCTGCTGGACCAGAAGCGTGAACCCTCCTACGTGGACCTGCCGTGGAAGGGCATGCGCGCCGCGTTCATTGAGCGCGGCTGGCAGGACGCCACCCATGCCCGCTTGGAGTTCAAAGCCGGCGGCCTGAAACTGGCTGTCACCGGTACCGATGATGCCCACCATGACTTCGACGACTACGACTCCGTCGCCGGCGCCCCCAACCCGGCCGCCGACCTGGCCATCGGTGTCACTCACGCCCCCTACCGGCGTGTCCTCGACCGCTTTGAGGCTGACGGCTATCCCCTGGTTCTCGCCGGCCACACCCACGGCGGGCAGATCTGCCTCCCCGGCGGCCACGCCCTGGTGACCAACGCCGACATCGATCGGGGGCGCGCCTCCGGCCTGCACCGCTACGGCAAGATGTGGCTGGAAGTGTCCAACGGCCTGGGCACCTCCAAATTCGCTCCGGTCCGACTGTTCTGCCGCCCGTCCGCCAGCCTCATCCGGATCACTGAGCGCCCCTCCTAACCCATGGCACCGCGGTGCCATGGGTTTGATCAGGCGTTTTGGCAGTATCGGCGCCGTGGACTAGAGTATCCCGAGTACCGCACCACGGCCCCTCGGCCATGGTTTTCGGACACCGGGATATGGCGCAGCTTGGTAGCGCGCTTCGTTCGGGACGAAGAGGTCGCAGGTTCAAATCCTGTTATCCCGACCAGATCAAACCCCCTCCGCGGAGGGGGTTTTCCTTTTTCTCTGCCCAACCCACCTGGGGGTTAAGTAGCAAAAAGTGTGTCCGCTCGGCGTGTCGCCGGGCGGGCATTTCTTTATTGCATGGGGCCTTTGCGGATTCCTATGTTGCGTTGGTATTCGGTTGGGATAGCGTTGTCGTAGAAGGCTGGTCGTCCTGTTTCGTGGTCGGCTGTGTTGTGGTCTTCTGGGACGAGATCGGGAACTTTGGCGAGTTGATCTTGTCCGTAATTGCACTGCCTGGCGATCTCGAGTGGGTTGTCAGGCAGCTGCATTTTCGAGTGCAGGTACCACTCGAGCATCTTGCGTTGTCGTTCCCCGGATCTGCCTCGGTGGGCGTCAGCGATGCGTTTGAGATGTGCGTTGACTCCGCCTTCTAGGCTGTTTGTGGTTGCTGCCCACCGGGCCGGTTCGAGTGCTTCTGGCGGGGGTTGGAGATAGGCAAACAGCCAGTTGTTGTGCGATAAGTGCAAAAGCGAGTTGTATGCCTTTCGGACCCGGATATGTGTGAATTCCCATTGGTGGCTGGGGGTGCGGCGCTCTTTGGGTACGGGTGTTTTCTCGTTCAGGAAGTCCTTGTAGACCACCCCGAACTCGTGCAGTCTGATGGTCCACTGGCGTGCCTGGTCCAAGGTGGTGATCTTGGTCAGTTTCAGCGCTAGGGCATAGATCGCTTTGCCAGCGTCGGTGCGGGGCCGTGATGTGGTGTAGCGACGGATGACGCGTTGGGCGTGGACGAGGCAGCGTTGGATCATGGTTGTGGGCCAGCAGGCTTTGATCGCTGAGTAGGCGCCTTGTCCGCCGTCGAGGACGACGCATAACGGTTGGGCGATTCTGCGCAGCAGTTGTGTGTAAGCGTGGGTTGATTCAGTTGAGGGTGTCCGATTGTTTGTGTGGGTTGCGTCCCTTAGTGTGGTGTAACGCTTGCTGATGGTGGGCCCCAGGAAATAGGGGGCGGCCACCGCCAGTAACCTTTG
>NZ_JAKMUS010000023.1 GCF_027570075.1 Corynebacterium meitnerae
CGGCCCGCCCAGCCTCCCCGGCTGCACGATTTTCGAAAATCGTGCACAACCCGCATCAAAACCCCAGGACTGCTCTCAACTTTCGAAAGTTGAGAGCAGACCCCTCCACAAAGACGCCATCCACTGGCAACGCTGACGTCACTTCCATGTCGCGGACTGTTCAAAAACCGGGGCTACTTTCGAACGCGCACTGCAAGTTTTCTAACGCGTTGAAGGATGTTTTCTGTGTCCCGTTCCCGTTTCCGCGCGGCGACCGTTCTGCCGGTTTCCGCTGCTCTTGTCCTGTCCGGATTCGCTGTCCCGGTTGCCTTTGCGGCCGACGGCACCCAATTCATCGTGATCAACGAGGTCGAGGCCAACGGCTCCCCGGACTGGGTTGAGCTGGCCAACACCAACCCGAACGAGGACATCGACATCTCCGGCTGGTCGATCCTGGACGACGATGACACCCACACGCCGATCGTCATTCCGGACAACACCAAGATCGAGTCCGGCGGCTACTACGTCATCCACACGAAGGATCAGACCCCGGACGGCTCCGCAGGTTTCGGCCTAGGCGGCAAGAAAGACCAGGTCCGCCTCTTCGACACAAACAAGCAGCTTATCGACGAAACCAGCTGGGACTTCCCCGACAAAGCCGATTCCACCTGGGGCCGCATCCCAGACATGACTGGTGATTTTGCTATCACTGGTGAGGCCACCAAGCAGCTGAAGAACAAGGGCGCTGCCGGCGAAGAGGAACAAGATGCTCCTGAGCAGGCGGTCGAGCCGTGGCCGTACGACCAGGTCTACAACGTCGACCTCGGCGGCGATTTCTCCGGTGAGGACATGTCTGGAGTGGACTTCGACGAGAATGGCCGCGCGTGGGTGGTCAACAACGGCACTGGCAAGCTCTACGCCCTCGACTACGACAAGGCAGCCAAGAAGTACACGCTTGCCGGCACGTGGACGCTGAAGTACGCCGACGGCACGGGCACCCTGGACACTGAGGGCGTCACCGTTGGCCCGGATGGTGCGATTTACGTGGCCACCGAGCGCAACAACGATGACAAGAAGGTCTCCCGCCCGTCTGTCCTTCGCTTCGAGGTTCAAGAGGGGCAGGAGGAGCTCAAGGCCACGGCCGAGTGGAACCTCAAGGACGTCGTCGGCGATATCAAGCCGAACTCTGGCCTGGAAGCGATCTCCTACATCCCGGAGCAGAAGCTCTTCGCCGTCGGCGTCGAGGCTGATGGCAAGGTCTACTTCCTTGGCCTGAAGGAAAACGGCACGTTTGAGCTCAAGCAGACCTACCAGTCGCCGTTCGCGGGTGTGATGGCGCTGGATTACCGCCAGCAGGAAAAGCAGCTCCGCGTGCTTTGCGACGAAGCCTGCGACGGCCAGTCCATCCTCCTTGCCCACAACGGCACTGAATTTGCCCCAGCATCCGAGATTCAGGCGCGCCCGGCTGAGTTTGCAAACTTTGCCAACGAGGGCTTTGGTTCGTTCACCTCCACCGGCGAGTGCGTTGCTGGCAAGGCAGAGGAGATCACTCGTTTCCTCTGGGCCGATGACGGTGTGACCGGCGGAATCTCCCTGCGTGGTGCGGAGAATGCGAAGACGGTTGATTGTGAGGCCGTCGATAAGCCGAACCTCGGCGCCATCATCGGTGCTGTCTTTGGTGCGCTGCTCGCATTCGTGGCTGGTCTGCTGTCTGCGGCGCCTATCGCGAAGTGGGCACACGATAACTTCAACATCAAGTTGCCTTTTTAAGCACATAAAAAGCGCTTAAAAAATAGCGTTGGCCTGCCGATTTGTGTCTTTTATGTAAGACAGGTTAATCTTTCAAAGGCTTCAAACGAGCGGCCAACGCTTAAGAGGCTTAAGCCCCCTTAGCTCAGTCGGCAGAGCGTCTCCATGGTAAGGAGAAGGTCAACAGTTCGATTCTGTTAGGGGGCTCTGTTTTTTGCTGGTAACAGCAATCAACATGGCGGTGTAGCTCAGTGGTAGAGCAAGCGACTCATAATCGCTGTGTCGCGAGTTCAATTCTCGCCATCGCTACTCATCTACCCGGTTTCGGTCGGGAGGATGTGCTCGCCCTCCCAAGAGCGCACGAGTGTTCATGGTAGGGTTGGCGTACTGTTTTGCAGTAAGCCAAAGGGGCGTGGCGCAATTGGTAGCGCAACGGTCTCCAAAACCGTAGGTTGCAGGTTCGAGTCCTGTCGCCCCTGCCATATAGACCCAAGTCGAGGAGAGCTGTGACTGAGAACCAGCCAGGCCGGAATGCCGCAAAGCCCACTGGCAAGCGTCAGATGAGCGGTGCATCGTCCGTCACCTCTGAGTCCTACGAAGAAAAGCGCGCTCCGGCCACCACTCCGGAAGATAAGTCCACCACCGGTAATGGTGCAGCGGCTTTCCCGGGTGAAGTTGTGCAGGAGATGCGCAAGGTCGTCTGGCCGACCAGCCAGCAGATGCTGAACTACACGCTTATCGTGTTCGGCTTCCTTATTGTCATGACGGCCCTGGTGTGGGGCGTGGACAAGGGTGGAGCCTGGCTAGTTGAGCAAATCCTCGTCCGGTAGGTATAATCACGCACTAGAAAAACATCCCGCCGCCCTGAACTCAGGGTAAGGCGGGATCAGTTTTTGGATGAGCGCTGTAGGCTGGGCGCCATATTCACTTCCACTAACTCACAGCCCCCGACGTATAAGGAGCGGTCATGGCAGACGATCAGTACAGCGAGGAAGTCGCCCAGGAAGTCATCCAGGAGCAGGAGGCTGACATGGTCAGCGACGGTGGCGCCGTAGAGGAGTCCACCGATCCGGAAACCCAATCAACGGAAGCAGCTGTCGCTGAGGCTGAGGCTGCTCTGGGTGGGGAGCCGGAGGAAAGCGCTGATGCTGAGTACAAGGCTCGCCTGCGCAAGTACACCCGTGAGCTGAAGAAGCTGCCGGGCCAGTGGTACATCATCCAGTCCTACTCGGGCTACGAGAACAAGGTGAAGACCAACCTGGATATGCGTATCCAGACCCTCGAGGTGGAGGATTCCATCTACGACGTGGTTGTGCCGATTGAGCAGGTAGTGGAGCTCAAGGATGGAAAGCGCAAGATTGTGAAGCGCAAGCTTCTGCCGGGCTACGTCCTCGTGCGCATGGACATCAATGACGCAGCGTGGTCTGTGGTTCGCGGTACCCCGGGCGTGACCTCCTTCGTGGGCAACGAGGGCAATGCCACCCCAGTCAAGCACCGCGATGTGGCGAAGTTCCTCATGCCGAAGGAAGCGCCTGTTGAAGGTGAAGAGACGAAGGTCAGCCCGGAGGGCGAGACCGTCATCGCTATGCCGGAGCAGGAGGAAGCGCCGAAGGTCGCGCACGACTTCAAGGTCGGCGAGGCTGTCACGATTCTCTCCGGCGCGCTGGCTAGTGTCTCCGCAACCATCAATGAGATTGATCCGGAGACCGGCAAGATCCAGGCACTCGTGTCCATCTTCGGCCGCGAGACCCCGGTGGAGCTCACCGCCGACCAGATCGAGCGCATCATGTAGCGCTCCGCTCCCTTTGCGCATGAAGACCCGGCTCCGGCTGGGTCTTTTGCGATTTGGGGGTGGGTGCCCCAGTGACATACACTTATCGATCGTGCCTGCCACAGGTAGGTGCGTGATAAACGTTCATCCCCGGTTGCTGGGTTACGCCCGGAATCCGGAAGGATACAGCTAAACATCGTGGCTGCATCCTGTACCAAGGAAATGAGGTAATTCGATGGCTAAGAAGAAGGTCACCGGCCTGATCAAGCTGCAGATTGAAGCTGGTATGGCTAACCCGGCTCCGCCGGTTGGTCCGGCTCTGGGTGCGCACGGTGTGAACATCGTTGAGTTCACCAAGGCGTACAACGCCGCAACCGAGTCCATGCGCGGCAACATTGTCCCGGTGGAGATCACGGTCTACGAAGACCGCTCCTTCGACTTCATCCTGAAGTCCCCGCCGGCATCCAAGCTGCTGCTCAAGGCCGCTGGTATCCAGAAGGGCTCCGGTGTTCCGCACACTGACAAGGTCGGTTCTGTGACCTGGGATCAGTGCAAGGAGATCGCTGAGACCAAGAAGGCAGACCTCAACGCTCGTGACATCGAGGCAGGTGCGGCGATCATCGCTGGCACCGCTCGTTCCATGGGCATCGAAGTGAAGAAGTAAAAACTTCTTTCCCGTGGTAGGGCCGGGTCAGGCCCGCACCACATTCCCTACATCACTTTTAAGGAATCAACATGGCCAAGAAGCAATCTAAGAACTACGCCGCACAGCTGGCGAAGGTCGACCGCACCAACCTGTACTCCCCGCTCGAGGCAGTCAAGCTGGCTAAGGAGACCGCGTCCGAGAAGTACGACGCAACCATCGACGTTGCAATGCGTCTGTCCGTCGACCCGCGCAAGGCCGACCAGCTGGTCCGCGGCACCGTCAACCTGCCGAACGGCACCGGTAAGACCGTCCGCGTCGCTGTCTTCGCTGAGGGCGAGAACGCAACCAAGGCTCAGGAGGCTGGCGCTGACATCGTCGGTTCTGACGAGCTGATCGAGCAGATCAACGCTGGCAACATCGATTTCGATGTTGCTATTGCTACCCCGGATCAGATGGCTAAGGTCGGCCGCGTTGCTCGCGTCCTCGGCCCGCGTGGTCTGATGCCGAACCCGAAGACCGGTACCGTTACCCCGGACGTCGCTAAGGCTGTTGCTGACTCCAAGGGCGGCAAGATCGCCTTCCGCGTGGACAAGGCTTCCAACCTGCACGCCATCATCGGCAAGGCTTCCTTCACCCCGGAGCAGCTCGCTGAGAACTACGGCGCTCTCCTGGATGAGGTCCTGCGTCTGAAGCCGTCTTCCGCTAAGGGCATCTACCTGAAGAAGGTCACCGTCTCTGCTACCCAGGGCCCGGGCGTCCCGGTTGACCCGTCGGTGCAGAAGAACTACACCGAGGCTTAAGCCACTTCGGCTGGCCCGACTAGCCCCGCCGCGCTCCCAGTGAGGGAGTGTCGGCGGGGCTTCTTGCTTTTCGACGGTGCGTTTCCTAGTCGCATTGGGGCCATTTGCTGTGCACCATTTTCGAAAGTTCAGGGCAGTCCTGGGATTTTGATGGGGGTTGTGCACCATTTTCGAAAATCGTGCACAACCGACCCATAGTGACGGACCGACAACGAACACTATTTGAAAACGATTACCACCAAATGTGGGTGACCTTTCAAGGCGATATGAAAACGGTTCCCATTTGCAGTACATTGACGCGAAGTTAATTAGGGAAAAGTGAAAAGGGGCCCTTCGTGTCGCACTTGAAAACATTGGTGGTTATGGCGTGCGCGTTTCTCGCGATGGCGCTTGGTGCCGGCCCAGCACACGCGGCGGATGTGGTGCTGGACCGTGGTCACGTGGACGTGTTCCATGTCGCTGCCGATGGCAGCCAGCTGAAGTTGGCTCTGCGCGAGGATGTCACTGGCCAGCACGTGGTGCATGACCCGGCGAATGTGACGCTCACGGTGGGGGAGAACACTCGCACGGAGGATACGGCCCAGGTGGCGGAGATCGGTACCGGCGGCTACTACCTGCCCCAAACACAGGAGAGTGACAGGTTGTGGCCGGGCTGGGACACCAATGATGTGAAGCAGGGTGGGTTCAGCGCAGTGGACATCACCATCACCGACATCAATGGTCCCGGCGATGTGTGGCTGTTCCAGCAGAAGGGCTTTGGTGGGGTGGAGCCGGTGTTTTCTGGCGGCGAGTTCACCATGAAGCCAGGCAGCGTTATCGCACAGGCGGAGCCGTCCCACGTGCATGCCAGCTGGTTGTTCACTGAGCCCGGTAACTACACCATGAAGGTGAAGGCCTCGGCGGGTGGCACGGAGTCCAATGAGGCGACGTACACGTGGCAGGTTGGAGGTGCATCGAGCGGCTCCGAGAAGAAGTCTGATCAACCTCAGCCGGTGGCGGCCTCGCAACAGTCGGCGACGCAGAAGCAACAGCAAGCAGCCCCAGCGCCGGCAGCAAACAGCGGAAGCGCCGGCAACACCGGCACCACACAGAAGTGCTCCCCAGGACTTCTGCCGCGGGTGAAAGACGATAGGACGTCCCCGGCCACGTGGAAGGACCCGGCGAGCTTGAGCTTCGGCCTGGGCAACGAGGCCAAGGCACGGTTGCCGCAGGCGATCGGCCCGGTGCCGGCCGGTGACGTGTGGATGATCGGTTCCGTCCAGCAGGCCGGTGTGCCGTGGCTGGGTGCGAATACTCAGCACCCGTCGCTTTTGCAGCACACCACCGGTGAGGTGACGTGGACGATCACGGGCTTCAACGGCCCTGGTCCGATGGCGGTGTTCACCCAGGGTGGCCTGGGCCAGGTCGTGGGTGAAGAGTGGTTCCGCGCGGCGAATGGCAAGGCGCAGGGATCGCACACGATTCCGGCGAATACACATGTGCACCCGTCATGGGTCTTCGGTAAGCCGGGCACGTACAAGGTCACCGTCACGCAGACTGCCAAGACGAAGAGCGGACAGACGGTGTCCGGCGCGGCCACGCTGACGTTCGTCGTGGGCGGCCAGGGCAATGCGAATAACGGTCACTTTGATTTCGGCGCGCTTTACGACGATCAGGCCAACTGCGGCTCCGGCCCCGCTAGCGGGACCGGCGGGGCAGGAGGGGCCGGCGGGGCATCCGGCGCAAGCAGCACCGGCGGTGGCAGCCTGGCGGATACGGGCATGTCCATCATGACCATTCCGTTCGCGATCCTGGGGCTTGGTGTCCTGGTGTTCGGCGCGGGCATGGTGCGGGTGTCTAGGAAGCTCTTCGGATGATCCGACACGAGGTACCCCGTGCGCTTGCGGCGCTGGGGTTAGTAGGGGCGCTTGCGGGCTGCGCCGTCCAGGGGACGGCGGCTGAGGCAGGCGGCGGGAAGACGCGGGTGGTGGCCACGACGTCGATACTCGCGGACATCGTCGGCAATGTTGCCGGGGATGCGGCAGAGGTGACCGGACTCATCCCGCCTGGCGCGGATGCACACAGTTATGAGTTAGGCCTGCGCGCGGTGCGCGATATTGCGTATGCGGACGTGGTGTTCACCAATGGTCTGCTGCTGGAGCCGCAGCGCCTGACCCGGACGGTGGACACGACGGTGCCGGAGGGCACACGGGTTGTGCCGGTGGCGGAGCGGGCGGAACGGCATGGTTTTCAGCCGCGGTTGCTCGTCGAGGATGCAGGCCTGGATGCCCCATGGTTGGGCCTTCGCGTGGCGGTGCCGGAGCAAGATAAAGCGGCGGTGCCTAAGACAGCAGTGGCGGATATCTCGTTGAAGCACATCGACGGTCCCGGGGACATGGCAGCCTACATCGTGGGCACTTTTGGCACTCCGGAGCTGCTGTTCAACTCCGCGGATGGGTTGGATGAAAAGGACCAAACGACGCTGCCCATCGACGCCCACACCCACGTCAGCTGGGCATTCTCTGAACCAGGTGTGTACACGATCACGGTGGGTGCCACCGCGCGGGCGGACATCAATGCTGAACCGACTCCGCTGAAAGACCAGACATTCACCATCGCCGTGGGCGTGAATCCGCATGAGGTGCTCCCCGGAGCGGACGTGATTACCGGTGGGCACGTGGATATCACCGCGGAGTTCGGTGCGGATTACCACGGCTCGATTGGGCTGTTGGGGGATGCGCCGGGGGAGGGGGAGACGTCGATAAGCCATGCTTACGAGCGCGCGGTGATCGCTGTGCCGAGCGCGACGCTGCAAGAGGTCCCCGCGGGGCGCGAGTACCGCTTCCTGGGCAATCCTGGCGATGAGACGTATCTGCTGCCGCAGGCGGTGCTGGGCAAGCATGTGCACGGTGAATACGATCCGCATTTTTGGCACGACGTGAACGCCGTGAAGGCCGTGGTGAACCTCGTGCGCGATGAGCTGAGCGCGGCTGATCCGGCGCACAGTGCGCAGTACAGCACGAATGCGGAGCATTATGTGGAGCTTCTCGACGCCCTCAATGCCGACGTCAAAACCACCCTGGATCAGATCCCGCAGGATCAACGCAACCTCGTGACCACGCATGACGGCTATGGCTACCTCGCGGACGCGTATGGGCTGAACCTGGCTGGTTATGTCACACCGAACCCATCGCAGGAGCCGAGTCCGCGCGACATTATTGCGCTGACGCGCACGCTGGAGAACCTCCATGTCCCCGCGGTGTTCCTGGAACCGGCAGCGGAGGGTGCACCGAGCGATCTTGTCCAAGTCGCTGGCCGTTTAGGCGTCAAAGTGTGCACGATCCGCGGTGATTCGCTGGACCCGCCAGGCGGTGGGCAGGCGCATTCCTATATCGACTTCATGCGCGCTAACGCCCAGTCTTTGTCCACTTGTTTATCCGAAACGAAAGAAAAACCATGAAACTTCGCACCATCATTGCTACCCACCTCACCGCCGTTGCCCTCGGTGGGGTGATGCTTGCCGGCGCGCCGGAGGCGTTGGCCCAGGCAACGAATTCTGATCCGGCTCTCCAGCAGGTTGTGGAGGACAGTGAACGCATCGCCCCGTTGGGGGAGAAGGCCGTGATCTCCGCGGGCCATGCGGACCTGGGGCCGCTGTATGTGGACGGGCAACTGCAGCTCATGGTCAGGGATGACTCCAACGTTCCGCCGGTGTGGCGCCACCTCGAAGACGTGGTCTTTGATGTGTCGGATGCCGCCCAGCAGACGCTGCCGGAGGGCAGTGATTTTGATTTCACTGGCGCCAAGGGTGGGGACAGCGTATGGGTTGTTCCGCAGAATGAGGTCCAGGGCGTGCCGTGGCTGGGCTGGAACACGCAGTCGCCGAAAGTGGTGGACACGACTGACCGTGGTGTGAACCTGGAATTCGGCGGGCATGAGGGCGACGGTGATTTCTCCGTGTTCCTGCAGGCTGGCGGTTTCTCCCAGCCGCAGCAGCTGTGGAACTCGCGCCTGCCGGGCAACCAGCCGATGTGGGTGGAGCTGAACACGCACACGCACGCGAACTGGGTGTTCACCAAGCCGGGCGTGCACCTCGTTGGTGTTCGCGTTGTGGTGAAAGACAAGGACGGGGTGGAGCACGTCAACGAGCAGGTGCTGCGCTTCGCCGTCGGTGATGGCACCGATCCGCAGCAGGCAGCCTCCGCAACGTTTGAGGGGCCGTGGCGCGGGGCAGAAAGCACTGAGGACGGCCAAGCGGCCGAGCAGGGAAGCGGCTCGTCCACTTTGTGGGTGCTCGGTGGGATTGTGCTGGCGGCCGTTGTCGTCGGTCTGCTGAGCGCTGCTGCTGTGCGCCGCGCCCGCGCTGCCCGCGATGAGGCTCTCGCTGAGATCGGTGAGGATGACTAATGCAGCATGACAGGGAAGAGCCCGTGCTCGTGGCGGAGGGACTAGGCGTTGATTATGGCCCGGCCACCGTGTTCAAAGACGTCGGGCTGACAGTGCGCGCCGGGGAGTTTGTTGGTCTGCTCGGGCCGAATGGCGCGGGTAAGACCACGTTCATGCGCGCGCTGTTGGGGCTGGTCAAGGCTCATTCCGGCGTGGTTGAGGTTGCTGGTCTTCGCGGGAAGAAGCTCCGGGACGCAGTCGGTTATGTCCCGCAGCGTCACTCGGTGGCGTGGGACTTTCCCATCGACATCTACTCGATGGTGCTCAGCGGCCGCCTCAGCCTGCGCCCCTGGTGGCGCCCCGCCAGCCGCGAGGACCACATCGCCGCAGCCCACGCGATCAAGCGGGTGGGGTTGTGGGGGTTGAGGGGGAGGCCCGTCGAAAAGCTATCAGGCGGTCAGCGTCAACGCGTGCTCGTTGCGCGTGCGCTGGCGCGTGAACCGGAGCTTTTGCTTCTCGACGAACCCTTCACCGGCCTTGACATCCCCACCACCGAACAATTGTTGGAGCTTTTCCGCGAGCTGGTGGACAGTGGTGTGGCCGTGGTGATGTCCACGCACAATATTTCTGAGGCGGTGTATTCCTGCGACCGGTTGATCCTGTTCAACCGCGGCATTGTTGCCGATGGCGGCCCGGAGGAACTCGCGGACCCGCAGCCGTGGTCGGCGACCTTCGGTGTGGACCCGCACTCGCGGTGGCTCGCCGGGATTGGCCTGGATTTTGCTGCTGGAGGTGCTCATGCCTGAGATCAGTTTTGTTCAGTTCCTGATTGACCTGACCAACCCGCAGCTTGGTTTTCTGCCGCGCGCTCTCGTGGTGGCGGTGATCGCCGCGGTCGTGTGCGCAGTGGTGGGCTGCTACGTGGTGCTGCGTGGCATGGCTTTCATCGGTGATGCGGTGGCGCACGCTGTGTTCCCCGGTCTCGCAGTGGCCTTCGCGTTGCAGGTATCCGTGCTTCTCGGCGGGGCAGTGGCGGGCATGACGGTGGCGGTGTTGATCGCGGTGTTCTCGCAGCGAGAACGGGTGAAGGAAGACACCGTGATCGGCATTTTCTACGCGGCTGCTTTTGCGCTTGGCCTCGTGATCATCTCCCGCGTGGAGGGCTACACCGCCTCGCTGACGTCGTTCCTTTTTGGTTCGCTGACCGGTGTGTCGGAGCGGGACATGTGGGTCTCGGCGGTCGCCGGGATCATCATCGTGGCGCTCATGCTCGTGCTTCGTCCGTGGTTGACAGTGGTGAGCCTGGACCGGGAGACCGCCCGCGCCATGAACCTGCCCGTATTCGTTTTGGACCTGCTGCTGTACCTGGCGGTCACCACGGCGGTGGTGATCTCCGTACGCACCATAGGCAACATCCTCGTTGTTGCTCTCCTGGTCACTCCGGCAGCCACGGCGCGGATGTTCACCGACAAGCTCGGCGTGATGATGGCGCTCGCTGCCGGCACCGGCATCGCCGGTTCCGTCCTCGGCGTGTGGCTCTCCTGGGCCTATGACACCCCAACCGGAGCCACCGTGGTGCTCTGCCTCACTACTTTCTTTGTGCTCAGCTGGCTCTTCTCACCCCAGCAAGGGCTGGCCACTGAGCGCTTCCGCCGACGTGTTCCTACCCAAGAATCTCTGAAGGACTCATGATGACTTCACCGACTCATACCTCCGCTCCCCGCCGCGCAACTGCCGCAGTGGCAGCCGCGCTCCTGGTTGCTGGCAGTGCCTTGGGTGGTGCCAGCGCTGCTTATGCGGCTGACACGACGAATACGCACCGTCCCGGTGATGCGGGCTTTGGCGTGGACCTACCCGCCGGCACCACGATGACAACCACGAAGGGCACGGAGGTGACCCACCCCTGCGCGGGCCGCAAGCTGCTGTACCACTCGCACGTGGATGCGCTCTACGGCACCCGCGACGGGCAGGGTGCGCTCTCAGTCATGGCGGTGGATGGCCAGTCCGTGGTGCCCATGGATGACGTGTGCTTCCGCCTGGCGCCGGACGCGGATGAGGACGGGGGTGAGGTCAGCCGCATCACCGTCCCCGACTCCGAGGCGCTGTCCTTCCTGGGTAAACCCGGCGACATCGTGTGGACGGCCCCGCAGTCCGTCAGCTTCTTTGACCAGTGGCGGCCGATCTGGGCGGGCCTTGGCGCCTTCGACCCCAACCATGAGCTGGACGGGCAGATCCCCACCAATTTCACCGACGACCTCATGTACTTCGACCTCAAGGACTTCTCCGGCCCCGGCGACATGAACGTCTTCTTCGCCGGCGCGGGCGGTGCCGGGGATGTGGAGCACGTGTTCAACAGTGTGGATGACTCCAAGCACAGTATCGACTACGAGGTGGGTGCGCACGGCCACTTCACCTGGACCTTCACTAAACCAGGCATCTACGCCACCACCTGGCAGGGTCGCGCGGAACTCACCGACGGCACCCAGGAACTTACCGAGCCCGTCACCCAGTACTGGCTCGTGGGCACCGATGAGCAGGCCGGCCTGCCAGAGGGGACGACGACGGAGCTTCGCCCCATCACCAAACCGTTGGCACCCGTGGACACGCCCGCGCCGGCACCAGAACCAGAACCGTCACCCGACCCCGCGCCGGGCACCCCGCCCCGCCTGCCCCATGCAGGGGAGAAGTGCCACGCGGCAAAGGCGCTGGCCGGTAAGCCGGACACGATCATCACCCAAGGTCACCTCGACATCGCCCTCGTCGGCGGCGGGGAGAAGCCCACCACGTTCGAGCTTCTCGACGGCTCCAACCCCTCCAACACCATCTCCCGCCCCAGCGGCACATTCGCCCTCACCGTCCCCGACGCGGCGAAGGTGGAACTGCCCGACAAGGTCCGCGCGACCCTGCCTGGCAAACCGGGCGTGCTGTGGTCCCTGCCCCAGTCACAGAAGCCAAACATGCCGTGGCCAGGCTTTTCGACGGACCACCTCGCCCCCGGCACCCTCCCCGAAGGCAGCACCGTCACGGTGTCTATCAGTGACTTCACCGGCCCTGGCCGGATGCTCGCGTGGCATGAATCTCTCGGCGGCCTCAAGATCGCCTTTGATTCCCACGACCGCAGTCACGTGATCAAGTATCCGGCACGCTCCCACGACCACATGGCCTTCGGCTTTGACAAGCCCGGCTACTACACGGTGCAGTTCAACGTCGCCGGTGAAACCGCGACGGGGGAGAAGATCGACCACACCATCGACGTGCCCTTCCTCGTCGGCGACAAAACCATCGACGCCGCCCAAGCGCACAAGGCCGCCGGCTACGCCGATCTGGGCAACGCGGACGAGCTGTGCGCTGGGCAGTCCACGCCGTCCGATCCGTCCGATCCGTCCATCCCATCGGCGCCCTCCGTCGCGAGCCCCTGGACCCCGCAGTCCATCGGGCTGCTGACCGGCGCCATCCAGAAATTCGGCAAGACTCTCGACAGCACCCTCAACGCCGCCACCCCGCAGCAGAGCAAAACCAAGGACAACACCAAGGGCAACACCAACAAGAGCAGCACCAAGAAGCAGGCAGCACAGCCCGCGCCGGGCACGACGCAGAAAGCGGCAGCAGCTCCGGCTGCAGCTCCCGCTCTTGGCTCGCAGCCTGCTGCTGCAGGCGGCCACGTTGACCAGCCTGCCGCAGTCGCTGACGCCGAGGGCGTCGCCGATGCAGTCGAAGATGCCGCGCCAGCTGGGGTTGGGGAAGAAGGGTCGCCGATCAAATCGTCGATAAGCGGAATGACCGTGCCAGATGACGACCCTGACCATGTGGAAGGCGCGGGCGCTCTGGCCTCGCTCACGGCGGGCGGATTCTGGTCCGGGCTCGCGCTCGGCGTGGGAGTCATGGCGCTGATCGGTGGCATCGTGCTGTTTGATGCAGCGCGGCGACTGGTTAAGGATTTGGAGAAAGCCAAGGGGAAGCGTTAAAGTACTCAACCGAAGTTTGAACGGGTTTTACCCGAGCTCAAGTTTCACCGAAGACCGTCGGTCATCTACCTAAAAGGTAGATCGAAGGATCCCACCCAGGGATCGGCCCACGCAGGAGAAACGTGGCACCTTTCGCGCAACATGCGCACTGCCTCGTGCTTCTGCACGGGGCAATTTTTATTGCTCCGGGCGGACAAGACATGAAGTAATGGGAAGGAGGCGTGTGTTATGGCAAACCCGAAGAACGTTGCGGAGCTCAAGGCTCTCAAGGAGAAGTTTGAGGCATCTTCCGCTGTCTTCCTCACCGAGTACCGTGGCCTGACCGTTGGTCAGCTGCAGCAGCTGCGCGGTGATCTGGGATTTGATGTTGAACTGCACGTCGCCAAGAACACCCTCGTGAAGATCGCTGCTAACGAGCAGGGCATCGAGGGTCTCGATGATCTTCTCACCGGCCCGACCGCCGTTGCCTTCATTCAGGGCGACGCATCGGTTGACGCTGCGAAGGTGATGAAGAAGTTCGCCAAGGAGAACGACAAGTTCATCCTCAAGGGCGGCTACATGGACGGTAACCCTCTCGACGCAGCCCAGCTGGACGCTGTCGCAGAGATGGACAACCGCGAGACCACTCTGGCCAAGCTTGCTGGTGCATTCCAGGGTTCTCTGGCAAAGGCTGCAGGCCTGTTCCAGGCTCCGGCCTCCAAGACGGCACGACTCGTTGCCGCACTGCAGGACAAGCAGGGCGACGCCGCTTAAGGCAAGCCCACCACAAACACACTTACAAGTCGGCCACATGGCCGCATAAAGAAAGGAAGCCACAATGGCTAAGCTCACCAAGGACGAGCTCATTGAGCAGTTCAAGGAAATGACCCTCATCGAGCTCTCTGAGTTCCTGAAGGAATTCGAAGAGGTCTTCGACGTGACCGCTGCTGCTCCGGTTGCAGTTGCTGCTGCTCCGGGCGCTGCTGGCGGCGACGCTGCAGCTGCTGAGGAGAAGGACGAGTTCGACGTCGTTCTCGAGGACGCTGGCGACAAGAAGATCGGCGTGATCAAGGTTGTCCGCGAGATCGTTCCGGGCCTCGGCCTGAAGGACGCCAAGGAGATGGTTGAGGGCGCACCGAAGGCCATCCTCGAGGGCGCTAACAAGGACGACGCTGAGGCTGCAAAGGCCAAGCTGGAAGAGGCTGGCGCAAAGGTCACCCTCAAGTAAGCGCGTCTTAGCATCATGCCCCTGCCGTTTGGCGGGGGCATTTTTGCTTTTGTGGGGGGTGGCGCTGTGGTGGGGGGTGGTGGTGTCGCTTACCCTCTGCAACATTTTTGAAAATCGAGCACAACCCCCATTAAAAGACCAGGATTGCTACATACTTTTGAAAATCGTGCACAACTAGGTAGCCCTGGGGTGGCCCGCCGGCTAGTCCCGGCGTTCGCACGCGACGGACTCCCCGAAGTGCTACAGAAAACCACTATTTCCGCAGGGCGGACTACGAACTCCGGGGAGTTGATCGCGGTGGCCCCTTAACACCCCCAGGCTCCAAGCCCGTAAACTCGCTGGCATGCTTCCAAAGTCCCGTATTCTTTCTGCTCTCCTCGTTGGCCTGGGTTTGGCGTTGGTGGCGGCGGCGTTGGCGGCACCGGCTTTCTTGAATGGTGATGCGCGGTTCCCGCTGGACTTGGAGAAGACGACGTGGACGTTGAAGGACCCGCAGGCGAAGGTGGGGGAGGACACCACCGCGGTGACGCGGCAGTTGCACATGACGGTGCAGAACCCGGCCACGGACAAGGTGGTGGCGCTGCGTATTGGGGATACGTTGCGGCGGGAGGATAAGGGCGATGACCTGGAGAATCTGATTTCGGCGGCGACGTGGTCGTTGGAGATGGACAGGAAGACGGGGGAGTTTGTGAAGCCGGCGAAGCTGAGCACCGTGATGGTGATGCCGGAGGAGGTCTTCCCGGCGGAGGGGGTGTGGCTGAAATTCCCGTCGAATGTGCAGCAGCAGGACTATGAGGTGTTTGAGCCGACGCTGCGCAAGGCCGTCCCAGCGGCGTTCACCGGTGAAGACGAGATTGGTGGACGGACGGTGTACACCTTCGAGCAGAAGGTGGAACCGGTGAATGTGGCCACCCTTTATACCGATATGACGAACACGATCACGGCCCCGCCGGAGCAAGGGGGAGAGCAGGCGTTCTTGCACCATGAGGCCACGCGGACGTTTGCGGTGGACCAGGTCACGGGCGTGGTCGTGGGGATGACGGAAAAGGTGGACGATTACTACGCGGACCGTGATGGGAACCGGGTGCAAGAGGTTGTGTCCTATGACGCGGCGATGGATGAAGCGCAACAGATTGGGCTGGCAGAGCAGCTGACGGATGTGACGCAGGATGTGTCCCGCACGGTGACGTGGGTTGTTATCGGCCTGGGTGGGGTGCTGGTGCTGCTGGGTCTGGCTGGGGCATTTCGGCCGGGTGGTGGCGGCGCAAGGGGCGGCCGCCAGAAGCCAGACCGGAAACTCGACGCGTAACACGCCGAGGGGTTGCGGCCCTTTCGGGATTGGGTGGTAAGGTTCCACGCGAAAGTGACGGTATGACGGCGGGCCGATAAATCGGTCCTGCTGAGCGCTTTACAAACGGCAGTGGGGGGTATAAGCTGTCTCCTTGCGCTGGAAGCCGTCGCCGGTGCCCAAAAATAAACCTTGGAGAAACGATTGAGAAATCGATTTGACAAGGTGGTTTTGTGCTTTTTAGGGGACGGGGCTTCCACTATGAAAGAAATGCTATTTATCCAGCGGGAATGCTTACATATAGCGCCGTATGTAAGACCCGCGTGAGGTGCTGGAAGGACCCATCTTGGCAGTCTCCCGCCAGACCAAATCGGTGGCCACTATTCCCGGAGCTCCGGAGCGTTACTCGTTCGCTAAGATCGACGAGCCTATTGCTTTGCCCGGACTCCTTGATGTTCAACTTGAATCCTTCGCCTGGCTCGTCGGCACGTCGGAATGGCGTGAGCGCCAAGCTGCCGAGCGTGGGGATGATGCCCGCATTACGTCGGGCCTCGAGGACATCCTCGAGGAGATCTCCCCGATCCAGGACTACTCCGGCAACATGAGCCTGTCTCTGTCTGAGCCGCGCTTCGAAGACGTGAAGTACACGATCGACGAGTGCAAGGACAAGGACATTAACTACTCCGCACCGCTCTACGTGACGGCGGAGTTCATTAACAATGACACCCAAGAGATTAAGTCTCAGACCGTCTTCATCGGCGATTTCCCGCTGATGACGGACAAGGGCACGTTCATCGTCAACGGCACGGAGCGCGTTATTGTCTCCCAGCTGGTGCGTTCCCCGGGTGTGTACTTCGACGAGACGATCGATAAGTCGACCGAGCGTCCGCTGCACGCCGTGAAGGTGATCCCTTCCCGTGGTGCGTGGCTGGAGTTTGACGTCGATAAGCGTGACACGGTTGGTGTGCGCATTGACCGTAAGCGTCGTCAGCCGGTGACCGTGCTGCTGAAGGCACTGGGCTGGACTGAGGCGCAGATCAAGGAGCGCTTCGGCTTCTCCGAGATCATGATGTCCACGCTGGAGAACGACGGTGTGGCAAACACCGACGAGGCTCTGCTGGAGATTTACCGCAAGCAGCGTCCAGGCGAGCAGCCGACGCGTGACTTGGCGCAGTCCCTGCTGGAGAACGCGTTCTTCCAGCCGAAGCGCTACGATCTCGCGCGCGTGGGTCGCTACAAGGTCAACCGCAAGCTGGGTCTGGGCGGTGACCACGACGGTGAACTGACGCTGACGGAAGAGGACATTGCTACCACGCTGGAGTACCTCGTGCGCCTGCACGCTGGTGAGCGTGAGATGACCTCCCCGGAGGGTGTGGTCATTCCGATCAACACCGATGACATTGACCACTTTGGTAACCGTCGTCTGCGCACCGTGGGCGAGCTGGTGCAGAACCAGGTGCGTGTTGGTCTGTCCCGTATGGAGCGCGTGGTCCGTGAGCGCATGACCACCCAGGATGCGGAGTCCATCACTCCGACCTCCCTGATCAACGTGCGTCCGGTGTCCGCAGCGATCCGCGAGTTCTTCGGTACCTCGCAGCTGTCCCAGTTCATGGATCAGAACAACTCCCTGTCTGGCCTGACTCACAAGCGTCGTCTGTCGGCTCTTGGCCCGGGTGGTCTGAGCCGTGAGCGTGCCGGTATTGAGGTGCGAGATGTGCACCCGTCTCACTACGGCCGCATGTGCCCGATTGAGACCCCGGAAGGCCCGAACATTGGTCTGATCGGTGCTCTGTCTTCTTACGCACGCGTGAACCCGTTCGGCTTCATTGAGACGCCGTACCAGAAGGTCGTTGACGGTAAGGTCACGGACCAGATTGATTACCTCACCGCTGATGAAGAAGACCGTTACGCCATCGCTGAGGCAGCTATTGCCCGCGAAAAGGACGGCACCATCACCGAGGAGCGTATTGAGGTCCGTCTGAAGGACGGCGACATCGGCGTCGTTGGCGCAAACGGCGTTGATTACATTGACATCTCCCCGCGTCAGATGGTGTCCGTGGCTACGGCGATGATTCCGTTCCTCGAGCACGATGACGCTAACCGTGCCCTCATGGGTGCGAACATGCAGAAGCAGGCTGTGCCGCTGCTACGTTCTGAGGCTGCATACGTGGCCACCGGTACGGAGATGCGTGCTGCGTACGACGCAGGCGACATCGTCATTGCCAAGAACGGCGGTGTGGTCCAGGACGTTTCCGGCGACGTGATCACCATCTACGAAGATGATGGCCACCAGGAGTCCTACCTGCTGCGCACCTTCGAGCGCACCAACCAGGGGACCTGCTACAACCAGACGCCGATTGTGTCTGCGGGTGACCGCGTTGAGGCTGGCCAGGTCATCGCTGATGGCCCGGGCACCAAGAACGGTGAGATGGCTCTGGGTACCAACCTGCTCGTGGCATTCATGCCGTGGGAAGGCCACAACTACGAGGACGCCATCATCCTGAACCAGCGTGTGGTGGAGCAGGACATCCTGACCTCCGTGCACATTGAGGAGCACGAGATTGATGCTCGTGACACCAAGCTGGGTGCTGAGGAGATCACGCGCGAGATCCCGAACGTCTCCGAGGACGTGCTGAAGGACCTGGACGAGCGCGGCATCATCCGCATCGGTGCAGATGTCCGTGACGGCGACATCCTCGTGGGTAAGGTCACCCCGAAGGGTGAGACCGAGCTGACTCCGGAAGAGCGCCTGCTGCGCGCCATCTTCGGTGAGAAGGCTCGTGAGGTCCGCGATACCTCCCTGAAGGTTCCGCACGGTGAGCAGGGCAAGGTCATTGCTGTTCGTCGCTTCTCCCGTGAGGACGATGATGATCTGAGCCCGGGCGTGAACGAAATGATCCGCGTCTACGTTGCTCAGAAGCGCAAGATCCAGGACGGCGATAAGATGGCCGGCCGCCACGGCAACAAGGGTGTTGTGGGCAAGATCCTGCCGCAGGAAGACATGCCGTTCATGGCTGACGGCACCCCGGTGGACATCATTCTGAACACCCACGGTGTGCCGCGTCGTATGAACATCGGTCAGGTCCTTGAAGTCCACCTCGGTTGGCTGGCTAAGGCTGGCTGGACCGTGAACCCGGATGACCCGAAGAACGCGAAGCTGCTGGAGACCCTGCCGGAGCACCTCTACGACGTGCCGGCTGACTCCCTCACCGCAACCCCGGTGTTCGACGGTGCGACTAACGATGAGATTGCTGGCCTGCTGGCTAACACCAAGCCGAACCGTGACGGTGACGTGATGGTGGATGAGAACGGCAAGACCATGCTGTTCGACGGCCGCTCGGGCGAACCGTTCAAGTACCCGATTTCTGTCGGCTACATGTACATGCTCAAGCTGCACCACCTCGTGGACGAGAAGATTCACGCTCGTTCCACTGGTCCGTACTCCATGATTACGCAGCAGCCGCTGGGCGGTAAGGCCCAGTTCGGTGGCCAGCGCTTCGGCGAGATGGAGGTGTGGGCAATGCAGGCATACGGTGCTGCCTACACCCTGCAGGAGCTGCTGACCATCAAGTCCGATGACGTGGTGGGTCGTGTGAAGGTCTACGAGGCCATCGTGAAGGGCGATAACATCCCGGATCCGGGTATTCCGGAGTCCTTCAAGGTGTTGCTCAAGGAGCTTCAGTCGCTGTGTCTGAACGTGGAGGTTCTGTCCACGGATGGCACGCCGATGGAGCTCTCCGGCGACGATGACGAGTATGACCAGGCCGGATCCTCTCTGGGTATCAACCTGTCCCGTGATGAAGGGTCTGCGGCTGATACGGCGTAGGTGAGACGTCGATAAGCAATTGCTTATCGACGCCAACCTCAAAGCAACTAGAACTCATAAAAACTACTGAAAAGGAACTTTTACGTGTTTGACGTAAACCTCTTCGATGAGCTCCGCATCGGCCTGGCCACTGCAGACGACATCCGCCGCTGGTCCCACGGCGAGGTCAAGAAGCCGGAGACGATTAACTACCGCACGCTGAAGCCGGAGAAGGATGGCCTCTTCTGTGAGCGCATCTTCGGCCCGACCCGTGACTGGGAGTGCTCCTGCGGTAAGTACAAGCGCGTCCGCTACAAGGGCATCATCTGTGAACGCTGTGGCGTTGAGGTGACCAAGTCCAAGGTGCGCCGTGAGCGCATGGGCCACATCGAGCTGGCTGCTCCGGTGACGCACATCTGGTACTTCAAGGGTGTGCCGTCCCGCCTGGGCTACCTGCTGGACCTGGCTCCGAAGGATCTTGAGCGCATCATTTACTTCGCCGCCAACATCATTACCTCTGTCGACGAGGAGGCACGTCACAATGACATGTCCACCCTCGAGGCTGAGATGATCCTGGAGAAGAAGGAAATCGAGCAGGACACCGAGGCTGATATTGCTGAGCGTGCCCAGAAGCTCGAGGAAGACCTCGCCGCACTGGAGGCTGAGGGCGCTAACGCGTCCGCACGCAAGAAGGTGCAGAACGCTGCTGATAAGGAAATGCAGCACATGCGCGAGGCTGGCGAGCGCGAGATCGAGCACCTGGACGAGATCTGGAACACCTTCATCAAGCTCGCTCCGAAGCAGATGATTATTGACGAGAACCTGTACGAGGAACTCGTTGACCGCTACGAGGATTACTTCACCGGCGGCATGGGCGCTGAGGCAATCCAGACCCTCATCCGCAACTTCGACCTGGACGCTGAGTCTGAGGAACTGCGCACCATCATCGCTGAGGGCAAGGGCCAGAAGAAGGTCCGTGCTCTCAAGCGCCTGAAGGTTGTCGCTGCTTTCCAGCGCTCCGGCAACGATCCGGCTGGTATGATCCTGGACGCTATCCCGGTGATCCCGCCGGAGCTGCGCCCGATGGTTCAGCTCGACGGTGGCCGCTTTGCTACCTCCGACCTGAACGACCTGTACCGTCGCGTGATCAACCGCAACAACCGTTTGAAGCGCATGATCGATCTGGGTGCTCCCGAGATCATCGTGAACAACGAGAAGCGCATGCTGCAGGAATCCGTTGACGCACTCTTCGACAACGGCCGCCGTGGTCGTCCGGTCACTGGTCCGGGTAACCGTCCGCTGAAGTCCCTGTCTGACTTGCTGAAGGGTAAGCAGGGCCGCTTCCGCCAGAACCTGCTGGGTAAGCGCGTGGACTACTCCGGTCGTTCCGTGATTATCGTTGGTCCGCAGCTGAAGATGCACGAGTGTGGTCTGCCGAAGCTGATGGCTCTCGAGCTGTTCAAGCCGTTCGTGATGAAGCGTCTGGTGGACAATGACTACGCGCAGAATATCAAGTCCGCGAAGCGCATGGTTGAGCGCCAGCGCCCAGAGGTGTGGGATGTCCTCGAAGAGGCGATTGCTGAGCACCCGGTGCTGCTGAACCGTGCACCGACGCTGCACCGCCTGGGTATTCAGGCCTTCGAGCCGGTGCTGGTTGAGGGTAAGGCTATCCAGCTGCACCCGCTGGCATGTGAGGCGTTCAACGCTGACTTCGACGGTGACCAGATGGCTGTTCACCTGCCGCTGTCCGCTGAGGCGCAGGCTGAGGCCCGCATTCTCATGCTGTCCTCCAACAACATCCTGTCCCCGGCATCCGGTAAGCCGCTGGCTATGCCGCGCCTGGACATGGTCACCGGCCTGTACTTCCTCACCATGGAGAAGGGCGAGGGCGAGATCGGCGGCGAGGGCGCTTACGCACCGGCCGACGAGAACGGCCCGGAGCGCGGTACCTACACCGACCACCGCGAGGCCATCATGGCCTACGACCGCGGCGTGCTTGGTCTGCAGGCACCGATCAAGGTGCGCATCAGCCACCTGCGTCCGACCGTGGAGATCGAAGCAGAGCAGTTCCCAGACGGCTGGGAGAAGGGCCAGACCTGGACCGCGGAGACGACTCTTGGCCGCATCATGTTCAACGAGATGCTGCCGTTCAACTTCCCGTACCAGGAAGGCGCCATGGTCCGTAAGGGCGGCGGCGCTGGCAAGGTGCTGCTCGGCGACATCATCCAGTCGATGGTGGACAAGTACCCGATGATCACCATCGCCCAGACGATGGACAAGCTGAAGGACGCTGGCTTCTACTGGGCCACCCGCTCCGGCATCACCATCGCCATGTCTGACGTTCTGGTTCTTCCGAACAAGGAAGAAATCCTGGAAGAGTACGAGCGCGAGGCAGCGACCATTGAGCGCAAGTTCTGGGAGAAGGGTGCTCTCACCGAAGAGAACCGCTACGACCGTCTGGTCGAGCTGTGGCAGGACGCCACCAACAAGGTGGGTCAGGCTGTTGAGGACCTGTACCCGGACGACAACCCGATTCCGATGATCGTGAAGTCCGGTGCTGCCGGTAACATGCGCCAGATCTGGACCCTGGCCGGCATGAAGGGCATGGTCGTGAACTCCCGCGGTGAGTACATCACCCGTCCGATCAAGACCTCCTTCCGTGAGGGCCTGTCCGTGATGGAGTACTTCAACAACTCCCACGGTTCCCGTAAGGGTCTGGCCGATACGGCTCTGCGTACCGCTGACTCCGGTTACCTCACCCGTCGTCTCGTCGACGTGGCCCAGGACGTCATCGTCCGCGAAGAGGACTGTGGCACCCACCAGGGCGTCAAAGTCCCGGTTGCCGTCGCAAGCTCGGGCAACGACAAGAAGTTCGCCCGCCACGACCTCGTGGAGACCTCCGTGTCCGGCCGCGTTCTGGCCGCTGATGCTGCTGACGTAAACGGCAACGTTGTCGTCGCTGCTGGTGAGGACCTCTCCGAGGAGCGTATCGACGCACTCGTGGACGCCGGCATCACCGAGGTCAAGGTCCGCTCCGTGCTGACCTGCCAGACGCCGACCGGTGTGTGTGCGAAGTGCTACGGCAAGTCCATGGCCACCGGCAAGCTGGTGGACATCGGCGAGGCCGTGGGCATCGTCGCTGCACAGTCCATTGGTGAGCCGGGTACCCAGCTGACCATGCGTACGTTCCACCAGGGTGGTGTCGGTGGCGATATTACCGGTGGTCTGCCGCGTGTTCAGGAGCTGTTCGAGGCACGTGTGCCGAAGAACTGCGCCCCGATCGCGTCCGTCGCCGGTGAGATCTCCCTGTCCGATGAGGGCAACTTCTGGACCCTGACCATCCACCCGGAGGACGGCTCCGATGACGTGGTCTACGAGAAGCTGTCCAAGCGCCAGGGCCTGGCCCAGGTGCGTCGCCCGATGGAGTCCAACCCGGACGCCATGATCGAGCGTTCCCTCAAGGACGGCGACAAGGTCCAGGTCGGCGACCGCCTCCTGCGCGGTGCTGCTGATCCGCACGACGTGCTGGAGATCCTCGGCCGTCGCGGTGTGGAGAAGCACCTTATCGACGAAGTGCAGGCCGTGTACCGCACCCAGGGTGTGTCCATCCACGACAAGCACATCGAGATCATCATCCGCCAGATGCTGCGCCGCGGCACCGTCATCGACGCGGGCTCCACGGAGTTCCTCCCGGGCACCCTCGTGGACCTGTCCGAGGCACGCCAGATCAACGGGCAGGCTGTGGCCGAGGGCGGCGAGCCGGCAGAGCTCCGCTCCGAGATCATGGGTATCACCAAGGCCTCCCTGGCAACCGAGTCCTGGCTGTCCGCCGCCTCCTTCCAGGAGACCACCCGTGTGCTCACGGACGCCGCTATCAACAAGCGCTCCGATAAGCTGATCGGCCTCAAGGAGAACGTGATCATCGGTAAGCTGATCCCGGCTGGTACCGGTATCTCCCGCTACCGCAACATCTCCGTCAAGCCGACGGAGGCCGCACGTTCCGCCGCCTACTCGATCCCGACCTTCGGCGATTCGATCTACGGCGACGAAGGCTACGGCGAGTTCACCGGCGCATCGGTGCCGCTGGACGAGTACGGCTTCGAGCAGTACTAATCCCTAGCCCCTGGTCGGCCCTCCCTCCCGCACACCGCGGGGGAGAGGGTCGGCTTTGTTTTGCGCCTAGGGTGCGTTCGAGAAATCTCACACCACCACAATTGCCACCTGGGGAGACAGAAATCCAAAACCCGAAAATGGTCAGAAATATCGACGGGTATCCGGGCTCTGCACTAATGCAGACGCGCATCCCTTGCGGCGCGGACCACGCCGACTCCACCCATGACAGCGGCACCGCGGATACGGAGGGTGGGGGCGTTCGGCGGCAGGTCACTCATAAGCACTGTGCACGACGGGTGATCTTCGATGCCGAAGCCGCCCATGATTCCGTTGCCCTCGCTGATCACGCGCACGTCCTCCGGGACGATGATTTCTATGCCGGCCATGATGGCAACAGCAGTGACCACCGTTTCTTGGGCGGACAGCTTTGCATGCCGCAGGTCAATTTCGTTGCCGCCCATCGTGGTGAAGGAGTAGTGGTGCGGCGCGATCTGCCAGGGTCCTCTACGTGAGGACCCGCCCATCACGGACAGCGTGAACCGCGCCCCGCCGGTTGTCGGCACGACAGCGGGGGAAGAGTCCATCAACACCGTGGACTCTGGCACGGACAGGTCAGCCGTGAGTGCCTCGAGCTCATCCGCATACGTCACGTGCCACAGCTGCTTATTCCGCTCGTCAAACTCGGCGATAGTCAGCTGCCCGTCCGCTAAAGCCTTGGACAACAGGTCGGCCGTTGCCTCCCGTGCACTGCCGGAAACCCGCTTCCGTGGAAGATTTTCGTCTGCTCGTTCAATCTCAGTGGGCATGCCTCAATTTTATACCCGTTGCGCAGAGTTCTCTCTGCGTGCAAAGTGCCCGCCGCGCACCCACAGGTTTTTGCTTATCGACGTTTCCCTTACCCCACGCCCGTCCCTCTCCCAGCGAGTAGGGGCTCATTGATAGCGCCTACCGGATACGAGCAAGCCAGGCCACATCGTGATGTCCAAGCTCGACGGTGACACGGGTAAACCACTTACTGGCCAGTCCGCTTGGTTCACGCTGCAGCGCGTGGAGAAGCTCGGGACTCAGACTTCTTGTGAGAAGAATGTTCCCGAACTCGACGGGTGATGTGCCGTGGCTGATTCGGATGTTGATCTTCGGTGGACTGTCATTGTTGCTGGGCATGTACTTTGCCAGAAGTGTGATGTCTAGGGACTTTTTGGACACGGAGTCCAGGAGGTTTTTGGATGGGATGTCTAGTAGCTTTTTGGACGGTTACGGCGGTGGAATAGCCGGATGT
>NZ_JAKMUS010000024.1 GCF_027570075.1 Corynebacterium meitnerae
ATCGGCCTGACTTTTTGAGAGTGGCGTGTTACGCGGCGTGAAGGCCTGCGTGGTTTTCTCGTTGGTAGTTGGTGTAGTGCTCGATCGGCGGGATATGCCCGAGCGAGGAATGCAACCGCTCGTGATTATACCAGTGGACCCATCCGGCTGTGGCGCGTTCCACCTCACTCCAGTTCGTCCACGTCCCCGCTTCGAAATCAATGAGTTCAGACTTGTACAGCCCGATCGTTGACTCCATCAGACCGTTGTCGTAAGCGTCGCCGACGGTGCCGATGGACCCATCCATCTGGTGGACGGCCAGCAGCCGGCGGAGATCTGTGGAGGTGTACTGTGAGCCCGCATCCGAGTGATGGATCACCCCGGCCGAATCAAAGTACGGGTCCTGGCGCTGGCGTATCGCCAGTGCCTGTCGCAGCGCACGGATGACCAAAGATTTCGTGGCTCGGGTGTCCACGACATACGCCAGGATCTCACGGGTGAACACGTCGGTGACAAAAGCCACGTAGCTGAAACCGCAGCTGGTGTGCACATACGTGAAATCCGCGACCCACCACTGATCGGGGCGCTGAGCCTGCGACCAGGCCCGTTGAATACGATCCGGGAAACGCTCGGCGGAGGGATCAGCAACGGTGGTGCGTGTGGTCTTGCGTCGGAGTACACCCGCGATTCCAAGGATATTCATGAGGCGTTGCACCTGGTCACGGCCAATGTTCCAGCCTGCCCGGTGGGCGGCTTTCCATAGTTTTCGTCGCCCGTAGACCCGCCGATTGGCCCGCCACAGCTCAAAGAGCCGGTGCGCGGTGTAAGCCTCATCCAGCTCGGCAGGGGTGGGCCCGAAACCACGGGCCTGGAAGCGGTAGAACGTTGCTGGTGAAATAGCGTATTCATGCTCATTGAGCACGCGGCACATCCGCTCGATGGAATACAGGTGCCGGTGAGTGCGGAGGAAGTCCACAATCACTTTAGTTTGCGGTCGAGCTCCGCCTGGGCGAAAAAAGCTGAGGCCAGTTTCAGGATCTCGTTGGCTTCTTTGAGCCGGGCATTTTCCTTGCGCAGGGTGATAAGTTCCGCGTCTTTCTCGGCATCGGATTGCTCGACGGCGGCGTCTACCTTTTTCTCTTCTGTGCGTACCCAGTTGCGGATAGTCGATGTTTTGATGCCGATGACAGCTTCGACAGCGCGTAGTGCGGCTGCCTTGGATGAAGCGCCGTCAGCGAGCTCCTCGAAATACAGGCGCACCGCCCGCTGGCGGGTCTCCTGGTCGTAAGGGCTGATAGCCATGATGTTCCTCCTGTGTTACATCATGCCCTCTCACCAACCCAGGCCGGTTTACTACAGTCATGACACAGCCACAACCAGCATCAGCATCAGCACGCTTTCTTGATGAATCGATCCTGCCTGTCTTTACCGATCTACGTATGACGGCCTTTGGCCGAACCGTGATTGATATTGCAGCAGATCCCATCTTCGACTCGTGGAGCTTTTCTGACAAGGTGCTCTACGCGCTCGATAAAGAAGTTGCGGCCAAGCGTGAACGACGAGTCAACAAATTACTCAAAGCATCCCGATCGCCAAATCTCGATGCGTGTATCGAAGACATCACCTACGCACCCGGCCGCAACCTCAACAAAGAGCAAATCACCAGACTCGCTCACTGCCAATGGTGTCAAAAAGCGCAAAGCATTGTCATCCTCGGCAAATCATCCGTCGGCAAAACCTATCTGGCCCAAGCATTGCTGACCGCTGCGTGCAGAAACGACTACTCTGCTCGTTTCTTCCGCACAGACACCCTGGCTAACCAGCTGATGGTGCTACGCCATGATGACACAGCACGCATGGAGTTTCTTCAAGACTTACACCTGGCAGACGTACTCGTGCTTGATGACTTCTTAACAACGCCGATTGATGCTGCCACAGCACACCAGCTGCTCAACATTCTTGCTGAGCGTGAACACCGGGGATCAACCATTGTCACCTCCCAGTTCACACCCGATGAGTGGTACAAGTCCATCCCGGATGCTGTCATCGCCGAGTCGATCCTGAATCGGCTTGTCGTTGGCGCTGAGATCATCACACTCGAAGGACCAAACATGCGCCTCGAAGCCAATACGCAGTAGCGGCTCATAGTCAACGCCCGGGTGTTACCCGATACTCACCCGGGCGTTACTGGATACTCACCACAGTGTTACTGAATCCGTGGTCCTAACACGCTTCGATCATGGGCGCAGCGATCTTTGCTTACGGCCGTCGTCAGCTGGTCTAAGGACTAGCGCCAACTAAGAATCCCACTGACAGCATTGTGCTGTTCAGTGGGAATTTCTCTTTCTGAAGCGAAGTGGCTGCCTACTTGGATTTCGATTTAGATTTGGAACCGGACTTTGACCCGATCTTGGAATCGGCCTTATCGGAAGTATCGGCAGTGGCGTCCGAGTTAGCTTCGGTGGCTTCAGTGTTCTCGGCGTCGGTCGCGTCATCTGCCGGTGCCATCACAGCCTGAGAGAGCTTGCGCAGGTGCTTCAGTTGCTTCGTGGTGGTGGCGTCGAGGGCGCGGTCTTCGGCCTGGGTGACGACGTCGGCAAGCTGTGCCTGCATTTTCGTGCCCTTTTTGGTGGGGCTAATGATCTGGCGGCGGCGGTCGCGTGGATCACGGTCGCGGGTGACCCACCCGTGGGCTTCGAGGGAATCGATGAGGCGGACCATGTCGGAAGCGTCGGTGGCCAGCAGTTCGGAGAGCTGAGTCTGGCTCGCGGCGTGTTCAAGGGTGCAGGTGAGCACCCAGAATTCGCGCATGGTGGTGCCGTGCTCGGCGAGTGCCTTTTCCACCTCATCTTTAGTGGCGCGACGAATGCGCTCGATCTGGAATGAGGGGGATTGGGTGAGCGCGATTGGGTGGTCCAAAGATTCTGCCATGCACACAATGCAACAGCCGTGGGCATGCCCAATCGTTGGTGGCTAAGAAACGTTGCTCACCTGGATCTTTGCCTGCCCAGAATAGGGGAGGCGAGAATTTTAAGACTCGGTAGGGAGTCCTGCCTTGACCCAATCTTGGGTGCCACCAAGCACATTGATCGCTTCGGTGCCGCGAACAGCCTCGAGGTACTGCGCGGCCTCGGCGGAACGTCCGCCGGCCTTGCAGATCACGTAAATTGGCTGGTCATAGTCGATCTTGTCGGCCAGGGCTGCGAAATTGGACAGGGGCAGGTTCACCGCACCTGCAGCGTGGACGTCGGCGAATTCGTCGGGCTCGCGGACGTCGATAAGCTGGGCATTTTCGGGTACTTCATTGACGTGTACTGACTGCATGGCGCCAGTCTAGATGAACTATTGTTTTTGCTATGGCTGGCGAGAACGCACGTGGGTACGTACCGCGCACCACCCCCGCGGTGCCGCGCCGTGTTTCCTCGCGCCCCGCGCCGTCCCGGCCCGCATCCCCGCCGCGTCGCTTCAAGCCGCAGCCGCCGTGGGTGTACAAAATGCGCCGCATCGTCGCGGTGTTGCTGCTGATTTTCCTTGTTCTCCTGTTTATTCGCGCCTGCGTGCCCAGTGAGCACGACCGTGAAATGAAGGCGTGGAAAGAGCAGGCGAACCAGCCGATTGAGCAACCACTGGATGTCGGCGAGGGGGACATCGCGCCGTCGCGGCCGGTAGAAATGCGTATCCCGGGCCTCGATCTGACCGCGAAATTCGAAGATGGTGACTGCCGCTTCAAGGATGGCGCGATCGACCCGGACACCCTCGGCGAGGCCTGCGCATTTACCGCGAAGGACAAGCCGTACGTCCTACCTGGCACCACGAGTGAGGACATCGTGGTCATCGCCGGACACGCGGCTGCAGGTGTGCCCGCCGTCTTTGACAAGCTTTACGACGTCAAAAACCAACGCCACACCGTCAAAACCGGCGACACCATGTATCTGAAAACGGCGGAATCTGGTGATCGTTGGTTGAAGTACCAGGCCACCGACCTGCACGAGCCCGACAAGAAGGGCCTGTCCCAGTCCGCCGAGATCTGGGGCAACGTCCCCATGCCCGGCCGCCTTTTGACCATCTCCTGCATCCAGCCCGCCAACCCCTTCGAAGACGCCGTGCGCAATGCCGTTGTCGGGTGGCAGCTGCAGGGGGTTGTGGATCGGGTGGAGTAGGGGCTGGAAGCTCGCGGGAGGATCAGGGGCGAGTGGCGGCCAGGCATTGGTACTGGGGGTGTGAATGATCTCGCGGTACCAACTGCGGGTGCTGGGCTGATTTTCCAGCTCAATCGGGGGTGTTCTGCAGGCCAGTTGCAGAAGTGTGATCCAATTCATGAAAGTATTTCCGGCCTGCACTCATCACATTTCATTTTGCGGGGGGGTAAATTCCCAGCTCGCATCCACAGCAAATGTGCAGGATGAGTCGCGATTTATGCTTTGGCGTTTTCAGCTTGCAATACTCGCGCTTTGCTGAATTTTTTAAGGATGTTTCAGGTTGCTTGCCATGGAACGGGAAGGTATAAACAGGCTTATCCGCCGGCTGCCGGGCCTTTTTGATTTGGCAATTCGGCCCAGCGGTTCGAGATTCACGCCCCTCTGAAAGGAACTTTCATGGCCAACGCCATCAAGAAGACCGCAGCCATTGCTCTCGCTGCCGGACTGACTTTCGCCGGCTCCGCTGGCTTCGCTGCGCAGGATGCATTTGCTCAGGACCCTGCAACCCCTGTTGTTCAGGAGCAGGGATCCAACTTCTCGCTGACCGTCCAGAAGCGTGAAGGTGCATGGGAGCAGAACGAGAACTACGAAGGTGGCGAACTTGCAACCCCTCCGGGCGAGGCTCTCGCAGCTGGGTTCAAGTTCAAGATCGAGCAGGTAACCCCGGACGCCGATGACATCAACAATGCCGCCAAGGCGACACTGGTTCAGGGTGGCCACACGGACGAGGGCACCACGGGCGACAGCGGTTCCATCAAGTTCGATAACCTCCCTGAGGGTGTGTACCGCGTAACGGAGACTGGCGTTCCGGAAGGCAGCAACTATGTTCCTGGCCCGGCTTTCTTGGTTACTGTCCCGGTAACCAAGAAGGACGGCACCGAAGTCATCAATGACGTCGTTGTTTACCCGAAGAACACCGAGACCACCGTTGAAAAGTCCGTCAAGGACGCTGACAAGAACTCGGGCGACACCGTCGAGTACACCATTAACGCGAATGCTCCGGTCGTGCCGGAGGGCAATGTTCTGACCTCCTTTGAGGTGCAGGATGCGTTCAAGAAGAGCGAGCTTACTGACGTCAAGGTCACCAAGGTTGAGGTTGACGGCGTTGCTCTGGAGACCTCTGATTATGAGGTTGTTGATGGTCAGATCACTGATGGTCCGGCTGATGCTGACACGACTAAGACCGTCAAGTTCACCGAAGCAGGCCTGCAGAAGATCAGTAAGCAGCAGGGCGCCAAGGTCACGGTCTACCTCACCGCAACGCTGGAGCAGGTTGGCGACGGCGAGGTTGTGAACAACGCTCGCACCATCGTTCGTGGTCCGAACTCCAACTCGACTGATAAGCCGAAGGAAACCCCGTGGGACGAGGTTAAGACCTACCTCGGCAAGCTGCGTCTGCTGAAGACCGATGGTGGCGAAACCAAGCTCAAGGGCGCAAAGTTCGACCTGCACCGCTGCGATGCTAACGGCGAACTGGGGGACAAGATCGAAGAGGGCGTTGAGTCAGACGAAAACGGTCTGGTCAACTTCAACAAGTCCCTCCACGTCACCGATTACGAAGATGACGCAGAGGTTGCAGAAGTTACCAAGCGTTACTGCGCAGTCGAGACCAAGGCTCCTGAGGGCTACCAGAAGCTCCGTAAGCCGATCGTCATCGAGTTCACCCGTGCAGACCGCACTGAGAACCTGACCGTCGGCAACGTTACTTACGAGAAGGTTCAGAAGACCGAGACCGTCGTCAACACCAAGCCGCTGCTGCCGTCCACCGGTGGCATGGGTATCTTGATCGTCGCCCTGGCTGGCCTCGCGATCATCGGTGGCGGTGCATACGCTGCACGCCGCAACTCCCAGTCCGCGTAAGTGGATTGCTCCACAGTGCTAGCTAGCACTGCTGGGTAGGTGCACCGGGGGCCAAACCGGCCCTGGGTGACAACGCCTGCCGGCGGGAAGGCGTAAAACTCCCGCCCCAGTTTTTCAACAAGTAGGTCCGTAAGCAACCGGGCCACGTTCGAGAGGATCGCGCAGTGACAACGGTGGCATCAGCGAAGCACCGGCAAAAGCCGCAGCAAAAGTCGGTGTTCCAGCGTGTTGTCGTGCCGGTCCTCATCATTTTGGTCGGTATTGCCGTGCTCATGTACCCGGTCGTTGCCACGCAGGTGAACAACAGAGTTCAAGAGCAAGCAGCAAAGCAGTACGAAGATGATTTGTCGACCATGACACCTGAGCAGGTGAACACGGCGTACGAAGCGGCGCTCGCATACAACCGTTCGCACACCGACGGGCCGATCCTCGACCCGTGGCTTGCGCGCATCAGCGAAGACAACGCCGAGTACAAGCTGTACGAAAGCCATCTCTCCGGTGTCGCGGCGATGTCACAGTTGGCGATCCCGTCGATCGACGTGCGTCTGCCCATCTATCACGGAACGAGCGAAAACACGCTGCAGAAGGGCCTCGGCCACCTCTACGGATCCGCATTGCCGACAGGCGGGGAGGGGTTCCACTCCGTCATCACCGGGCACACGGGTCTGACGACAGCAACGCTTTTCGATGACCTCGTCGACGTCAAAGAAGGCGATGCAATCTATATCTCCACCTTCGGTAAGCGGCTGAAGTACCAGGTGTACGACACTGAAGTGGTTCTGCCAGACCAGACCGAGAGTCTGGCAGCACAGGAGGGGAAGGATCTCCTCACCTTGATTACGTGTACGCCGTACGGGATCAACACCCACCGCCTGCTGGTTCACGCGGAACGTGTGCCGATGGATCCGGATGAAGGAGGCGTTCTCGACGAATCGACCTCCACGATTCAGTGGTGGATGTGGTTGCTCGGAGGCCTGTCCCTGCTGATCCTCCTGGCACTCATCTGGTGGGTCATGCGCGAACGAAAGAAAGCACAAAAGAACAGTGCCGACGCGGCGGATGCAGCAGAAGAGGAGCACGCAGAAAATGCGTAAGAATCATAAATTCGCAGCACTAGTTGCCGCATCGCTGATGCTCGGCACCAGCTTCACTGCTGGTCTCGCGGACGCGAAGGTGATCAGCGGTAACGATGGGGGACTGATTGCGGAGGCCGTCGATACGCAACGCCTCATGACCCTCACTGTGCGCAAGGTGGCGAAGAATCCGTACGACGATGTGCCCGCCGGCGAGAAACCTGCAGCGATTGCTGGTGCGGTCTTCACGCTGTCGCGCGTCAACGGTGTCGATGTTCTCACTCGCGCCGGCCGTGCTGAGGCCAAGGAATTCACCCTGGAGAAGGCGTGCGAAAACGGTGTCACCGAAGTGGCGAAGCGGACTACGAATGGCAAAGGCGTCGCTGAGTTCACTGAGCTGAAGCCGGGCCTCTACCTCCTTGAGGAATCCGCTCCGGACGGCGATTACGACTACCACTTGTCCAGCCCCAAGCTGGTCATCTTGCCACTCGGAAATGTGACCGGTGAGGAATTCGATTACGAAAACGTCATTGTGACCAAGCCGGACAACCAGGTTCCGCCGCCGGACACGCCGCCGACGACATCGACCACGACAACCACCACGACGACGTCGCCGAGCACCCCTCCGCCGCCGGGTGATAGCCCGACCCCGGAGACCACCCCGGTGCCGCCGGAAACCACACCGAACACTCCTCCGGGGGACACCCCGACGGATGGTGGCTCTCGCCCACCGCTGGCATCGACCGGTGCCAATGTTCTGTGGGCTCTCGGGTTCGGTGGACTTTTGATCCTCGCCGGATTCTTCCTGGCACGACGCAACAACGACAAGCAGACGCAGTAAACGGAACGGATAGAGAAAGAGAAGACGATGCGAAACTTTTTCAAGCCGACGACACGGGGCGCTAACTCACGCTCCCGCCGGCCACTGCGTGGCGTCGCCGCCGCTGTTGCGTCCGTTGCCCTTGTCGCAGGTCTCGGGTCGTACCCCGGTGAAGTGTCCGCTCAGGAATCCTTGCCGGTGTCCCCTCAGGAATCAACGGTAGCGACCACAGAGCTAACGACCACCGCGCCGGCGACTACCACGGTTCCCTCTACGTCCGCGGCGATTCCAACGACCCAGGCTCCCACGAGCTCGCCAGTCTCGGTCAAGCGCTCCGGCGATATTGATCGCATCGTTGTCGATGACCAGGACGGCGTTGAGTGGGGATACGGCTCGAAGGCTTCCGACGAGGATATTTTCGCGATCAAACGAACCGGCGAGGGATCCATCGAGGAGATCGTCAAAGTCGTTATTGATGGAAATATGATCGAGCCGGAATATTATGGGTTCGTCAATAATCCCGAGGGGGGCTACCTAGCGTTCGATCTCGACGCTCTCACCGAGATCCCCCCGCGAAATGTCGTCTTCGAGGTTCGCACCACCGGGACCGCCGACTACCGGATCGCCGAGAATTTCGAGGTGCCCAGTGCCAGGGACTTGTCGGAATCTGGCTACGGGCGTAACCCGAACGCGAACGCCACCGTCAACCCCGAGGGGGTCGGACAGGCTCGCGTTGCGGTGCCGGGGTACGACGATATCGAACTCGGAGTTTCGGGTCTGCAAACTACATTCGTCAACGGAAATCCAGAGCTTAAATTTCAGGTCAATCGGACCAGCCCTCTTGACCGCTATTTTCGGCTCACGCGCTTCGTGGTAAAGAAGGACCGGAACGATTCCAATACGAAATCGATCGCAGGACCTGTTCGAGTCCGTGTGATTCGAAACGGGAGGACGGTGCAAGACCGTGTGCTCGACCGATTGGACGAGGTCAACTGGGGTTCTAACGCGCGCAACCAATCCTACAACAAGGAATTCAAAGTCGTGCCGAACGTCAAGGATTTTCGCATCGAACACGGTGACACGATCATTCTGAATCCGCAAGGGCCACCAAACGGTAATTACCAAGTGCAGGTGTGGGGCGAGAGACGGTCCGCGTGTCCGAGCGAAAGTGCGGTAGTGGCGCCACTTGGCCCGCGGGAGGTGACCCCGGCTGAAATAGCAAGTGGTACTCGTAAGTTCGTTTCCACGTCAGAAGATGCCTCTGGGGGCACCTCGAACCGAAACGCAATGATCCGTACAGTTTTGAACCTTCAGAATCAGGGTAACGCGAACTTCCAGCGCCTCGGCAGAAGTAACTGGATTCACAACGGGCTTGCATACAACCCAGACGATAACTGGCTCTACGCAGTCAGCCAGTATCGCGGAGATCAGCCGGACTGCTACCCGGCTGCGCATCTTTTGCAAGTCGATCCGACTACCGGATCTGTTCGCAATCTCGGTCCTTTGACCGGAGTCACGCTTCCAATGGAGAGCGCAACTTCAAACAATGACCATGAGTTGATCAACTCTGGCGTCATTCACAACGGCACGCTGTTCGTGTCTAACTCAGCTACATCCGGTACCCGACAGATGTACAAGATCCCACTCCCTGGAACGCAGGGTTTTCAAGCAGGTTTGCCTCGGATCGAGAAGATGACCCGCAACGGAAGCCCAGTGTGGGCTCGTGCCGAGGACTACGCACAGGTTCGCGAGGATCCAAAGTATGCATGGGGGTTGGTCAGTAAGTACGCGTTCGACCCGGGATGGAATTTGGACGGGGCGAACACCCTCGTTATCCAGAGAATAAATCTGGAAACGGGGGAAACTGACCACTACAGCATCACAGGTGACAAAGCTAAAGCACCTAACGGTGAGGTTCTGACGCAGCAGACCACTTGGGGTAAAGCTTGGACGTACGGTAACGGAAACCTTGGTTTTGGTGTCGGCGGTCACGCGAATGCTGGTTTTTCGACTGTTCAGATCCAGGTCGATAATCCTTCCAGTGACACGCCCTCGATTCACGTTGTGCAGCTTCTGCCAAAGGCGCCATTCTCCTACAACACTGACGCCGCAAGTGATGGTCTCAGGAACCCGCCGCCAGCTAGTGATTTGAAGATCGTGAAGAAGACGATCACCCCCGATGATCCGGATTGGGCGCAGTTGAGCCAGCTCCCCGATTTCAACGAGTACTCCACTTACTGGAAAGTCGTTGTCGAGAACGGCGATTCTTTCAACTCGGGTAGCACGCTAATGGAATATCTGCCTTCCATTTATGACCCGGACAATGGCAGTTTCCAGTTGGTGGGCACATCGGCTTCTGAAGGACAGAGCCAAGATATCCACAACCCTCGTTCCTATAAAAAGGTGGACGGAGGCTCCGTTTTCCAAATCGGTTTGCCGGTCATGAAGCCCAACTCCACCCTGAGTATGTACTGGCGTGCGAAAGCATTCACGCCTGATGCATTCGCTCCGAACAGGGAATTCTCCCGTCAAGGGTGTGCCCCGAACAGCGTTGAACTGGTCAACAATGACCAAGAGATCAATCCCGGCGACAACACGTCGACCTCCAGGTGCCCTAGTGAGATCCCGAAGTTTGATTTCAATATCAAGAAAGTCGATGCCTCCGGCGGGGTGAATCCGCTTTCAGGTGCGGAGTTTGTCATAGTGAATGCGGAATCGGAGGCGGGAGGGGTTGCTCCAGCAGATGAAAAAGACCTCGACCGGAATACCTGGCCGAACAATAAGAAGGTGATTCGTCTAACTGAGGGCACCGGAGACGTGAAAGGTTTTTACACTCCGACACAGCAACTTCGACCGGATACTCCCTACCGGCTTTACGAGGCTAGGTCGCCTCTCGACTCGGAAGGTCGCCGCTACAGTCTCCTAACGAAACCCGTAGTGTTTCGCGTCAAGGCTGAGCGGGACAAGGCGCCGACGATCGAGTTTTACGATGAGCAGCGAAAGACTTGGTCCACTGCGCGCCCTACTGAAGTGACCGGTATCTCTGTTCAAGAGAACACAATCGTTATGGATGTTGCCAACGTGCGCCAAGGCAAACTGCCGAAGACCGGCGGAATCGGCGTCGGGGTGACCACGGTGCTGGGTCTGCTCATCGCGGCAGCCGGTGGTCTGTTGGCTAACAAGCGTCGACGGGCGTAGCTTCCCGATCCTTTCGACCGGGCTTGCATGGGTTTCCATGCGGGCCCGGTTTTCTGTTTGTTGTGGCATCGGGCGTGTAGCTACAACTGGGGGTGGATACACCAACGCCCCGCGGCACCGGTGGTTGGGGTGCGGCGGGGCGTTCGTCGATAAGCGGGGCGCTTTAGTTCTGGGTCTTGGCGTCCTTGGTCTCTTCGAGGTTCTCGCGGGAGTTCTCCTCGCCCTGGGCCTTGAAGTTCTTCAGGGAGTCCTCGAGGATCTTCTCGGCCTCGGCCTTGTTGCCCCAGCCGGAACCGGAGACTTCCTTGTTGGGCTCGAGGTCCTTGTAGTGGACGAAGAAGTGCTCGATCTCGTCCTTGAGGAAGTCGGAGACGTCGGAGATGTCCTGGTAGGACTCGTAGCGCACGTCGTCGAGGACGCAGAGGAGCTTGTCGTCGCCGCCGGCCTCATCGGTCATCTTGAACACGCCGATCGGGCGGGCAATGACCGTCACACCCGGGAAGACCGGCTCCGGGGTGATCACGAGAGCGTCCAGCGGGTCGCCGTCGTCAGCGAGCGTGTTGTCGATGAAGCCGTAGTCCAGCGGGTATGCCATCGGGGTGAACAGGTAACGGTCGAGGTAGACCTTGCCGGTCTCGTGGTCGAGCTCGTACTTGTTGCGGGAACCCTTGGGGATTTCGATGGTGACTTCAATGGACATGGGGTGCTCCTTAATCAGTCGGGATGTAATGCTTCGTCCATCGTAGCTTGCGTGGTGGGTGGGGTGGCGCGCTGCCGGGCGCGCCACGAAGGTCGGTTAGTCCCGTCCGAGCTTCAGGTCCCACTGGCAACATGAGTAACACGTGAACTGCGGTTTCAGAAAGCAGTTTCAGACGCGACTAACCCGGCGCCTCCAACCCCACCCCGCGCGCCCCCTGCACTACGCTTATCCGCGATGACAAAGCGCACAAAAGGGACGAACCAGACAAAGCGAGTGTGGCCGTGGGCCGTGGGCACCGTCGCGGCGGTAGCGGTTGCCGGTGTCGCGGGCACGGGTATTTGGGTGCAGCAGGAGTTGGGGGAGCTGGACCATGGGGCGTCGTTTAGCATGGCGCAGCCCGGTGACCTGCTGATTGAGCCCGCGTCGGCGGAGCCTGTGGACCGGGCCGCGCTGAAAGAGGCGTTGCGCGCACAGGCGGCGAACCCCGAGTTGGGCACGCTGCATGTTCGCGTGAGCGATGCGCAGGGCACGGTGTTCGAGCAGAACGCAAATGAGCCCCTCCAGCCGGCGAGCGCGACGAAGCTGCTCACCGCCGCGGCTGCGCTGTACACGCTCGAGCCGGACGCGACGATCAAGACGCAGGTCGTGCGCGAGGGCGATGCGCTGACCATCAAGGCCGCAGGTGATGTGTGGTTATCGCCAAAGCTTATCGACGACCTCGCCCACGCCACCGGCCCCGCCTCCGCCGTGTATGTGGACACGAGTGCGTGGCCGGAGGACACGTTCATGCAGGGCTGGGACCCGGAGGATGTGGACGGCGGTTTTGTGGCGCCGCTGGAGCCGGTGATGATCCATGGCGGTCGCCTGAACGGTGAGGTGGACGGCGACGTGCCGCGCTCCCACACCCCGGCATTGGATGTGGCGCAGGCGCTGGCGGATCGCGTGGGTGCGTCCACGGTCGCGGTCGGCCGCGCGCCCGCTGAGGCGGAGGTTGTTGCGGAGGTGGAGTCCCCACCGCTGATGGAGCGCCTGCGGTGGATGATGAAGGATTCGGACAACGTCATGGCCGAAGCGATCGGCCGCGAGGTTGCCCGTGCCCGCGGTGGGATGTCGCCGCAGGCCACGCTGGATACGTTGACGGAGCATGGCTTTGACGTTTCGGGTGTCACGCTCATCGATTCGTCGGGGTTGTCGCGCGATGATCTCATTCCGCCGCGCCTGCTTGACGACGTCCTCCTTCGCGCCACCTCCCCCTCCACCGGCGAACTGCGCGACCTGCTATCCACGCTTGCCGTGGCGGGCGGGGACGGCACCTTGGTCGACCGCTACGGTGACCTCTCCGGCAAGGGCTGGGTGCGAGCGAAGACGGGAACGTTGACGGGGACGTCGGCACTAGTGGGGACGGTGACGTCGAAGGTTGGCAACGTGTACACCTTCGCCATGATCAGCAATGACAGCGACATCCTGACCGCGCGCGCCCGGCTTGATGAGATCGCGTCCACCCTCCGGGAGTACTAGCCGTGGTGGCGGAACCTTTCTGGCCGCGGGTCTCGCCGCATTTCCGAGAGTGTCGGCGGGCTGTGCGTCCTTTTGACGGGCCTGCCATCATCGGCCTGTCTGGTGGTCCTGATTCCTTGGCGCTCGTCGCCGCGGCCGCCGCGGAGGGGAAAGATGTGCGCGCCGTGGTCGTGGACCATGGCTTGCAGGAAGGTTCCGCTGACGTGACGCGCCGTGCGGTGGCGGCCGCTGAACGGATGGGCGTGCCCGCGGAGGTTGTCCGCGTCGAGGTGGGGGCCGCGCCGGGGGAGAGTGTGGAGGCGGTGGCGAGGGAGGCTCGTTACGCGGCCTTGGCCGAGGCCGCTAACCGCGACGGCCGCGAGATTTGGGTCGCCCACACCCGGGAGGACCAAGCCGAAACGTTACTGCTTGGGGCCTTGCGGGGGAACCCGGCGGGCATGGCGCCGGTCTCTGTGTTGGAGTCTGGTCCGCGTCTGGTTCGCCCATTCCTCACGACTCGCCGCGCGGACACCGCCGGCGCCTGCGAGGAACTGGGCCTGGGCGCCTGGCACGACCCTATGAACGATGACCTCGCCTACCAGCGCGTGTCCATCCGCAAGCGCATCCTCCCCGCCTTGGCGGAAGTCCTTGGCGGGGATGCCGTTCCCGCCCTTGCGAGGACCGCGGACCGGATCGCTGCGGACCAGGCCTACATTGAGCAGTCAGCCGATCTCACTCCCACGGCTGATTGTGCAGCACTCGCCGCCGCCCCAGCCCCCATCCGTCAGCGCCGCATCATGGCCTGGCTACGGGAGCGGGGGATAAGCGTATCCGGTGCGCAGCTCGCCGACATTGAGCGCCTCTGTACCGATTGGCGAGGTCAAGGCCCTGTCACCATCAGCGGCGGGGTGCGGGTGGAACGGCGGGGTGGGGGATTGAACGTCGATAAGCAAGCGTGAGTGGCGCGAGAAACGATGATTATTTATTGTTGTTGACATGTCTACAACGATTGAATCGACACAACCTGTAAGCACGAAGAACATCGACTGGTTCGGCAGCATCGCCGCTCTCATCGGCCGCCTGCTGTTCGGCGTCGTCCTGGCGGCGCACGGCTGGCAGAAGCTCACCGAGTGGGGTCCGAGCGGAACCGCCGCGGCCTTTGAAAGCATGGGTGTACCCCTGCCGGCAGTGTCCGCGCAGATCGCCACGTGGGCTGAGCTGGGCGGCGGCGTGTTGATTCTCCTCGGCCTGTTCGTCCGCTTCGTCGGCCCGCTGATCGCGTTCGTCATGGCTGGCGCCGTGTACTTCGCGGGGCCGACCGGCATTCTTGCCAGCAACGGCGGCTGGGAGCTGGAGGCCGTGATCGCTGCTGCGGCTCTTTTCATCGCTGCTGCTGGCGCTGGCGCGCTGAGCCTTGACCGCGTGCTGGCAAACGTCCGCGCGGGGCGTGCAACCTTTTAGTCCGTCGCATCCTTCATGTTGAACGCCCACGCCTTGTCCAAGTAATAGCCGCCAGAGTGCCAGCTGCTGGAGACGATGAGCAGGTCTGCATCGCGGTAGGGGATTCCTACCGTTTCGCACCCGTTGAAGGGGAGGTCCGCCTTCTCCTCGACCTTGGAAGGGTGAGGATCAATCAGATTAAGAGCTGGTGATTGGGGAGCGACGAGACTGATCCTTGGGGCCCGGAAATCCTGGTATTTCCTCTTCATCTCACCAGTATTCAGGTTGCCCTCAAAGCACACCTCGTATTTGTCCCCATCGCCGGGAGTGAGCGTCACGTCTTTGATGGTCAGCTCGGACCCAAGCACATCAGGTGACTCGAATGCCTGTGTTTTGCCCAGTGGTTCGGCTTTGTCCGCGACGGTCGCGTACATTTCACTCGCGACAGACAACTTCTGTGGGGCGGGGTCCATGTATGCCAGATCGCTCTCCTCGCCGCGGTATTGCGCGACGAGGTTGTTCAGCTGAATCGCCATCGAATGCAGTAGCTCGCATGGGCCGGGAGCCCACAACTCAACGACTTCGAGCTCAGGAGTCTCACTCACCATGGAGCATTTATTTTCGTATCCATCAGTGTTCACGATCTGCCTCCAGCCAACGATGCCGTCCGGTGCAGGCTTGCCGTGGCTCATGTTGTCGGCGGCGCGGACTTGAAGCTCCACCCGGATGTCGCCTTCTTCCGTCTCGTAGAAGGCCTCGCAATCCTCATCCTCCTGGAGGGTCATGTCCTTCCACCCAGCCGCGGAGTAGAAGTCGTCCCCCAGGTCGCAGCTGCGCAGCATCTCATGAGAAAAGGCCTTATCGACGTCCTTCGGCTTCGCCACCTTCCCCCCATCACCCCCGCCGATGAAGGCAAACAGCCCCGCAAACACCGCGATCACCGCAATGAGTGCAACAACGATCGCGATGATGAGTGGCCGTTGGTTTTTCTTCGGCTGCTCGTACGGCGGCTGGTAGGGCTGCTGGTATTGCTGCCACTGGCCAGCCGGTTGGCCGTAGGGATTGGGGTTGGGGTTGGGGGTGCTCACTGTCCGCGCTCCTTTGTTTCAGCCATGCATGAGCGATGTATGGCCGCCAGTGTAGAGGAGCCGGGGAACACCCTGGGAGTTAGCGGAGGAAACCGAGCTGACGTGCGATACCCGCGATTGCACCCAGCAGGCTCAGCACACCGAAGATGATGCCGATGATCGAGTTCAACTCGCCGCTCGAACCACCCAGGCCACCACCAGGGGCAGTGGTGTCCTGCAGCGGGCCAGGCACGCCTTCCTTCAGGCCCGTCGGCTCCTCATTCGGCGCAGCGGCGCGATACAGCCACACACGCTGCTCCCCGGCCGGCATCTGGGTGCTGGTGCCAGGCTTTTCGCTTGCTTGCGAGGCCGAGTAGTTCCCGTACTTCGACCCCCGCAGGTACACTTGGCCGAAGCCGTAGTACTTGAACTTCGGGTCGATCATCATGTGCAGGTGGCCGTTGTCGCTGTTGCTGACGCCCTTTGCAGCGTTGAGTGCGCGCAGCTCACCGTGGCCCCAGCTCTTCAAGATGGAGTTCTTCAGGCTCGTGCCACCAGCCAAAGACTCGGACCAACTTTGGTCACCATTCACCGTGGCGGTCCATGGTGTGGTGCGGTCCGGGCGGGTGTGGCTCAAGCCGCCGGGCTGTTCCGCAGCACGCTGCACAGAAATACGGGTCAAGCTGTGATCGATGGTGAAGGCGTTGACGTACGCCTCCCTGGTGTCCAAGTCATACTTGGCTGCAACGTCGCGGAGGCGGGTCGACGTATTCTCTCCATCGGTGCTGAAGTATGGGTTCAGATCCCACATCTCACCGCGCAGCTGACGCAGCGCCTGAAGGCCGACGGTGTAGGCATCACCAGCATCAAACTGTGCGTCAACGGCGACGGACTGATCCACGCTCCCGTTCAACTCCACGTCGGTCAAGGGGGCAGGTGCGGCGTGAGCAACAACGGGAGAGATAGACAACGCCACTGCAGCAGAGACAGCGGCAACCATGAGGCGAGGGCGCATTTTCCTTAACGCTCCTTTGGACAGATGTTTAAACAGGTAAACGCATGAAACAGGGATCACTTACACATTCGTTCACACCCGCGGAAGTGTTACGGGGTGGGTGGGGGAGACGTCGATAAGCAAGTTCATGGCAAAATAGCCGTATGGCTGAAGCAACGAGGCTGCGTACAGACAAAGATTTCCAGGTCCCAGCAAACCGCTACGGCGACGACGTTGAAGCGGTGCTAATCCCGGAAGACGAACTGCAAGACCGAATCCGCGCGATGGCGGACAAAGTCTCCGAGCAGTACAAAGACGCGGAAGAGGACCTTATCCTCGTCTGCGTGCTCAAGGGGGCGGTGTACTTCCTCACCGACTTCGCGCGCGCACTGTCCATCCCCTCCCAGGTGGAATTCATGGCGGTGTCTTCCTACGGCAACTCCACCACCAGCTCTGGCGTGGTGCGGATTATGAAGGACCTGGACAAGGAAATCTCCGGCCGCGACGTCCTCGTCGTCGAAGACATCATTGACTCTGGCCTCACCCTGTCCTGGCTGCTGAAGAACCTCAAGGGCCGCCAGCCGAAGAGCCTCAACGTGATCACCCTGCTGCGCAAGCCAGAGGTGCAAAGCGCACAGATTGACCTCTTTGATGTGGGCTTTGATATTCCCAATGAGTTTGTGATTGGCTACGGCCTCGACTATGCGGAGCGCTACCGCGACCTGCCCTACATTGGCACCCTGCACCCGCGCGTCTACTCCGGTGAGGAGCCGGTGCCCTCGCGTGAAGAGGGGCCGGACGCGGTGGAGATTTAGGCTTTTAGGGCCTGGGCCTGTGGCGTGCTGTGTAAAAAATTACATGGCGCCTCCAGCCCAAAAATGAACCCGCTGGTCAGGGATTTCTAGCACTGGGTAGTTACCGCGGC
>NZ_JAKMUS010000025.1 GCF_027570075.1 Corynebacterium meitnerae
CACCCCTAGCCCCTCCTCAACAAAAGCCCTTGACCTGCTTGTTTTTAAAACGCCCCCAGAGTCGGATGTTAAATCCTTCACCCGCTCCGTAGAATTTCCAGCGATGAAGTCCCTCTCTTTCGCGACGGTGTTCGCGGCGCTGTCCGGGTTCGTGGTCCTGTGGGTCGCGTCCTGGTCACTCGATGCCGAAACCCAGATGCGGCATTTCCAGGCGTACTGGAGTTTGTTCTTCGCCTCGGCTGGCTTTATCGACGGCATCACACAGGAAACCACGCGCGCGGTTGCTGCTGCTCGTGAGGAAGGCAAGAGAGGCAGCGCTAGTCCGTGGCGGTTGGCTGCGGTGGCAGCCGGAATCGTCGCGGTGCTCGCCCTCGTGGGTGGGGTTGTGTTCCTGGGATCGGTGGCACCGCTGAACCAGAACACAGCTATTGGCCTGTTGGTTTTTGGCCTGGTTAGTTATGTGTTCCAAGCTGTCCTATCGGGCATTTTGAGTGGTGCGCGGTTGTGGAACCAGTACGCGGCGCTCGTGGCTATTGATTCCGGGATCAGGCTAGTCCTCGCTGGCGTGGCGTGGTGGGCCGGCTGGGGCCTCACCGCTTTCTTGGGCATCACGGTCATTGGCGCGGCAACGTGGCTGCTCATCCTAGGGGTCTCACCTCAAGCGCGGGCGCAGATCAGGGTGGCACTGGACGTGGACGGCACGGAATTCCGGCGCAGGGTCATCGCCGCTGTGGTTGCTACCGGCGCTTCAGCCACGCTGATCACTGGCTTCCCCATGGCGGCTAATGCTGCTTTCCCCGCCGATCCCGGTACAGGTGCTGCGGTGGCCGCGATCAACCAGGCGGTGTTGCTCACACGCGCACCGGTGCTCGTACCACTGCAGCGGTTCCAGTCAGCGCTGGTCGTGCGGTTTGTGGAGCAGCGCGAGCGGATCTATACCTCCCTTGCTCGTCCGATCGCGGCTGTGTTGGGGGTGGGAGTTCTAGGTTTTGGTGCCGCCTGGTTGGTCGGACCAGCGATCCTTCGGGCGCTGTTCCCACCGGAGCTTTTCGTGGCGGGTGTGCCATTGGGTCTGCTCACGTTCGCCTCGGCAATCATGGGAGCACTGATCATTACTGGCACTGCGGTGCTGGCACTGGAACTGCACGATTGGTACGTGGCGGGATGGGTCGCGGGGTCGGTGGCTACGTTTGCGTTGCTGTTTGTCCTCCCCGCGGCAGCAGGAACTGGCGTGGCTGCCACAGCAATCATCGCGTTGGGTTTCGGGCCACTTGCCGGGGCACTCGTCCACCTCCTTGGGCTGGCACGCTCCCGGCCGCATCGAACCACGGGAAAGGCCAGCTAGCATGAGTGCCATGACTATGCTCGTCACCGGCGGCGCCGGTTTCATTGGTTCGAACTTTGTGCACATGGTGGCGCAGCGCTATCCGGATACCCGCCTCCTTGTTCTGGATGCGCTGACGTACGCCGGCAACGCCGACAACCTCAAGGGTGCAGGCAACCAGGTTGAACTAGTCAAGGGGTCTGTGGCGGACGCGGGACTCGTCGATAAGCTGTGCCAAGAGGCAGACACGATCGTGCACTTTGCGGCGGAGTCCCACAATGACAACTCTCTGCGCGACCCGTCGCCTTTTGTGGAGACGAACCTGGTGGGCACGTTCACGCTGCTGGAGGCCGTACGGCGGCATGACAAGCGCTTCCACCACATCTCCACCGACGAGGTTTTTGGGGACCTGGCCATCGATGATCCCGCGAAGTTCACCGAAACCACGGCATACAACCCGTCCTCGCCTTATTCGGCGACGAAGGCTGGGTCGGATCACCTGGTCAGGGCGTGGGTACGCAGCTTTGGAGTGCGCGCAACCATTTCGAATTGCTCCAATAATTACGGCCCCTACCAGCACATTGAGAAGTTCATCCCACGGCAGATCACTAATTTGCTCACCGGCCGCCCAGCCAAGTTGTACGGCACGGGCGAGCAGGTGCGTGATTGGATTCACGTGGATGACCACAACGATGCGGTGCTGGCCATCTTGGAGCGCGGCCGCATCGGCGAGACGTACAACATCGGCGCCGACGGGGAGCACTCAAACAAGGACGTCATCGAGCTCATCTGTGAGCTGATGGGTGGCACCTATGAGCACGTCGCGGACCGCCCGGGGCATGATCAGCGCTATGCCATGGATGCCACCAAGCTCACGGACGAGCTCGGCTGGAAGCCCCGCTACACGGATCTGCGCGAGGGGCTCGAGCAGACCATCACCTGGTACCGCGAGAACGAGGCGTGGTGGCGCGACGCAAAGGATGCTGTGGAGCAGGGCTACGCCGCGCACGGCCAATAGGCCTAGAAACCGCCTAGGCCAAATGCCTCTCATCCGGCCCGTTGTACGCGGCGAGCGGGCGGATGATGGTGTTGTTCTCAAACTGCTCGATGATGTGAGCGGTCCACCCGGTGATGCGTGCCATGACGAACAGCGGGGTGAAGAACTCGATGTCGAATCCGAGGATGTAGTACGCCGGCCCGGCTGGGAAGTCCAGGTTGGGCATGATGTTGATGGACGTGTTCTCGTACATGGTTTTGGCCATGATGTCGTACATCTCTACCCACTTGGAGGCGTTCTTCTCCGGGTGTTCGGAGGCGAGTTTCTTGAACGCGGCTTCCATGGTGGGCACGCGGGAGTCGCCCTTCTTGTACACGCGGTGGCCGAAGCCCATGACGAGCTCTTTGTTCTTGAGCTTGTTCAGGGTCCACTCTTCGGTCTTGGCAGGATCGTCGATTTCAACGAAGTTGTGCATGACAAACTCGTTGGCGCCACCATGCAGCGGACCTTTGAGGGCACCGATCGCACCGGTGACAGCAGACCAAGTGTCGGACTGGGTGGAGGTGATCACGCGCGCGGTGAAGGTGGACGCGTTGAAGGAGTGCTCCGCGTACAGGATCATGGATTTCTCAAAGGCTTCCACGTCAGAAGGGATGGTGGCGGGTGAGCCTTCACGATCGCCGAAGACCATCCAGAGGAAGTTCTCCGCATACCCGCGGTTCACGTCCGGTTCAATGTAGCCCTCGCCGCGGCGGCGGCGAATGTCCAGCGCAATGATGGTGGGCAGCTTGGTCAGCAGGGTCAGCGCGATGTCGCGGATGTGGTCAGAATTCGGGGTGAATTTCTCCGGATCGCGCGTACCCAAAAACGACACAGCGGTGCGCAGTACGTCCATCGGGTGGCAGTCCTTCGGCATTGCTTCGATGACGCCGATGAGCTCTTCATCAAGGCCGCGGCGCGCGCGGGCCACGCGGTAGAACTCATTGAGTTCGTCCTCGTTGGGCAGCTCACCGTTCCACAGGAGCATGGCTACTTCTTCGAAGCTGGCGCCCTCAGCAAGCTCGTGGACGGGGTAGCCGCGGTAGAGCAGCGAGTTAGTTTCGGGGTTGACCTTGGAAATCTGGGTGTAGTCAGCGACAACACCGTAGAGGCCTTTGCGGATGTCTGGTTGCTCGGTCATGTCAGGCTCCTTAGTCGGGTTAGAAGATGCCCTCAGGCGTTGCCGGGGCTGTGGCCAGTGCGTCCTGTGTGAGGCGCACGTTGAGCTCGCTCAAGTCAGTGAGGTTTTCCAGATTTTCAGCGGCCGCGAGGAAGCGGTCTTGCTCTTGCTTATCGACGAGCCCCTCCGCCAACGTCCTAAATTTCCGGATGTAATCCGGGCGAGTGAAGGGGCGGGCGCCGTCTGGGTGTGCGTCGGCAAGCGCGAGCTCGTCTTCGATGACCTCGCCGTCGGTGAAGGTGATCACGGCGCGGGCACCGAAGGCTTTTTCGGCGGGGTCAGTGGAGTGGTAACGGCGCGTCCACTCGGGGTCTTCGACGGTGGAGATCTTGTGCCAGAGTTCCACTGTCTCCGGGCGGCCAGCACGCTCTGGGGAGTAGCTGTCTACGTGGTGCCACGTGCCGTCTTCAAGCGCTACGGCGAAGATGTACATGATCGAATGGTCGAGCGTTTCACGCGATGCGGTGGGGTCCATCTTCTGCGGATCATTGGCGCCGGTACCGATCACGTAGTGAGTGTGGTGCGAGGTGTGCAGCACGATGGAGGCGATGTCCGTCGTAGACCGACCTGCGTCGATAAGCGTCTGGCGCATACGACGCGCCAGGTCGATCGGGGCCTGGGACTGGTACTCCGCGGAGTGCTCCTTGGTGTAGGTATCCAGGATCGCGCGCTTGGGCTCGCCCGGCGCGGGCAGCGGGACCGTGTAGGTGCGGTCCGGGCTGTGCAGCATCCACGCGATGACGCCATCCTCCCCTTCCCAGATGGGGGCGGGTGCGCCCTCGCCGCGCATGCAGCGATCGACAGCTTCGATGGCCATCTTCCCGGCAAACGCTGGCGCGTAGGCCTTCCACGAGGAGATGAGCCCCTTGCGGGACTGGCGGGTGGCCGTGGTGGTGTGCAGCGCCTGGCCGACGGACTGGTAGATCGTGTCCACATCCAGGTCCAGCATGGTGCCGATGCCGGCCGCCACACTCGGGCCGAGGTGCGCCACGTGGTCGATCTTGAACTCGTGCAGGCAGATGCCCTTGACCAGGTTCACCTGGATCTCGTATCCAGTGGCAATACCGCGGATGAGCGCCTTGCCATCCAAGCCCTTGTGCTGCGCGACAGCCAGCAGCGGCGGGATGTTGTCGCCCGGGTGGGAGTAATCCGCGGCGAGGAACGTGTCGTGGAAGTCCAGCTCACGCACCGCGGTGCCGTTGGCCAGAGCGGCCCATTCGGCGGAGAAGTGGCCATCGATACCAAAGACAGTGGCCCCCTGCTTCTCCACCGGGTGCGCCTGCGCCATCACGCGGGCGGAGGTCACTGGGCGGCGCACCACGGACGCTACGGCCACAGCCGCGTTGTCGATGATGCGGTTGATGATCATCTCGGTCGTCTCGGCGGGCACCTCCACAGGGTCGGCCGCTACCTGGGCGACCTTGTAGGCGAGGTGTTCTTCGTACGGAAAATCTTCTGCGGAACGGTGCGTGCGCACCTGGTGATTCAACATTGCGTGGCAAGCCTCCTGTGCTCTCCGGTGTGCAAGTGCTGGTTAGTATTGCAAAACTATCTATCCCGCGTGCGCGTTTCAGTAATTCTTCAGAGGATTAAGATGGCCTGCATGACTACACCGAGCACAGGCATCGACGGTCTTGTAGTACGAAATCTGCAGGTCCACGGCGATAACCGCGGCTGGTTCAAGGAGAACTGGGCGGGCGAACCACCCATGCGCGTGGAGCAGAACAATGTGAGCTTCAATGCCTCCCGTGGCGCCACGCGGGGCATGCACGCGGAGCCGTGGGATAAGTACGTGTCTGTGGCCACGGGTCGCGTGTTTGGTGCGTGGGTGGATCTGCGGGAAGGCTCCCCCACTTTCGGCGCGAAGTTCGGGTGCGAGATCGGGCCTGACACAGCGGTGTTTGTGCCGCGCGGTGTGGCCAACGGTTTCCAGGCGCTCGAGGACGGCACCACGTACATCTACCTGTGCAACGCGCGCTGGAGCCCCGATGCGCAGTACGCGTTTTGCTCCTACAAGGAGATCGAGTGGCCCCTCGAGCCCACGGAGGTGTCCGCGAAAGATGAGCAGCATCCGCCGCTTATCAGCGCCACGCCGGTTCCCCCACGCCGCACCCTCGTCACCGGCGCGAACGGCCAGCTAGGCAAGGCTTTGCGGGCGCTTCTGCCCGACGCGGACTTCTGCGCCCGCGAGGACTTTGACCTCACCGCCCCGGCGGAGGAGCTGCTGGCTGCGCGGGATTGGTCGCAGTACTCCACCATCATCAACGCGGCGGCGTTCAATGACGTGAATGGGGCCGAAACCACCGAGGGCCGGGCAGCCGCGTGGGCGGTCAACGCACTCGGCCCGGCGAAGCTGGCACAGATTGCCACCACGTATGACCTGAAGCTGGTGCACGTGTCCTCGGACTACGTGTTCGACGGGACCGTGGCCGAGCACACCGAGGAGGAAACGCCGAGCCCGCTGTCGGTGTACGGAGCGTCCAAAGCCGCGGGTGAGGCAGCGGCTGCCGCTTGCCCACGCCACTATGTCGTGCGCACCGCCTGGGTTTTCGGGGAAGGCTCTAATTTCATGGCCACGATGGCCCGCCTTGCATCCCAGGGCGCTACTGCCCAGGTGGTGTGCGATCAGCGTGGACGGCCGACGTGGGCAGAGGACCTGGCCAAGGGCATCGTCCACCTGCTGGATGTGGAGGCTGACTACGGGATCTACAACATCACCTCCGGCGGGGACCCGGCCACGCGCGATGAAATCGCCATGGCAGCCTTCGTCGCGGCTGGCTCCAACCCCACGGGAGTAACCCCAGTGACCACCGCCCAGTATCAAGAACTGCACGGGCCGGAAGCGGCCCGCCCAGCGGAATCAACGCTGACGCTGGACAAGATCGAAGCGACTGGGTTCACGCCGACGAACTGGCGCGTGGCGCTCGCCTTGTATGTGGGTTAGCCAGAACCTCTAGCTAGACTTCCAGGCATGAAGGGCATCATTCTCGCCGGCGGATCCGGCACGCGGCTCTACCCGATTACGAAGGGCATTTCGAAACAGCTCATGCCCATCTATGACAAGCCCATGATCTACTACCCGCTGTCCACGCTCATCAGCGCGGGTATCCGGGAGATCTTGATCATCACAACGCCCGAGGACCAGGACGCATTCAAGCGCTTGCTTGGCGACGGCTCCGCCTGGGGCCTCATGATCGACTACGCCGTGCAGCCCTCCCCCGACGGCCTCGCCCAGGCGTTCATCATCGGTGAGGATTTCATCGGGGATGATTCTGTTGCGCTAGTGCTCGGTGACAATATTTTTGAAGGCGCAGAACTCTCCCGTCTGATGGGCGAAGCATACGACCCTTCCGGCGGCGCAATCTTCGCCTATGAAGTCTCCGATCCGGAGCGCTACGGCGTGGTCAGCTTTGACGAGAACGGTACAGCCACCGCCATCGAAGAAAAGCCAGAAAACCCCCAGTCCAATTTCGCGGTTGTTGGCTTGTACTTCTACGACAATGACGTGGTGAACATCGCCTCTGAGATCACCCCCAGCGAGCGCGGCGAATTGGAAATCACCAGCGTGAATGACGCGTACTTGCAGCAGGGCAAGCTCAAGGTTCACCGCCTCCACCGCGGGGATGTGTGGCTGGATACCGGCACGATTGACTCGATGAGTGAGGCCAGCTCCTATGTCGAGGTGATCCAGAAACGCACCGGTACCGTCATCGGCTCACCTGAGGTAGCCGCGTACCGCCAGGGTTTTATCGACGCTGCTGCGCTGGAGAAACTCGCAGAACCCATGCTCAAATCCGGCTACGGCCAGTACCTGCTCGACGCAGCGCGGGATTGAGGAGCGCAGGCACCATGGCAGATCAGCCCTTAGAACCCGGCGCAGTCACCGTGCTCATGTCGGTGTACCGCAACACCACCGCGGACGAGCTCAAGCACGCTTTGGACAGCATCAACGCCCAGACGCGTCCGGCGGAGCGAGTGTTGGTGGTGAAGGATGGGCCGGTTGAGGGGGACGTCGAAAAGCTTTTGCGCGTTGTGGATACCGTGACGCTGGCGCAGAACAGTGGTTTGGGCATTGCTTTGCAAGAGGGCTTGAAGCATGTGACCACGGAGTTTGTGGCGCGGCTGGATTCTGATGATGCGGCTTTTCCGCAGCGGCTTGAGCAGCAGCTGGCCTTCATGGCTGACCACCCGGACGTGGCGGCCCTTGGCACGGCGGTGCAGGAATTCGACGGCGATACCCTCGGCGGCATCCGACGCCTGCCGGAAACTCATGATGGCATCGCGCGATATGTGAAGATCAACTCCCCCCTCAACCACCCATCCGTGCTCATGCGCACGGCTGATGTGCGCGCGGTGGGTGGCTATCAGCCGATGCACAACATGGAGGACTATGACCTCTGGGCGCGCCTCATCGCAGCGGGCAAGAAGCTACACAACCTGCACGAACCGTTGACCTACTTCCGGGTCAATGATGCGCAGCTGGCGCGTCGCACTACCAAGGAAACACGGCGTGCGGAATGGGAAATGCAACGTGCCCTGGTGCGCTACGGGCTGATCAGCTGGCCGCGCGCCGGCGTGAATTTTCTGGTGCGCAATCTCTACCGTGCACTTCCAGTGAGCACCATGCGGCGGGTGTACTCCCAGTTGTTCCACCGCGCGGACTAATCTGTGGTGCATGACCCAGCAGCACATTGATTTCGCCGACACCTGGCTGATCGTGCCGTGCTATAACGAAGGCGCCGTGATCGGCGAGGTGCTGCGCAATGCTCTGCAGACCTTTCCCAACATCGTCGCCGTCAATGATGGCTCACACGATGATTCCGCCACGCATATCCACGCCGCTGGCGCGCACCTGGTCAATCACCCGGTGAACCTCGGGCAGGGTGCCGCGATTCAAACGGGCGTGGAATACGCCCGGGCACAACCCGGCGCGAAGTACTTTGTCACCTTCGACGCGGATGGGCAGCACCAAGTCAAGGACGTGGTCCGCATGGTGGAGCGCCTGCGCACGGAGCCGGTGGACATGATCGTGGGTACACGCTTTGCCAAGGGCAAGGAGTCCGCGCAAGTGCCATGGATCAAGCGCGTGGTGTTACGCACCGTGGTCCTGCTCTCCCCGCGCACGCGGCGGCTCGGCCTGTCGGATGCGCACAACGGTTTGCGCGCGTTCAACAAGCGCGTGGCCAATGAGATGAATATTCGGATGAATGGCATGTCTCACGCCTCCGAGATCATCGGGATGATCGATAGCCACTCATGGCGCGTCACCGAAGAGCCCGTGGACATCCTGTACACCGAGTACTCCATGTCCAAGGGCCAATCCCTCATCAACGGCGTGAATATTCTTGCCGACGGCCTCGTGGCCAGGAGGTTGCCATGATTCAAATCCTTCTCATCCTCGCCGCACTCGCGTTGGCCATGTATTTTCTGGCAAACCGCAAGAAGGCGAATGCGAAAGCAGGCGTCAAACTTGGCTTTGTTCTCCTCGGCGTGGCCGCATTGTGGGCAATTTTCCGCCCTGATGATGTCACCGTCCTAGCCAATTGGCTCGGCGTGGACCGCGGCACGGACCTGATGTTGTACGTGCTCATCATCGCGTTCTTCTTCACCACCATGTCCACGTGGTTCCGCTTCCGCGAGCAAGAATTGCGGTACGCGCGCCTCGCACGAGCAGTAGCTCTCAGCAATGCGGTGCCACCGCAGACTGTCCGCGACACCACCCCCTCAACCCCGGAGACCCCATGACCAACAGCACTCCCAAGACCAAGATCCCGCTCTTGATGTGGGCGTTCACCATCGTGTTTGCACTGGCTTCCGCCGTGGGCGGTTACATCATCGGCGAGCGCGATGGGCAGCAGAACGCGCTGAACCAGATCCAGGCGCAGATGGGTGGTACCAAAGGCACTGAGGGCGATTCCGGCGCTGAAGGTGCTGGCTCTGCCGGCGAGATCCCCTCTGACGCCAAGCCGGGCACTGATTTCTCCCCAGCCAAGGCGGGGGCGGACGGCTTTTTCGATGCCACCATCCACGGCCCGGGCTCCCCCATCACGGCTGCGGATGAGCTTGGCAACTCCGCACGCCGCGACCCGAAGGACCCGATGGCAGTGGGTGCGCTGGACGCGCCGATCGTCATCGCTGAGTTCAGTGACTGGGATTGCCCGTTCTGCATCCGCCACGCCACCACCGTGGAGCCGGAACTGATGAAGGAGTACGTGGACGCCGGTTACGTCCGCATCGAGTGGAACGACATGGCCGTCCAAGGTCCTGCTTCCGTCGCTGCAGCCAAGGCTGGCCGTGCCGCTGCGGAGCAGGGCAAGTTCGCCGAGTACAAAGACGCCTACATGGCGGCTGCCGCGCAAAAGAGTGGTCACCCGGGCTTTGGTCTGGAGGACTTCATCAGCTTTGCCAAGAAGGCTGAGGTTCCCGATATTGATAAGTTCACGGCTGATGCCCAGAGCGACAAGTATGACGAGGCCATCGATGAGGCCCGGAATTACGCCCAGAGCTTGGGTGTGACGGGGACGCCGGGATTCATCGTCGGTAAGAAATTCCTCGGTGGGGCCATGCCGATTGAGAACTTCCGCTCCACCATCAACGAACAGCTCTAACTCAACAACTGCTGGAAAACTTCCCTCGGACGAAACGTTTTTATTGTAAAAACGACTGTAGTAACTGAACCCTCAGAACAGTTGGGAAGTGAATCCACGCATGTCTAACCAGGTCAGCTACAGTCCGCTCCAGCAGGTGCGGGCTTTCACCGAACTCGCCTCGCTCATTGTCCGCCGCGGCATCGTCAGCTTCGAAGGCGGCTTCGGCGTCTTCCTCCGCGGCTTCGGCGACCTCCCCCGCTGGGGCATCACCACCGCCCGCGAAGTCGAGCAAGGTGCGCGCTGCTGCCCGAACCGCAATGCGCTTATCGACGATGACGGGGTCCTCTCCTACCAACAACTCCGCGACGGCTCCCGCACCCTTGCCCAGTGGCTGCTCAAGTACAAGAAGGAAGCAGGCCTGGGCGAACTCCGCATCGCCATCATGGCCCGCAACGGCCGCCACTTCGTCATGCCATTGGCCGCGAAGAGCTACGCCGGTGGCGCAGTCTTCCTACTCAATATCGGTTCCTCCGCCGAGCAGATCCAGGGCTGCATCGAAGAAAACGGCATCAACATCATCTTCACCGACGATGAATTCGCCGACCGCATGCCAGAATCCGTCCGAAACGGGCAAGTCCCGCTCGTGTGGGCGCACCTGGGGGATATCACCGAAGCGGAGCGGGAAGAAGTGGTGGCGGGGGCGCCACACGTCGATAAGCTGATCACCCTTCAACATGACTTGCCGAAGCTGCCCTACCGCCCGAAACAAGGCGACATCGTGCTCATGTCGTCCGGCACGACTGGGGTGCCCAAGGGCATTCTGCGCGACGAACCGACGATTCCGTACGTGCTCACCGGGCTTTTGTCGGCGATTCCGTGGTACTCGAACCAAACGGTGCTGCAGTCCGCGTCCATGTTCCACACGTGGGGCTGGTCCACACTCAACGTGGCGCTCGGTTCGCGCTCGACCCTGGTGACGCAGCGCGTGTTCGACCCCGAGAAGTCGATGCAGCAGATCCAGGACTACAAGATCGACGGCCTGATCTCCTCCCCCATCTTCTACAAGCAAATGCTTGACCTGCCAGACAATGAGAAGTGGGACACTTCCACCCTGAAGTGGATCGCGTCTTCCGGCAACGCGCTGACCACGGACCTCGTTGGGCGCATGCACGAGCGCTTCGGCCCGATCCTGGCCAACATCTACGGCTCGACCGAACTGTCGCTGGCCACCGTCGCCACCGCGGAAGACATTGCCAAGCACCCCACCGCCGCCGGCCGCGTGGTGCCGGGCAGCGTGGTCAAGCTTTTCGACGACGCCGGAGGCGAAGTCCCCCAAGGCCAGCCCGGCCGCATCTTCCTCAACAACGAAACGGCCCTAAAGGGCTACTCCAACCCGGAGACCCCAATCGTCATGATCGACGGGCTGATCGAGATGGGCGACCGCGGCTACTTCGACGAAGACGGCCAACTCCACGTGCTGGGCCGCAACGACGACATGATCATCATCGGCGGCGAAAACGTCCACCCCCAGTCCGTCACCGAAACACTGGAACCCATGCCCGGCATTGCGGACGTGTACGCCGGTGGCGTCGACGATGAGGAGACGTTCAAACGCATCGCCGTCTGGGTGGTCCGCAGCAAGGACGAACACGGCCAGGCACTGACCGCCGACGCCATCCGTGATTGGGTGCGCGACAAACTCGCCCACCACTCCATCCCCCGCGACGTTCACTTCATCGACGAACTGCCCCGCAACCCAACGGGCAAAGTGATGGCCCGCTTCCTGCCGGTATAGTGTGACAAGTTCGCCGTTCGCCGTACTCTCCGGCCATGTCTGTCCTGCCGGGGCGGCGAACTTGTTCACGACACGAAGGAGCACCAGTGCCCCACTACACTGCACGCCAACTCAAAAACTTCATGAGCTTCTGGCCGCCCTTCCTGGGCGCTGGCGTGAAAGTCAAGGAGTTCGCCGATGACGGCACCAGGGTCGTTGTCACCCACAAACCCAACCTCCTGACCAAGAACGCCATGGGCGTGGCCTTCGGCGGCACCATGTCCGCCATGACGGACCCCTTCTTCATGCTCGCCTCCATGCACCGCCTGGGCAAGGAGTACCGGATCTGGGACACCGCCGGCGAGATCAAGTTTGTGAAGCCCGGCCGCGGCAGGATCACCGCTGACATGCGCATTCCGGAGGAAACCTACGCGCTCATCCAGGAGAAAACCGCGAACGGTGACAAGTACCTGCACTGGTTCGACGTGGACATCGTCGACGAGGACGGCGACGTCGTCGCACACGTGCGCCGCCAGGTGTACTACCGCCGCAAGCAGAAGTAGCTCGGTTTCCCGGGGCCCGCTGTGCACGATTTTCAAAAATCGTGCACAACCCCCATCAAAACCCCAGGACTGCCCAAAACTTTTGAAAGTTGAGGGCAAGTGGCC
>NZ_JAKMUS010000026.1 GCF_027570075.1 Corynebacterium meitnerae
AACCGGCCTGTTTCTGCTGGTTACGTGGCCTTTTTACGTGTCCTGCCACGCACTTCAGCGCCCGTGGCCTGTGGATAATTTTCCGTTATCCACAGGCCGTTTTGGCTGATCCTTTCGCTTTCTTGCGTTTCGTTTTAGTGTGCGTGGCATGAGTTCTTTTGCAGCCTTAGTGGCGGGTTTAACCAACCCGATCGAGACCTTGGCATCCTTTGATGCCCAGGTACTCCTCGATGCTGGCTGCAGCCCTGCCCGTGTTCGCGAATTAGTAAAAGTCCACACGGCGTACTACGGGAAAACGAAGTTCACCCGTAAGCAAGCCAACGCGATCAAGGTGGCGCGGTCGACTCGGAAGTCGATGGATCAACTTGCCTACATCGAGGGCCGGATCTCCTCCATTGAGGACCCCGCCGAGAAGTGGGACCTACGTCTTACCTTGCTGTCCGTTAAGGGTGACTACAAAACACTCACACGTCGCGCGAAGGACATCGTGCCGGAGGTGGATAAGCCTGCTCCGGAACCAACAGTCCGGTATGGTCGCTCGAATAAGAAGAGGCGTCCTGTGACCATCATGGCGCTGGAAGAAGACGCTGCAGCTATTGAGTTCGCGACACGCCAAAACCTCACTGATGGTCCTGCCGGTCCGCAGATGTACGAAAAGCTCATGCGCATCCTCGGCCTGCGCCCCGACGCTGAAGACGAGACCCCATCCGGTATTGCTCCTGCGGTGCCTCGTCCCTTGGTGCTCATCCCGTTGGACGAGCACATCAAGATCATGGGCGGTGACGGCGACGATGTCATCCTGGGGCTCACCGATGGCACGACGATGACTGGTGCGGAGTTCCTGGCCCAGAATTTTGGGGACGTGTTGGAGGTGGCGATGTTCCACCCCCAAGAAGGCCCCGTCAACCTGTACGACACGCAACGCTTCGCGAATCAGAAGCAGCGCGACCTAGCCAGGGCCACCATGCCCACCTGTCCGGTACCAGACTGTAGGCACGCAGCGGATAACTGCGAGGTCCACCACATCAAAGCCTGGTCCAAGGGTGGGCTGACCAATATGGATAACCTGGCGATGTTGTGCAGGTATCACAACCGCACCAACGATGATGACCCATCCAAACCCCACCATGGGCGGCTGGAAAACATCAGAGGCGCCCCGATGTGGAGATCACCCCGCGGATACCTCATACCGAATACCGTCCACCCCTTTGGGGCAATGACACTGCTCTACGGGCGGTAACCCACCAACTCAGCGAATAGCCGGCATGTCCGGCTATTAGGTATGCCCAAAAAAGGGGCATTGAGGTGCCAATTTGTATAGCTTCGGGCAGTCTGTGTAAGGTATCAATTCGTGCAAGACGCAGGATGAAAATCCAGTCGAGCGCGAAAATTACATAAGGCCCTGTGGCGCAGTTGGTTAGCGCGCCGCCCTGTCACGGCGGAGGTCGCGGGTTCAAGTCCCGTCAGGGTCGCAGAACTGCTTTAGCGGTTCCGGCCAGATAGCTCAGTTGGTAGAGCACACGCCTGAAAAGTGTGGGGTCGCCAGTTCGATCCTGGCTCTGGCCACATTTAACCCCGCGTCAACGGCGCGGGGTTTTTCGTAAACTCGGGGCATGCAGAATTACAAGATCGAGCACAAGTCCGAGCATCACCGCTACGTCATCACGGTTGACGGAGAGCAGGCGGGTTTCGCGGATTACCACGAAGACGGCGATGTCCGCGATTTCAATCACACCGTCATCGACCCGGCATTCCGCGGGCAAGGCTTGTCGTCGCCGCTCATCCAAGCCGCCCTCGACGACTCACGGCAGGCCGGCAAGAAGATCATCCCGTCGTGCTCCGCGGTGGAGCACTTCCTGGATAAGAACGAGGGCTACAAAGACCTTCTGAAGTAGCGGGGCGGGCTCTACTGCTCGTTGTTGCCGGAGACGTAGGCATCCGGGTCGACGAGGTGCTTGCGCTCGTCGCTGCCACGCGGGCGGCACTTGGCGGGGATACCCACGGCGATGCAGTTCGGGGGAACGTCCTTGGTTACCACGGCATTGGCACCGACAGCGGAACCTTCACCGATGGTGATCGGCCCGAGGACTTTGGCGCCGGCACCGATGGTGACATTGTCGCCAATCGTAGGGTGGCGTTTGGTCTGAGTGAGAACCTGGCCGCCGAGAGTGACGCCGTGGTAGAGCATCACGCCGTCGCCGATCTCGGCGGTCTCACCGATGACGATGCCCATCCCGTGGTCAATGAAGAAGCGGCGGCCGATGGTGGCGCCGGGGTGGATCTCCACACCCGTGAGGAAGCGCGTGAATTGCGCGAGGATGCGCGCTGGGCCCTTGATGTTGCGGGTCCACAGTGCGTGGGAGATGCGGTGCATCCAGATGGCGTGAAGGCCGGAATAGACAATGGCGTTCTCAAGGTCGCCGCGTGCTGCGGGGTCATGGAGGCGCGCGTTTTCGAGGTCCTCACGGATTGTTTGGATCACCTTAGACATGAGGCCCTACTTTAACAGCGCATGAGAAACGGCCCCCGCACGTGTGGGGTTTAGATTCACGTGCAGAGGCCTAAAAACTCTCAGGGTTAGTCGCGGATGTCCTCGTAGAGGATGGTGGAGATGTAGCGCTCACCGAAGTCGCAGATGACGGTGGCGATGGTCTTGCCAGCATTCTCCGGACGGGAAGCGACCTCGAGGGCTGCCGCAACGTTGGCACCGCTGGAGATACCGCCCAGGACGCCGTCCTTGCGGGCGAGCTCACGGGAGGTGGCTACGGCGGTTTCGTTGGAGACGGTGAGGACTTCGTCGATAATGCCGCGGTTCAGCGTGGCGGGCACGAAGTTCGCGCCGAGGCCCTGGATCTTGTGCGGGCCTGCCTGGCCTTCGGACAAAAGCGGGGAAGCAGCCGGCTCGACGGCGATGAGCTGGATGTCCGGGTTCTGCTCCTTCAGGTACTTGCCTGCGCCGGAGATGGTGCCGCCGGTGCCAACGCCGGCAACGAGGATGTCGATCTTGCCGTCGGTGTCGTTCCACAGCTCAGGGCCGGTGGTCTCGTAGTGGACGGTCGGGTTGGCCTCGTTCTCGAACTGGCGGGCCAGGATGGCGTTGTCAGTCTGCTCGACGATTTCATTTGCCTTCTCGACGGCACCCTTCATGCCCGCCGCACCCGGCGTCAGCTCGATCTGGGCGCCGTAGGCACGCAGCACAACGCGGCGCTCAACGGACATGGTTTCCGGCATGGTCAGGATGACCTTGTAGCCGCGTGCCGCACCGACGAGCGCCAGAGCGATGCCGGTGTTGCCGGAGGTTGCTTCGACGATGGTGCCGCCGGGCTTGAGCTGACCGGAGGCCTCGGCGGCGTCGATAATCGCGCGTCCGATGCGGTCCTTCACGGAGTTAGCCGGGTTGAAGAATTCGAGTTTGCCCAGGATGCGTGCCTGTGCAGCGTCAGTGCCTTCGGTGATGCCTTTAAGTTCGACGAGCGGGGTTCCGCCGATGGTTTCCAGGATGTTGTTGTAGATCTTTCCCATGATTTCTCCTTCATCGTTTAGCTGATGACATGCGATAGTACACGACTCGCCCCAAAAATCTAGACCGAGTAGTCCAAAAACTATGTACCAGGTGGTTTGTGTAATGGTCGGGGGTAGGGCGTCGATAAGCAATTGCGTACTTTGTGGCGCGCTTTTTGAATTTGGTCACCCCCGATTAACCGTTAAGATGGGGGAAGTTTGTTCAACTTGGGCATTTTTTCGGACTAGATCTGCGTAATGCCCTGCCTCCGTCGGGGACACTCGAACGGGGGCAATGCGACGGCCAGAGAAGGAGAGAACATGGACGCGCAAGGAGTTAAGGACGACGATGATGCGATTCGCGCGTCGCTGACTGCGTTGAAGACGGCTACCGGGATTCCGGTGGCGATGTACGGCACCCTTCTTGCTGATAATCGCCTTCAGATCACTCAGTGGATTGGCCTGCGTACACCGGCTCTGCAGAACCTGGTGATTGACCAGAATCAGGGCGTGGGTGGCCGCGTTGTGTCGACGCGACGTGCGGTGGGTGTGTCTGATTACACCCGCGCGAATGTGATTTCGCACGAGCATGACCGCGCGATTCAGGATGAGGGCCTGCACTCTGTGGTGGCCGTTCCTGTGATTGTGCAGCGTGAGATTCGTGGCGTGCTGTACGTGGGTGTGCACTCTCCTGTGCGCCTGGGGGACAAGGTGATCGAGGAGGTTACCATGACGGCGCGCACGCTCGAGCAGGATCTTGCCGTGAACTCTGCTTTGCGACGAGTTGAGGGCGGCAAAGGCACCACCAAGGCTGGCCGTGTCATGAACGGTGCGGAATGGGAGCAGATTCGTGCAACCCACTCCAAGCTGCGCATGCTGGCGAACCGTGTTGAGGACGAGCCGATCCGCAAGGAACTCGAGCAGCTGTGTGACCAGATGGTCTCCCCGGTGCGCGTCAAGCAGTCCACGAAGCTGTCTGCTCGTGAACTGGATGTTCTCTCCTGCGTGGCACTGGGCCACACGAACGTGGAAGCTGCCGAGGAAATGGGCATCGGTGCTGAGACCGTGAAGTCCTACCTGCGCAGCGTCATGCGCAAGCTGGGCGCACACACGCGTTATGAGGCCGTGAATGCCGCGCGCCGGATTGGTGCGCTGCCGTAAACGCCTGTTGGGACACCTCTGGGCCAATTTTTCACTAACGTGGATCGCGTGAAAGAGCGTTTTGTTGTTCAAGGTGGGGCACGCCTCGAAGGAGTCGTGCGAGTTGATGGTGCCAAAAACAGTGTGTTGAAGCTGATGGCCGCTGCGCTGTTGGTGGAAGGCACGACGACCCTGAACAACTGCCCGGAGATCCTCGATGTGCCTTTGATGCAAAAGGTTCTCGAGGGTTTGGGTTGTGAGGTGGAGATCGAAGGCACTGTCGTTCGTATCCACACTCCGGCGAATCTGTCTTCCCGTGCTGACTTCGATGCTGTGCGGCAGTTCCGCGCGTCTGTGGCTGTGCTGGGGCCGCTGACCGCGCGCTGTGGGGAGGCGATCGTAGCGCTGCCGGGCGGCGATGCCATTGGTTCCCGCCCACTGGACATGCACCAATCGGGCCTGGAGAAACTGGGTGCCACCACGCACATTGAGCACGGTGCCGTCGTTGCGCGTGCTGGTCGCCTGCGTGGCGCACGAATCAATCTGGACTTCCCGTCCGTGGGTGCGACGGAGAACATCCTCACTGCCGCGGTCCTGGCCGAAGGTCAGACTGTGCTGGATAATGCGGCGCGTGAGCCGGAGATCGTCGATCTCTGCGACATGCTCAACGCGATGGGTGCGCGTATCACCGGCGCCGGCACATCCACCATCACCATCGATGGTGTGGAATCCCTTCACCCCACGGAACACACCGTGATCGGGGACCGCATTGTCGCCGGAACCTGGGCATACGCTGCGGCGATGACACGGGGTGATGTCACGGTGGCTGGCATCGCGCCGCGCCATCTGCACCTCGCGCTGGCCAAGTTGAAGACTGCGGGTGCTCAGGTTGAAACCTATGACAACGGTTTCCGTGTCCGCATGGATGGCCGCCCCCAGGCTGTGGATTATCAGACTTTGCCGTTCCCGGGCTTCCCAACGGACCTGCAACCTATGGCCATTGGGTTGAGCGCGGTTGCTGAAGGCACCTCTGTGATCACGGAGAACGTCTTCGAATCCCGCTTCCGCTTCGTGGACGAGATGTTGCGTCTTGGTGCCGATGCCACCGTTGATGGCCACCATGTGGTCCTCCGCGGTGTGGAGCATCTGTCTTCCACGGATGTGTGGTCCTCCGATATTCGCGCCGGCGCAGGCCTTGTTTTGGCTGGTCTCGTCGCCGATGGGGAGACAGTCGTCCACGAAGTGGACCACATTGATCGTGGTTACCCGCACTTCGTCGAAGACCTCAACCATCTTGGCGCGAATGTGCGCCGCATTTAGCTGTTTGCTTATCGACGATTTTCCTCACCTGACCTGGCGATTTGTGTTGTTGTGTGGGTGTGTGTAGCTTTATGTGAGTCAGCGTGACCGACAACGCCCCGCCAGACAGTCTGATTGAGACGGGTTT
>NZ_JAKMUS010000027.1 GCF_027570075.1 Corynebacterium meitnerae
TCCAGCAAGCTGGAGCCTTTCCGTTCGACTTGCATGTGTTAAGCACGCCGCCAGCGTTCATCCTGAGCCAGGATCAAACTCTCCACAAAAAATCAGTAAAAGATACTTAAGCCGTGAAAAGCCCAAAACCTAACCAAAACAAACCAACCAACACCACAAAAAGATGCTGGACTGGCATATCCAAAAATTACTCGACAAACCAAAAGGTTCATCACTGCCATTGCCCCATTCGACGAGGAAAAAAAGACAACAACAAAAAATCCAATCAGTCACATGACCAACCAGACGACACTATTCCATCAATGGTTCAAACAGCATCGACCAGCACACACCCCAAAACAGGAGTGAACAGTCACAAACCAACCAAACAAAAAATCATTGGCACACTATCGAGTTCTCACACAACACACGCACGCTCTCCGCGAAACCGTATCGGCTCCGTTTGAAGCGGCTTGCTCGACATTACTTTGAACCGACACTCTGTGTCAACTCGCTCGCAATATCGTTTTATTGTCGCCCTTACGTTGCGTTTACCTTTCGGTAACCGCCTCAAGGACGGATTCATACATTAACCCCATTCGTTTAAAGAATGCAAACTCGGGCTAAAACTGCATGTCATCACAGCTATGTCGATGAGATGAACAACTTAGAAGTACGCCGCAATGGGGCCACGGGATGTGTTGATCACGTCGATGTCCGTGCCGAAGATCTCAGACAGGAGATCTGCACGCACGACCTGTTCAGGCGTACCAAATTGGACGATCTTGCCGTCCTTGACCGCGCAGATGTAGTCGGCATAGCGCGCAGCAAAGTTGATGTCGTGCAGCACAACGATGACGGTTCGGCCCATCTGCTCTGCAGCATCGTGCAGGTGGCGCATCATGTCCACGGAGTGGGAGATGTCGAGGTTGTTGAGGGGCTCGTCGAGAAGCACATAGTCAGTCTCTTGCGCGAGAACCATCGCAACGTATGCGCGCTGACGCTGACCACCGGAGAGCTGGTCCAGGTAGCGGCCCTCAAGTCCCGTGAGACCGAGGAAGTCGATATAGCGGGAGATGATTTCCTCGTCTTCCGCGGTCAACCGCCCCCTGCTATACGGGTATCGGCCAAAGCCAACGAGCTGACGCACGGTCAACTTCGTCACAAAGTTATTCTCCTGACGCAAGATAGAGAGCTCCTTGGCCAGGTCTTTGCCCTTCATAGAGGAAATATCGCGGTTACCAATAGCAACGGTCCCCGCATCCTGGGACAGCAAGCGGCCAATGATGGTGAGCAGCGTTGACTTACCGGCACCATTGGGGCCAATGAGAGCGGTCATGCCACCGGCGGGAATCTCCAGATCAATAGGACCGATGGAGACTTCTTCGCCGTACCCCTTCGCGATAGATGACAGCTTGATCACAGCGTCCCCTTTCTCAGAATGACGGCAAGGAAGACAAGACCACCCACCAACTCGATGATGATGGACACGATGCCTTGAGCGTAGAAAATGTGGTTCATGACGAAGTAGGACCCGGTGAGCACAACGAATCCGATCAACGTGGCCATCGGGAAGATATACCGGTGATCGTAGGTGTCGGCGAACTGGTAAGCCAAAGTGGCTACCAGGAAACCGAGGAACGTCATCGGCCCAACGAGAGCCGTGGAAATGGCCATGAGCACGCTCACCAAGACGAGCACGTAGATCGCATGCGCGCGGTGGTTGACACCCAGGTTCACGGCCGGTTCACGGCCGAGCGCAAGAACATTGAGCGTGCGCGAATGCACGTAAAGCAACAGCGCAGCGCCAAGCGCGAGCGGAATGGCCACAGGGAAATACTGCGGGTCAGCGTTGTTCACGGAGCCGAAAAGGCGCGCTGTGAGCACGTCGAATTCACTCGGAGCGAGCATGCGCTGCATGAACGTCGAAAGGCTAGCTAGTCCCCCGCCGATCACCACGCCGATAAGCAGCATCGCGTGCATGTTGTTCTCGCCAGTCAGCAGCCATGAATACAGCAGCAGTGTAAAGCCCACCATGACAACAAGCTGGAGGATGAACATGTCCAGCGTGCGCGCATTAATCAGCCCAGCTGCGCCAAAGAAGTACACGGTCGAGGTGTGAATCGCCACATACAGCGCCTCAAACCCCATGATGGAAGGAGTGATGATGCGGTTGCCGGTCACCGTGTGAAACGCCACCGTAGCCATGCCCTGACACAGCGCAACGATGGCCATGACTAGCACGGAGTTTGCTCGCCTTTCAGCAATCAGCCAGTAGCCACGTGTGCCAAATTCCATCGGATTCTGGTACGCCAGCAGGCCCCACGCACTCGCCGCAGCAATCACCGCAAGCACCGCAAGGATCATCCAATAGCGCTTTTTGCTTGTCGACGTCTGGAACGCCCCCACATTCCTTCCACTATCCGTCTCGATCATGCGCGCACCTTCTTAGCAATCAGGGCCACAAAAACGAACGCGCCGACGATGCCAAGAATCACCGACACTGGCATTTCAAACGGGGCGATAATGGTGCGACCGATGATGTCGCAGATGGTCACCACGGCAACGCCAACGAGGCACACCCATGGAAGGTTTGAGCGTAGGTCATCCCCGCGCACCATGGAGACGAGGTTGGGCACGATGAGCCCCAGGAAGGGCAGCATGCCCACGACCACGGTGACCACACCGGAGGCAATGGCAACAAGACCGACACCGAGCAGCACGATGCGCTCATAGTTCAGGCCAACGTTCACGGCAATGTCTTTACCCAGGCCGGCGATAGTGAGCCGGTCCGCAAAGATGAACACCGCCACCACCACGATGCCCACGGTCCACAGCACTTCATACTGCCCACGGATGATCGAGGTGTACGAGCCCGCAAACCAAATACCGAGGGACTGGAGCATATCCGTCTTCATGGCAAAGAACGTAGAAATGGAACTAATCACAGCACCCAGCATGATGCCGATGATGGGCACCACCAGGGAAGACTTCAGAGTCACCTTCCTCAAGAAGAGGAAGAAGACCATTGTTCCTATGAAGGCAAAGATCACTGCCACGATCATGCGCACGGTTAGCGATGAATTAGGAATGAAGTACAGCGCCACCAGCAGGCCAAGGCCCGCCCATTCAGTCGTGCCGGTGGTGGTGGGTTCCACGAATTTGTTCTGGGTGAGCAGCTGCATCACCATGCCACTCATGGCCATGGCCATGCCGGACAAGACCAGCGCGATGGTGCGTGGCACGCGCGTGATCCAGAACATTTCAGTTCCTTCTTCGCTGCCCAGGATGTCGTACTGCCCCACCATCAAAGACACTGTCAGTAAGGCTCCGACAACGGCGATACCCGCCAGCAGCTTCGTATCAAGAAGCCGCGGGCGGGTCGTCGATAAGCGATGCGGCACTAAGCGCCAGCCTCCCACTGATCTGCAAGAGCATTGAGAATCTCGGTGTACGTAATGATCGACTCATTAGTGTACGTGTCTGCCGGAGCGATGTAGATGTGGCCCTCCTTGATGGCGGTCACGTTCTTCAGCGCCTCACTGTCATCCAGAACCTGCTTCGCCGGCGCGGAATCCTCCTTGCGGATAGCAGCATCGCGGTCCAGAACGAGCATCCAGTCCGGATTAGCCTCAGCAATGGCCTCTACCGAAATATCATCACCCTTGTGGTCATCGCTGGCATTTGCAACCTCCAGCGCCGGAGTCAGACCAAGCAAGTCAAACAGCGGGCCCCAGGTACGGCCAACCTTCGGTGCAACGTAGCCGATCTCACCACCGGAGACGTTTACCGCCATGACCTTCCAGTCCTTGTTGTATGCCTCGCGGGCGCGCTCAAGAGCCTTGCTGAAGTCATCGGCCATCTTCTTGGCCTCTTCCTCCTTGTCAAAGATCTTGCCCAGCGCGTTGACCTGACGGAGGAACTCCTCATCCAGTGGCTGATCCTTGCGCGGCTCCAAGTCCACGAGAACCGCATCCGGAACGAGCTTCTCAATCTCCTCGTTGTACTTTGTGAAGCGCTGGCCAGAAACGATCACCTGCGGGTCAGCCGCGACGATGGCCTCCAGGTTCGGCTCGCGGTGGTTGCCGATGTCCACGATGTCCTCATCATCCGCAATTCCCGGAATGGTCTCCGGCACGAGTGCACGAGCAGCCGCAACCGGCTTCACGCCCCACTCATCCAGGATTTCGAAGCTGCGGTTATCCAGCGCGACGACGGACGTCGGGTTTACCGGAACCTCCTTGGTGCCCTCATTGTCTTCAATGGTGACGGTCTTCGCCTCGGCTACAGCCGTGGTCTCCTGCGCTGTGTTGTTGTCGGTCTGTGCACAGCCAACGAGGGCGAGCGAAGCAGCGGCGAAAAGGGCAACAGCAGCGCGCACCGGACGGCGGCCTGCGAGCCAGGATTTACGGGACATGATACTCCTTGTCCATCAAAAGTTTGGTAAGCGTTGCCTAACCTACCATATGGCCACTGAGAGTCAACACCCGCCCTAATAAATCGCTGACCAGTGGTTAGCTAACTCGTTGAACATTTGCGTGTACGCAGATAGCGTCCCTTCTGGCGGCGTGGAATACGGCGCGACGTAGACATTGCCCTTCTTCACCGCCGGCACATTTTTCATCTTGGGGTCCTTATCCAACTGCCTTATCGTTGACTGGTAGCTCTCCGCGCTGTGCAGCGGCGACGGCTCACTGACCAAGATCACATCCGGCTTATCTGCCAACGTCACCGACTCAAGGCCGACCATCTCCATCACTGGACCGAAGAGCTTTCCGCCATCTGCCCCCTGCGGCACGATCTTGCCGTTCACGACCTGAACCGCTGCGGCTGTCCAGCTCTTCTTCGCGGCGTTACGGGCGCGTTTGAGGGCGGCCGAGAAGTCGTCGTCAAGCTGCTTAGCCTCTACTTCTTTGTCGAAGATCTTCCCCAGCACCTGCGCCTGGCGCACCACTTCCCAATCCAGCGGCTGCTCATCCCGCGGGGCAAGATCCACCACAGCCACCTCGCCGAAATCGGCCGGCGAGTGGGACGTCTTCGCCCCGATCACCACCAAGTCCGGTTCCAGTCGCGCAACCTCCTCCGGCGTCGACCCATAATCCGCGTCCACCCCCAGGTCCTTCAGCAGCACCTCAGTCCCCGGATCTAAGGCCACGACTTTCTTCGGCTGGAACGGCACCGTCTTCGTCCCCGAGTTATCGGTGATCTCAACCGTGCCACCCAGCCAGGCTGGCTTGGCTATTGTCTGCTCTCCCGCTGCCTCCGCTTCCCCCGCCTCACCGCACGCGCTCATCGCCGGCAAACTCACCGCGCACAGCGCGACACAGACCAACCTCTTGCGCCAGATCATCTGCACCGGGGAGCCTTCTTTCACCTAATTCCAAGCGCACGAATCGGCGCGGTCACCCTAATGTCTTAGCACATAGGTAACCGAGGCTTTCTCCCCTGGCCGGGTCATAGGTGAGCTAAAACCCGAACTCTAGACCCCGAAAGTTGGCCCTTTTCATG
>NZ_JAKMUS010000028.1 GCF_027570075.1 Corynebacterium meitnerae
AGTTTTTAGGCCGGCGGTAACTTACTCTCCCACACCCTCCCGAGTGCAGTACCATCAGCGCGGGTGGGCTTAGCTTCCGGGTTCGGAATGGGACCGGGCGTTTCCCCACCGCTATCAACCACCGACACATCCTTGGGTGTGTCATGGTGACCAACATGTGTGGTCGGTATGTACTTGTTTTGTTTCTGACGTGTGTGGTGTGTCAGATACTGCATAGTGGACGCGTGCGGCGTGTGTAACACGTGTGTGTTGGCCGTTTTTGGTTGTTTGTTGTTTGGTGTATTAGTACCAGTCACCTTCGCACATTACGGTGCTTCCAGATCTGGCCTATCAACCCAGTAGTCTGCTGGGAACCTATGAAACCTCATCTTGAAACAGGCTTCCCGCTTAGATGCTTTCAGCGGTTATCCCTTCCGTACGTAGCCAACCAGCGATGCTCCTGGCGGAACAACTGGCACACCAGAGGTACGTCCGTCCCGGTCCTCTCGTACTAGGGACAGCTTTTCTCAAGTTTCAACGCGCGCGGCGGATAGAGACCGAACTGTCTCACGACGTTCTGAACCCAGCTCGCGTGCCGCTTTAATGGGCGAACAGCCCAACCCTTGGGACCTACTCCAGCCCCAGGATGCGACGAGCCGACATCGAGGTGCCAAACCATCCCGTCGATATGGACTCTTGGGGAAGATCAGCCTGTTATCCCCGGGGTACCTTTTATCCGTTGAGCGACACCACATCCACAAGTAGGTGCCGGATCACTAGTCCCGACTTTCGTCCCTGCTCGACTTGTAGGTCTCGCAGTCAAGCTCCCTTGTGCACTTACACTCTAAACACCTGATTGCCAACCAGGCTGAGGGAACCTTTGGGCGCCTCCGTTACATTTTGGGAGGCAACCGCCCCAGTTAAACTACCCACCAGGCACTGTCCCCAACCCAGATCATGGGCCAAGGTTAAGACATTCACTACGGTCAGAGTGGTATTTCACTTGTTGACTCCACACCCACTAGCGTGAGCGCTTCACAGTCTCCCACCTATGCTACACAAACCGCAGTAAACACCAATACCAAGCTATAGTGAAGGTCCCGGGGTCTTTTCGTCCTGCCGCGCGTAACGAGCATCTTTACTCGTAGTGCAATTTCACCGGGCCTGTGGTTGAGACAGCAGGGAAGTCGTTACGCCATTCGTGCAGGTCGGAACTTACCCGACAAGGAATTTCGCTACCTTAGGATGGTTATAGTTACCACCGCCGTTTACTGGGGCTTAAATTCTCCGCTTCGGACTTACGTCCTAACAGGTCCTCTTAACCTTCCAGCACCGGGCAGGCGTCAGTCCGTATACATCAACTTAACCGTCTTCGCACGGACCTGTGTTTTTGATAAACAGTCGCTTCCCTCTCTTCTCTGCGACCACAACCAGCTCACCGTCGCAAGAACGGATCACCGGTTATGGCCCCCCTTCTCCCGAAGTTACGGGGGCAATTTGCCGAGTTCCTTAACCACAGTTCACCCGACCGCCTTAGTATTTTCTACCTGACTACCTGTGTCGGTTTCGGGTACGGGCCGTACACATACATCGCTAGAGGCTTTTCTCGACAGCACAGGATCACCACCATCACCCACAATGGGCTACGCATCACGCCTCACATATAACGCAGGCCGCATTTCACTAACCTGCATGCTGCACGCTTACACCGCAATCCAATAAACGGCGTGGCTACCACTCTGTGTCACCCCATCACTGAACTACTACGGATCAGGCCCCACGCATCACACCCACCTGATCATCAAAGATGACCATGGCAGACGATCAGGGTGGTTAGTATCACCGATTCGCTCTTGGTCGCATGTATACGGGTACGGGAATATCAACCCGTTAACCATCGACTACGCCTGTCGGCCTCGCCTTAGGACCCGACTCACCCTGGGAAGACGAACTTGACCCAGGAACCCTTAGTCATCCGGCGGATACGATTCTCACGTATCATTCGTTACTCATGCCTGCATTCTCACTCGCACACAGTCCACGCGCCCTTACGATCACGCTTCACCCCATGCACGACGCTCCCCTACCCAACAAAAATTGTTGCCGCGGTTTCGGCGGTGTACTTGAGCCCCACTACATTGTCGGCGCGCAACCACTCGACCAGTGAGCTATTACGCACTCTTTCAAGGGTGGCTGCTTCTAAGCCAACCTCCTGGCTGTCTTCGCGATTACACATCCTTTTCCACTTAGCACACCCTTAGGGGCCTTAACCGGCGGTCTGGGCTGTTTCCCTCTCGACTATGAAGCTTATCCCCCACAGTCTCACTGCCGCGCACCATGTAACCGGCATTCGGAGTTTGGCTGACATTGCTAAGATGATAGTCCCGCTCAACCAACCAGTAGCTCTACCTCCGGCACACTAACGCGACGCTGCACCTAAATGCATTTCGGGGAGAACCAGCTATCACGGAGTTTGATTGGCCTTTCACCCCTACCCACAGCTCATCCCCGCAGTTTTCAACCTACGTGGGTTCGCGCCTCCACAACCTCTTACAGCTGCTTCACACTGGCCATGGGTAGATCACCCCGCTTCGGGTCCAGGACATGCCACTAAAAACACACAATTAGCATTCGCTTTCGCTACGACTACCCCACACGGGTTAACCTCGCGACATGCCGCTGACTCGCAGGCTCATTCTTCAAAAGGCACGCCATCACACACAAGAGGTGCTCTGACGGATTGTAGGCACACAGTTTCAGGAACTATTTCACTCCCCTCCCGGGGTACTTTTCACCATTCCCTCACGGTACTTATCCACTATCGGTCACACTGAGTATTTAGGCTTACCGGGTGGTCCCGGCAGATTCACAGCAGATTCCACGAGCCCGCTGCTACTCGGGGACACAGTCAGCACACATTGTTAAGTCTTCACGTACGGGACTCTCACCCACTCCGGCAGACCATCCCAGGCCACTTCCGCTAACACAACAACACGCACCGGTGTCTGGCAGAACACCACAACCGCACCCCACAACACCGCACACGCAACCCCTGCCAGGTATCACACGCACACGGTTTAGCCTCATCCACGTTCGCTCGCCGCTACTAGCAGAATCATTATTATTTTCCTCTCCTGTCGGTACTGAGATGTTTCACTTCCCGACGTCACCTCCCAACCGGCTATGAATTCACCAGCGGGTGACCACACACAACTATGGCCGGGTTTCCCCATTCGGACATCCTCGGATCAACGCTTTGTTGACAACTCCCCGAGGCATAACGCAGTCTCACACGTCCTTCATCGGCTCAGCATGCCAAGGCATCCACCATGCGCCCTTCAGTAACAAACACAACAACACACACCCCACACAAAAACGCAGGGCATGCGTCCGGATACACAACACATACTCACACAAAAAATATTCTTCAAAGAAGAAAGATGCTCGCGTCCACTATACAGTTCTCACACACCACACCCACCACCACCAACCAGCACAAACGCCGATCAGCAAACAGTGAGTCACAAACAGGAACAACCACCCACACACACACACAAAAAATCATGCGCGTAGGCACCATGTGCTGCCCCAGACACCCAACAGTGCACCAACAATTATCAACAATGCTTGGAATTTACGGTTCGTATACAACCATTCACCCGACCGGCATCTCACCAGCCAGGTATGTGTCCACCTGGATATTTCACTCAAACAGTGGCAGCACCACATTTGGGCACTCAACCACCTGTGCCTGCAACTGCAGGCAAAATAAAAGCTCCTTAGAAAGGAGGTGATCCAGCCGCACCTTCCGGTACGGCTACCTTGTTACGACTTCGTCCCAATCGCCGATCCCACCTTCGACAGCTCCCTAACAAGTTTAGGCCACTGGCTTCGGGTGTTACCAACTTTCATGACGTGACGGGCGGTGTGTACAAGGCCCGGGAACGTATTCACCGCAGCGTTGCTGATCTGCGATTACTAGCGACTCCGACTTCATGGGGTCGAGTTGCAGACCCCAATCCGAACTAAGGCCGGCTTTCAGCGATTCGCATCCCCTCACGGAGTAGCAGCGCGTTGTACCGACCATTGTAGCATGTGTGAAGCCCTGGACATAAGGGGCATGATGATTTGACGTCATCCCCACCTTCCTCCGAGTTAACCCCGGCAGTCTCTCATGAGTCCCCAACCAAATGCTGGCAACATAAGACAAGGGTTGCGCTCGTTGCGGGACTTAACCCAACATCTCACGACACGAGCTGACGACAACCATGCACCACCTGTACACCAGCCACAAGGGAAACTACATCTCTGCAGCGATCCGGTGTATGTCAAGCCCAGGTAAGGTTCTTCGCGTTGCATCGAATTAATCCACATGCTCCGCCGCTTGTGCGGGCCCCCGTCAATTCCTTTGAGTTTTAGCCTTGCGGCCGTACTCCCCAGGCGGGGCGCTTAATGCGTTAGCTACGGCACGAACCCCGTGGAAGGGACTCACACCTAGCGCCCACCGTTTACGGCATGGACTACCAGGGTATCTAATCCTGTTCGCTACCCATGCTTTCGCTCCTCAGCGTCAGTTACTGCCCAGAGACCTGCCTTCGCCATCGGTGTTCCTCCTGATATCTGCGCATTCCACCGCTACACCAGGAATTCCAGTCTCCCCTACAGCACTCAAGTTATGCCCGTATCGCCTGCAACCCCGCAGTTAAGCTGCGGTATTACACAAACGACGCGACAAACCACCTACGAGCTCTTTACGCCCAGTAATTCCGGACAACGCTCGCACCCTACGTATTACCGCGGCTGCTGGCACGTAGTTAGCCGGTGCTTCTTATCCAGGTACCGTCACTTACGCTTCGTCCCTGGCGAAAGGAGTTTACAACCCGAAGGCCGTCATCCCCCACGCGGCGTCGCTGCATCAGGCTTGCGCCCATTGTGCAATATTCCCCACTGCTGCCTCCCGTAGGAGTCTGGGCCGTATCTCAGTCCCAATGTGGCCGTACACCCTCTCAGGCCGGCTACCCGTCGACGCCTTGGTAGGCCATTACCCCACCAACAAGCTGATAGGCCGCGAGCTCATCCCACACCGAAAAAACTTTCCACCACCGACACTAAACGATGGTCCTATCCGGTATTAGACCCAGTTTCCCAGGCTTATCCCGAAGTGCAGGGCAGATCACCCACGTGTTACTCACCCGTTCGCCACTCGAGTAC
>NZ_JAKMUS010000029.1 GCF_027570075.1 Corynebacterium meitnerae
AAGGGGCGTATCGTTGCGGCTATGGCTGCACACCCTGATAAACCCTGGCTGAAGTACTACCCCGAGTGGACTGCCCACTCCCTTGATTACGGGGATGAGACGCTCGACGACATCTACCAGGCCAACCTGGCCAAGAACTCCGCCAAGCCTGCCACGCGCTTCTTCGGCAAGGGGCAGACCTACGGGGAGCTTGACGACCAGGTCCGCGCAGCGGCAGCGGGTCTGCAGAAGCTCGGTGTGGGCAAAGGGGACCGGGTTGCCATCTTGCTGCCGAACTGCCCGCAGCACGTTGCCGCCTTCTTCGCGGTACAGAAGCTTGGCGCCGTCGTGGTGGAGCACAACCCGCTCTACACCGCCAATGAGCTGCGCCCACAGTTCATCGACCACGGTGCCAAAGTGGCCATCGTGTGGGACAAGATTGCCGACACGGTGCAGAAGCTGAAGAAGGACACGCCGCTCGGAACAGTCGTCAGCGTGGACATGACCAAGGCCATGCCCGCTACCAAGCGCCTGGCGCTGCGCCTGCCCATCAAGAAGGTCAAGGAGGCCCGCGCCGCACTCACCGGTCCATCCACGGGCACGCTGCCGTGGGAGAACCTGCTTGGGGTGGGGGCGGGGGAGGCGCTGGGGGCGCAGACAAGCAATGCCGATGACCCCGCGCTCATCTTGTACACCTCGGGCACGACGGGTGCCCCGAAGGGCGCTGTGCTCACGCACCGTAATCTGCTGGCCAACCCGCAGCAGGGCGTAGCGTGGGTGAAGGACCTGCAGAAACCCGGGCAGCGGATGCTGGCCACTCTGCCGTTCTTCCACGCGTATGGCCTGACGTTCTCGCTCACGCTCACGCTGCTCATCGGCTCCGAGCTGATTTTGCTGCCGGCGCCGCAGATGGAGCTGATCATGAGCGAGATGAAAAAGAAGAACCCGCCCACCTTCGTGCCGGGTGTGCCCACGGTGTTTGAGCGCATCGTGGAGACCGCCAAGGAAGAGGGGGTGGACCTGTCCGCCGTTCAGACCGGTTTCTCTGGCGCCTCGTCCCTGCCAGCGGAGGTCATTGAGGGCTGGGAGGAGCTCACCGGCGGCCGCCTCGTGGAGGGGTATGGGCTGACGGAGACCTCGCCGATCCTCATTGGTAACCCCGCCAGCGACGACCGTCGCCCCGGCTACATCGGTGTGCCGTTCCCGGACACGGAGATCCGCATTGCCAACCCGGAGAATCTCGACGAGGACATGCCGTACGGCGAGCCCGGCGAGATCCTGGCCAAGGGGCCGCAGGTCTTCGGCGGCTACCTGAATAACCCCGAGGCCACGGAGAAGGCCTTTCACGACGGCTGGTTCCGCACCGGCGACATGGGTGTGATGGGGGAGGACGGGTTTGTGAAGCTGGTCAGCCGCATCAAGGAGCTCATCATCACCGGTGGCTTCAATGTGTACCCCGCCGAGGTGGAGGAGACGCTGCGCCGCCACCCGGACATCGTGGAGGTCGCCGTGGTGGGCCGCCCGCGCACCGATGGGTCGGAGGACGTCGTCGCGTGCGTGGTGCTCGGCGAGGGCACCAAGCTCGACCCGGATGGCCTGAAGGACTTCGCGCGCGAGAACCTGACGCGTTACAAGGTGCCGCGCACGTTCTACCACTTCGAAGCGCTGCCAACGGACCAGCTGGGCAAGATCCGCCGCCGCGAGGTGCGTGACGTGTTGCTCGCCCGACTCGAGCAGAATTAACGCATGGTCGCATTCGTCATCTGCGCTCTCGCAGGCTTATCGACGGCCCTTGGCGGCCTCATCGTCGCCCTCCAACGCCACCCCCAGCGAACGCTTCTTAGCGGCCGCCCTCGGGTTCTCTGCCGGCGTGATGTTGTACATCTCCTTGGTGGAGTTGCTGCCCGCGGGTGTCGACGGCCTGGAGGACGCTGGAGTGTCTGGTGCCGAGGTATGGGGGCCAGTGGCGTTCTTTGCTGGGGTGCTGCTCATCGCGGTGATTGACCGCTTCGTGCCAGAGGAGATCAACCCCCACGAGGAGCCCAGCGCCACAGGGGGAGCGCGGATGCGGAAGGTGGGGGTGATGACGGCCCTAGCCATCGCCATCCACAACTTCCCCGAAGGCTTTGCCACCTTCTTCGTGGCTTTGCAGGACGCGTCGTTGGCGCTGCCGTTGGCTGTGGCCATTGCGATCCACAACGTGCCCGAAGGCATCGCCGTGGCCGTCCCGCTGCGCGAAGCCACCGGGAAGAAGTGGGCTGCCGCCGGATGGGCCGCGCTCTCCGGACTGGCGGAACCCGCCGGCGCCGTCATTGGTTACCTGTTCCTCCGTCCCTTCCTTGGCCCTGCGTCTTTGGGCATCACGTTTGCCGTGATCGCCGGCATCATGGTCTTTGTCAGCCTGGATAAGCTGCTGCCTACCGCGATTGCTACCGGCCGCCACCACGCCGCCGTCTACGGAGTTATCGGCGGAATGGCCGTTATGGCTGTGAGTCTTGTTTTGCTCACCTAAGATTCGGGCATGGGAATCACACGACTTTTTTCCACCCCGCAGCTTCCACCCGTAGGCGCCGGCGACCTCGCCGTCGTCACCGGCGCCACCTCCGGTATCGGGGAGGCCACTGCCCGGCTCCTCGTGGAGGAGGGCTTTCGGGTGGTGGGGACGACGAGGAGGCCGGAGGGCGTCGATAAGCGCATTGAGGGCGTGACATACGTGGGCCTTGACCTCGGGGACCCGGCGTCGATTGAGGCGTGCGCGGCCGAGATTTTGGCGTTGGGCACGCCCGCGGTGCTGGTGAATAATGCCGGCGAATCGCAGTCCGGGCCGTTTGAGGAGCTTCCCCGAGACGCGCTGGAGCGGCTTTTCCAAGTCAACGTGATCGGGCATGTGGACCTCACACAACGCCTCCTGCCAGCCATGCGTGCGGCAGGGCGCGGACGCGTCGTGATGGTCGGCTCCATGCTGGGCAGCTTCCCGCTCGGCTTTCGCTCGTCCTACGTCGCGTCGAAGGCCGCCATCAAAGGATTTGCCTCCGCCGCCCGCCGCGAGGTCGCCCCGTTTGGCATTGGCTTCACGACGCTCGAGCCCGGCTCCATCGCCACCGGCCTCTCCGCCCGCCGCACCACATACGTCGACGAGTCGGGGCCGTACGCTGCTGAATTCGGGCGGATGCTGCGGCGGCTGAACCGCAACGAGTCTCGTGGCATCAGCGCCGAACGGGTCGCGCGCGAGGTGCTCCGGCCCATTCGCGCAGCGCGTCCTCGGCCGCACTACGCGGTGGGGTCGATGGCGCCCGTCGCGTTTGCGCTGTCGCGCGTTGTGCCGCAACAGGTGATGCTCAACGTGATTTCCGCGAAGCACGACCTGTAGGGGGCACCTATGCTTGGCGTATGGCACTCATTCGACTGATTCTCAACATCATCTGGCTCGTCACCGCCGGGGTATGGCTCTTCCTCGGCTACGTCCTGGCGGGCGTGGTGGCGTGCCTGCTCATCGTGACCATCCCGTTCGGACTGGCCTCCTTCCGCATCGCCGGCTTTGTTCTGTGGCCGTTCGGGCGCGAAGTCGTGGACACCGGCCGCGGTGGGGGACTGAGCGTGATTGGCAACGTCATCTGGTTCATTGTCGCGGGACTGTGGCTCGCTGTGGGGCACATCGTGACAGCTGCAGCGCAGGCCATCACCATCATTGGCCTGCCTCTGGCATGGGCTAACCTCAAGCTCATCCCAGTGACCTGCTTCCCGTTTGGCAAGACTGTGGTGGATTCCGCCGACTCGCGCTTCCTTCCCATCGCCCGCTAATCGAACGTTTTGCCCTAGTAACCAGCCCGTTTGGAGCTACGGCCGCGCCGGGCTTATGATAGGCGAGCTGTCTAGCGCCCCCATCGTCTAGAGGCCTAGGACTCCGCCCTTTCACGGCGGCAACACGGGTTCGAATCCCGTTGGGGGTACCAAGGCCCTGTGGCGCAGTTGGTTAGCGCGCCGCCCTGTCACGGCGGAGGTCGCGGGTTCAAGTCCCGTCAGGGTCGCAGCAGAAGGTCCGAGCGAAAAGCTCGGGCCTTCACTTTTTTCGTTTCGTAGGGAACCG
>NZ_JAKMUS010000003.1 GCF_027570075.1 Corynebacterium meitnerae
AGCCGACCGGGGTTAAGGGACAAACCAAAAGCCACTCCCCGATGTACGGAAAGTGGCTGTGAGCTGGTGCGCCATGACGGGCTCGAACCGCCGACCTACTGGGTGTAAACCAGTTGCTCTTCCAGCTGAGCTAACGGCGCGCACGTGAATGAACACGTGGGGAGAAGATTAACACGCACCCCTCGGCAGAAACAAAAGAGCCGGTTAGCGCTTTGCGCCGGCGCTGCGGAGGCAGGAGCCCTGCCAGTCGCCCAGGCGGTCGGCCTTGGTCTGGAGAAGGCCGGCGAGTTGGGCGGATTCAGAGATGTCACCGGGGTGGACTTCGCCGGGCTTGTTGGCGCCGGGGGTGAGGAGCCAGATGCAGCCGTCGTCGCCGAGATTGCGGCCAGCGTCAACGAGGAGGTCGACGAGGTCGTCGTCGCCGGCGCGGTGCCAGAGGAGGACAACGTCGCAAAGCTCATCTGTGTCCTCATCAAGCAAGTGCTCCCCGATGTGGTCCTCGATGGCCTCTGACAAGGACGAATCACAATCTTCATCCCAGCCGAGTTCCTGGACGACATCGTCTTGAGAGATGCCCAGCTTGTCTACGTAGTTCACAGCACCAGTGGCGCCCACTGTCGAATTGCCTCCCATTGTGTTGGACTTGGATAGAGCCAGGATACCGCGCATCTTGGGGGAATACTGAACTTCGGGTGGGTCAGAGCAAAAGTAGTATCCTCGAGCGTGTAATTAGGGCCCTTCCGGCCCGAGACTTTTACGCCTAACGGAGGTACCCAATGGCTGACACGAATTCGGGCAACCCCGACCTCACAACTCCGCATGCAGAGGACACGAACATCCCGCTCATTCGCGATGGAGTTGCTTCCTACATGCACGATCCGGACCCGGAGGAAACTCAGGAGTGGATCGATTCTTTGGATGGCTTGTTGGAGGATACGGACCCGGAGCGTGCTCGCTATCTGATGCTTCGCCTGCTGGAGCGCGCCTCCGCCCAGCGTGTGCCGTTGCCGGCGTTGACCTCCACTGATTTTGTGAACACCATCCCCACGAAGCTGGAGCCTGATTTCCCTGGCGATGAGGAGATGGAGAAGCGCTACCGCCGCTGGATCCGTTGGAACGCGGCGATCATGGTGCACCGCGCGCAGCGCCCGGGCATCAAGGTCGGCGGCCACATTTCCACCTACGCCTCGGCAGCAGCTCTGTATGAGGTTGGTTTCAACCACTTCTTCCACGGCAAGGACGCACCACAGGGCGGCGACCAGATCTTTGTGCAGGGTCACGCCTCCCCGGGCATTTATGCCCGTGCGTTCCTAGAGGGCCGCCTGAGCGAGGAGCAGATGGATGGCTTCCGCCAGCAGAAGTCGCGCCCAGAGGTGGGCATGCCGTCCTATCCGCACCCGCACGATATGCCGGAGTTCTGGGAGTTCCCCACCGTGTCCATGGGCTTGGGCCCGATGAACGCGATCTACCAGGCGCGCTTTAACAAATACCTGCAGGACCGTGGCATCAAGGACACGGATCAGCAGCACGTGTGGGCATTCCTCGGTGACGGTGAGATGGATGAGCCGGAGTCCCGCGGCTTGCTCCAGATGGCCAGCCTGTATGAGCTGGACAACCTGACGTTTGTGGTGAACTGCAACTTGCAGCGTCTCGACGGCCCGGTGCGCGGCAACGGCCAAATCGTTCAGGAGCTGGAGTCCTTCTTCAAGGGCGCCGGCTGGAACGTGATCAAGGTGATCTGGGGCCGCGAGTGGGACGAGCTCCTTGAAAAGGATGAGGACAACGCTCTTGTCCACATCATGAACACCACCAAGGACGGCGATTACCAGACGTTCAAGGCCAACGATGGCGCCTATGTCCGTGAACACTTCTTCGGCCGCGATCCGCGCACGGCCAAGCTGGTCGAGGACATGACGGATGAGGAGATCTGGAATCTGCGCCGCGGTGGTCACGATTACCGCAAGGTCTACGCCGCCTACAAGAAGGCGCTGGAGACCAAGAACGGTAAGCCGACGGTCATCCTGGCGCTCACCATCAAGGGCTACGGCTTGGGCCACAACTTCGAGGGTCGCAACGCGACCCACCAGATGAAGAACCTAACGCTGGATGACCTGAAGCTCTTCCGCGATAAGCAGGAAATCCCCATCACCGATGAGGAGCTGGAGAAGGACCCATACCTCCCGCCGTATTACAACCCGGGGCCGGACTCAGACGAGGTCAAGTACATGATCGAGCGCCGTAAGGAGCTGGGTGGTTACTTGCCGGAGCGTCGTGAAGCGTACACGCCTCTGGAGATGCCGGACTTTGAGAAGACCTTCAAGGCACTGTTCAAGGGCTCGGGCTCGCAGAAGGTGGCGTCCACGATGGCGCTGGTCCGTACGTTCAAGGCACTGATGCGGGACAAGGAAATCGGCAAGCGCATCGTGCCCATCATCCCGGATGAGGCGCGCACGTTCGGCCTGGACTCCTGGTTCCCCACGCTGAAGATTTACAACCCCAAGGGCCAGAACTACGTTCCGGTCGACCATGATCTGCAGTTGTCCTACCGCGAGGCCACGGACGGTCAGATTCTGCATGAGGGGATTAATGAGGACGGGTCGTCCGCAAGCTTCATTGCAGCAGCGACGAGCTACGCGACGCATGGCGAGCCCATGATCCCGATGTACATCTTCTACTCCATGTTCGGCTTCCAGCGCACCGGCGATAATTTCTGGGCGGCTGGTGACCAGATGGGGCGCGGCTTCATCGTCGGCGCGACGGCAGGCCGCACGACCCTGTTCGGCGAGGGCCTGCAGCACATGGATGGGCACTCCCCTGTGCTCGCCTCGACGAACCCGGCGATCGTTCCGTACGACCCGGCCTTTGCCTACGAGCTGCCGTACCTCATTGATCGCGGCATTGAGCGCATGTACGGCAAGGACGGCGGCGAGAGCGTCATGTACTACCTCACCGTGTACAACGAGCCGATCGCTCAGCCGGCCCGCCCGGAGAACCTTGACGTGGAGGGCCTGCACAAGGGCATCTACCTGTTCGATCGCGGCGAGGAGAAGGAGAACAACGTCTCCCTGCTCGCCTCCGGCGTGGGCATGCAGTGGGCACTGCGCGCACAGCAGATCCTGCAGGAGGACTACGGCGTGGGCGCGTCCGTGTACTCCGTGACTTCCTGGACGGAGCTCGCGCGTGATGGCGCGGCGCGCAACAAGGCCCGCATCCACAACCCGGACCAGGATCCGGGAGAGGCCTTTGCCACCACGCAGTTGAAGCAGACGGAAGGCCCGTACATCGCTACCAGCGACTTCACCACGGACCTCCAGGAGCAGATCCGCCCGTACGTGCCGGGCCGCTACGTGGTCCTCGGTGCGGATGGCTTCGGCTTCTCCGATACGCGCGAGGCCGCTCGCCGCTACTTCAACATCGATGCGGAATCCATGGTTGTCGCCGCACTCACAGCGCTCGCGGACGGGGGCAAGCTGGACATCTCCATCGCCGCGCAAGCAGCGAAGGATTTGCTTGTCGACGATCCGACGGCCGCCTCCCCCACCCACTCCGGCTCTGACCAAGGTGAGGAAAACGCGGTGGAATAGGCGCGGACAAGTAATTAGCGCAATTTAATTTGGCAGCGCTAATTACTTGTTATCGTCTACCCCATGAGCCGATTGGATACATCCTCCCGCGAAAACCCGTTGGACCTGTTCATCGTCGGCGCTGGACTCAGCGGCATCGATCTGGCCCACCATGTCAACGAGAATTTTCCTGATTGGAATTGGCAGATTGTGGATTCCAATAAGGCCGTCGGCGGAACCTGGGTGACCTTTACGTACCCGGGTATCCGCTCGGATTCGGACATGGCCACGTTCTCCTTCCCGTTCAAGCGGTGGCCGCACAAGGGCAGCTTGGGGTCGGGCGAGCGGATCCAGCGTTACATCGAGAATGTCGCGCGCGAAGAAGGCGTGTTTGAGCGCCTCACCCTGCACACGTGGGTGAAGAGCGCGAATTTTGATTCTGCGGCCGGCCTGTGGGAAGTGACCATGCTGACCCGCAATGATGGCCAACCCATCCCAGAGGGCAACGCGCCCGAGGATGCCCCGCTGACTGAGCACACCGTGTGGACCAAACGCCTGCACTTCTCCTCCGGCTACTACAAGCACAACCGTGGTTTCACCGCGGAGATCCCCGGCATGGAGCGTTTCAACGGCACTCTCATCCACCCGCAGCGCTGGCCGGAGAACCTGGACATGGCGGGCAAGAAAGCCATCATCATTGGCTCTGGTGCCACCGCGATTACGCTGCTTCCCGCCCTGCATGAGGCGGGTGCGGACGTGACCATGCTGCAGCGCACCCCCACCTACGTGGCGCCGCTGCCGAACCGCGACAACATCACCGCGGTGACCACGAAGCTGATGCCGGAGAAGCGCGCACTGTCTGCCGCACGGGCACTGCATATCGGGCGCGACATGATGCAGTACTGGATGTGCCAGGGTTTCCCGCGTCTGGCGCGCGGCTACTTCATGCTGCTCAACCGGATGTACATCCCATTCAAGGACATCCTCGCCCACTTCAACCCGCCTTATGGCCCGTGGGATCAGCGCGTGTGTAAGTCCCCGGATGGAGATTTCTTCAAGGCCATGCAGGACGGCGCCAAAGTGGCTACCGGCAAGATCGCCACGGTGACGGAGGACGGCATCAAGCTCCAGGATGGTTCGTTCCTGCCGGCAGACATCATCATCACTGCCACCGGCCTAGACATTCAGGTCTTCGGCGGTGCCACAATCTCGGTGGATGGTGAAGAAAAGCCGGTCCCCTCCGCCGTGGCTTACCGCGGCCTCATGGTGGATGGCTTGCCCAATTTCTCCTTCACGGTGGGCTACCTCAACCAGTCCTGGACCCTGCGCGCGGACTTGGTGTCCCGCTACATGTGCCGCCTGTGGCAGCTTATGTCCGCTGACGGTTACACCACCGCCACTCCCCGCTTCCCGGAGCACCTCACCGCCGATATTCCGCTGATGAACATGGATTCCGGCTACCTCGTCCGCGCCCGCAAGGACCTCCCCTCCCAGGCCGAAGCCGACCCGTGGGCCTTCACGCAGGACTACATCCACGAGTACAGGACCTGGGGCCGCGAAAGCTCGGACCTGCACAAGGACATGGTGTTTTCCTAGTGCGCTTGGATCTGATGGATTAACCTCACGAGAGCCGTCGTCACCGCCCCCGCCGCATCCAACGGCGGCATGTGCCCTGACTTCGGCAGCACCTGGAGTGCGGCATCTGGCCAAACTTCGTGGAGTGCTTCCGAGTGTTCCAGGGGCGCAACGGTATCCAGTTCCCCCACGAGGATGTAGCCGGGAACTCCTGCCAGTTTATCGGCCACATCACGTTCGGAGTGCTCGCGCAGATCCGGGAAGAACCCTTCGTAAGTGCGCAGTGGCGTGCCCTGAATCATGTCCGCGTGGAAGCGAATGATCTCCCACGGCACATGCCCGGCGTAGAACCCCACGGCCAACAGCGGTGCCAGGGCGGATGTCAGTCCCACGCGCACTGCCTCGGACAGCCCCGGCATCGCCTGCACTGCGCGGTACAACACTGCCCCCACCGCGCCCCCCAGGGCCACCGACATTCCACGTTCGGTAAACGGGTCGACCGCGGAGGAGATCTGGACGCTGCCAGCCAGATCAAAACCATCCGGCTCGCCTGCGTAGCGGCGAATCAAGGACAAAGAAATCGGTCCGCCCAGGGAGTGCCCCACCACGATGACGGGCCCTGTGACGCCGCGCTCGGCAATCACCGCCATCACGTCATCGGCGGCACCATCCACGCTGAGGTCGCTGGGGCTGGCTGCGCCGAATTCCGCGACGGTGTCGGTGGCGGTGTGTCCGTGGCCGCGGACGTCGATAAGCAATTGGCGCACACCCAGCGGCCGCAAGGCGCGCTCTTGCAGGTAGAACGACTGCGATGAGATGTTGAAGCCGTGCACGTACACCACCGTCAGCGGCGCGTCCTGCGGACCGGACTCGTACCAATGCACCGCGATCTCTTCGTTGTGCGTGGTCCCCTCCCTCATGTTGCGGAGCCCCGGAGTGCCGCTGTTCGCCCGGCGCGCGCGATCCCACGCGGGGGCGCTGATTTCTAGGGCAGCACGCATGTTCCGGGTGAATGACATGCGGTTGATCGTAGCCACCAATACCTCTAGTGGCACAATGGCCCGCATGGAGCTTTCCCAACGCTTGGACCTTGCCAAATTTGGATTCGATACCCCCGGGGATGAATCTGACACGCAAGACATCGCCCGCGATGGTGACGCCTTTGCGCAACTCTGCGCGCTACTGGTCAAGATCGGTGTTGTCGAGGATGCCCAAGAGATCTCTGCCGACGACACCCTCGATGGCCTGGATGCGGACTCCCTGACGCAGATCGAGTTCGTGGTGCGCGCCGAGGACCACTTTGGGGTGCGCATCAACGAGGAATTGTTCGCATCCTGGGACACCCTGGGCGATATGGCGAAGTACCTGGCCCCCTAAACACTCACCTGGAACCGGAACGTCTCGGCCAATTCCGTGAGCCGCGCGCGGAACGCGGCAAGCTCATGGGCCGGGGCAACCAGCACTTCCCGGCAGCCAACGGTTTGAGCAACACTGTCATTGTGCCAACGGGTGAACCAGACAGTGTCCCAAATATCTTCCGTATCCAAGGGGTCATCCACCGGCGCGGCAGGCGGACTGAGGTGCACCGCCATCAGTTCTTCAACGCGGAGGCGCAGGTGGCGTGGCATTCCGTGGATGGTCAGCACTGCGCGCTGGGCCGGGCTATGCAGTGGGCGGGGCCGGGCGCAGGTTGGTGCGATAAGCGTGGTTGTCATGGAGGGGATCCGTCCTTTCGCAGGTGACAGTTACGTCAAGACGAGGCTCGTCTTCCCCTACGCCCTCATGTGACTCAGAGCAATTCTTCCTTCGCTCCAGCCACACAGACAACCCTCAACCTGCGCTTTATCCCCCCAAAGCCTCAAGCAACACTTGAGGCCTGCCAAGCCCCTAGTCCCGCGCCCAGCCGTCTGATGAGCCCTCCCCGTGCCGGTCAACATAGACACGGAAAAGTGCGGCCAGGAACTCATCGGGGGTAGGTTCGGCGCTCCCCTCCAGTTGGTCGCGGACTTCGCCTTTGGTGGGCATGACGCCATCGTCCGCAAGCGGATCGTCGCGCATGGTGGCTTCTTTTGCGCGGCGCCAGGCACGCATCTTGTTCGGTTCGATCTTGCGGGCAAGCTTGGTCACCCAGATATCAAAGCGGCCGTCCTCATTGCTTGCCGGCACGTACCACTTGGCCCAGTACGCGACGGTGCCCAGGATGAACGCAGTCAGCGGTGCGACCACGAGCGCCACCGACGGGTCCGCGAGCTGGTACAACGTCAGCGCCGTCGCGGAGCCGAGGATCGCGGGGACAACGTACATCTGCTGGTCATTGAGGATGCGTGGGATGCGCCCGATGAGCACCTCCCGGATAACCATGCCGCCGGTCGCGGTGATCACACCCATGAGGATGCAGCCAATCCAGGACACCCCCGCCCCCAGCGCGGTCACGGTACCGGTGGTGCACCACACGCCGAGAATCACCATGTCAGCGTGGAATCGGGTGAGTTCCCACACATAGCCACGCAGGTTCATCAGGAAGGCCACGGCCGCACCGACGAGTGCGATGCTGATGTACCACGGGTCCGACAGCGCGGCGACGGGTGTGTTGCCAATGAGGGCGTCACGCATCATGCCGCCGGCCATGGCGGAGATGATGGCGATGAGCATGAACCCGACGGCGTCGAAACGCAATCGCCGCGCGACCGTGCCGCCGATGACGGCGTTGAGGAATACGCCGATGAGATCCAGGATCGCGATGGCTTGGCCTACCGCGTTATCGATGCCTCCGAAATACACCAGGTCATCATAGCGAGCGGTAGATCCGCGTGTTCGTCTCCTGCCACAGGGGTTTCGCCCAGTCCCCAAACTCACGGTCAGTGAGAAGCACCATCGCAGCGCTTGTCAGCGTCCCCCCGCCCGGCACCACCCACAGATACGTCCCGCTCATCCCGAAGTGCCCGACCGTCTCCGGCGGCATAGTGTCCCCGGTCCAATGCGGGGCCTTCTCCCCCTTGATCTCAAATCCAAGGCCCCACGGGCAAGGCTTTTGCATGCCGTAACCAGGAACAATGCCACGCAGGTCCCCGAACTGGTTGGTATAGGCCTCCGTCAGCGTCTCTGGCGCAAGCAGCTGCGGGGACAGCAGCTCTTTTGCAAACGCCGTGAGGTCCGCCACCGTGGACCGCCCGCCGTGGCCGGCCGAGCCGTAGATCTCCGTGTTGTGCATCCCCAGCGGCTCGAATACCCCTTCACGGGCGTAGTCCGCAAAACTCATACCGGTTTCTTGCTCCAGCGCTTCTGCCAGAATCTCAAACCCAGCCGAAGAGTAGATCCGCCGCTCCCCCGGCTGCTTCTGCGGCTTCCGGTCATCAAAGCCCACGCCAGATGCGTGCGCCAGCAGGTGACGCACCGTCGCCCCCTCCGGCCCGCACGGCGTGTCCAACTCGAAGACCCCCTCCTCCACAGCCATGAGGAAGGCGTAGGCCGCCAGCAGCTTGGTCACGCTGGCCAGCTCGTAGACGCGCTCCTGGTCGCCCTGCGTGGCCAGCACGCTGCCGTCCCCCGCCAGCAGCGACGCCGACACCGTCACATCGTCCCAGCCCGGCCCCGTTAAGTTCAGTTCCATGCCCGCCAGCCTAGCTGGGGGTTGGGACACGCAATCCCTGCAACATCGGCAGCACCGCTTGTACAGCTGCGACAACCCCCAACAGCATCAGCACCCCAATCAAGGCACCCTGCCACTCCTTCGGCGCAACGGCCGAGGATTCAGGCACAGTCACGTCCCGGGTTTCCGCCGGCGGCGCCGGACGTTCAGCGGGGCAGCCACTGGTAACAACCTGGTGCTCCCAGGTCGACGCGTTGTACATGAACGCCAGCGCGCCATACGGCCAGTGGCCAAGACGCTCAGGGGTCAGGGAGCTGCCTTTGGAGAGGTTCCCAAACACGCTCGAACCCGTCTCCTTCTTCCCCGGCTCCGCCATGGGCACGGACAAGGTTCCCGCGATGTCAATGGTGTTGTTGCCCTCATCCAGCTGCTTCTTCAGCTCCGCCTTACGGGCGTTGTACGCCTTCAAAGCTTCACGCCACGTGGTGCCTTCGAGCTGCGGTAGCCAGAGTTTTTCCGCGGCGAGCGCCGGGATCTCCGCTTCGGTGTAGGCGATTTCGCAGGTGTTGCGTTCCAGTGCCGGCGCTGCGTTAGCGGCACCAGCACCAGCGACACCAGATACAGCCAGCGCGGCCACGCACGCGGCGGAAACAGCAATGGAGGAACGGTTCATCTTCATGGCAGTCACACTACGACCGAATCGCCGCCCTGTCCTTGGTTTTGGCTACGAAATTTTTCGCACTGGCAGAATCGGAGCCATGAACCCCGCCGATCACACACCGCCCGTTTCACTCAACGTCACGCAAGGCGTACTCAAGCACATGCTTGACGACGCAATCTCCCTGGTCAACTTGGAAACCTACAGCTTCGACAAACCTGCGCTGAATGAGGGGTTGGAGGGGTTGCTGGGGCTCGTCGATAAGCGACTTGGCGCACCCGATGAGCAGGAACGATTCAGCGGCGGCGAGTACGGCGATGTTGTGGTGCGCACGTATCACGGCACCGCGCCTGGCCGCGTGGTTATCGCTGGCCACTATGACACGGTGTGGCCGGCCGGCACGGTCGCGGCGTGGAATCCGCCGCCCCACGACGATCCGCGCGAGCGTCTCTCCGGCCCGGGCCTCTTCGACATGAAGATCGGCCTCACCCAGGGCATTTGGGCGCTCAAATTGCTTCGCGACGCCTCTCTCCCCCACCCCGACGTCACCTACATTTTTAACGGCGACGAGGAGATCGGCTCCCCCGCCTCTCAGCACATCATCGAGGATGCAGCGCGCGGCGCGGATGCCGCATTCGTCCTGGAGGCCAGCGTCGACGGCAACGTGAAGGTCGCGCGCAAAGGCATCGGTGACATCACCGTCACTGCCACGGGCATCGAGGCACACGCGGGCCTGGAACCGGAGAAAGGCGCCAGCGCCATCATCGCGCTCATGGAATTTTGCCTCGAAGCCGCGAAACTCGGCGATGCGGCGAAGGGCACCACGGTCAACGTCGGCGTGATCACCGGCGGTTCGGGGGCCAACGTTGTCGCGGGAACAGCCTCCGCGAAGATCGACGTCCGCCACTGGATCCCGGAGGAAACAAAGCGTATCGACGCCGCCCTTAACTCCATCACCCCCACCGATCCCCGCGTGACCATCTCCGTGACAAGCAGCTGGAACCGCCCGCCCATGCAGCACACCGCGGGGACGGAGGCACTGTTCCAGATCCTGAAAACCCAAGCATCTCGGTTGGGGCATGACGGGCTGGAAGGCATCGCCGTCGGCGGTGGCTCCGATGCCAACTTCATCTCCGCCATCGGCGTTCCTGTCGTGTGTGGCCTCGGCGCCGGCGGTGCTGGCGCGCACGCCCGCTACGAGTACATCTACCCGGACTCCGTGCCGTTCTTCACCGCCCTGCTGGCAAACGCCATCGCGTCGATCAACGGGCCGATCCTCTAAAACACGAAAGGGCCCCGCGGGGCCCTTTCAAATCTTCTCAGCGCGTTAGACCTGTAGCTACTTAGAACGGCAACTTGATGTAGCCGTGATCCTTCAGCCAGTTACCAACACCCACAAGGCCGATCAGCCCCAAGAACACCGAGAACGCAATCAGCAGCCCCTTGAACACCGGGTTAGAGGACAGCTCCCCCTGAGCAGATCCTTCACTCGAATTCGACGGCTCCGGCTCCTGGTCCGGAGTCGGCTCCGTCTTCGTAGTCGGCGTTGGTTCCGTAGGAGCCTCCTCGGTAGAGGTCTCCTCTGTGCTGGTTTCCTCCGAGGTGGGCTCTTCCTTCGTCGGCTCTTCCTTCGTCGGTTCAGTCGTCGACGGAGGGGTGGTTTCTTCCGAAGTCGAAGGCTCCGGCTCCTTGGTCGGCTCCGGTTCCGGTGTTGGTTCCGGTTCCGGGGTCGGCTCCTGCGATGGCTCCTTCGTCGTCGAGCTCTCAGACAACTCAGCCTTAGTAGTCTCAGTCGGCGAAGCAGGCGTGGTTTCCTTCGAAGTTGAAGGTTCCGGGCTCGGTTCCGGCTCCTTCGTCGGCTCCGGTTCTGGAGTTGGTTCTGGTTCCGGGGTGGGCTCCGGCTTCTCAACAATCGTTACAGCAGGGAACGGCGTTGCCGGCGCCTTCTTGGCGCCCTTACCCGTGTAATCCTGAGACAGGCCGCAACGGGTCAGCGCATTCACTGCCTTCTCCCACCAAAGAACCTTGGTTGTACCCCTTACAAGACCCTGCACGAATGCGTCGGGGGCGGAATCCTTCGCGTTTGTTTCGCGGATCGTCGGCTGGGCAGTACTTCCTGGAGCCCCCGTAGCCTTCAGCTTCAAAGTCACCTTAGGCAGCTTTCCGCTCTTGGTGTCACCGGCATTGAAATGCGCTCCACCGTAGTACCAACGGCTGGTATTGTTCGGCACCCACTCTGCAGGATTATCACCAACCGGCTTTCCTGTGAAGCCTACGGGGCCAACAGCTTTAGAATCAGTGCGTCGATTCTCACCGACGAAGCGTAGGCGGTTACCGTCCTGCAGAACATTGAACTTTAGTGGAGTGTTCTTATCGTAATCAACGGAGACGAGCTCAACATTCTTCGGCAGATCGATCCAGAGATTCGCCTGCGAAAGAAAAGTGACATTCACCGTCTTACCCTTAGCAGTAATTGTCTTTGGAACAACGACAGTGCCCGGGTCGATCACATATTCAAACTCATCACCGACCTCAACAGTCTCCGGAGCGGTGGCCTTCATCGTGAGCGCGAAAGTACTACTCATGTCCACGCCGCCTTTTTGGCCACTGGCCCCTCCCATGGGGTGCACGTAGCACGCCAGCGGCAGCTTGACGTCCGTGGTCTTGGTCTCTGCTTCAGCCTGCGGGGCGGTGAGGGTGCCCGCGGCGATGGCGCTGGCGGCGAGGCCTGCGACGGCAGTGCGGAAAATCCTTTTCACTTGTCACTCCTATGAGATAAATCTGAACAAATGCTGAGCGATGAGTGTCAGCGGGTACTTAGTCGCACGTCGCGTCGTCAGGCGACACGAATGTTTACAGTGTAAATGATCCGTTTAGTTACATTGTGAAGGATCCACTTTGGAGTGAGAAAGCGCCCATTAACGGCGCAAATGAGTTTTTGTGGGGCCAGCGGGGCTCGAACCCGCGACCAACGGATTATGAGTCCGCGGCTCTAACCGACTGAGCTATAGCCCCTCGTCGCCAGATTGGAATCGCTTCCATCAGACGGTGCGTTGAATGAGTATAACCATGCCGCTTTGATGCCCCTATTGATAGCCCGAATATTGCTTGCACGCTGGCGATTTGTCCTCCCATGAAGAAAGGCGCTAGAGTATCACTTCGTTGCACGGAACGAGGTACACACCAAGGCCGTGAAGCGAAAATTTAATCCCGCATAGCTCAGTTGGCAGAGCATTCGACTGTTAATCGAAGGGTCACTGGTTCGAGCCCAGTTGCGGGAGCAAACACCACCCAGCGCATGACCGCGCTGGGTTTTTTCTTTTCTCCCCCGTCGCTGTCGTGGGGCGAGGGAACCGGTAGGCTCGTTGCCATGATCCAGTTCGTCGTCGGAGCAGCAGCAGGTTATGTCTTTGGTACTAAAGCGGGACGTAAGCGCTACCACCAGATTGTGAACACCACGCAGAAGGTGGTGAATTCGCCTGTGACGCAGCAGGCGCTTCGTTCGACGCGCAAGGCGATTGCTAATTCCCTCGACCCGGATCCGCGCATGCGTGAGGTGAAGGATCTACGCAAGGGCCGTGGCCGTGGCAAGACCGTGGACACGAATGAGCCGCAGATCTACGAGCCGGACGAGGACTAAAGCCCTATGCCAGATCCGTTAAACAAGCCCAGCGACGATGCCGTCGAGGATGTCCTTCTCACTGATGATGAAGGAGTCGACCCGGCCAGCGGAGCGGCCATGGAATGTATGCATGAGCTGCTCCACAATCACGGCGCCTGAACCAATCACGTCAGCACGCCCTGGGTGCATGACCGGGTTTTCTTTGCGCTGAGCCGATGTTTGGGCGCGCAGCTTGGCAGTGGTTTCACCCATCCGCTCAAAGCTGATCTCAGACATGTGAATGGCCTCGGGGTCATACTCCCCCAGCTCCTGCGCCAAGGCGGACAGTGTGGTGAATGTGCCCGCACATCCCACTACCGTCACTGCCTCATCCAGCGGCACATGCGCGGCAGCTTCCGCGATCTTCTCATCGACATAATGGCGCGCCCGCGCCGTCTCTTCCTCCGTTGCCGGATCGCTGACCATGATGCGCTCGGTCAGCCGGACACAGCCCATCTGCGTGGAATACGCGCCAGCGATGTCACGCGCATGCTTACCGACGATAAACTCCGTCGACCCACCCCCCAGATCAATCACGCACAAAGGCCCACGGGCGGAATCGACATCCACCGTCGCACCGGCAAAGGACAGCGCGGCTTCCTCTTCCCCGCTGATCACCTCGGCGACAGCACCCGGCTGGATCCGGCCGAGCAGCGCCGCCGTCATGGAGAAGAAGTCATCCCGGTTACTGGCATCACGCGTGGCGGAGGTAGCCACCATCCGCACGGATGTGACGCCTTCAGCAGACATCCGCTCCACGTAGCTCGCCAGCGCCTCACGCGTCCGTGCAATGGCGTCCGGGTGCAACTGCCCGGTAGCATCCACGCTCTGACCCAGCCGGACGATGGTGTTCTCACGCGTGATCTCGGTCAGCGCACCATCCTCGTCCACAGAACAGATAAGCAAGCGAATCGAGTTGGTACCGCAGTCAACGCCGGCGACGACGGGCATTACTTCTCCCCCTGGAACTGCGCGGCTTGCTCCAAAGCGTCCTCAATACCCAAGTCCGCCAGAGTCGGCCAGTCCGCCGGGATCGCCGTGCCACGCAGGTCACCGTGGTCCGCGGCCAGCGCCACAGCCTCCGTGCCCAAGCGCAGACGATCCGGCCCCTCAGCCAGGGCATACGCGATAAGAACGTGCAGGCACTTCACGCGGTCAGGCATGCCGCCACCGGAGAAATCCGTACCCAGATCATGGATCGCGTTGCGCTTGTCCAGGTAGTGGCGGTGCGCGGCCTCATAATCCGCCTTGAGCTCCGTATCAGTGTTCAAGCGGGCTTCCATCCACTTCATCACCTGCGCCACCTCCAGCCGCGAGGCCTCCGCCGTCAAACGCGGATCAGTGAGGTAGTAGAGGGTGGGAAAAGGGGTGCCATCATCAAGCTTCGGCTCCGTCATCACCACGGCAGGTTGGCCGTCAGGCGTGCGGTAAGAAATCTCAATCACACCGCGTGGCCTGCGCCCAAGTTGCTTCTCGACGACCCCCAGGTCCCTTTCCAAATCACACCCAAGTGCATCCATGCCCGCTATTGTTCCACAGGCTCTGGTGCCTGCTCCTCAGCTGGCGGGTCTACGGGTACTTCCGGCACTTCACGCAAAGAGTCCCACAGGATCGTGGTCCACGGGGTATCCGGATCAACGCCGTCAGTGCGCTGGGTGGTCATGGCATCCACGTCCATGCGCGGATCAATGATGCGCCAGGCGGTCTCACCGGGCTCCATCATGCCGAGGCGACGGCGCGCTTCCTGCTTGGTGTACTCCGGATCGTTGTAGCGCTCAAACTGCTCTTCCAGGTCAGCCTTCTGTTCCTTCTTCGCCTCAATGGAAGCTTCGAGCCGCGCGATTTCAGCGCGTCCGGAGTAGTAGTTACGCAGTGGCACAGCGATGGCAATGAGCACGACGAGCACCACCGTGATCAGCACTGCCACACCCACGATGTCGCCCTTGAGCATGTCCACGCGCTTGCGCTTCGGTGCCGCAGCAGCCCGGCGCGCGGCGGCATCACGGCTTGCCACCGGAACGGTGGTGGGCACCTTGATACGGGGGCGGCGCTTGCCGGGTGTGGAAGATGTGGCCATAGTGACTGATTACTCTACCCGCCCTCAGACGTTTGACCCTGGCACGACGTGCGCTTGGGCAGGAAGAGTGAAGGATCTGACACCCTCCATTTCCGCGACCTGGCACTAAGGGGAGATGTCAGATCCTTCACCCTTGACTACTTGAAGCGCGGGAATGCGTCGCGGCCGGCGTAAACAGCTGCCGGGCCGAGCTCCTCCTCGATGCGGATGAGGCGGTTGTACTTAGCCACGCGCTCGGAGCGGGCCGGCGCACCAGTCTTGATCTGGCCACAGGACAGTGCCACTGCCAGGTCCGCAATGGTGGTGTCCTCGGTCTCACCGGAACGGTGGGACATCATGGTGCGGTAGCCGTTGCGGTGTGCGAGCTCCACTGCATCGAAGGTCTCGGTGAGGGTACCAATCTGGTTCACCTTCACCAGCAGAGCGTTAGCTGCCTTCTCCTCGATGCCGCGGGCGAGACGCTCCGGGTTAGTAACAAAGAAGTCGTCGCCGACAATCTGCACCTTGTCACCGATCTCAGCGGTGAGCTTGGTGTAGCCCTCCCAGTCGTTCTCATCCAGCGGGTCCTCGATGGACACGATCGGGTAGTTCTCCACCAGGTCGGCGTAAACCTTGGCCATCTCCTCAGCGGTGTGCTGGCCGCCCTCGAAGTTGTAGGTGCCGTTCTCGTAGAACTCTGAGGAAGCAACGTCGAGAGCCAGAGCAATCTCCTCGCCCAGCTTGTAGCCGGCCTTCTCAATAGCCTCAACAATGAGGTCCAGCGCTTCCTTCGTGGAACCGACGGACGGAGCGAAGCCACCCTCATCACCCAGGCCCGTGGACAGGCCCTTGGACTTAATCACGGACTTCAGCGCGTGGTAAACCTCTGCACCCTGGCGCAGAGCCTCGGTGAAGGAGTCAGCTCCGATCGGGGCGATCATGAATTCCTGGACGTCTACGCCGGAGTCAGCGTGTGCGCCACCGTTGAGGATGTTCATCATCGGCACCGGCAGGACGTGCGCGTTCGGGCCACCGATGTAGCGGTACAGCGGGAGACCAGCAGAATCCGCAGCGGCCTTCGCCGCAGCCATGGACACACCCAGGATGGCATTGGCGCCGAGGTTGCTCTTGTTGTCGGTGCCGTCAACCTCAATCATGGTCAGGTCCAGCACACGCTGATCATCAGCCTCGATGCCAGCGATGGCGTCCGCAATCGTCTCATTGACATTGGTGACAGCCTTCTGCACACCCTTGCCGTCATAACGGTCACCGCCGTCGCGCAGCTCGTGCGCCTCATGCTCGCCGGTGGAGGCACCAGACGGAACCGCAGCGATACCGTGGGAACCATCTTCGAGGAAAACCTCGACCTCAACCGTGGGGTTACCGCGAGAGTCCATAATCTCGCGGGCGTAGGTCAGCATGATGTCAGCCACTTGGATTGTCTCCTTTTACATCAGTGGTGGATTGTCCACGCCCAATTGTACGGAGGTCCGGGCCACAACGTGAGGCTATTCCCCTATCTGAGCGCTGCCTGCCTCAACGCATAGTTCGCAGCAGCATCACGCACACGCGCAAGATAGTCATTGGAGTGGTTGTAACCCAAGATGGCAGACTGCCAATCCTCCGCAGTACTCAAGTCACGTCCCCCGCTACACAGCAGGTTTGCTGCACCTAACGCAGCATCATCGATTTGTTGCGGATCGGCATAGCCATCCCCATTCGCATCGCGCCCAAAACGGTTCCACGATTCAGGGATGAACTGCATGGGACCAACAGCACGATCAAACTCGGTGTCATTATCAAAGTGCCCGTTATCCGTGTCCAGGATGCGCGCAAACCCCTGCGTCCCGTCAAGGGCGGGCCCCACGATCGGCGGCACAACGACACCGTTGGCATCAAGCTCAGCTGCGTCGAAAAGCTTCCCCGTGTACGTGCCATGGCGAGTTTCCACCCACCCAATTCCAGCGAGCGTATTCCATTGCAGATTGCACCCGGGCCACGCTTCCGCCGCGATAAGCGCAGCATTGCCGTATGCACGCACTGCCTGCGGGTCCATATTCGTGTCCTCCGCAATAGGTTCCGCCCATTCCGCCAGCAGATCGGACGTACGGCCTGGACCGTGCACATCAATAGCTGGCGGCGCAACCGCTGCGGCTGGGGGCACATCCGTTGGCACCGGGCGGCGGTTTGAGCCCGGGGTGTCAATTCCGAACAGACTGATCACCCAGAAAGACAACACGATGATCAGCACAATCACCATCAGCACAGCAAGTACAGCACTGCACCCGCAACCAAGAGCGGATCTGCCAGCGCTTCTTCTACGCCGGCGCCGTGGCTGAAATCTGGGTGTCGTCACGGTCGCTCACTCTACAGACCCGTCACGACTTTCCGGCTGACCCGCGGGGGTAGCGCAAGAAACAGTAGTAACAATTTTCACTTGCGTCACTGTAGTATCAATGTTCGTCTTGAAAACAACCCTCATATCACCGTGAAAGGACACCACTTCCCCATGCGTATCCGTACCGCCGCTATCACCGCCGCTCTCGCCGCTACCGTCGCCGGTGGCGCTATCACCGCCACCAAGGCCGACGCCCAGAACAACACCCTTGAGCTGCTCAAGGCCTTCAATGGCAACATCGCCACCCTTGACTGCAACGCTGTTGGCTCCATCCTTCGCGCCACCAACATGGCCAAGGGTGACACCACCCGCGGCCAGCTGGTAACCAACCTGAACACCTCCTTCGGTGCTGACGCCACCACCAAGCTGCTCACCGCACCGACCATCAACGCTGTTGCAGACCGCGCACTCGCATGCGGCGTAGTCAAGGCAGACCCGGCAACCCCGCAGAGCCAGATCATTGACTTCGCCTCCAAGCTCTCCGCTGACGCAGGCCTGCCTGAGCTGCGCAACGTCCTGCCGGCAGTCGCACCAGCGGGCAGCAGCTTCTAAGAGCACACCCGCCAAAGAATTCAGCCGCTTCCCCTCCCCGCACATGTCGGGGTGGAGCAGCGGCTGTTTGCTTTCACATTTATTCGGCGGACTTTTCCTTACGCTTGCCCTCTTCCCACAAGCGGTCTTGCTTATCGACGGACACCGTACCCGTCGACCCATCAAACAAGTACGGTGCACGGTTCTTCATCTTGTCCACGAAGGCCTGGGCAACGTCGGGAAATGCAAATGCACCACGTTCGTCTGCGAGCTCCGCGTGGAATAAGACCTGCAGGAACAGATCCGACAGTTCCTTCTTCAGCTCCTCGTCACTGTGCTTCCCCTGCACCGCATCGATGAGTTCCTGTGTTTCCTGCTTGAGATACTCAAGCAGGCTTTCATGCGTTTGGGCTTTCTCCCACTCACCGCGGGCGCGCGCCTCGTGCATGACTGCCTGCGCCTTATGGAGCGGATCTTTCAGCGACGCTGCCTCCACGACGATCTCCCCACTCTCAATACGTTCCTTCACCAGCGGGTCGTTGACATCGGTGGTAACCAGAGTTCCCACACCAGTTGGATCCTCACTGCGAGCCAGATCCCCGAAATTCCAGCGCACACTCACCGGCACTTCATCGGTGTATGCAACCGGACTTTGCACCCCTACAGCTGCCTGCAGAGGAATCATGTCGGGCCAACGGGGATCCAGAACCAAAACGCTCATGGAACCGATCTTAGAATGAGCACGATCTCTCAGCCCCGAAACGCCCGCTCGTTCAGCTCCCGCCGCGCCTGCTCGAGGGCGACGAGGTCGGAAAACAGTGCGTTGTAAGCCATTTCGTCGTCGCTGGGGCGCATGCGCTGGAGTTGGGATTTGAGCTGGGCGATCTGGTTGCCCACGCGGACTTCCTGCAAGCGGGAGAGGACGGAATCGGCATACGTGACGGGGTCATCGGCACGGATGTCCTCGACGGCGAGTTCGGACACGAAGTTACGGCCGGCAGCGTCGAGCATTTCCTCGGAGACGCGGGTGATCCACTGCGCGCCGGATGCGTCCGCAGCCACGTTGGAGGTGCCGCCGGCTTTGCCCATGGCGTCGCGCACCGCGCGGTAAGCAGGGTGAGTGAAGGCATCCGGGTTGATGCCGTCGAAATAAGTGCCCACGGCGTTGGGGTACTGCAGCGCCACTTTGAGGGCTTCGCGTTGGGCCCAGAGGCGCGGGTCCGCGGGGTCCGGCAGAACAAATGCGGCCTGGCCCGGCGCGGACTGAGGCTGCTGCGGGGCGGCAGGTTCCCACGACGAACGCTTCGGCGCCTTGGGGTTCTTGGCCTCCGCGCGCACTTGGCGGATCACTTCGTTCGGGTCCGGCCAGCCCACCCAGCCGGCGAGCTGGCGGGCGTACTCGGTTTGGAGCGGAGTATCCCGAATCTGCGCTACCACGGGGACCGTACGGCGCAAAGCCTGCAGGCGCCCTTCGGCGGTGTCGAGGGAGTAGTCCTTGAGCAGGGACTCGATGACGAACTCGAACATGGGGATCCGGCTTGCCACCAAATCCCGCACTGCGGAATCGCCCTTGGCCATGCGCAGGTCACACGGGTCCATGCCCTCCGGCGCCACGGCAACGAAAGACTGGCCCGTGAACTGCTGGTCGCCCTCGAACGCGCGCATCGCTGCCTTCTGGCCAGCTTCATCGCCGTCGAAGGTGTAGATCAGCTCGCCGCGGAAGTAATTGTCATCCAGCATGAGGCGGCGGATGATGCTCATGTGGTCCTTGCCAAAGGCAGTGCCACAGGCAGCTACGGCAGTTTTGATGCCAGCGGCGTGCATGGCCATGACGTCGGTATAGCCCTCCACCACCACGCACTGGTGCCCCTGGGCGATGTGTTTCTTCGCCAGATCCAGACCAAAGAGCACCTTGGACTTGTGGTACAGCATCGTGTCCTGGGTATTCATGTATTTACCCATTTGGTCATCATCAAAAAGCTTGCGAGCACCAAAACCAATGACGTTTCCGGCAACATCCTTGATGGGCCACAGCAGACGACGGCGGAACTTATCAATCGGCCCCCGCCGCCCCATCGTGGACAGTCCTGCCTCCTGCAGCTCTTGGGCATCAAAGCCCTTGCGCAGCAGGTGCTTGGTCAGGGTGTCCCAGCCGTCCGGCGCGTAACCGCACTCAAAGTGGTGGATGATCTCACGGTCGAAGCCACGATCGAGCAGAAAACGGCGCCCTACTTCCGCTTCAGGCTGCTCCAGTTGCTCGCGGTAAAACTCGTGGGCGGCTTTATTCGCGGCAAGCAACCGCGCACGAGTACCGGGCTTCACATCACGAGCACCAGTCGATCCCCCCTGATAATTAATGTGGTACCCGATCTCCTCAGCCACAGCCTCCACCGCTTCGGGGAAGCTGAGCTGCTCCATCTCCATCATGAAGGAGAAGACATCGCCGCCCTTCCCCGTGGAAAAGCAGTGGTAGTACCCGCGCGCGGGGCGGACGTGGAAGGACGGAGTCTTCTCATCCTTGAAAGGCGAGAGTCCCTTCAAGGAATCGTGTCCCGCCGGTTTGAGCTGGACGTACTCCCCCACGATGTCCGCAATGTTGGCGCGCTCACGGATTGCCTCGATGTCACTATCCGGAATCCTGCCCCTAGCCATGGCGCTAATAGTACCGGGCTGGTCAAGGCTTTAATATGGTGGCCATGTCTCACGGCCCCTCAGGTAGCTCCGCGTCCAACGACGGCGACAGTACCAACCGGCGTACGCCGGCATTCCCCCTGCTCTCAGCCATCACGCTGATAACCATGCTCGCCATCGGCTACTCGGCCCTCCACGATGATGGTGTCCGCGAATGCGGGCCCCGCCAGGTGCCTGAAGAAGCTTTTTCGCTTATCGACGACATCCACTCCAACTCCCCCCTCCCCTACCCCGCCACCGACGGCGGCCACTTTGGCAACTACGAAAACGAGCTCCCCCAAGAGCACTCCAATTACTACCGCGAGTACACCGTTCCCACGCCAGGCCGCACCGGCCGCGGCGAGCGCCGCCTCGTCACCGGCGGCGGAACCCCACAAGACCCGGACGTGTACTACTACACCTGGGACCACTACGAATCCTTCTGCGAAATCCCCGAATCCGACGTGGAATAACCCACCCACCCCTCATTCCTTCCTCTTCTTCCTCTCCCCTTCTTCCTCCCCCTTCTTCCTCCCCCTTCTTCCTCCGCGGAAGCCTATGATGAAACCTGAATTCATCGCCGTGAATTCAGGGGACATCACGTAAATCAGGGGGACATCGGGGGCATGAACGACGCGCAAGAATGGTTAGAGTTCGCTGGTCAGGACGCTGAAGAGATCCAGGCAGCGCGAGAGTTGCGCCAACGCTTCATGCGGGAGCGAATTCAGGTTTCACCAGAGGATCCCGCACACCCTTCACCCCAGCTCCGCTACGTGTCACGAACGAGCGCTCTTCAGGCGGAGTGGTGGCTCAGTCTTTCCTCGAAGCAAAAGATCGTCGTGCGCGGAGCTGCTGCGGTGAGGGACACAAGGAAAGCTGTGCTCATCGGCATATGGGCCGCGGCGCAATGGGGAATGTGGTTTCGTCGGCCCGATGACGGGTTTGTGGTGATGGCGTTGCCGTCGGGGCATCAGCCGTCGAAAAGCAGGCTTCCTGCGAAGACCCGATTCAAGTCCATGAAGCTCCGGGAGGATGAGATCGCGGAGCTTGATGGGGTGCGTGTGACGCATCCGCTGCGGACCTACCTTGATCTGTGCCGATTGGGGGACGCCACGGATGCGCGGCTTGCCGTGGGCTGGTTGCGTGAGTGCGGGGTCAGTGCGGACACGATTTCTTCGTATGCCGAGAATTTTGAGGGCCCGATTCATCCACATTGGAAGACCTTGGCGGTCCGTTTACCTCAGTACACGGCGGAGCTGGGATCATTTTCATACATGCTTGCGTACTCGCTGCTCGTTGAGGCTGGAGTGGATGTGCGGGTGCAGCATGAGATTGAGGGGATGGGGTGGGCGACACTTCTCGTTGGCAATGACGTGATCATTGAAATTGATCAAGATCCTTTGTGGCTCGCGATGGAGGCGGAACCGAAATTACAGTCGATGGCTGCGAGACTTCGGAAGCGCGAACGTTGGATGGCCTCCCGCGGATACCGGAAGCTTTACTTCACCACCGCGGAGATTGAAGCGAATCCCGACGCTTTCGTACGTGAGGTGAAAGCTGCCCGGCGTCTGCGCCACCGAAATCTTGCCTAGAAGTAACCCTCGAAGGACGCGACCTTCTTCGCGGTGCGCTCCAGGCGGGACTCGGTCATGGAGGCGATCTGGTCGATGATCACGCGCTGGCGTTCCGCATCCGTTTCGGCCTCGTTCCACCAGGCAGCGAACATGGTGTCCAGGGTGCCCGGCGCGCCGGCGGTCAGGTAGTAGTAGACGCGTCGGATGCGGTCGCGCTGCCTGTCTTGGCGGGCGATGTGGGCAGGCATGTCCATGACGTAGAGGACAGCCACGGTTTTGAGGAGGCGCACCTCCGCGTCAGCCTCCGGTGGGATGACAAGGCGGCCGTGCATGCGGCCGATCGAGCCGTCATTGGCCGACAAGGTAGCGGCGATAACGGCACCGACATAGCGGCCGACCAGCTCAGAGGTCATCTTCTTTAGCGTCACGTAGCCGGTCAGTGAGAAATCGAAGTCGGCGGCGGCGGAGACGATGGGGAGGGAGCGGAGGCGGGCGGCGGCGTCGATAAGCTCATCGGCGGTGCCCCCGAATGCCTTCGCGCCTTTCTCCGCGAGCGCGGCGAGTTCCACTAGGTCCCACAGCACCTTCAGGTCAACGCGGCCGGACACGATGCCGTCTTCGACGTCGTGGACGCTGTACGCGATGTCGTCGGAACAGTCCATGACCTGCGCCTCCATCGGCGGCATGTCATCTGTGTGACCTTCACGCAGCCAGGCGAGGATGTGAGCGTCCTCGTCGTAGGCGCCGTACTTGCGGTTCACCGTGCCATCCGCGTTGGTGCGGGTGCGCGGGTATTTGCAGGCGGCGTCGAGGGCGGCGCGGGTGAGGTTGAGGCCGAGAGAGGAGCCGCGCACAAGCACTTTTGGTTCAAGCCGCGTGAGGATGCGCAGCGTTTGCGCATTGCCTTCGAACCCCCCGCACCCGGCGGCGAGCTCGTTGAGCGCAACCTCCCCGTTGTGGCCGTACGGCGGGTGCCCAATGTCGTGGGTGAGCCCGGCCATTTCACACAGATCGGGGTTGAGGCCCAGGCCGGAGCCGATGCTGCGTGAGATCTGAGCGACCTCTAGCGAGTGTGTCAGGCGCGTGCGTGGCGTATCGCCGTCACGCGGGCCGACGACCTGGGTTTTGTCGGCGAGGCGCCGTAGCGCAGCCGAGTGCAGCACGCGTGCGCGATCACGGGCGAAGGCGTCTCGGTGCTCATCGAGGTCGGTGAGCTGCGACCCCTTCTCCCCCTCCGGCGCGCGGCGGGCAAGATCCGCCGAATCATACTGGTAGTTCATAGCGCTATTGAGCCTAGACGGGGTTGAGCGCCGAACATGGGAGCGGCGTGAGTTTTCAGGTTTGCCCATCGCTCGCGCTGGTAGTCTCGTGGCCATGACTTCGCGCTACATTCGTCTTGTCCTCGCAGCTCCCGTCATTGCTGGTGGGATCGCATTGTCTGCTGCTCCTCTCGCCCTCGCGGCGGTTGACGCGGTACAGGCGCAGGCGGCAACAGCGTTGTCGCCGAGCGAGCTGCGCGAGAAGGTCGTCGATGAGGCGGGAGTGCTCTCCGACGCTGACGCTTCCGCGATCGCTGAGGCCATCCAGGAGCTCCAGCAAAACAAGGGCCGCAACGCCTTTGTGGTGTACGCCAATGACTTCGGCCCAGGCGGCGCACAAGAGTGGGCCACGGAGGCCGTGGACGCGAAGGGCCAGAATACTGCCGTGGTGGCCATCTCCCCTGAGCAGCGCGATTTCTACGTCTACGGTGGGGCTGACTGGCCGAGGGGGGACATCGACAAGATGTATGACGCCGCCTTCAACCAGCTAACCCAGGACAATTACGGCCAGGCAGGCCTGGATGCCATCACCTCGGTGAGCGGTGCCAGCGAAGGGTCCGACGTTGCCTTGGTCGCCGGCGGCGCGGGTGCTGCCGCCGTGGCTGGTGGCGGTTTCTGGCTGTACGGCCGGAACAAGAACAAGAAGACCTCCCAGAAGCAGCTGGATGCTGCGCGCGAGCTCAATCCGGGCGACACCGATTCGCTCGGCCGCCTGCCTACGCCCACGCTGGAGGAACTTGCCCGCGATGCCCTCGTCCACACCGATGAATCGATCCGCCTGGGCAAGGAAGAACTCGCCGTGGCTACCGAGGAATTCGGCGCGGACCGCGTGCGCCCGTTCACGTCCGCGATGAACCAGGCCACCTCTGCCCTGCAGCGGGCGTTCGGTATTCACCAGCGGCTGTACGACGCCATCCCGGAGACCGAACCCGAAAAGCGTGCCATGCTCATCGACATCATCTCCACCTGCGGCACCGCCGATGAGGCACTCAACACCCGCTCCGACGAATTCCAGCAGATGCGTGGTGTGCTGATGAAGGCCGGCGAAGAAATCAACGCCATCTTCCAGCGCACCGTGGATCTGCGCGCCCGCATCGAGCCCGCCCGCGCCACGCTGGCCAGCCTGCAGGAGCGCTACGCGGATACGCTGCTGGAATCCATCGCTCACAACGTGGACATCGCTGTTGGCTCCATCAACGAGGCGGAGAAGCAGCTTGAGCAGGCACGTGGTCTCGCTGCCCAGCCGGCCGGCCGCCAGGGATCGCTTATCGACGTCCTCCGCGCCGCCCAACACGCCGTCGAAGTCGCCGACACCAACCTGAGCTCCATCGAACATGCGGATGCCAACATCACCACGGCACGGACCAACCTCCCGGCACTGATCAAGGAGATCCGCGATGAGCTCCGCGAGATTGAGCAGCTGAAGACCCAGACGCAGCAGGGCGCCCGCATCGACGTGGCGGCGCTGGATGCCATCACGGCGCGTGCCCAGGGTGAACTCGACTCCATGGGCAACCGTCCGGAGAATGATCCACTGGCGTTGTACTCGGAGCTCACTGAGCTCGACGCTGATATCGACGATCAGATTGACCGCGCCCGCGGCGCCGCCTCCAACCAGCAGCGCCAACTGCAGCTCCTGGACCAGCAGCTGCAGGCCACAGCCGCGCAGATCCAAAGCACACAGGACCTCATCCATTCCCGCGGCCGCATCATCGGCTCCGAGGCGCGCACGCTTCTCGCCGAGGCACAGCGCCAGTATGCGGAGGCCCGCAACCGCCGCACCTCCGACACAAAGAACGCCATCGAATTCGCCCGCACCTCCGCGGACACTGCTCGTCGCGCCATGCGCGCGGCCGAAGGAGATGTGAACCACTACCGCCGCCAGCGCAACGCGCAGACCTTTGATTCCATGGCCAACGCGATTCTGTGGGGCTCCATCCTCAGCGGTGGCTTCGGCGGTGGCGGCGGAAGCAGTCGCGGTGGCGGCGGCGGTGGCTTCGGGGGAGGCTTCGGCGGTGGTGGCGGTGGCGGGGGCTATGGCCGCGGCGGAAGCTTCTAAATCATCGTTTGTCGCGCGGGCGTATCAATGAGCGTGAGCGCCCACGACAGAAACACCAGATCCGCCAGCGGCACACTCGCGGCCGCTGCCGTGGGTGTGACCACGAGGTCCTGCAGCCCCCGCGGCGCGGTTTCCGCAATGACGGCACCGGCAGCGTTGGTCACCGTCCGCTTCTTCGACATACGGCCGGTACGTTCCAGCTGGTAGCTGCGGGAACCACACCGCGCGGTGAGTGTGCGCACACCAAAGCCATGGGTGCGCACGGTGTAGGTCTCCCCCGCTGCAGTGCCGCTGACCTCCCAGCGCATAGCGCCGGCAGTGTGGACAACGGTGATGGGCGTGGCGCCAGCCATGTCCAAGGTGTTGTCGGTGGGTGAAAAAGTGGCGAGGGGGAGGCCGGAGACGTCGATAAGCTCATGCCCACGCCATGTTGCGGCGAGCATTAGGGGCCGATCAACCACACGAGAATGATGAAGACGCTGAGGAACGCCAAGAAGCCGATCAGCGCGGTACTGTTGACCATCTTGCGGGCTTCCAGCACCATGCGGGACGCCCAGGCCAGGGCCACGATATGCGTGTACGGCAGCGTGGTTTCGCCCTCAAACTCGAGGATCGCCTTGCGCACGCCATTGTGGTCACTGGTGAACTGGGCGACCTTCTGGCCGTCAGCGTCGTCAATGATGAAGTTCTTCGACGTCTCCCCCACGATCGCGTACGGCGCGCCGTCCACGTGCACAGTGAGGTGCTTGTCGCGCTTCAGGGAGCCATCAACGCGCACGATCTCGCGGCCGGTACTGTCCTTGGCCACAGCGCCAGACTCGGGCGACGGGATAAGCTCCCACGTGTCGCCCTCCAGCTGGGCCGAATCATGGGTGAAGGTGGCCAGCACCTCCGGGCCAGCCTCCGCCAGAAGCTTCGGCTCATCCCGGTTGGTGCGATCCCAGCTCACGTAGTGCATCGTGCGCGACCTCTCTTAGCAGCCGATGAGGCGTGCGGCCAGGTAGGACTCCAGCTCAGCGAGCGGCACGCGCTCCTGCTCCATCGTGTCGCGCTCACGCACGGTGACGGCATTATCCTCAAGCGAGTCGAAGTCGTAGGTGACGCAGAACGGCGTACCAATCTCGTCCTGGCGGCGGTAACGGCGGCCGATGGCACCGGAGGTGTCGTAGTCAATGTTCCAGTGCTGACGCAGGGTCTGCGCGAGCTCCTGAGCCGGGCCAGCGAGCTCCGGCTTCTTGGACAGCGGCAGAACAGCAACCTTGACCGGTGCCAGGCGGCGGTCCAGCTTGAGCACGACGCGCTTATCCACGCCGCCCTTAGCGTTCGGTGCCTCATCCTCGTGGTACGCGTCAATGAGGAAGGCCATCATCGCGCGACCCAGGCCGGCAGCCGGCTCGATGCAGTACGGGATCCAGCGTTCGCCGGTCTCCTGGTCGAAGAAGCTCAGGTCCTCGCCGGACTTCTCGGAGTGCGTCTTCAGGTCGTAGTCCGTGCGATTAGCCACGCCTTCAAGCTCGCCCCACTTGGAGCCCTGGAAGTGGAAGGCGTACTCCAGGTCCACGGTGCGCTTGGAGTAGTGAGACAGCTTCTCCTGCGGGTGCTCGTAGAGGCGCAGGTTGTCCGGGTTGATGCCCAGGTCCAGGTACCACTGGTGGCGGGCGTCGATCCAGTACTGGTGCCACTGCTCGTCCTCGCCCGGTTTGACGAAGAATTCCATCTCCATCTGCTCAAACTCACGGGTGCGGAAGATGAAGTTACCCGGCGTGATCTCGTTGCGGAAGGACTTGCCCACGTTGGCAATGCCGAACGGTGGCTTCATACGCGCCGAGGTCATCACGTTCTTGAAGTTCACAAAGATGCCCTGCGCCGTCTCCGGGCGCATGTAGTGCAGGCCTTCCTTGTCGTCGACGGGGCCCAGGTACGTCTTCATCAGACCGGAGAACTCGCGCGGCTCGGTCCAGTTGCCCGGCTGGCCGGTCTCCGGGTCGTTGATGTCTGCCAGGCCGTTTGCCGGCGGGTGGCCGTGCTTCTCTTCGTAGGCCTCCAGCAGGTGGTCTGCACGGTAGCGCTTGTGGGTGTACAGGGATTCCACCAGCGGGTCAGTGAACACCTCAACGTGGCCGGAAGCCACCCACACCTGCGGCGGGAGGATGATGGAAGTGTCTACGCCCACGACGTCATTACGCGATTGCACCATGGTCTTCCACCACTGGCGCTTGATGTTCTCCTTCAGCTCTACGCCGAGCGGACCGTAGTCCCATGCGGAGCGCGTGCCGCCGTAAATTTCTCCGGCCGGGTACACAAGTCCGCGACGTTTGCAGAGGTTAACGACGGTATCAATCGCACTCGTTGCCATGGGCAGTTCAACTCTCCTCGTAGATTTGAGATTCATTCGCGGAGGTTCCGCAAATTAACGCCCCCAAGTGTAGCCTGTGATGATTTTTCACCACCCATCCCCAGCGTTGTATCGCCGGAAGCTGGTTTCAAGGCTAAGCTTAGGAGCTTATCGACGTCTTCCCGCCCCCAAGAACCCAGTAGGTCGATTGCATGTCCACGAACGCCCACTCCCACAGGCAGGCACCTGCCCCCAAGATTGGTGCGCGTAATACACGGCAGCGCGCCGCCGTCGTTGATGTTCTACAGAAGATTGACCGGTTCGCCTCCGCGCAGTCCATCTACCAAGAGCTTCTGGACAGCGGACAGAAGGTCGGCCTGACCACGGTGTACCGCACGTTGCAGACCTTGGCAGAGATTGGTGCGGTGGATGCTCTCAATTCCGATACTGGTGAGACGCTCTACCGCCACTGCCTGAGCGACCGGCACCACCACCACCTCGTGTGCACCTCCTGCGGCCGCAGCGAGGAGATCGAAGGTGGGCCGGTGGAGCAATGGGCCAAGGACGTGGCCGCCAGCCATGGCTACACCTTGTCCGGCCATGACGCAGAGATCTTCGGCATCTGCGGCAACTGTCAGAAACAATCCTAGGAGGTCTAGGAGGCCTTTCAGACCTCCTAGAGTCCAAGGATGCACTAGCCGATCACGGTGCCGAAGAGCACGCCGAGCACGTATGTCACCCCGGCAGCGCCCAGACCGATGGCGAGCTGACGGAATGCTCGGACCGCTGGCTTCTTGCCGGACAGTAGACCCGTGATGCCACCGGTGATCAGCAACGCCATGGACACAAGCACGAGAGCGGCGATGGCACCCGGCCGTGGATCAAGCCCGAAGATGAACGGGATGATGGGGATGAAAGCGCCGGCAGCGAAGCACACGAAGGACGCACTCGCGGCGGCCCATGCACCAGAGGCATCGCCGTCAGCTTCTTCTTCCCCGACTTCCAAACCGTCGTAGCGGTGGTGCTGGTGGCCCGTCATCATTGCCCAGAAAACGTTGTTGGCGTGAGTTTCAGCTTCCTCAGCGCTCATGCCGCGGGCGCGGTAGACCAAAGCGAGCTCGTTCTCATTCACGTCCAACTTGGGCAGTAGGTCGCGGGCTTCGGGGTCGGGCGTGGAAGCGTCGAGAAGCTCGGCCTGGCTTTTCACAGAGATGTACTCCCCCGCCGCCATCGACAGCGCGCCGGCGAGCAAACCGGAAATACCGGTGAGCAGGATGTAATTCGAGGACACGCCCGAACCCATGACACCAAGGACAAGCGCGACGTTGGACACGAGGCCGTCGTTTGCGCCAAAGACCGCGGCGCGGAAGGAACCGGAGAGTTTCTCGCGGCCCTGCGTTGCCAGCGCGCGAACGACTTCCGCGTGCATCGCTTCATCCGCAGTGATTTCATCGGATGCGTCAGCATCCTTCACGTAGGGCGAACGCTGCTCCGCCGTTTGCATCAACGCCAGCGCAAACACCGGGGAGAAATTCCGCGCCATAAACGACATGAAGCGGGTGTGCAGATCCGGTTTCAGCGGCATGCCCACTTCCGGGCCGAGCTTGTCGTGCCAGTACTTTTCGTGACGGGACTCGGCCTCCGCGATCTTCTCGAGGATCTCGCGCTCATCCCCCTCACGCTTCTTCGCCAACTCACGGTACGTGGCGGCTTCCGCGCGCTCATTGGCCAGGTACTGGCGCCATCTGCGGATTTGTTCGCGGGATGGGGCTGGTTGCCCTGCGCTGTCGTCCGTGACCGTCACTTAGTTCCTCCGAATCTGCGGTCCCTCTGCGCGTACTCATAGATCGCGCCGTAGAGATCTGCCGCTGTGAAATCGGGGAAGAGTATATCCCTGTACACCATCTCTGCATAGGCCGACTGCCACAGCAGAAAGTTCGAGGTGCGCTGCTCACCGGAGGGACGCAGGAACAAATCCACATCCGGCATATCCGGCTGGTACAACCACTTGCTCAGGCTGGTTTCCGTCAGGTCCCCGGGTTTTAGTTCGCCGCGGCGGGCGGCCTCCGCGATCGCACGGGTAGCATCCACCATTTCTGCGCGGCCACCGTAGTTGATGCACATGGCCAAGGTGAGGCCGGTGTTGTTCTTGGTCATCTCCTCGGCGATCTCCAGCTCCTTGATCACCGAACGCCACAGGCGCGGACGACGCCCCACCCACACGATGCGCACGTTCTTCGCGTGCAGCTGGTCGCGCTCCTCGCGCATCACCTCGCGGGAGAACCCCATGAGGAAGCGCACTTCCTCCGCACTGCGGCGCCAGTTCTCCGTGGAGAACGTGTATGCCGAAAGCCACTCCACCCCGCCGAGCTCAATACAGGCGTCCACCATGTCCATGAGCACCTTCTCGCCCACACGGTGGCCCTCCGTGCGCGGCATGCCACGCTCTTGTGCCCACCGGCCATTACCGTCCATGACCAACGCAATGTGGCGCGGGATGAGCTCTTTCGGGATGTCCTGCGGGGTAATCGAGTTCTGCGGGATAGAAGTCACCGCTTCATTATGCCTGCTCCATGATTTTGAGTGAGCTCACCGCGGACTCAAGGTGATATTGCAGGTGCTGCGTGGTCAAACGGTGAACCTGCACGGCAGTTGTTTCCGTGAGACGTTCCTCCGCTGCGGCATAGTGGCCCTCGCTAAGAAGCCACATGATGTGCAAAGTAGCTTCCTCCACCTCCCGCGACCCCGGTGGGCGGCAGCTAAAACAAGCAGCACCGCCGATCTGTGGGTGGAAAGCATGGTGCGGGCCAGGCCTGCCGCATTGGGCGCAGTTGAAAAGGCTCAGGCCCCAGCCGGCATGGGCCGTGGCCTGCAGGATGAAGGCATCCAGCACCAAGGTGGGATTGGTGGCGTCTTGGAGGAGGCGGAGGGAGTGGGAGATGTCGTCGAAAAGCAATCCATCCGCATAGCTCAACCTCTCCGCGGACTCCAGGATCGCGCACCCGGCGGTGTAACGATCAAAATCGTCGATGATCCCGCGGCCGTAATACGCGACGGTGTCTGCCTGCGTGATCGTAGCTAGGCCGCGGCCCTGATTGCGCGCGGGATAAAGCTGCACGTCGAGCTCCACGAACATCTGCACGCGCGAACCGAAACGGCTTTTTGCTTTGCGCACACCCTTGGCCACGGAACGCACGAGGCCATGGTTGCGGGTGAGCAGCACAACAACACGATCCGCCTCCCCAAAGTCGTACGTACGCACGACGAAGGCGCGATCGCGGAAGCTGGGCCGAGTTGCCATGGTCCTAGAAGCCTAACCTGCCCAAGTGCTTGGGGTCAGACTGCCAGTTCTTCAGCACCTTGATGCGCAGATCCAGGTAAACATTGCGGCCGAGCAGCTCGATGATCTGCTTGCGCGCACGCTGGACGATTCCACTGAGACGACGCCCATCGCGGCCCTCAATGATCGTTTTCTGGCCTGGGCGCTCCAGGTAGATCACGGCGTAGATCTTGGCCCGGTCACCCTCAGTGAGGATCTCGTCTACCTGCACGGCAACGGAGTGCGGCAACTCATCGCGCAGACCCTTGAGGGCTTCCTCGCGGATGAGCTCGCTGATGCGCGTTTCCGTGTCCTCGTCCGTGACGTGATCCTCGGGGTAGAAACGGGGCCCTTCTGGCAGGTGCTTCGCCAGAACATCCACGAGAACGTCCAGCTGCACACCCTCCGTGGCGGACACCGGCACGACGTCGACATCTTCGCGGCCGGTGGCCTCCACCAGCAGCTCGTGCAGGCGCATCAACTGCTCGCCCACCTGGTCTTTGCTGGCTCGGTCGAGCTTGGTCACGATGCCCACGATCGGCGCATTCGGCTTGGTCTTGCGCACCGCATCCAGAATCCAGCGGTCGCCCGGGCCGATCTTCTCATTGGCCGGCACCGTCAGGCCGATCACATCCACATCGGCAAAAGTGTCCTTGACTACCTCGTTGAGCCGCTCACCCAGCAGCGTGCGCGGACGGTGCAGGCCAGGCGTATCGACGAGCACAATCTGCGCATCCTCCCGATTCACAATCCCGCGAATCGGGTGGCGCGTCGTCTCCGGCTGATCCGCCATAATGGCGATCTTCTCCCCCACCAGCGCATTCGTCAGCGTGGACTTACCCGTATTCGGGCGGCCCACAAAACTGACGAAGCCGGACCGGAAACCTTCCGGAACATCGCCAAAGCCTGCTCCGCTTGTCGACGAGCCTGCGAAGGCATCCGCGGGGAGGTCATCTGGGAAGTCTGGGAAGGTATCGCTCATGGTGTCCCATGCTACGGCCCCAACTGCCGGATATTGGTGTTGGGCGCGTGTGGGGTGGGGTGCGGTTTAGATTTCAGTGACTTCAAACTGCATCCGCGGGTTGGCGTATGCCTCCTGGGATTCCACCAGAAGCAGCTCCGGTGCGCCCGCGTTGTGGGTGTTCTCGATGAGATCGAAGACACTCGACGCCGTCTTAGCCAGTGCGTCCTTGGCGGCGGTAGATGCATCCGCGCCACCGATGGCCTCGATGTAGTGGCCAGTGAACAACGCGCACGCCACATCACCGGAACCGTTGCGCTTGAAAGCCAGGCGTGGGGTTTGCACCAGCCAACGGCCGTGGGAATCCACCACGAGCATCTCGATTGTGTCCTCCGGCTGGTCCGGACGGGTGACGGAGGTGACCAACACCGTGTCCGGCCCCATCGCGCGTGCAGCCTCGACGGCATCGAGCGTGGAATCCAGATCCGTTGCTTCCTTGCCGGTGAGGTAGCCGAGCTCGAACTGGTTGGGCGTGATGATGTCCGCAACCGGCACCACCTTGTCCCGCAGCAGCGGCGGGATGTTGTCCGACACGAAGCAGCCGGACTTGGCGTTGCCCATCACCGGGTCGCAGGCATACAGCGCGTTCGGGTTGAGCTCTTTGACGCGGGCGACGGTGTCCACAATGACATCCGCTATATCGTCCCCACCCTGGTAGCCAGACAGCACCGCATCCACGCGTGCCAATGCACCGCGGTCCTCAATCCCCTGAACGATCTTGCGTACCTGCTCCGCCGGGATCATCGGACCTTCCCACGCGCCGTAGCCGGTGTGGTTGGAGAAGTTCACGGTGTATACCGGCCACACCTCATGGCCGATGCGCTGAAGAGGGAACACGGCAGCGGAGTTGCCCACGTGACCGTACGCCACGGCGGACTGGATGGAGAGGATATTTTTCATGCGCACCATTGTGCTCCTCCACTCTTGCGTGGTGCGCATTCACCCCCGGTTACTCGAGATCGGTTTGACTATCGCGCCGAACAGCAATTCGCGACCTGGGTTTTTGTCGCGCACGGATCGCCATAGTCAAACCTGGGCATGGCTAGTAGCCGGACTTGCCGGCTACTCGGTGAGGTGGTGGGTTACCTTCCGTAGAGGAGCGTCATCGCTCCGTAGGGGTGGACGGTGTTGGGCACCAGGTATCCGCGGGGTGATCTCCACATCGGGGCGCCGCGGATGTTCTCCACTCGGCCGTGGTGGGGTTTGGATGGGTCATCGTCGTTGGTGCGGTTGTGGTACCTGCACAGCATGGCCAGGTTGTTCATGTTGGTCAGCCCACCCTTGGACCAGGCTTTGATGTGGTGGACCTCGCAGTTATCCGCTGCGTGCCTACAGTCTGGTACCGGACAGGTGGGCATGGTGGCCCGGGCTAGGTCGCGCTGCTTCTGATTCGCGAAACGTTGCGTGTCATAGAGGTTGACGGGGCCTTCTTGTGGGTGGAACATCGCTACTTCTAAGACGTCCCCAAAGTTCTGGGCCAAAAACTCCGCACCAGTCATCGTAGTGCCGTCAGTCAGGCCCAGGATGACGTCGTCGCCGTCACCTTTCATGATTGTGATGTGCTCCTCCAACGGGATAAGGACCAAGGGGCGCGGCACAGCAGGAGCAATACCGGAAGGAGCTTCACCCTCTTCGGGGCGCAGGCCAAGGATGGCCATGAGCTTCTCGTACATTTGCGGGCCAGCAGGGCCGTCTTTGAGGTTTTGGCGTGTCGCGAATTCAATAGCTGCAGCGTCTTCTTCCAGTGCCATGATGGTCACAGGACGCCTCTTCTTATGCGAGCGGCCATACCGGACTGTGGGTTCCGGGGCAGGCTTGTCCACCTCAGGCACGATGTCCTTGGAGCGGCGCTTCAACGTGTCGTAATTGCCCGGTACGGACAGCAGGGCAAGGCGCAGGCGCCACTTCTCGGCGGGGTCCTTGATCCCAACGAGGCGACCCTCGATGTAGACCAACTGATCCATCGACTTCTGAGTCGAGCGTGCGACCGCAACAGCATTGGCTTGCTTACGGGTGAACTTCGTTTTGCCGTAGTAGGCCGTGTGGACTTTTACTAATTCGCGAACACGGGCAGGGCTGCAGCCAGCATCGAGGAGCACCCGGGCATCAAAGTCTGCCAGGGTCTCGATCGGGTTGGTGAAACCCGCCACCAGTGATCCGAATGCGTTCATGCCATGCACGCTAAAACGAAAACCAAAAACGCGCAGCTAGGGCCCCAAAATCCTGTGGATAACCCAAAAATCTATCCACAGGGAGCGCACGCTAATGCCCGCGCAGGAAGCGGAGGACCAGCGGAAACAGGCCGGTTCCACAGAAACGCAAAAAAGTTTTAGACGCTTGCTCCGGAAGCAAACCGGCTACACGTGCACCCTGTTACTCGCTGGGGGCAGGACGGTAGGTGCGAGAGGAGCTGGGGTTGGTGAGTTCGGGGATGTCGTGGGTGGGGGCGTCGATAAGCGACTCTGGAACCTCGACGAGCACGGAGCGCACTTTGATGCGTCCGCGGCGATCGCGACCACCTTCGGCGGTGAAGCGAATGCCGCCGACTTCGACGTGGGAGCCGGGCAGCGGCACGCGGCCCAGGCCGTAAGACAAAAGGCCCGCGACGGTTTCCACGTTGTCGGTGGTTTCGGAGTCGAATTCGAAGTCAAAGCCCTGCTCATCGGCGAAGTAGTCCACCAGATCATCCAGCGTCAGTCGGGCCTGAGCGCGGAAGAGGCGCGACTGCGGGGCACCCTCATCAGTGGCTTCCTGCTCGACTGGCTCAATCGGGGCTTCCTCATCGGCGTCATACTCATCGGCGATCTCGCCGACGATTTCCTCGAGGATGTCCTCCATGGTCATCAGCCCGGCGATGCCACCGTATTCATCCACCAGGATGGCAATGTGGGTTTGGTCGCGCTGCATCTCCTGCAGCAAATCATCCAGCGGCTTGGAGTCGGGGACGTACATCGGCTCGCGCATGATCTCCGTGATGCGCACGCCGGTGCCGCCATCGGTGCGGTTGTAGGTCTTGGCCACCACGTCTTTGAGGTACGCGATTCCCAGCACGTCATCGACGCTCTCCCCGATGACCGGGACGCGGGAGTGCCCGGAGCGAATCATCAGGTTCGCGGCCTGGCCGGCGGATTTTTCCTGTTCGATCCAGACCATCTCCGGGCGCGGCACCATCACTTGGCGGGCCTGCGTATCGGCCAGGTCGAAGATGTTTTGGATCATGCGGCGCTCCGTGGTTTCCACCACGCCCTGCTCCTGGGCAATGTCCACCGCTTCGCGCAGTTCCACGTCGGTGGCGTAGGGGTTTTCTAGGTCCTCCTCGCCTGGCGTGACCAGGTTGCTGGCCCGGATGATCAGGCGCGACAGCGGCCCAAGCACAACGTATACAACGGTGAGGATCTGGGCGGCTCGCAGGGAAATGGTGTACGGGTTCAGCTTGCCGGCCCGGCGCGCGTTGATGCCAATGACACTGAAGCGCAAAAGCGCCACCGCCAGGATCGCGGCGGTGATCGCCCACACGCGGGATTCAATGAGCTCAAGCGCGGTGAGCAGCGCGAAGACGGCCGCCAGGGTGTCCAGCACCATCTGCACGAGAGCGAGCATGCTCAGGTGGTTCGTCTTCGAATCCACCACGCGCAGCAAGGCGCGCGCACCACTGACTTCGTCCTTGACCATCGCTTCCACGCGCGCCTTGGAGATAGGCGCGAGCGCGGACTCGATCATCTTGATCACGCCCGCCGCCACCAAGGAGACGAAGGCTACGAGCAGGTAGATACCCCACAAAGTCACAGTGCTTACTCGCCCCGCTTTTCGACGATCCCGTCCAGCTCCGCCCTATCCGCCGCCGACGGGAACGCGTGCTTACCTTCCGGCTTTGGCTGGTAGGTGATGCCGCGGGCGTCAAGGTCGTCGTACCAATCCGCCAGGATCTCGTTCTGCAGTGCGAACATCTCGCGCTCATCGGCCGGGGTGGCGTGGTCATAGCCCAGCAGGTGCAAGCACCCGTGGACGGTCAGCAGTGCCATCTCGTGGCCGAGCGGGTGACCGGCGGCGTCCGCCTGCTTCCGGTCATACTCCGGACACAAGATGATGTCGCCCAGCATCGCCGGGCCTGGTGCGGGCGCATCCGGGCGGCCGGAACCTGGGGTGAGCTCATCCATGGGGAAGCTCATCACATCGGTTGGGCCGGGCAGGTCCATCCACCGCATGTGTAGGTCCGCCATGGTTGGGGTGTCCACGCACGTGATGGTCAGATCCGTATCCGGGTGAACGTCCATGGCGCGCAGCGCGAAGGAGGCAACGTCAACGAGCATTTCTTCGTTGACGTCCGTCTCCCCGGACTCGTTCAGAACTTCGATGCTCATGATTGCTCCTCAATATGTTCCGGATGCGCCTGGTGCTCCGCCTCCGCATCCCAGCGTGCGGCCCGGTCGGCGTCGTACTTGTCGTATGCGGCCACGATACGGCTGACCAGCTGGTGACGCACCACATCCTTCGCGCCGAATTCCTGGAAGTGAATCCCCGGCACGTGACGCAGGATCTTGCGCACGATCCGCAGGCCGGAGACCACCCCGCGCGGCAGGTCCACCTGAGAGATATCGCCGGTGACCACCATCTTGGATCCGAAGCCCAGGCGGGTCAGGAACATCTTCATCTGCGAAGGCGTGGTGTTTTGCGCCTCATCCAGGATCACAAACGCGTCGTTCAACGTGCGGCCGCGCATGTAGGCCAACGGCGCCACCTCGATGATGCCGGCCTCCATGAGCTTGGGGATCATTTCGGGGTCGAGCATGTCCCGCAACGCGTCGTAAAGCGGGCGCAGGTACGGGTCGATCTTGTCATTCAGCGTGCCGGGCAGAAAGCCCAGCTTCTCCCCTGCTTCCACCGCCGGGCGGGTGAGAATGATGCGCTTGACCTCTTTGGCCTGCAGCGCCTGAACCGCCTTGGCCACGGCCAGGTAGGTCTTGCCGGAACCGGCGGGGCCGATGCCGAAGACAATCGTGTTCTCATCAATCGCATCAACGTACTCGCGCTGCCCCGCCGTCTTCGGTCGGATGACCTTGCCGCGGCGCGCGATGATCTCGCGGCCGAGGATCTCCGCGGCGGATTCCGGCATGTCCGTAGCCATGATGTCCACCGCGTGATTCACCGCATCCGAGGTGATCACGATGCCGCGGCGCGCCATCGCCTGAATCTCATCCAACACCCGGGTGGCGTACGCCACCTTCTCCACCGGACCGCGCAGGGTCACGGTGGTGCCACGGGCGAAAAGATCAGCGCCAAGCAGCTCATTGAGCGTGCGCAGTGTCGCGTCATTGATGCCCAGCACAGCTTGGGCGTATTCGGGGTCGAGCTCGTGGGAGCGTGTGACCAGTTCTGCCATGCGGCTCACCCTACCAGCGGCCCGTCAGCGCGCCGACGGCGGAAAGAGCAGCCAGCCCGGCACTCGCCGTGCGCAGAACTTCCGGGCCCAGCGTGATCGCCTGCGCGCCGAGCACCTCCAGCTCGTCGTCCCCAATGCCACCTTCAGGCCCGATGATGAGGAAGATCTCGTCCGCGCTGAAGTCCGCGTCCTTGATGCTCATCGTCGCATCCTCATGCAAGACGTACGCCGCCTTTCCGGCGAGCATCTGTGCCAGCTGGTTCGTGGTCACCGGATCATGCACCTGCGGGATCCACGCGCGACGCGATTGCTTCGCGGCCTCCCGCGCTGTGGCCTGCCATTTCTCCACATTCTTGGCCACCTTTGGGCCCTGCCACCGCGCGATCGTGCGGTGCGAAATCCACGGCACGATCGCATCCGCGCCGCCCTGCGTGGCCAGGTCCACGGCTAATTCTGCGCGCTCGGACTTCGGGATGGCCTGCACAACCGTCACCCTCGGCGCAGGTCTCGGCACTTCTTGCTTATCGACGACCTCCCCCACCAGCCCGTCCTTCCCCTCCACCGCGGTGACGAGGACTTCGGCGGTGGTGCCGGTGCCGTCGATAAGCATGACGTGCTCTCCGGGCTGGATCCTTTTGACCGTGACGGCATGGCGTCCCTCCGGTCCGCTGAGGCGGCCGGAGAGTGGGTCGTCGGTGATGAAATACGGCAGACTCATGGTGTTAACGACGGAATCGGTTACGCATGCGGCCGAAGAACCCCTCACCGTCCGGGTGGTCTTCCTCGACGAAAGCCTCGGCGTGGTGCCCGTCGCGCAGGTCCTCGAGCGCGGCGCGCTGATCCTTAGTCAGCTCCGTCGGCACAACCACCTGGACGTGAGCCACCATGTCGCCGGCACCTTCTGCGCGCAGGCGCGGCATGCCTTCGCCGTCCAGCACGATCTCCTCATTCGGCTGCGTGCCAGCAGGGATCTCGATCGTGGTGGTCTCCCCCGCCAGATTCTTCACCGTCACATCCGTGCCCAGCGCGGCATCGAACATGGGCACGGAAACCTTGAGGTGCAGGTTGTCCCCATCGCGGACAAACACCGGGTGGTTTTCCGTGGTGACCTCCACGTACAAGTCACCGGCAGCGCCACCACCGTGGCCGACCTCGCCCTGGCCCGCCATGCGAATGCGCATACCGGAAGAGATACCGGCCGGGATGTTCACCGTGATGTCCCGGCGCGAACGCACACGCCCCTGGCCGCCACACTTCTGGCATGGGTCGGTGATGATCTCACCGAAGCCGGAGCACTTCGGACACGTCGTGGTGGTCATGATGTTGCCCAGGAAGGACTGCTGCACCTGCTGCACCTGGCCCTGGCCACCACAGCCATCACACATGACCGGCTTGGACTCAGATTCCGAGCCCGTGCCATGGCAGTGCTCACACACCACGGCGGTATCCACCGTGACTTCCTGGCGGGTACCCGTGTAGGCCTCCGCCAGGGTGATCGTGGTGCGCAGCAACGCGTCATTGCCCGGCTGCACGCGCGAACGCGGGCCGCGACCGCCACCACCGCCGGTATCCCCGAAGAAGGCCTCGAAGATATCGCCGAAACCAAAGCCACCCCCGGCAGGGCCACCGGCGCCCTGCTCCATCGGGTCGCCCCCGCGATCCACAATGTGGCGCTTGTCCGGATCCAGCAGCACCTCCTGGGCCAAGGAGATCTCGCGGAACTTCTCCGCCGCCTCCTCGGTGTCATTCACATCCGGGTGGTACTTGCGCGCCAAACGCCGGTACGCCTTCTTAATCTCCGTATCCGTGGCGTTCTTATCCACACCCAGGATGCCGTAGTAATCGCGTGCCACAGTAGAGCTAAGTCCTTTCTTCGCCGGCGAGAATCAAGCTGATGTAGTTTGCCACCGCCGCAACCTTTTGAATCGTACCGGGGTAGTCCATATACGTCGGGCCGAGGACACCCAAACCACCAAACGTCTCCCCCGCAGTGCCATAACTGGTGGTCACGATACTGGCCTTCGCCAGATCCTCATCCTCGTTCTCCTTACCGATAACCACGGAGACATTACCCAGCTCCGGCAAATTAGCCAGCAGCTTGAGCACCACCACCTGCTCTTCTAACGCCTCCACGACGCTGAGCAGATCTGTCCGTGACGGCACCAGGTTCGCCGCGCCCGCGATGAGAACACGGTCCGACGGTGTGTCCACCAAGGTGTCCATGATCACCGCGATCGCCCGCGTTAGGTGGTCTGCCACCACCGGCGGCGGGTCTGCCGCCAAGAGTGCCAGCGACGTCGACGCATCGCTCATGGTCTTACCGGCCAAGGCTCCGTTGAGGAGGTCGCGGAGGTAGGAGACACCGGATTCGTCGATAGGCGAACTGAGCTCGACATTGCGCTGATCCACGCGCCCGTTATCCGTGATGACCACGAGCAACAGACGCCGCGGCGTGAGCGCCACCACCTCACAGTGCTTGATGCGCGAGACCGACAGCGTGGGCAACTGCACCACCGCCGCCTGGCGCGTGAGCTGTGCCAACAGGTGCGCCGAGCGCCGCATCACGTCTTCGAGATCCACGCCGGATTCCAAGAAATCCGAAATCGCGCGGCGCTCCGGCAGCGACAGCGGCTTCACGTCATTGATCGCATCCACGAACGCGCGGTAGCCCTTCTCCGTGGGCACACGCCCGGAGCTCGCGTGCGGTTGGGCGATGTAGCCCTCCGTCTCGAGCACCGCCATGTCGTTGCGGATTGTTGCGGAGCTGACCTGGAGCTTGTGCTTCTCCACCAGGGTCTTGGACCCGACCGGCTCCTGCATCGCAATGTAGTCCGCCACGATCGCCCGCAGGACTGCCTGCCTACGTTCGCGCGCGGGACCAGCCATGTTCGCACCCTCCTTAGCACTCTGAAGCGTCGACTGCTAAGTCAGTCTAGCGCCGGATCACTCCGCCGCCAAGATGTCCGTGATGATCCCGTCCGCCAACAAACGGCCCGCATCCGTCACGCGAATCCTCTCATCAACCTCAAGCAGTCCAGCGCGCACATGCTTATCGACGACACCCCTCGCCCCTGCCCCAACCCACCCCGCCGGGATCCCTTCTTTAAGGCGCAGCCCCAGCATGATCTGCTCGAAGTGGTGCTCATCATCGGTGATGGTTTCCGTGCTGTGGATGGGCAGTTCGCGGCCTTCGAGCATCTGGTTGTAGCGCTCCGGTCGCTTCACGTTCATGTACCGCGTCCGCCCCACATACCCGTGCGCCCCCGGACCGGCACCCCACCAGTTGCCGCCGCGCCAGTAGAGGAGGTTGTGCCGACACTCGCCACCTTCCTTCGCCCAGTTGGATACCTCGTACCAGCCGTAGCCGGCCTGTTCCAGCGTGTCCGCAATGAGCTCATACCGGTCCGCGTACGTATCTTCCTGCGGGGCTGGCAGCTCCCCCTTACGGATCTTTCGGGACATGGCCGTGCCATCCTCCACGATCAGCGAGTACGCCGACACGTGGTCCACCCCCGCTTCCAGCACTGCTTCTAGGCTGCGCTTCACGTCATCTTCCGTTTCCGTCGGGGTGCCGTAGATGAGGTCCAGGTTCACGTGTTCAAACCCTGCTGCCTGGGCCTCCTTCGCCGCTGCCACCGCCCGGCCTGGCGTGTGCTGCCGGTCCAGCACCTTCAGAATCGGCGTGGACGCGGACTGCATCCCCAACGACACCCGCGTAAACCCATGCGCTTTGAGGCCCTCGAAGTACTCCGGGCTCGTCGACTCCGGGTTGGACTCCGTGGTCACCTCCGCCCCCTCGGCCAGACCGAACGTGGTGCGGATCCGCGCCAGGATCCTGCCCAGGCCGTCCGCTCCCAACAGCGATGGCGTTCCCCCGCCGATGAATACGGTGTCTGCTGGTCGCCCCTCCTGGCCATATTCTCGTGCGGCCAGCTCCAGCTCCTGCTCCAACGCATCCAAGTACGCCGCATAACTCGTCTCGGTTTCGGACGGCGTATACGTATTGAAGTCGCAATACCCACACCGCGTCGAACAAAACGGGACGTGCACGTACACGCCAAAGGCGTCAGAATTCATACGTGACAGTCTAAGCAGATAGCCAAGAACTAATTAGGCGCCGCGGCGGGAACGCTTCGCGGCGACCTTGGCCACGATGGCATCGACACGCGCGCGTTCCTCCAGGAACTTCGGCGGGTTGGAGCCGCGCATCGCGCGGGTGAAACCGGGGTGTTCGGCGGCGACGGCGTCGAGCCAGCCATCGACGGCGGATTCCACCAATTCACCGACGCGGGCGTAGAGGTGTGGCAGAGACACGGCGGCGAGGTTCTGGGCCACCATGTCGGTTTGCTCGAGGGTGTAGTCCACTACTTCCCCGAGGTGCTGCACGATGAGGTCGGTGCGCTGGACGCAAGCTTCCGTCATGTCCTTCACCGGGGACGGCGACGCGAGGGGGAAGAGCTCGAACAGGCCAGCTGCGTCGAGACGTTCTGGCTCAGGGATGCGCTCCTCAGCCGGCAGTGCTGCGGAGATAGACCCGGCGCGGACACCGGACACGAGTGCCTGGCGGAGACCGATCAGTTCACCAACAACGCGGCGGGCATCAATGCGAGCGTCGTCGACGATTTCGGCGAACTCGGCGAGGCAGTCGTCGGTGAGTTCGGCATCGTAGTCGGCGATGGATTCGGCGATGTGCTCGATGTACTCGGCAACTTCGTCGCCGATGTTGTAGACCTCTTGGGTCAGCTCGCGGTGGCGCAGCGTCGCAGCGGTCCGGTGCACACTCGCCTCCTTGCGTCGACCGGGTTGATAGGTTCGGTGGCCAACATTAAGCCAGAAATTCACAGGTTCTTGTACGGCGCGCCGGAAGAGCGCCAATCAGGCGCAAAAACGCCTACGGCCCCAGCATGAAAGCCGGGACCGTAGTGGGGTGAACAGGTCTACGGGTAGAGCTTGCGCATCTGATGGTCGAAGCTTTTGAGCACCGCCGGACGCTTCACCTTCAGGGACGGGGTCAGTTCGCCGTCAGCTTCGGTGAGGTCGCGCGGGAGGATACGGAACTTCTTGATCGCCTCCGCCTTACTCACGGCCTGGTTCGTACGGTTGATGGCGTCCTGGATCTCCATGCGCAGGTCATTGCGCTTGGCCAGCTTGTAGGTAGGCGTATCCGGGTCGATGTTGCGCTCGGCCTTCCATGCGGAAAGAGCATCCTCATCCAACGCAACGAGCACACCGATGAAGGGCTTGCCGTCACCCACCACGACTGCCTGGGAGATAAGCGGGTCCTGGCGGAGCAGCTCCTCGAGCGGCTGCGGGGCAACGTTCTTGCCGCCAGAGGTGACCAGGAGGTCCTTCTTACGGCCGGTGATGGAGATATTTCCTTTTTCGTCGAGGTGTCCGAGGTCGCCGGTGTGGAAGAAGCCGTCGATCAGCGCTTCCTTGGTAGCTTCTTCGTTTTGCCAGTAACCGGTGAAAACGCCAGGGCCAGAGAAGCAAATTTCGCCTTCTTCGGTGAGCTTGACCGTGTAACCCATCATGGGCTTGCCCACGCTACCGATCTTGCGGTCATCGCCGAAGCTGAGTGCGGCGGCCGACGAGGTTTCGGTCAACCCGTAGCCTTCGTAGACCGGCAGCCCGGCACCGCGGTAGAAGTGACCGAGCGGGACGCCGAGGGCAGAGCCACCGGAAATGCCATAGGCCATCTTGCCGCCGAGGGCCTCGCGGATCTTGGAGTAGACAAGTTTGTCGAACAACGCCTGCTTTGCGCGGAGCAACAACGACGGACGGCCATGATCAAGAGCTTCGGAGTAGGCGATGGCGGTCTTCTCCGCCTCAGCGAAAATCTTTGCGCCGATTGCGGAGCCATCGGATGCTTTCCTGCGCGCCGCGTCACGCACCTTCTCATACACACGTGGCACACCAAGCACGAGATCTGGCTTCACGCGCTGGAATTCCGCGGCGATGGTGGATACGTCCTGCCAGTGGGTTTGGGTGGTTTCACCAATAGTGGCGGCCAGATGCACGGAGCGGGCCATGACGTGGGCTAGGGGCAGGTACGTAACCACCTTGTTGCCACGACGAGCCACCTGGCCAGCCGGGTGCGCGAGCAGGCCACGGACCTGGAAGATCCAGTTCAGGTGCGTGATCATGCAGCCCTTGGCGCGGCCGGTGGTACCGGAGGTGTACACCAGCGAGGCGATATCGTCGTGGTGGATGCCGGCGATACGCTCGTCCAACTCCGCGTCAGAAACGGATTGGCCGGCTTCCTTGAGGGTGGTGATGGCGCCGGGGGCATCGTCGAAAAGCAGAATCTCGCGCAGGTCGGAGTCAATGACGGAGGAGAACATGCTGCCGTGCTCCGGGCGCTCACCGATGGCGATGACGGCACCGGAGTCTTCGACGATCCACTGCACCTGGTCCAGGGAGCTCGTGGGGTAAATCGCGGCGGTGGTCAGGCCGGCGGCCATGATGGCAAAGTCCACCACCGCCCACTCGTAGCGCGCACCGGACAGCAATGCGACGCGGTCCCCCTTCTGCGCGCCGAGAGCGATAAGACCCTTGGCTACCTCGCGGACCTCCGCGACGAACTCAGCCGCAGTGACATCCCGCCAGCGATGATCCTCAGGTTTGGTGAACAGCACCGTGTCCGGGCGGGCGGTGGCGTTGGCCACGAGAGCCGAGTAGCAGTTCTCATCCGGTGCGACGGTGAACGGCGCTGGGGTGGTGTAGGTAGACAAGGCCATAACAGCAAAACTCCCTTCGAGGTACTTTTGATAATAAAAGTACCTCGAAGGGAGTGTGTTCGCGGCAGATTTAGAAACTTTTTGTTACCTGCACCACACCTTTAGCGGTAAAGGCGGTCGATTTCCTTCTTGTAGCGCTCGAAGACCACGTTGCGCTTAATCTTCATCGTCGGGGTCATCTCGCCGGAATCCTCGGACAGGTCCTTGGTGAGGATGCGGAACTTCTTGATCTGCTCCGCGTGACTGACCGTGCGGTTGACCTCGTTGACGGCATCCTGCACGTAGGCGCGCAGTTCAGGGGTCTTCACCAGCTGGCGCAGGTGGGTGGACTCCGGAACATTGTTCGCGGCCTTCCAGCGGCGCAGCTCGTCCTCGTCGAGGGTGACCAGCACACCAACGTAGGGCTTACCGTCGCCAACAATGAGGGCCTGGGAGATGAGCGGGTCACCGCGCAGGATGTCCTCCATCGGGCCAGGTGAGACATTCTTGCCGCCAGCAGTGACAATGAGGTCCTTCTTGCGGCCGGTGATGGTGATGTAGCCGTCCTCATCAATCTCACCCAGGTCGCCGGTGCAGAACCAACCATCCTTGATGGCCTCATCGGTGGCTTCCTGGTTGTTCCAGTAGCCCTTGAACACACCGTCGCCCTTGAAGCAGATCTCGCCGTCTTCATTGATCATCGCGGAGTAGCCGTTGAGAGGCTTACCGACGGTACCGATCTTGGTCTCTTCCCCAAAGTTCACAGCTGCAGCCGCGGCAGTTTCGGTAAGACCGTAACCCTCACAGATAGGCAGACGCGCACCGCGGTAGAAGTGGTTGAGGTGCTTGGACAGTGCGGAACCGCCAGAAATAGCGAATTCGGCCTCACCGCCCACAGCGTCGCGCAGCTTCTTGTACACCAGGCGATCAAAGATGGCGCGCTTCACCTTCAGGAACAGCGACGGCCCCTTCGGCGTATCCAGCGCCTTGGAGTAAGCCACCGCAGTCTTCTCCGCCTCGAGGAAGGTACGTGCCGCAAAATCGGAGCTGTCCGCCGCCTTGTTGTAGGCGCCATCGCGCACCTTCTCAAAGATGCGCGGCACACCCAGCAGCATGTGCGGCTGGAAACGCTGCAGGCCCATGACGATGGTGCGGGTATCAGACCAGTGGATCTGGTGCGCACCGGCAATGGTGGACGCGAGCGCCACCGCGCGGGCCAGAACGTGCGCCAGCGGGAGGATGGTGACGTAGCGGGCGTCCGGGCGGGTAGCGATGGTGTTGCCAATCGGGTGGGTCAGCAGCGCCACTGCCTCATGCGCCCACACCAGGTGGGTCAGGATGCAGCCCTTCGGACGGCCAGTGGTGCCGGAGGTGTACACCAGTGAGGCCAGGTCGTCGTGCTGGATGCGGGAAATGCGATCGTCGATAACAGCATCCTCAACATCCTTGCCATCCTCGGCGAGCAACTCGAGCGCATCACCGGCGAAAGACAGGGTGCGCAGCAGCTGCGACGGCGAATCCTTCAGGCGCGGAGTGCCATCCTCCCCCAACACGAGGTTGTCAAAGAGACGACGGTTAGATTCCGTATCCGTCACCACAACGCGCGCGCCGGAATCTTCCACGATCCACTGGACCTGGTGCTCCGAGGAGGACGGGTAGATAGGCACACTCGACGCGCCGGCAGCCCAGATGGCAAAGTCCATGACCGCCCACCCGTAACTGGAGTCAGCCATCAGACCCACGCGGTCACCGAACTCAACACCATTGGCAACCAGACCCTTGGCCACGGCGCGGAACTGCTCCATGAACTCGCGGCCGGTCACCTCTGTCCAGTCATGACCTTCAGGGCGGGAGAACATCACCTTGTCAGGGTTCTCCGTGCACTGCTTGATCACGAGCGTCAGGCAGTTCTCGTTGGGTGCGAGCGTGAAACCTGCCGGGGTTGAATACGTCTTGCTGGGAGTAGACACGGAACTACCTTTCACTACCTTTCACTACCTTCACGGTGTGTCGAACACTACAAAACCGTACCCTGTGTGGGGCGCGTAACGCACCTTTGGCCAGGCACTTTTGCAGGCAAAATGGTTCCGGAGGGGCGGGACAAGGCGTGCTCCCGTGATCTTTGGCAGAATGCGACGTGTGGCTGACACCGACCTCCTCGAGACTCTTGCAACTGCCTACGGCTTCTCCCTGTCCTATCGCGGACTGACCAATGAGACCGTGGCCTCACCGCGTAAGTCCCTGGTCACACTGCTCCAGGCTCTCGACGTCCCTTTGTCGGACGATCCGTCCGAAGAGGAGCTCTCTGAGGCGCTCGATGCGTGGCAGCGCGAGTGGGCAACTCGCCCCCTACCCCCGGTTGTGGTGGCGCGCGAAGGCGAGGAGAAGTCCTTCGCCGTCCACGTCCCGGAGGGTGCCCCCGCCAACGTGTGGGTGACGCTGGAGGACGGCTCCACATCACCGGTCTACCAAGACGAGAACTGGAATCCGCCGACATGGAAGGACGACATCGAGTGGGGCGAAGCGTCCTTCCACACTCGCGGGGATCTGCCGGTGGGGTGGCATAGGATCCATGTGACGTCGACAAGCGATCGCGCTGACATCGCGCAAGAGTGCACGCTTGTGGTGACGCCGAGGCAGCTGACCACGAACCTTGATCTCGTGCAGAATCCCGCATGGGGCATGATGGCGCAGTTGTACTCCGTGCGCTCGGAGCAGTCCTGGGGCATCGGCGACTTCCATGACCTCGGCGAACTCGCGGTGGTTGCGGCGCGTCACGGCGCGGATTACTTGCTGATCAACCCGGTTCACGCTGCGGAGCCTTTCCCACCCGTGGAGGATTCGCCCTACCTGCCCACGTCACGCAGGTTTGTGAACCCCATTTACATCGCGGTGGAAGATGTGCCGGAGTTTAAGCTTCTCGACGGTGAAACGCGCGCCGAAATCGACGAACTGTCCGCCGATCTCAAGGCCCTGAATCGCTCCGCTGATTTCATTGAACGCAACCCGATCTTTGATACGAAGCTGGCTGTCCTGCAGGAGCTCTACTACCTGTTTGAGGAATCCGGTGACCACGAGGGTTTTGAGGCCTTCATCGCGGATCAAGGCGAGGGTCTGGTGACCTTCGCGCGCTGGTGCGCCGACGCTGAGATCGAGCGTGACTCCGCCGACAAGCACCACATTGCCGTGCCGGTTGAGCAGCAGGAGGAGCTGGCCCGCTTCTACATGTGGCTGCAGTTTGTCGCGGACCGCCAGCGCGCCGCCGCGCAAGCAAAGGCCGTGCAGGCCGGCATGCGCATTGGCATCATGACGGACCTGGCTGTGGGCGTTCACCCGGGTGGTGCGGATGCTTCTACCTTGCGTGACGTTCTCGTCCCAGGGGCTTCCGTGGGCGCCCCGCCGGACGGCTACTCCCAGCAGGGCCAGGACTGGTCGCAGCCACCGTGGAACCCGTACAAGCTGGCCGAAGCCGGCTACAAGCCGTGGCGTGATCTCTTGCGCACCGTGCTGTCCCATTCCGGTGGCATCCGCGTCGACCACATTCTGGGTCTGTTCCGCCTGTTCTGGATTCCGCGCATGTCTTCCCCAGCCAATGGCGCGTACATGAACTTCGACCATGAGGCGATGCTGGGCATTCTCGCGCTGGAGGCGCAGCGCGCCGGCGCAGTTGTTGTGGGTGAGGACCTCGGCACGTTTGAGCCGTGGGTCCAAGATGTGCTGCGCGATCGCGGCGTGTTGGGCACCTCTGTCGTGTGGTTTGAGCACTCCCCGGTTGATGGCCGTCCTCTCGGCCAGCAGGAGTACCGCCACCTGGCGCTGTCCTCCATTGGCACGCATGATCTGCCGCCCACCGCCGGGTATCTGGCCGGCTCGCACAATGCGTTGCGCGATGAGCTGGGGCTTATGAGCGACGCCTTCGAGGACATCGACGCCACCGATGTCGCCTGGCAAAGCGATGTGCTGGACACGGTGCGTGACACCGGCTGCTTTGACGGAACGGACCTGGCGGAGAAGGAATTCGCTGGCCTGAGCCGCGATGAACGCGGCGATGTGGATGAGCTCGTGCTGGGCCTGACGCGCTTCATCGCCGGCACGAATTCCGCACTTACCTGCACCAACTTGGTGGACATGGTGGGCGATAAGAGGGTTCAAAACCTGCCCGGCACCAACTCGAAGCAGTACCGGAACTGGTGCGTTCCGTTGAGCGATAAGGACGGCAAGGCCGTGCTCATCGAGGATCTCGAGGGCATGGAGCTCTTCCGCGCGGTGGCGGAAGCCTCTGCGCGTCCGCGCCGCTAGATCATGCTCAGGATGCCCGCGATAAGCACGAGCGCAATGAGCACCCACAGTGCCTGGGTGACGCGGGATCGCGGGTACTTCCTGCGTCCCTTGGGGAGCTTCTGATCCTCCCTGCGCAGGTCTTCTGGGTTAGCCATGGGTATCTACTCTACGTCCCTTGGGTTGGAATCCCCCAAAACTGCGGCGATCCAGTCCACCGCGCGCACTAACCCCACCGCTGCAATGGCGATGGCAGGCAGCGCAAACACGAGCACCAGGGGGAGCTGCACCCAGGGGCTGGCCTGGGTAAGACTGAATCCGATATCGATCACGCACCCCAAACTACCCGGTTAAACTGTGATGCCATGAACGCACCCGTTGAAGTGACGTGCCCCGCCGGAACGGTCGTGGGAGTGAGGGAAGGCTCTACCGCCTACTTCCATTCCATCCCCTACTCCCGCATTCCCGCCCCCTTCGACGATGCGGTGCCCGCAGACAAGGGCATGCTTATCGACGCCACACGGCAACGCCCCGACACCATCGCCCTGTCCATCGTCGCCCCCGCGGGCGCTACTGATGCGGACGATCTGCCAGTACTGGTGCACATCCACGGCGGGCGCTTTGAGGAAGGCGACCACACCGATGCGGCCTCCCCCGGTGAAGGTCTTGCTGAGCACGGTGTGATCCTCGTGCGCATTGGGTACCGGATGAAACTGCCGGGGCTCGCCCGCTTCCATGACGATGAGCCGCACCGTTTCCGCGCTGTGGATGATGTGGCATTGGGATTGGAGTGGGTGCAGAAGAACATCGAGGCCTTCGGCGGGGACCCCACGAACGTCACATTGTCCGGGCAGTCCGCCGGCGCGTCCATCGTGCTGTGGCTCATGCGCAAAGACCATTATCGTGGCGCCTTCCGCCGCGCGATTGCGCTCTCCCCTGCCTTCCCACGACTGAGTTACGCGCAGCGCAAGTCCGTCATCCGTGCGGGTGCCGGTATTCCGTTGACCCGTGATGCTCTGAACCGCGCCAAGCCGAAAGTGCTGGAACGCGCCTACCGCACCGTGCGTACGCGCTACTTCACCGACATGGCGCTTGGCCCCGGGCCACTGGAGCCGGAAGAAATGGCGGAGGTAGATCTGGTGATCACCTCTGTCGATGAGGAAATGTTCGACAGCGCCGTCAAGCAGGACAAGATGCGCCTGGCCCGTCTGCTCATGGTGGTCCCCGGCTTCATCATGGGGCTCAAACCCGCCATGTACACCGAGGTGTTCAAGCGTTTGAAAGCACGTAACCCGGAGCATGTGACCGGCGAGTTCCTTTCCGCCAACCTCATTCGTCGCTGGGTTGATGATGTCGCGCAGCGCGCACCAGGCACCGTCTGGCAGGCAGAACTTGTCTCCGATGGTCTCTCACGCGCACGGCACTGTGCCGACCTCGCCCCGATCTTCGGCGCTGCCCCCTACGAAGCGGGCACCGGACTGAACGCCTGCCTCATCCGCTACGTCACCACCGGTGACCCGGGATGGTCACCCTACGGCGCGGAGAAAAATGTCCTACGCGTGGATCTCTCCGGCAATAACGCGCAGATCGTCACTGACCCGCTGCGCTACCTGCGCGGGGTGTTTTCTAAGAAGTACTAGCTCCAAACGGCGCGCAGGCGTACGTCGGCAAGCTCCTCAATGAGCCACGGTGAGAACACGAACGGCGTGAGCTCAGCAGAGGCGACGAGGTCCTTCGGGTCCACCCACGTGAACTCCTCCACCTCGTCCCGGTTCGGGTTCAGCTGCGCACCGGCAACCAAACGTGCGGCGTAGACCGGGCAGATTTCGTTTTCCACCACGCCGGACGCATCCACAGCGCGGTAACGAAAATCCGGCAGCACCGGGCGCAGATCAGCGATATCGCCCGGCTTCAGGCCCAGCTCCTCAATGGAGCGGCGGGCAATGGCGTCCTCGACGGACTCGCCGGGGCCGGGGTGACCGCAGAAGCTGTTGGTCCACACGCCCGGCCAGGTCTTCTTGCTCACGGCGCGGCGGGTGAGGAGGAGCTGCCCGCCGTCGTCGAAAAGCCATGTTGAAAACGCAAGATGCAGCGGCGTTGCATCGGTGTGAACGACAGCTTTCGCCTCAGCGCCAATCGGCTGACCGACTTCGTCGAGTAGAACAACCTGCTCTACGTCATCTGACATCGGCGACATATTTATCCTGCCTTGATGATTAGTTGTTCAGGTTGCCCTTGAACACAACATTGCCAATTTTGAATTCCGCCTTGGACAGGCTCGACGGGCTCACGTCGAAGACGTACTGCACGTTCATCGTCGCACCGGCACCCAGCGGGAGATCCAGACCCTCAAATTCCAGGTCAGCTTCCTCGGCGCGCATCTTGCGGGCGGACTGATTGCCGTTGTAGGTCAAGGTGGGCGTGCCCAGCGCGTCTACCGGCATCGGGGACTCGGAGGTATTGATCACGGCGACGGTGACCACGGTGCCACCACCAGCAGAACGCGTGCCCTGCCACTTGTAGGACACCGGCATGCCCGGGTCCTCCACGATCTCGCCTCCAATATCGGTGGTTTCTTTCTCGTCCACCGACTTCACTTCAAAAGGCTCAGGGCCTTCGGTCTCCGTGGCCACGCCCGTCGTCGGCGTGATCGTGCCGTCCTGACCAGCAACACCATCGTCGCCAGCGCAGCCGGAAAGAGTGAAAGCCAAGGAGGCCACGGCACCAATAGCGGCGACCCGAAGAGTGTGAGCAGACATGGCCATTACTCTACAGCCCGACGGCACCGCTGTTGTACGCGTGTAGGTTGAAGCCCGTGCAACCTTTATTCCGTGTTCTTCGTAGTGCATCCGCTTTGTGGCCCTACTACCTGGGCATCGTGGTGATCTCCTCGGTCACCGCCGCATTGGCGTTGGTCTCTCCCTTCATTCTGCGTGAGGCGACCAACACGATCGTCGATGCTTTCCGTGAAGGCCCGGACGCAGCAACCTCCGCGATGACCACCATTGTGTTCTTGGCCATCGCGCTGTTTGCCGCGCAGTCCCTGGACACGCTTATGCGCAATATCGGTGGCTACCTGGGCGACGTGGTGGCAGCCCGCATCCGCCAGGTCCTGTCCACCCGCTACTTTGCCAAGCTGCTCTCCTTGCCGCAGCGGTACTTCGACGGCCAGGTCACCGGCACGATCATCGCCCGGCTGGACCGCTCGATTATGAACATCACGCAGACGGTGCAGAGCTTCTCCAACACCTTGCTGCCAATGTTGCTCCAGGTCATCGCGGTCCTGGGTATCACGGCGTACTTCTACTGGCCGTTGACCATCCTGCTTCTGCTGCTTTTCCCGATCTATTTGGTGCTCACCGCGTTGACGTCGAAACGCTGGCAGAAATTTGAAAAGGGCAAGAACGAACAAATTGACCTAGCCAATGGCCGCTTTGCGGAGGTTGTTGGCCAGGTGAAGGTGACCAAGTCCTTCGTTGCGGAGACTCGGGAGCTGGATAAATTCGGTGGCCACTACGGCCAGACCATTGCGCTGACCAAGCCGCAGTCCCGCTGGTGGCACTCCATGGATGTGGCCCGCGGTATGGCCATGAACGTCATCTTCTTTGGTATCTACCTGCTGCTGTTCAAGGAGACTCTGGCGGGCCGCTTCAGCATCGGCGACATGGTCATGCTGGTCCAGCTGGTTACCATGGCGCAGCACCCGGTGCAGATGATGAGCTGGCTGGTGGATTCCGCCCAACGTGCCATCGCCGGATCGCGTGATTACTTCAAGGTCATGGATGAAACGGTGGAGGAAGCCGCCAACACGCAGGTGGTCGCGGCAACGGCGGCATCGGATGTGCCGGTGCTGGACACGAGAGCAGTGCCGGCGCTGCCCTCGCAGGAACCGATGGTGCGGTTCAATCAGGTCTCCTTTGCCTACAACCCTGGCGAGCCGGTGTTGGATGACATCAGTTTCACTGCCCGGCATGGGGAGAAGATCGCACTCGTCGGCGAGTCCGGCGGCGGCAAGTCCACGCTGGTCAACCTGCTCATGGGCTTGTACCCCATCAATGCGGGACCCCTCTCCGTGTGTGGCACCGACATCGCATCTGCTGATATTGAGCGGGTGCGCGCGTCTGTCGGCGTGGTCTTCCAGGAGCCGGCGCTGTTCTCCGGCACGATCCGCGAAAACATTGCCTACGGCAAGCCGGATGCGACGGATGAGGAGATCCTCGCGGTGGCCAAGCGCGCAAATGCGCACGGCTTCATCACCAGTTTCGCGGATGGGTATGACACGGTCATCGGCGAACGCGGTCTGCGCTTGTCCGGCGGTCAGAAGCAGCGCGTGGCTGTGGCGCGCGCGATGCTCAAGAACGCGCCGATTCTGGTGCTCGATGAGGCAACGTCGGCGCTGGACACGAAGTCAGAGCGCGCTGTCCAGGCTGGCCTGGAGGAGCTCATGAAAGATCGCACCACCATCATGATCGCGCACCGCTTATCGACGATTGCCGATGCCGACACCATCATCACCCTCAAAGACGGCCACATTGATGAGATTGGCTCCCCAGCTGATCTGGCTGTCTCCGGTGGTATCTATTCCGAACTGCTGGCGCTCACCGCATCTTCCTCTGCCGCTGACCGTAAGCGCCTCAAGGCCTTCGGTCTGCGCGATGGCGACCTTGGGGAGGACAGCGAAGACGAGGAGATTGAAGCGTCTGAATAGTATTCGGGGGCCCGCCCGACGCTGGGTTGTACAGTGGCCCCCATGCAATTCCCTAGTCTCGAAACCCTCCGTGCCCGTGGCACCCGCAAGTGGACTCAGTACGGCGATGATGTACTTCCACTGTGGGTTGCTGAAAGCGATTTTCCTACCGCTGAACCGGTAAAACGCGCAATCCAGGATGCGGTGGACCGAGAGATGTTTGGTTACACCCCGGCCCACCATGAGCTTGGCGGCGCGCTCTCCGATTTCTACGCGGAGCGCTACAACTGGCGCCCGAACCCAGAGTGGGTCTTCCCGGTAGCGGACGTGGTGCGCGGCATGCTCTTGAGCGTCGAGTACTTCACCACACCGGGCTCTGCCGTCATAGTGCCGGTGCCGTCCTACCCGCCGTTCCTAGAGATCCCGGCAACCGCTGGCCGCGAGATGGTCGAAGTGGGTGCCAAGAACGGGCTTGACCTCATGGAGGTCGAAGCCGCGTTCAAGAATGGTGCCGGTTCCATCCTGCTGGCCGCACCGAATAATCCGTGGGGCTACACCTTTGATGAAGAGGAGCTCGCGCAGCTGTGCGCCATAGCGGATAAGTACGGTGCGCGCGTGCTCGTGGATGAGATCCACGCTCCCATCGTCTACCCCACCGGCGGCAACCGCCATGTCTGCGCAGCGGGTGTCAATGACACCGCCGCCAACGTGTGCATCACGGTAACCGCCACCTCGAAGGCGTGGAACATCGCCGGGTTGAAGTGCGCGCAGATGGTCTTTTCCAACGCGGATGACGTGAAAATCTGGAACGGCCTGACGGGTGTAGCCAAAGATGGCACGGGCACCCTGGGCATCGTGGGCGCGGAGGCCTGCTACCGCCACGGCGCAGAAGCACTGGACGATCAGCTGGTGGCCCTGCAGAAGAACCGCGACTGGCTCATTGACACCCTGCCGGAGGCAATCCCCGGCGTGGAATTCACCCGCCCGGATGCCACGTACCTGATGTTCTTGAATTTCCAGGGCACCGCGATTGGTGGGGAAACGCTGCCGGCGGAGTGGCTGCGTCGAAAAGCAAAGGTTGCACTCAATGAGGGCGCAACCTTTGGCGCCGGCGGCGAGCACCATGTGCGCTTGAACTTTGCCACCAGCCCGGAGATCCTGGCCGAGGCCGTGGATCGCATGGGTGCGGCAATCCGCGCGGCTGGGTAACCTCGGACGGCATGAAGGAGAAGACAGACGCACAAGGTTTCATCATCGAAGCGGATGCGAGTGAGTACGCGACACCAGCACCCGCCCCTGGTAACGAGCCCTGGCAACGCCCTGACCCCGAGTGGTACAAGGACGCGGTCTTCTATGAGGTGCTCGTGCGCGCCTTCTACGACCCGGACGGGACCGGCTCCGGCACGCTGAAGGGCGTGGAGGAAAAGCTCGACTACCTGCAGTGGCTCGGTGTTGATTGCTTGTGGCTGCCGCCGTTTTATGATTCACCGTTGCGCGATGGTGGCTATGACATCCGTGACTTCCGCAAGGTGCTGCCAGAGTTCGGCACGGTGGAGGATTTCATCTCGCTCGTGGACGCAGCGCACAAGCGTGGCATCCGCATCATCACGGACTTCCCCATCAATCACACCTCTGATGCGCACCCGTGGTTCCAGGAATCCCGGCGCGACCCAGAGGGCCCGTACGGGGACTTTTATGTGTGGACGGATGATCCGACGGAGTACAGCGAAGCGCGCATCATCTTCATTGACACCGAAGAGTCCAACTGGACCTACGACCCGGTGCGCAAGCAGTACTACTGGCACCGTTTCTTCTCCCACCAGCCGGATCTGAACTATGACAATCCGGCGGTGCAGGACGCCATCATTGATGTCATTCGCTTCTGGCTCGACCTGGGCATGGACGGTATCCGCCTCGACGCGATCCCCTACCTCTTCGAGCGCGAGGGCACGAACTGCGAGAACCTGCCCGAAACGCACGAATTCATCAAACGCGTCCGCACGCTTTTCGACGAAGAATATCCCGGCCGCTTCCTCCTCGCCGAAGCCAACCAAATGCCCCACGAGGTGGTGGAGTACTTCGGTTCCGGTGAGGATGGCTCGGGCGATGAGTGCCAGATGGCCTTCCACTTCCCGGTCATGCCGCGCATCTTCATGAGCATTAGCCAGGAGAAGGCGCAGCCCATCATCGACATTCTGCGCGAGACGCCCGACATCCCGGAGTCCGCTCAGTGGGGTATCTTCCTGCGCAATCATGATGAGCTGACCCTGGAGATGGTCACGGAGGAAGAGCGCGACTTCATGTACGCCACGTTTGCCTCCGAGCCGCGGATGCGCGCCAACGTGGGTATCCGTCGCCGTCTAGCACCACTGCTGGGCGGTCACCGTGACCGCCTTGAGCTCGCACACGCTCTTCTGCTGTCCCTGCCCGGTTCGCCATTCCTGTACTACGGCGATGAAATCGGCATGGGCGACAACATCTGGCTGCCGGACCGTGATGGCGTGCGCACTCCCATGCAGTGGAACGCTGACCGCAACGGTGGTTTCTCCACCGCTCAACCGGAGCAGCTGTATCTGCCCGCCATCCGCAATGACACGTACGGCTACCAGGCCGTGAACGTGGAATCACAGATGGAGCGGGAGAATTCCCTGCTGCATTGGGTGCGTGAGCGCGTACACATCCGCAAGCAGTACAAGGCCTTCGGCCGCGGCGACTACCAGGAAGTTGACCACCGGAACCCGCAAGTGCTGGCCTTCATCCGCGAGTTTGAGGGCGAGCGCATCCTGTGCGTCAACAACATGAGCTCCCTGCCCCAGCCGGTGGAGATGAACCTCAGCCACTTGGCTGGTGTCACCCCGCGTGAGCTGTCCGGCAACGTGGAATTCCCCGCCATCGGTGAGCTGCCGTGGCTCGTCACCCTCGCCCCGCACGGCCACTTCTGGTTCGACATCTCCGATAACTAGGACCTCATCATGGATCTGCACTCCGCACGCTTTTACGGCGCCAAGTCTGAACCCATCGATTCCACCACCGTGACCGCGGAAGTGGCCGCGGGTGATTACGCGTGGCAACTCCTCGACGTGGTGCATGGGGGTGAGCGGGATGTGTACCAGGTGATCGTCGATAAGCAACAAGACGTTGACGTGCTGGATACCGCGAGTGGCGCGCAAACCTACCTGGACAACGTGGCTGCTTTTGGGCAGGTGCATGGCGAGTTCCCGTCAGCGACCGCGCGACCGTTGGGTGCGGATCAGTCCAATACGTCGCTGGTGGTGGGCGACAAATCCATCCTGAAGGTCTTCCGCAAACTGGAAGAGGGCCTCAACCCTGATGTGGAGCTGCTCAGTGGTATTGCGGATTGCCCGCATGTTGCTGGCGTGCGTGGCTATGTGGTGCGCGATGGGCGCACGCTGGCGATGCTGCAGGACTTCATCGTGGGTGGCGCCGACGGCTTCCAGTACGCACTGGATAAGGGCCTGTCCAGCGATGATTGCTTCGCGCTTGGTGCCGCCATCCGTACTGTGCACGACGCGCTGGCAGAGGCTTTTGGGCACCAGGATGTCCCAGGCACGCACATTCGCGAACTACTGCACGCGCGGCTGGATGATCTGGTCGAGCGCGCTGAGGTCCTGCGCGAACATGAAGATGCGCTGCGCAGGCTTTACGACGCCATCCCTGATGACGCTGTGGCCATTCAACGCATCCACGGCGACCTCCACTTGGGGCAAACCTTGCTCACGCATACGCCGCGCCACTGGTACCTCATTGACTTTGAGGGGGAGCCCGCCCGCCCCCTCGAGCAGCGCCGTGAGCCCGATCACCCCCTGCGCGATGTGGCAGGCATGGTGCGCTCATTCGGCTATGCGCAAGCAATGGGTGGAAGCGCCGATGCCCAGGCCCTTCTTGCTGGTTACGGCACCGGCGAGGACCCGATCCTCAACGCCTTGATCGCCGATAAAGCCGCCTACGAAGTGGTGTACGAAGCGAATAATCGGCCTGATTGGTTGGAGATCCCCTTGGGGGCGCTGAGGGAGCTCATGGGGGAGCTTTCCTAAATTTTCATTCAATAAGATATTGATCTCACCAAATGAGATGATAGGGTGACACCTACTATTTGTTCGACCCCCGTCATTTCCCTGGAGGAACGATGTCTACAGCGACTCAAGGCACTGGCAAGGGGAACCCGAGGACCGCAATCCTGTTCACAGGTCTCGCACTGTTCTCGATGTTCTTCGGCGCCGGCAACCTCATCTTCCCGCCCATGCTGGCCGTACAGGCCGGCGACAACTTCTGGCCCGCAATCCTGGGCTTCCTGACCACGGGCGCGCTCCTGCCGGTGCTCGCCGTGATCGCCATCGCACTGTCCGGCTCCAACGTCCGCGACCTTGCCCAGCGCGCGGGAACCATCTTCGGCGTGATCTTCCCGATCTTGGCCTACCTGTCCATCGGCGCCTTCTACGCACTGCCGCGTACCGGTGCTGTGTCCTTCGAAGTTGCTATGACCCCGGTCTTCGGCTGGGAAGGCATCGTGCCGGCCGCGATCTTCAACATCGTCTTCTTCGGCATCGCCCTCGCGCTGTCCTGGAACCCGACCACCATCACTGACACCCTGGGCAAGTTCCTCACCCCGACGCTCGTCGTGCTGCTGGTCATCATGATCACCCTGGCAGTGTTCACCCTGACTAACCAGGGCTACACCCCGACGGAAACCTACGCGACCAACGCGTACCCCGCTGGCGTCCTTGAGGGCTACCTCACCATGGACTCCATCGCCGCTCTGGCGTTCTCCATCGTGGTCATTTCCTCCCTGCGCTTCAAGGGCGTTGGCGAAGGCAAGCCGCTGGTTCGCTCCACCATGCTCTCTGGCCTCGGCGCCGGCATCATGCTCGCCCTCATCTACGTTGGCCTGGGCCTCATCGGCCGCTCCATGCCGGGTGCTGACCAGTACGAGTCCGGCGCACCACTGCTTGCCGACGCTGCCCTCAACATGATGGGCAAACCCGGCCAGATCATCTTCGCCCTGATCGTCCTCCTCGCCTGCCTGACCACCGCGATCGGACTGATCACCGCCACCGCGGAGTACTTCTCTGAGCAGTTCGCTGGTTCCTACCACACTTGGGCCGTGATCTTCGCTGTCGCTTCCGCGATCATGGCAACGCAGGGCCTGTCCTTCGTCATGGCTATCGCCGCTCCGGTCATCGTCTTCCTGTACCCGCCGGCTATCGCCCTGATCTTCGTTACCATCGTCGAGCCGCTCTTCCGCAGCCGCACCCGCATGCGTTGGGGCTTCTTCCTGCCTATCTGGGTTGCTGTCGTGTGGTCCGCAATTGGCACCTTCATCTCCCTGGGCTGGGGCGCAGATGCACTGAGCCCGCTGGTGAACTGGTCCCCGATGGAGGCAGAGGGCCTGGGTTGGCTGCTGCCGACCGGTGTCGCCTTCATCATCGGTGTAGTCATTGACCTCATCCGCCCGGCCGCACCGCTGGAGATTGGTACCCAGCGCACGGTCGAGGGTGAAGACCTTGAAACCGCTGAGGCGAAGCTCTAAACGCTGACTCACCACACATCTCGGGCCCCATTTTTGGGGCCCGTTTTTTGTGCGCAGGAATGCCGGACTAATGGGTAAGCAACACAAGCACGTCTAGTCCAGCCTTGTTTAAGGCATGCCAAATAGCCAGCTTTCGCCGGCTTTTCGGTGAGGTGGTGGGCTATCTGCCGTACAGGAGCGTCATCGCTCCGTAGGGGTGGACGGTGTTGGGTACGAGGTATCCGTTCGGTGATCTCCACATTGGTGTGCCTCTGATGTTTTCCACTCGGCCGTGGTGGGGTTTGGTGGGGTCATCGTCGTTGGTGCGGTTGTGGTACCGGCACAACATGGCCAGGTTATCCATGTTTGTCAGCCCACCCTTGGACCATGCTTTGATGTGGTGGACCTCGCAGTTATCTGCCGCGTGCCTGCAGTCCGGCACAGGACACGTCGGCATGGTCGCCCTAGCCAGATCACGCTGTTTCTGGTTAGCGAAGCGTTGCGTGTCGTACAGGTTGACGGGGCCTTCCTGGGGGTGGAACATCGCCACCTCCAACACGTCCCCAAAATTCTGCTGAAGGAATTCCGCACCGGTCATGGTGGTGCCATCGGTGAGCCCCAGGATGACGTCGTCCCCGTCGCCTTTCATAATTGTGATGTGCTCGTCCAGTGGGATCAGCACCAAGGGGCGGGGCACTGCCGGGGCAATGCCGGAAGGAGTGTCATCCTCGGAAGGGCGCAGGCCAAGGATGGCCATGAGCTTCTCGTACATCTGCGGGCCGGCAGGACCATCCCCTAGGTTTTGGCGTGTGGCGAATTCAATAGCTGCCGCGTCTTTTTCCAAGGCCATGATGGTCACCGGGCGCCTCTTCTTGTTCGAGCGGCCATACCGAACTGTTGGTTCCGGTGCTGGTTTGTCCACCTCCGGTACGATGTCCTTGGAACGGCGCTTCAGCGTGTCGTAATTGCCCGGAACAGACAACAGGGCAAGCCGTAAGTCCCACTTCTCTTTCGGGTCGGTGAAAGGTGCTACTCGGGATTCGATGTAGACGAGTTGATCCATCGACTTCTGAGTCGAGCGCGCGATCTTGATCGCGTTGGCTTGCTTACGGGTGAACTTGGTTTTGCCGTAGTAGGCCGTGTGGACTTTTACTAATTCGCGAACACGGGCAGGGCTGCAGCCAGCATCGAGGAGTACCTGGGCATCAAAGTCTGCCAGGGCCTCGATCGGGTTGGTTAAACCCGCCACCAGTGATCCGAATGCGTTCATGCCATGCACGCTAAACCGAAACGCAAGAAAGCGAAAGGATCAGCCAAAACGGCCTGTGGATAACCTAAAACTATCCACAGGCCGCGTGCGGTGAAGTGTGTGGCAGGGCACGTGAAGAGGGCACGTAACCAGCGAGAACAGAGCGGTTCCCACGAAACCCAAAAAAGTTACATGCACTGGAAACGGAATGTCTGCGACGCAAAAACGTTGTAGGGGGTATGGCTTCTACTTTTATGTCTCGCACCCCTTTGTCCATGTTGGATTTCTGCCTTGTCCGCAAAGGCGAATCCCCCGGGCAATCCATGGAGCGCTCTGTGGAGCTGGCTCAGCATGCGGAGCGTCTGGGCTACGACCGGATCTGGTACTCCGAGCACCACAACATGTCCACCATCGCGTCGTCTTCCCCCGCAGTGCTGATCGCCCATATCGGCGCAAAGACGGAGAAGATCAAACTCGGTGCTGGTGGCGTGATGTTGCCCAACCACTCTCCCTACGTCATTGCGGAACAGTTCGGCACGTTGGAAGAGCTCTACCCGGGCCGCATCGACCTTGGGCTCGGCCGCGCCCCGGGCACGGATCAGCAGACGTTGGGCCGGGCACTGCGCCGGGATCCGCGTTCGGCGGAGAATTTCCCCAACGACGTGTTGGAGCTTCAGGCTTACCTCGCCGGTGACCCGATCATTCCGGGCGTAAAAGCAGTTCCGGGTGCTGGGACGAATGTGCCGCTCTACATTTTGGGCTCATCCCTCTTCGGCGCTTCCCTGGCGGCGAAGCTGGGGCTGCCCTACTCATTTGCCTCCCACTTTGCCCCCACGCACTTGAAGGAAGCCACGGCATACTACCGGGCCAACTTCCAGCCTTCGCAGTACTGCGAGGAGCCCTATGTCATCGCTGCGGTGAACGTCACCGCGTCTGATTCCGCGGAAGACGCCCAGCGCCAGACGGAGCTCGTCCACCGCCAGCGCGTGCGCGCGTTCCTTGGCCAGCGGGGTCGGCAGATCTCCGATGAGCAGCTGGACACGATCGTCAACGCCCCACAAGGCCGCCAGATCACCGACATGTTGCGCTACACCGCTCAGGGCGAAGGGCCGGAGGTCGTGGCATACCTTGAGCAGTTCAAGGAGCGGGCGCAGGCCGATGAGCTCATGATCTCTTTCCAGGCACCCACTCATGAGGAAGTTCTGCGTTCTATGGAAATTCTGGCTAATGCCTAGCAACTATCCCCATGTGACCGCACTCCCGTACTTAATAGGAAGGTTCGTGTTACCCTCTCACCGGAACACAACATAAAACAAGCCTTGAGGAGTGCTCGAAATTCCACAGTCACGGTCCCGCCAGCAGCATGTTGAAATTGCGGAATTCCTGCAAGGTTTGATCCAATCCGGCGAACTTGCTCCTGGTGATCAGCTCCCGTCTGAAGCGGAGCTATGCGCACAGTTCGGCTCCTCGCGGGGCCCTGTCCGCCAAGCCGTGGCTACGTTGCGCTCCGAGGGGCTCGTGTCTTCTGGCCGTGGGCGACGGTCGACGGTGTTGGACACGCAGACGTCGAATAGCTTCGAAGCTTTGCTGTCTGCGACGACGTTCATCGAAGAAGAAGGCCACACTGCGGGCAAACAGATTCTTCATGTGGGGCAAGGCGCAGCGTCGGACACTGTCGCTGATGCTTTCGGCATCGAGCACGGAGAGCAGGTCGTTGAAATCAGGAGCATCCGCACCGCCGACGGTGTGCCGGTGATGTTGGAGACACTCTTCTTCCCCATCAGGATCGGCGAAAAACTGTTGAACCTGACGTCAGAGAGTAAACCTGTTCACCAGCAGCTCCTCGACATGGGCGTTGAGGTGGATAATATGGTGCGCAAAGCTCACATCTCTCAGGCCGACACGGATAAAGCTGGGCTGCTCCACATCAGCGAGGGCGCTCCCCTGTTCAACGTTCAGCTGCGCGCCTCCACCTACCAAGGTGAGACCGTGGAGTATGCGGAATATTCGGTGCGCGGTGATGTGATCACGCTCAGCCAATCCCACGTGCGTGGCGGCTCCGTCCCCGTGAAGCTGAGCCTGAACAGCGCACATATTAAGCACTCATAATTGGGTCATGCCCAGCCACAACGGCTAGCCTAAGTGCCCATGAAACTCTTCGGCGCAATGTGCAGCATCCTCAGCGCTGCCCTGTTGGTGGGCTGTTCAGCTGGCAGCACATCCACGAACATCGGCCGAATTGCACCGGGCAGTGTCATCGTCGCAACGACGGGTGCACCCGCATCGCTGGACTTCACCACCACCTCCGGTGCCGCGATTCCGCAGGCGCTCATGGGCAATGTGTACGAAACGCTCGTGCGTATCGACGACTCCGGCCAGCCCCAACCCTTCCTCGCCAACAGCTGGGACGTCAGCCAGGACCGCTTGGAGTACACATTCCACCTCAAAGACGGTGTGACGTTCTCCAACGGCGATGCGTTCACGGCGGAGACCGCCGCTTTTTCCATCCAGTACGTGCAGGACTCCTGGACGAATGGCCTGGCTAAGCAGATGGCGCCGGTGGAGCACGTGGAAGTCCTGGACCCGCTGACGTTGAGGGTGCGGCTGAAGGCGCCGTCGAATAGCTGGCTGTGGTCGATGGGCACGCTGACGGGCGCAATGATGACGCCAAGCGGGATTGAATCGCTCGCCACCGATCCTGTGGGCACGGGCCCGTTCACCGTGAAGCATTTCGCCGTGGGTGAGTCCGTTTCCTTCGACGCGCGTGCGGATTACTGGGATACGCCAGCACGCCAGGATGCTGCGATCCGCTATTTCGCGGATGCGGTGTCGTCCGTCAATGCGCTGCGCGTGGGTGATGTGGACATGGTGTGGGCCCTCCAGGCACCGGAGCTGCTGCGTACGCTGCCGGACGCGTTTGATGTGCAAGTGGGCACCACGAACGGCGAGGTCTTGCTCAGCTTGAACAACAAGCGCGCGCCTTTCGACGACCCCACGGTGCGCCAAGCCGTCGCCTACGCCATCGACCGCCATGCGCTTGACGACGTCGTCTGGTCCGGCCTCGCCACCGACACCGGCGGTGCGCCCGTCCCGCCAACCGATCCGTGGGCGCAGGACAAGGACTACTACCCCTTCGACCCCGATACCGCCCGCGAGTTGCTCGCCGGCCGGGAACCGGAGATCACCCTCACTATCCCATCGCTCCCCTACGCCCAGGACGCCGCGGAGCTCATCTACTCCCAGCTCAAAGACGTTGGCTTCAAGGTGAAACTGGAAACGGTGGAATTCCCCGCCGTGTGGTTGAGCCAGGTGCTCAAACAGGGTGACTACCAGGCCTCCCTCATCGCGCACGTGGAACCGCGGGACATGCAAACGTTGTTCGGCAACCCCGATTACTACTTGGGCTATGACTCCGCACGGGTCCGGGAGGACTTCGCTCGTGCTGATGAAGGAACCCCCGAAGAGCAGGTGGCGCGCATGCGTGATGCCGTGGACACCATCATGGCGGATGCCGGTGCGCTGACCTTGGTGAATATGCCTAACATCGTTGTCACCGCGCCTGGTGTGAGCGGTGTTGACCCGAACGTGATTACCGATGGACTTGTGCTTTCCGGTGTCCGGAAAGAAGGCACCTCATGACCCTTGCGAATATTGCGCGGTCGCTCCTCCGCTTCGTCGTGATGCTGGGTGTGGCCAGCATTCTCATCTTCATGTTGCTGCGCGCTGTCCCTGGCGACCCGGCGCGGATCGCCCTGGGTGTGACGGCGTCTGAGGAAGATGTGGCCAAGCTGGCAGCACAGCTGGGCACGGACCGTCCCCTGGTCGTGCAGTACCTCGATTGGATGCGGGGGCTGCTCACCGGTGATTTCGGTGTTTCTTTGGCTAGCAAGCAGGACATCACGCCACTGGTGTGGGACCGCGTGCAGGTGTCCCTCATTCTGACGGTCTGCGCCATGATCCTCTCGTTGCTCATCGCCATTCCTGTGGGCACGTATTTGGCGCGGCGCCACCGGAAAGTGGATGCGGCGGTGGTTTCTGCCCTGACGCAGGTGGGTATCGCTGTCCCCAGCTTCCTCGTGGGCATTCTCGCGGTGGCCGTGTTTTCTGTGTGGTTGGGGTGGCTCCCGGCTAATGGCTGGGTGCCGCCGAATGCGGACTTCGGTGGGTTTATTTCCCACCTGATCTTGCCGGTGGTGGCGCTCACTTTGGTGCAGGCAGCCATTCTGACCCGGTACGTGCGCTCAGCGCTGCTGGAGGAGATGGGCAAGGACTACGTGCGCACTGCCCGCGCGGTGGGCCTGTCCACCCGCAAGGTGCTCTACCGCCACGCTTTTCGTAACGCTGCCCTACCGGTGCTGACGGTGACTGGGTTGCAGCTGACCTCCCTCATCGTGGGTGCCGTGGTGATTGAGCGGGTGTTTGCTATCCCGGGGATCGGCTCGATGCTTCTCGACGCCGTGGCCACGCGCGACCTCACCACGGTGCAAACGCTCATGATGTTGCTGGTGGTCTTCACCTTGGCGGTGACACTGCTCGTGGATGTGCTGTACCGCATCATTGACCCGCGTTTGAGGAGGCAGGCATGAAAAAGGCTCGGCTACAGGCGCAATTAGGTGTTGGTGCGGTACTCGTTGGCCTCGTTGCCCTCATGGCGATAGTCGCCTTCGTGTGGACACCCTATGACCCCGTCCACGCCATACCGGAGCACCGCCTCCAAGGCATGAGCGCCCAGCATTGGTTGGGCGCGGACCAGTACGGGCGCGACATGTTGAGCCGCATCATGGACGGCGCACGCATCTCCATGCTGGTGGCCGTGGCCTCAGTCGCGTTGTCCGCCATCATTGGTGTGCCGCTGGGTATCTGGGCTGGCATGTCACGCGGCTGGGTGGATCAGGTGATTATGCGCAGCAATGACCTCTTGCTGGCATTCCCGGCGCTGCTGCTGGCCATCGTGTTCACTGCTGTCTTTGGCGCATCCATGTGGATCGTGGTCCTGGCTATCGGCATCGCTGGAATCCCTGGCTTTGCCCGCGTGGCCCGAGTAGGGGCTATGCAGGTGATGTCGCAGGACTACATCTTGTCCGCGCGGGTCTCCCAAGTTCCGGGCCCAGTGATCGCGTGGCGGCACGTGCTGCCCAACATCACGGCCACCCTCACTGTCCAGGTCTCCGTGGCACTCGCCTTGGCCATCCTCGCGGAAGCTGGCTTGTCCTTCCTGGGTCTCGGCACGCCCGCACCCTACGCGTCCTGGGGCAGGATGCTGCAGTCCTCCCAGGCCTACTTGGCCACCGCCCCTCAGCTGGCACTGTGGCCTGGGCTCGCTATCGCTGCCGCGGTCCTAGGCTTCAACCTGCTCGGAGATGCCCTGCGTGATGCACTCAATCCAAGGAGGGCACGATGAGCCAGCTCGTCACCGTGGAACACCTGACCATCCCCGGCATCCTCAACGACATCAGCTTCCACATCGCCCCCGGTGAGCGCGTGGGGCTCATCGGAGAATCCGGTTCCGGCAAATCCATGACGGCCATGACCATCATGGGGCTCCTCCACCCCTCGTTGGAGGCGCAAGGCACCGTCGAAGTCAAGGGCCAGGAGCCGTCCCGCGCACTGCGGGGCAATACCGTCGCCATGGTGTTCCAGGAGCCGATGACGGCGTTGGATCCGCTGATGAGCGTCGAAAAGCAAGTGGCTGAAGCGTGCGACCTGGCACGTGCGCGGGAGCTACTCAAGGAAGTTGGCATTGAGCGTACTGGGGCTTATCCGCACGAGCTGTCCGGCGGCCAGCGGCAACGCGTACTCATCGCGCTGGCGATCGCGGGCGACCCTGATCTACTCATCTGTGATGAGCCCACGACCGCCCTCGACGTGACGGTGCAGCGGCAGATTCTGGAGCTACTCGACCGCCTCGTGCGCGAGCGCGGCATGGCGTTGCTGTTTATCACCCATGATCTCGGCGTGATCCGGCAGATGACGGACCGCATCCTGGTGCTGCGCGACGGCGCGATCGTCGACCCGGATGCGAGCCTCGATGCCCCCGCGACGGAGTACACCGCGCAGCTTGTCGCTGCCTCGCGGCCCGGCGCGCCTGCCGCCGTCCGGCCGGTTGGGGAGCCCGTTATTCAGCTCAAAAACGTCACCTGGCAGCGCGGCGATACGGTGGCGCTCGATGATGTGTCCTTGACCGTCCATCGTGGCCAGCGCATCGGCATCGTCGGCGGTTCCGGCTCCGGCAAGACGTCCATGTTGCGTCTCATCGCGGGGCTCAATGAGCCTGATTCGGGCACCGTCACGGTCGACGGCGGGATTCAAATGGTGTTCCAGGACCCGTACTCTTCCCTGAACCCGCGCCGCCGCGTGCGCGATTCCATCCGGGAAGCAGGCGTGTCACGCACCCGCGCGAATGAGGCGCTCGCCCAGGTGGGTCTCGACGGCGTGGGCGCGCGTTTCCCGCACGAATTCTCCGGCGGTCAGCGTCAACGCATCTCCATCGCACGCGCCGCCGCACCACGGCCGGAGATTCTCATCGCGGATGAGCCGGTCTCCGCACTCGACGTCTCCGTGCGCGCGCAGGTGCTCGAGCTTATCGACGACCTCGTCGTCCACGACTCCCTCACCCTCCTCTTCGTCTCCCACGACCTCTCCGTGGTGCGGCAGGTGTGCCCCACCATCGCGGTCCTGCATGAAGGGCGCGTGGTAGAAACCGGCCCGACGGAAGAGGTGTGGGCGAACCCGCAGCACGAGTACACCCGCTCGCTGCTGCGTGCTATACCCCAGCTGTGAGTGCGGCTACTTCAGAACGGTGACGTTGCCGTCCTCTGCAACGCGGATCTTCGCCGCGGAGGCTGCCGCCAGGTTGACGCGCTGCCAAGACCCACCGGGGCCCTGCCAATCCAGCGGATTACCCGCTGCGGAAGCGGTCTGAGCGATGATCTGCGCGCGCTGGTGGTGGTTGAGCTCCGGGAAGGAACCCGCGATCAGCGTTGGTGCTGCCTGCGGCACGATCATCGGTGCATCGCGGTGGTAGATCGGCGCGAAGTCGTAGTTGTTCCACGCGGTTGCCTGCGACACCGCGGTGGGGGTGGGAACGAATGGCTTGTCCGAGGCCACGAGATCCCTGATGGGCTTGCCCGCGCGCCACTCGATCTCCGCGCGCAGTTCAGCAGCGGCCTGGTTCAAAGCGTCGCGCATCTTCGGGTCGTTGAGACGATCCGCCGCCGCAGCCTGACCAGACATGCGACCACCAATGACATCCAGCGGGTAGTGCACGCCCAGCACAACACGGCTGTTGCCCGCCAGTGCGCCACGGTAGTGCAGTTGCGGGGCAACCTCAGGAACCATGTATGCCAGCAGTGACGTCATCAACGTCGCCTGGTTGGTGTGGCCGGATGGGAAGGACTTGGACGTCAGGTAGAGCTCTTTGCCCGGCGGGTTGTAGCGCTTGATCTTGTCCGGCATCGCCATGTGCGGGCGGGGGTACTTGAAGATCTCCTTCTCCACAAAGGTGGAACTAGCAAGACCACCAGTGCGGGCCAGGTAGCCATTGCCCAGCAGGAACTGTGTCTTAGGCAGACGCCCCTCCGTCAGCGCGGTGCGGAAGTACGTGCCAAATTGCTCACCGAGGCCTTCCGACAGAGCGAACAGCAGCTCCTCGGAGGAAGCAGATGCGTCGATCTGCGCGCTGCGGATACGCGCCGGATCCGACTCAGCAGCATTATTGATGGCCACCACCTGAGCGCGGTTGGAGTCCATCACATCCGGGCGCCTGTCACGCAGCTCCGGGAACAAGCGGTTGACCTCCGCATAAATGCCGTGCTCGTAGGCCGAACGATCGGAGATGTAGCCCACCAGATAATCCGGGCTAAATGGGACTGGCACTGGCGCACCGTCAATGTGCGTGGGCACCTGACCGCTGTACCACCCGGTAGCCGGGTCACGCAGCTGCGGGATAGTAAAGGGCAGGTCCTGTGCCGATGCAGCCGGAGCGGTTGTAACACCGAACAGGGCGCTCGTCACAGTGGTGGTAGCAAGGACGGCAGCGAGAAAAGGGCGCTTCATTAGGGGAGCTCCAAAAAGTACAGACGGGAAAATTCCCGCTCAGACTAACCCGGTTACGCAGACCCCGCTACTCTTAAGCGCATGATCGTGGTTGCCGGATCCATTAACGCTGATCTCACCGTCAATGTTGCACGTCATCCGCTTCCCGGGGAGACCCTGCTGGGCACCGGCGGCGGCATCACCCCTGGCGGTAAAGGCGCCAACCAAGCGGTGGCGGCTGCCCGTTTGGGCTCCCCCGTCGCACTCATCGGTGCGGTGGGCAAGGATGCAAATGCGGCGCCGGCGACCCAATTACTCGCCGATGCGGGCGTGGATCTGTGCGCCGTGGAAACTCTCGACGACGTCACCGGGCTCGCCGTCATCACCGTCGCCGAAGACGGGGAGAACACCGTGATGGTGATTCCGGGGGCGAATGCGGGGGTGACCGTCGATAAGCATGCAGAGCTTATTGAGCGCGCGGAGATCCTCCTGCTGCAGGGCGAAATTCCGGCGAAGAGCTGCGAGCGCGCAGTGGCGATTGCGCAGGCAGCGGGCGTGCGCGTGGTGGTCAATCTTGCCCCGGTGATCCCCGTGGACCCCGCGGTGCTCTTCGCGGCGAATCCGCTGGTGCTCAACGAGCATGAGGCCACGCTTGTTGCAGGTCAGCTAGGCCTTGAGGCGCCGGTCACCGCATCTGATCTTGTCCGCGCCGGCGTGCCCTCGGTGGTGATCACGTACGGCGCTGACGGCGCAACCATCGCGGATGCACAGGGCTCGACTCACATCCCCGCGGCCTCGGTGAAACCCGTCGACACAGTCGGCGCCGGCGATGCGTTTACCGGCGCGCTGTGCCACATGCTGCACGAGAGAGCATTGCTTATCGACGCCGCCCGGTACGCCTCCCGCGTCGGCGCCTTCGCCGTCACCCGCCCCGGCGCGCAGCCCTCCTACCCGTGGCCGGAAGACGAACTGCCGGAGCTGGACTAAGCGCGCTCTAGCGCGTGATGTACAGCATCAACGCCGGGTCGAGCACGTGCTCCTCGTGGCGCTCAAAAATCTCGGTGAGACCCTCAAACACTTCGAGTTCAGCCACGCTCAGCTGAACCTGCTCATGGGGGAACGCATCCATAGGCATGATCATAAGCCTCTGCCCTACCTGACGCTGCGCGCCGTGTCGAAGACCCCCTGAAAGAGCTCCTTGCCGTGCAGATAGATCGCGTCATGGTCCCACGTGGGGTGCGACCACACGGTCATCTCACCGATCTGCTTCGCGACGTTCACCGCCCGCTCATAGTGAATAAACATGTCGTGCTCGAAGAGGGCGACAACGGCTGGGACGGTGTTTTCCCGCAGCTGCTCCTCGTTGAACACGCGCGACCAGTCCGTCTTCTCGTGCATCTCGTGCACCACATCGCGGAAGGGGCGCAACGCCGGATCTTCATCAAAGTGGTGTTGGAAGAAGTGGTTGCCCAGCAGGTAGAACGGTTCACTCTCATCCGTCGGATCTGCATCAAGCGCGAACCCGGCGCGGCCCTCAACCGCACGGTGCGCCGCCCAATTCGTGCTCACCCCCGGGGCCCCGAAGAGCGTTTCGTGCAGCACAGCCCACAGCGGGTTGCCCTGGAGGCCGACGTACTGGCTCATCCACCCCAGGAAGTCCCCACGCAAGTGCTTCTCCCCGCCGCGGCGGATGAAGGGTTCTTCCAACAACACGGCGAGGTTGTGGAAACCAGGCTCCTCCCCCAGCGCCACACCGATGAAGCGGAACCGCTGCGAACTCAGGCGCTCCCCCGTGGGCAGGATCTCTTCCGTGTTGTCTAGGTGGTGGCAGATCTCACGCACGGTCTGCTCCGCATACGGCACCGTTTTGTAGAACTCCTGCACGCGCTTTTCCAGCAGGTCCAGGGTGATCGTGTTGTACTCCAGCGGAGTCCACCCGATCTGGGGCACAGCACCGGTCAAGTACGCCTGCCTAATCGAGTCCGGGTAGTAGGACAGGTAGCTGGCAGTGCACAGCGCCCCGAAGGAATTACCCAGCACGTCCCACTTTTCAAAGCCCAAGTGCTCACGCAGATCCTCCGCATCCGCCACAACATCCGGGCAGCGCAGCTTGGAGATGATGTCCGAACGGATCAGTTCCGGTGTCGTCCGGTCAATCTTCCCGGAACGGCCCGTGCCACGCTCATCGAGGAGATACACCGTGTAGTGCTTCAGCGCCTCCGGGATCCACCCCTGCATCACGCGTGGCGCCGGGTTGCCAGGGCCACCTTGCAGGAACAGCAGCGGTGGTTTCTTCCGGCCCCTTTCATCACCTTCAGGTGACGAAAGCTCACGAGCGAAGAGTTCAAACGTGCCTAGCTCGGGTTTTTCGCGGTCCCACGGCACATCCAGAACATGTTCAGTGACAGTAACTCCGGGTGGAATGATCGTAGACAGCATGCCCACGAGCATAGCGTCACGGGTTGGCCCCCTAGGCGAGGCAACTTTTTGCCTCGCCTACTCCTCGTCGGTGGACAGCGCCGCCACGAATGCTTCCTGTGGAACGGTGACCGAACCGATGGATTTCATGCGCTTCTTACCGGCCTTCTGCTTCTCCAGCAGCTTGCGCTTACGGGAGATATCGCCGCCGTAGCACTTGGACAGAACGTCCTTGCGCAGGGCGCGAATGTTTTCACGCGCGATGATCTTCGAACCGATCGCTGCCTGGACGGGCACCTCGAACTGCTGGCGTGGGATGAGCTCCTTGAGCTTCTTGGTCATCTTGTTGCCGTACCACTGCGCAGAGTCACGGTGCACGATCGCGGAGAACGCATCCACCGGCTCACCCTGGAGGAGGATGTCCACCTTGACCAGGTCCGCTTCCTGCTCGCCCGCCTCCTCGTAGTTGAGGGAGGCATAGCCCTTGGTGCGGGACTTCAGCATGTCAAAGAAGTCGAAAATGATCTCACCGAGCGGCATGATGTAGCGCAACTCCACGCGGTCCTCGGAGAGGTACTCCATGTTCTTCATCTGGCCACGCTTGGACTGGCACAGCTCCATCGTCGTGCCCACGAATTCCTGCGGGACGATGATGGTCATGTTCACCGTCGGCTCATAGACCTCAGGGATCTTGCCGCTCGGCCAGTCAGACGGGTTGTGCACCATCGACTCCGTGCCATCCTCCGCAATCACACGGTAGGTCACGCTCGGCGCGGTCGAGATCAGATCCAGGTCGAACTCACGCTCCAGGCGGTCGCGGGTGATCTCCATGTGCAGCAGGCCAAGGAAGCCGCAGCGGAAACCGAAGCCCAGGGCGACGGAGGTTTCGGGCTCCCAGGTGAGGGAGGCGTCGTTAAGCTGCAGCTTTTCCAAGCTCTCGCGCAGCGCCGGGAAGTCCTCCTGGGACACAGGGAACAGGCCCGAATAGACCATCGGCTTGACTTCCTCGAAGCCCGCGAGCGCCTCTTCCGCACCCTTCGACGCCCACGTGACCGTATCGCCCACACGCGTCTCACGGACATCCTTCACGCCGGTGATGAGGTAGCCCACCTCACCCGGGCCGAGGCCCTTGGTCTTCTGCATCGTCGGGGAGACAATGCCGATTTCGAGGATCTCGTGGGTCACGCCCGTGTTCATCATCTGAACCTTTTGGCCGGACTCAAGCTTGCCGTCCATCATGCGGATGTACGTGACCACGCCGCGGTAGGTGTCATAGACCGAGTCAAAGACCAGCGCACGCGCCGGAAGATCAGCACCAACGCTGCCTTCAGACGCACCCGGTGAAGACGGTGCCGGAATAAGCTCCACCACGCGGTCCAGCAGCTCCGGCACACCCTGGCCAGTCTTACCGGAGACACGCAGCACCTCATCGACTTCACAGCCAATGATGTGCGCGATTTCCTCGGCGTACTTATCCGGGTCAGCCGCCGGCAAGTCAATCTTGTTCAGAACCGGGATGATCTCCAGGTCATTCTCCATGGCCATGTACAGGTTGGCCAGGGTTTGGGCTTCGATGCCCTGAGCAGCGTCGACAAGAAGAATCGCACCCTCACACGCATCGAGCGAACGTGACACCTCGTAGGAGAAGTCCACGTGCCCCGGCGTATCGATCATCTGCAGGACCATCTCTTCGCCCGCATGCGCGCCAGTCTTTGGCACCCACGGCAGACGCACGTTCTGCGCCTTAATCGTGATGCCGCGCTCACGCTCAATGTCCATGCTGTCGAGGTACTGGTCGCGCATATCGCGCTCCTCCACAACATTGGACAGCTGCAAAATGCGGTCTGCCAGCGTCGACTTACCGTGATCAATGTGAGCAATGATGCAGAAATTACGGATCCTCGCCGGATCCGTAAACGTCTGCAATGCAAAATTGGTGTTCTTGGCCATCGCGCCTCACTCTACCGTGGCCTGCGCACAAGCAAGCAATTGCTTATACGCGCCCCGCCGCGGGTGCCCCCAACCCCACAGCCCTCAAACATTTCCCCCGTTAACTGTCGCTCAATCGACGAACGTTCTAGGCTAGGAAACATGGCACTGTGGCGGCGCCCAAAATGGGCAGGAAAAGGCAAACTCCGGCGGGACTCATCCCCGCTGGATGAAGGCCTCAAGCTGCTCAGCGAACGCCTAGGCAACTCCCCTACCAGGCACCATCGCCGCCCCGCACGCACCAAGGTGTTCCCCACCGCCGAGATTCCGCGCAGCATCTTCTATGCCCCGGACATGGACGGCCAAGCCGAGCCCGGCGAGGTGGTGTGGTTCTACGTCCCCGCCACCCCACCGCGCGAGCGTTCCATGCTGGTGGTAGGCCGTGACCGCCAAGATGTCCTTGGCCTTCTTATCTCCTCCAACGACAACCACGCTGACGATGACGCGTGGTTGCCCATCGGCACCGGCGAGTGGAAAACCACCGGCGAGCCTTGCTGGGTCCGCTTGGACAAAACGCTGGCCATCCCCGAAACGGACCTGCGCCGCCGTGGCGCACTCTTCCCGCCCCACCGCTTTGACCGCGTTGCGGATTATCTACGGAAGCACTTTGACTGGGCGTAGCGTTTTGGCCTGCTTGGGCGCCACCTGCTAGGGTTTACCCGTTATTCGCTCTGGCATTCGTGCCATTGCATCACACGCCATAGGCAGGACCTTGGGTTTGTGGCCACTCACAAGTTGTGGTGTTTGAACGAGTGGATGCAGTAATTTTTCGAACTTCAGATACGTCAAGAGGTACATCATGGCAAACATCAAGCAGCAGAAGAAGCGCGTTATCACCAACGAGAAGCGCCGCATGCGCAACAAGAGCATCCGCTCCGCAGTGCGCACCGAGATCCGCAAGTTCAACGCAGCCATCGAGGCTGGCGACGCTTCCGCAGCAGAGGCACAGCTGCGCGTTGCTTCCCGCAAGCTGGACAAGGCCGTGAGCAAGGGCGTCTTCCACCGCAACAACGCGGCTAACAAGAAGTCCAACATGGCTAAGGCCTTCAACAAGCTGGGCAAGTAAGTCAGCGTAGGGCACCGTAAGGCTCTGCTCTTATCCACCCTGTTCCGCACTGCGGAGCAGGGTTTTGTTGTTCCATCCCACCGGTGCGCTTAAGATTTCGCGCATGCAAAAATTCCGCCGCGGTGCCCTAGCCGCTCTTACTGCCGCTGCCCTCACCGCCGGCGTTTGTCTTCCCCACACCGCCGCGCAAGCTCAGGCGCAAGACTTTTCCTCCATGTCCTCCAAGGCCGGCCGCGAATTCATGGAGATGTCTTCTGCTTTCTTGCAGCAGTTTCCCTCCATTGCTTCCGCTCCCGGCGGGGTGAAGCGCTACGTCACCGCTGGTGGCATGAACCGCGAGTACACGCTGGTCCTGCCGGGTAACTATGATCCGGCGCGCTCCTACCCGGTGATCATCGGCTTCGGTGGCTGGCAGCACAATGCTGCGCAGACCCAGTCCTATGAGCGCCTGGAGCAGGCTGCGCAGGGGCGGGCGATCGTCGTGTACGCCCAGGGTGTTAACAACGCGTGGGGTGGTGCCCCGTATGCAGATACGTCCCTTCAGTCGGATATCGCGTATGTCCGCGCCATCATCAATGACCTCAACGCATCCCACAACATCAACCGTGGTCGTGTGTACGCGGCTGGTCTGTCCAACGGTGGTGGCATGGCCACGGCGCTGGCGTGTCATGCCCCGGACCTGGTCGCAGCCGTCGCAAGCGTGGCCGGCGCCTACTACAACCCCACGGTGTCCGGCTGCGCTAACGGTTCCGTGCGCACCTTGCTCATGCACGCGGACAATGATGACGTTGTCCACTACGACGGCGGCAACCGCCACGGTGCCCCCTACAAGTCCGTCCGCACCGTGTTCTATGACCAGGGTGTGCGCAATGGCTGCACCATGAATGCGGTGACCCCGCGCAAGCAGGGCAACGCCACCGCTTTCACCCCGAACCACTGCCGCACGCACACAGAAATTGTGAAGATCCATGGCGGCGGCCACACGTGGTTCACCAGCCCCAGCGCGACGAACTGGGTGGTTAAGTTCTTCCTTGGCTAGAGGGCCTAACCAACCAAACCAAGGAGGCCCCGGACGATGAGCAGGGTGCCGGCGACGATGAAGAATGCGCCGGCACCCATGTCAATGTAGGGCCCCGCGCTGAAGAGTTTGCGGCGCACGCGCTCGGTGGACACGAGCATGCAATAAGCCATAAACAGCACGAACGAGGACAGCCACAGCGCGGCAATCACGATGAGAGCGGTGCCCACCGTCGGGGACGTGGGCAGTAGTGGCGCGACCAGTGCCGCGAGGAAGAGCACGATCTTAGGGTTGGATAGGTTCGTGGCTACACCCGTCGTGAAGGCTGAGCGCACCGAACCAAGACGCTGCACGGCCTCCTCCAGGTCCAGCGGCGGGTCGAGGCGATCACGCCAGCCCTGCCGCACGCTGGAAATACCCATGTAGAGAATCCAGCTGCCGCCGAGCACCTGGATCAGTTCCAGCAGCCACGGGAACGCAGTCAGCAGCGCGGCAGCCCCGAACACCGTCAGGGATGTCCACATGAGCACGCCGACATGGATGCCCACGGCAGCGGCCAACGCGTGCTTACGCGAGCGCGTGGCCATGCGGGTAAGTAGCACCACGTCCGGTCCGGGGGATGCGGCACCCGCCACGTTGACGGCGACAATCGCCGCAAGGTCGACGGGGTTCACTGCTGCATCTTCTCTACAAGGTCCGCGCGGTCAAACATTTGCGCCGTCGCAATCGCATCAGGCGTGCCCGCGTGCGGGTCCGCGCCCGCCGCCAAAAGAATGTCCACGATGGCGTCCTCTTTCTTGAACACCACCCCAGCCAAAGGCGTCTGTCCACGCGCATTTTGCTTATCGACGTCCGCTCCACGCCCCACCAGTCCCCGCACCAACTCCTCCTGGCCGGCATACGCCGCGAGCATGAGGAACGTGTTGCCGTCTTGGTTGGACAGGTTTACGTCCACGCCATGGTCGATGTAATCGAGCAGCGTGAGATCACCTTCGCGCGCCATGGTGAAAAGGCGCGTGGCAAATTCCTGGACGTCTTCGGGGATATCGGGGTCAATCACGTTGAGGCACCTTATCACGTGGTCAACGCACGTTATGCGCGCGGCTAGCGCGCAAGCATGGCGATGCGACGCACTGCATCCTCCACCGCGAAGTCCGGGTCACCGCCCTGCCCTTTGACCTCCGCGTCGAGGCGGGCAACGATGATCACGGCACGGCTCACCGCATCACCCGACCAGTTCCGAGCGATCTGCATTGTCTTCTTGGCTACAAAGGGGTGCATGCCAATCTCGCGTGCAATCTGGTCTGGGTTACCGCGGGTTTGGTACAGCTTCGCGATATCCCCAATCTTGTTCGCCAATGCCGCCGTGATTGCCACCGGGCTAATGCCCAACTGCAGTGCCCGGCGCGTGCTGGCCAAAGCCCGGTCGACGCGGCCGGTCACGGCCTGGTCCGCAATATCAAAGCCGGAGACTTCCGCCACGCCCGTGTAGTAGGCGCGGACGTCTGAGACGGTGAGGTCGCCAGAGGTGTCGTCGATAAGCTGCTCGATCGCAGACGCTAACTCGCGCAAATCCGAGCCGACGGATTCCAACAATGCTCCGACAACATCCGGCGTGGGGCGCACCCCACGGCGGCGGAACTCGTTTTGCACCCACGACTGGCGCTCACGCTGATTGAGCGAACCTGCCTCGTGCACCTGCGCTGCCTTACGGAACTTCGGCACATACGCCTTGTTCCGGCCCTTGCCGCTGTGCACGATCACCAGCGTCATCCCCGGAGCGGGATCGACCGCTGCCTGGAGCAACAACTCCGTGGGCTCCTTGCCGGCGAGATCCGTATCTTTGATCACCACCACGCGCTCCTGCGCGAACAGTGATGGGCTGGTGGCCTGCAGCAACTCGCCTTCAGTCACATCCCCGGCGCGCAGTACGGTGACCTCCGCCGCGGGGCTTGCTTGGTCGATGATGGCTTGCGTTGCACGTTCGGCGAGAAACTCGTCCTCACCAACCACCAAATGCACGGGACTGTGGCTGGACATGCGGGTCATTCTATTCTCCGAATTCTCCCGCGTGCAACGATGAAACCGGCGAGGATCCAGCCGTAACACACCACGACCAGCGCGGGACCTACTTCTACCGTGGCATGCGGTGCGCGGGCAATAGCTTCTGCCACCGTGCGCACCCACCCACCCAAAGGCCCGACCACCCACAACACCGGCGCGGCGAGGACATGGCTGATCTGCGCCAGAATCGCTGCGGCCATGCCCAGAACCGTGACTATTCCGGTAACGGGACTGACCAAGACATTCGCCACCACCGATGCCACCGGGATGCGCCCCACCATCGCCGCGATGAGCGGTGCAGTGGCCATATCCGCCGCGATGGCCACGGACAGTACGCGAACGAATATGTCCGGCCAGCCCGTACGCCCTAAGGCCTGGTAGATAAGCGGCGATAACGCGACGATGCTGCCGGTGGCCACCACTGATAAAGCGAAGGCGTAGTTCACCGCCAGGTCCGAATCGACCAGGATGAGCCCGATGATGGACAGACACAACGCGTGGATCGGCTCCGCGCGGCTGGAACTGATCACCGCCACTAATCCCACGAGCCCTGACACGGTGGCCCGCAACACACTGGGCTCAGGCCCGATGAGGCCCGCGTACACCACCAAGGCCACCCCGGCTGCTGCCAGTTGGGCGCGGAGCCCGCCACGCGCCAGCCGCGCGAGGATGAGCGCTGCTGTGGCCACGTACATGCAATTGGCGCCACTGACCGCACTGAGGTGGCTCAACCCCGTATCGATGTACGCCTGCTGCTCCTCCCCCGTCTGAAACGACACATCGCCCAACACCATCCCCGGAATGATGCCCTGGGCATGTGGCCCAACGTGTTCCACCACCGCGGCAGCAAACCGCTCCCGCACCCCAGCTGCGAATGCGGCAAAACCCTCGGGCGGGCGCAACACCTCCACATCGCCGTTGATGACAAAAGCGCCAACCCCCGGGCGCGTGGGGTCTTTCACCTGACCAGTAGCCGCAACCATCGCCCCCGGCACCGCCCCTTGCGGCAACGCACTGCTAAACACCGGCACGGCCGCCGGATATCCGTCCACCTGTAGGCGGAGGAGCCAGCTGCCGGAATCGAGTTCCTTGGGCATCCCGCTGATCATGCCCGTGATTCCCTGGTGCGCATTGAAGCCCTGCGCTACCGCGACACGCCACCATGCCAACGCCACAGAGCACGCACCGATCCCGCCGGTGAATATGGCTTGCCCCGGTTCGCGCCACAGAAGAAGCGCCAGCATCACGGCAGCGACGAGACCCAGCGCTGCCCATGGCCCCACCACGATCACCGCGATCGCTGCACCCCATACGCACAGCGCGGCCGGAACGAGGCGGAGTTCACGCATCAGAGGGTGACCAGATCTTTCATTGCTTCGAACTTGGCCGGACCAATCCCCTTCACATCCATGAGCTGCTCTACTGCGGTAAACGGCCCTGCGGATTCCCGGTGCGCCACAATCGCAGCCGCGGTGGCATCCCCCACCCCGGGCAGCACGGTGAGGTCAGCTGCCGTCGCGGAGTTCAGGGAGATGAGTCCCTGGCCCGGCTGCCCTGCCTCCTGGCCTGCCCCCGGCGCCTGCCCCTGGGCAAGGACGTGGATCTGCTGGCCATCCGCCACCACCTGGGCCAGGTTCACGCTAACCAGGTCCGCCTCTGGCAGCGGGCGCGCTTTCTCCAGTGCATCTGCCACGCGCGCACCATTTTCCAGAGTAACCAAGCCTGGCTGTTCCACCGCCCCCACCACCGCGACGATGACCTGCTCGGGTATGTCGCTTGATTCCGCAGCGGTGCTCCACAGCGGGGCTGCATCCCCTGCGGCCGGGTCAGGACTGCGCAGGCTTGACCACCCAACAGCAGCAAGACACACGGCAACAACACACCCAACTGCGGCCGCTGCCGTCCGCGGCGCAATGCGTAGACGCGGCGTCGGGTAATTCACCCGCATGAGCTCTTCTTCACCCGTCGGGCGGGTTAGTTCTTTGAGCCGGTCGAGTGCGCTCGAGGCCGTCGATGCGTTGGTGGATGCTGCCATGACCGTCACGCTAATGCGCGAGATCAATGGCGAAAAGGGCTCAACTCGCGGGCTGTGGATAACCGTAGTGACACGTCATCGAATCCGCGTTTTATCCACAGAAACACGAAAAAGTGCCCACTCAAGTGGGCACGCTGCAGCTCATCGGCTATTCCACCGTCGGGGTGGCAAAGAACACGGACAGTCCCAGGGCGCCCTCACCCGTGTGTACCATGATGACCTCATCCAGCGGATAGACCTCCACGGTGGAGCCTTCTGGCAGGGCTTCGCTGAGAAGCTCCTTGAGCGTCTCAGCGCTGTCTTTATCGCCCGCGTATTGAATAGCGGCGTAGCCCGGCATTCCATCCGCGCGCGCGACGACATGGTCAACGAGCCTGCTGAACGCCTTCTTCTGCGTGCGGGTCTTAATGGCCAGTTCCAACTTGCCGTCGTGCACCCGCAGAATCGGCTTCGTGGCCAGCAGCGCCGCGGACAGCATCGCGGTGGTCGCGGAGATACGGCCAGATTTGCGGATGTCATCGAGCTGGGAGAGGTACAACCAGGTCTCCGACAGAGCGAGTGCCCCCTTCGCAGCGGCAACGCAACCATCAAGGTCTGCACCAGCGCGTGCGAACGAAGCCGCAACAATCGCGGCGAAGCCCAAGGACATGCCGGCGGCGTCGGTGTCTATGACGCGCACGGTGTCGTCGAAAACTGCTGACGCACTCACGGCAGCCGACCACGTAGAGGACAACCGTTTGGATAGGTGCAGAGCAACCAGGCCCTCATCCCCGCCGCGCTCAAGCTGACGCGCATAGGCTGCGGCGAGTTCCAGGGAGCTTAGGCCCGAGGTCCCCTGAACCTCGCCCTTTTCGTCATCCTTGTCCGCGCTTTCTTCGCGCGTGATGTGCAAATCCAGGACGGTGATGTCCAGCTCGTCAGCGATGTGCGGCGGGATTCCCGCGGAACTGTCAGTGACAATACGAATGGTCATGGCGTACCCAGCCCCTGATTCCAGGCCTCCAAGTACCACTGCGTCTTGCCAGGCGTGCCGTCGAAGGCGGGCCGCGCCAGAAGCTGCGAAGTATTCGTGTTGTGCAGCCCCTTGAGCAGCGGGTACTGCGACTCATCCAAGTCCAACAAGTTCGAGGTCAGCGCCGAAATCGTGCCGCCGTGCGCAACGAAGAGCACGGTGTTGTCATCCCATTCGTCGAAATCTTGCATGAGCTTATCCACGACAGGCCGCGCCCTCTTCGCCACATCCAACCGTGATTCCCCACCCGGAGGCGCCCACGCGGGACTGTGACGCCATGCAGCGCGCGCACCCGGGTAGTCAGTGTCCACCTGCTGGTGCGTCATCCCCTGCCAGCTACCCAAGTGGGTTTCGCGCAGGCGCGGATCAAGTTCCACGTCCAAGCGCAGTTCCTCAGCGATAATCTCCGCCGTGCGACGCGCACGCCCCAGGTCAGAGGAGATGATCCGAATGATCCCAAAGTCCTTCGCCCACTGCGCAGCAGCGCGTGCTTGAGCGACACCGGTCTCCGACAGCTCTGTATCCAGCTGTCCCTGCATACGACGGCCAGCGTTGTACGTGGTCTGGCCGTGGCGCAGCATGATCAGTCGTCGCGTCATAGTCGTGGATTCTGGTGGTCGTAGGTTTAGTACTCGTCGTCGTTGCCAGGGCCTTCACCGGCCAGGGGCAGATCCTCGATGTTGTCGAGTGCACGGACGCTGGCGCCATCCTCACTCGTCGAAAATTGACCCGGGCGAACGTACGGCTCCACGCCGTCTACCTCAATGAGCGGGCAGTCAGCGTACAGGCGATCAAGGCCGTAGAACTCACGCTCAGCTTCACGCTGAATGTGCACGACGAACAGGCCGTAGTCCAAGAGGACCCAACGGAATTCACGGTTGCCTTCACGGCGCTTGGGTTCAGCACCAGCCTTGGTCAGCTGGTCCTCGACCTCCTCAACGATGGAGGCCACCTGGCGCTCATTATCGGCGGAGACAACCACGAAGATGTCAGTAATAGCCATGACGTCAGACACGTCAATCACAGCGATGTTGCTGCCGAGCTTTTCATCGGCGGCCTTCGCGGCGATGACGGCGAGGTCACGGGCGGTGTCCGAAGCAGTCAAGCTGGAACAATCCTTTTCTTCAAAGCTTAAAATTTCAGGGGTTCAATCGCCCTATACTCCCATGAAACACAGGGAATATGCCACTTATTGCCGGTACATGTCGTTTTTCGCGATGTACTGGACCACCCCGTCGGGCACGAGGTACCACACCGGGCGGCCAGAGGCGGCGCGCTCACGGCAGTTGGTGGAGGAGATTGCCATCGCCGGAATCTCAATCAAGTGGGTGCGTTCTTGGTGCTCTAGCGGCAGCATGTCCTCGGCCAGCTCATACCCCGGGCGGGTCACACCAACGAACTCGGCGAGCTCAAACATGGCCTCCCAGTCATGCCAGGACATGATGGATGCCAACGCGTCCGCACCAGTGATGAAGAACAACTCATCCTTCGGGTACTTCTCACGCATGTCACGCAAGGTGTCCACCGTGTAGGTCGCACCCGGGCGGTCAATATCCACGCGGGAGACGTTGAAGCGGGGGTTGGAGGCGGTGGCAATCACCGTCATCAAATAGCGGTGTTCCGCATCCGAGACATTCTTGCCTGCCTTCTGCCACGGCTGACCCGTGGGGACGAAGATGACCTCGTCCAACTCAAACACATCAGCCACTTCACTCGCTGCAACGAGGTGACCGTTGTGGATGGGATCGAAAGTGCCGCCCATGATGCCAATGCGCCGCGGCACATAAGAATCATGGGCGGAAGGTACAAGCTGCTCGGGCATAAAGGGCCTCTGCTTTAGCCGAAGGTGCGTCCCAGCTGATCACCCGGCTGGAAGTAGAGCATGAAGCGGCCGGTAGGGAACTGCGAGCGGAAGACCGCAATAACAGTGCCCACCACAGCAGGAATGATCAGCAGCGGCGCCAGCCAAGCAGCGATATTGCTCCCCTGTGTGGAGGAGGATCCCTTGCCATTCGGAGCAGTATCCGGAGTCTTACCGTCCGGTTCGGAGGTATTCGGGTCCTTTTCACCGCGACTGATGGACGGATCGAGGCTCTGCAGCAATGCTTCATCGGCGCGGACATACGTGCCGTTCACCAAAGCGTAGAGCACACCACCAATGGTGACTACTGGCGGAATATCCGTGGGGGCAGATGGACCAGCTGTGTAGGGCTGACGTTCAATCTGTGCATCAGCAACAGGAGCGACAGGCGTGACCGCGAGAGAGGTCGCCAAAGCTACCGTTGCGATAGCAACCTTCTTAGCAGAGCGCATGGGCAGTTCCTTCATGTTTGAGCTGGCAATTCATGCTCCCCACAACCCTGGCAGGTTGTGGACGGTGAAACTATTTCTTCAACCAGTAATAATCATACTCGATCGGTTCAGTATGTAGCACATCGACGACCTACCTGGCCAACTCCCCCGCTCAACGCGGAGAAAAGCAGCTACGGGCGCGTCTGCCCCGTGCCTTCGAGGATCCACTTCGTACTGGTCAGCTCCGGTAGCGCCATCGGACCACGCGCGTGCAGTTTCTGGGTGGAAATGCCGATCTCCGCGCCCATCCCATACTGCTCGCCGTCCGTAAACGCCGTCGACGCATTGAGCATCACCGCCGCTGCATCCACGTGGTCCGCGAAAGCCTGCAGGGTGTACGCGTTCAACGAGGCAATGCCCTCCGTGTGCCCGGACGAGTAGCGCGCAATGTGTTCAATCGCCCCGTCCACACCATCAACGATGTCCACGGCGATGTCCATGGAGAGGTACTCATCAGCCCAGTCAGCCTCGGTTGCGGCCTCCACGTTGTGCGCGCCAATCGCAGCAAGCTTGTCGACGTCCCCGTGCACCCTCACACCAGCCCCCTGCAGCGCCTCCACCACACGGAGCTGATCCGCGACATCCAGTCCAGCATCGATAAGCGCTGTCTCCGTCGCATTGCACACGGAGCAGCGGCGAGTCTTGCCGTTGAGCAGCATCTCAATCGCGGAATCCAGCTCCGCATCCCGGTCAATGTAGAAGTGGCAATTGCCCGTGCCGGTTTCGATGGCGGGGACGGTGGCGCCAGTCACGACCGCGTCAATAAGCCGTGCAGAACCACGAGGAATGACCACGTCGACGAGACCGCGCGCAGTGATGAGGTCCTGCACGGAATCATGCGTCTCACACGGCAGCAGCTGGACAATCTCGCGCGGCAGACCGTGTGTGGCGGCAACATCCTGGAGGATCTCCACGAGCTGCGCGTTCGAGTGGCGCGCGGACTTGGAGCCGCGCAACAGCGCCACGTTGCCGGACTTGAGAGCAAGGCCGAACGCATCAACCGTGACATTCGGGCGCGCCTCATAGACCATGCCCATCACGCCCAAAGGCACGCGGACCTGCTTCATCTTGATGCCATTCGGCATCACCGAACCACGTAGCACCTCCCCCACTGGGTCCTCCAGTGACGCCACCTGGCGCAGCCCCCCAGCGATGCCCTCCACACGATCCGCGTCGAGCGCCAAACGGTCGATGAGGGAGTCCGTGAGCCCTGCCTCACGCCCGGCTTCAATATCGCGTTGGTTCGCCGCGATGATCTCCTCTGTGCGAGCGACCAGCTCCTTGGCGGCAGCGAGCAGCACCTCATTCTTCGCCGACGTTGGCAGCGTGCCCACGACCGGAGCCACATCCTTGGCTGCGCGCGCCTTGGACAGAACCTCAGCGCGTTCTTCTTCACGGTTAACGGCACGTGTTACGTCAGTCATGCAGACCGATCCTAGCGCCTAATACCCCTGCTCCACATCAACTTCGGTGGGCATCTTCTCCCCGCGCTGTAGAGCCTCCCAGTTACGCAGCGTCAGATCGGCGATGCGCTGCTTGCCAAAGCGTGGGGTGCTGGCCGTGTGCGGTGTCATCAAACAGCGGTCACAGTCCCACAACGGATGATCCGCCGGCAGTGGCTCTGGGTCGGTGACATCCAGCGCGGCTCCCGCAATCGTGCCGTTGTTAAGGGCCTCCACCAGATCATCCGTGACCACCAAGGGCCCGCGGGCCACATTGACCAGAACCGCAGTCTCTTTCATCTGCGCCAGCACATCCGCGTTGACCAAGCCGCGGGTGGATTCCGTCAACGGCGCCAACAGCACCACCACGTCCGCGCGACCCCAGACGTTCTTGGAGTCAATGTCAGCCATCGGGACTGTCTCATCGGCGCCCTCCACCGGGCGGCCAGAGCGGTTCACCGCAATCGTGTTCACACCAAACGGTGCCAGATAAGACAACAGTTTCTTCCCGATGCCCCCTGCTCCCACAATCGCCACCGTCTTATCCTCGACCAGGTACTGGGTCTCATGCGCAATATCCCGCGTCGTCGACCCATCCCGCGTCACGCGCCGGTACTGGTGCAAAGCGCCCAGGATGAGGGCGAGGGTGGATTCGGCCACGTTATCGCGGTAAAGCCCCGCAGCATTCGCCCACCGCAAACCCGAACGCTTGAGAATCCCGGCTTCATCCAGCGCATCAATGCCCGCCCAGGCAAACTGAACAAACTGCACTGACTCCGGAATCTCCTCCGGGAAATCCGCAGCGCCACCGTGATAGATGAGTACATCTGGATTCTCATCCACGCTCACATGCGCGTGCCCCTCCGCTTCCAGTTCGGCGACGGTCTGGGTCCAGGGCTTAGGCAAAATGGAAAACTTCATGCCCTAGAGCCTAGAGGCGTAGTTGGACAAGTAGTCCGCATGCACCACTGAGCGGCGCTGATGTTCAGGCAATTCATGCGTGTGTTTGCCCAGCATGCCCGCCAATTCAGCCGACCCGTAGGCCGTTTCACCGCGACCAATCGCTTCCCCATCAGGTCCGAGGATCTCCACGATATCGCCGGCATGGAAGTCCCCTTCCGTGTCCGTGATGCCCACGGCCAGAAGCGATGTACCACCACGCGTCACGGCCTGCACCGCACCTTCGTCGAGGTACAGCGTGCCTTCCGCATCCGCCGCATACAGCGCCCAGAACTTCCAGGCAGACAGCTTCGACTCCGGTCGCGTATGAAAGACGGTGCCCACCTGGGCATCCCCGAGTGCTTCTTCGATCTTCTCTGCCGAGGTCAGCAACACCGGTACGCCGCCGCGCGTAGCCAGACGCGCCGCCGACACCTTCGAAGCCATGCCACCGGTACCGAAGCGCCCGCCATCACCTGCAGCGACGCCCTCCAGGTCCTTGCCGCTGCGCACCTCATCCACGAAGCGCGCCGCCGGGTCAGCCGGGTTGCGGTCATACAGTCCATCAACATCGGACAGCAGAATCAGGGCATCCGCCGAAATAAGCGTGGCGACGATCGCCGACAACCTATCGTTATCCCCAAAACGCATCTCCGTGGTGGCCACCGTGTCATTCTCATTGACAATCGGCACCGAGCCCATCTGCCGCAAGCGGTCAATGGTGCGCTGCGCATTGCGGGCGCGCTCCCGCACACCCGCATCAGACTGGGTCAACAGCACCTGACCAATCGCGCGGTTATAGCGGGCAAAAGACTGCCCCCAAGACTGCGCCAGGTGGATCTGGCCGACGGCGGCGGCTGCCTGCTTCGTCGCCAAATCCTTCGGCCTAGCCTTCAGCCCCAGCGGCGCCATACCCGCCGCGATAGCACCGGAGGACACCACGATGACGTCACTGCCGCGACCCATCCGCGCCTCCAGCGCATCCACGATGCGGTCAATCTTGTCCTGCGATACCGCCGAGGACTCATCCACCAGCGAACTCGTGCCCAGCTTGACCACGATCCGCTTCGCGCCAGCAATCTGTTCCCGGAGATCCATGCACTACCCCTGCCAGCGCTCGCGGTCGGCTTCGGTGCGGTTCAGGAGGTCGTCGCCGAAGTCGTACTCGTCGATAAGCCCCCTGCGAGCTTGCGACGCACGCTTACGCTCCGCAGCAGACATACGATCCGTGCCACCCAGGCGCGCGTCCTGGCCGCGACCCGCCATCGTGGGATCGCCGCCGATCGACGGCTCCCAATCGAAGGAGATCTCCCCAATCGTCACCGTGTCGCCCTCACGTGCACCCAGCTTGCGCAGCTGATCCTCCACGCCGGCCTTATTCAGGCGATCGGAGAGGTAACCAACCGCCTCATCATTTTCAAAGTCCGTCTGGCGGATCCAACGCTCCGCCTTCTCCCCCACGACCATCCAGCCGCCGGGGTACTCTGGATCCGGGATGACGCGAATATCATCCCCGCGATCCACAGCCTTCGGGCGAATCACCTGGCGCTCCGTCTGCTCTGCGATCTTCGGGCGAGCCTTGCGTGCCTTCTTCACCACATCCCACAATGCCCACTTCAGCTCATCCAAGCCTGCGCGCGTTGCGGTGGAGATCGTGAAAATCGGCCAGCCGAAACGCTCTTCCAGATCCTCCTGCAGGAACTCTGCGAGCTCCTTTGCCTCAGGGATATCCACCTTGTTCAGAACAATGATCCGCGGACGTTCACGCAGATCACCCAAACCGGTCTCATCCGCCTCAAGCTGTTCCGCGTAGGAATCCAGCTCCGCCTCCAGGGCCTCAATGTCCGACTGCGGGTCACGGCCCGGCTCCATGGTGGCGCAATCCACCACGTGCACCAGCACCGCGGTGCGCTCAATATGGCGCAAAAAGTCCAGGCCGAGGCCCTTGCCCTGGCTCGCACCCGGAATCAGACCCGGGACATCCGCGATAGTGAACGTGTCATTGCCCACATCCACCACGCCCAGATTCGGCTGCAGAGTGGTGAACGGGTAGTCCGCGATCTTCGGCTTCGCCGCCGACAGCACGGAGATCAACGAGGACTTGCCCGCCGACGGGAAGCCCACGAGCCCCACGTCTGCCATGGACTTGAGTTCCAGGATCAGGTCATGTGCCTGACCTGCCTCACCCTTCAACGCAAAGCCTGGTGCCTTGCGCTTTGCCGTTGCCAGGGCCGCGTTGCCCAAGCCTCCGAAGCCACCTTCTGCGGCGATGAAACGGGTGCCAGGAGTGACCAGGTCTGCCAGGATCTCCCCATCCGCGCTGCGCACCACCGTACCCACGGGGACCTCCACGACGAGGTCCTCACCGCGCGCACCATTCCGGTGGTCACCCTCACCATTGCCGCCGCGCTTCGCCTTCAAGTGCGGGCGGTACTGGAAATCCAGGAGAGTGTGCACCTGTGGCGACACCACCAGGATGATGTCCCCGCCATGCCCACCGTTGCCGCCATCAGGGCCACCCAATGGTTTGAACTTCTCACGGTGCACAGACACGCAGCCGTGGCCACCATCACCGGCCTGCAAATGCAGGACAGCCTGATCGACGAACTGAGCCATCGTGGGTCTCCTCTCCTAGGGGCATGCTCGAAATGGCGTGCTTGACTATTGAAACTACCGGCGCCTGTGTAAAAAATGACACCCCGCCCGCGGGCCGAAAATAAACCTGCTGGTCAGGGATTTCTGTCTCGGGGTAGTTACCAAAGCAATGTAAAATTTTACACAGCTTCCGGCTGGCCACCCAGCGATCTCACCTCCGGGCAGCCATAAAAAAACGCGCCTACAACCCCCACCCGGGGATCGCGGCGCGTCATAATAGCGTGGCCGTGGGGCTCATCGCCCCACACTGGCTTACGCGGTAGCGGTCTTCTCCTCGACCACTGCGTCATCGACCAGGCCAGCCTCGTTGGCTGCCTCGATGACCTCAGAAGCGACGCCCTCACCGTCAGCGGGGACGATGTTGACGATGCGACGCTTCTTCTTAATGCCGAACTGGACGGAGCCAGCTGCGAGCGCGAACAGGGTGTCGTCGCCGCCGCGGCCGACGTTGTCGCCCGGGTGGAACTTGGTGCCGCGCTGGCGAACGAGAATCTCGCCTGCCTTGACCTGCTGGCCGCCGAAGCGCTTCACACCGAGGCGCTTGGACTCAGAGTCGCGGCCGTTCGAGGTGCTGGATGCACCCTTCTTGGTTGCCATTGTGGTTCCCTCTTCCTAAACGTCTCGGGTTACTTGATACCGGTGATCTTCACGGTGGTCAGCTGCTGACGGTGGCCCTGACGCTTCTTGTAACCGGTCTTGTTCTTGTACTTCATGATGTCGATCTTCGGACCCTTGCCGTGCTCAACGATCTCAGCGGAGACCTTGACCTTGGCCAGGTCGTCGGAGGTGGCGGTCACCTTGGCGCCGTCGACAAGGAGAACTGGGGTGAGTGCCACAGAATCGCCAGCTTCACCCTCGATCTTCTCGACCCGAACGAGGTCGCCTTCGGCAACCTTGTACTGCTTTCCGCCGGTCTTGACGATTGCGTACATAGCGGGTTACCCCTTTCTTCTTCTCGCACAGCGCCGGCATGCCACGGCACCATTCTCTACATTCTTGCTTGTGTTTCGGGGTTTCTAATCAGCAGCCTCGCACGCATGCATAATCACGAAAGGCGCGCCCCAAAACAGCGACTGTCAAAGACTACACCGGCTCCCCACTAAAGACCAAACTGCTCTTTCGCGCGTGGGGTGCCGGTCGCCTTTTAGGATGTGCGCCTACGCGTCGCCCGACGCCGTCCCCGCGTTGGGGTGCGCGGTGCGGCTTCCTTCACCTCACGCTTTTGCGTGGATTCAGGTGCCTTTTGCACACTTGTCGACGTCCTCCTCGTCGCACGCCTCCTCCCCCGGCTACCAGTAGTCCTGGCGACTACTGGCTTCTGCTCCGGAGCGGACTCAGCCGGTTCTGGCTTCGCGGCCGGCTCCGGCTGTTGGGCCGGCTCCGGCTTCTCAAAGTCCTCCCGGCGCGGGCGGTGGTCAGACTTGGAGTTGCCACGGGTCTGGCGCTTGCGGCGTGGGGAGTTCTCGAATTCTTGCACCGCTTCCTCGTAGGTCTGAGAAGAGCTCTCCTCCGGCTGCTTCTGTTCTTGAGCCTCGCTACGGCCACGCCCGCGGCCACTTCCGCGGCGTCCGCGACGGCGGGAGGAGCGACGCTTGGGCTGCCCCTCCTTCTCCGTAGCGTTATCGGCAGCTTCGTCGGTGGACGGCGTGGAGACCACGGCGTCAGCGAGCTCCTCCAGCTTGGACTCATCCCTGGACTCATCCTTTGGCTCATCCTTGGATTCGTCGCGGGAGTTCATCGCTACAGCAGCCGGGTGGTTGCTCGGATCCTGGGCCGGCTTACGGCGGCGGGAACGGCGGTTGCTGTGGCTGTGGTTATCGGCGTCGTCGGGGTTGGTGGTGTCGGTGACGGGATCGTCGGTAAGCACGATGCCCCGGCCTTCGCAGTGCTCGCATGTGGTGGAGAACGTCTCCACCAGCCCGGTGCCCAAACGCTTACGCGTGAGCTGAACAAGGCCGAGCGACGTGACCTCGGAGACCTGGTGGCGCGTGCGATCGCGGCCGAGAGCCTCCTTCAGGCGACGCAGGACGAGCTCCTGGTTTTCGGGGAGGATCATGTCGATGAAGTCGATGATGATCATGCCGCCAATGTCGCGCAGGCGCAGCTGACGGACGATTTCTTCCGCGGCCTCCATGTTGTTGGAGGTCACGGTCTCCTCCAGCGAGCCGCCGGAGCCGGTGAACTTACCGGTGTTGACGTCGATGACAGTCATGGCCTCCGTGCGGTCAATGACCAAGGTGCCACCCGACGGCAGCCAGACTGTGCGGGACAGAGCCTTCTGAATCTGCTCGTCCACGCGGTACACCTCGAAGGCGTCCTTGCCGTCATGCTCGTTGCGGTCGAATTTCTCGAGCCTATCCAGCAGATCCGGTGCGACAGACTGGACGTAGTTGTGCACAACGTTCCAGGATTTCTTACCGTCTACGACGAGGGCGTCGAAGTCCTCGTTGAACAGGTCACGCACGACCTTGACCAAAAGCTTCGGCTCTTCGTACAGCGTGACGGGCTTTGCACCCGGGGAGTTCTTTTCCTTCTCCGCCTGTTCCTGGATGGCCTCCCACTGGGAGTGCAGGCGCGCAACGTCGGCGCCGATCGCTTCTTCGGATGCACCTTCGGCAGCAGTGCGGATGATGGAACCGCCCTTGCCCGGCACGACCTTGCTCAGAATCTCCTTGAGGCGCTTACGCTCCGGGGCAGGCAGCTTGCGGGAAATACCAGCGCTGCGGCCACCTGGCACGTACACCAGGAAACGACCCGCGAGGGAAATCTGAGTGGTCAGGCGGGCCCCCTTGTGCCCCACCGGGTCCTTGGTTACCTGCACCAGAACCTGGTCGCCGGACTTCAGTGCCTGCTCAATGCGGCGGGAACGACCGCCGAGGCCGGCAGACTTCCAATCCACTTCACCGGCGTAGAGCACACCGTTGCGGCCCTGACCGATGTCAATGAAGGCGGCCTCCATACTCGGCAGCACGTTCTGCACGCGGCCGAGATAGATGTTGCCGATCATCGAGGCACTCTCATCCGAGTCCACGAAGTGCTCAACCAGCAGGCCATCCTCCAGAACACCAATCTGGGTCAGCTTGCCCGGACCATCATGGCGCGGGCGCTCACGCACAACCATGGTGCGCTCCACAGACTCACGCCGCGCCAGGAACTCGGCCTGCGACACCACGCGGGAACGCTTACGCTCCTCCTCACGCCGCTCGCTGCGTCGACGACGCTGCGCCTCCAAGCGCGAGGACCCCTTGATCGCCTTCGGTTCCTGAATCGGCTCCTCATCAGGCTCTTGGGTCTCTTGAGGCTCGTGCTTTTCGACGTTCCTCTTCGCCGCCCCTCCCGACCGCTGCGCGCGCCTGCGGGATGTGCTCGGCGCCTTGAAGATCGGTGCGTAGACCTCAGTGGCTTCCTCCACCTCAGCGGCCTGCGCTTCAGCTTCGGCCTGCTCCTCGGCGGAGATTTCCTCGACGAGATCCTCAACGTCAATGGGGTCGTCCTCAGCTCCCTGTGGAGACGTCTCTGTCTCCACAGACTCTGCAGCCAGCGCCTGCTCGAGGTCAGCCTCGACCTTCTCGGTGATCTGGTTGATCTCGTTTTCTACGTCCTTGCGCACGCGGTGGCGAATCTTTTCATCCGCCTCATCAGCAGTGCTCTTCGCGTCGGCGCTGTCCTGCGTAGACGGCTTAGCTGCCGGGGCCTGCTCCAATGCGTCCAGGAGCTGCTCCGTCTCAGCACGCGTCAGCGTGGATGCCGCAACCTTAACCAAGCCAAGATCGCTCAGCGCGATGATCAGTTCCTTGGACTGCATGCCCAAGGCCTTAGCCAACGCGAAGACACGGGTCTTGTCCTGAATCTGGGAACGGTCCATCAACTGCTGCGGAGCAGTCGACTGCTTCAAGGCCTTCTTGGTCGTCTTCTTTGTTGTTGCCCGGCGACGTGGCTTGTCGGGGGTTGCAATGTCGTCCTTTTCCGACACGGAAATCTCCTATTCAATTGACCGCGCAGGAGAGAACCACGTTGCCCAGCCGGGCGCTGGTGATTAGAAAGCCACCGCCGCCGCACAGCTGCGTGCTCACGCCCGCACGGTGATACGGGTGTTAAAAGCTTGTCCCCTATTGTGGCACAGCTTGTGGGGCGACGGTGGGAACGTCGATAAGCGAGAGTGCTTAAGCCTGGAAACCTTGGCCAGCGACCCACGTGCGCGATACGGCGTGGCGGGTCGGCGCTGCGGGATCCTCCACATTCGACACACGGAAGAAGTCCATGATCACGCGGTCCTTGCGCACGCGTGCGATGCCGAAACCATGGGAATCGAAGTCCACGTGATTGACCCACGGGTTGGCGGAGTACATGACGCCCTCGACGAGGTGCGTGATCGGGTTGTCCTCCGGGGTGTAGGTCTTGGTGTAGGTGGTCACAATCTCATCCACATTCGGCGCAGTGATGGACGTGCACACCATCTCCGCACCAATCTCACGGCCGTTGTGCTGGACGGAGTGGGCCCACTCGGAGTGAATGTCACCGGTGACAAACAGGGTGTGCGGCTTGGTGTCCTTGAGCAGCTCGAAGAGGCAGGCACGCTCGGAGCGGTAGCCATCCCACTGATCCGTGTTCACGGCCAAGCCGGCGCTGTGCGTGAAGTCATCGAGAACCTGGTTCGCGGTGCGGTTCTGCGAACTGGTCGGCGGCAGGTGGCCGATCTCCATCGGCGAAACCATGACCGAATTACCCAGAACATTCCACGCGGTGACAGCGGATTCCACCTGCCCCTTGAGCCACGTGAACTGCTCCGAACCCAACATGGAGCGATCAGCGGCATCGATGCCAGGGCTGAATACCTTTTCCTGCTTGTCACGGTAGGTACGCAGGTCCATCATGGTCAGCTGGATGAGCTTGCCAAAACGGTAGGAACGGTAGATGTGGCCGCCTTCCGACGGGCGCACACCGCGCACCGGAAGCCACTCGAAGTAGGCCTGGTGTGCCGCGCTCTCACGGACATCCCAGGTGCCTTCCGCACCTTCAGTGTGGTTTTCAGCGCCACCATCCCACGAGTCATTCGCGGACTCATGGTCATCCCACACCACAACCCACGGCGCGGCAGCGTGCGCGCGCTGCAGATTCTCATCCGTGCGGTAACGGCCGTAGCGGGTGCGGTAATCAGTGAGCGTGGTGATCTCATGCGCCGGGTGGTGCGGGCGAGACACACCGCTCTTACCGGCGTACTCCCCCGTTGGGTACTCATAGATGTAATCGCCGAGGAAGACCACGAGGTCAATGTCGCCGGCTTCTGCCCGCTCAGCCATGCCACGGTAGGCGGAGAAGTAGCCACACTCGTAGTTGGCGCAGGAGGCGATGGCCAGGTTGTACTGCTCCAGATCAGCCTCAAACGCCGGCGCGGTGTGGGTGGCGCCAACCGGGGAGGTCTGCCCGTTGAAATGGAAGCGGAAGAAGTAATTTGTGCCCGGATGCAGGCCATTCGGATCAACCTTGACCGTGTGGTCCGTGTTCGCGGAGGCGCGCTGCGTGCCGGAGCGGACAACGTTGGTGAACTCGCGGTCGGTGGCAATCTCCCAGCGCACATCCACATCCGCGCCAACCCCGGAACCCGGAACCGCGTCCGGGGACACCGTGACGCGGGTCCAGATGATCACCGAGTTCGGAATCGGATCACCGGAGGCAACACCGTGCATAAACGCCGCGTACGGTGCCGGCGCGGACTCCTTAGGCAGGCGCGCTGAGGACAGCGCGGATGAGGACGAAGACAGCTGTGCCTGCGCCGGAACGGCCTGGGAAATAGCAGCGCCCGCAGCAACCGCGGCGGAACCGGTGAGAAAACGACGACGAGGGAGATTCTTAGACATGCCCGTTAGCGTCGAACCGGCCAAGCACGCCTGCAACCGGTAGAAGCCCTCCAGCGCAAAAGTTCCCCTATTTTTCACGCACGCGTAACCAAGGCGCTCCCCTGCCGTCGTTTTGGAGTTGATTCGGCATAAAGAAAGTCCCCACCACACGGCGGGGACTGAAGTGTTGCTGCGGGCCTTTCAGGCGCGCACTTAGAGGTTAGGGAACCAGATAGCGATCTCGCGCTCAGCGGACTCCGGAGAGTCAGAGCCGTGAACCACGTTCTCACCGACGGTCAGAGCGAAGTCACCACGGATGGTGCCCGGCGTAGCAGCCTCAACCGGGTGGGTGCCACCGGCCAGCTGACGCCATGCAGCGATAGCGGACTCGCCCTCGACGATGCCAGCAACCAGCGGTGCGGAGGTGATGAAGTCAACGAGCTCGCCGAAGAACGGCTTGTCCTTGTGCTCCTCGTAGTGCTTCTCAGCGGTAGCGCGGTCTGCGGTACGCAGGTCCATCTCAACGAGCTTCAGGCCCTTGCGCTCAATGCGGGAGATAATCTCTCCCACGTGGCCGTTCTTGACGCCGTCCGGCTTAATCAGAATCAGTGTGCGTTCAGTCATGGCCTCAACCCTACCGCCTGCTAATCAATGTCGCGCACAACAGCTGCCGCCTCGTCGTAGCTCGTGTTCCGAAACCACAACTGCACCTGCCGGATCGCCGAATCCTCACGCCCCTCCGCCTTCAGGCGGGAGATGGTGTCGCGCTGTTCATCGTCGAGCTCGATCGGCGTACTCTCCCGGGCACTGTACGCGCGATATTTGTCGCGCAGCCCGATGAACAGGAACACGCCAGCAGCCACCACCAGCAACAACGCGATCCAGCGGGGAAGGTCTACGAACACGAGGACGATCGCGGCCAACGACAAGGCGGCGGCGAGAGCGAGGGAACCAGCTTTCATGAGCCACAGAATACCCGGAATCAATTATGAAAAATATTGGCTTTTTTAGTGCGGAATTGTGCGATGGCCGTCACAATGGGCAGAACATTTTGCAAAACTAACATTTTCCTTTTGTGAAATGCCTGTCCGCAATACCGAAAGGATCATCATGATCTTCACCAGCCCGTACCCAGACATCGAGCTTTTCGACGGGTCCGTCTATGACCTCATCTTCCACGATCTACGCCCCGAAGATTCCGAACGTATTGCACTCACGGAACTAACCACAGGCAACACCGTCACCTATGGCGAGCTGAAGAACAGAGCCGATGCCGTGGCTGGTTATCTCGCCTCGCGTGACATTGGGCCAGGCAGCGTTGTCTCCCTACAGATCCCCAATTCCATCAACTTTGCCGTCGCACTCTTTGGTATTTTGCGCGCCGGCGCGACTGTCAACCCGATCGGCGTCCTAATGAACCCCGAGGACGTTGAGAAAGTCGCGGACATGGCCGGCGCAGATCTCTTCATCGGAGTGTCCGATATCGGGCGTGGAGAGCATGTGTGGGACTACGAGCTAGAAGAGATCGTCGATAAGCAATTGCTCGCTCCTGATGTCCACGTTGATGGTAATACCCTGGCATCGGTACCTTTCTCCTCCGGCACGACCGGCTTACCGAAGGGCGTCATGCTCACGCACAGCAACCTCACCTCCAACGTGCTGCAGGCGCGCTACATGCTAGAGAAGAACGACATTGGGTTGCACACGAAGACCCTGTCTCCCCTCCCCTTCTCTCACATTTACGGCATGACGGCACTGCTTCTCACCCCCATGTTGCAGCGCGCGCACATTTACACAATGCCGAAGTTCGACCTTGATGTGTTCCTGCATGCCCACGGCGAGCATGGCATTGAGATGACATTCATTGCCCCACCGATGGCCGTCGCATTGGCCAAGCACCCAGCTGTCACCGCCGAAGGCTTCGCCGCAAACCGACTCATGTTCTCCGGCGCTGCCCCACTGGATGAGGAAGTCGCGCGCGCGGTCGAACGCCGCATCGATACCGATTGCGTGCAGGGGTACGGGATGACAGAAACGTCACCCGCCGTGAATATCGGCATTAAAGGGCAGAACAACCCAGGCTCCATTGGACTGCCCGTCCCCAACACGGAGTGTCGCATCGTGGACATCGACACCCTTGAAGACGTCCCCCAGGGTGAGGCCGGCGAGCTACTTGTCCGCGGCCCGCAAGTCATGCAGGGCTACCTGAATGACAAAGAAGCCACCAGTGAAGCATTCGTTGATGGTGGCTGGCTCCGCACCGGAGATGTTGCACGCGTGGACGAGGACGGGTTCTTCTACATCGTCGACCGCGCGAAAGAAGTGATCAAATACAAGGGCTACCAAGTCGCCCCCGCCGAACTCGAAGCACTGCTGCTCACTCACGAAGCGATTGCGGACGCGGGTGTGGTCGGCGTTGACCGTGACGGCCTTGAAATTCCGCGTGCATTCGTCGTTCTGCAGGAGGGCGCCGAACTCACGGAGGACGAACTCATGGACTGGGTCGCGGAGCGCGTCACCCCCTATAAGAAGGTGCGTGCCGTGACATTCCTCGACCAGATTCCCAAGAACCCGACCGGCAAGATTCTGCGCAAAGACCTGCGCCTTATTCCTTTGGAGGCCTAGCCGAAGCTCTCACTTTCATCCGGACGACGCATTCGTGACAATGAGTGCGAGAAATCCCACAAAAATTGCCTCGAATTCATTTGTAAACATCTGCGACATAAGTCACAATTGAAGGCGTTATGGTTTTGCTCCACATTCACGGGGCGAAACCTCCCCCGGAATCGAAGAAAGAGGAACTCATGGCTGACAACCCAGTCCACGAACTGCTCGACCCGAAGACTGACTACTACCAGGTATTCGCCGATATTGATGGTGAGGACCTTGAGTGGTGGAAGAAGGCCCGCGAGTTCGGCGAGTTCGCCCGCCCCTACATCAATGAGGGGTGGGAAAAGGCCGAGTACCAGATCCCTGTCGTCGCTGAAGCCGGTAAGCGTGGCCTGTTCCGCGACGCTATTGAGATCGAAGGCGAGCCGCACATGTCCGTGCGCGCTGCCCGCCTGATGGCGTTTGAGTTCGCGCGTGTCGACGCATCCTTGGGCACCGCTTTCGGCGTCCAGGCCGGCCTGGCAATGCAGTCCATCGCCATGTGCGGCTCTGAGGAGCAGAAGGCTAAGTACCTGAAGCCGATGTGCCACCTGGAGATCCGCGGTGCATTCGCACTGACCGAGCCGGATCACGGCTCCGACTCCATTGCTCTGGAGACCACCGCTGAGAAGGATGGTGACGAGTGGGTCATCAACGGCGAGAAGAAGTGGATCGGCCACGGCTCCGTCGGCCACATCGCCATCGTCTGGGCACGCGACACCGCCGATGGTCAGGTCAAGGGCTTCATCGTGGACCAGGACCAGGAGGGCTACGAGGCGGAGACGATCGTCGGTAAGGCATCGCTGCGCGGCATCCCGCAGGCACACATCAAGCTGAACAACGTGCGCGTTTCCGATGACCGCCGTCTGCCGGGCGCGAACTCCTTCCGCGACTGCGCGAAGGTCCTGGCCGGCACGCGCGTGTCCGTCGCATGGGCATCGCTTGGTCTTGCCACCGACTGCTACGAGAAGGCGCTCGACTACGCACAGCGCCGCGTCCAGTTCGGCCGCCCGCTGGTGAAGAACCAGATCATCCAGCAGCGTCTCGCTGACATGCTGCAGGACCTGACCTCCATCTTCCTGTACTGCCGTCGCCTCCTCGAGCTTGAGGAGTCCGGCCAGCTCACCGAGCAGCAGGCAGCCCTGGCGAAGGTTCACTGCACCCGTGCCGCACGCAAGATCTCCGCTGACGCACGCGACATGTTCGGCGGCGTGGGCATCCTGCTCGAGAACGACGTGGCACGCCACCACGCCGACATCGAGGCTCTGCACACCTACGAGGGCACCGACACCATGCAGTCCCTCATCGTGGGCAAGTCCATCACCGGCGTCGGCGCATTCGCAGGTTAATCGCCATGGCAGATCAGAATGTAAACGAGGTCGCAGCACTGCTGGACCCGAAGACGGACTACTACCAGGTCTTCGCCGATGTTGATGGCGAGGATCTGGAGTGGTGGAAGAAAGCCCGCGAATTTATGGAATTCGCCCGCCCCTCCATCAATGAGGCGTGGGAGAAGGCCGAGTACAACATCCCCGGTGTTGAGGAAGCGGCACGCCGCGGCCTTGTCACCGATGGCATCTCCATCGACGGCAAGCCGGGGATTTCCATCCGTGCGAACCGCCTGATCCAGATGGAATTCGCGCGTACGGACGCATCGACGGCCACCGCGCACATCGTGCAGTCCGGTCTGGCCATGCGCTCGATCGACATGTGTGGTTCCGAGGAGCAGAAGGCCAAGTACCTGGGCCCGATGTCCCGCATGGAGATCCGCGGTGCCTTCGCGCTGACCGAGCCTGATCACGGTTCCGACTCCATCGGTTTGGAAACCTCGGCTCGCCGCGAGGGCGACGAGTGGGTCATCAACGGTGAGAAGAAGTGGATCGGCCACGGTTCCGTCGGCCACATCACCATCGTGTGGGCACGCGATGAGGAAGACGGTGAGGTCAAGGGCTTCATCGTGGACCAGGACCAGGATGGGTATGAGGCGGAAACCATCGTGGGCAAGGCCTCCCTGCGCGGTATCCCGCAGGCACACATCAAGCTGAACAACGTGCGTGTTTCGGATGACCGCCGTCTGCCGAACTCCCACTCCTTCCGCGACACCGCGAAGGTGCTCACCGGTACCCGCATCGCTGTCGCATGGGTGGCGCTCGGCATGGCGATTGACTGCTACGAGAAGGCGCTTGACTACGCCCAGCGCCGCGTCCAGTTCGGCCGCCCGCTGGTGAAGAACCAGATCATCCAGCAGCGCCTCGCTGACATGCTGCAGGAAGTCACCTCTATGGCGCTGTACTGCCGTCGCCTTCTCGAACTTGAGGAAGCCGGCGAACTCAACGAGAAGCAGGCAGCCCTAGCCAAGGTGCACAACACCCGCGGTGCCCGCAAGGTGTCCGCCGACGCACGCGACATGTTCGGTGGCGTAGGCATCCTGCTGGAGAACGATGTGGCACGACACCACGCTGACATCGAGTCTCTGCACACCTACGAGGGCACTGACACAATGCAGTCCCTCATCGTGGGCAAGTCGATCACCGGCGTGAGCGCGTACCGCTCATAACGGTTCCTACGGCGCACAATGCCCCTGGACTTTGAATAGGCCAGGGGCATTTCCGTAGGGTCCCGTTCGATATTTCTGACGAATTGGAATTTTTCACCCTCGATTCCCCCAGCTCGCCATTCCTGCAATGCGAGATTTCTCGAACCAGAGGAAGTAAAAAGGCCGGCTCCCGAAGAAAACTCGGGGCCGGCCTGAGGCGTTGAACGTTAGTTGTTCAGCGGGCGACGCGTGGTGGCCATAGCCACTGCGCGGTCGTGGTTTTCCTGACGCGCCAGGACCTTGGCTGCAGCCTCAACCTGACGGCGGCCAAGCTCGTCCTCGTCCGCAGTGCCTTCACCGGCGTAGACGGAAGCGAGGGCCTCGCCGATCGCCTTGTCGGTGTCAGAACCTTCGGTGTACTCGAGGGTCTCAGTGGTCAGCGGGAGCTGTGCCTCAGCCGGGGCGGAGTAGCCCTCGGCGAGCTTCTTCACCAGGGCCAGTGCGCCTTCAACAACGTGGTCCGGGGACTGGATGAGCTGGTCATCCTTGCGCCAGAAGTCGATGTTGATGGCAGGAACCGGCTTGACGGTGCCCAGCAGTGCGTCGAACGCAACCTTGTGCGGGTTCGGCACACCCAGGTCCACCAGGCGCTCCAACAGACGCACCGGGCCCGACCATGCCGGGAACAGGCCGACGTTGCGCTCCGGGAAGCCAACGCGGGTCTCTGCGTGGATGACGGAAGCGTCGGTGTGCAGGAGAATCTCCATGCCGCCGCCGAGGGCAACGCCACGGACAGCGCCAACCACCGGGTACGGGGCACCGCGCAGTGCGCGGAAGCCGTCAATACCCTGCTTGATGGTGCGGGCCAGCTCCTCATTGTCGCCCTCCGGGCCGGAGAGCTTAGCCAGGGTGCCCAGGTCAGCGCCAGCGGAGAAGGCACGCTCCTCATCGTTGGCAATGACCAGGCCCTTGATGTCCCACTCACCAGCGTGGGTAAGCAGCTCCGTGACATTGTTGGAGTTGGAGTTCATCGGGGTCTTGTACACGAAGACACCGAAGCCTGCGTAATCACCATCGGTGAGCTTGTACACAGACGCATCGGCGTTGCCAGCGATCTCCTCAGCACCAGCGACCAGGTCAGCCACGCGGATGACACCTTCGCGGGCCGGCAGGTCGGTCAGGGTGCCGTTGGTGCCCAGCACCTTGCCGTCAGCGTAGAAACCACCAGCGGTCTTGGCGGCGGCGAGGAGGGACGGGACATCGTCGAAAAGCGATGCAACATAGTCCAGCCCGATGGAATCCGCGAGCTGGAATGGGCCCTGCTTCCAGCCGTAGCCGAGCTGCATGGCAATGTCGATCTGGTCGACAGAATCCGCGATTTCCGGCGCAGTGTCGCAGCAATACTTGATGAAGACCTTAAAGACTTCCTTAGCGTAGTTGCCCTCAGGAGTGCCGGATTCCATGAGCTCCTTGGCATCCTTGGGAACCTCGAAGGACTCCTTCGGGCGGTAATCGCCGGCGGCGAAGTCGTAGACCTCATCGCGGCCGCGGAAGAAGCCGGACTCGGCCGTGCGGCCAGTAAAGCCCTTGTCCAGCAAGGTCTTGAACTCGTCGCGCTCCACGATGTTGTAGTCGTGGTACGCATCCGACTGTGGCAGCGCCTTCAGCAGGGAGCCCCAAATACCGGGGACGAGCTGGATACCCACGTAGTCGAACAGGCCGAAGATGCCGGTGCGCGGAACGCCAAACGGACGGCCAAATGCGACGTCTGCCTGCTCCGGCTTAATACCCTGGTCGAAAGCGGTTTTGGCACCAGCTGCCATCCAGAAGTTACCAATTCGGTTGGCAATGAAGCCCGGGGTATCGCGGCAATCCACCACGACCTTGCCCATCTGACGCTCCAGCACGTGGTGCATCTGCTCGTTGACCTCAGCGGAGGTGTCCGGGCCTTCGACGTACTCCACAAGGCGCATCACGCGCGGCGGGTTGAAGAAGTGGGTGATGGAGAAGTCACGCTTGAACTCATCCGATGCCTCGCCGAGCAGAACCTCGAGCGGGATGGTGGACGTGTTGGACGACACCGGGGTGCCCGGCTTACGGTGCGCGTCGACCTTGGCGAAGGTGTCGCGCTTGACGTTGATGTCCTCGAAGACAGCCTCAACGATCCAGTCAACCTCACCGAGACGGTCCAGGTGGTCCTCGGTGTTACCCGGGGTGACCAGCTTGGCGTACTCCGGGCGCTGGAAGCCGTAGCGCTTGATCTGGGTATCAATGCCGTTCTGGGCGCGAGCGTTGCGCTCATCGCCTTCAGCACCTTCGACCGGCAGGTCGAGGAGGTGAACCTTGATGCCAGCGTTAGCCATGTGTGCGGCGATACCAGCACCCATGGAGCCAGCGCCGAGAACAGCTGCGGTCTTGATGTCATTCACTGCCATATTTAAACCTCCAGTACGAGTGCGATGCCCTGGCCGCCACCGATGCAAGCGGTGACGAGGCCGTAGCCGCCACCAGCGTTCTTCAGCTGGTGGATGAGCTTGGTGGTCAGAATGACGCCGGTGGCGCCGATCGGGTGGCCAAGTGCGATAGCGCCACCCTGGACGTTGGTCTTCTCATTGTCGAAGCCAAGCTGGTCAGCAACAGCGATGCACTGCGCAGCGAATGCCTCGTTGGACTCGATGAACTTGATGTCCTTCAGATCCAGGCCAGCCTTGGCCAGTGTCTTCGGAACAGCGCCGACCGGACCGAGGCCCATCGTTGCCGGGTCGCAGCCAGCGAGACCCCAGGACACAACCTTGGCCAGCGGCTCGAGACCGAATTCCTTGAGGCCGGTCTCGGTGGTCATGACGGTGGCCGCCGCAGCGTCATTAATGCCGGACGCGTTACCAGCGGTGACGGTGCCGTCCTTCTTGAAGGTCGGGCGCAGGCCGGCGAGCTTCTCCAGCGTGGTCTGACGCGGGTGCTCGTCAGTGGTGAACTCACCAACCGGAACGATCTGGTCCACGAACTCGCCGTTGGCAATAGCAGCGGCTGCGCGCTCCTGGGACTGCAGTGCGTACTCGTCCTGGCGCTCGCGGGAGATGCCGAACTTCTCAGCGATGTTCTCCGCGGTGATGCCCATGCCACCGTTGCCCATCGGGTCCGTCAGCGCGCCGGTCAGCCAGTCAATCAGACGACCATCGCCCATCTTGCGGCCCTGACGCATACCGTCAACGGAGTACGGCGCCTGGGACATGACCTCCACACCACCGGCGATGGAGAGCTTCGCATCACCCGTGATCAGCTGCTGTGCAGCGGAGATGATGGCCTGGACACCGGAGCCACACAGACGGTTCACGCCGTATGCGTGGGAGCTCTGCGGCATGCCAGCCTCCAGCGACACTGCGCGGGAGGTGTAGTTGTCGCGCGGGATGGTGGTGACAACGTTGGCCCACACAGCGGAATCGAACTGGTCCGCCGAAACACCGGAAGATTCAATGAGGGCCTTGGCAAGGTGGGTGCCAAGATCGATGGTGGCCATCCGGGACAGGGAACCACCGAAGGTGCCAATCGGGGTGCGCTTGGCCTGGGTGATGTAAATCGGCTCAGTCATGGATCTCCTTTATTAATTGTGTTGGATTACACATCTTCACAAGTATAGGGAAGATCACACAGGAGTACCGAACCTAGATCACTTTTTTAGGGCTACGTATCCCCGATCACATTTTTTGGGTGCCCCCGCCACCCAAAAAAGACATTTAAAAGGCCACTACAAGACCTCTCACTACGTACCCAAGTGCTGGGTAACAAGCAGGCCACGGCGCTGGCGCTCCAAAATATCAGCGCGCATTTTCACGATGAGGAACCAGACGATACCGAACATCACGCCCACCGCGCCGACGGACCAGTGAATGAAAAAACCGGGGATGATCAGTGGGACCTGCAGCGCAATATCAAGCCACAGTGCCCACGGGCGACGCTGGATGAAAGCAACAAAGAAGTGCACCAGCCCCATCACGGTGATAAAGACCCAGTTGAATGTTGTCCACAGTTCACCGTCGTTGATCTTCAGAATGACTGTGAGGCACAGCAGGATGGTTATGGACTCCATGATCAGGGTGCCGGACAACACCCCGGACAACCCCTTGATCGGGTCCTTGACCGGCTCGGATCCGGGGCCAAGCGGTCCGTATTCTGCCGGGCCGTTCTTATCGGTCTTATCGGTCTTATCGGTGCGGAACGTGCGGGCCATTACTCAGGGTCCTTTCCAAACATTGCGCGGGCTTCACCGGCAGTGACAACCGAGCCGGTGATGATCACACCGGAGCCGGATTGCACGCCAACAGCTTCGAGCGCCTCTTCAGCTAATTCCACAGCCAGCGTATATGCGGATGGGAGATGTTCCTCCACGTGGACGCGTTCTTCACCAAAGACGTCGCGGGCGATTTCCGCCAGTTCATAGGCATCCGTCGCGCGTGGGGAGGAGTTTTGGGTGATCACCACTTCACTCAACACCGGCTCCAGTGCCTGCAGCACGCCCAGGGCATCCTTGTCCCCAAGGATGCCTAAGACGCCGATCAGGCGAGCGAAATCGAAGTCATTGGCCAACGCAGCGGCCAACGCCTGTGCCCCGTGGGGGTTGTGGGTGGCATCAATGAACGTCGTGGGCGTGGACCGCACGCGCTCCAAACGGCCAGGCGAGATCGCGTTAGCAAACCCGGCGCGCACGATCTCCGCGTCGAGCTGGCGTCCACTGCCCGCACCGAAGAATGCTTCCACTGCGGCCAAAGCCACAGCGGCATTGCGTGCCTGGTGTGGGCCGGACAGCGGCAGGAAAATCTCCTCAAACGTGCCAGAAAGTCCACGCAGCGTCACGGTTTGACCGCCAACGGCAACGGCCGCGGATTCCACGCCGAATTCCTGATCAAGGCGTGCGACAGCAGTGCCCATTTCCACGGTGCGTTCCAAGATCACGCGCATTGCTTCGGGGTCCTGGTTAGCCACCACGGTGATGGATTCGGGGTTGGTGATGATCCCGGCTTTCTCCCCAGCAATCTCCGCCAAGGTGTCGCCAAGATAATCCGTGTGGTCCAGCCCAACGGGAGTGATCACATCCACGTCCGCGCGCACCACATTCGTCGCATCCCAGCGGCCACCCATTCCTACTTCGACGACGGCGATGTCCACGGGGGCGTCGGCAAAAGCAGCCAGCGCAATGGCCACGGTGACCTCGAAATAGGACATTGGGTGATCGCTTTGCGCGTCCACCATCTCCACGAACGGTTTGATCTCGTCGTAGATGCGCACGAAATCTGCCGGGTGGATCGGCTCACCATCAATGCCCACGCGTTCTGTGATGGATTGCAGGTGCGGGCTCGTCGTCCGCCCCACGCGCGCACCGAAAGCACGCAGCAGCGATTCAATCATCCGCACCGTGGAGGTTTTGCCGTTCGTGCCCGCCACATGGATGACTTTGTAGGTCTGCTCGGGGTGCCCCAGCAGGTCCATGAGCAGCTCAATGCGCTCCAGACTCGGATCAATCTTCGTCTCCGGCCAGCGCGCGAGCAGCTCCGCCTCAACGCGAGCAAGCTCAGCTAGGTCGCCGTCGGCCACGGGGCGTTCGATGGCGTCTTCGCTTGTCGACGCCCCCGCGTCCTCTCCCCCACCCAAGTCCAGGACGAAGCCATCTTCGTCCATCCGGACCTCGTAGTTCGCGTCCTCGTCGTGGGCCACGCTACTTCGCTCCTTGAGCTGGCAAAGACTCCAGGCGTGCGGTGAGGCGGGCCGACTCTTCCTGCGCGATCTGCTGGCGGGCCTTGATCTTCTCCACAACCTCAGCCGGCGCATTAGCTAGGAAGTTCTCGTTGCCCAGCTGCTTGCCGGTGGTGTCCAGCTCCTTCTGAGCTGCCGCGAGTTCCTTCTCCAGGCGCTTGCGCTCCGCCGCAATATCGACGGTGCCAGAGGTATCCAGCGCCACGTCCAGGGTGACGGTGCTCAAACGCATTTCGACGCTCGCAGACGACGTGAAACCATCCCCCGGCGCCTCCACCTTCGCGATGGAGCGAACCATGTCCTCCTGGCCAGCCAGGTCAGCCGCAGCGAAATCAATCTGGGCCGGAACCTTCTGAGAGGGCTTCACACCCTGGTCAGAACGGAAGCGGCGCAGCTCGGTGATGAGCTTCACGGCATCCTCAATACGACGCTGTGCGGTCTCATCGACCTCTGCCCCACCATTGGTGTCCTCCGCGGTCGGCCACGGCGCCAGGCACAGGGAGTCCTTCTCCGTCAGCGCCTTCCACAGCACCTCGGTAACAAACGGCATCGTCGGGTGCAGCAGGCGCAGCACCACGTCGAGGACGCGGCCAAGCACGATCTGGGTGGTGCGGCCACGCTCCTGCTCCGCAGGTGTCGCCTCAGCGGCATCTCGCGGGATCTGGGTCTTGGCAATCTCCAAGTACCAGTCACACAGCTCATCCCATGCGAAGTGGTAGAGCTCTTCGTTGGCCTTGGAGAACTGGTAGTCGTCGAGAAGCTTATCCACGTCACCGCGCACGGTCTCGAGGCGATCCAGAATCCACCGGTCTGCGTCCGTCAGTTCACTTCGCTCGGGCAACGCCCCGAGTGCAGCGCCGTTCATGAGCGCGAACTTGGTGGCGTTGTAGAGCTTGGTGGCGAAGTTACGGGCCGATGCCGCGTTGTCATCGCCAATCGGCAGGTCAATGCCCGGGTTAGCGCCGCGTGCAAGGGCGAAGCGCAGCGCGTCCGCACCATAATCGCGCACCCAGTCCATCGGGTCGATGCCGTTGCCCAAGGACTTGGACATCTTCCGGCCCTTCTCATCGCGGACGAGGCCGTGGAGGAAGATATTATCGAATGGAACTTGGGGCCTACGCTCCGCTCCGACCCCAAGGATTTCAGGGGTTTCGATACCGGCGAAGGTGCCGAACATCATCATGCGGGCAACCCAGAAGAAGAGAATGTCGTAAGCGGTGACCAGCACCGTCGTTGGGTAGAACTTCTCCAGCTCCGGGGTCTTGTCCGGCCAACCCATCGTGGAGAACGGCCACAGCGCAGACGAGAACCAGGTATCCAGAACGTCTGGGTCCTGCTCGTAGCCTTCTGGCGCCTCTTCATCCGGGCCGAGGCAGATGATGTCGCGCTCACCGTTTTCATCTTCCGGGCCGTACCAGATCGGGATGCGGTGGCCCCACCACAGCTGGCGTGAAATGGTCCAGTCGTGCATGTTGTCCACCCAGTCGAAGTAGCGCTTCTCCAGGGACTGCGGGTGGATAACAGTGTCGCCCTCACGGACAGCCTCACCCGACATGCGGGCGAGCTCGTCCACCTTGACGAACCACTGCAGGGACAGGCGTGGCTCAATCGGCTCACCGGTGCGCTCAGAGTGGCCGACGGAGTGGACGTACGGTCGCACTTCCTTGACAATGCGACCTTGCTCCGCCAACGCCTCACGAACTCGCACGCGGGCTTCGAAGCGATCCATGCCATCGAACTGGGTCCCGGTGTTCGCAATGTGACCGGTCTTGTCCATGATGATCGGCATGTCCAAGTTGTGGCGCAGGCCCATTTCGTAGTCATTCGGATCGTGCGCCGGAGTGATCTTCACCGCACCGGTACCCAGCTCCATGTCCACGTAATCATCAGCGATGACCTCAATGGTCAGATCATCACGGAATGGGTGCGGGAATTTCTCACCGACGAGGTGCTGGTAGCGCTCATCATCCGGGTGGACGGCGATAGCCACGTCACCCAGCATCGTTTCCACACGGGTGGTGGCAACGATGAGGTGCGGCTCATCGTCATTCAGCGAGCCGTAGCGGATGGAGACGAATTCGCCCTCGACATCCTTGTACACGACCTCGATGTCCGAGACCGCGGTCTCCAGCACCGGCGACCAGTTGACCAGGCGGTAATCGCGGTAGATCATGCCCGCGTCGTAAAGCTGCTTGAAGATGGTCACCACAGCGCGGTTCAGGCCCTCATCGAGCGTGAAGCGCTCACGCGACCAATCGACGGAATCGCCGATCGCGCGCATCTGCGACGTGATGGTGCCGCCGTATTTTTCCTTCCACTCCCACACGCGCGAGATGAACTCCTCACGCCCGTAGTCGTAGCGGTCCTTGCCCTCGGTCTCCTTGAGCATGGCTTCGACCTTGGTCTGCGTAGCAATGCCCGCGTGGTCCATGCCCGGCAGCCACAGGACCTCATATCCCTGCATACGCTTACGGCGCACCAGGGAATCCATCAGGGTGTGGTCCAACGCGTGACCCATGTGCAGCTGACCCGTCACGTTCGGCGGGGGCAGCACAATCGAGTACGCAGGCTTCTCCGACGACGGATCCGCCGTGAAGTAGCCGCGCGCTACCCAATCATCGTAAATACCCTGTTCAAGCTCTTGCGGCTCCCAACTCTTGGGCAGGCTGTCTGCCCGGTTGACGCCGATAAGGCTCTCATTGAATGCGCTAAAAGTCCCGGAAGTGTCAGTCACGGTTAAATAGTTTAACGTGGGCTGGTTTTCCGGGACTCGTCGCTAAGCAAAGCCCCCTAGAACAGGCGGTCTGCGATCGCTGCTTCCTCGCGCAGAGCCTCCACATTCGCGTTGATGCGTGCGCGCTGAAAATCAGTCAGCTCAAGGCCCTCAACGACGGACCAGCGGCCATCACGCGCGATGGCCGGGAAGCCGAAGACCAGCCCCTCATCAACGCCGTAGCTGCCTGTCGACGGCACCGCCGTCGTCGCCCACTTCCCTTCCGTCCCAGCAACCCAATCACGCATGTGATCAACAGCTGCGGATGCGGCGGACGCAGCGGAAGAACGACCGCGGACCTCAATGATCTCCGCACCACGCTTAGCCACGCGCGGGATGAACTCATCGACGTACCAGGCCTCATCCACCAGATCCTTCACCGGCTGACCTTCCACCGTGGCATACGCAATATCCGGGAACTGGGTGTCCGAGTGGTTGCCCCACACCGCGATGTTCTCAAACTCGCTGGAGTGCTTACCCAGCTTCTGCGACAGCATCGAGATCGCACGGTTGTGGTCCAGGCGCATGAGCGCATTGAAGTGCTCCGCAGCAACATCCGGCGCTGCCTTGTTAGCGATGTACGCATTCGTATTCGCCGGGTTACCCACCACGAGGACACGCACATCATCTGCTGCATGGTCATTGATCGCACGACCCTGGCCGATGAAGATCTGGCCATTCGCCTGCAGCATGTCCGCACGCGACTCGCCCTTACCGCGCGGCTTCGCGCCGACGAGGAACGCCGCATTCGCACCATCAAAGGCCTTCGCCGCATCATCCGTCACCGTGATGTTGCCCACGCGCTCCAGCGCGGAATCGGACAGCTCCATGGCAACACCTTCCGCGTTGCCTACGTGGCCCGGCACCTCCAGCAGCGCTAGGTCCACGATCGTGTCGGGGCCGAAGACCTCGCCTGCCCCGATTCGCCACAGCAACGAGTACGCAATGTTGCCGGCAGCGCCGGTGACGGTGACTTTGACCTTCTTCGGTGTGGTGGTCATATCTCCTCCTAGGTGTTGGGCCGCTTGGGTACCGTGCATGGCCGCATACCCCCGAATAGGCGCATCCGGACCATCTACATGCCCCATGCTACCCCCGAAACTCTAGGGCTTTTCCCCAACCACTGCCCCACCTAGCGCGATGTAAGCGACAAAACCACCCGCTGTTAGGCACGATGAACAACAGTGACCTTTTCAACTAAATGTCACGGAACACAACTCGACAGAACTGGAAGTAAAGGACAACGACGTGACGGAACCCGGTGCCGGCGGTGCCCACCCGGATGGGATTGCATCCGCGGGCTCTGCTGCTCCTGAAGGGGCGGCAGAGGGCGCAAACAAAGCTGACCTCGACCGCGCCCTCACCGTCGCTATGTCCCACTTCGCGGCCGATGGTTATTCCGCGACGAAGCTAGATGCGATAGCCAAAGAAGTAGGCATGTCCAAGCGCATGCTCCACTACCACTTCGGGGATAAAAAGGAGCTGTACCGTCGCTGCCTCATCCGCGCTGCGTGGGGCTTCTCCCCGCCGCAGGATTTCTTAGAGCGTTCCTACGCCGCACCCGTGGAAGGCATTCGCCGTTTCGTTGATGCGCTGTACCACAGCATGGCGCAGAACCCTGAGGCCATTCGTTTGCTCCTGCGCGAGAACCTCGACCCGGTGCTCACCCCTGGCGAAGTCACGTCCATGCGCAGTGAATCCGAGGTGATCCTGCAGCTCGAACGTCTCCTGCTCATGGGGCAGGACGTTGGTGCTTTCCGCCCTGGCATCAGCGCTACCGATGTGGTGGTACTCATCGCCTCCCTGTGTTTCTTCCGCACGAGCAACCACACCACGCTCGAAGAATTCGGCGCCATCAACTTGCTCAGCCCCACCAATACCGAGGGCATGCGCCGCCTAACCATCGATGCTGTTCTGACTTTCCTCACATCCAACATCCCCGACTCGGGCTATGAGTCCTACCTCACCCACACCACCGCCACCCCTCACGCCATCCACTCTGATGACGACGGCTACACGAAGGACTACCTCTCCGGCACCTCCATCGCCGAACCGCTTATCGACGACATCTACGACGACGACCTCGAACCCTCCGGCGAATAAAACGGCTTAATTATTTAGCTCTGGGTCTTGTTTAGCTCTGGGTCTTTCCTTCGCCGGGCGTGTGTAAAATTTTACATCGCAAAAATCGGCTCGGATAAAGCCCCTGGTAGAAAATTTCTGCCGCTTGGTAGTTACCGGCGCAATGTAAAATTTTACACAGATGTACGTGAAGGCGAGCGCCCAGAGGCTGAGCGGGACAAATACGAAACGGGCCTGAATAAGGATGAACACCCTATCCAGACCCGATGTGCATGTGCTGGTCAGCTAACACCTAACAAGCCGAGGACCAGACACACTTTTTGCTACTTAACCCCACCCGAAGGTGCACACGGTGCACACCAAGGTGGCCGGTTAAAAGGCTTAAGCCTATTTCTTAAGCCTATTTGTTGCTCTCAACAACCTTCACCGGAAGCTTGTCAAAGAAGTCAGCCAGGGACGTCAGCCCCAACTTGCGCATCACGTCAGAGGCAAGCGCCTTGGAAAACTCCGCAGCGGTCTTACCTGCCTCCAGGTTCGGCGCCGGCTTCAGCTGGGTAGCGATAGCGACGTAGTGGTAGTTCTCGTCGTAGGCCGTGCGCATATCCCAGCGGATGTTCTTCAACCAGTCACCGCCCATGCCGGTCTCCGGATTAAAGAAATTGCCCTTGTACTCGTTGGCAAAGCCAAGATCAACACGGTAGAAGTAGACAACCGTCTTCTCATCAGCCTGGTACGCGAGCATATCCACGCCGTCGATATTGTTCGGCTTTACCGCCTTGCTGAAGTCCAGAGTGTCGCGAGCCTCCAGCTCCTGCTCCGCAATCTTCGGCAGGCCAGCGAAAGCCCAACGAACAGACTTATCTGGGATACCTCGTCCCGCAAGGTCAAGGTTGAAGCGCTGCGCCTTAGCGCCGATAGCTGCATCACTCAGGCCAAGCTCTTCCTGGCGGGACGGGCCGGACTGCTCCGTGGTGGTCGGGGCATCGGTCGTCGGACGCGGAGGCAGCGGCGGCTTCGGATCCTCAGTCGGCGTCGTCGGAGTCGTCGGAGTGGTTGGGGTCGTCGGCGTGGTCGGCGTCGTCGGGGCTGCAGGGGTGGTGGTCGTAGAAGAGCCATCACCGCTGCCGTTGTTGGAGGAGCCGTTACCGTCCTTCAGGCCCAGGGTGAGACCAAGGACGAGGGCAAGGATGGAAATAACGCCCAAGACTGCACCGGCGATCTGGTCAAGCCTGACCGCGCCGACACCAGGAATATTGATAGTTGGCATGAGAGTCCTTTCAGACACAGGAAATATTCAACGGAAAGTTACCACACACAAAATAATAAAAGAAGCGCGGAATTCAACCGCGCTTCTTAAAATTCAGTTCTGTATGGGTGAAGTTATGCCGATTTCTTCGTGTCGTGCAGAACATATTCCGGGTTTGCTCCCGAATCAATAACCGCCTTGCCGATGACAACCTCACGGACATCATCACGATCCGGCAGGTCGTACATGATCGGCACGAGTACCTCTTCCATGATGGCGCGCAGGCCACGGGCACCGGTGCCACGTTCAGCGGCCTTCTTCGCCACCGCATGCAGTGCCGCATCGGTGAAACGAAGCTCCGCACCATCCATCTCAAACAGGCGCTGGTACTGCTTGACCAACGAGTTCTTCGGCTCCGTGAGCACCTTCACCATGGAATCCTCATCCAGGTTCTCTACCGAAGCCAAGATAGGCAGACGACCAATGAACTCAGGGATCAGGCCGAACTTCACCAAATCCTCCGGCTGCACCTTGGACATCATATTGGCAGCTTCACGCTCCGAAGCGGAATCAATCTCCGCACCGAAGCCAATACCCTTCTTGCCCACGCGTTCCGCGATAACCTTGTCCAAGCCATCGAAAGCACCAGCCACCACGAACAAGATGTTGGTGGTGTCCAGCTGGATAAACTCCTGGTTCGGGTGCTTGCGTCCACCCTGCGGTGGAACAGAAGCGACAGTGCCCTCAAGGATCTTCAGCAGTGCCTGCTGAACACCCTCACCAGAAACATCACGGGTGATCGACGGGTTCTCCGACTTACGGGAGATCTTGTCCACCTCATCGACGTAGATGATGCCGTTCTGCGCACGGTTCACATCAAAATCAGCGGCCTGAAGCAGTTTGAGCAGGATGTTCTCCACATCCTCACCCACATAGCCGGCCTCCGTCAGCGAGGTCGCATCAGCAATTGCAAACGGGACGTTGAGCATGCGTGCCAGAGTTTGCGCAAGGTAGGTCTTACCGGAACCCGTGGGGCCCAGCAGGAGGATGTTGGACTTAGCAATCTCAACATCCTCGTCCTTCTTCCGCAAACTCCCAGTCTCCGTACGAACACGCTTGTAGTGGTTGTACACCGCCACAGCGAGCGTGCGCTTTGCCTGGTCCTGGCCAATCACATACTCGTCCAAAAACGCGGTGATTTCCGACGGACGGGGCAGCTTCGCATCGTCTTGCTGCTCCTGCGACTGGGTGCCAGCGAGCTCCTCTTCGATAATCTCGTTGCACAGCTCAATGCACTCATCACAGATGTACACACCGCCACCGGCGATGAGCTTACGCACTTGCTTCTGGCTCTTTCCGCAAAAGGAGCACTTGAGCAAATCGGAGCTATCCTGCGTCACTGCCATTGTGTGTTTCTTCAACCCTCGTTTAGTGGATTCTTGGACCTTTAAGGCTACCCCACCGGCGCACTATTCCTCGAAGTGACGAGTTGGCGGGGGGACGTCGATAAGCAAAAAGATGCTTTCCTCGCGGTCGCACATGCCACTGTATCCGCTATGGTGGGCGCCAACAGAAAACTCGCCGAATTCTAGGGAGCCCCATGACCTTGCGCCGTACGCTGAGCACCGCTGCACTCGCCGCTTCCCTCCCCTTCGCGCTGACGGCATGCTCTGAATCGGACGACATCTCCGAGCCCATCATGACCACGGAAGCAACGGCCAACACGAATTCCGAGAAGTCATCTACCACGGTGAGCACCATCGTGGAGACCGTCTCTGAGGAAGAATCCCCAGAACCTGAAACGCAGAGCAAGGGTCCGTGCGAGTGGATGCCAGTGGAACAAGGCCAACCCGGCGATCTTGTGGCCATGTACTGCGACGGTACGCACGCATCCATCGGTACCTATGCTTCGGACCACGTCGAATATCTCTCCTGGGACGGCAAGGACTGGGTGCGGTTCGAAAGGTCAGGCACCACCTACACCGGCTTCGCGTGCTACGACATCGCTCAAGCAGAAAGCCAGGGATTCCCCGCAGAGATCATTGATCGCATGATCCCGTGTGACTAGCTTCAAAACAAAGCCGTACGACAAAAGGCCAAGCTGGTTATTGCTTGGCCTTTTCTCTTGTGAAAGCTCGGGGACTTAAGCGTTGAGCTTGCGGTAATCAAACACCTGGTCAATGATGCCGTACTCGACTGCTTCCTCAGCGGTGAGGATCTTGTCACGGTCCGTGTCAATGCGGACCTGCTCAGGCGTGCGGCCGGAGTGACGCGCCAGGGTCTCCTCCATGAGGAGACGCATACGCTCAATCTCCTTCGCCTGGATCTCCAGATCGGAGACCTGGCCACGGGTACCCTCCGTTGCCGGCTGGTGAATGAGCACGCGGGAGTTCGGCAAAGCAGCGCGCTTGCCCGGCGCACCAGCAGCCAGAATCACAGCCGCTGCAGACGCTGCCTGGCCCAGGCACACGGTCTGCACATCCGGGCGAACGTACTGCATCGTGTCGTAGATAGCCATCAGCGAAGTGAAGGAACCACCCGGGGAGTTGATGTACATCGTGATGTCACGGTCCGGGTCCTGGGACTCAAGGACGAGGAGCTGCGCCATGATGTCATTCGCGGAAGTGTCATCCACCTGGGTACCCAGAAAGATAATGCGCTCCTCGAACAACTTGGAGTACGGGTTGGTTTCCTTCGTGCCGTACGAGGACTGCTCAATGAAGCTCGGCAGAACGTAACGGGAGTTAGGCATCTGGAAAGACATTAATTTCTCCTTCTTCTCTGTATCTGCCGGTTAGTTGCTGATGCTGCCCTGGGCGCTGGAGATCACGTGGTCGACGATGCCGTACTCGCGTGCCTCCTCCGCCGTGAACCAGCGGTCACGGTCAGAGTCCTTGGTGATCTGTTCGAAGGTCTGGCCCGTGTGCTCCGCAATGAGGCGCGCCATCTCTTCCTTCGTCTGCGCGAACTGCTCAGCCTGAATAGCAATATCAGCTGCGGTACCACCCACGCCTGCCGACGGCTGGTGCATCATAATCCGCGCATGTGGCAGCGCGAATCGCTTACCCTTCGTACCACCGGAGAGCAGGAACTGGCCCATCGATGCAGCCAGGCCCATGCCGTACGTAGCGATGTCGCACGGGGAGTACTTCATCGTGTCATAAATAGCCATACCCGCCGTGACAGAGCCGCCCGGAGAGTTGATGTACAGCGAGATATCGCGGGTTGGATCCTCCGCAGAAAGCAGCAGAATCTGGGCGCAAAGCTTGTTAGCAATCTCATCGTTGACTTCCTGCCCCAGGAAGATGATGCGCTCGCGCAGCAGGCGCTCGTAGACCGAATCACCCAAATTCATACCGGCTGCTGGCGTAGTCATGCGGTGTGCTCCTTATCGTCAGTGCTTATTGGTTTATTGCTTGTCTTTTAACAACGCCCCACCCTAGTCGCGGATTCCGCCGAGTGGCGCGTGTTCGCTGACAGCGTGCAGGTGCTCGTGGAAGACCGTAGGTACCTGTACTCAGCATTCGACCCCGGGGCTGGAGTTTCCTCCGACCAACCGGGGTCGTTACGTTTCACAAGCGCTATTGCGACTAGCTCTCGTCGGCTACCTCAGCGTTGTCGTCCTCTTCGATCTCACCGAAGTAATCGTTCGGGTCGACCTTGTTACCCTCATCATCCTTGACGGTGGTGCGGGAGATAGCGGCGGCCAGAGCCTTGCCACGGCGAACGTCAGCGAAGAGGTTAGCTACCTGGCCGGACTGCTGCAGCTGCATGATGAACTGGTTCGGGTCCATGCCGTAGGACTGCGCGGTGAACAGGATGTGGTCCGTCAGCTCCTGCTGGGAAACCTCCGGCTGCTCCTGGTCAGCAACTGCGTCGAGGAACAGCTGGGTACGAACAGAGTTCTCTGCGTTCTCGCGGGAGTCCTTCTCAAACTCCTCACGAGTGGTGCCCTGCGCCTCAAGCAGCTGGGCAAGAGCGGTCTCGTCGTGTGCCAGCTGGCCGAGAATCTGGTGGAGCTGGTTGTGCACCTGCTCGTCCACGACTGCCTGCGGCAGCTCGAACTTGGTCTTGTCCAGAGCAGCCTTGAGCACCTCGTCGCGGATGTCAGCAGCCTGCTGAGCCTTCTTGGACTCCTCCAGCTGAGTCTTAGTGGACTCGCGCAGCTCCTCGACGGTGTCGAACTCGGATGCCATCTGGACGAATTCCTCGTCCAGCTCCGGCAGCTTGCGCTCCTTGGTCTGCTGGACGAAGACCTTGATGGTAGCCTCTTCGCCCTTGTGCTCGCCGTACTGGATCTCAGAAGTGAACTCTGCTTCCTCACCGGTCTTCAGGCCCTTGATTGCCTTGTCCAGACCCTCAATCAGGTCGTCACGGCCAATCTCGTAGGAAATGCCCTCGGTGGAAGCCTCTTCAACCTTCTCGCCGTTGATGGTTGCCTCGATGTCGAGGATGGCGAAGTCACCCTTCTTCATCTTGCGACGGGTGTCCTTCAGCTCGCCGAAGCGTGCACGCAGGTTGTCAATCTCAGCATCCACTGCCTCGTCATCAACCTTGAGTGCCGGAACGGTGACCTTGATCTTGGAGAAGTCCGGAACCTCAATCTCCGGACGGATATCCACCTCAGCGGTGAACTCGACAACGTCGTTATCCTCAATCTTGGTGACGTCAATCTCCGGCTGACCAATAACCTTCAGGTCATTCTCGGTCACAGCAGCGTCATAACGCGTCGGCAGCATGTCATTGACAACCTGCTCGAGGATCGGGCCGCGACCAAAGCGCGCGTCGATAAGCTGGCGCGGAGCCTTGCCACGACGGAAACCTGGAATATTAACCTGCTGAGCGATTGCCTTGTACGCCTGGTCAATTTCCGGGCCGAGCTCCTCGAACGGCACGGTGACGGTCAGCTTCACGCGGGTGTCGCTGAGCTTGTCCACAGAAGTCTTCACGGAAATTCTCTCCTGGCTAGATTGCGGAATCGTTCTAAAAATTAACAGGGACGCATGAAGCGTCCCTTTGTCGGGGCGACAGGATTTGAACCTGCGACCCCCTGCTCCCAAAGCAGGTGCGCTACCAAACTGCGCCACGCCCCGTAAGGTGACCGCAAGCCTACCGATGAAGCACCGGCTTGCTCACGGGAGACGATTCTAGCGTGACCTAAAAACAGGCCACATCATTGGGGGCCAATTGCATACAACTAGATCCCAATGTTGCTGCTAGAGCAAGGAAAAAACCGGCGACACTTTAACGTGAAAGCCGGCTCCCTTGGAGGGAATGACGGGAATCGAACCCGCGTCTTCAGCTTGGAAGGCTGAGGTATTAGCCACTATACGACATTCCCAGCTGCGCAAAGCGCGCTCAACAGCATATCCCACAGCGCGGCCCCCTTCAAAAAGGAACTCTTTTCAGCCCCGATTCGTTGGGAAAGTAGTTGACCATCAAGAAGAAAAGGGATCTCGTGGAACTCGTTATCTTGCTAGGCATTGGTGTCCTTCTCTTCGGCGCCGTCAAAGTCATCGGAGGCGCGCAAAATAACAGCCAGCGCGCGCAGATCGACGAAGCCAAGCTTGACGACGAGCTTGCGGACGCCCGCAGGTGGATCGACCGCCTCGGCCACCAGGTCCTCACTATTTCCGGTAACGACGCTGCGTCGACGCAGGCGATGGCGGATGCGTCGGAGCGCTATAACGCAGCGCATTCCGCTCTAACCTCGGCGCGCACGGTACGCCAAGCGCAGCTCGCCCGCGAATCCGCCCTCGAGGGCCTCTATTACGTCAATGCTGCGCGTGAAATCCTCGGGCTCACGCCCGGCCCACAACTGCCTGAGCTTGAAGCCCAGCGCCAGGCCGGCCGCGTCACCGAGCCACGCACCGCAGAGTTCGACGGCCAGACGATCCAAGCCTCCCCCTACGCCAGCGCCAACACCCCGCACTACTACCCCGGCGGCGCTGTTGCTGGCCGCCCCGTTCCGGCCGGCTGGTACTCCAGCGCCTGGTGGGCACCCGCCGCAATGACTGGCGTGTGGGCTGCAAGTTCCATGATGTTCTACTCCGCCATGTTCGCCGGCATGGCGGGCACCCCCAGCGCAGACGCGTTCGCTGCTGGAGGCATGGGCGATGCCGGCGATGCTGGCGATCTAGGCGATGCCGGTAGCGATCTGGGCGATGCCGGCGGAGACCTTGACGGTGGCGGCTTCGAGGGCTTCGGCGACTTCGGTGGCGGCGACGGTTTCGACTTCGACTTTTTCTAGTAACGGACGCAACACTTAGTCCCGATGTGTAATGTAGCTCTCATTACAGAGTCACATCGAAGGAGTGCACAACATGGCAGCAAAGATCAATACCCGCATTAATGAGATGCTCGGAATCGAGCACCCGATCATCCAGGGCGGCATGCAGTGGGTTGGCAAGGCCGAGCTCGCAGCAGCTGTTTCCAACGCCGGTGGCCTGGGAATTCTCACCTCGCTGACTCAGCCGACTCCAGAAGATCTGGGTAAGGAGATTGATCGCTGCCGTGAGATGACGGACAAGCCCTTCGGTGTGAACCTGACCATTCTGCCGACGATTACTCCGCCACCGTACGAGGAGTACCTCCGCGTAGCCATTGAAAAGGGCATCAAGATTGTAGAGACTGCTGGCGCGAACCCAGCTCAGCTCGTGCCGTCGCTGAAGGCAGCTGGCGTCACCGTCATCCACAAGTGCACCTCTGTGCGCCACGCCATCAGCGCCCAGAGCAAGGGCGTTGACATCCTTTCCATCGACGGCTTCGAGTGCGCCGGCCACCCCGGCGAGGACGACATCCCGGGCCTCATCCTTCTGCCGGCAGCAGCCGACAAGCTGGAGATTCCGTTCGTTGCATCCGGTGGTATTGCGGACGGCCGCGGTATGGCCGCCGCCCTCTCCCTCGGCGCCGAAGGCATCAACATGGGTACCCGTTTCCTGGCCACCAAGGAAGCCCCCATCCACCAGAACGTGAAGGACGCGCTCGTGGAGCGCTCCGAGCTGGACACCAACCTCATCCTCCGCACCCTCAACAACACCGCGCGTGTGGCGAAGAATGCGGTGAGTGACGAGGTCGTCGAGAAGCTCAATGCTGGCGCAACCTTCCCAGAGATTCGCGACCTCGTGGCCGGCAAGCGCGGCGCTCAGGTCTACGAGACCGGTGACCTCGACGCTGGCATCTGGTCCGCCGGTCCGGTCCAGGGCATCATCAACGACATCCCGTCCTGCCAGGAGCTCATCGACCGCATCGTGGCTGACACGGTGGAGATCATCGAAGGCCGTCTGGCCGGCTTCGTGTCTAAGTAAGGCTGCCCGCCATGTCACGCCAGCTCAAAGGCAATATCACCAGCGAAACGCGGGGCACCACGGAAATCGTCCGGATTTCCAACCCCGCCAAACGCAACGCCCTGGAGCCGGATTCCTACTGGGCGATCGGCGACGCAGTCAATGCTGCCAACGCAAACCCGGACATCCGCTGTGTGATCATCACCGGCGATGAGTCCGCGTTCTGCTCTGGCATGGACCTGCAGGCGTTCCTGAGTGAGAATTCCGCTGAGGCCGCCTCACACTCCCTCGGCGGTATCGAGCACGTCATCTACGCCATCACCCGCGCGGACGTGCCCGTCATTGCCGCGGCCGAAGGCGCTATCGCTGGCATCGGCGCCTCATTGGCCTGCGCCTGTGACCTTATCGTCGCTGGCCAATCCGCGTTCATCACCCTGCCCTTCGGCCGGATCGGTCTCATGCCCGACGGTGGCGCGGTAGCTACGTTGGCCGCATCCGTTGGCCGTCACCGTGCCATGCAGTTGGTGCTGCGCCAGGAACGCATCCCTGCTGTGGACGCAGCACAGATGGGGCTCGTGGCCGAGGTCGCGGAAGGTCCCGCCCTCGACCTCGCACTCGAGTGGGCCGAGGAATTCCGCCTCTCCCCGCGCGGCGCTGTCGCCCAGACCAAGCGCGCCGTCAACCGGGTTTCTTTGCCCCAGCTGCCACTCAGCCTGGCTGAAGAAGCCCGCGAGCAGACACTGCTCACCCAAAGCGCAGAACACAAGGAAGGTGTGGCGGCCTTCCTGGAGCGTCGCGCGCCGAAGTTCTAATCCCTCCACCTTTAAGGACCGCACGGAATACCCACACGGTGTTCTGTGCGGTCCTCTTTACTTTCTCCCAGCACATTAGGTAAGGTTTGCCTTGGCTAGTCAAGGGTAACCTTATTTCCATAGGTCACCGCCCTTGGACTGGCCAGGTTAAAAACGAGAAAGTCCCCAAATCTGTTCATCGCCGCCTTCCTGGTCGGCCTTCGAGAAGGCTTGGAAGCATCGCTCATCGTCGGCATGTTGTTCGCCGCGATTCACCGCCGCAATAGTCCGAGCAGCGACATCCAAACCAACACCGCCACCCACACAGTCTGGGTCGGGGTGTTTCTAGCAGCTGCGATCTGCACCGCCCTCGGTGCCCTTTTCACCTTCGGACGTTATGGTCTTTCCTTCCGCGCCCAAGAAGCAATCGGCGGCATCATGTCGCTCATCGCCGTGGCCATGATCACCGGCATGGTCCTCTCCTTGAGCAACGAGAACGGCAAGCTGCGCACCATGCTCGACGACAAAACCGGCATCGCGCTGACCAAAGGTACGCAAGCGATGTTCTGGCTCGCGTTCGTGGCCGTCGCCCGCGAAGGCATCGAACTGACGCTTTTGCTGTGGGGTTGGACCACTACCCCGAGTGCGATCACCGGAGCATTCGCGGGCATCGCCATCGCAATCCTGATGGGATGGCTGATTTACCGTGGCGCACTCCGCCTCGACCTGAAAACGTTCTTCACCTGGTCGAGCGCCCTGCTCATCATCGTCGCGGCAGGCATCCTCGCCTACGCCATCCACGATCTCCAGGAGGCCCAGTTCCTCCCTGGCCCCTTCTCCGGCGCACCGATTGCCCCAACACACCCACGAACCGGCGAAGTCCTCACCGGATTTGCCACCTATCCATTCTGGTTGGCGTCCTTCCCATTCGGCTGGGCTTTCAACCTCGATGGGGTCATCGACCCAGCGGGGATCACCGCCACACTCCTCCAAGCGTTCACCGGGTTCATGCCCCAAATGTCCTGGCTGCAGGTCGTCGGTTGGGGCGTTTACCTCGCCGTCATTGTCCCGGTTTTCGTGGGGCATGTGCGAGGGGCGAAGCGCGGTGGCGTCGATAAGCAAAAAACTGACTCTCATCCACGAAAGGTCTCATTATGAAGCGCTCCCCTGTCATCCTTGCCTCGCTGGCTCTCGCCCTCCCACTCGCGGGATGCGTGGAAAACAGCAGCGGCGACGGCATCGACGTACAAGCGAAGGAAGATGCGTGCACGGTGTCCACGAACTCTGTTGAATCTGGCACCAGCACTTTCTCCATCACCAATGAAGGTGAGCGCGTGACCGAGTTCTACGTTCTCGCCGACGATGGCCTGCGCGTGATCGCTGAGCGCGAGAACATCACCCCTGGCAGCACCGCGGACCTGACCGTGCAGCTGGAGCCCGGTTCCTACTTCACCGCGTGTAAGCCCGGCCTGCGCGGACCGAACGTCGGCCAGGCCGAGTTCACTGTGACCGGCGAGCCGATCCAGTACAGCGAGTCCGATGAACAGCGCTTCAATGAGGCACGCGATAACTACGTGGCCTTTGTGAAGAACGAGGTCTCGGAGCTTCTGCCAAAAGTCGAGGAATTCGCCGAAGCCTACGCCGCCGGCAATGATGAGAAGGCCAAGGAGCTCTACCCCACCACCCGCGTGCACTATGAGCGCATCGAGCCGATCGCAGAGGCCCTCGGCGTTCTGGACGCACGCATTGACTACCGCGAGGTCGACTACATCGCCGAGGCTGACCAGCTGAAGGAAGATGATCCGACCTTCACCGAGTGGCTCGGTTTCCACCGCATGGAGAAGGACCTGTGGCCGCCAGCTGCAGACACCAAGAATGCTGACGGCGCGCCTGCCCGCGAAGGCTGGGAGCCGTCTTCACCGTCGAAGCGCCGTGAGATCGCCGATGCCCTCATCGCCGACGTCGAGGAACTACACTCCACCGTCACCTCCCCGGACTTCGCAGAGGAGAATGACATCACCGTCGACACCGTGTCCAATGGCGCCATGGGCCTGCTCGAAGAAGTTGCCACCACCAAGGTCACCGGCGAGGAAAACTGGTGGTCACACAAGGACCTCTACGATTTCCAGGCCAACATCCAAGGCTCCCGCATCGCGTTCGACATGGTCAAAGACATCGCCGCCGAGCGCGGAGAAGAGGGCAAGAAGCTTGTCGACGAAATCTCCTCCCGCTTCGACGACATCCAAGCCCTCCTCGACCAGTACGGCAGCCTTGAAACCGGGTACGTCGACTACGACGAGGTTGACGCTGGCCAGCAGGCCAAGCTGACCCGTGCACTGGACGCCCTGCGTGAGCCGCTGTCCAACCTCACGGGCACCGTGCTGGGACTCAACGTGGACACGGAGGCGGAATCCTAAATGACTGGATTCAACCGGCGCACCTTCTTGGCGCTCGGCGGTGTGAGTGCCGCCGGCGCTGCCGCCGCTGCCTGCTCTCGGGACTCCTCTAGTGCATCGGGTTCTGCCGGCAGCACCTCCCCGGACGAGCTCATCATCGACTTCGCCGGTGAGCACCAGGCAGGAATCATCAGCCCGATGCAAACCAGCCTCCACTTCGCGGCTTTCGACATGGATGAGAAGGCCACCCGCGATGACCTCATTGACCTGCTGAAGCGCTGGACCGATGCTTCCCGACGATTGACCCTCGGTGGCGAAGTCAGCGCCAAAGGTGCCTTCGGCGGTGGCGAAAACTTCCCGCCCGATGATTCCGGTGAAGCCTTTGATCTAGGCCCGTCTGCCTTGACCATCACCATTGGTTTCGGCCGCAGCCTGTTCCGCGACCAGTTTGGGCTGGCTGACAAGCTACCGGATGAGTTCACCGTCATGCCACCGATGTCCAACGACTTCCTCAACCGTGAGCAGTCCGACGGCGACATCTGCATCCAGGCCTGCGCCAACGACCCGCAGGTAGCCACCCATGCCATCCGCAACCTGACCCGCTTGGCTGTGCCTGATGCGGTGCTGCGCTGGAGCCAAATCGGATTCGGCAAAGCTGCCGTGACCACGCGCGAGGAGCCCACCCCACGCAACCTCTTCGGGCAGAAAGACGGCACCGCCAATATCCGCGCTGAGGACACTGAGGCACTCGACGAACACGTCTGGATCCCCGCCACATCCTCCCAGCCTTGGGCTGCGGGCGGTTCCTATCTGACAGCCCGGCGCATCGCCATGAACATCGAGGTCTGGGACACCCTCCAACTCCAGGAGCAGGAGCGTGTCACCGGCCGCGACAAGTTCGAAGGTGCCCCGCTGAGTGGCACCAACGAATTCGACGAACCCGACTTCGCCGCAACCAATGAACGCGGACGCCCCGTCATCGATCACGGCTCCCACGTGTTCAACGTGCACCCCGACCAGAACGGCGGCATCCGCATGCTGCGGCGCGCCTTCAACTTCGTCGACGGTTCCAACGAGCAAGGTCGCCTCGACGCCGGCTTGTTCTTCATCGCGTTCACACGCACCGTCGACAGGTTTGCCACCGTGCACCAGTCCATGTCGCGTGACGAGATGTTCCTCGAGTACCTCAAAACCACCAAAACTGGTACCTACCTCATTCCACCTGGCGTAGGCGAGGCCGGTTTCGTGGGCGAAGGAATGTTCGCTTAAAAGCACTTGGGGCCGGGTTTTTGTAAAGTCGGCCCTATGAAAGCCCTCAAGGCAATCGGAAAAGTTCTGCTCGGGGTACTAGCGGCCATCCTCGTCCTGGTGCTCATCGTCTTCGGTCTGCGCGCCTACAACGGGCACAAGTACCCAATCACGCAGTCCATGGCCGAAGCCATGAGCTCTGACAAATCCACCTACGAGACCTCGGAGCACATCACCACCATCGAGGGCGAGTACTTAAACGGCTTCCACTTCCAACCGGCCGATAAGAAGCACCGTGGCGTCGTCGTGATCTACGGTGGCTCGGAAGGCTCCCCGGACTACTCCCGCGCCAAGCAGCTTTTCGACGCCGGCTACGAAGTCTTAAGCCTCTTCTTCTTCGGACAACCGAACAAGAAACCCACCCTCGCCAACGTCCCATTGGAACAGTTCGACGAGGTCACCGCCTACATCGCCGACCACGTGGAGGATCCTGCCCCCGTCACTGTCATCGGCACATCCAAGGGCGCGGAGTTCGCTGCTCTCCTCGCAGCACACGGCTACCCGGTGGACAATGTCGTCGCCTTCGCACCAGCCGACCATTCCTACAGTGGTCTCGACTTCACCAGCGGTGAGGACTTCCCCTCTTTCACCGATAAGGGTGAGGTGGTGGGGTATGCGTCGTTTAGGAAGGCGTCGATAAGCTCTGGTGCGAAAATGCTCTGGGATATGGCCACGGGCTACCCGGTCTCCTACCGCGCAACCTACGAAAGCGCCGCAGCCAACGCGAGCGATGGTGCACGGATCGACCTTTCTGATTTCGACGGCAACGTCCTGCTCTTCGCTGGCAACGCCGACCAGATGTGGCAGGCCGGCATTGCCGCGCGTGCACTCGCCGAACAGGGCGACAATATTGAGGCGCACGTCTACCCCGATGCTGGACATGTGTTCTTCCCTGATGCCGAAAAGCTACCGAATGGTTGGCAGATCATGCTCGGAGGAACCGCGGAAGGAAACCGCGCCGCCCACGAGGCTTCGGAGAAAACCCTGCTCGAGCGCCTCGCGGAATGGCACGGGTAATCATGCTGCCCTGGGTTGGGCGCGAAGCAGACGGCGGAGATCTCTCACGAGCTTCCCACTCACCACATCACGCCACCCGGCGCGCACCACACTAAACCCGAGGGCCTGGATCTCGTGCTGGCGATCAAGCTGGTCAAGCAACACTTTTACCCCATCGCCGTAGGTACCGTCAGACTTGATCCGCCCATCGAACTCAACGGCGAGCCACCCATTAATCATCATGTCCACGGACGCAAAACGCTGCTGCGCAAAAATGTCCTCGAAGACGACCTCCACCTGGAACTCAAAGGTGTGCGCCTCCGGGATCTCCGCCCGCAGCACCGCGTCACGGCCAATCGTCTCAAGCGCGCTTTGCGACGTCCCCGCACTCCACCCCACCACCCCCTCAAACCCCCGTATCCCATTCGCCCTGGGCAGCATGCTTCTGGCCCAGTACAGCAGCGCCTCCTGGGAGACCTTGCGGTAGTAACGCAGATGTTCCATGGGCACCAGCGCATCCAGTCGGCCGTAATAGCGGTAAATGTCGAAGAACACCTGGATCGGGTGCACCGTGAGCACGCCATTGTGCTCTTCCACCAGATCCTTTCGGAAGCTCCCACTGCGATACACCACCCGTGGGTCCTTCGGCTGCTTCCCCGGCTTCGCCCCCGACAGGTACCGCAGGTCCACCGCCTCCACCCACTCCAAGGTGGGCAGCCCCATAAGCCGTGCCGCCGCTGGCCCCGTCACCGCCGCACGAGGAAACGCCGCCGCGATGTCCCTGATCTCCCCCAGGCTCAGTCCCTTTTGTTTTCTGTTTTGTTGTCTGTTTTGTTTTCTGTCATTCCCCCTCATGTCTTCCAATGGTTCCTCATCCGCGACGGCCGCGCGAGGGAAAATTGTCCACTCTGGTGTGCATTGCCCACGCACGCTCCCGCTCCGCGCTCGCACGCCGCCCTCCCACAACGCCCCCTCGGGGCCACCCTCCGGGGCGAGTTAGTCCCGTTGCAGTCTGCCGCCACACCAGCCACAGTCGACCTGGGCTTTTGTTGGGTAGGTTCCGGACGCGACTAACCCAGCCTGAGAACGAGGGGTAGGGGGTGGGGCAAGGCCGTCGGAAAGCGAAAACTCGCCCTTCGCGGCCTCTCCGCAAGGCGAGTTAGTCGCGTTGCGGTTCGGCGCCACACCAGCCACAGCCGACCTGGGCTTTTGCCAATGCAATTTCGGACGGGACTAACCGGGCCCTGAGAAGGCGGCGCGGAGGGCGGCGCAGAAGGCGCGGCGCGGAGGGCGGGGCGGAGGGCAACGACCGCCCCGAGAAAAGCAAAAACCCGCTCCGAAGAGCGGGCTGCGCTAAAAGCGCGAAGGTGAACAGGACTAGAGCGTCTTCGGCGCCGGGATCTCCTCGGTCTCACCGGTCTCCTCGTAGCGGGCGAGGATGTCAATGCGGCGCTGGTGGCGCTCCTCTACTTGGTGGTCGGGGCCGATGCCAACGAAAGCGTCGACAATAGCGAGGGTCTCCTCCAGCGTGTGCATGCGGCCACCAATGCCGATGAGCTGGGCGTTGTTGTGCTCGCGGGCGAGCTGCGCGGTTTCAACGGACCAGGCGAGAGCGCAGCGTGCGCCCTTCACCTTGTTCGCGGCGATCTGCTCACCGTTGCCGGAACCGCCGAGGACGAGGCCGAGGGACTCCGGGTCGGCGACGGTCTTCTCAGCTGCGGCGATGCAGAAAGCTGGGTAGTCGTCGGCGGCGTCGTACTCGTGTGCACCGCAGTCGATGACCTCAAAGCCCTTGGCCTTGAGGTGCTCTGCGATCTGGTTCTTCCGCTCGAATCCGGCGTGGTCTGCTCCAAGGTAAATACGCATGGTGCCTAGCCTACGGGAAAACCAGCGGCCAAAGCACCAGAGCCCAACGTGCTTAGACCTGCGGGTCCTCAGTGCGGGAGCGCTTGAGCTCGAAGAAGTACGGGAAGGAAGCCAGGCCGACGGCGTGGTCGAACATGGCACCGGCCTCTTCACCTTCAGGCACGCGGGTGATGACGGGCCCGAAGAAAGCATTGTCGCCGAGCTTGATTACGGGGGTGCCTACCTCGTCGCCGACTTCGTCCATGGCGGACTGGTGGTAGGTGCGGAGCTGAGCATCGAAGGAGTCCGAGTTGGCTACAGAAGCAAAGGAGGCGTCCAGGCCGACCTGCTCGAGGGCTTGGGCAATCACAGCATCGTAGGCGCCAAAGCCCTGCTTGCCGCTTTCTCCACCTGGGTGGATGAGGGTGCCCATGGCGGTGTAGAGCTCATCGATCTTTTCGGGAGCTTCGGCTTTCACTTTCGCGAATACGCGGGCCGGGCCCCAGTTGGCTTCCATCTTGGAGGCGTAGTCGGCGGGGAGATCGCGGCCGTCGTTAAGCACGGAGAGCGACATGGGCACCCAGTCGACGCTGATGTCGCGGACTTTTTCTACTTCTTTGACCCAGCGGGAGGTGAGCCAGCAGAACGGGCAGGATACGTCGAACCAGAAGGTTACTTTTTGAGTCATGTCCCCAAGGGTACGTTGGAACGCATGAAGGCAAATCTGTTTCGATCTGACGCACAGCACCGCGCGGAGCTCATCAGCGACGTGCACTACACCGTTGACCTCGACATTACGGGCGCGGACACATTCACGTCCCGCACGAAGGTGACGTTTGAATCGAAAGCGGGTGAGACGTTCTTTGACCTCATTGCGGATAGCTTCGAGGCAACGCTCGATGGCACGCTTATCGACGAGCGAAAGCTCACGCTTTCGCCCGGCCCCCACGAACTGATCGTGGAGGCAACCCACACGTACTCCCGCACGGGCGAGGGCCTGCACAAGTTCACCGACCCGGCTGATGGCAAGGATTACCTGTACACCCAGTTCGAGCCGGCGATGGCCATGCGCACTTTCGCGTGTTTCGATCAGCCCGATCTCAAGGCGACCTATGAGATTTCAGTGACTGCGCCGGAGCGTTATGTCGTGGTGCTCAACGAGGCGGTGGAGCGCACCGACAACGGCGACGGCACGGCCACGACTCGGACGAAGCTCGACTACCCGCTGTCGACCTATCTCATTTGTGTTTGTGCCGGCGAATTCGAGCGTGTTTCTGATACGTACACCTGCACTGACAACGGAAAGGAGCGGACAATCGAGCTTGGTCTGTACGCCCGGGCGAGCCTCATTCCGCATATGGATTCGGAGCGCCTGTTCAAGCAGACGAAGGACGGCTTCGATTTCTACCACGAGAAATTCGGCCGCACCTACCCGTTCGGCGACAAGTACGACCAGATCTTCTGCCCTGAGTACAACATGGGCGCGATGGAGCACGTCGGTGCGGTGACCTACCGGGACGAGTACGTCTTCACGTCCGAGCCGACTCCTTACCGTCTTGAACGCCGCAACGACACGATCCTCCACGAGATGGCCCACATGTGGTTCGGTGACTTGGTCACCATGAAGTGGTGGGATGATCTGTGGCTCAACGAGTCCTTTGCCACGTGGTCGGCCGCAACGGCCCAGGTGGGCATCGGTGAGTACCCGGAGGCGTGGACCACGTTCGCCTCGGTGGAAAAGGCATGGGCCTACAACCAGGACCAGCTGCCGTCGACGCACCCGATTGCGGCGGATGCGCCGGATATTGAGACGGCGGAGCAGAATTTCGACGGCATCACCTACGCCAAGGGCGCCAGCGTGCTGAAGCAGCTTCAGGCCTATGTCGGCTACGAGGAGTTCTTCGCCGGGGTGCGCACGCACTTTGACAACCACGCCTACTCAAATGCCGAGTTCGCGGACTTGCTCGGGGCACTCGAGGAGGCGTCGGGACGCGACCTGTCCGATTGGGCGCAGCAGTGGCTGCGCACCACCGGCGTGTCCCGTCTTCGCCCGGAAATCTCTGCGGACAGCTTCGCGGTCGTGCAGGAGTCCGATGTTCTACGCACGCACCGCGTCCGTGTCGGCCTGTATTCGCTTATTCGCGGCTCCGTCACCCGCATCAAACAGGTCGAACTCGATGTCTCCGGCGAGCGCACCGAGATCCCTGAACTGGCGGGCGTGGAGCACGACCTCGCGCTGGTCAACGACGATGACCTCACCTACTGCCTCATGGGGCTGACCGAGGAACACCAGCGTTTTGCCTTGGAACACCTCGGTGACATTGAGGATTCGCTGGCGCGCACCCTCGTGTGGTCGTCGTTGTGGGAGTCCGTGCGTGATGGCTTCCTGCCCGCCCGTCAGTTCGTTCAGCTGGTGGCACGCTTTGCTCGCCAGGAAACACACCCGAGTGTGCAGGAGCGTCTGCTCGCCCAGGCAACCCAGGCAGTCAAGCAGTACGTTGCCGACGATTGGCGTGCCGAGGGCATGGCGCTGCTCAACACCGCTTTCCGGGGTGCTGAGCCTGCTGTCGTCTTCGACCGGGCGCTGGCCCGCCTCACTCCGGACAAAGAGACGGTGGATCACTTCACCACGCTGCTGGAGACCTCCGATAACCAGGAAACGCGCTGGCTCGCGCTGACGAACCTCATTGCGGCGGGAGAGTTGCCGGTTGCGGCGGCAGAGGATGAGAAGGACTCCTCCTCGGAGGGGGCGGTGTCGAGGTTGAGGGCGCGGGCAAGCGTCGATAAGCGATGGGCGTGGGACAAGCTGGTGAGCGAGGACCTCACCAACCTTGAATCCCGCTACCTGATGGATGGCCTGACGTTCACCCGCGAGGGCTTGGAGGGTTTGACCGACGAGTACTTCCGCGTGGCGCCAGAGTTGTGGAACCGTCTGACCAACGAGATGGCGCAGCGCACCCTCGAGGGCATGTACCCGCTGTGGGATGTCTCCAAGGAAGCGATCGCGAAGGCGGACGAATTCCTGGCTGGTGACATGCCCTCAGGACTGCGCCGCATCATCTCTGAAGGCCAGGACCGTGCAGCCCGCGCACTGCGGAACCGCAAGGTGGACGCGCAGGCCTAGAGCTTGGCCAGGGCCTGATCGAGGTCAGCGATCAGGTCCTCAACGTCCTCGATGCCGACGGAGATGCGCACGAGCGTCGGCGGCACCTCGAGGGCGGAACCCGCGACGGAGACATGCGTCATGGTGGCGGGGTGCTCGAGCAGGCTCTCCACACCACCGAGGGACTCTGCCAGGCAGAACACCTTGGTGGAGCGACAGAAGGTTTTGGCCTGCTCCGCAGTGTTGAAGGCCACGGAGACCATGCCGCCGAAGCGGGTCATCTGGCGCGCGGCGATCTCGTGGCCCGGGTGATCCTCCAGGCCCGGGTAGTAGACGCGGGCAACCTTGTCGGAGGCCTTCAGGTGCTTTGCCACGGCCTCAGCGTTGTCGCAGTGCTTGTCCATGCGCACGCTCAAGGTCTTCAAGCCGCGGCCGGTGAGGTAGGTATCAAACGGGGACGGAATAGCGCCGACCCAGCCGAAGAAGAAGCGGAGCTGATCCTCGAAGTCATTGAGGGCGTCGAAGCTGGCGGCGGTTACGCCGGTGACACCCTGGGAGGTGGAATCGGCCGGACGGTTCGCGCACACCACACCACCGATGACGTCGGAGTGTCCACCGATGTACTTGGTGGTCGAGTGCAGCACCACGTCCGCGCCGAGCAGCAGCGGCTTCTGCAAGTACGGGGAGGCAAAGGTGTTGTCCACAACGAGGGTTGCATTGCCCTTGATGTCCGCGATCGCCTGAATATCGGCGATGGACAGCAGCGGGTTCGTGGGTGTTTCTACCCAGATGACCTTGGTGTTGTCCTGGATCGCGGCGGCGATCTCATCGGTGTTGGTGATGTCCACCGGGGTGTTCTCAATCCCCCAGTGGCTGAAGATCTGCTGGATCAGGCGGTAGGTGCCGCCGTAAGCGTCGTTGCCGATGACGATGTGGTCGCCCGGCTTAAGCAGGATGCGCAGCACCGAGTCCACGGCCGCCATGCCGGAGGCAAAAGCGACGCAGTAATCGGCCTTCTCCAGCGCGGCGACGGTCTTCTCCAGAGCCGTAATGGTCGGGTTGCCCACGCGGGTGTACTCGTAGCCATTGCGGGTCACCGCCAGGTCATCCTGCGCGAAGGTGGTCGACGCGTAGATAGGGGTGTTAATCGACCCATAAAGGGAATCCGGCTCGTATCCGGCGTGGATGGAGTCGGTGCTGAAACCTGAGCGAGTGTTCTCGGTCATGGCGGTCCTTTCCTTTGTGGGCTTTGAGGGAACGTCGATAAGCACAATAGACCAAGCGGTCCATTTTGACCGACGGCGCGGTCGATTTAGATTCACGGCTAAGGTGAGCTGTGTGGACACAATGTATGAAGCACTCGGTGGTGACAGTTTCTTTCGGCGCCTGGTTTCCGGCTTCTACCAGCAGGTCAGAAAAGATGACCTCATTGGGCCGATGTACCCGGAGGATGACTGGGATGGCGCCGAGGATCGCCTGCGCTGGTTCCTCGCACAATATTGGGGTGGCCCTACCACCTACAATGAGCAGCGCGGTGCGCCGATGTTGCGCCGCCGCCACTTCCCCTACCCGATCGGCCAAGCGGAAGCGGAACGTTGGCTTGAGCTGATGAACCGCTCGCTGGACCAGTTCACCGCGGACGAGCTCAACGAGGAACAGCGCGCCGCACTGGTCAACCACATGGAGCGCGTGGCCTACATGACCATCAACCAGCCGGGCGACCACCCAGGATTGCCCACGGAGAAGAACCTGTTGTAAGTCGGCCCCCAAAAACGCGAACACAATAGTTTTGGGGAACTAGCATGTTCCCCATGCCATCAACGTCGACTTCCCCGTCTCAGACTCTGCTCGCCGTCGTGCCTGGGCTTATCGACGCCGGCGAGGTCTCCGCCCCCTGCGCCGCCGTAGACATCGCGGCCTTTGATTACAACGCGGCACAGATGCAGCAGCGCTCCAAGGGATTGCCCATCCGTGTGGCGTCTAAGTCCCTGCGAAGCGTGGCCGCACTACGCCGTGCGCTGTCTCACCCCGGCTTCCAGGGCATCTTGTCCTACAGCGTGCCGGAGGCAATCAACCTGGCACGCGAGGGCTTCGACGACATCGTGGTTGCTTACCCCTCCGTGAACAAGGTTGCCCTGCGGGAACTGGCTAGTGATGATCAGCTGCGCAGCACCATCACCGTGATGGTGGACTGCGTGGAGCACCTCGACCTCATCAGCTTTGCGGTGCAGGAGGCTGGCAATCCCGGCCCGATTCGCGTGTCCATTGATCTGGACTGCACCTTGCACCTGCCCGGCCTGGTCATCGGGCCACGCCGCTCCCCCATCCGCACACCGGAACAAACCGATGAGCTGGCACGCCAGATCACCGCGCGCACAGAACTCGCCCTGGTGGGCCTCATGGCCTACGAGGGACAGGTTGCCTCCGTTGCGGATGCCGAATCCGGCATTCCCGGCGCGGTGAAGCGCTGGCTGCGCACCACCTCCATGGACCAGCTCGGCCCACGCCGGGCTGAGTGCATCGCGGCAGCACGCCAGCATGCTGACCTGGAATTTGTCAACGGTGGCGGCACAGGATCACTCGATGTCAGTGCGGCCGAAGGAACGCTGACTGAGCTCGCGGCGGGCTCCGGTTTTTATACCCCAGTTATCTTTGACAACTTCGCCGATATCAACCACAAGCCGTCCGCGTTTTTCATCTGCCAGGTTTCACGCATCCCGGCACCGGGCTGGGCAACTGTGAACTCGGGCGGGTGGATCGCCTCCGGCCCACCGGCGGCGGATCGCGTACCAGTGCCGGTGTACCCGGCCGGGCTGCAATATTCCGCAACCGAGGGCGCGGGCGAAGTACAAACACCGCTCCACGGCCCTGCGACCAGCAGCCTAGGCGTGGGTGACACCGTGTGGTTCCGCCACGCGAAAGCGGGCGAAATGACCGAGCACGTGGACAACATCATCGCCGTCTTTCCAGACGGCACAACCGAAACATGGGATACCTACCGAGGACAAGGGTGGACACTGCGATGACATTTACACCGGAAAAGCGCACTAACCAGCGATTCAGCAACTGGTCAGGTTCTGTAAACACCAACCCGGGCGCTTTCTACTACCCCGCCACCATCAGCGAGGTGCAGCACATCGTCCGCACGCTGCCCGCCGGCCAGAGTGTGCGTACTGTCGGCGGCGGCCACTCCTTCACCCCGGTGGCTGCCGGCGCGCAGGCGATGATCAGCCTGGACAAACTCGCCGGCATCATCAACGTGGACACGGAGGAGAAGCGCGTCCGCTTCCTCGCCGGCACGCGCCTGTACCGCATCCCGGAGTACCTGCAGCCTTTCGGTCTCGCGCTGGCCAACCAGGGCGATATTGATAACCAGTCCGTCGCCGGCGCGATCTCCACATCGACGCACGGCACCGGCATCGAGTGGACCGGGTTCGCGGGCACAGTTACGGGTCTCAAGCTTGTCGACGCCAACGGGGAGATCCGCACCTACTCCATCGACGACGATCCAGACCTCCTGCGCCTCATCACCGTTTCCGTGGGCGCACTGGGCGTCATCGTCGAAGTGGAAATGCAGTGTGTGGACGCCTTTGACCTGCTGGCACGCGAGACCAGCGACAACCTTGATGACATCCTGGATAGCTGGGATGAACGCACCCGTGCCGTCGACCACTTCGAGGCTTTCTGGTTCCCGCACACGGACAAGGCGATGATCAAGAACAACACCCGCCTTGCCCCGGGTGAGCCGGCACCGGGCGGTGAGCCAAAGAAGCGCGGCCGCCTCACCCAGTTCATCGAAGATGACGTGGTGGGCAACGGAGCTTTCGCCGCCGCCCTCACCGTTGCGCGCATCGCACCGAAGACCACGCCATTCCTCAACGGTGTTGCTACGGACGCCATGGCAGCTAACACGTACCGCTCCCGTGCACATGAGGTCTTTGCCACCCCGCGCCGCGTGCGCTTCCACGAAACAGAATTCGCTGTGCCCCTGGCCGATGGCCCGGAGACCGTCCGCGAAATCCGCCGTGAGATTGACCGTCGCGGCTGGCTCATCCCCTTCCCGCTGGAGCTGCGCTCCACCGCCGCGGATGATGTGGCTCTGTCCACCGCCAACGGACGCGAGTCGATGTACATCGCCTTCCACGTCCCCCGCGCGATGAACCCGCACGATTACTTCCCGCACATCGAGCAGATCTTCATCGCCGCCGGTGGCCGCCCCCACTGGGGCAAGATGCACACCCGCGACCGGGAATTCTTCGCGCAGGCCTACCCGCGTTTCGACGAATTCTGCACCCTCCGCGAAACCATGGACCCCACCCGCAAATTCGGGTCCCCACACCTTACGCAGCTTTTCGGATAACTCCGAAAAGGCAAAGGATTTAGAACAGCAGGTTGAGTGCGGTGGAGTGGTACACGCTGCCGAAAGGCGCGTCCATGCGCACCCACCGGCCTGCTGTGGCAATCCGCAGGTGACGGGGCAGCTCCACCGGAGCACCTGGCCCTGGGATGAGCCCCAACGACGTGCAGGTAAAGATCATGCGCATGGGCACTTCTACGGCACTGCCGCCGGTTTCCTGCTCACTATCCACGGTGAGCACCGTCTGATTAAGCAAGGACCGCGGCGGGCCAAGAGGGCCAGAGAATTGGCGCGCCAAACGGCGTCCTTGATCAGCCAGGTCACGTACGACGGCAACGGGCACCACGTCACGCTCCACGAATCCCTCCGACGGCGGCAATGCGCCGGGCCAGCGGGAATCGCGGGCAGGGCCGATCTCCGTGCGCCCATCCGCGAGTGCCGCATCCACGTCCTTCGCAGCCACGACGGCTTTGTCTCGGGACACCGTTCCCCTCACGCGACGCGCGGCGAAGCAATCAAAGGGGGTGGTGACGAAGATGTCGAGGGTGCCGTCCCCGCGATCGTCGATACGCGCTGAAGCGTCCTCATCCAACGACAAGGCGCGGGAGGTGAGAGCCTTGAGCCCTGCTGCTCCCGCGCTGATTTCGAGCGTTTCGATGATTACTCGCCCGAACCTGCCGTAAGAATTCCACGCTCCTGCTGCGTGATCTCACGCGGCGCTGCGGTGGACAGATCCACGGCAACCAGCACCGTCTTAACCACGCCGCACACGTTGCCGTGGCGGTCCTTCAGATCCTGCGTGGTTTTGAAGGACGTGTTGCCGATCTCCGTCACGGTGGTATCCACCGTGACCTTCTTCGTATCCGGCATCACCGGGCGGAGGTAATCCACCTCAACGTGGCGGACGAACACACCGAATTCCTGCTCCTGGTCCGCGAAGTTTTCCTGCATGAAGGCGATACGCGCTTCCTGCGAGATGTCCACGAACTTGCAGTTGTTCAGGTGCCCATACCGGTCATAGTCGTTCCAACGCAGCGGAATGACCTGGGTATCTGAAAGAAGGTTGCCCACAGTGATTGTCCTTTCGTCTCAGATGTTTAACGGGTGAGCTTGCGGTGGGTGACGCGGGACGGCTTCGCCGCTTCCTCACCCAGGCGCTCAACCTTGTTGGCCTCGTAGTCGCCGAAGTTACCTTCGAACCAGAACCACTTGCCCTCTTCGACGTTGCCTTCCCACGCGAGGATGTGGGTACAGGTGCGGTCCAAGAACCAGCGGTCGTGCGAAATCACCACAGCACAGCCAGGGAATTTCTGCAGCGCGTTTTCGAGGGAACCCAGGGTTTCCACATCGAGGTCGTTCGTCGGCTCATCGAGCAGGATCAGGTTGCCGCCCTGCTTCAGCGTCAGCGCCAGGTTCAGGCGGTTACGCTCACCACCGGAGAGAACCTTCGACGGCTTCTGCTGGTCCGGCCCCTTGAAGCCGAAGGCGGACAGGTATGCACGCGACGGCATTTCGTTCTGGCCAACGTGGATGTAATCCAGCCCGTCGGAGACAACTTCCCACACGGTCTGCTCTGGGTCGATGTTCTCGCGGTTCTGGTCCACGTAGGAGATCTTCACGGTATCGCCGATCTCCACCGTGCCGGAATCCGGCTCTTCAAAACCAACAATGGTTTTGAAGAGGGTGGACTTACCCACACCGTTCGGGCCAATGACGCCCACGATGCCGTTACGCGGCAGGGTGAACGAAAGGTCCTTGATCAGGGTGCGACCATCGAAGCCCTTGTTCAGATCCTTCACCTCGACGACCTTGTTGCCCAGGCGCGGCGGGGTAGGAATCTGAATCTCTTCGAAGTCGAGCTTCTTGTACTGCTCCGCCTCGGCTGCCATCTCTTCGTAGCGCTCCAGACGAGCCTTGTTCTTCGCCTGACGTGCCTTTGGCGAGGAACGGACCCACTCGAGCTCGCTCTTCAGACGCTTCTGCAGCTTCTGGTCCTTCTTGCCAGCAACCTCAAGGCGCTCAGCCTTCTTCTCCAGGTAGGTGGAGTAGTTGCCCTCGTACGGGTAGAGCTTGCCGCGGTCGACCTCACAGATCCACTCGGCGACGTTGTCCAGGAAGTAGCGGTCGTGCGTAATCGCCAGCACTGCACCCGGGTAGGTCTGCAGGTGCTTCTCCAGCCACAGGACGCTCTCCGCGTCGAGGTGGTTCGTCGGCTCGTCGAGAAGCAGCAAGTCCGGCTCCGACAGCAGCAGCTTGGCCAGCGCGACACGGCGGCGCTCACCACCGGAGAGGTTGGTCACCGGCGAATCAGACGGCGGGCAGCGCAGTGCTTCCATCGCCTGTTCAATTTTGGAGTCCACCTCCCATGCGTCCGCAGCGTCCAGCTCCTCCTGCAGTTTGCCCATTTCTTCCATGAGCTCATCGGAGTAGTTGGTTGCCATCTCGGTAGCGATTTCTTCGAAGCGCTGCTTCTTTTCAAAGATCTCGCCGAGGCCCTCTTCGACGTTCTCACGAACCGTCTTTTCCTCATTCAGCGGCGGCTCCTGGAGCAGGATGCCCACGGTGGCACCGGGGTCCAGGAAAGCCTCACCGTTGTTTGGCTGATCAATGCCAGCCATGATCTTCAGCAGGGAGGACTTACCTGCACCGTTCGGGCCAACGACACCAATCTTGGCGCCGGGGTAAAAGGCCATGGTGACATTGTCCAGAATGACTTTTTCACCGACGGCCCTGCGAACGTTTTTCATCGTGTAGATGAACTCAGCCACTAGCGTCCCCTTCTCTCGCGTTTCATGCGTTGTGGTGGAGGTTTGAAAACCACCTCAAAGGGTACATCACCCCGGCGACAAGCTGGGTCGCCCCGTCTTACCCAGCCATTGCTGGCTGTGGTCGCGGTGCGTTTGCGCCGGATGGCCTATTGAGGACACCATCGCCCGCAACACTCTGATTGCTTGTCGACGGCGCCGGTTTCGCCTGCTGCCCCTGCTGGTCGTCCTGAGCGTTCTGGCTGGCCTGGCTGTCCTCCGGTGCCTTGGTGTTCTGGGTGTTCTGCGTGACAGTCACGCCGTGCTTCTTCCCGTACTCCTCCACGGTGAGGAGTTTGACATCGTCAACGCCATCTGGCGTGTGCGCCTGGGAAGCGGTAGAGCGATAAGCCACTTGGTGGCGGTTGAGTTCTAGCGCGATTTGGTTGGCTTTGATGATGTGCTTGTAGCGCGTCACGTTTTCCTTGTCCGTCCACTTTTCGGAGACAAGGCGACCGGAGACGATAACGGGCACGCCTTTGCGGAGGGAGGCTTGCACGTTCAAAGCCAACTGACCCCAGCATTCAACGTCGATGTAAAGGGTGTCTGTGTCCGCCCACATGTTGTTGCCGTTGGTATCCACGCTGTCCGTGCGCACGCGGCGGCTCGCCGCAAGGCGCAGTCGGGTGAGGAAGCTGCCAGTGTCAAAAGCTTTGCTCACCGGATCCTCAATCAGGTTGCCCGACAGTGTGATGGGTAGGTACGTCATTGCAGTGTCCTTTCGGAAAAGTTGTTGTGATGTTTCGTGTACTTTTCGCCCCGCTCCCGCATCCGGGAATGCGTGACACCAACAACGCTTCCTTAAATCGGCGCACTGCGCGAATACACCCCTAAAAACCTGTGGATAACTCAAAATAAATTCCACAGGCTCATGCCCGATTTTGCGCTTCATTCAATGGGAATGAAGCGCTCCCCCACCAAATTTTTTAACCGCGTGGGCCGCCACCGCGCGTCTTGGAGTACTGGGCCAGCATCTCGTTGTACGCGCGCCACTCCTCATCATCTGTCTCCTCTTCGCGCAGGTCACGGGCCTTTGATTCAGCGCGATCTTCACGGAGCCACCCCACGGCAAGGTACAGGAACACGACCGCCATGGGGAAACTTCCGGCCGCCCAACCGATGCCGGCGCCGACTTTTTGATCGCGCAAAAAGTCCGGGTTCCATGGAAGCGAAAGATTTTCGTAAAAACTTTCCCCCAAAACTAAATTCAGCTGCATGAGGTACACACCCATGAAGAGGTGGATGGGCATAGAGAAGACAAACCACGCGAAACGAACCGGCGTTGGTTTCCTACCCGGGATGTGGTCCGGGCCAATAAGTTCCCAGAAGTAGAAGTATCCGGACACCAAGAATGCGGCGTTCATGAGCACGTGGCCGGCATGCTCAGACACGGCCACTTGGTAGAAGGACGGGAAGACGTAGAGCACGTAGAAGACCACGAGGAACTGCACCGTCGATACCGGCGGGTAAGTAATCACGCGCACGAAGGTGGACTCTTCAAAAGCCTTCACCCATGCGTGCGGCCCAAATTCGTCTTCCGGATATGCGCGCTTGATCAGGGTCAATGGCGCACCGAGCGCCAAGAATACGGGCGCGCCCATGGACAGAATCATGTGCACGACCATGTGCACGGAGAACGCAGCCGGCATGTACATACCAATGCCGGAGGACATGGTGATCACGATCGTCGCGCAGCCAACCAGCCACCACGCAGTGCGGGACTTCTCCCAGCCGGACACGCGGCGCAGTAGGTGCAGGTAGTACACGGCCAGCAGCACACCAATAACGGAGAACAGCACCTCCGGGCGCCAGATCGTCCACACGTTGGTGAACGTCGGCGCTTCATAGAGGTTGTAGCCCATCTTCACCTGCATCTGCGTCAGGTCCGTCACCACCGGGGTGGGCGGCGGGGTGCGCCCCATCGACACAGCCACACCGGTCACAGCAGCCATGACCACTGCTTCCACGACGGCGATCCGTCGGAACAGCGCCGGACGTTCCTGCAGGTGCGGGATGGTCAGCTCACGGTGGGCATAGCCCAGCAAGCCCAGAACAACCAGACCAACGGCCTTCGCCAGGACGGTGGCGCCGTAGGCGGTGGCCAAAAGATCGTCGATACGCACCCTGATGAGCGCATTAATCACGCCTGAAATTGCGACAGCAAAGAAGGAGAACAGCGCGATACGCGAGTAACGCGCGACAGCTTGCGGCATGTGCGGGCCAAGGCGACGACCGTGCGCGATGAGCGCGAGCAGGCCACCAACCCACACCATCATGAACACGAGGTGCCACAGGAAGGAGTTCGTGCCGTAATCGTGGTTACCACCCGCCGCGGAGTGGCCGGACATACCCAGCGGCATGATGGCAGCAAGACTGCCAAGCAGCAGTGCTACCTGCGAAGACCAGCTACTCGCCAGCAGCCCACACGCCGCCACCGCGGCAGCGAGAAACGCCACGAGCAGCCAAATCTTCGCATCCGCCACGCGATCCAGCGCCATCGCCCACATCTCAGGGCTAAACAGCACGTCTGTCAGCGGAGTGCCCGAAATATCGGAGAGCACCAGCGGAATCATGAACAGCCCGATGAGCGCCAGACCCGCACTCGCCCAGGCGCCCGTGCGCCCCGCAATGTGCCCATCCACAGTCAGGCGCGCGCCGTGCAGCTCCTTCTCATTCGGCGGAATCAGGAAAGCAGAAAACATGAAGGAGCCCGTGGCCAGCGATGCAAGAATCCAGGCTGCAGCGCGTATCGACGGCAACCCCACCGTCGTCAACACCCCCGGATCTGGAATGCCCAACGCCGCCAGCGAATCGCCGAGGAACACGAACGACAACGTTCCTGCCACCAACGCGCTGACAAGCATCAACACCACGTAGATCGGCCAAGCTACACGCGCTGAAACACTCAAGGACATGCGTTAAAGCGTACAAGTTACCCACGCTTATCAGCGACTCCCCCAGCGTGCGTTACGATGATGAACACCAAGCCTCCATAGCTCAGTGGATTAGAGCATCCGGTTTCTACCCGGCTGGTCGCGGGTTCGAGTCCTGCTGGGGGCGCAAATTTTTTCGCTGGTCAGCCCACTGGTCAGGTAGTCTTTTCAACCGTGTTTCGCACCATGTTGAAGTCCAAGATCCACCGCGCCACGGTCACGCAGGCCGACCTGCATTACGTCGGCTCCTGCACGATTGACGCTGACCTCATGAAGGCAGCTGATCTGCTCGAAGGCGAGCAGATCGACATCGTGGATATCAATAACGGCAACCGCCTGACCACCTACGCCATCACCGGTGAGGCCGGCTCCGGGGTAATCGGCATCAACGGCGCTGCCGCGCGCCTGATTAACCCCGGTGACCTGGTGATCATCATCGGCTACGCCCAGTATTCGGACGAGGAATTGGCGGATTACAGTCCGCGGGTGGTGTTCGTCGATGAGAGCAACAAGATCCTGGAGAACGGCGAAGACCCAGCTCACGCGCCGGAAGGAACGGGCCTACGCAACCCGCGCCACCCCGAAGACAACTAGTTTTTTCACTAAACCCCTTGACGGCATATCGATTATCGACAGCATCGAATACCGATAAGAAAGGATTGCCGTCATGAACACCTCCACCCCAACCCCTGACCCCCGTCCGCCGAAGGGCCGCGACCGCACGAAGGTTTCCTGGTCTGATGCCCTCGCCGTCGCCATCACCTTCGCATGGCTCCTGCCAGAGATCATCGCGCTGGTGAACGATGGAACGATTTCCAGCCGACTCTCCCCCGCCATCGAAGGTGGCCTGCACTTTGCGGATCTTTCCTCAGGCCCGCAGACCATGTTCACCGTCGCCCTGGGCTTGAAACTGGCATCTCTGCTCTGCGCCGTTTTCCTCACGACAAACACCTTCACCGACATGGCGAAGGGCAACGTGTTCACCGAAAAGAACGCGCGGCGGCTCAACGTGGCAGGGAACAGCATCGTTGTCTTCTTCATTGCCCGATTGGGCCTGGAAGGCCTAGCCAATAACTGGGCGGCCGCCGAACTTGGCATCGACTGGTGGGGCGACGCCGGCACAAGCACCCCACTCTCCGAGCTGGCCCCGGCTCTGCTCCTCATCTTCGTTCTCGGCGCACTGGCCAGGATCCTGCGCCGCGGCGCGAAACTCGAAGAGGATGTGGACGGCCTTGTCTAACCCCACCACTGAACCCCAAGTGATCTGCCACCTCGACGAGCTCATGGCTGAGCGCGGCATCACCGGCGCCGCACTCGCCGCAAAGGTAGGCATCACGCCCGTCAACCTCTCCGTCCTGAAAAACAACCGCGCGAAAGCCGTTCGATTTAGCACCCTCGCCGCGATCTGCCAGGCGCTCGACTGTCAGCCGGGGGATGTCTTCTCAGTGAAGTAGGCTCGCAGGCATGAGTTTTCCTTCCCCCTCCCACGACTCCTACGCCCTGATCACCGGTGCCAGCCAAGGCATCGGCGAGGCCATGGCGCGCGACTTTGCCAAAGCTGGGTACAACCTCATCGTCGTCGCTAGGCGAAAGGACGTGCTCGAAGCGCTCGCCGCCGAGCTCTCAGACGCACACGGAGTTGAGGTCGTCGTCGCAGCACATGATCTCTCCGTCGCCGAAGACGTGGACGAGCTTCTTTCGCTTATCGACGATTACCGGGTCTCCATCTGCGTCAACTCCGCCGGCATCGCCTCCTTCGGCCCATTCATGGAGCAGGACTGGAACTACGAAACAAACCAGTTCAACCTGAATGCCACCGCTGTCTTCCGCATCACCAAAGCCGTGCTGGACCAAATGGTTCCGCGCGGCGAGGGCGCACTGTGCAACGTTGGCTCCGCCGCCGGCAACGTGCCGATTCCGAACAACGCCACCTACGTGTTCACCAAAGCCGGCGTCAACGCATTCACGGAAGCACTGCACTACGAACTGAAGAAAACCGGCGTGCACTGCACCTTGCTTGCGCCTGGCCCCGTGCGTGATGCCGTGGTTCCGGAGGAAGAGCAATCCATCGTGGACAAGGTTGTCCCGGACTTCCTGTGGACCACCTACGAGTCCTGCTCCGCCGAAACCATTGAGGCGATGATGAAAAACCGCCGCCGCATCACCCCGGGCCCGCTATCCAAGGCCATGGACTTCGTATCCTCCTTCGCCCCGCGCGGTGCGCTGGCACCCGTGATGGGCTGGTTCTACGCCAAGATGGGCTAGCGTTGTGCCCATGAGTGAAGCACTAGCTGCTAAAGACGACCGCATTGTTTGGATCGACCTTGAAATGACAGGGCTGGACCCTGACCGCCACGTCATCGTGGAAGTCGCCGCCCTGGTCACCGATGCGGAACTCAACATCCTCGACGAGGGAATTGACCTTGTCATCCACGCCAGCGAAGACGAACTCGCGGAGATGGATGACTTTGTCACCAACATGCACGCTTCCTCCGGTCTCACCGAGCAGATCAAGGCCTCCACGGTCACGCTGGAGGAGGCGGAGGAGGCGGTGCTGGAATTCGTCGAGAAGCATTGCGCAGACATTCGCCCACCGCTGGCCGGCAACTCCATCGCGACGGACCGCACCTTCATCCGCGCTTACATGCCGCGGCTTGATGAGCGCCTGCACTACCGCATGATCGACGTATCCACCATCAAAGAGCTCACCCGCCGCTGGTTCCCCAAGGCCTACTACAACCAGCCCGATAAGGGGCTGGCACACCGCGCGCTCGCTGACATCGTGGAATCCATCCGTGAGCTGGACTACTACCGCCGCGCCGTCTTCACCGCTACTCCCGGCCCTGAATCTGGCGAAGCCTCCTCGTTTTCGCAGGCCGCCGAGCAGCGCTACCAGCGGTTTTTGTAAAACGCACCAAGTGAACTAGAGTTGGTTTCCGCTGCGCAAGCAGCGATGGTGGCTGTAGTTCAGCTGGTAGAGCACCAGGTTGTGATCCTGGGTGTCGCGGGTTCGAGCCCCGTCAGCCACCCCGAAGAAAAAAGGCCCCGTGCCACTCCGCTTCAGCGGGATGGTGCGGGGTCTTGCGCATGCCGCGGACGCAGATGAGCCGAAAACTAGGCAGACGTGTCGGCGTTACCGGCCTTGATTGTCTCCCAATCAATGTTCCAGTAGCCCAGGCCGTCGGTGCCGGGCAGGGTGTCACCCTTGGTGTTCACAATCTCCACCGGGTCACCGCGCTTGACGGTGTTCATGTACCACTGTGCATCCGCCGGGGTGGCGTTGATGCAGCCGTGAGAGACGTTCGTCTGCCCCATTGCCCACGTTGCCCACGGTGCGGAGTGGACGTAGATGCCAGACCAGGACAGCTGGGTGGCGTAATTCACCGGGGTAACGTAGCCGCCCGCTTCCAGGCTGAGGCCGTAGGTGCGGGAGTCCATGACCAAGCTGTCGTGCTTGTCACCCACCACGTAAGTGCCGTTCGGGGTGTCGTAGCTGTTGTCACGCCCCAGGGCGATGGCGAAGGACTTCACTTCCTCACCATTGCGGTACACCGTCAGGGTTTTGGTGCTGTTGTCCACTTTGGTAAGGACTTCCTCACCAATGGTGAAGTTCGTTTCACTGTCCTGCTGACCGTAGATGCCGTTGCCAAAGTCCTTGCCATAAAGGTCGGCCTTGACCGTCACCTCCGTACCTGGCGTCCAGTACTCCTTGGGGCGCCAGATCAGTTGATTGCTCTCAACCCAGTAGAAGGCGCCCAGAGTGTTATTGGACGTCTCAATCGTGATGGCGTCCTGCACCGCCTGACGGTCCTCCGGGGACACGTCAAGGTAGAAGGCGATGGCTTGGGCAACACCAACCTCAGAGCCCTGGGTGGGGCTGATCGACGCAGCCAACTGCAAGCGGGGGCTCACGGTGGTGAACGTGGCAATCGAGGCCGTACCCAGCTTGGTCATGGCCTTGACGGTGTAGGTCTTGCCATACCCCAGCGGTTCAGTGGTGGTCCATTCCGTGCGGTCTTCGTTGAAGGTGGCCTCAACTTCCTTGCCGGACTCATTCGTCATGGTGACGGTATCCAGCCCCGCGGGAGTGTTCACGGTAACCGGGATACCCGGCTCTACATCCTCCGAGCCGTCCTTGACCGAAATGGTTGCAGGGGTGTCCTGGACAATCTCGGACTCCCCGGATTCCGCGGCGTCCCCGCGTTCGAGGGTGCACCCCACCGCGGCGGCGCCAACGAGCACTGCCGCCATGCCAGTAACAACTACACGCCGGATGTTTGACACTGACCACACCGACTTAGAGGACATGCTTCAACCACTTAACTTTCTGCCGCACGCCGATACCGCTATCGGACTTCACCTTTATTAGTCGCTTATAACGCCTACTTGGTTACAGGATTCCCACTCTTGAATTCTGCACCGCCATGAACACCGCCATGAACATACAAAAGCGACTGCCGTGACGGACACCTTAACCGCTCGCCCCACATAGTCCCACTTGAAACATTCACTTCCTCACAGTCGTTATCGTATTGTTTCCAAGCCTTTGAAACACCCCTTTAACCAGGCGATTTCACCTATTTAAATTGTGGTGCTATATTTTTCTTTCGTTGCCGTAAGGCAGAGCGCCATTAGCTCAATTGGTAGAGCAACTGACTCTTAATCAGTGGGTTCGGGGTTCGATTCCCTGATGGCGCACAGACCACGAGGTCGGAGCACACCCAGTGCCCTGGCCTCGTTTTTCGTATCCAGGACAGTTCATCAGACTACCCTTGTTGGGCATGAGCACCACCCCAGCAACAACACCCCACCCCATCACCGCCGTCACCGTTTTCGCGGGTGCACGGGAAGCCACCGTGCCCGCGATGAACACGTTGGCTAGGGATTTCGGGGCAACGCTTGCCCGGCGCGGGATCACGCTCGTCTACGGCGGTAGCCGGCTGGGGCTCATGGGGGCTGTCGCCCAGGGTGCAATCGACGGTGGCGGGTCGACGGTGGGGATCATCCCGAAGCACCTTGCCGCGCATGAGATCGCGCACACGAACCTCACGGAGCTCGTCTTCGTGGATACGCTCGCGCAGCGCAAGGCCCTCATGGGTAAGCGGTGTGATGCGTTCGTTGCGCTTCCTGGGGGTACAGGCACGCTCGATGAGCTTTTCGACGAATGGACCAACCAACAACTCGCCCTCCACACCAAACCCATCGGGCTGTTGGGCGTCGATTTTTGGCAGCCGCTGATCCAGATGGTGGACCACATGGTCGCCCACGGTTTTGTGCGGCAGGAGGATCGGGACAGCCTCGTCGTGGCAGATGATCCTAATGAGTTGCTGGATCTGTTGGCTCAGTGGCAGCCGCAGCGTCCGCGCTGGTCCCCTGCCCCACAGGACGTCTCACACGAATCAAAGTGAGTAGGGTTGCTTGATATGACCAAGGCTCTTGTCATCGTTGATGTTCAGAATGATTTCTGCCCCGGCGGTTCCCTCGCCACTGAGCGTGGGGATGTCGTAGCGGAGAGTATTGCCCAGCTCCTCGCCACCAATTCCGGGGACTATGACCACATCGTGGCTACCCAGGATTGGCACATTGATCCGGGCACACACTTTTCTAATACCCCCGATTTTGTGGACACGTGGCCTGTCCACTGCGTTGCGGACTCCGAAGGCGCTGCGATGCGGGCGCTACTGGCGAAGGAATCAGCCGCAGCCGTTATCGAGGAGTACTTCCGCAAAGGGCGGTATGAGGCGGCGTATAGCGGATTCGAGGGGGCGTCGACAAGCGATGAAGATGTACTTCTTGCGCAGTGGCTGAATGAGCGTGGCGTGACGCATATCGACGTCGTGGGCATCGCCACCGATCACTGCGTACGCGCGACCGCACTGGATGGGCTACGCGAAGGCTTTAACGTGCGCGTGCTGCGCGAGCACTGCTCCCCCGTGAGCGAAGAGCGCGGCCTTGCGGCGTTGGAGGAACTCCGCGAAGCCGGCGCCACCGTTATCTAAGCAAAAACAGCGCGCCCCTCATCGACAGGGACGCGCTATTTTTATTGTGTTTTAGTTGCGCTCAGCGAGCAGACGCTGCAGCTCCTTGAGATCCTTCTTCTTCTTGCGCTTGTTAGAAGACTTGATGGCCACCAGCAGCACAACTGCTACGGCGACACCGGCGAGAACCTTCTGCACCTTGTCGTCCTTGAGCTTGTTGCTGACCTGCGCCTTAGCGTTGTTAGCCAGGTTTTCCGGACGGGTACGGTCCGCAATCTCATCGATCGTGTTGGCCAGGTTGACGCGGGTGCGCTCGATTTCGCGCTGGATATCGTTAATATCGCGTGCCACTTTTAACTCCCCTGAAGGTTTGTTTCTCTCTTTGTTCTCCCAAGTACTGTACCGAAGAATCCGTGGCGCAGTATGAAGACAGTGCCACTATGGTGGCGGATATGACTGAACAGATTCGTTTGAACGTCGGCGACACCGCCCCTGCTTTCACTCTGACCAATGACAAGGGCGAGACCGTCTCCCTGTCCGATTACGCCGGCCAGCGCGTCATCGTCTACTTCTACCCACGCGCCAACACCCCTGGCTGCACCCGTGAGGCCTGTGATTTCTCCGAGAACCTCTCCGAGTTCGAGGACGCTTCAGTCGCAGTCGTGGGCATCAGCCCGGACTCGCCGGAGAAGCTGGCCAAGTTCCGTGCTGACCATGACCTGACCATCGAGCTGCTTTCTGATGAGTCCAAGGAAGTCATGACCGCTTACGGCGCCTTCGGCGAGAAGAAGAACTACGGCAAGATCGTCCAAGGCGTGATCCGCTCCACCTTCCTCGTCGGCGCTGATGGCACCATCGAAGCAGCCCAGTACAACGTCAAGGCCACCGGCCACGTTGGCCGCCTGCTGCGCGATCTGGACTTCAGCTAAGCGGCGAAGACCCCCACCCCGAACAGCTGTTTCTTTCAGCGGGTGGGGCACTGTACACTGTGAACCGCTCCGCGCCATGTCGCGGCCTACTTTTCAGGGCCCACGACGCTGAGGTGCGGGTGCGCGCCCGTGGCGGAATTGGCAGACGCGCTGGATTTAGGTTCCAGTGCCGTAAGGCGTGTGAGTTCAAGTCTCACCGGGCGCACAAATTCTTTGCCCTCCACCTCAGACCTTGGGGGCTCAACACTTTGATTGATAGAGTCTGGGGTGTGAGCGACCAAGACCAACACACTGAGCAACCCCCACAGCGCAAGCGTCTGCGCGTGCGCGCATGGCACGTCATCCTGCTTGTGGCGGCCGTGGCGGTGAGCCTCCTGCTGGCTAGCTGGCAGTGGTCGCGCTACACCTCCGGCACAGGATCACTCCAAAACTTGGGTTACGCACTGCAGTGGCCCATGTTCGGCCTGTTCTTCATATACATCTACCGCGCCGGTATGAAGATGGAGAACGAAAAAATCGATGCTGAAAACGCCGGCCGCTCCATGGATGCACTCTACGAAGCCGACGCCGCAGCATTCGGCGATCCGGACAAAGATGCCCCCATGACGGAGATCAGTGAGGACTTCCTCCCCCAACGGCGTGAGTTGGATGTGGAGGAATTCAATGAGCTAAACACTCCACGTAGGCGCCGGCCTATCGACGACACCAGGTAACCACCAGTAGCGAAAGACGAAAGAACAATGACCACTCCCCCAACCACCCCGGAACCGCGCATTCACCCGGAACGTAAGCGCCGTGTGAAGACTGCGCTGACGTTGTTCTCCGTTGCCGCATGGGTCACCGGTGTCATGCTGCTTCTGCTGTGCGTGCGCATGGTGATGGAGTACGCCCTTCACATGGATGTTGGCAGCCTGAACTGGGTGGCCATTGCCCACGGCTGGATGTACGCACTGTTCCTCTTGGCAACCTTGAACCTGGGCATGAAGGCCCGCTGGGCCACGAAGACCTGGCTCGTCACCGCCCTAGCCGGCGTTGTGCCGTTCCTGTCCTTCTTCGTCGAACACTGGCGCCGCCAGGAAGTCACGAAGGAATTCGCCCTCAACGAGCCCTAGACCTCCCCGGTTAGCCGTTCTTGGCTGCCAGGGCGTCGTGCATCCATGGTCCGGTTTGACTATCGCACCTTCCAGCGATCGGCGACCTGCGGTTTTGTCGCGCACGGATCGCCATAGTCAAACGGGCACACCGAAAGACCAGCTGTCGCTGGCTTTCGGCAAGAGGTGTCGCTTACCGCCCGTACAAGAGCGTCATTGCTCCGAAGGGGTGGACTGTGTTGGGGATGAGGTATCCGCGTGGTGATCTCCACATTGGTGTGCCTCTGATGTTTTCCACCCGCCCGTGGTGGGGTTTGGATGGGTCATCGTCGTTGGTGCGGTTGTGGTACCTGCACAGCATGGCAAGGTTATCCATGTTGGTTAACCCACCCCTCGACCAGGCTTTGATGTGGTGGACCTCGCAGTTATCGGCTGCATGCCTACAATCCGGCACAGGACAGGTGGGCATTGTGGCGCGGGCTAAGTCGCGCTGTTTCTGGTTAGCGAAGCGCTGCGTGTCGTACAGGTTGACGGGGCCTTCCTGGGGGTGGAACAGGGCGACTTCCAAGACGTCCCCAAAATTCTGCTGAAGGAATTCCGCACCGGTCATGGTGGTGCCATCGGTGAGCCCCAGGATGACATCATTTCCGTGACCTTTCATGATGTTGATGTGCTCGTCCAACGGGATGAGGACCAAGGGGCGGGGGACTGCAGGGGCAATACCAGAAGGAGCTTCACCCTCTTCGGGGCGCAGGCCCAGGATGGCCATGAGTTTCTCGTACATCTGGGGCCCAGCAGGACCATCGTCAAGGTTCTGTCGTGTGGCGAATTCGATGGCGGCAGCGTCGTCTTCTAGGGCCATGATGGTCACAGGACGCCTCTTCTTATTCGAGCGACCATACCGAACTGTTGGCTCCGGAGCAGGCTTATCCACCTCAGGCACGATGTCCGTCGAACGACGCTTCAACGTGTCGTAATTGCCCGGAACAGACAACAGGGCGAGGCGCAGGCGCCACTTCTCGGCGGAGTCCTTGATCCCAGCGAGGCGACCTTCGATGTAGGCCAGCTGATCCATGGACTTCTTCGTGGAACGGGCGATCTTGATCGCGTTGGCTTGCTTACGGGTGAACGTGGTTTTGCCGTAGTAGGCCGTGTGGACTTTTACTAATTCGCGAACACGGGCAGGGCTGCAGCCAGCATCGAGGAGCACCCGGGCATCAAAGTCTGCCAGGGCCTCGATCGGGTTGGTCAAACCCGCTACTAAGGCTGCAAAAGAACTCATGCCATGCACGCTAAACCGAAACGCAAGAAAGCGAAAGGATCAGCCAAAACGGCCTGTGGATAACACAAAACTATCCACAGGCCGCGCGCGCTGAAGTATGCGGCAGGACACGTAAAGAGGCCACGTAACCAGCAGAAACAGGCCGGTTCCCTCAAAACCCAAAAAAGTTAAAGCCTGCGCTTTACGCTCCCACCAGCTTGGCAATCTCCGGCGCGAGCACGCGCAGGGCTGCGCCACGGTGGGAGCGTTCGTTCTTCTCGTCCGGGCTCAGCTCGGCTGAGGAACGGCCGGGGCAATCTGCGGGTTCAAAAAGCGGGTCGTAGCCAAAGCCGTTCTCCCCGCGTGGCTCGCGGAGCAAGGCGCCCTCCCAGCGACCTTCCGCGGTGATCTCACGGGGCTGACCGTCAGGCGACAGCTCAGCTGGCACGTCAAGTGCGCAGCACGACACGAAAGCAGCGGCGCGGTGGTCAATATCGCTCATTTGCGCGAGCAACAGATCGTTGTTCGCCTGGTCATCGCCGTGGTCCCCAGACCAGCGGGCGGACAGGACACCCGGCATACCATTGAGTGCTTCGACGGCAATGCCCGAATCATCTGCCACGCAGGCAAGCCCCGTTGCGGCAGCACCCGCACGCGCCTTGATCAGTGCGTTCTCTTCAAAGGTCAGGCCGGTCTCCGGCGGTTCAGGGTATGGCTCTACGTCTTTGAGGGAGACAAGCTCCACGCCCGCGATGGAAAACTCAGCGAGAACCGTTTCCAGTTCGCGGAGTTTCTTTGCATTCCCAGAGGCAACGAGGATCTTCAGCGGTGTATTTACCACCCCAGCGCCGCCTTCTGCGCCGCGATGAGCTCGAAACAGCCCTTCTCAGCCGAATCGAGCATGGCGTTCAGTTGATCGCGGCCGAACAGGCCGTGCTCACCCGTGCCTTGGACTTCAACGAAGTTGCCGGACTCCGTCATCACCACGTTCAAGTCCACCTCTGCACGGGAGTCTTCCTCATACGGCAGATCCAGGCACACAGCGCCGTCGACGATGCCCACGGAGACAGCAGCGACCGGCGGCTGCAGCGGCTCCCCTGGAACCAGGCCGCGTTCCTTCAGGTGTGCGATCGCATCAGCCAAGGCAACGTACGCGCCGGTGATGGACGCGGTACGGGTACCACCATCAGCCTGCAGCACATCGCAGTCGATCTGAATGGTGTTCTCCCCCAGCTGCGACAGATCCACGGCCGCGCGCAGGGAGCGGCCCACCAAACGGGAAATCTCGTGGGTGCGTCCCTTGACCTTGCCTCGCATGGATTCACGTGGCATACGCTCATGCGTTGCCGCCGGCAGCATCGAGTATTCAGCCGTGAGCCAGCCCTCGCCGGAATCCTTCTTGAAGCGGGGCACGCCCTCCTCGGCGGAGGCAGTACACATCACGCGGGTGTTGCCGAATTCGACGAGGACGGAGCCAGCAGGATTCGTCGTAAAGCCACGCGTAATGCGCACCGGGCGCATCTCATCAAGCTCGCGACCATCAGCACGGACAAAGGAATTTGCTTCAGTCATGCCACGAGCCTACAGAACCTCGTAGACATCCTTCGCACAGCCGACAACAACCTCACCATCGAATTCCGCCTTGGCAGCTGCGAGGGTTGCTTCCTTGTCGGACCATGGCTGAATGTGAACGAGCACAAGCTTCTTCACACCCGCTTCACGCGCCAGCCGGCCAGCTTCCTGGCCTGACATGTGCATTCCGGGCGGGGTGTTCTCATCGGCAACCGGCCCCCACGCAGCCTCACAGAGGAACAGGTCAGCACCACGGGCCGCCTCCACCAGCGCGGGTGTGTAGGCAGAATCCCCCGAGAACGTAATCACCGCGCCAGAATCCTTGTCCTCCACACGCAAGGCATGCGACTCCGCTGCTGGGTGCACCACCGCGAAAGGAGTGACCGTCACGGCATCAATGTCCACGGACTCACCCGATACCCAGGTGTGTACATCAAAGGTGTCCGACAGATCATCAATCTCATCCGGACCGTTCGCGCTCATTCGACCCAAGTGCTCTGCCGCATAGCTGGGGCCGTAGAGCATGTGACGCCGCGTTGCTGGCGCCGTGGGGTGGAAACGACGCCACACGCACAACGACGCAGTGTCCGAGCAGTGGTCAGCGTGAAGGTGACTGAATAGCAGATGCGCATCCGACGGATCGCCTACCTCTTGCAGCGCAGCTAGAGCACCCGGACCAAAATCCATGAGAATTCCCGGGTCCCCCTCACGCGCGTTAATCAGGTAGGACGATCCGGGGTTGCCCGGAGCCGCAAGCGACCCAGTGCATCCGAGAACAGTCAATTTCATGCGAACACTGTGCCACGGATCCTAAGAAATACCTAAAACAAACTCGCCATGACCTGCCATAATCCCCACCGACATGGGCTAAATCACTTATGTAGTTCCGTGTGACACGGCCGCGACGTGCGGGCCAAGGAACCTCTCCGCAAGACGGTTGAAGGTTTCCGGGTCACCGGTGGACTCAAAAACCCTCGTGGGTTCATGCCCCTCATCAGCAAACATGTCGTTTTCCGTGAGAATGCGCAGCACGTCCTTCGCGGTTTCCTCTGCCGAGGAGACGAGCGTGACATCATCGCCGATAGCCAGCTGAATCACGCCGGAAAGCAGCGGGTAGTGCGTGCAGCCCAACACGAGCGTGTCCACACCCGCTGCCTGCAACGGCTCCAAGTAGCCCTGTGCCACACCAAGAATCTGGCGGCCCGAAGTGATGCCACGCTCCACGAATTCCACGAACGCCGGGCAGGCCGCGGCAGTTACTTCCACTGACGGCGTCAGATTGAACAAATCTTGGTATGCCCCGGAACGGATGGTCGCTTCCGTACCAATAACCCCCACCTTGCCGTTGCGGGTCGTTGCCACCGCACGACGCACGGCTGGCTTGATCACCTCGATCACCGGGACGTCGTAACGCTCACGCGCATCATGCAAAAATGCAGCGGATGCCGTGTTACACGCAATGACAATCATCTTGCAGCCGCGCTCAACCAACTCATCCGCAATGTCCATCGCATGTTGGCGCACCTGCGCGAGCGGCTTAGGGCCATACGGCCCATTCGCGGAATCCCCGATGTACAGCACCGATTCATGTTGCAGCTGATCCATGACCGCGCGAGCCACGGTCAATCCCCCGAACCCAGAATCAAAAATCCCAATTGGCGCGTTGTTATTCACGCATAAAAGTGTACCGCCCCTCGTGGGGGCGGTACTGAGAGCATGTTGCTTATCGACGGATCGTGCAGATAAGACCTACGCTGCGTCAACCTTCGCCGGCTGTGCAGCTACGGAGCTGAGACCCGGCTCAGCAACGAGAGCGGAGTTCACGCGGGAGAACACACCCGTGAGCAGGTCCAGCTCAGATTCAGAGAGGTTGTCAAAGAACACGCGGCGCATCTCAGCCACGTGACCCGGCAGCGCTTCCTGCACGGTCTTCTCACCCGTTGGGGTCAGTGCTGCGAAGGTGGAACGGCCATCATTCGGGTCCGGAATGCGAACGACGAGGCCCTTCTTCTCCAAACGGGTAACCACGCGCGACAGGTGGGACAGCGACATCGACGTCGCCTCCGACAGGTCCGTCATGCGGCGCGAGTTGTGCTTAGAGTCAGAGATTTTCAGCAGCGCCTGGAACTCAAAGTACGTAACACCAGCGTCGCGCTTCAGCTGTGCGTCAAGGCTGGTGGGCAGCTGCATCTGCATGGCCCAGAAACGGGCCCAAACATCATTTTCGTGGGCGGACAGTCCGCCGAAAGGGGCATCCATGTTGCTCATGAAACTAAGAATAGCTTAAGGCTTAGAAAATTCATATTTTCTGAATTGACCTTCTTATAAACACTGGTCACGAACAGTTTCACGGCGTGTCGTTTCGGCAACAACTTAAGAAATCACTTATCTGATGCCACAACTAAGGAGGATTCTTAAGAAAACAGGGACTGCCTTACTGCATGCGCTGCGAAGACTGCTTCAGCGCTTTCTTCTGCTGCTTCTTGGCGGCCAGTGCTGGCGGGTCATCAGACGTAATAATCACGCCCGCCGCGATACCGCCCAATGCGCCGAAGAGGTGCGCCTGCCAGCTCACCCCTGGTGTCAGCGGCAAAACGCCCCACACCAAACCGGAATAAAACAGGCCAAGCACAACCCCCAAGGCAATCTGTGATGCTGAGCGGTTGAAGATACCGCGGACCAACAGGTAACCCAACCAGCCATACACCAGCATGGACGCGCCGATATGGTTTGTTCCCAACCCACCGAAGAACCACACACCGACACCGCCGAGGGCAACCACAAAAGCAGTGACCTCCCAGAACACTCGGCTTCCTGAGTAACCGATAAGGAATGCAAAGATAGCACCCGGCACCGTATTGGACATGAGGTGCTCAAAATTCACGTGCAGAATCGGCGACGTAAAAATGTAGGGCAAGGACGATACATCCAGCGGGTGAATACCAAACGCCGTTAAGGTTCCACCGAACAAGAACACGTTGATGATGTGAACTGCCCAGATGAGCACCACATACCCCACCGCATACGTCAGTCCCAGACGCATCTGGCTCCGGCGGGTTTTCTGCCGGGGATGAATCGGCTGCGTCGGCTGGCCGGGATACGACGGCCTCATGGGCAAGCCACCATTCGGTGCGCCGTACGGATTGCCGAACTGGCCACCCGGCTGGTTGCCGTACTGGTTGCCGGGATATGGGCTGGAAGGGGGAAAAGTGCTCATCGTGCGGCTTAGCTTAATGGGTTTGGTGCGAGGATGTCGCTCCATGCAGTAACGCCGTAGCCTGATTCGGCGGATGCCACTGCATCCACAATCGCGGCTTCCACGCAGCGGGCCGATGCGTCACACAGGGCGTAGAACAGCTCCGGGTCAGTGGTGGCGGGGGTTTCCTGCGCCGTCGATAAGCAGAAAAGCGTATCCCCATCAAGCGGCGAGTGGGCGGGGCGCACGGCGCGCGCCAAGCCATCGTGCCCAGTCATGGCCAAGCGTTCGAGCTGTGCGGTTGGCAATGGGCACGTGGTGGCCACGACTCCGATGGTGGTGTTGAGCTTCGGGGTGGGGCGTTCCAACTGGGAAAACGCCTGTGTATCTACCGGCGGGCGGGTGGGATCGCCATAGAACCGGCCCGTTGCCGAATCGATGGGGCTGCCCAACGGGTTGGCCACGACCGCGGCGGCCACGATGTACTCGATCTGGCCATCGGCGCTTTTCACCGTGGTTTGAGCACGGCCAAATCCGCCGCGCAGCGCGCCGGCCAAGGCGCCACAACCGGCGCCTACTGTGCCGGAGCGATCCCCAGCAGTGCCGTCGAAAGCAGCGCGGATTGCTGCCGCGCCGTCCTCCGCGCCCGGACGATGGTTCGGATCCCCCACGATGAGATCAAAGATGACGGCGGCGGGGACAATGGGTACGCGCGGGCCTGGATTGCCCTCGCCGAAGACAGGGAAGCCGATGCCGCGGGATTCCAGCTCCCGCATGGCGCCATCGGCAGCGGCAAGACCAAAAGCGGAACCACCGGACAGCACAACGGCATGGACGCGCTCAACGCTGTTGTGAGGATCCAGCAGATCCGTCTCACGCGTGCCAGGTCCGCCACCACGAACATCCACGGCACCGAGTGCACCAGCACCATCGGTGGACACAATGGCGGTGACCCCCGTGTCCCCCAAAGAACAATGGCCAAGCGCAAGACCCGGCACAGAAAAATCAGTGACTAGCGGCGTCATGGCCCACGATGTGCCTGCAGCCACGTCACTCCCCCATCAAGGCTTCCAGCAGAGACTGTTGGCAGTACGCCAACCATTCCACCAAGTTGGCCTGATCTTGTTCCGCAGCCTCCGTCGGCGCTTCTGCTGCTGCGACGTACAACCGCATGTCATTGAGTGCAGCGATGAACTGCTCTGCCTCGTGTTCCTCAATGGTCACGGCCACGCCACCCGTGGGGCCGAGCGCCATGTTGACTACCTGGAGGTTGGACAACTTCGCCTTGATGATGTCGGTTTCATGAAGGGAACGCAGCAACGCGTTATCGCCTTCAAATTCCTCATCCCCGGCGCGCTCAAAATCCGGCAGGAGGCGAGCCAAAGACGGATCGGTGGGCGCTTCAGTGTGGCCGGTGGACATGTCCATCATCTCCGCCAACTCATCCTTCGGCGCCGACTGTGCGCGCTGAATGAGGGCTTCGGAGACGGTGGCGGTGAGGTCACCGATCACTTCACGCTCCATCGGATCAAACACGGTGCTGTAACGCGGGGTGCGTACAAACCCCTTCTTCCGCCGCCACGGCTGCATTGTTGCTAGTCCTCCCTCTAACCAGCCTGCTGCATGGTTGCCCACAGGCCGGCGGTGTGCAACTTCTTCACATCGCCTTCGACTTTATCTTTTTCGCCTGAGGAGACCACGGCCTTGCCTTCTGTATGCACCTGCATCATAAGTTCCTGCGCGCGCTTGCGGCTGTAGCCCAGCACGGTTTGGAACACGTAGGTGACGTAGCTTTGCAGATTCACCGGGTCATCCCACACGATGCACATCCACGGCAGGTTCTCTGCTGTTTCAACATTGATCTCGATCGCTTCGTCGAGCTCGGGCGTGGCCATGGGCGATCCCAGGCGGACCTCATGTGTGACACCGTTCATGGGCCCAAGAGTACTAAAGATCGGCAGCTCCCCGCGGGCAGGCCGAGTGCTGGCTGCGAAGACGGCGGCTGCGACTAGTGTTGTCTGCATGACACAGCCCGAGTCCGCGTCCACATCCCAGCAGCCGTCGACAGCTTTTCTCACTGACATGTACGAGCTGACAATGCTCGATGCCTCCATGAAGGACGGCACTCATTCCCGCGAGTGTGTCTTTGAGGTCTTCGGCCGCAAGCTGCCCAATGAGCGCCGCTACGGTGTCGTGGCTGGAACCGGCCGCCTCATCCAGGCCGTGCGTGATTTCCGCTTCACCGAAGACCAGATCGCCACCGCCGATTTCCTGAGTGAAGAGACAAAGGACTACCTGCGCCACTATCGCTTCACCGGGCAGATCGACGGCTATAAGGAAGGCGAGCTGTATTTCCCGTATTCCCCCATCCTCACCGTGCGCGGCACCTTTGCGGAGTGCTGTGTCCTGGAAACCGTCATCCTGTCCATCCTGAACGCTGACTCCGCGGTTGCTACCGCGGCATCCCGCATGGTCACCGCCGCTGATGGCCGTCCGATCATGGAGATGGGCTCCCGCCGCACCAATGAGCAGGCTGCAGTTACCGGTGCGCGTGCCGCTTACATCGCTGGTTTTTCCTCCACTTCCAACATGGAGGCGTCCCTGCGTTACGGCATTCCCGCCGCTGGTACGGCAGCCCACGCGTGGACCCTGCTGCACACGAACCCGGATGGCACGCCGAATGAGAAGGCTGCGTTCAAGGCCCAGATTGAATCCCTCGGAGTGGACACCACCTTGCTGGTGGATACCTACGACATCACTCAGGGCGTGATCAACGCCATCGAAGTCGGTGGCACTGAACTCGGTGGTGTGCGTATTGACTCGGGTGATCTGGGCATTATGTCCCGCCGCGTGCGTGCGCAGCTGGATGAGCTGGGGGCATACAACACCAAGATCATCGTGTCCTCTGACCTGGATGAGTTCACCATCGCCGGCCTGCGCTCCGATCCAGTCGATGGCTACGGCGTGGGCACGTCCGTGGTCACTGGCTCTGGCGCACCGACCGCCGGCATGGTGTACAAGCTCGTTGAGGTGGACGGAGTGCCCGTGGCCAAGCGTTCCTCCGGCAAGCAGATGATGGGCGGCGCGAAGGGCGCTGTGCGTACCTACCGCGGGTCCGGTGTCGCCGTGGAGGAGATCGTCTACCCGCAAAACAACGTGCCGGACAACCCAACGTCTCTGGATTACCGCAAGCTCGTCGTCCCGCTCATGCGCGACGGGGAGATCGTCGATGGTTTGGACGACCTCGAGGCCACCCGCGCCCACTTGGCAAAGCAGCGTGAAACCCTGCCGTGGGAGGGCCTTGCACTGTCGCGCGATGAACCGGCGATCCGCACTCGTTTCATCGGCTTCCCGGAAAGCTAGCGGGCACGAGTGGACACAGAGAAGGACGCTAAAGACGCGGAAGCCGACGGCCAGGACCCGTTGTCGCTGAGCACACAGGAGCTGCTCGCCGCTGCGGTAGAAGCCCTGGGCGGCGCGGAGCGCCCCGGCCAGGTGGCTATGGCCGATGCCGTGACCAAGGCACTCACTGAGGAGCGCCACCTTGCCGTGCAGGCAGGCACGGGTACGGGTAAGTCGCTGGCCTACTTGGTTCCCGCGATCCGTCATGCGCAGACCACGGATACGACGGTGATCGTGTCCACCGCCACGTTGGCGCTCCAGCGGCAGCTGGTGGAGCGGGATTTGCCACGCCTCGTCGAAGCGCTTGATCCGCTACTCACCCGCACGCCGACCTTCGCCATTCAGAAGGGTCGCTCGAATTACCTGTGTTTGAACAAGCTGGCGGTGGATCCGCAGCAAGAAGAAGCGCTCATCGACGAAGAGGAGATCTCCTGGCTCGGCCGCCACATCAAGCGCGTCTACGAGTGGGCGGATGAGACGGAAACGGGCGACCGCGATGACCTTGAACCTGGCGTGCCAGATCAGGCGTGGCGTCAGCTGTCCGTGACTGCTGCGGAGTGCGTCGGCGCCACGCGTTGCCCGCACGGTGAAGAGTGTTTCGCCGAGGCCGCTCGCCGCCGCACGCAGGACGTGGACATCGTTGTCACCAACCACGCACTGCTAGCCATCGACGCGATGAGTGACATCAATGTCCTGCCCGAACACAGCGCCGTCATCATCGATGAGGCCCACGAGCTCGACGGCCGCGTCACCTCCGTTGCCACGAATGAAATCTCCGCGCGCGCACTCACGCTCGCCGCACGTCGCGCCGGCAAACTCAAGGCCAAGACCGAACAAAGCAAGCTCGAATCGCTTATCGACGATTTCACCGCCGTCCTCGCCCTCGAAAACCCCGGCCGCTGGGAAACCATCTCCGATCCCGCCCGCGCGTCCTTCGCCGGTGTCCGTGATGCCTTGTGGCGCACCCGAGATGCCATCTCCCGCGGCCCCGAGGGCGAAGCCACGAATGATCCAGAGACCTTCGCTGAGCGCGAGAACCTCAAGAACCATCTTGCTGAGCTGCATGATTCCATCGTGCGCATCCTCGAAGTATTTGATGAGCCGGACCCCTCCAAGCACGTGGACGTGGTGTGGCTGACCCGCAATGAGCGTTATTCCGACACCACTGATTCTGTCTCCGTGGCACCACTGTCTGTGTCCACTCTTCTGCGGGACAATCTCTTCGGTGAACAAACCGTCGTGCTTGCCTCCGCAACCCTGACTGTGGGCGGTAATTTCCGCGCCATGGCAGCCTCCTGGGGGCTCCCCAACGGCAGTTGGGATTCCTTGGATGCTGGTACTCCCTTTGATCCGCGTAAAGCGGGGATCCTCTACGTGGCCAAGCATCTCCCACCACCAGGCCGGGATGGACTCGGTGAAGACACCATCACGGAGATCGCCGAACTCATCACCGCGGCGGGTGGGCGGACGTTGGGCCTGTTTTCGTCGAAACGCGCTGCCGTCGAAGCAGCTGATGCACTGCGCTTGAAACTGCCCTTCGACATTCTTGTCCAGGGCGATGATTCCATTGGCGCGTTGGTGAACAAGTTCGCGGCGAGTGAGAATGTCTGCCTCTTCGGCACACTCAGCCTCTGGCAAGGCGTGGATGTCCCCGGGAAATCTCTGTCCCAGGTGATCATCGACCGCATCCCCTTCCCCCGCCCAGACGATCCGCTTCTGCAGGCGCGGTCCAATGCTGCTGATGCCGCTGGTCGCTCCGGCTTCATGGAAGTTTCCGCGACGCATGCCGCCTTACTCCTCGCCCAAGGCGCTGGACGCCTCCTGCGCAGCACCAGCGACCGCGGCGTGGTGTCCATTCTGGATAGCCGCCTAGCAACAAAGCGCTACGGCCAGTTTCTCCGCGCCTCCCTGCCGGATTTTTGGGAGACCACAGACCCTGACGTTGTCCGCGGTGCACTTAAACGCCTAGTGGCCTCGGACGGCAGCGGCCGTCACTGACCCTGGGGCGACCTCCGTAAAACCTGCATCCTGCACGACGACGGTCGTTTTATCCGCCACGACCTCTGCGAAGACATCCTGCGGCAGCTCATGCACCACGAGCGGGAAACCCGCCTGCGCCCAGGAAAGCGCCCAGTCCTCCTCCATCGCAGCCGCCAACAGCATGGAGGCATGACCCGCCTGCGCTGCTGCCTTGCCCACGGACATACCCAAAGAATCATCGATGATCACGCTGGGAGTCGGTGCGGTGAGAATCTCCTCTGCTGTGGGGACCTGCTCACCCTCATGCGGCAGCTCCGTCCCCTTGATCTGAAGCTTCGCAATGTCGTGCGGTACCTCCCCTACCGCCGACGGGATGAACGCTCGCGCCTGAGCCGTGCCATTCGTGGCGCTGCACCCCGGCAGCGCCTGAACATGATCCCAACTCGCGCCGCGCGCACGGCGCGCAATTTTCCGGATCCGGTGGCCGTACCACCCGGCCAGCGCATCACGCCATGCGCCGTCACGCCCAGCGCGCGGGTCCATGCACACCGCCACCACGGCCTGCGCCGCCGCAGTGAGCAGATGCGCACGCTTTGGCGGTTCCTGCTTTGGGATATGCAGGGCAATCTGCATCGCCTGCACAGTGGCCGGATCCGCCGGGTCCTCACCACCCCGCGAAGGGTCCTCCATTGCGATGTGGAGGAGGCGGTGGGCGGTGCGGATATCGTCGATAAGCTGCTGCTCAAGCATTAATCGAGCGCAACCTTGCCTTCAATCCCCTGCTCTTCATTGAGCCGATCAATCTCATGACGCGGCACACCCATGATGTACAACACCGAATCCAGGAACGGGTGGTTCACCGACGTGTCCGCGACCTCACGCAGCGCCGGCTTCGCGTTGAACGCGATACCCAAGCCCGCCGCGGTGAGCATGTCGATGTCATTCGCACCGTCACCCACCGCAACGGTCTGGGACATGCGCAGGCCGGAGTCCTTGGCAAACTCAGCCAGGAACTCAGCCTTCGCCTGCCTGTCGACGACCTTCCCAATCACCCGGCCCGTCAACTTTCCGTCAACGACTTCCAGCGTGTTCGCGCGGACATAATCCAGATCAAGCTCTTCCGCCATCGGCTCCAGAACCTGGATGAAACCACCGGAGACAACCGCGGTGCGGTAGCCCATCTGCTTCAACGTACGAATCGTCGTGCGCGCACCCGGGGTCAAAACAATGTCGCGCGCCACCTCATCGAGCACAGACGCATCCAGGCCAGCGAGCGTAGCCACACGCTCACGCAAGGACTCCTCAAAATCGAGTTCACCGCGCATCGCACGCTCGGTCACCTCAGCGACCTCAGCTTCACGGCCAGCGTGTGCCGCGAGCATCTCAATGACCTCGCCTGTGATCAAGGTGGAGTCACAGTCGAAGCACACCAAACGCTTCGAGCGGCGGGCAAGACCGGAACGCTCAATCGCGATATCCACGCCCAACCCCGCCGACAGCTCCGCCAACGCCTGACGCACCGTGTGGCTCACCTCATCGCCGGTGCCCGGGATGGTGATGGACAGCTCCAAGCCCGTGACTGGGTAGTCGGAGATGCCACGAATACGGTCAATATTCGCCCCGAAGTCCGCCAGAGTACGGCCGATTTCAGAGACGGCCTCCGCCGTCACCGGATCCCCGAGCACCACCACCACGTGCGTAGAACGCTTACGCTGCGGCGACAAGTACTGCTCTTCCGTATCAATACGCACGGAGTGGTCCGCTAACTCTGGCGCCGCCTCCAAGTCACGGCGCAGGGCCTCTGTCATCGACGTATTCACACCGGCAAAGGCCGCCAGGGCCAAATAACCACGGAACTGTGCCTGCTCCACATCCAGCAACTGCACGCCGTGCTGGGACAGAACGGCGAAGAACGCTGCGGTCACACCTGGGCGGTCTGCGCCCGTCACAGTGATGACGGCTGATTGAAGTCCGGGCTGAAGGGTCACCTCATAACTCATGGCTATGAAACTACCCCACGACAGCACGAAGCCCCACTCCACGGGGTGTGGAGCGGGGCTTCGATCAGGAGTTTCGCTGCAGCAACAAGGTGCTGCGCTTTAGCCCTTAGGCGTCGTGGTGGCCAGTGTGAGCCTCACGGCGCATGGCCTCAACCATGTGCGGGTGGTGCAGCTCGAAGGCCGGACGCTCAGAGCGGATACGCGGCAGCGAGGTGAAGTTGTGTCCCGGAGGCGGGCAAGAGGTTGCCCACTCGAGGGAGTTGCCGTAACCCCACGGGTCGTCGACGGTGACGATCTCGCCGTAGCGCCAGGACTTGTACACGTTCCAGATGAACGGCAGGAAGCCGATACCCAGGATGAAGGAGCCAACCGTGGAGATTTGGTTGAACAGCGTGAAGCCGTCCGTATCCAGGTAGTCAGCGTAACGACGCGGCATACCCATGTTGCCCAGCCAGTGCTGGATCAAGAAGGTCATGTTGAAGCCGATGACCACGAGCCAGAAGTGGATCTTGCCCAGACGCTCATCCAGCATGCGACCCGTCATCTTCGGGAACCAGAAGTACACGCCAGCAGTGGTAGCGAACACGATGGTGCCGAAGAGGGTGTAGTGGAAGTGAGCAACCACGAAGTAGGTGTCAGACAGCTGGAAGTCCAGCGGCGGGGAAGCCAGCATAATACCGGTCAGACCACCGAAGAGGAACGTGAACAGGAAGCCCATGGACCACAGCATCGGGGTCTCGAACGTCAGGTGACCGTTCCACATGGTGCCCACCCAGTTGAAGAACTTCACACCGGTCGGCACAGCAATCAGGAACGTCATGAACGAGAAGAACGGCAGCAGGACCGCACCGGTCACGTACATGTGGTGTGCCCACACAGCCATGGACAGGCCACCAATAGCCAGGGTTGCGAAGACCAGGCCGATGTAGCCGAAGATCGGCTTACGGGAGAAGACCGGGATGATCTCGGAGATGATGCCGAAGAACGGCAGTGCGAGGACGTACACCTCAGGGTGGCCGAAGAACCAGAACAGGTGCTGCCACAGGATGGCGCCACCGTTAGCCGGGTCGTAGATGTGGCCGCCGAGCTTACGGTCGTACAGAACACCAAGAGCAGCTGCGAGCAGCAGCGGGAAGATCAGCAGCGCGATGATGGACGCAACGAAGATCGTCCAGGTGAACACCGGCAGACGGAACATGGTCATACCCGGTGCACGCAGGGTCAGAACCGTGGTCACCATGTTGATAGCGGAAGCAACGGTACCGATACCGGTTGCACCCACACCCAGGATCCACAGGTCAGCGCCAACACCCGGGGTGTTAATCGCATCAGCCAGCGGCATGTACATGGTCCAGCCGAAGTCAGCTGCACCGCCCGGGGTAGCAAAGCCAGCCAGCATTGCCAGAACACCAGCGGTGGTGATCCAGAAACCGAACGCGTTCAGACGCGGGAAAGCCACATCCGGTGCGCCGATCTGCAGCGGCAGAACGAAGTTAGCAAAGCCCCACACCACTGGGGTACCGAATGCCAGAAGCATCACGGTGCCGTGCATGGTGAACAGCTGGTTGAACTGCTCGTTGGACAGGAACCGCAGACCCGGGTTGAAAAGCTCCGCACGGATCAGCAGTGCCATGAAGCCACCGAGGAAGAACCAAATAAAGGACGTGATGATGTAGAAAATGCCCAGTTGCTTATGGTCCGTGGTGGTCATGAGGTCCCAAAGACGGGTACCCTTACGTGCCTTCCCGGTCGGCTCCGGCCGAGAAGGTGCTACAGACGCGGCATCATTATCTAGCCGCGGTGCTACAGCAGTCATTCGTTTCCTCCTGATTGTCATGCTCAGCCGCACAACGGCCCGTCAGGTTTTCCGGACCGCACCTATAACTAACGTTCCCGTCAGTGTCCCTTTTTCTGGGGCACTGACGCGATAGCCATAGATAGAGCACAGCTAATACCGCTTCATCCTATCGCCCCATCCAGTGAAAAGCCAGACATGCTTCAGCTCACTCACGTCAATACCCTCAATCACGTGAAGCAGCCGAGGCCTTCCCCCACAGGTCGCCTTGACCTGCATGTTCTACGGGAGAGCCCGCCACGCCCAAAATGTCCTCCCCTCCCCCACTTCCCCTCAACTAACCCCGGAATAGGTAAAGCCAAAGACGGCCCCGCGTGATGATTTTCACACGGGGCCGTCAGGCAATTATCAGCTAGAAGTCCCAGTCATCGTCCTGGGTGTCCTCGGCCTTACCGATGACGTAGGAAGAACCGGAGCCGGAGAAGAAGTCGTGGTTCTCATCCGCGTTCGGGGACAGGGACGCCAGGATTGCCGGCGACACACGAGTCTCATCAACCGGGAAGAGGCCCTCGTAGCCCAGGTTGTTCAGAGCCTTGTTGGCGTTGTAACGGAGGAAGCGCTTCACATCCTCGGTCCAGCCCAGCGGATCATAGATGTCTTCGGTGTACTGGCACTCGTTGTCATAGAGGTCGTACAGCAGGTCGAAGGTGTACTCCTTCAACTCATCCTGACGCTCCTGCGTCTCCTTGCGCACACCCTGCTGGTACTTGTAGCCGATGTAGTAGCCGTGCACCGCCTCATCACGGATGATCAGACGGATGACATCAGCCGTGTTCGTCAGCTTGGAGTGCACCGACCAGTTCAGCGGCAGGTAGAAGCCGGAGTAGAAGAGGAAGGACTCCAGCATCACGGAAGCAACCTTGCGCTTCAACGGATCATCGCCCTCGTAGTAGCTCAGGATGATCTTGGCCTTACGCTGCAGGTTCTCATTTTCCTCAGACCAACGGAACGCATCATTAATAGACGGCGTATCCGCCAACGTCATGAAGATGTTGGAGTAAGACTTCGCGTGAACCGACTCCATGAACGCAATATTGGTGAGCACTGCTTCCTCATGCAGCGACGTCGCATCTGGCAGCAACGACACAGCACCGACCGTGCCCTGAATGGTGTCCAAGAGCGTCAAGCCGGTGAACACACGCATCGTCGCGGTCTTCTCTTCATCCGTCAGCGTGCGCCAACTCGGAATATCGTTAGACACTGGAATCTTCTCTGGCAGCCAGAAGTTACCCGTCAGACGGTCCCAGACCTCCAGGTCCTTGTCATCAGGAATGGAGTTCCAGTTGATGGCCTTCACCGGTTTGTCATGCTCGGCCAAGTACTCGTCGTACTCATGCGCGTAGGTCACGCAGATCATCCTCTCGTAGTGCGAAAAGCAGGGGGTTATTCAATTCGTCGAAAAGCACAGGCTTAGAGCATGCAGGACACGCAGCCCTCAATCTCAGTTCCTTCCAGCGCCATCTGGCGGAGACGGATGTAGTACAGCGTCTTGATGCTCTTACGCCAAGCGTAGATCTGCGCACGGTTAAGGTCACGCGTCGTCACCGTGTCCTTGAAGAACAGCGTCAACGACAGGCCCTGGTCCACGTACTTCGTGGCCACCGCATAGGTATCGATGATCTTCTCGTACCCAATTTCATAGGCATCCGTGAAGTATTCGATGTTCTCATTGTCCATGTGCGGTGCCGGGTAGTACACGCGGCCGATCTTGCCTTCCTTGCGGATCTCGATCTTGGACGCGATTGGGTGAATCGAAGACGTCGAGTTGTTGATGTAGGAAATCGAGCCCGTCGGCGGAACTGCCTGCAGGTAACGGTTGTAGATACCGTCGCGTGCAACATCAGCCTTCAGCTGCGCCCACTCCTCAGCAGACGGAGGCGTTGCGTTGGACTTAGCGAAGATCTCCTTGACCTTCTCCGTCTTCGGTTGGAAGTCCTCCGGGTTGTAGCGGTCGAAGAACTCGCCGGTGGCGTACTCAGAGCGCTCAAAACCGTCGAAAGCCTGGCCCTTTTCCACGGCAATCTTGTGGGAGGCCTTGATGCACTCGTACATCACGGTGGCGAAGTAGGCGTTGGTGAAGTCCAGGCCTTCCTCCGAGCCGTAGTGAATGTGCTCGCGGCCCAAGTAGCCGTGCAGGTTCATCTGACCCAAGCCGATGGCGTGCGAAGCATTGTTGCCCTCGCGCACAGACGGAACCGAATCGATCGAGGTCTTGTCCGCCACTGCTGTGAGGCCACGGATTGCGGTCTCCACAGTCTTGGAGAAGTCCTCCGAGTCCATCGCCATCGCAATATTCAGGGATCCCAGGTTGCAGGAAATATCCTGGCCCACTTCCTGGTACGTCAGATCATCATTGAGCTCCGACGGAGTGTTCACCTGAAGGATCTCGGAACACAGGTTGGACATGTTCACGCGGCCAATCTTGACCGGGTTCGCCCTGTTCGCCGTGTCCTCGAACATGATGTACGGATAGCCGGACTCAAACTGGATCTCCGCAATCGTCTGGAAGAACTGACGGGCGTTGATCTTGGACTTGCGGATACGCGGGTCCTCGACCATCTCCTCGTACTTCTCCGTCACCGAGATATCAGCAAACGGCACGCCGTAGACGCGCTCCACGTCATACGGGGAGAACAGGTACATGTCATCGTTGCGCTTGGCCAGCTCAAAGGTGATGTCCGGAATGACCACACCAAGCGACAGTGTCTTAATACGGATCTTCTCATCCGCGTTCTCACGCTTGGTGTCCAGGAAGCTCAGGATGTCCGGGTGGTGCGCGTTGAGGTACACCGCACCAGCACCCTGACGGGCACCGAGCTGGTTCGCGTAGGAGAAGGAGTCCTCCAGCAGCTTCATCACGGGGATAACACCAGAAGACTGGTTCTCAATGCGCTTAATCGGCGCACCCGTCTCGCGGATGTTGGACAGCAGCAGCGCCACGCCACCACCGCGCTTGGACAGCTGCAGGGAGGAGTTAATCGCGCGCCCGATGGACTCCATATTGTCCTCAATACGCAGAAGGAAGCAGGACACGAGCTCGCCGCGCTGCGCCTTACCGGCATTCAGAAAGGTCGGGGTTGCCGGCTGGAAACGGCCGGTCATAATCTCGTCGACAAGCGAGGAAGCAAGCTCTTCATTGCCATCCGCGAGGAAGAGTGCGGTCATGGACACGCGATCTTCGAAGCGCTCCAGATAACGGCGGCCGTCAAACGTCTTGAGCGTATACGAGGTGTAGTACTTGTACGCACCCAAGAAGGACTTAAAGCGGAACTTGTAGGAGTACGCACGCTTGAACGTGGACTTCACAAAATCCCAGTCGTACTGAGCAATAACCTCAGGCTCATAGTACTTGTTCTCCACCAGGTAATCCATCTTCTCTTCCAAGTCGTGGAAGTAGACGGTGTTCTGGTTAACGTGCTGCAAGAAGTACTGGTTGGCAGCTTCCCGGTCCTTATCAAACTGAATCTGACCGTTCTCGTCATACAGATTCAACAGCGCATTCAACGCGTGGAAGTCAAGCTGATCCACCTTGTTCACCGGCTCAGCGACGGTTTTCCCCAGATTTTCGGACACGATGGGCGGCCTTTCTTTTTTAGATAATGGCTAATTCAAGCAGGCGATGCTTGGTTTGAAGGTTTGTTCAGAGTTATTCAAGGTCATTCAAGGCGACGCTACTCACACAGCTTGATAGCGTGCACGCAGCCGCGCAAGTCTTTCAGCATTCTCATTCGCAGGTTGCGCCTTACGCTGCTCGAGTGCTTCTTCTTCAGCGGCAGTGAGCGGTTCAAGCCCCAGTTCAGCCGACTGTTCCAGCAAGGAGTCGCGCACATACTCCACGTCAGTTTCCGTACCCATCAGCTCAAAGCGGTAGAGGTACGGTTTGCCGGTCTTCGCAGAAATCACATCTCCTGCCAGGCAGAAATCCGGACCGAAATTCGAATTGCCCGCGGCGATCACGCCACGCAGAAGATTGCGGTTGTGCTCATTGTTCAAAAAGCGGATGACTTGAGGGGGCACCGGGCGAGAGTTCACGCCCTTCACCAAGGACACACCCCCGCCATATGTCGGACACACAAGCACGTAAGGCTTATCGACGACAAGGTCTCCCTCCAGCTTCCGCAGCGGGATCCGCGCGGCAGGCAACCCCAACTTCTCAACAAAACGGGCCGTGTTACCCGTCACCGAGGAGAAGTAGACCACCAACATCTGCAAAACCCTTTCCTATACTTCAAGCCGCCAGCAAGTGACGGCTTGGAAACAATGTGCGGAAGCTTAAGCGACGCTTTCTGCGAGAGTGCGGATGCGGTCTGGGCGGAAGCCCGACCAGTGCTCACCGTCAACCTCAACAACCGGTGCCTGCAGGTAGCCCAGCGCCATGACGTAGTCACGTGCGGAGTCATCCATGGAGATATCCACCGTGGTGTACTCCAGGCCCGCACGGTCGAGAGCCTTCTTAGTTGCGTTGCACTGGACACATGCCGGCTTGGTGTAGAGGGTGATGGACATGACCGCGAATCTCTTTCTGTGAGGCGATGGTTAACGGAGTAACTGACGAAAATGAATCGAATTCTCCTCGCATCCCCTGGGGGAGGCGAACACTTGGCAACACTATACGTTGTGCCATATTTCGGCAACTCATACTACATGTAGTAGTTACACGCATGATATTCGCAGGATAGGGATAGAAAATCACCTACATGTAGTTCAATTCATGTCCTTGATGCTGCAAAAAAGGCTTACAACGGTGGAATTTCATTCAAAAAACTAGTTTTGCTCCCCCAAAAAGAGCCCTCCCCGACCCCATTACATCTGGATCGAGGAGAGCTCTCGCGCCTTGAGGGCTATTGACGACGCGACCGTGCGATCAACGCCACCACACCAATCAGCAACACCAGAATGCCAATGGCGATAATTCCCGCCATCACCATCCAGTTCAGCCCGCCACCTTCAGACTCTTCCTGTGCTGGGGCAGCTTCCTTGGATTCAGACGCATCCGCACTGTTGTTCGCCTGATCTCCAGGGGGTGTGTCACTCGGCTCCGGGCCATTCTTGTCCGTCGGACGCCAGTCCGGCCCATCGGTTTTCTCCCCCACGACATCGAAGACAATCTCAAAAGGCTGCTCCACGCCCATGATGTCGTCTGCCATTCCCTGCTCAAGGGCCACTCCCACATAGTAGGCACCGGCGTAAGCACGCGGACTGTCATCTCCGTCCTGCTCACGGTTGCGGTAGTTCACCACATCACCAGCGACAGCCCCCTCTTCACTTTCGTCATAGAAGATGAGCGAATCACTTCCATGGTCGATGCGCAGCGGTGAATACAGCTTGAAGTTGAGTGTGTCCGCTGCTTGACGTTCAGACGCTCCAGTGCGGACATTCACCACTGGCTGCTGCCCATACTCAACAGGAATCTTGTAGAAGCGGTACTCACCAGGCACCAAAGCATCCTTGTAGGCGCCAGGTTTCACTTCAGTAGCGGCACTGAAGCTCGTGCCACCCTTCACGTCGGTCGCTCCATTGAAGTCGAGCTGCGGGGCGTCCTCATTAGCCTTGTCTGCATCGGGTGCTGGGTACTTAGCTACTTGTGCCTCGTCGAGAATCGGCTCGAAGTCGATGACCACTTCCACGTCAGCTTCAGCGCCCGAGGTCAGCTCATCTCTCACCCCGCTCAACAGAGAAAACTCTGTCGGAACAATCCATTCCTTCGAGTCACAGTTGTCACCACCCTTTTCTGGGTCGATGACTCTCACACCCGGCTCCGGTGGAAGATAGCCCGAACCATACGTGGAGCCCGGACCCAAACCGGATGCAAGCGCCGAGCGGCAGTTTTCATTCGCGTTCTGCAGGTCACGCCCAATGACATGCAGGTTAGCCTCCCTAGCGCGACCTGAAGCCTGACGTTGTGGAAGAACCGCCGTGCTCACAATCGCACGATGCCCTTCCGGAATAGCCAACTTGAAAAAGTGCGACGGCATGTCATCGCGGGGATCGCTCTTGAAGGGCACATCTACTTTCGTGCGGTAGCGGCCCTCCCCCAACCACTTCGCATCTTCCGGCGTATCCGCATACTCAAACCACGTACCCGCCGTCTGATACGTCTCAGCAGAACGCTGCGCCAAAAACTTCAACGACTTAGCCAACGACGCAGTATCATCCGCCTCCAAAAAATCCCCCCCAGACACCCGAGCAACACACTCAAGCTCCGCACGAGCCTGCTCATCAGTCTTAAACCCAACCGTATGAATCGTCAGATCAAAACCCTCACCCGCAAGCTCCTTAGCCACCTCACACACCGGCGGCGGCGCACACGTATCAATACCATCCGACACCAAAATAATGCTGCGCTCACCCTCATCCCCCAACTCCTCGGCAGCCGCACGCAAAGAATTACCAATCGGCGTATACCCACTCGGAGTCATCTCATCAATCTTGCTATTCAACAACCCACGATCAAGCTTGCCCACCGGCACCAACGTCTCAATATCCTGACACCCCCGCTCATGATCCTCAGGCGCATTCGACACCCTCATCCCATAAGCCAACAACCCCAAATTCGCCGAATCCGGCAAATCATCCACCAACTCATGCGCAGCCCTCTTCGCCGCATCCATACGCGTCCCACCATCAACATCCGCATCCAACATCGACCCAGACGCATCAACAATCAACGCAGCCTTACTAGAACTCACACCACCTCCCCCACTCTCTTGAGCGGATGCTGCCTGCGGAACAACAACACTCCACGCCACTACCAGCGCTGCCATAAACAAAAAAGAAAGAAAAACAACGGAAAACTTATATGTCTTATTCATGTCAGTACATCCTGAATAGGGAACAGAACCTGCCAGATTCAGTTATTTGCGGCGTCGCAGCGCGATGAGCGCAACAAGTGCAGCGAGCAACAACACGATGCCGGCACCGATTGCCACCATCACCATGGTCTTGGCATCAAAGCCGCCTTCATCTACCTGATCTTGTGCCTGAGTATCCGAATCCTTCGGCTTCTCCTTGCCGTCAACGGCTGGCTCCCCCGGCGGAGTATCACTCGGCTCTGGGCCATCCTTTTCCGTCGGACGCCAATTTGGCCCATCTGCTTTCTGCCCAACGGCATCAAATGAGATTTCAAAGGGCTGTTCCACACCCATCATTGCGTCTTCATCACCCTGAGGCCTCCCCAGACCGATGTAGTAGTAACCAGCATTCGCTTGCTGATCCCCTGAGGCGGCAACATCCCTGTTTCGGTATTGGATCACTCCAGCAGAGAGGGTGGCCTCCGGTCGCGTCGATTCGAACTTGATCATCTCCCGGAACGGTGAGTACAGCGCAGGAGAAAGATTGCCCAGGCTATCCCCCTCGGATTCGAGAGCACGGTAACTGAACACAGGCTGCTGGCCGTATTCCACCGGAATCTTGTAGAAGCGATACTCACCTCGGACGATCGCGTCCTTGTAGGTTCCTGGCTTCACTTCCATCGCGTCGGAGAAGCTGGTGCCACCTTTAATACTCTGCGGCGAATCAAAGCTCAGGTCCCCTTTGTATTCTTCTTTCTTTTCTCCGTCCGGGTACTTATACACTTCATCCTCGTCTGGGATGGGTTCAAAGTTGATCACTACTTCAACTTCGACATCTTCCTCGGCCGTACCTTGGCTTTTATCGGTCGTCGTGAAGTAAATCTCATCCGGAATTGTCCAATGGCGGCTGCACCCACGTTCTTCCTTAACCGGCTCAAATCGCCTGATGAGGGCCGATGGCATCCAGCTAACCCCACCACTCGTCCCGCCGTCCATTTCGGTGGAAGTACCACCATAAATGCCGTCGCACTTCTCAGCGGTTTCATTCTGCGCGTCGATACGGCTCACAACAAAACCCGCGTCGTGGGCGCGACCCGAGGATGAGCGCTTAGGCAGCACAGTCGTGGAGATAACCGCTTTGTGCCCCTCTGGAATAGCAACTTTGTAGTAGCCCCGCTTCACATCATCGCCGGGGCTTTCTTGGAGCTCCGCTTTCACCTTGGTGCGATAGCGGCCCTCCCCCAACCACTTCGCATCCTCAGGCGTATCCGCATACTCAAACCACGTACCCGCCGTCTGATACGTCTCAGCAGAACGCTGCGCCAAAAACTTCAACGACTTAGCCAACGACGCAGTATCATCCGCCTCCAAAAAATCCCCACCAGACACCCGAGCAACACACTCAAGCTCCGCACGAGCCTGCTCATCAGTCTTAAACCCAACCGTATGAATCGTCAGATCAAAACCCTCACCCGCAAGCTCCTTAGCCACCTCACACACCGGCGGCGGCGCACACGTATCAATACCATCCGACACCAAAATAATGCTGCGCTCACCCTCATCCCCCAACTCCTCGGCAGCCGCACGCAAAGAATGACCAATCGGCGTATACCCACTCGGCGTCATCTCATCAATCTTGCTCTTCAACAACCCACGATCAAGCTTGCCCACCGGCACCAACGTCTCAATATCCTGACACCCCCGCTCATGATCCTCAGGCGCATTCGAGACCCTCATGCCATAAGCCAACAAACCCAAATTCGCCGAATCCGGCAAATCATTCACCAACTCATGCGCAGCCCTCTTCGCCGCATCCATACGCGTCCCACCATCAACATCCGCATCCAACATCGACCCAGACGCATCAACAATCAACGCAGCCTTACTAGAACTCACACCACCTCCCCCACTTTCCCCCTGCGCCATGGCCACCCCCGGCACGATGAGTCCCCCGACAAGTAGAAGCACAGCTGCGGCAAGCACCGACACCACACCGAACGCGTACTTTTTCGTCGTATCCATAAGCATGATCCTGAAAAGTCGACGGACAGGTAAGTAGGCAAAAATTAACGCGCAACAATAAAGTCACGGTTAACTCCGCATACCCATTGTGTTTCAGGTCACACGATCGGGCAACAAGTTTTAGACAAAAAATGCCCCGCCACGGGATAATCCCATGTGGCGGGGCAAAAACTAGAAGCCGAACGCTTTAGCCCTGACGAGCCTTGAAGCGCGGATCCTTCTTGTTGATCACGTAGACCTTGCCGCGGCGGCGCACAACCTGAGCGCCCGGCTTGTTCTTCAGCGACCGAAGGGAATTGCGGACCTTCATCGGGCGCTCCTTTCTGTGTCTAGCCGCGCCGGCCACCACCCGTTGCAGGTGAACAGCCAGTACGTTTTGGATTAGGCGGAAGAATACTCTTCCGCGGCTCCACCCTCACCGGAATAATCCCCGGTCAGAGCACAGCCGTACAACGGGGCACTATGTTACCCGACCATTCCGCCTGAGCCAAACCGCTAGAGTGGCAGCTATGTCTGTGAGGGATGAAGAGTTGCAAAAAGAGATCGCTAACAAGCTTGGCGTGAAGCCTACTATCGACGTCGCCGCGGAGATCGAAGCGCGCGTCGATTTCCTGGCGGATTACCTACGCACAACCCGCGCCGCGGGCTATGTCCTGGGCATCTCCGGCGGCCAAGACTCCACGCTCGCAGGAAAGCTCGCGCAACTCGCTGTGGAGAAAGTGCGTGCTGAGGGAGAGGAGGCTGAATTCGTGGCCGTACGCCTTCCCCATGGCGTGCAGGCCGATGAGGATGACGCCCAACTGGCTCTCACATTCATCGCACCCGATGAGGCCGTGACAGCAAATATTGAACCCGCCACCACCGCCATGGCCACTGCAGTCGCGGATGCACTCGGCGTAGATGGGCTCAGCGATTTCAACAAAGGCAATGTCAAAGCTCGTATGCGCATGATCGCGCAGTACGCCATCGCTGGCGAACGAGGCCTACTCGTGGTGGGCACCGACCATGCAGCGGAGAACATCACCGGCTTCTTCACCAAACACGGCGACGGCGCCGCCGACCTCATTCCTCTCGCTGGCCTGAACAAACGACAGGGTGCGGCCATGCTCAAGCACCTCGGCGCAAACCCACGCTTGTGGGAGAAGGTCCCCACCGCAGACCTGGAGGAAGACCGCCCGGCCTTGCCCGACGAGGAAGCCCTCGGCGTGACGTACACACAGATCGACGACTACCTCGAGGGCAAACCCGTCGACGACGCCGCAGCACAGCGACTCGAGCACCTGTGGCGCATCGGCCAGCACAAACGACACCTTCCACCTGGTCCGGCAGAGTCGTGGTGGCGCTAAAGGTCCGCAGTCAGTTCATCCATCCAGGATTCATCCTGTTCTTCGTCGCGGAAGTCTGCGAAACTTATCCCCGACCTTTCAACTGGCTCCCAAGCAACCTCGAAACGCTTACCACGCTGGGAGAGAACACCTAACTCTTCCAAGTGATCAAGCCCATTTTTCTGCCCGAGCGAGCCACTTCTTCCTATCGCAGTCAATGAGATCTCCTCTCGATAAATTCAGCCAATGGTTGAGTGGATCTTGTTTCAACGCGAGCGATTAAACACCACACTAACCACCCCACAAGCACCCCGTCAACGGCCTTCACCAAGCACTCGGAGAGCCTCCTCCGCCGCTCTGACCAGCGCAGACCCGTATCTCGGCCCATGCGTGTACGCGTGCACCGCTAGGGGGTGTAACTGGTGAATCGGGATGCGGGATTCCCAGTCCCGGCCAAGATTTCCGCCGGCCTCCACATATCCATCAATGATCGCGCGAAGATGCGGGGCGCCGAATAGCTCAAGCATCGCTATGTCGGTCAGCGGATGGCCACCATGCGCCGCTGGGTCAATGAAGCGCGGCCCGCTCGAAGAAAAGAGCAGGTTGCCCGCCCACAAATCACCGTGAATGCGGGCCAGCGGCGCATCTTCATCCTCAGCCAGCAGCGCATCGCATGCTTGCTTGATAGCGACGAGCCCTTCCCCACTCACATTCCCCCGCCGATGCGCCTTGATCGCAAAAGGCAGGACCCGTTGGGCGGTGTAGAAGGGGGCCCAGCGAGACGTCGATAAGCAATCTTGCTGAGCACGTCCGATGAAATTGGGGCCGCCCCACCCGGCAGCCGGTGCGCCGAACGCGTGCGCCCCCTTCGCATGAATGGCAGCCAGCTCCTCCCCTGCCCGGCGCGCAGCGTCCACGGTTGGGCGAACACTATCGACCCATTCGATGGTGAGGGTGTTGGCCTCTTCATCGAGGACGAGGACCTCCACCACCGCCTCGGAGCCTTCCCGCAACCAACGCAGATACGCCGCTTCCGCTGCTGCGGCACCCGGCGCGCTGCCGTGTTTAGTGAACACCTGCTTCATCGATACCCTCCAATTCGAGCAAGAGACGTTTCGCTTCCAACCCACCGCGGTATCCGCCAAGCGTGCCATCGGCACGCAGCACTCGGTGGCATGGCACGAGCAGCGGCAGTGGATTGTTCGCACACGCACTCCCCACTGCCCGAACGGCCTTCGGGTTGCCCACTTTCCTAGCAAGCTCGCCGTACGTCGCGGTCTCCCCGAACGGCACGCGGGCTAGTTCCCGCAGAACATCCGCACGGAAACCTGAAACGAAGCGGAAATCTAACGGCACAGTGAACTCCCGCCGCTGCCCGGAAAAATACTCAGCTAACTCGCGTGCAGCGGGTGGTACGTCGTGCGCCAGGCCAATGCGTCCGCATTCAGCCTCGATCCCGTCCGCCTCAAACAGCACTTTCACCACGCCAGCAGGAGACGTCACCACACCCAGCTGACCAATCGGCGATGGCATCTCATGAAAGCGCAGATCATCCATGGCCCCAGCGTATAGAGACCTCACCCCCATCAGCGCTGCAGCCTCACCAAAATGTTGTTAGCGTTGCAAACATGAGACGCGCAAAAGTAACCCACGTCACAATGGCAACCATCGCCGCCGCGGGACTTGCACTCACTGCATGCACCGTCGATGACACCAGCACAGACGACACCGCTAGCGAAGACACAGCCCTGTCCACCCAATCAACCGCCGCGGAAGCAGAGGCAGAGACTGAAACGGAGATGTCGACAAGCGCCTCCTCCTCCGCTGACTCCAGCGATGATTTGAACCGCTACGACGGCTACGTCATGAACAGCTTCTTCACCGCTCTACACCAGCTACCCGGGCTGGAAGTAGAAAGTGGTGAGAGCGATCCGAAGAAGCACCGCGTTGAAGCCGAGCTGTTCAACAGCGACGAGACACTGCGAGTACTGAGCTTCATCTACATCCCGAGTTTCAACGATGAATATGAGGCCGTGACCTCCTCCTCGGATAGGGGTTTCAAGCGCGCTTACGACAGCGCAGTTGAGGTCTTCACCGACGAAGGCGACACCTACGACGAAACGAAGTACGACACTGACAACCTCAAGTGGCAGTGCGTCGAAGCCACCAATACCCAGGGCGGCGACATCGATTACGCGGTGTGCCTCACTCACTTTGGCGGCCGCATAGTCGAAGCCCACCGACTGATCCTCAGCGAAGACCGCAATGACAGTGACAAGGCCTTGGACAAGCTCCTGCAGGACTTCGACGATGCCCTGTCCAACATGAAGAAGCGCGACTAACCAGCAGAGAGGTCACTATGTTCTCCTTGTTCAAGAAGAAGCAGACCACTCCCTCCGCCCCAGCCACACCCGCCACCCCGGCGCCCGATTTCGACTTCCTCGCCAATGTTCCCCCAGGCTGGGAATTGCTTATCGACGGCGAAAACCCCACCCCGTGGCCTCCCACCCCGAACCTGGGGATGGTCACTTCGGGTTAAGTAACAGAAAGTGTGTCTGCCACCGGTGCGTCGTGGAGGGTTGAGGGCTGGCCTTGGCTGCTTCCTTTCGCTGGGCTGTGTAAAAATTTACCGCGCGAAAAATTGGATCAGATGAATCCCCAGGTAGAAAATTTCTACTATCTAATAGTTACCTGGGCAATGTAAAATTTTACACCGAAGTCCTCCAGGGGCGAGCACTCAGGGACTGAAGTAAATTCTGGAACCTTATTTACGCCCGTTTTATATATTTTGACCAGCAAATATGTTGAAAATCGGACACACTTTTTGCTACTTAACCCTCGTTTAACCCTCGTTTAACCCGTCACTTCGGCTTCTGACCGAAACAAAAAGCTGCCCCGCCATCAGGCTGGGCAGCTTTCATCTTGTGGAGCTAACGGGATTCGAACCCGTGACCCCCACACTGCCAGTGTGGTGCGCTACCAACTGCGCCATAGCCCCGTAGCTTCGGCGAACTGGGGTTTTAAGCCCGTGTTCGCCGTGCGACTCCGATCAATATACACCCGCTACCGGGCGAGACCAAAATCGCTTGCTCACTGCCGTTTTAGCAGTTTTAGGAGAAAAGGTCGGTGATCCAGTTCTCGAGGGGATCAGAGTCGACGTCCTTGCCGTCGACAAGCACGCGCGGTGACGACAGCTGACCGGTCTTGTCGACGAGATCCTTTTCATTCGCATCGCCGATCTCCTTGGCGCGCTCCAGGTACTCACCGTTACGGATCGCCTCAGCTGCACCCTTGGATGCGCCAACCTCACGTGCCAGATCGGCCAGCTTGTTGTTGTCCGTACCCGTGTAGAGGGTGTCCTGCTGCTCAAGGAGGATCTTGCGGAGGTTCCAGTAGGCCTCGACCTCACCCTTGTCGGCCAGTGCGAGCAAAGCAGCCAGGGAGTGCGTGGACCTGTTCGGCGAGTAACGCTCAGCCGTGCCATCAAGGAAGGTCAACGGGTGAATATTCACCTTGAGTTCACCGGCCTTGATCTTTTCCAGCATCTCATCATCCGTCGCCTTGGCCAGCTCAGCACAGTAGTGGCAGGCAAGGTCCTCGTAGATGCCTGCTTCCTTCGCTTCCTTGGTGCTCTCCGCGGCATCTTCCCCCTCAGCCGGCGCAGCGCTCAAGGTGATGATGTTATCGGTGAGCTCCATGCTCACGCCCTCCACGGGCTGCACCTTTTCCGCAATGCGATCAGCCTGCGCACCACGGCCGTTGTACACGATCAGGCCGATGACCAGCGCACCAATGAGCACCAACGCAGACAGTGCCACCCAGAATCCCTTGTTTCCCGACGAATTCGGGTTTGCTACCGAGCGCGACGCACCCTTGTTTGCCTTCGAATTAGAAGAAGTCACAGTTAATCACCTTGATAGTCAGTGGTTAAAGATGGTTGAAGATGGTTGAAAAGTCAGAGCTGTTTCACCCAGAAAGTTTAGGGGTACAACGCGAATTTCTTAAACGGCCGATAAATCATGAACAGGGTCACCGCTACGTAGCCAATGTCACGGGCAATCGCCCACAGCAGATCAGTCGCGGAACTATCGGGGTCTGGCCCGAAGCAACCACAATCAATCTGCAGGCCACGGCTGTAGGCAGAAGCCAAGCCGATGATGAACAACAGAAGCACCACGATGGAGACCCAGCCTGCCGGCCGCAGCTTGATTCCCAGCAGGAGGATGAGCCCGCCAGCGATCTCCAGCGGACCAATCAGCCCAGCCAGAAGCTGCGACCAGTATGGGGTGAAGATGTCATACGCCTCAATGCTCTGGGTGGTCAGCGCGTGAGCACCGAGCTTGTTGTAGCCGGCATATATCCACATGATGGCAAGCCCAAAACGGGCAAGCGCCGAAAGAACGTCGAGCACGTGAGTGCTTGTCGACGTCTGCGCTGCAGACTCTGCTGACACTGCAGTCTCTGCAGGCGCTGCGGGGGAATCCTGTTGAATCGTCACCTAAATCAGCGTAGCGGAAAACCCATGTGGGCTAACCACTACTACCCTATGACTCTCCTAACACTTTTCCAACACAGCACTTCCCAACGCACGAAGAAATCCGAACGTGCCGTTGAATGCAACGGCTATATTGAACAACCGAGGTACAACGACGACTCGTCGAAAACACTGTATGGATGACTCAGGCCGAAATGTCAGAGCTTTTCGATATCAGCCGTTCCGGCACTAGCGAGCACCTGAAATCAATTTTCAACACAAGAGAGCTAAACCGTGACGAGGTTGTTCGGAAATTCCGAAAGGAGCCAGGTCACCCGGGGCAAGGACGTACCTTAGAGCACTACAATCTTGACGCGATTATGGCCGTCGGATTTCGCGTCCGCGGCCCCGCGTGGATCGGAAACTGATCGCCCAGAGACAACGTCTCCAACCCCGGAGGAGGGGGCAGAATCCGGGGAGTGGCTAGTCACTCAAAACGTCGTTGACCAGCGCTTGTGCTTCCTTCTGCACCTGCTCGAGGTGATCCTGCCCTTTGAAGGACTCAGCGTAGATCTTGTACTTGTCCTCCGTGCCGGAGGGGCGTGCTGCGAACCAGGCGTGCTCCGTGGTCACCTTGAGTCCACCGATGGCAGCACCGTTGCCGGGGGCTTCGGTGAGCTTGGCGGTGATCGGGTCGCCGGCCAAGGTCGTGGCTGTGACCTGCTCCGGTGAGAGTTTCTTCAGTGTCGCCTTCTGCTCGCGGTTCGCCTCCGCGTCCGTGCGCGCGTAGACCGGTGCGCCGAAGGTTGCCTCCAGCTCCGCGTAGCGTTGGGACGGCGTCTTGCCCGTCACCGCCGTAATCTCCGAGGCCAGCAGGTCCATGATCAGGCCGTCCTTGTCCGTCGACCACACCGTGCCGTCTTTACGCAGGAAGGATGCACCGGCGGATTCTTCGCCGCCGAAGCCCACGGAGCCGCTAATAAGCCCCGGCACAAACCACTTGAAACCAACGGGGACCTCAACGAGCTTGCGGCCCAACGAGGCGACAACGCGATCGATCATCGAGGACGACACAAGCGTCTTCCCCACCGCCGTATCCTGCGCCCAACCGTCACGGTGCGCGAACAGGTACTCGATGGCCACGGCGAGGTAGTGGTTCGGGTTCATCAGTCCCGCATCCGGGGTGACAATGCCATGGCGGTCCGCATCCGCGTCATTGCCAGTAGCAATGTCGTACTTATCACGGTTAGCCACCAGGCTGGCCATGGAATTCGGCGAGGAGCAGTCCATGCGGATCTTGCCGTCCGTATCCAATGTCATGAACCGCCACGTCGCATCCACCTGTGGGTTCACCACGGTGAGGTTCAGACCGTGCGCCTCCGCGATGGCACCCCAGTAATCCACCGAGGCCCCACCCATCGGGTCCGCGCCGATGCGCAGCCCAGAGGAACGGATCGCATCAATATCCACCACGTTGACCAGGTCAGCCACGTAGTTCTTCATAAAGGAGTGCTTGCCAGCCCGCTCATCCAGCACACCGCTGACCGGGGTGCGCTGCACGCCCTCCAGGCCGTTCGCCAAGTACGCGTTCGCGCGCGCCGCAATCCAATCCGTCGCATCCGTATCTGCCGGGCCACCGGAGGGTGGGTTGTACTTAAAGCCACCATCGCGCGGCGGGTTGTGGGACGGGGTGATCACAATGCCATCCGCCCGCTTCGGATCCGTGCCGGTCACACCACCAGCAAGGGAGGCATTGTGCGCCAGGATCGCGTGGGAAACGGCGGGGGTGGGGGTGTAGCGCCCGCATTCGTCGACAAGCACGGCGATGTCATTCGCAATGAGCACCTCGAGCGCCGACACCATCGCGGGCTCACTCAGCGCGTGCGTATCGCGTCCGATGTACACGGGGCCGCCGATCGCATTCTCGCGGCGATAATCGACGATTGCCTGCGTGGTCGCCCAAATATGCTGCTGGTTAAACGCATTATCCAAGCTCGAACCACGGTGCCCCGACGTACCAAACACCACCTGCTGGTCCGGATCATGCGGATCGATCTCACGCGTGTAGTACGCGGTAACCACCTCCGCGATGTCAATGAGATCCTCGGGACGAGCGGGTTGGCCGGCTCTCGCGTGCGCCATGCTTACTCCTTATGCGGTCGGGCTAACGGTCCACCCCCATCTTCCCCCGCTTTGCGGAACTCCGCCACGCAAAGTCCCATTTACGGCCCTGACGGGTGGGTGCGTTACCGTGTACATGTGTTCAGTACTGCGCTCAAAGAAGGTCTCGCCATTGGTTTTGGCGCGTCTTTCGGTGCGCTTGCACGTTTCGCGTTCACGCCGTTGATTGCGCCGGAGCCGCCGGCGGAGATCATCATCATCTTCATCATCAACTTCATCGGCTGTTTCCTCATGGGCCGCTTCGATCCAGGCCCATTCTGGGGTCGCGGGATGATCGGCGGGTTCACCACGTTCTCCGCAGTGTCCTTCCTGGCCATGCAGACCAGCGCGCTGCACGCCTTCATGTACATGGCGGGCACCATGGTCGTGGGCCTCGCCGCGTGGGAGCTCGGCCATGCTTTTCGACGATCGGCCACCCCATGACCCCACGCACCCCCCAATTCTTAGGCCCCGACGGCGTTGTCGGCTCCCACCTGCGCGAAGCCTTGAGCACCGGCGATGGTGCACTCACGATTTTCCTGTTGTTCGTGTTCGTGGGCTTCGGCGCTTTCCTCGGCGGGCTGACCCGCTGGGCGCTGAGCATGGTTCTCAAAGGCACTCCCGGGACGTGGGCAGCCAACCTCATCGGCTCTGCTGTCCTCGGCTTTTCCGCAGCGATGCCCGCCATGTGGCCAGCCTTCTTGGGCGCCGGTTTCGGCGGTGCCGTATCCACCTTGTCCACCATGGCCAAAGAAATGGGCCAGATGGTGGAGCGTAAAGAGTGGTGGCCACTGCTGCGCTACACCACGGTGACGTGTGTCGCCGGCATCATCGCTGCGTGGTACGGGCTGAGGGTTGGCTTGCAGCTCATTCCGGCGTTCTAGCTCTTTGTCTCGCTTATTCCGCTTACTCAGCAATCGCGTCGAGTGGCGGTGTCTTCGCCGCGCGCTGCGCCGGCCACAGAGCCGCAACAACACCAACGACGAGAGAGCTAACCAACATCACAGCGAGCAAGGTCCACGGGTAGGCAATGCTCGATAGACCCTGATCCTTGAGCACCGTGAGGAACGCCCAGCCCAGCGCGAGACCAGTGAGCACGCCGAGCAGCGCACCAAAAACGGCGATCTGAACCGACTCCAGAATGATCATGGTGCGCAACTGCCGGCGCTGAGCACCCACGGCGCGCAGCATGCCGATCTCCTGGCGGCGCTCAATGACGGACAAAGTGAGAGTGTTGATAATGCCCAGCACCGCAATCACCACCGCCAACGACAACAACGCGTACAGGATGTACAGCATCTGATTGATCAGCTGCTTAGCTTCACCGCCGAATTCCTCCGGGGTGCGCACTTGGACGATGATGCTGTCCTTCACCGCCTCCTCCACGTTGGCGCGCAGAGTGTCTTCGTCCACGCTGCCATCGTTGCTGGCCCCTACCATGAGGATGGTCTCTTGATCCGGTCGCACCAGCTTTTCAGCCGTCGCCCGAGAGATGACAAAAGATTCCAAAATGTTGGACTTGCCGAAGATGCCCTTCACCTCCGCCTGCACGGGCCCGTCTTGGCTCAGCGGCGAAGCAACGTCGACGACATCCCCAACGGTGAGGTTGTTCTCCTGCGCATACGCCTCGGGCAAAACAACGCCACCGCCCGACAAATCCGATGTACCCGCGACCATGTCCATGACAGTGAGACGTCCCGGATCGCCATTCATTACATCGCTAACCTGCAGCGGGCCCATCTCGTAGGCAGCTTTGCCATTCACCGTCAGGGGCGCCTGCGAGTATGTGATCACATCCCCCACGCCCTCGGCTTCTTCCACCTTGCCCGGCACATCACCCGGAACAGGGAAGGCACCGAACTGGGGGCCATACATAACAAGATCGGCGGTGATCTCCTCTTCGAGGATGTCATCCACCGAACGCTGCATGGTGGAGCCCAGCATGCCAAATGCCGTCACCAGCGCCACACCCAACATCAGGGCAAATGCCGTGGCGGAAGCACGCCGGGGGTTGCGCTTCGAATTCGTCGCCGCCAGCGATCCCACCGCACCAAAAGGCGCCCCGATCCCCTTGCCCAGCATCGGCACGATCGGTAGCGACAGCGCCGGGCCCGCTAGAAACAGACCGATGATCGCCGAGACAGCGGCGCCACCAACCAGTCCCGCGCGCGGCCCCGTCGAGCCGTCCTCCCACAACACACCCCATGCGGCCAAACCCACACCTGCAAGGAGCAACACCGCACCGACCAAAGTGCGGGCCTTGAGCGGTTGCGGTGACGCAGACTCACTTGAACGCATGGCCTCCACCGGCTGCACCCGGCCCGCACGTCGCGCCGGAGCCCACGCCGAAGCCACCGTCACCAACGCACCCACGAGGATGGGCACCGCAACCGCCTGAACAGATACGCCCCAGCCCGCCCCGGGTAGCTCCATGCCTTGGCGTTCCATGATCACGCGAATCACTGCAACGAGCCCCGCCCCCGCAAGCACGCCAAGCGCCGAGCCAATCACGCCAACAATCGCAGCTTCCACAACCACGGACCGCGTAATCTGGCTTTTCGACGCCCCCAATGCCCTCAACAGCGCAAACTCCTTCGTCCTCTGCGCCACAATCATGGAGAAGGTATTAGCGATGAGGAACGTACCCACCAGCAGACCCACAAGGCCAAAAGCGATGAGGAAGTAGCTGACGAAGCTGAGGGTGTTGCGGATTTCTTCCGAGGCTTCGTCGGCAAGCGTCTGGCCTTCCTTGACCTCGTACTCCGGGAACGCTTCCGCAAGATGCGCAGTGAGCTGCGTGGGTTCGACCCCCTCCTTCGCGCTGACTGAGAACCCTGGAACTGTCCCGTGCGCGGCATAAAACTGCAGGTACGACTCCTCCGGGATGCGCAGCGTCAACGACATCCCTTGGTCCAGCTCATTGGTATAGAAGCCAGTTACCTTCATCGTCTGGGTGGCCTGGGTATCCACAACAATGAGTTCATCACCGATGGAGATCCCATACTTGTCCGCCCCCTTCGCGTTCACCATCGCCTCACCGACGGCGCTGGGCGCATCCCCCTCGACGATCTCGGGGACCGACCCCACCGCATCTGCCGGCGGGTAGTAAATGTGGACCTCAGAGACACCAGCACCCGTTTGGTACGCGTTGCGGTCACTGTCCGCGATAACGACGGCGGTACGGCCACTGATGTTAACTTTGTCGACGTCGGGGTCCGCCCCAATGGCATCCCGAAGCTCCAGCGGCACTGGCACCCCCTGCCCTTTTCCACGCACGACCGCATCATCGTCCGCGAATGCACTCGCGACAGCCGAGTCAAAGGTCTTACCTAGCATCGTGGTAAACATCAGCGACCCAGCAATGAACGCAGTTCCCAGCACCACCGCGAGAACAGTGAGCGCGAGACGAAGCTTATGAGCTGCAATATTCCGCAGCGATACCTTGGTTAAAGCGCTGGCCATTAGCCCTCAATCCCCGACATCGTGGATAGGATGCGCTCCATCGTTGGGTCATACATCTCATCGACGATGTTCCCATCCGCGAGAAACACCACACGATCGGCATACGATGCCGCACGGGCATCATGGGTCACGATGACCACCGTCTGCTCGTCTCCATCCACCGCTGCGCGCAGAATCTCGAGGACCTCGCGGGACGAATTCGAATCCAGGTTGCCCGTCGGCTCATCGCCAAAGATGATCTCAGGACGGCTCACAAGGGCACGAGCACAAGCCACTCGCTGCTGCTGACCACCGGAAAGCTCACTTGGGCGGTGCGTCAAACGGTTGGTCAGGCCGAGGCGCGAGGTTATCTCCTCGAACCACTCCTGATCGACTTGGCCGCCGGCGATATCGGTCGGAAGAGTAATGTTTTCGGCCGCAGTAAGCGTGGGTACGAGATTGAAAGACTGGAAGATGAACCCAAGACGGTCACGGCGCAGAGCCGTGAGCTCCTTGTCATTGAGCGTGGCCAAATCGGTGTCCCCGATAAAAGCCGAACCGGCATCAAACGAATCCAAGCCAGCCATTGAGTGCATGAGCGTCGACTTACCGGAGCCACTGGGCCCCATGATCGCAGTGAACTCATTCCGCGCGAACTCGACGCTCACGCCATCAAGCGCCGTGACCTGAGTGTCGCCGCTGCCATATGTCTTTACCAGGCTGACCGCGCGTGCTGCAGCCTCGTGCATGCTCATGTCCACTTTTGAATGCCGGCCCACCGTATCCACCTGTTCCTCGCTGTGCTGATCATGACGCGACCAGGCGCGCCACAATGTACTCCGTACGAGACTAGACGATTACCGTGCAGTCACCCATCGGAGCAGGTGCCGGTAGCTGGGTTGGTTTGACGATCGTGGAATTTGCTTCTTGTTCTCCCTGGTCGCGTGTGGGCGCTAGACACGATAGTCAAACAGTGTGTGGGTACAACAAAGAAACGCGGCACCCTTGG
>NZ_JAKMUS010000030.1 GCF_027570075.1 Corynebacterium meitnerae
CGCTTTGTGTCAAGTGGTTGTGAACGAGGTTGAGCGCTAGATCGTGATGGGTTGTGGGGTTGGGGCGGTGTGGGTGGTGGTGCGGATGATGCTGACTTCTGCTGGAAGGCCTGTGCCGGCTGCGGTGTTCGGTAGTTGTGTGATGATGCCTTTGTCCAGCGCGTTTCGCATCCCCTTCTCTCGTTGGTGTTGCAGCTTGGTCCAGGTGCCGTGGAGGACTGCTTGTGGCGGGTAGTAGTTGATTCCGCTGTGGGGGGTGGCGTTATAGACCTGCACCCATGCGCTGACCCAGGCGTCTGCTTGCCCCAGCGTGGTAAAGGTTTTCGGGTAGTAAGTCCTCGTCTTCATGGTGTGAAACACCGACTCGGTATGCGGGTTGTCGTTGCTGGTGTGCGGCCGGTTAAACGAACGGGCTACACCGTACTTGGCAAACAGCTTGCCGAGTTGTTTGCTGGTCATCGCGGCCCCGTTGTCGGAGTGCACAGTGTGCACATCAGGAAAGCGAGTGAAGATGTCAGCGAACATCGCCGCTGCAAGCTGACTGCTTTCGCGTTCTGCGACGATGAATCCGACGACGGCGCGGGAATAAAGGTCAATCACCATGTGACATGCGAAGGTTTGTCCGACGTATTCTCCGGGCAAAAAGGTGATGTCCCAACACAGCACCTGCCCGGGCGCGGTGGCGCGGACATGCGGCGGCGTGGCGTCATGGCGGCGTTTGGCGTGTGTGGCTTTGGTGTTGTGGCGTTGATACAGCAGTTTGCCGTGGGCTTTGGCTACCCGGTAGAAGCTGCGCAGGCTTGCCAGGTAAATCCCATTGTTCAACGCGGCGTAAAACACCTGGTCCACCCCGGAATGTGGATTGGTGTCTAACAATTCCACGATGCGCTTGACAGTGGTATCCGCCAGCCGGCTGATCCGGCGTTGGTGATAAGGGATCGGATGTTCGGTGCGCGGGCGAGGATTGGTTTCGTAAAAGAGCCGGCTGCGCGACACACCGATAATGTCCATCGCCTTCGTTTTGGAGTAGCCGACAGAAACGAGCTGGTTGATCAGCGCTTCTTCCGCTTGCCGTCCTTTCTCGTAGAGGTGCTGTTGGGCGTCGGTGAGGACTTTTCCTCCACGTCTGAGTCCACGCCAGGTAGCCCTGGCATGGTCGCTAAAGCTTTTCCCAACGCATCAGTGGCCAGTTCAGCCCGCTCTGCCCTTTCCGTGGCCTTATCCAGGGCACGCTGCATAACTTCCTCTCGACGTTTCGCATCGAGTTCGAGTTTGCGCTTTTGCTGCATCAGGGTGGAGATTTCCTTGCGTAGCTGCTGGATTTCAACACACTCATCCATCGTCAACGTTCCAATCCTCCTCGGTGAAGTACGCGTCGGTAGATCACCATCGGCAACCATTGCTGTCCAGCGTCGCACGGTGTGAGCAGCAAGTCCATGTTCAATCAACCACGCTTCTTTCTGACCATGCGGCACCAAGCCGTATTCGATGACGATCTCACGGATGTACTCAGGTGAATACCTTCCCCGAAACGCATCATCAACAGTGCGTTTAGCCCGTTGAATGCCATCGAGACCATCATCAGTGGACTTTGCTGTCTGCAATGTACGGGCCCAGCGATTGATAGAGAGAGTTTTGATTCCCTGCCGAGCACACCACGGGCCCTTCGTGCCGTGCGGCAACAGGTTATAAATCGTGATCATTTGCCGCTGCTGTGTGGGATGAAAACAACTGCCAGCACGGGTAACACGGTACGGGGAGAATACGAACGCTACCGCCTCGAGCGAGCTCAATGTCTCCTCATCGAGGACTTCCCCCGCCGCCAGCACACGCGGCGGCATAGCCAAAATCTCCTCGACCTCCTCGCGTGACCTCTGGGGCTTGACCCTTCGGGCAACCACCGGGGCTTCAACAGTCGGTGGCGACGTCAACGCCAACGGAACCAACTCAGGCAACTGTGGACCGGTCATGAACAAAACCTCCTAAGGTTCGTCGTTCACAACCACCCTGGCACTAAGGG
>NZ_JAKMUS010000031.1 GCF_027570075.1 Corynebacterium meitnerae
CCTCGACGGCATCGAACGCGATAAGTGCGGCTGATCGCAATCGTCGTGTCAACACCACGTACGAGGAGTTTCTGGAGCACTACAACACCGCTGCGCTGCCAGCGCGGGCAAGACGGCCGAAAGACAAGGCTAATGTTGAGGCAGCGGTCAAGATTGTGACCCAAAAGGTCATCCATGCTCTTGACGACCACCAGTGCGTCAGCCTTGATGAGCTTAACAGTCGCATACTCAAACGTGTTGACGCGATTAATGCGCACACCCCGTTTCGTGGCAACACCATCAGTCGGCGGCAGCTGTTTGAAGAGTTTGAAGCAAAGTTGCTCACTGAACTGCCAACACAGCGTTGGCAGCGCACGGAATGGAGGCGGGCCAAAGTCGCTCCCGACTTCCATATCGTCGTCGGCAGCGTGCATTACTCCGTGCCCTACACACTTGTCGGCCGCACTGTTGATGTACGCATCACCGGCAACACGCTCACGGTTTTCGATGCCGGCGAGCGACAAGCAGTACATACGCTTGCGCACCAACGCGGCACCTTCGTCACCGACACCGACCATATCCCGCCGCAGATGGCCAACACCCATGGGCTTTGGACCTGTGAATACTTCCTACGCGAAGCTGCCAGGGTAGGGCCGCACACCCGCCGGGTCATCGCTGAGCTTATGGATGCGCGCCCAATCAAAGCACAAGCGTTCTTTTCATGCCGCAACGTGCTTTCCATGGGAAAACACGACAACAAGCCCATCTTGGAAGAAGCCTGTAGGCGGCTCGTCGACCTTGAAGGCCGACGTCAGGCAGTGTCCTACACCGCCGTGAAAAACATGATGGCAGCCGTGCGCAAAGAAGACACGGTACGCACCACCACACAGCCTGACCCCAACGCGCGAGATGCCGCGCCTACCTCCACCACCGCAAAAGCGCCTAGCAAGCGTGATACGCGCGGTGCCTACCTCGGTGGCGCGGAGCAGTTCAGCATCGAAAACCTCACGAAGAAAGGAAACAACTAACCCATGGATGCGCCACAACCAGCATCAACAACCGCACGATTCTTAGACGAATCAGTCCTGCCCATCTTCACACAACTGCGGATGACCGCCTTCGGCCGCACGGTTATCGACATTGCCGCGGATCAAGCATTCGACCAGTGGAGCTTCTCCGACAAAATCCTCTACGCGCTCGATAAAGAAGTCGCAGCCAGGCATGAAAGACGAGTCAACAAACTGCTCAAAGCATCACGATCGCCAAACCCCGATGCTTGTGTTGAAGACATCGTTTACACGCCCAGCCGCAACATCAACAAAGAGCAAATCGCCCGACTTGCTCAATGCCAATGGTGCCAGGATTCGAAAAACGTTGTCATCCTGGGCAAATCCTCCGTTGGCAAGACCTACCTCGCCCAAGCACTGCTCAACGCAGCGTGCCGAAAGGACTACTCCGCCAAGTTCTTCCGCACCGACTCGTTGGCCAACCAACTCGCCGTGTTGCATCATTCGGATCCTGAGCGCGTGAAATTCCTCGAGGCCATTCACAACACCGATGTGCTCGTACTCGATGACTTTCTCACCACCCCGATCAATGAAGCCACCGCACACCAACTGTTGACCATCATTGCGGAACGAGAAAACCGAGGAGCGACCATCGTGACATCCCAGTTCGCCCCCATCGAATGGTGCAAGTCCATTCCCGACGCTGTCATCGCTGAGTCGATCCTCAACCGGCTCGCCGTCGGCGCCGAGATCATCACACTAGAAGGAGACAACATGCGCCTGACCCACTAACCCCACCCAATCCCCAAACGCCCGGGTGTTACTGGATACTCACCCGGGCGTTACTCGATCCTCACCATGGCGTTACTAAATCAGTGGTCTGAACA
>NZ_JAKMUS010000032.1 GCF_027570075.1 Corynebacterium meitnerae
TTCGGTCTGCGGACTTTTTGTGACCCCTGTTTTTGGTCTTCTGTGTTGATTAGCTTGCTGTGACCAAGGCTCGTTGTTGAGCCAGGGTTGTGTACTTGCCGTCTGGACTGGCGGTAGTAAGTCGATGATGGACAAACCAGTCCAGATAGTCTTCAAGATAGCGGATGAATTCTTCGGCCGTGAGTTTTTCAGGCCTGATGTCTGCTGCGTAGAGCTCTCGTTTGATCAACCCGAAGAATCCTTCCACCCGCGCGTTGTCCCCACTGTTGCCTAGCCGGGATAACGATGGGCGGATGATCCAGGCTTTGTCACATGCTTTGCCTGGTTGGCATGTGGGACATTGGCCCTGGTTGTGGGTGTGATCTGTGAGCAGTTCCACCCAGTCTTTATGCCGGTAGTGCCAGCCACGATCCGAATGAATCATTGGCTGATGTTCAATGTTGAGGGCTTCTTTTGCCTGGGTGAGCATGCTGTTGACCAGCTCAGTATTGGGGCTTGTGGAAACGGTATATGTCACCGGCATGTTGTCGTAGAAGTCGATCATCGGACTGAAGTAGACCTTGGCGTCTAAGCAGGCGAATTCAGTGATATCCGTACCGAATTTCTCATTGGGTCTATCAGCGTAGAAATCGTGTACGAGATCGGGCTGGTTGTTGTCACGCCGTTGTGTAGCAAGAGCTCGATAACGTGCTGACACCGTCGTCTTATTAGCGGTGACAGTGTCGATATCACCCACCAAACACCGGTTATCAGGTCTGTGGGCTGTTTCGCCTTTGTACGAGCGGTATTTCAACGTGCGTTTGGACTTGGGGTGAAGGTTTTCTTCTGACATGATGGCCCGAATCGTTTTCTCCCCAACGGTTAGTCCCTGTCGCCGGCACACGGCATAAACCCTGCGATACCCGTAGATACCGTGGCTGTCTTGGCAGGCTTTCACCACAGCAGAACGCACCTGCTCTTTACGGCTTGCCGGTGGGTTATACAGCCTGCGACGTGCGTTTTTAAACGTGTTGATGTTCAACCCGTAATAGCTACACGCTTTCTTTACCGTGTATCCGAATCCCCGGAGATCTTCGACTGCTGCTGCGACTTCGATACTGGCAGCGTCCTCCGGGCTGGTGCTTTTCCCGCTGACTTCATCACCTGCCTAAACAGTGCTTGATCCGCTAAACGCATAAACCGTTCATGTTCAAGCATGGCCTTTAACTCGTCTGGATCATCAGGCAAAGCCGCACGATCAAACGGACGCTCATCAAGGTTGCCATCATCCTTAACAGGGATACCCGTAGCTGGTTGCGAGGACTTAGTAGCCGATTTCCTAGGGGTGCGACGTTTCTTTTCCACACGCCACAGTGTGGCCTGTTCAAGCTGCTCAGGGCTCATCCCACGCCGCTTTTCCTCATCCGGAGCAAACTCCAATGCCCACAAACACACCGATGACCGCGAGACCCCAAAGCGTAACGCCACATCAGTACCAGAGGCATCCGTTGTCAGATACTCCCTCACAACCGCAGCAATCTCAGCTGCAGAACGATGATGTCCCGACACCTTCACCCCATGTTTAGCATCATGCACCCAGCACCTGACTGTGCACGCAGCTGGAACCGGATCAAACCCCTCCTTCGCCAACTGCCGATGAACCTGAAAGGAATTCATCCCCTTCCCACACAACTCCAACGCACGCTGCCGCACTGACTGTGGATAACCCATCTGAAACTTCCTTCCCGAAGACCAAATGGGTGACAGAATGTCCGCACCGCG
>NZ_JAKMUS010000033.1 GCF_027570075.1 Corynebacterium meitnerae
GGCGGGATCAAGCGGTGGATGCGCCACGCTTGAATAGTTCGTTGAGTATTTCACGGGGCGTTGCGCCACCGAGGATTTGTCGGGGTGTTTCGTTGAGTTCATCTTGGACCCAAGCCACGTGTTCGGGTGTGATGGTGGCGAAGTCTGTGCCCTTTTTGTAGAACCTTCGTCTGATTTCGCCGTTGGTGTTTTCGTTGGTGGGTCTTTGCCACGGCGAGTGAGGGTCACAGAAGTACACTTTGCATCCGTTTTTGATTTGCACTTGTGCTGTTAGGGCCATTTCTTTGCCTTGATCCCAGGTGATGGTCTTTAGCTGCTCAGCGTTGAGGTCTTTGACCATTTCCTGCAGGGTTTCAACCACTGTTTTCGAGCTGTGTTCATCGGGCAGGTGTCCCAGCAAGGTGTAGCGACTTGTGCGCTCTACCAGGGTAATAAGCGCACTTTTACCACCTTTGCCGATCACAAGGTCACCTTCCCAGTGTCCAGGGACAGCCCGGTCATCGACTTCAGGGCTGCGGCGGGTAATCTCGGCGCCTTTGATCCAGGGGCGACCTGTTAATACACCGGCGTTTCGGGAGCGGCGTTTGCGTGTTGTGCCGCCGCGGATAAGGACGTTTTGGGTCTTCATCACTGTTTCAAGCTCGGCACGCAGGCTGCCTTTGCCTTGGATGTATAAGGCACTGTAGATCGCTTCGTGGGAAATGCGCATGCTTTCATCATTGACGAAAGCATGCTCAAGCCAAGTACTGATACGCCCTGGCGACCATCTACGGGCAAGACCATTGATCACCACACCACGCAATGCGAGGTTTTCATCAAGCTTGCGCAGTTTTGGGCGCGCCATCTTACTAGCGCTGGAAGCTGCAGCGCTGTGGGCGTTATACAGCATCTGCTCTACACCCCTGTCGCCGATAATCTTCCAACCATTACGAGTGATCTCACGAGCGACGACGCTGTGATGCCGCCCGATCTTCTGCGCGATAGCTCGTGCCGAATCGCCAGCTCGACACCCTGCTTCAATAGCGACGCGGTCTTCAATAGTCAGCCTGCGCCCACGCCCTACTAAGGCCTGTTTACTAGGTACACCGCCGGTAGGCTCAACAGCGGCTTGAGTTTTCATTGGTGCTGGCACAAAGGTATCTTCACCCGGTTTGTTCCACTGGGCCGACTGCGACACCGTCACCATCTGATCAGTGGATTCACTGCACTGTAGTTGGCCTGAATTATCACCGTCTGTTGCAATCCTCGTCTGCTTTATCCACTCATACACGGTGGAAGGATGCACACCGACAGTACGAGCCACGCTCAGGGCACTTTCGCCGGCCAGAACGCGTGCCACAGCCTGTTTACGCTCATCAGCTGGCACAGGAGGACGGCCGGGACGCACCGTGATGACACCAGCTTTCTTCAACCTGCCATGCAGCAATCCAGGAGAAATCCCAACCGTTTCTGCTGCGCGTGTGATCGACATCCCTGCACGTACTAACTCCGTAGCGTTCTGGACGAGGGGGTCACGCTGGCGACTCAAACGTTCCCAAGGAGGCACCAACCCTTGAGCCTTCACCCAGCTATAAACCGCATCGACACCAACACCGACATCACGCGCAACCACCCTCACCGCCTCACCTGCAGCTACCCGCTCAACAGCGGCATCCTTAATCTCCTTCGGAGTCCAACGCGTCACAACTACCTCCCGGTCGAAGTGGCGCATTCACCCCCTGACAACACG
>NZ_JAKMUS010000034.1 GCF_027570075.1 Corynebacterium meitnerae
GGGGTTAAGGGTCAAAAAGTGTGTCTGGCCCCGGCGTGTCGTGGGGTTAGATTTGGCCTTTTTGGATGCCGATTGAGTGGGTGTACTCGGTGTCGATACCGTTGTCGTAGAGGGCTGGTCGTCCTGTTTCGTGGTCGGCTTGGTTCTCGTTGTGGGTCAGGGTTGTAACTTTGGCGAGTTGGTCCTGGCCCCAGTTGGACTGTCTGGCGATTCGTACTGGATCGTCAGGCAGTTCTGTTTTTAGGTAGAGCCACCAGTCCAGCATTCGTCGTTGATGTTCGCCTGATCTTCCGCGATGGGTTCTGGCTAGTAGTTTTAATTGGGCGTTGATGCCGCCTTCGAGGCTGTTTGTGGTGGATTTGATGTGCTCGGGGTTAAGTACCTCTTTCGGTGGCGTGAGGTAGGTAAACAGCAGGTTAGAGCGCCATAGGTGGTTGAGGCTGTTGTAAGCACTACGCACTTTGGCGTGGGTCCACGTGGTGGTCCAGTTGCCGGTTTTTGGGTCTTTGAGCATGGTCTTTTCGTCCATCCATGCCCGGTAGATGGTGGAGAATTCGTGTAGTTGGGCTCCCCATGTCGCGGCCTCGTCCAGGTTGGTGATGCGGGTCAGTTTGAGCGCTAGTTGATAGATGGTGCGGCCAGCATCGGTGCGTGGTTGTGAGGTGGTGTAGCGGCGTACGACGCGTTGGGCATGCACCAGGCAGCGTTGGACTTTGGTTTCTGGCCAGCAGTTTTTAATCGCACTTGCAGCTCCTTGGCCGCCGTCGATGACAACAATGAGAGGGGCAGGGATGCGTTCGAGTAGGCGTTGGTAGTCGCGTGTGGTTTCGCGTCTACACCAGTGCCAGGCGATGACGTGGTCGAGTGTTGCTGCCACGATCAGGCAGCCGCCTGCGGTGTAGGTGCCGTCGAGGAAGATTTGGTCGTAGACCCGGCCTGTGTGCCCGATGGTGGGATCTGGGACGTCAACCAGCCAGCACCAGCTAAACCGCCGTTTCATCGTGGCATGACTGACGCCGTGGCGTTGTGCTATTGCCTCTATCGATGTTGTCGTGGTGCAGTGCTCGATGAATTGGGCGAACACTGCAGCGTTGGTGACATCGCCTCGGCGTTTGACGCTGGATGCGCCGCAGACCTTGCAGCGCCATCGGACCGTTCCCTTAGTGGTGGTCCCGTTACGTTTCATGTCGCCGCCGCAGTGGCAGCGTGGTCGGTTCTTTGGCATTGGGTAACCGAACCACCACTGCATAGCACATCGCGACAGCCACACCGTGGATTGAGCGACGATCACCCAGATATACGCTCATGGAGCATATACTTTTACCGTTAATGCAGGTCAACCATTAGAAATCGGCCGATCCAGACACACTTTCTGACCCTTAACCCGG
>NZ_JAKMUS010000035.1 GCF_027570075.1 Corynebacterium meitnerae
GGACCTGACCCCCGTTAGGTAGACACCTGATATCCAGCCCAGTTGGGTTGGGAAGAAAGGTAATCTACCACCATGCCTAGGTACTCCGAACAGTTCAAACGTGATGCTGTGGCCCTCTACGAAAACAACGAAGATCTCACACTTCACGCGGCTTCAGCAGAGCTTGGAGTCAATCGTTCCTCACTTTTCACTTGGCTTAAGCAGTACGGCACCGGCAAACGTGCCCGCACCAAAAGCTTGCGCGACCAGGCACAGGCGACGACTGACTCCGAGCGAATCCGCCAGCTAGAAAAAGAAGTCTCTAAGCTGCGCGAAGAACGCGACATCCTGCGCAAGGCCGCGAAATATTTTGCCGAAGAGACACGCTGGTAATCCGCTTCCAGTTTGTCGATGACCACCGAACCGAGTACTCGGTCAAGCGGATGTGCCACGTGTTAAAGCTCAATCGCTCCTCGTTCTACAAATGGGTCAACACCCGCGATAAACGAAGGTCAAAGATATGTTCTGACGCCCTTATTGGTGCAAGAATCAAGACCATCTTCGATGACGAGCACGGGCTCTATGGTGCTAAACGCATCGCTGCAAGCCTCAACGACGATACGGGCTTTCCCCCGATCAATCACAAGAAGGTCGCACGCATCATGCAATCCATGGGGCTTAAAGGCTTTACTAAGCGGCGTCGATGCATCACCACCAGGCGTAAGCCTGGCCACCGCGTCATGCCAGATCTAGTAAGCCGTAAATTCACAGCTGATAAGCCAAACGAGCTCTATGTAGGCGATATTACGTACCTGCCGTGTAAGGGCGGCAAGAACATGTACCTAGCCACGGTCATCGACGCCTACTCACGCAAGCTCGTCGGTCATGCGCTAGCCGATCACATGCGGGTATCGCTGGTTACCGAAGCTTTAACCCAAGCCAGAAACGTCCGCGGAAGCCTTAAAGGAGCAATTTTCCATTCCGATCACGGCAGTGTGTACACCTCACAAGCCTTTAGGGATCACTGCGCCCAGCTTGGTGTACGCCAATCCATGGGCGCAGTGGGCACAAGTGCCGATAACGCCCTGGCAGAATCCTTTAACGCCACCCTCAAACGTGAAGTCCTGCGTGATCGGAAAGTCTTTGACAATCCCATCATCTGCCGCCAGGAAGTCTTCCGATGGTGCATGCGCTACAACACCCGCAGACGACACTCCTGGTGCAACCTTCTAGCCCCCGATACCTTCGAAGCACTTAATTCAGCTACACTGACACAAGCAGCATAGCTACCCCCGACGTGTCTACTTTCCGGGGGTCAGGCCC
>NZ_JAKMUS010000036.1 GCF_027570075.1 Corynebacterium meitnerae
ATACTCGTGGGTAGTAGTGGGTTCCTTTCATGGTGTGGAACAGCGATTCGATGTGGGGGTTGTCGTTGCTGGTGCGTGGTCGGCTGAAGGATTGGCGTATTCCTCGGCTGCTAAATAGTCGGGCAAGGGTTGTGCTTGTCATTGCTGCACCGTTGTCGGAATGAACGGTGTGGATATGTGGGTGGTCATCAAGGATGCGGGCAAACATGGCTGCTGCTGCACGGCTGTTTTCACTGGTTGAGACCACAGCGCCAACTACTGCGCGTGAGTACAGGTCGATAACGGTGTGGCAGGCGTATGTTTCACCCATGAGTGCCCCTGGTAGGAATGTGATGTCCCAGCACAAAACAGTGCCAGGTTGAGTAGCGACAACGTGGGGTGGCTGGTTGTTTCTGATTTTGGTTGTCCGCCGCCGGCGGCTGCTGGGGTAGCGTTGTTTTAGCAGCCTGTTATGGGCTTTGGCTACGCGGTAAAAGCTGCGCAAGCTGGCGATATAGCATCCGTGGTTAAACGCGTTGTGGAAAACATCATCCACACTTGAATACGGGTTGGCATCAAGCAGCGCCAGGATGTTGTCGATGTGGGTGCTCGATAAACGCGCAATATTGCGGTCCCGGTGGGCGATGGGGTGTGCAACACGTGGCCTTGGATTGTCCTGGTAGTACACGCGGCTACGGCTTACCCCCAGCAAACGGCATGCCTTCGTGCGGGAATGACCTGCTTGAACCAGTGCGTCTATGAGGTGTTGTTCTTCTTGTCGGCCAGCTTCATAGCGGCGTTGATGCTCTTGGGATAGGGGTTTTCCTCCGCGTCGTAGTCCACGCCAGGAAGATCGGGCATGGACGCTAAAGCTTTTCCCAAAACATCACTGGTCTTTTCCCATTTATCGATCTCTTTGCCTTGCTGGTTGATGGTGCGGTTGGCTTTCGCCAGATCCTTTTTCAGTTGTTCATTTTCAGCCAGAATCTTCGCCACCGCCTTGCGGACGGCATCGAAATCCTCAGGTGTGTGATCCATAGTTACCTCCTTATGCTGGCGCGGCTTGAGCTGGGATTTTTCTGCAAGCCGGTGTATCCACCTATGAATAGTGACACGGTTAAGGCCATGCTCGGCAAGAAATGCCTTCTTTTGGCCAAAAGGAAGGCTGGTATAAGAACGCGTCAGGAATGTCATGGACTCCTGCGTCAACGG
>NZ_JAKMUS010000037.1 GCF_027570075.1 Corynebacterium meitnerae
GGCTTAAGGGACATTTCGTGTGGATTTGCGGCGTGTCGCACTAAGGGACATTTCGTGTGGATTTAGGGGCGTCCGGCCCAGCCTTTTCTTATGCCTAAGCTGGGGTTCCATTCGTTGTCGATGTGGATGTCGTATGTGGCTGGTCGTCCGTCTGGGTGGCCGCGTCGTGTGAGTTCTTCTCTTGCCCAGGCTGCGCGTGCTGCTTTTTCTCCTTGGCGTCCGAAGTCTTGTTGCTTGGCTAACTCCAGTGGCGCTACCGGGTCTTCGGTGTGGGTGTAGAGCCACCAGTCCATGGTGATGCGCTGATGCTCATCGAACATGCCACGATGGTTTCCTGCTAGGTCTTTGAGCTGTTTGTTGATGCCACCTTCCAGCAGGTTCGTGGTGGCTTTTAAATCTTGTGTGACACCTTCAGGCGGGTCAAGGAAGGTAAATAATTGTCCGGCGTGGATGAGCTTTTCTAGCCGTTTTAGAGCCCTGCGGGCGTTGCGGTGGGTGTACCACCATTTCTGGTTGGGGCTGACCCATTTCGGTACTTGGCCTGCTGGTATAGCACTGCGGTAGGTTCGCTCTTTAAGCCAATCGGCAAAGGTAATGCGGGTGTGGTGGACTGCAGCTGTAAACCGCGCAGCATCGTCGGGATTGCGTACTTGGACAAGCATGTAGCCCAGTTTCCGGATTGCTTTATGCGCTGGGTGAATCGGGTTGCGGCTGATATCAGCGAAGGTGTTGCGCTGGACGTGAACTAGGCAGCGCTGGATGGCAACGTCGGGCCATTTAATGCGCAGTGCCTTGAGTGCTCCGCCTGCCCCGTCGGTGGTGACGATGAGTGGTTGCGCGATTTTGTCGAGCAGTTTCAGGTACTCGTATGAGCTTTCACGCAGGCACCAGTGCCAGGCGATGACGTGTGTTTCGGTGCAGGCTACCAGCAGGCATTTCTTGTGGAAGTAGGTGCCGTCGATAAAGACCTGGTCGTAAACACGATAGGGGTCAGTAGACGTGGGCACGGTGATAAACCACAGCAGCTTGAACCACCGGGTCAAAGTCCGCCTTGTTACCCCAAGGCGTTTGGCTAAATGGTCTGCGGATTCGCCAGAAAGAATCCAGTCAATAAAGATTTTGAAGTGCCGAATCTCGCTGGTG
>NZ_JAKMUS010000038.1 GCF_027570075.1 Corynebacterium meitnerae
GCAGAGTTGCTCTGGGATGCCCCAATGGTTTGTTGAATGTGTCGTAGGCACCGTTAACGTAGGGGTATCGGTGGAAGGTATGCCTTGCTGAGCTGCCATGTCATCGGTGCTGGCCTCGTGTGAAGTTGCCGCTTCCGCGGGGCCGTTTAGCATGTCGGATACAGTTTGTGGGTTGTGCGCCTGGTTATAAGCAACTACGCGGGCCCAGATCTGATCAGGATCAAGTGGATGCGTAGGCGACGGTGCCTTGGGGAAAGTATCGAAAGCCTGACGTGGCGTGATGTGCATCCTGCCGACCAGCAGTGATTGGTGCCGTCGTCGCTCGTTGTACACCTGGCGATATTCAGCCAGATATGTGTTGACCTCAGCAAGGCTGACTGGGTGGCGTGCATCGAGGAACTGGGTCAACGTACGGTGAGATCGCTCGTCTTTTCCCTGGGTTGTCGGGGCGAAACCAGCAATAGCAAGTACACCTTGGCTGGCGAGCCACGTTTCAGTAGCAGAGAGAAAACCGCGGTGGTAGGTGGCGAACGCATCGCCATTGTCAGAAAGGATTTCTTGGGGTTTGCCGTAGGCGGCGAATGCAGCGGTGAGCGCAGCGCGTGCATCAGTACCGTTTTCCGGTAGAGCGAATGCTGTGGTTCCGACATCAAATCTGCTGGCATCATCGATGATCTGGTAAATCGTCACGAGCGTGTGAGCCTGGTCGAAGAGGCGATAGACCAGTCCGTCGATCTGCCAGAGTTCACCAACGAAATCGCGGGCGAAGCGCTTATAGGAACTCCGCGGCCGTTTGCGGGCATTGGCATCGACAAACCCCAGCTCCTGTAGCCACAAGGCGATGGTGGAACGCGACGGGGTCCGATCGGCACCGACAGAGTCGAACAAGAAGTAGTAGATCGACCAAGGGCCATAATCCAAGCCTTGCTCCATCAA
>NZ_JAKMUS010000039.1 GCF_027570075.1 Corynebacterium meitnerae
AGAGTGTCCGATTGTTTGTGTGCGGGGGCTTGGTTTACAAGTAGTCCGCGAATCGGTCTGGGTATGCCACAGCTAGTTGGTTGATGGCTTGTTGCCAGCCGTTGGCTTTCGCTCCTTCAATATACCCGTTGCACTCGACAGCGCGCTTGGCTTTCCTCGCGCGTTGGGCAGCGCGTTTGTCTTCGATGTTGCAGATCATCAACCACAACGTCTTCAGCGCCGCTGTATCGTTCGGGAACTGGCCCCGGTTCCGAGTAGCTTTACGCAGCTCAGCGTTAAGCGACTCGATCGAATTCGTGGTGTAGAGCACCTTCCGCGCCGCTGGTGGGAACTGCAGGAACGGCACGAACCGATCCCACGCATCACGCCACACTTTCACCGACTGGGGGTACTTCTGTCCCAGTTCAGAGGCCTCGAAGGCATCTAATGCCTCACGTGCGGTGTCTTCGTTAGCAGCGGTGTAGACCTCACGCAGCGCGCTGGAAACAGGCTTACGGTCCTGGTAGGACACCCACCGGTTCGCAGCTCGAATCAGGTGCACAATACAGGTCTGCACCATGGAATTCGGCCAGGTCGCCTCCACGGCTTCTGGTAGGCCTTTGAGCCCGTCGCAGCAGACGATGAACACGTCCTGGACGCCACGGTTGGCCAGATCTGCGCAGACTGATGCCCAGAATGCCGCGCCTTCATTATCAGCAATCCACAAGCCCAGGATGTGCTTGATGCCGTCCATATCCACACCAACAGCCATGTAGCACGCCTTGTTGACCACACGGTTGCCGTCGCGAATCTTGACGCGTAGCGCATCCAGAAATATCACGGGATAGAACTGATCTAGCTGACGGTTTTGCCAGATT
>NZ_JAKMUS010000004.1 GCF_027570075.1 Corynebacterium meitnerae
CGTTGTTGTGAAAACCGCCGGCATGCCGTGGCAGGACCTGGCGGTGGCGCGGGCGTTGGTGCGGTAGGAGAGTTGTTGCCAGATTCGTTTCCGGCAAAACTAAGAAAAACAGTCCGCATTGCGGACTCCCTGGGCTTTTGGTGGTGGGGGTTAGTTGACGCGAATGGGGCGATCGTCGATACGCAAATATGCGCCGAGGTAGGGCTGGGCGAATTCGAGCTTGCCGTGACCGGCGGAAACGATGAGGTCACGGTTGATTAGTTTGGCGCGTGAATCGGAAATCTCGTTGAGTTTTCTGCCCAGTGAGGAGGCGATGTCGCTGATGGCAATTTCGTTGTTGGGTGATGTTGTTTCGAGGTCGGCCATGGCGTCGAGGAATTCGCGCTGGCGGGCGGGCACACTTCGGACCGAGGGCTGGTGAACGTTCGTGCCCAAGACTTGAATGGCTTCAGGTCGGACTTCCTTCACTGTGTCGAGTGTGATCGTTGTGCCTGATTTTTCCCACGACAGGAAACCGATGAGCTGAACCAGGTAGGGGTAGCCCTGGGTGAAACTGGCGGCATAGTCAGCAGCTTCCGCGCTGAATTCTTTGCCGGAGTCAGAGGCGGTTTCAGCCAGGTTGGAGCGTGCGTCGGCGATAGTGAGTGGGCCGAGCTCATAGTGCCGTGCGCGGCGGAGAAAGGTGGTGCCTGGCAGATCAAATCAGTGGGCTCACACCGAAGGTGGGGCGAAACGGATTGATACTTTGATAGTTTACCGCTTTTGATACTTTGATAGTTCTCGGTGCCGGGGATCTCGCGACCGTTGATATCGTCGTAATTCAAATTCGCACTGTTCCCAAATTGTGGGCAGAACAGTATGTTTCCAGTAAAACTAAGAAAAACAGTCCGCATTGCGGACTCCCTGGGCTTTTGGTGGTGGGGTTGCGGACTTACAGGTGAATGATCTCCACACCGGACCATTTTTCGGCTAGGTACTGCGCGGCGATGAGCCGGTGGCAGGTTGATGGGTCAGCTTCGGAGCACAGCAAAGCGGCGCGATCGAAGGTCGCTTTTGTGGGCATCTCGCGTTCGTCGAATTGTGCGCGGAGCTGTGCCGCGAATTCATCGAACGGGAGGCCTTCTTTCCGGTAGGCATGCATGAGGTCCTCACTCGGCGCGAGTTCCAGCACATGCTGGTAGTCGATGTCAGCGATGACGCTGAGGAACCAGGCGAGGTCGTCTTTCTTTGTAAAACCCGCGAGTTGGTTTGTGTTGTGGCGCCGGATGTCTACAACACGCTTTACGTTGTTGGCGCGCAGCAGGTCAAAGAATTCCTCCGCGCTCTTCTTCGAATAGCCGATGGTGAAAAGCTTCATGCCTGACATGTGGCCCAGTGTAAGTCCGCGTCTACGCTTGAAGGCATGACTGTTCAGGACGTGGCGCGGATTCAGGCGGCGGTGGCGGAGTACTGGTCGGAGGTCCGGCACGTGGAGGTGTCGGAGTCGACGAATACGGAGCTGCTCGCAACGGGTGCGCCAGGGACGGTGCTCATTGCGGACCAGCAGACCAGCGGCAAGGGGCGGCTGGGCCGCGTGTGGGAGGCGCCCGCGGGGGCGAGCCTGCTCATGAGCGTGGCCATTGATCTGCCGCACACGGATGACTTGGGCCTGGTGTCCTTGGCCGCGGGGTTGGCGGTCGTGGACGTGGTGCCGCAGGCGCGTCTGAAGTGGCCGAATGATGTGCTGCTGAACGGCAAGAAATTCGTGGGAATCTTGGGGGAGATCGATATGCGCGATCGCGCCCCCATGTTGGTCGTCGGGCTCGGCGTCAACATCGAATGGGAGGAGCATCGCTTACCGACGGATTGGTCCACCGCCCTCAACCTTCAAGGCATCACCGTCGACTGGGACGAATTCACCATCGAGCTGCTCCGCGCGCTCGGCCAAAGGTTGCGACAGTGGCGTGACAAGGATGCATTGCTTATCCGCGCCTACCGCTCCGTCTCCCTCACTATCGGCCAACGCGTCCGCCTGGAAACGCACAGTGGAGACGTCATCGGCGTGGTTGATGACGTGGATGAGCACGGTGAGATCGTCGTGAATGGGACGAGTTACTCGACTGGCGACGTGACTCATTTACGCCCCACCGATTAACCTGTGCCCGTGGCAAAGATCAGACTCGGTAGAGGAGAAGTCGTATTGGCGGACATGGCGCCGCCACTGCGCTCTTTGGCGTTCCCGTTTTTAGAGCTGATCATCCTCACCGCGTTGTCCTGGATGCTCATCGGTTGGATGGACAGCACTGGTGTAGGAGCTGATCTGCGCAACCTCGTCGTCCTGATCTGGGCTGTGCTTGCCCTGTGGCGTTTCCTTCAGCCCGTCATTCGCCTGCGCCGTCGCCGTTTCGTGGTCACCAACAAACGCGTCGTGGTCATGCAAGGCCGTTCCGTCGAATCGATCCCATTCGTCCAGATTCGCAGCGCCCACCGCCACCGCGGCGGCCTCAACATCGGTGTCTTCGGTTATGCCCAGCCGGTGTACTTCCCGGACGTGGGCCGCACCAAGCGCGTCGAGGACCTCATCCGCCGCCAACTCCCCTAGAGATTTGTATATTTTGAGCCATTTTTCCGTTCAAGGTGGTTCAAAACTTACCTACTTGATATGTTTTGCGCCCCACTTAAGTGCAAGTGATGAAGCGTTTGCTTGCTGCTGTGCTCCTAATTAGCTGGCGGACGGTTCATCATGTACAGCACCATTTTTGCTTTGGTGAGTGCCTTAACTGCGTGCGGTAGTCGTGTGGTGAAGTGGACCATGCCACCTGGGTGCAGCGTCACAGTTTTGCCGTCCCCGGTGATCTCTAGTTCACCTTCGAGAGCCTGCACAATAACGGGCATCGCCGCGGTGTGTTCGGATAGTTCTTCTCCCTCGTCGAAGGAGAACAGAACCACATTGACTCCCTCCGCGCGCATGACCATCTTGGAGACGGTCGATTGCGGGGAATACTCAATATTCTCCGCAAGATTCTCGACATATCCGAGCATGGCGGTTGGCAATGCTTTGGATTCGCTCATGTCTAGAACCCCTTTCTTCTTGGGCTTTCTATGGTTCGAGTGTTGGTTTGCGTGCGACGATAGCGATGCCGGTCAGATTCTCACTGTATTCCTTGAACAACGCACGCATCTCCAAGACACGGTGACGCAGATCCTTGTCGCGTGCAACATTGCGGAGAATCCGGATGACGCCGCTGAGGCCTTCGTCGGCGATGTTGCGGCGCATAGAAAGCAGTGCCATGGGTTCAAATCCGACCCACTCGATACTGAATCCAGCTTGTTCCAACAGTTCGCACCATTCGGTGCGTGTCAGCGGACGGGCATTAACCCGGATCGTTCGTGCGAGGCGCTGGCGCAGCTGGTCAGCGAGTTCCGTATCGATGGGGTCAGGTGTTAGTCCGAGTTCGTGGATCGCATAACGGCCTCCTGGTTCAAGCAAACGGAATGCTTCGGAGATGATTGCTCGCTTGCCTTTGTCGCCTTGCATGGTCAACATCGCTTCACCAACCACGACCTCCGCAGATTCAGACTCAAGGCCAGTGGATTGGGCTTGAGCGGTTACTACAGTGCCACGTGAACCGACCACGGCTTGTACGCGCGCAACAGCATCCGGATCTTCATCCACGCCTGTGTAGGAGGCGAGTCCTTTGTCAAGCATGATGGCGGCGGTGCGACCTAATCCAGGAGCGAATTCCAACACCTTCTTGCCAGACAGATCGGCTGCTTCCAGCATGCGATTCGTTAGCTTCAAACCACCGGGGCGCAGCACACGTTTACCTGCTCGAGCAAGCACCCAATGGCCTGCTGCCACACTTGTTGCTCTATCACTTTGGGGAAGGCGAGATTCGCCATTACTTGTTTTCATGAATCAATAGTATGATACTAACTTAGTATTGCCTACCCTTTCTTTCATGGTGTGTGTTTTCTTGTGTTCAGCGCGGTTAGCCCTTCACCTCAGTCGTATGGATCTGCTCATCAATGTCATCGGGGGAGAGGTTGCCCGCCGCGAAATCCGCGGTGAGTGGCAGGTGTAGTTCCATGTCGGTCCCGGGGCAGAGTTCAATTACAGCGTCCTCCACCGTGTAATCAAGGACGTGCCCGCCGGACGTGCGCTCCTCATTGATGAAGTGAACGTGGCACCCAGGAACACCAATGCCTTTCGCGTACTTCGGCGTGCGGAATCCACCGATGATCCCGCGCGCATTCTCAAACGTGATCTCTTTGTCATCGCCCACCGCCTCACGCATCGGCGGGTACGGCTTGGATTGCTTCGTCACCGTCCGGGTGGTCACATTCGTAAAGGTGCCCTTAATCCGCACGGCGTGGAAATAGTTGCCCGAAGGCTCCAGATCATCAATGAATCTAGACAGCTCACTGCGCTTCATGCCCTTCGGAGCCTTTGCGACGATCTTCGACACAAAATTCGTCACCTGCGCAAACGGACTCTTCTGCTCCAAATCCGCAATCGTCGCCGAACCATCACTCCGCAGCTGGTAGCACGTGCCATCCAGGATGATCATCTCCCCGTCCAGCCCATCAAAAGTGCCGAGCCCAAAATTGCCCTTGGACAGAATCTCCCCGATAGTCATCTCCCCGTCATAAATCCCATCCAGCAATGCGGACATGAGCGAGTTCTGAAAGATCGTGTGGCGGCCCAAAGAAGTCATGGTTTCGATGGTAGCCCCGCGCACAATATGTCCCCAGACGATGCGGACATATCTGTCCGCTCCTCGCACCTCACCGCCCATGAGCTGCCCCAATGCCCGCCCCACAAGAGGACACACTGTGCGTCCGCTTTTCGACGCCCCAAACCCCCAGCTCACAACACCCCACATCCCACGATCGGACACATTTGTCCGCATCCTCCCCAGCCACATACCCTGCAACCCCATTCCGCTAGACCCATTCGGGGAGGTCATCCGGCCACGTGCGGTGATTGCTCAGTAGAGTAGGCACTCGTGAGCAACGCGAAGTCGAATCCGAAGTCAGATGCCACCCGCGACGCGCAGGGCATGCCCATTCTCGCCGTGATCGGCGATGGTCAGCTTGCGCGCATGATGCACACCGAAGCCATCGAGCTGGGTCTTGCACCCCGCGTGCTGGCTGGCGCGCCGGACTCTTCCGCCGCCCAGGTCTTCGGCGACGTGGAGATCGGGGATTACAAGAACCTCGATGACGTCAAGCGCGTCTGCGCTGGCGCTGCCGCCGCCACCTTTGACCACGAGCACGTGCCCAACGAGTTCCTGGACCAGCTCATCGCCGAGGGCGTGAGCGTGCAGCCGCAGCCCCACGCCCTGATCTTCGCTCAGGACAAGCTGGAGCAGCGCCGCAAGATGAAGGAGATCGGCGCACCGGTGCCGGACTTCGCTCCCATCGACAGCGCTGATGATGCCGCTGAGTTCTTCGCTTCCGTCGATGGCGCGATGTGCCTGAAGGCAACCCGCGGTGGCTATGACGGCCATGGCGTGTGGTTCCCCAAGACCGAAGAGGACGCACGCTCCCTTGTCGCCGAACTGCTGGACAAGGGCACTCCGCTCTACGCCGAGCGCAAGATCAACTTCGACCGCGAACTGTCCGCCATGGTGGCGCGCACGCCGTCCGGTGAGATCAAGGCGTGGCCGGTCGTGGAATCCCGCCAGCGCGACGGCATCTGCGTTGAAGCGATCGCCCCGGCCCCGAACATGACGGCTGAGCAGGCCACTTACTGCCAGGAGCTGGCCACCAAGATTGCCTCTGAGCTGGATGTCACTGGTGTCCTCGCCGTTGAGCTCTTCGCCCACACCGATGCCTCCGGCGAGCCGGCTGTCACGGTCAATGAGCTGGCCATGCGCCCGCACAACACAGGCCACTGGACGCAGGACGGTTGTGTCACCAGCCAGTTCGAGCAGCACCTGCGTGCTGTCCTGGATTGGCCACTGGGCTCCGTGGACACCACGGCGAGCTACACCGTCATGGTGAACACCCTGGGCGCGGACGAGGAGCCAGCGCAGCCGATGGAGGAACGAGTCATGGAGGTCATGCGCCAGTTCCCGGAGGCGAAGGTCCACCTGTACGGCAAGGGCTACCGCCCGGGCCGCAAGATGGGTCACGTGAACGTGGCTGGTGTGGATCTGGAGACGGTCCTGTCGCGGGCGAAGGCTGCGGCTGAGATCATTGTGAACGGCACTGCAAACTGAGCGAGCTGGAGGGAAAGCTATGCAACCGCAGGTTGGAATCATTATGGGGTCGGATTCGGACTGGGACACTGTCGCACCCGCGGCGGAGGTCCTGGCTGAGTTCGGTGTCCGCTTTGAGGTAGGCGTTGTCTCCGCGCACCGCACGCCGGAGAAGATGCTGGCGTACGCCAAGAGCGCACATGAGCGTGGCCTTGAGGTGATCATTGCGTGTGCTGGCGGTGCAGCTCACCTGCCAGGCATGGTCGCGGCGGCGACGCCGCTGCCGGTGATTGGCATTCCGCGTGCGCTGGCTGATCTGGACGGCCTGGATTCCCTGCTGTCCATCGTGCAGATGCCGGGCGGTGTCCCGGTGGCCACGGTGTCCATTGGTGGTGCGAAGAACGCTGGTCTGCTCGCGGCTCGCATTCTGGGTACGGCTGATGAGGCGCTGCGTCAGAAGATGGTGGACTACCAGACGAACATGGCCGCTGAGGTGGAGCGCAAGGATGAAGCGCTGCGCCAGCGTCTGCTGGGTGAGTAAGTGCCACACCCGCTAGTGATTTTGGGGGCGCGGGTGAGGGACGGGGAGCCGTCGTTAATGCTTGAGGCGCGCCTGCAAGCGGGATTGGATCTGTACCGCGCTACGCGGCCACGCACTGTCGTGGTGACGGGCAAGGGGGAGTCCGCGGTGATGGCGCGGTGGCTCGTGGAGCGGGGCGTGGACCCGGCGGACATTGTTGAGGAGCCGTGGGCGACGTCCACGAATGAGAACCTGGAACGCTCCCGCGCGCTGCTGCCCGATGCGGAGCGCCTGACGGTGGTGACCAACGGTTTTCATGTGGGTCGCACCCGCATTTGGGCTTCGCACCTGGGTATCCCCATCGATGTGGTGGCGGCGCCGACGCCGCGGCGTTCACGGGTGAAGAATTATGCGCGCGAAGTTATCGCGCTGCCTCATTCGGCCACGCGGGTGGCGTGGCGGCGGTTGCTGCACTGGCTGGACCGGTAGAGCCTAGACCAGCTGGCGGGTGATCTTCTCAGCCTCCGTGATGTGGGCGAGGCGTTCGGCAGAGGCCATGCCGGTGACAACGACAACGGAGCCGTCGGCAGCCAGTGGGGCGAGGACGTAGCGGTCAAACTCCTCGCGGTTGCGCCAACCGGGGACAAGCAGGCGCTCAGCTGTGTTGGTGACCTCTGGGTTCACCCACTGCGCCAGGTCCGGGGAGTCGCCGTAGTACTGGTCGCCATAGAAGCGCACGGTGGGGCCGAAGTCGACGGCACCGATGGGCAGCGTGCCACCGGATTCCACCACGCCACGGCCGAAGGGATCATTGGAGACAACGGCAACATCGGCAACCCCCGCATCGACCCATTGCTGCGCACGGTCGGTGGTGGTGAACACCAGGCGGGGCTCCGCAGTGGGGGTCATGTTCTGCGCTGTATCCACCACGGCGGTGAGCCCAGCGGTGGTGATGCCCAGGGGGAGGACGGCGGCCTGCCAGGAGACGGGAAGGTCGAGGGTGATGGGGGAGTCGGGGGCATCGAATTCGTCGATAAGCATGTTGGCAATCTTGTTGGCCCAATTGTCCAACGTGATTGCGGAGAACTCCATGCGCGTCCCGGCGGCCTCGTCATACACGGTGAGGCGCGGGGAGGCGGGGTCGCTGGTAACGAGTGGGGTGAGCACGCTCATGCGCACCCATCGTAGAGGTTTTAGTTCACGCAGCGCGGGCCCGAGCCGCCAGCATTGAATTCGGGGCCAACCTGAGGTGAGCCGAAATCCTCACCCGGCGTGCCCACGGTGTTGGAGGAGGACGAGGGCTCTGGCAGCTCAGCCACGTCGGAGGACGGGCCGGCGTAATCATCGGCGGTGACAACGATGAGGGAGTTGCTGTCTAGGGACTCATTCACCGTGATGGGCAGGCCGCCGAGCATGTTGGCCAGCGCGATGGCTGCCGGGTCATCGGCGCGGGCGGCGACGATCTGGGATTCGTAGTACACGCCGGCCACCGCGTTGCTGACATTATCGACGGTCGCGCCCTGCTCCTTCAGATGCGCAGCAACACCCGCGGCCAAGCCTGCTGTGCCGCCGGCATTGAGGACATCAATGGTGGTGCCATCCAGCTCAGCGGGGGTCTCGGCGGGCTGGGCGTCCTCGCCGTCCTTACCGTCTTGGTCGGACTGCTCTTGCTCCCGCGCGAGATTATCCATGAACGCGTGGACCTGCGGGACGTCAACGGTGACGATGGACTCGCCATAATCACCCACGCCGTTGATGGAGGTCACCGGGATGGTTTGGAAGGTCACGTTGCCCGCCGCCAGATCAGACATCTGGGTAGCCATGGACATGATGTTCCAGCCCTTATCGACGGTCAGCGAACGCTCCACCGCCACCGACAGCTCACGCAACTTGTTCGGGTTGGACAGCGTACCGGCGGAGATAATCTCATTGACCAGGGATGCCATGAACACCTGCTGGCGCACGATGCGGTCCAGGTCGCCGCGCGGCAGATCATGGCGCTGGCGGACAAACGCCAAGGCCTGCGCGCCGTCGAGGGTGGAATTGCCAGCCGGGAAATTGGCGCCCGACAGCGGCTCATTCACGGCGTTGTTCAGGCAGACCTCCACGCCGCCGACGGCGTCCGTGAGTAGGACGAAGCCGAGCAAGCCGACTTCCGCATAGTGGTCGACTTGGACGCCGGTGAGGTCCGCGACCGCGTCGATAAGCCCCTGCTGGCCTGCTTGAGCGACCTTCTCCTCGAGCTCACGGCCTTCGATGCCCTCGCTCACGAGCTGCTCACGCTTCTGCGTGGCGTATTCCCCGTACACGCCGTTGATCTTGGTGTTGCCGAAGCGGCTGTCGCGCACGTACGTGTCACGCGGGATGGACACGGCGGTGGCGCGGGAGCCGTCATTGGGAACGCGGACGACAATGATCGTGTCCGTATTCAACTCACCATCGGCCTCACCAGCATTGAGGCGGGCGAGCTCGGCCTGGCTGAGCGGATTGCCCTGCGCGTCCGTACGCGAATCCGACCCGACGAGCAGGATGTCCACGGCACCGTCCGCGCCCTTGAGATCGTCTTTGTCCGTGCCACCCAGATTCAGGTCCGAGTTAGCCAGGTTGGAGCCCAGCGTGCCCACCGAGTAGTAGCCCATGCCCGTGACCGCGAGGATAAGTACAGCCAGAGCAGCCAACGCGCTCTTCAGCATCGGGTGACCAATCTGGGACAAGTCTTTGACGCGTGACGGTGCCGGCTGGATGTCGCGCACAGGCCTGTACTTATCGCTCACAGAACGCCGCCCTCAATCTCGTGGTGCTGGTGGGGAATAAATCAGGTTAGGAGTATACGGCAAGCACACCCCATTTCCGTGCACCGATGTTCTACACTTCCGCACTGTGAATACTCCGAATGGGACGAAGCAGCCGGCACCGTTGGCCGTAGTCACGGTGACCTACAACCCGGGGCGGCACTTGCCGGCGCTGGTGGAGTCCTTGGGCACGGCAACGCAGCGGCCCACCCTGCTCGTGTGCGCGGACAATGGCTCCACCGATGGCGTGGCCCAGCAGCTCGCGGAGCAGCACGAGGACGTGGTCTACCTGCCCACCGGCGGCAACATCGGCTACGGCCCAGCGATCAATGAAGCGGCGCGAGCATTGGCTGCGCGTCGTGCAGCAGGCGAGATTGATGCTGACTACTTCCTCGTGGTCAACCCCGACGTGGAATTCACTGCCGGCTCCATCGACCACCTCATCACGTGCGCAGAGGCCAGCTCCCGTGCCGGGGCAGTGGGCCCGCGCATCGAAGAAGCCGACGGCTCCGCGTACCCCTCCGCCCGCGAAGTGCCCAACCTAGTCACCGGCATCGGCCACGCCGTGCTGTACCCCTTCTGGCCGGGAAACCCGTTCTCCACGGCGTATAAGGCAGGGGAGGACCTGAGCCGACGCCGTGAAGCAGGCTGGCTCTCTGGCTCCTGCCTGCTCGTGCGCTGGGAGGCTTTTGACGCCATCGGCGGCTTCGACGAGCGCTACTTCATGTACTTCGAAGACATTGACTTCGGCGACCGGCTCACCCGCGCCGGGTGGGAAAACATCTTCACCCCGGACGCCGTCATCGCGCACGACCAGGGACATTCGGCCAAGAAGTACTCCGCCGTCACTGTGCCCGCGCACCACAATTCCGCCTACCGCTTCCAGGCGGACCGCCATCCGTACTGGTGGCAAGCACCCGTCCGCGCCGTGCTGTGGGCAGGACTCAAAGGGCGGGCGTTGTTGATGCGCCTGCTTGGCCGCGGATAGTCCGACAGGCCCCGTCAATGGCCGGATTGTGCTCCGCGGCGGGATAGGTTTAACCGAGAAACCGTAAACACCAAAGACACTCTGTGTTGAAGGAGACCCCGCCGCATGGCACACAGCATTGATCCGTCAAAGGTTGACGCCGTTGTTCTAGTTGGCGGCCAAGGCACCCGCCTGCGCCCCCTGACGGTGAACACCCCAAAGCCGATGCTGCCCACGGCGGGCTACCCGTTCCTGGCGCACCTGCTGGCCCGCATCAAGGCAGCGGGAATCCAGCACGTGGTCATGGGTACCTCCTACAAGGCAGAGGTGTTTGAGGAGTACTTCGGCGACGGCTCCGAGTTCGGCCTGGAAATCGACTACGTCGTGGAGGAAGAGGCCCTGGGCACCGGTGGCGGTATCCGCAACGTGGAGCCGTTCCTGCGCCATGACACGGCCATGATCTTCAACGGTGACGTGCTGTCCGGCGCGGACCTCAACGCCGTGTTGGCAACGCACGCTGAGCACGAAGCCGATGTCACCCTCCACCTCGTCCGCGTGCCGGATCCGAGCCAGTTCGGCTCCGTGCCCACCGATGCGCAGGGTCGCGTGCAGGCCTTCCTGGAAAAGACGGAAGCGCCGCCGACGGATCAGATCAACGCCGGCTGCTACGTCTTCCAGCGCGACATCATCCGCCAAATCCCAGCCGGCCGCCCGGTCTCCGTGGAGCGCGAAACCTTCCCGGGCCTGCTCAAGTCCGGCGCCCGCGTGTGGGGTCACGTGGACATGTCTTACTGGCGCGACATGGGGCGCCCGAGTGACTTCGTGCAGGGCTCCTCGGACCTCGTCCGCGGCATCGCGCCCTCGCCGTTGCTGGAAGGTCGCGCAGGGGAGTCGCTTGTCGACGAATCCGCCGGCATCGCCAGCGGCGCCATCCTCGTCGGCGGCACCTCCGTCGGCCGTGGCACCACCATCGGTGCGGGCAGCCGCCTGGATGACTGTGTTGTTTTCGATGGCGTGACTATTGAGCCGGGTGCCGTGATCAGGGATTCCATCATCGCCTCAGGCGCGACGATTGGTGCGAATGCTCGCATTCAGGACTGCGTTATCGGTGATGGTGTGAGCATCGGCGCACGTTGTGAGCTACAGGGTGGCATGCGTATCTGGCCGGGCGTGAACATCCCGGATCTAGGGATACGTTTCTCCCCGGATGCGTAGCGACACGCCGAGGACCTGCCGATTAGTTGCCACGGTGAGGGGCGCCTACTACATGTAGTACCCCCGCTGCCTACCCCCTTCACAAAAGGCATGTGACTGGTGTGACTCATGTGGTGCTCGACGAGGAGATCAACCTTTATTCCCGTGGGAAAAACTTCTTTTTGCAACAACTGTGTTGACGCTATTTAGGGCCAGAGGGTCTAATGACATTGGTGTAAGTAACCACTCCACCAACCACCGGCAGTGCCAATAAGGCGCCAAGGGTAAGGAAAACCGACACTAGAAAGGGGATGGCGTGGAAGACATGGTTGACAACGCCATTCTCCGCGGCGCAGCCGCGGGCGGAATGACCCTCGACGAACTTTTTGGCACCGTCGAGCAGGAATGGCAGGACCAAGCGCTGTGCGCGCAGACGGACCCGGAAGCTTTCTTCCCTGAGAAGGGTGGCTCCACCCGCGAGGCAAAGCGCATCTGCCAAGCATGCGCTGTCCGCGATGAGTGCCTTGAGTACGCGCTTGAGCACGACGAACGCTTTGGCATCTGGGGTGGCCTCTCCGATCGTGAGCGCCGCCGCCTACGCCGCCAGATTGGCTAGAGCGAAACCTGAATTCAGACCCGGCTTCGGCCGGGTTTTTTCTTTGGGCTCCCACGGCGCATTCGAGAAATCTCACCACCCACGCACTTTCCGTCCCCCATTTGCCCAGGTCGCGCTTTCGGTGACGTCAGATTTTTCGGACGGGGGATTTACCAGTGGAAATTCGGGTCAATATCCCGCGGATCCAAATTCAGGTATTGCGCTACGAGTGCGGTGAGGATGATGGTCAGCAGCTCATGGCGCTCCGATGGCGTCTTGGTGCGCTGCTCCACGGGCATGCGGAAGATGACAATGCGGGCGCGGGTGGGTCGGCCGGCACGGTCCACACCGGCTTGGAGCACGCGGCCGAGGGGGACGGGGCCGTCGGCGAAGATCTCATCGGGAAGCACCGTCATGTCGGCGCGCAGGCGCATGCGGGGGATGGTGTCCACGGCCAGGTCAACGCCAGCGAGCTGCTCAAAGTAGGTGTTCTGCAGTGGCGCGTAGGCCTCCAGCACCGCCTGGTCAAAGGACATGGAGCGGGTGCGGTAGCGCGGCACTGCCACGGGCAGTAGCGGGCCCCGGACGCCACGGCCGTGGCGGTCACGCCGCGGCGGCAGGTGCGTTGGTCCGGTGCCGGGTGCGGGGGCTGGCTGGGTCATATGGCCTAATCTAGGCCCGCCTGCGCGGGGTGGAGTCCACGGCGCGCCGCGTGGCGCGGGAAGAAATTTGGCAAAGCGGGCCTAGACTGGTGGACCGTGAGTACCTTCCGTCGTTGTTGTCGTCCGGGGTGTGGCCGGCCCGCTACCGCCACGCTGGTTTACGCGTACTCCGATAAGACAGCGATTATTGGGCCGCTGTCCCCGACGACGGACCCGCACGCGTGGGATCTGTGCAACCGCCACTCGGATCACATCACGGCCCCGGTGGGGTGGGAGATGGTGCGCATTGACACGATTGAGCTCTCCGATGAGGAGGAGATCACGGCGCTGGCGCAGGCAGTGCGTGAGGCAGGTCGTGTGACCACTGGCTTGGTGGACACCACTCAGGATCCGATTGAGTTTGATGCGGAGAGGGATACGACGAATCCGCAGACCTCCAACCACCCCGTCTACCGCACGAAGCGGGTGGGGCAGCATCTGGCCGAGCACAAGGCGGCGCGTCGTGCGCACTTGAGCGTTGTGCCGGATCCGGAAAATCAGCAAGCCGATCCCTCGCAGGAGAACTAGTTTCGGCCTGTAGGATCAGTGGGCATGAATCAGCCAACTGAGAATCCTTCGCCCCGTACCCGTGACCGTGCTGTCGTGGAGTCGGCGGTGAAAGCCTATGACGTCCGCGGCATCGTGGAGCCCTACCCGAATGCCGTGCTGGATGAGGCCTTTGTCTTCGATGCCGGCGCAGCATTCGCCTCCATCCTGCGCGAGGAAGGGGAGACCACCATCGCGGTCGGCTACGACATGCGCCCGTCCTCCCCGGCTCTGTCCGCAGCGTTCGGCGAGGGTGTGATGAGCCAGGGCCTCAACGTTTTGGACCTGGGGCTGACGTCCACCGATGAGCTCTACTTCGCCGCCGGCACGATCGGGTGCGCGGGTGCGATGTTCACTGCGTCGCACAACCCGGCTCAGTACAACGGCATCAAGCTGTGTCGCACGGGGGCTACTCCGGTCTCGCAGGATTCAGGTCTCGCAGAAATTACGCGGATGCTTATCGACGGCGTGCCTGCCCACACCGGCCCCCACGGCCACACCGAGAAGCGCGACGTGTTGGCGGACTACGCCACCTTCCTGCGCAACCTGGTGCCGGTGAACACGGACCGCAACCTGGTCATCGCCGTGGATGCCGCCAACGGCATGGCCGGCCACACTGTCCCGGCGGTGCTGGATGACATGGATGTGCGCCCGCTCTACTTCGAGCTGGACGGCAGCTTCCCCAATCACGAGGCGAATCCGCTGGATCCGAGGAATTTGGTGGACTTGCAGGAGTTCGCGGTGAAGCAAAAGGCCGATATTGGCCTGGCTTTTGATGGGGACGCGGACCGGTGCTTTGTTGTCGATGAGAAGGGTGACCCGGTCTCCCCGTCGGCGATTACCGCGCTGGTGGCGGAGCGCACCCTGGATCAGGCGCCGGGTGCCACGATCATTTACAACGCGATTACCTCGCGCGCTGTGCCGGAACTCGTGGAAGCCAAGGGTGGTGTGCCGGTGCGTACGCGCGTGGGACACTCCTACATCAAGGCACAGATGGCCGACAAGGGCGCGCTGTTTGGTGGCGAGCACTCTGCGCACTACTACTTCGCCGAGTTCTTCAACGCCGACTCCGGCATGGTCGCCGCGCTGCATGTGCTGGCCGCGCTGGCGGAGCAGGGCAAGCCGCTGAGCGAACTCATGGCGCAGTACAACCGCTATGCCGCTTCCGGTGAGATCAACTCCGAGGTCGCTGACCAGCAGGCAGCGATGGATGCCGTGGTGGAAGCCTTCGCCGACCGTACGGAGGACGTGGATCGCTTGGACGGCGTCACCGTGTCACTGGCCAACACCAAGGCCTGGTTCAACGTGCGCGCGTCCAACACGGAGCCGCTGCTGCGCCTCAATGTGGAGGCGGAAACTCAAGGCGAAGTGGACGCGATTGTCAGCGAAGTTCTAGGAATTATCCGAGGCTAGGCTCGGGGCCTGGGACTCCCGGGTGGATGCGGAGAACGGGTCCTCGGGGCGAGGCTTCGTCTCCTCAGCCGCCGGCTTGCCTGCGTCTGCGTCTTTATGGTCATCCTTGTCCGACGGGGAATCAGCACCAGGCAGCGGGATTTCCATCGAGTCCTCGCCGGACTGCTCCTCGGCCGGAATCGGCTTATCAGTCGGCTCGGTCGGTTTAGTGGGGTCAGTGGGCTTGGTGGTATCCGGCGTCGGCTCAGACGGCGTCGTTGCTATGACAGAGGGGGACGAGCTGCGGCGGGAAGTCTCTGAAGAGGAGTCCTCCTCAAACCGCGGTTGCGCCTGTACCTGCGGTGCAACGTTGGAGGGGCGGTACATATCCGCTTCCTGCTCACGCGTTGCTTGGCCAGCAGTGCCACTCAGTTTCGCGTTGCGGGGTGCCAGTGGATCGCGGCGCGAACCAGTATTCCACTGCGGGGATGCATCCTTTGTGGTGGCGACGTTCTGAGTGGTCACGCTGGTGGTCTTCTCAGTTGATTCCGGTGTCGTCTTGTCCTTCGACGCATCCGCCGGGGCGACAGGCTGGCCCGCGTAATCCGACTTATCGGAAGCCATGCTCACGCCGGTATCCGGCAACTTCCACACGACGAGACCAAGGACAACCGCCAAGCCCAGGCCGATGGCCATGAAGGCGGCGAATCTGCGGCCGGTGAGTTCCATACCGGGGTCTCCTCAGGTCTCGTCATAACAGTGCTGGTAACAACAGCGGTAACAACTTGGTAACAAGTTACCAAGGAAAAGAGCGGTTGCGCTACCCCGGGGAAGGGAAACGCAGAAAAGCAAAAAGCTCATTTTGTGGACAGAACGCCCATGACGCACTAGAAAATGAGACATGAGCACCTGGGACACTTACATCTTCAGCGAAGACGTCAACGTCGATTTTCTTGATGAGCTCGCTGGGCTGGAGCCCGACGAGACTGCGGAGGCCGTGCGCGACGCGTGCCTGCTGGCAGTGGATGACTCTGCCTCGGAGGAGGAGATCCTCAACGGCCAGGCCGCGGCCACGATCGCGGCGATCTGGGCGGGCGCACCATTTTCCGCAGGCGAGGTCGCAAGCTCGTACAGCTTCTTGCGCGGCACGTCCGTCGAGCTGGATGAGAAGCTTATTGACGCGGCCGTGGGCATCCTCGAATCCGTCGATGCGGAACAGGATGTGGACCAGTTCCTCGAGGCACTGTCCTAAACCAACGCGCGGGCACGTATCCTCGTGGGGTAGCTCAGAGATAAACCCCAACGAGGCCCAACGAGGAGAGTGCCCACATGACCCAGCTTTGCCCCAACGACTTCAAGGTTGCGGACCTTAGCCTGTACGAGGCCGGCCGTAAGCAGATCGATTTGGCCGAGCACGAGATGCCTGGCCTGATGCAGCTGCGCCGCGAATACGCTGATGAGCAGCCGCTGGCGGGCGCACGCATTGCTGGTGCGATCCACATGACCACGCAGACGGCAGTGCTCATTGAAACGCTGACTGCGCTTGGCGCTGAAGTCCGCTGGGCATCCTGCAACATCTTCTCCACCGAGGACCCGGCTGCCGCCGCCATCGTGGTGGGCAAGGACGGCACCCCGGAAAACCCGCAGGGTGTGCCGGTCTTCGCGTGGAAGGGCGAGACGCTTGACGAGTACTGGTGGTGCATGAACAAGATCTTCAGCTGGGGCGACGGCGTGTACCCGAACATGATTCTCGATGATGGCGGCGATGCCACCATGGCCGTGATCAAGGGCGCTGAGTTTGAAAACGCTGGTGCTGTGCCGAGCAACGATGAGACGGACTCGGACGAGCAGGTGGCCTTCTACAACATGCTGCGCGAAACGCTCGCTGCTGAGCCTCAGAAATGGACCTTGACCGCTGAGGCCGTCAAGGGTGTCACCGAAGAAACCACCACCGGTGTCCACCGCCTTTACCACTTTGCCAACGAGGGCACCCTGCCGTTCCCGGCTATGAACGTCAACGACGCGGTGACCAAGTCCAAGTTTGATAACCGCTACGGCACCCGCCACTCCGTCATTGACGGCCTGAACCGTGGCACCGACATGCTCATCGGCGGAAAGAAGGCCCTCGTCTGCGGCTACGGCGATGTGGGCAAGGGTGTTGCTGAGGCTCTCGACGGCCAGGGCGCCATCGTGTCCGTCACCGAGGTTGACCCGATCAATGCTCTCCAGGCACTCATGGATGGCTACAAGGTGGTGACTGTCGACGAGGCGATTGCGGACGCCGACATCGTCATCACCGCCACCGGCAACCTGGGCGTGATCACCTTCGAGGACATGCTCAAGATGAAGGACCACGCCGTGCTGGGCAACATCGGCCACTTCGACAACGAGATCGACATGGCCTCCCTCCTGCACCGCGAGGACGTCACCCGCGACAACATTAAGCCGCAGGTTGACCTGTTCACCCTGCCTTCTGGCAACTCCATCCTCGTGCTCTCCGAGGGCCGCCTGCTCAACCTGGGCAACGCCACCGGCCACCCGTCGTTCGTGATGTCCAACTCGTTTGCCGACCAGACCATCGCGCAGATCGAGCTGTTCACCAACGGCGACAATTACGACAACCAGGTGTACCGCCTGCCCAAGATCCTCGACGAGAAGGTCGCCCGCATCCACGTGGAAGCCCTCGGCGGCAACCTCACTGAGCTGTCCAAGGAACAGGCCGAGTACATCGGCGTCGACGTTGCCGGCCCGTACAAGCCGGAGCACTACCGGTACTAAGCACCATGATTATCGCACTCGAAGGCATCGACGGCGCCGGGAAGAACACGCTCGTCCAAGCACTCATCCGCGAGATTGTCAAGGTAGACGGCATCATTGGCGTGGCCACCATGTCCTTCCCGCGTTACGAGGAATCCATCCACGCCCAGATCGCCTCACAGGCCCTCCACGGCAAGATGGGGGACCTGGTGGACTCCGCCCACGGCATGGCAGTGATGTTCGCGCTGGACCGCGCTGAGGTGGGGAAGGAGCTGGGGCAGTGGGCGGCGTCGAGAAGCGATGTGCTCCTGCTTGACCGCTACGTGGCCTCGAATGCGGCGTACACGTCCGCGCGCACGGGCAACGTGGAGGACCGCGCGTGGGTGGCGGACCTGGAATTTGAAAAACTGGGTCTGCCCCGGCCAGACCTGCAAGTCCTCGTGGACACCGCGCCCGAGACCGCGCGGGAACGTGCCGCCAAGCGCGAAAGCCTTGACGCTTCCCGCACACGCGATAAATATGAGCGCGACACCGCCCTCCAAGACGCAACGTTCGCGGCATACCTGGACATGGCGGCCACAGGCTGGGAGGGTCGGTGGATTCGTGCCAGCGAAACAGCGCCTATCATGCAAGCTGTTAAAGAACTGCGATAACGCTTTAATCCCCAGCCCACGGTTCACTGTTGTAAGGAGCGAAGGTGACGCCCAAGATTCTTGTGGTCGACGACGACCCCGCTATTTCAGAGATGCTGACCATCGTGCTGGAAGCCGAAGGCTTTGAAGCAGTGCCCGTGATGGACGGCCTTGAAGCAGTGCCGGCGTTCCGCAACCAGAACCCGGACCTCATCCTGCTGGACCTCATGCTGCCCGGGATGAGCGGCGTGGACATCTGCAAGGAAATCCGCAAGGAATCCAACGTGCCGGTGGTCATGCTCACCGCCAAGACGGACACCGTCGATGTGGTGCTGGGCCTGGAATCGGGTGCGGACGACTACATCACCAAACCCTTCAAACCCCGCGAGCTCATCGCGCGCATCCGTGCGCGCCTGCGCCAGACCACGGAAGAGCCCAGCGAGATCCTGGAAATCGGAGACTTGCTTATCGACGTCCCCCAGCACACCGTCACCCGCGGCTCCGAAGAAATTAACCTCACTCCGCTCGAGTTTGACCTGCTGGTGGAACTGGCGCGCAAACCGCACCAGGTGCACACGCGCGAAGAGCTGCTCGAGTCCGTGTGGGGCTACCGCAACGCCTCCGACACCCGCTTGGTGAACGTGCACGTACAGCGCCTGCGCTCCAAGATTGAGCGCGATCCGGAGAACCCGGAGATTGTCCTCACCGTCCGTGGCGTGGGGTACAAGACTGGTCGCGCGGGGGTGTAAATCCTGGCTAATTTCTTCAGCACAGCGCGGGAGAGGTTCGCCCATAATTGGCGGACCTCACTCCAAGTGCGCTTCGTGGCCACCATCTTGCTGGTGTCCACGATTGTCATGGGTGTGCTCGGCCTCGCACTGGCGTCGGTGGTGACGCAGCGCCTCGTCGACCTGAAGATCTCCAACGCGCAGACGGACATCGTCCGCGTGCGCGCCCAAGTGGAAGAACAGCTGAGTAACTCCACCACCACGACGTCGACCCAAGGTCGCCTGAACACCGCGCGTGCGGCTCTGGCCCAGCGCTCCCAGCAGGACAAGGCGGCGACGGGCTCCTATGAGATCGTGCTTTTGGCCCCCACCGCGGCGGGCACGGTGACATCACCGGAAAACTTTGCCATCCCGGAGCGCCTGGTGGATTTTGTCTCCCAAGACCAGGTGGCCTACCAGTTCTGGCCCACGCAGCATGAAGGGCGGGCGTACAACGCCCTGATCATCGGTACACCGACCAATTCCGATATCCCGGACCTGCAGCTGTACCTGGTCATGGACATGGAGCCGGAGCGCCAAACCCTGGCGCTCATGCGAGGCTTGCTTACCTCCGCCGGGATTGTGGTTGTGGTGCTGCTGGTGGGTATCGCGTGGATCTCCTCCCAGCAGCTGGTTGCGCCGGTGCGTTCGGCCTCCCGCATTGCGGAGCGTCTCGCTGCTGGCCACCTACGTGAGCGCATGGCCGTCGAAGGCGAAGATGAGATGGCGCGCCTGGCTCTGTCTTTCAACGACATGGCGGATAAACTCTCCAGCCAAATTAACCAGCTGGAGGAATACGGTGACCTGCAGCGGCAGTTCACATCCGACGTCTCCCATGAGCTGCGCACCCCGCTGACCACGGTGCGCATGGCCGCCGACATGATCGCGGATGATGAGGAAAGCCTGGAACCCCACACGCGCCGCGCGTCCCAGCTGATGATCCGCGAGTTGGATCGCTTCGAGGCACTGCTCGCAGACTTGCTGGAGATTTCGCGTCACGACGCTGGCGTGGCCGAACTCTCCGCCACCTCCATGGACGCCCGCGGTCCCATCGAGTCCGCCTGGGCGCAGACCAGCCACTTGGCCGAAGAGCTCGACGTGGCCGTGGAATTCGATGTGCCCGACCACCCTGTCCCCATGGTGGGCGACCCGCGCCGCATTGAGCGCATCGTGCGCAACTTGCTGGCTAACGCGATCGACCACTCCGAGGGCAACCCCGTCACCCTGGCCCTGGTGGAGGGCGAAGATGCCGTGGCCATCACCGTCACTGACGGGGGAGTGGGACTCAAGCCCGGCCAGGAGGAGCTGGTGTTCAACCGCTTCTGGCGTGCGGATTCCTCCCGCAAACGCCACTCCGGCGGCACCGGCCTGGGCCTGGCTATTTCGCGCGAGGATGCCCAGCTGCACCGCGGCATCTTGGATGCCACCGGCACCCCGGGCGTCGGTTCGCAGTTCCGCCTCATCCTGCCGCGCGATCCGGAGGTGGGCTTCACCCAAGAGCCCGTGGCGCTGGAGGTAAGAGAGCCGCTCGCGGAGCTAGAGACAAACCTGAATTCAGAGTCTGGTTCGAGAACGGCAGACAAGGGGGAGGCATAAATGTGTGCAGGTAACCAACGCATCACGTGTGCCGCCGTGGCCGGTGTGCCAGAGCCGAATTCAGGTTTGGCCATAGGATCGCCGACAGAGGTGTCCACCGGGACACCGACAGTCTTCGGCGCAAGCCTGACTTCAGAGTTTGGCGCAGAGAACGCAGAGAATGCAGAAATTGCAGAGAACGCAGAGAAGGGGAGAGAAGGGGGAGGCAAAAATGCGAGGACGTAAGTTACGCACCACGCTCGTCGCTGCCGCCACGGTGCCGGTGCTGTTTATTGCCACTGGCTGTGCGACGTTGCCTACCAACACGGAGCCACACGCGTTGGGCACCTTCGAGCAGCGTCCGGACACGGTGCTGGATCAGGCCCCGGCAGATGGCATGGAGCCGGACTTGTTGCTGCGTGAGTTCTTCGCGGCGTCCGCCAATCCCACCGGAAATTTTGAGGTGGCGCGGAAGTACCTCACCAAGGAAATGGGGGAGGCGTGGAAACCGAGCGAATCCACGCTGGTGCTGGACACGTTTGAGATCTCCTCGCGGGCGACCACGGAGACGAACAAGCGCCTGTATTCAGTGACGGGCCGGATCATCGGCACCCTTGAACCCGGTGGCGCCTTCACTCCGGCGCATCGCGGGTATGAAGCCACGATGGAGCTCGTCCAAGAAAACGGCCAGTGGCGCCTGTCTAACCTGCCGAATGATGTGGTGGTGGATCGCACGGACATGCGCAACCACTACGAGCCACGCAACCTGTACTTCTACGACAGCACGGGCCAAAGGCTTATCGCGGATCGTCGCTGGGTGTTCTCTCGCGTGAGCTCGATTGGGTCGGCGTTGCTCGCCATGCTGGTGGACGGCCCCTCAGACCGCATCGCCCCCGCCATCACCCCCACGCTGCCGAAGGATTCCACCACGGTGGCCTACACCGGCATGAAAGATGGGGTGTACGAATTCACGGGCTTGGCAGGCGCCGATGAACAAACCCGCGCCCGCTTTGCCGCGCAGATCGCGTGGACTTTGCAGGGCGCCGGTGAGGTCGGTCCCTACCAGGTCTCCGCCGACGGGACAGGGCTGCTCGGTGACAGCCTCGACGTGACGACGGATGAGTTTGAAAGCCTCAATCCCGTCCCCGTGGCTGAGGACGGGCCGGACTTGTACACCTTGTCCAACGGGACTGTCTCGGCCGTCACCGACTTGGACAGCGTGGCACCCACCAAGGTGGAGCGGGTCGCTGGGCTGAGTAGTCTTGGCAATATTTCCCAGATTGATATCGGTGATGATGGCCTCTACGCCGCCGCCGTGAACGTCGATGATGAGCATCAGTCCCTCGTCGTGGGCACCCTCGGCGGTAATTCTCGAGAGGTGCTCGTGGCCGGCAGCCTCACCCGCCCGAGCCTGGAACCGGACCACAGTGGTGCCTGGGTCGTGGAGGACGGCAAGCGTGTGATGCGCGCAATGCGTTCTCCGGCAACCGGGGAAGTGGTGGTCAATGAAGTGGAGCTCACTCTGCCTGACACGATCAGCACCACCCCGGTCCAAGGCCGCAACTCGGAGGGTGCGGAGGAGGGTGCCACCGGCGAAATCACCGTCCTGCGTCTGTCCCGCACCGGGGCCCGCGTGGCCATGGTGATTGACGGGCATCTTGTCGTCGGCGTGGTGGAGCGACGGGAGGATGGTAAGCGTGCCATCGTCAATACCGTTAAATACGCCGCTGACCTGGACGGCTCCGCTGTGTCTGCCGATTGGCAGCCGGACGGCTCGCTCCTCGTGGGCACCTCCAACCGCCAGGCACCCATCGTGCGCGTGGACCAAGACGGCTTTGCCACCACCACGCTGCCATCGGGCAACATCGGTGGCCCTGTCGTCGCGGTGGGCGCGAATAGCGAGATGATGTACATCACCGACTCCAAGGTGATCATGCGCATGCCCACCACCACCCGCGATTCCCTCAACTGGCGCGAAGTCCCCGGACTGCAAGGTGTGCGCGCCGCACCGGTCCTGCCCAAGCCGTAGTGTCCTAAGGAATCAGGCTCATGACAGGTCTTGCACACCACCTCGGCGAGCTCCTCTTTCCGCGCGCCTGCGCGGGATGCGCCGCGCCGGGTTACCTGTTGTGTCCCACCTGCAAGAAGCGCCTGGCCACGCCGCCTTTTCAGCACACTCCGAACCTCACTGTGCACGTGCCTGTCTTTACGCTCGGCACCTATGACGCACCGCACCGCGGTGTCATCTTGGCCATGAAGGAGAAAAAGAACCTCGCCGTCCGCAGGCACATCGGCGCTGTTCTCACCGCTGCGCTTGACTATTTGGAGGCACGCGGCGACATCATTCCGGGCGCTCACCTCATCCCCGCGCCCACACGCCCCAGCGCGGCCCGCGCACGCGGAGGTGATCCGGTCTCCGCCGTGTGCCATGCCAGCGGGAGGCCAACGCATGATGTCTTTTCGCTTCTCGACGCCACCCCCGACCAAGCCTCCCTCGACGAATCCGCCCGCCGCCGGAACCTCAGCGGCAATGTCCAACTCAGCGCGGTGCCCCAGGGCCCGCTCATCGTGGTGGACGATGTGGTGACGACGGGGGCGACGTTGCAGGCGGTCGTCGAAAAGCTTCTTGCGCATGGCGGAAACCCCGTGGCGTGCGTAGTTCTTGCCGCGGCATAGGAGGGGTGAACTCGTGGCAGGGCCTGAAACGACAACGGTATAATTCTATGTGGAACCGTTCCCCAGTCCGCCGCGAGACGGCGGACACTGAATGCAAGGAGGAAGCAGATGACCTCTGCAGACGACCGCAACCAAGAAGCCCTGAGCCCCGCAGCACAGGTGACCATCACTGGCCGCAACGTTGAGGTTCCGGAACACTTCCAGGAACGGGTCAATGGCAAGCTCGCCAAGATTGAGAAGCTCGACCCGACGTTGACCTTCTTCCACGTCGAACTGCAGCACGAGCCGAACCCGCGCCGTGAAGCACAGGCCAACCGCATCCAGATCACCGCAACCGGCAAGGGCCACCTCGCCCGCGCTGAGGCTAAGGAAGACAGCTTCTATGCCGCACTGGAGTCCGCCGTTGGCAAGATGGAGCGCTCTCTGCGCAAGGTGAAGGTCCGCCGCGAAATCTCCATGGGTGGCCACCGTAAGCCGAAGTCCACTGGTGAGATCGCAGCAGAGCTCGCTGCTGAGGCAGCACAGGCTCGCGCCCAGGCTGAGGAAGCACCGGCAGATCCGTACGCAAACACCGTGGAGGATCACATCCCGGGCCAGGTTGTGCGCACCAAGGAGCACGCAGCAACCCCGATGTCTGTTGATGAGGCGCTCTCTGAGATGGAGCTGGTAGGCCACGATTTCTACCTGTTCATCGATGAGGAGACGAAGCGTCCGTCGGTGGTGTACCGTCGTCACGCATATGACTACGGCCTGATCACCCTCGTGCCGGAGGATGCTGAGTAAACCTCGCATTGAGGGATGCTTTCCCGCCCACTGGTTTGTTGCCGGTGGGCGGGATTTTTCATGTCTGTGGTGACTCTCACTTACCTCCAAGGTGCCCGGAAGTGGGCCCCAAGCTGGATGTGCGTACAATAGCGGTTTGAATAGCGGGCCACATGCCCGTGGAAAGTAACTCACGCACCGCTACAGAAGGAAGCACCACGTGTTCGGACTGTCCAAGCTGCTGCGCGCCGGTGAAGGCCGCACCGTTAAGCGCTACGCCAAGATCGCAGACGACGTCATTGCACTCGAGGACGAGTACGCCGCGCTGACCGATGAAGAACTCAAGGCCAAGACCGATGAGTTCAAGGAAGCGCTGGAAAACGGCAAGTCCATGGATGACATCTTGCTAGACGCTTTTGCCACCGCCCGCGAGGCATCCTGGCGCGTGCTGGGGCAGAAGCACTACAAGGTGCAGATTATGGGTGGTGCTGCACTCCACTTCGGTTCTGTCGCCGAGATGAAGACGGGTGAGGGTAAGACCCTGACCTCTGTTCTGGCGGCGTACCTGAATGGTTTGGGTGGCAAGGGCGTGCACATCGTGACCGTCAATGACTACTTGGCGAAGCGTGACGCTGAGATGATGGGTCGTGTGCACCGCTTCCTGGGCCTCACCGTGGGCGTGATCCTCTCTGACATGCGCCCGCCGGAGCGCAAGAAGGCCTACGACGCGGACATTACGTACGGCACCAACAATGAGCTGGGCTTTGACTACCTGCGCGACAACATGACTAAGTCTGTCAGCGAGATGGTGCAGCGCGGCCACAACTACGCCATCGTGGATGAGGTGGACTCGATTCTTATCGACGAAGCTCGTACCCCACTCATCATCTCCGGCCCCACCGACTCTTCCGGTGAGTTCTACACCGTCTTCGCGCAGCTCGCACCGCGCATGCGCGCCGGCATCCACTACGAGGTGGACCAGCGCAAGCGCACCATCGGTGTCTCCGAGGAAGGCGTTGCCTTCGTGGAGGACCAGCTCGGCATTGACAACCTCTACGCTCCTGAGAACTCCCAGCTGGTGAGCTACCTGAACAACGCGATTAAGGCGAAGGAGCTCTTTGAGCGCGACAAGGACTACATCATCCGTCAGGGTGAAGTCCTCATCGTCGACTCCTTCACCGGCCGTATCCTGCCGGGTCGCCGCTACAACGAGGGTATGCACCAGGCCATCGAGGCTAAAGAGGGCGTGGAGATCAAGAACGAGAACCAGACCCTGGCTACCGTCACCCTGCAGAACTACTTCCGCCTCTACGACAAGCTCGCCGGCATGACCGGTACCGCTGAGACCGAGGCGGCGGAGCTCCACCAGATTTACAAGCTCGGTGTTGTGGCGATTCCGCCGAACAAGCCGAACATCCGTAAGGACCACGACGACCTGATTTACAAGACTCAGGAAGCCAAGTTCGCTGCCGTGGCCGAGGACATCGCGGAGCACGTGGAGAAGGGCCAGCCGGTCCTGGTGGGTACCACCTCCGTCGAGCGTTCTGAGTACCTCTCTCAGCTGCTCACCCGCAAGGGCATCAAGCACAACGTGCTGAACGCGAAGCACCACGAGGAAGAGGGCCGCATCATCGCCGAGGCCGGCCTGCCCGGCACCGTGACTGTGTCCACCAACATGGCTGGTCGCGGTACGGATATCGTGCTTGGTGGTAACCCGGAAGTTCTCGTTGAGCACAAGCTCAAGGAGCGCGGCCTGGACCCCTTCGAGGATGAGGAGGCATACCAGGAAGCATGGGACGAGGAGCTGCCCAAGGCGAAGGAGCGCTCCAAGAAGCTTGGTGACGAAGTGCGTGAAGCCGGTGGCCTCTACGTCCTGGGTACCGAGCGCCACGAGTCCCGCCGTATCGATAACCAGCTGCGTGGTCGTTCCGGCCGTCAGGGTGACCCGGGCGAGACCCGCTTCTACCTCTCCATGCGCGATGACCTGATGGTTCGCTTCGTCGGCCAGTCCATGGAGAACATGATGAACCGCCTCAACGTTCCGGACGATGTCCCGATCGAGGCCGGCATGGTCTCCCGCTCCATCAAGGGCGCACAGTCCCAGGTGGAGAACCAGAACTTTGAGGCCCGCAAGAACGTGCTCAAGTACGACGAGGTCCTCAACGAACAGCGCAAGGTTGTCTACCGTGAGCGCCTGGAGATCCTGGAGTCTAAGGACATCAAGGATCAGATCCGCGGCATGATCGACGACACCGTGGGAGCCTACGTCGACGGCGCAACCCGCGAGGGCTACGTCGAGGACTGGGACCTGGACCAGCTGTGGGACGCACTCGAGTCCCTCTACGGCCCGACCTTCACGCCTGATGAGCTTATCGACGGCTCCGAGTACGGCACCCCCGGCGAGCTCACCGGTGCCCAGCTGCGCCAGGCCATCATCGACGACGCTAACCGCCAGTACGACCAGCTCGAAGAGCACGTCGCCGCCATCGGTGGGGAAGAGCAGATGCGCAACGTTGAGCGCATGGTCATCCTGCCGATCATCGACACCAAGTGGCGCGAGCACCTCTACGAGATGGACTACCTCAAGGAAGGCATTGGCCTCCGTGCCATGGCGCAGCGCGACCCGCTGGTCGAGTACCAGAAGGAGGGTGGCGACATGTTCCACGCCATGAACGACGGCATCAAGGAAGAGACCGTCCGCCAGCTCTTCATGCTGCGCAAGCAGTTCGAGCAGCAGGCGCAAGCGCAGCAGGAAGCAGCTGGCGCTGAGGGCGCTGAGGGAGCAGAGAGCTAACCCCTAGCACCCCTAGCGTTCGCTTGCGGGGGCTAGAGCACCCGGAAGGACTGCAGACGGCCTTCCGCCATGCGCGCCACCCATGCGTAATTGCGGCCGCCGGACGACGCCGTACCGTGGAATTCACCTTCCCCGCGTGCGTGCGCGCTGAGGACGCGCACCGTCCCGGTAGGTTTTCTTCCGCTGCGCCGCTGTGCCCGCACATGCGCGCGGACACCGTAGCTAAAGCTGCGCTGTTGCAACGTACGAATGTCGCGGATACCAAACGCCGCATCCAACGCCACCCGCACCAGCGGGGACACGGCAGCAAGCTCGGCAGCATCAATCGTGGGTTTGGTGATCCGGTGGGACGGGCGACTCGGCGGTCGCGGTTTCACCGGCTGAGAAACTTCCGGCACCAGCACCTTCACGTGCGAATGGCCGGGAACGGGATAGTACACAAGTGCCTCCTTGGAACACAGAACGGTTTCCTCAAGGCAGGTACGACAATGGCTAGGTATCATTGTGCCAGGATTTGGTCGGAGTGGCCGGGTAAACGTCGAAAAGCAAAAAATGCTGGAGGAAAATAATGCAAGGCTTGATTTTGGACTACGCGGGCGTACTCGACGGCGATGCTGAAGATGTGCGCCGCTGGCAGGAACTTCTCGCCGCTGTGCGCGAGGCAGGTATCGCCACCGCGATCCTCTCCAACGACCCGGGCGGCAAGGAAGCTGATCCGATCCGCGAGTGGGAATTCCGCGGCCACGTTGATGCCGTGGTGCTTTCCGGCGAGGTCGGCGTGGAAAAGCCTGAGACCGCAGCATTCCAGGCCGCCGCTGACGCGATCGGGGTGCCTCTTCACGAATGCACGCTTATCGACGATGACATCCTCAACGTCCGTGGCGCCGTCGAATCCCGCATGATCGGCATCCTGCACACCGCCTTCGACCGCACTTCCGTGGAAATCCAGTCCCTCTTCGACATTGAGGGCGAGTTCTAATGCGCGTGTATGTTCCGGCGACATTCGCCATGCTCAAGGAACTGAACGCCGAAGGACTCATCCACGCCCGCAGCGGCTGGGGCTTCGCCGCCACACCCGCGCTCGTGGAATTCTTCACCTCGGGCGACCAGGAAGAAATTGAGCTCGTCGCTTTTGATGACGCAGCCCTGGCCTCCCTCCGCCTCCTCGCCATCGGCGACGAGCCCGACTACCCGCACCGCCGCGTAGTCATCTCAGTGGACGTCGACGCGTCTGAGCAGCCCGACATGGGCGAATCCGTGGTGAAACTCTCCGGGCCGATCGCGCTTGAGGACGTTGCCGCCATCCACATCGACATCGAAGCGGCCGAGCCCGCCACCCGCCGCGCCGTTGAACTCATCGACGCTGCTGACCTCGGTGACGAAGACGCCGAACTCGCCGTCGGGGACGCCCAGGACAATTACCTCGCGTTCTACGACCCGACCGAGCTGCCCTTCCTGGTGGAGCTGATGTAGCTTCCCGGCTTTGGGGTGGGGGCTCCCTTGTGGGGCCCCTTTTTTGGTGCCTGGTTTTGGGTTGGTTTGGGGCTGGTTTGGGGCTGGTTTTGGGCCTCCCATGGTTGGTCGTGTGTAAAAAATTACATCGCCAAAATGTGGCCAATCTAAAACCACTGGTAGTGGATTTCTATTATGAGATAGTTACTGCTGCAATGTAAAATTTTACACACGGGTCGACGCGAGGGGCTGGGAACGAGGGTGAGACTGGCCCGGGGGACGGGCCTAGTCGTAGGTGGTCTCGTTGATGCGGAGCGCCTCAAGCAGGTGACGGACGGCCTGGACACGGCGGCCGATCACGGAATCCTCGCCGTTGCGGGCGGCGAGGTCGTCCCAGGCACACTCGGGATCCGCGGGCGGGCCGGCGTGGGTGCAGCCGCGGGGGCAGTTCTCGGCGGCTTCGGCCAGCTCCGGGAAGGGGTCGAGCACGTCATCGGGGGAGACGTGGGCGAGGCCGAAGGAGCGAATGCCAGGGGTGTCGATGATCCAGCCTGGGTGCTCAGCTCCAGAGCCGGTGCCAGAGCCTGGCAGCTCCAGCGCCACTGATTGGGTGGAGGTGTGGCGGCCCTTGCCAACGCCGGAGACTTCACCGGTCTCACGGTTGGCGTCAGGGACAAGACGGTTGACCAGGGTTGATTTGCCAACGCCGGAGTGGCCGATGACGGCGGAGAGTTGGCCGGTGATGCGCTCTAAAAGCGGGTCGAGGTCGTCGGCGATGCCGGTGTGAAGGACATCCACGTCAAGGTCCACGAGCTCTTGTTCGAAGGCGCCGGGGTCGCCGAGGTCGGACTTGGTCAGGCACACGATCGGGGTGACTCCACCGACGAAGGCGGCGATGAGGGCGCGTTCGACGAATCCGGTGCGGGGTGGTGGGTCCGCAACCGCGCAGACGATGAGGAGGAGGTCGGCGTTGGCAACGACGATGCGTTCGTAGGGGTCGGTGTCATCGGCGGTGCGGCGTAGTTCGGAGCTGCGGTCTTCACGGCCGACGATGCGGGCGAGGGTGTCTTTGCGCCCGCTGGTGTCCCCAACGACACGGACGCGGTCGCCGACTTCGATGGAGGTGCGGCCCAGTTCGCGGGCGCGCATGCAGGTAACGCGGGTGCCGTCTTCCAGCACGACGCCCCACCGGCCGCGGTCTTTGGTGATCACCAGTCCCACCACCGCGTCGGCGTGCTTCGGTCGGTCCTTGGTACGCGGACGGGAGCCTTTGCCGGGGCGGACTCGAACGTCAGATTCGTCGTAGCTGGAGAAGTCCCTGCCTGCGCGTTTAGCCATTAAGCATGCCTGTCCACATGTCAGCAAAACCGGGGAGGGTTTTCGCGGTGGTCTCAATATCCTCGACAACCACGCCGTTTGTGGTCAGACCGATGATCGCACCGGCGGTGGCCATCCGGTGGTCGGCATAGGAGTGCCACACGCCGGCGTGGAGGGGAGCGGGGGTGATGCGGAGGCCGTCGGGAAGCTCTTCGCACTTGCCGCCCAGTTTGTTGATTTCCTGGCTCAGCGCGGCGAGGCGGTCGGTCTCATGGCCGCGCAGGTGCGCGATGCCGGTGAGCATGCTTGTCTGCGTCGCCTGCGTTGCCAACGCCGCCACCGTCGGCGTCAGCTCCCCGATGTCACTCATGTCCAGGGTGATGCCCTGCAGCTGGCCACGCGGCGGGCCCGTGACGGTGAGAGTGTAGGAGGGGCCATCGGCGATGAGGTCGACCTCGCAGCCCATGCGCTCGAGGATCAAGCGGATGACGTCACCGGCCTGGGTGGTTTTCTGTGGCCAGTAGGGGATGCTCACCGTGCCGCCGGTGACGGCTGCCGCGGCGAGGAAGGGGGTGGCGTTGGACAGGTCTGGCTCGATGACCCAGATCTTGCCGCCGATGGGGCCGGGGTGGACGGTCCATTCGTTTTGTTTGACGTCCACCTTCACGCCGGCCTCGCGGATCATGTCCACGGTCATCTCAATGTGCGGCATGGACGGCAGGCGGCCACCAGTGTGGACGACGGTCAACCCACGGTCAAAGCGCGCACCTGCCAGGAGCAGGGCGGAGACGAACTGGGAGCTGGAGCTCGCATCAATCTCCACACGCCCGCCCTGGGCACTGCCGGTGCCGTGGACGGTGAACGGCAGGGAATCCCCGTCGATGGACACACCGAGGTGGCGTAGGGCATCCAGCACGGTGGTGAGGGGGCGGGAGCGGGCTTGCTCGTCGCCGTCGATAAGCACAGGGCCGTGAGCGAACGCAGCGGCGGCGGGCACGAACCGCATGACGGTGCCCGCGAGCCCGCAATCGACCGTGGCGCCGACGAGTTCACCGGGAGTGACGGTGATGCGCTCGGCCTCTTCCGTGAAGACAACACCCATGTCTGACAGTGCGGCACGCATGAGGTCCGTGTCGCGGGAGTGGAGAGCCCCGATGATCGTGGACTGCCGGTGAGCCAACGCCGCGAGCACGTACGCGCGGTTGGTCATCGACTTGGACCCGGGCACAACCTGGGTGTGCACGATCGGGTCAGGATGGAACGGGGCAGGCCACAAATGGGAGGTCATGCGGCCAAGCATACCGCCGGGCCATAATGGGGGACATGTGTGGACGCTTCGTTCTCTTCACCACCGGCGACGAACTGTTGGAAGCCGTGGGCTCACTCCCCGGCATCACCGCAGTGCACGCGCCCGACGGCACCCCGCCGCCGCGCTACAACATCGCGCCCACCCAGCAAGTGCCGCTCGTGCGCATAGACAAGACCGAAGCGCTTATCGACGCCGCCCGGTGGGGCCTCCTTCCCACCTGGAAGAAAGACGACACCGGCCCGCCCCTGTTCAACGCCCGTGGGGAAACGGTGGCGGAAAAACCCTCTTTCCGCTCGGCTTTCAAGGCGCGCCGGGGACTCATGGTCTTGGACGGCTACTACGAGTGGAAGCAGGAAGGGAAAGGCAAGCAGCCCTATTACGTCACTCCGGAAGAGGGGCTGCTGTACGCGGCGGCGTTGTGGGACACGGGATTGGACAGGCTGTCCACCACCATGGTGACCACGGACGCCACCGAGAACATGGAGTGGCTGCACCACCGCCTGCCGCTGTTTTTGAAAGCAGACGAGGTGGAGCAGTGGGTGAAGGGAACACCGGAGGAAGCCCTGGAGCTCATCCACCCCTCGCGGGTGGCTACGGATTTAGAGTGGCGCCCCGCTGCCAGCGAGGTGGGCAACGTGCGCAATGACTACGCGGAGCTGATCGGGGCGAAGGACGCGCCCAGTACCTGAGCTAAGTCCTGAGGGTTCAACGCCACCGATAGGCCGCGCTTGCCGGCGGAGAGGTAGGTGGTGGGGGAGGGGGCGAGGGAGGCGCAAATAAGCGTGGGCAGCGCTTGCTTCGTGCCAAGCGGGGAGATGCCGCCGACGATGTACCCCGTGATGCGCTGCGCGTCCTTGGGTGCGGCCATCTCCGCGTTCTTCCAGCCGAGCGCCTTCGCCGCCTTCTTGAGGGAGAGCTGACCCGCGACCGGCACGCAACACACCGCGAAATCACGCTCATGGTGAATGACCAGGGTCTTGAGCGTGAGCGCGGGATCAATCCCCAAATCCGCCACCGCGTGATCCCCAAAATGATCCGTGTGAGCGGCGTACTCCAGCAACTCATAGGGCACGCCCGCGGCGTCAAGAACAGCAAGTGCTTGAGTCTTCGCAGCCATGAACACAAGCCTAGCTAGAATGACCCCATGGCCGACAACGACCTTGAACGGCGCTTCACCGAAGAAGCGCTACCGCTCCTCGACCAGCTCTACGGCGGTGCGCTACGCATGACGCGCAACCCGCAAGACGCCGAAGACCTCGTGCAAGAAACCTATCTGAAGGCTTTCAACGCATTCGGTTCGTTCAAGGAGGGCACCAACCTCAAGGCGTGGATGTACCGGATTATGACGAACGCGTACATCAACACCTACCGCAAAAAGCAGCGCCGCCCGCTGGAAACCTCTGCCGAAGATGTCACCGACCGGCAGCTGTACACCACCAGCTCGCACGACTCGACCGGCCTGCAATCCGCGGAAGTTGAGGCGCTGCGCAACATGCCCGACACCGCGATTGCAGACGCCATGAACTCGCTCAACGACGACTACCGCATGGTCGTCTACCTCTCCGACGTCGAAGGCCTGGCATATAAGGAAATCGCCGAAGCGCTGGACATTCCCATCGGCACCGTCATGTCCCGCCTTCACCGGGGAAGAAAACAGCTCCGCGAACTGTTGAAGGATGTAGCGAACGAACAAGGCATCGGTCTGGAGAGCGCCGAGCAGCAGAGTACTGGCCTGAAGGAGCAGAAATAATGGGTGACTGCAACATCGAACCAACCCGCGCGCAAGCGCTGCTCTGCGAGTTCTTCGATCCCGAGACTCCGCAGGCCCGCGTGGAGGAAATCCGCGCCATCATCCAGACCTGCCCTGAGAACTTTGCCCGGCTGAAAACTGAAATGGAGATCCGCCAGATCGTCCGCCGATGCAACTGCCAGGACCAGGCGCCGGAGCAGCTGCGGCAGCGGATCGTGCGGTCCATCTCGGTGACCTATTACAAGTAGGGGCCTGCTCGTGGCGGGCGTGCTCTCGGCGGGATCCGAGAAATCTCGCAACACAATTTTCGCGACCTGGGGGTTTGTTGGGGCGAGGGGCCGAACCAGTTAGAAATCTCGACGCCGGGCTGAGCAGTGGGCTGAGCAGTGGGCTGAGTGCAGGCTGAATAACGGTTGGCCGGACACCCTTGCACCTGCATTCCAGGCAAACCGTGATGAATGAACTGCAATGAATGAACTCAAATGAACCAGGTGGGCGCGTCAGCTTCGGTAAAAACTTGGTGGCCCATCCTGGTTCATTTGAAAACGTTTATTGGGGTTTGCGTTTTGGCGGGGTCTCACCGGGGTCTCACCGGGGTTAAGCGGTTAAGCGGGGCTGAGCTTCGAAAGAAAGCACCCCTCCGCCCGGCTCGAAAACCAGGTGAAGGGGTGCTTCGCTGTTTAACTCTGCTTAAGAGTTAGGACGCTTGCCGCGGTTAGCGCTCTTCTTGCGACGGTCCTTGCGCTTACGACCACGCTTGCTCATAACGACCTCCTTGGGCCAGATGGATCGGACAGTATTTAGTCTGTCTGAACACTGTATCGGGATGGGCGGGTGTGACGGAAATCGGCAGCCTAGGCGGGCCGATGCCCGCCTAGGCAGAAGTAAAAGGAATTAGGCGGTGACGCGCTGGCGGTTGCGCTGCTTGTTGCGGCGCTTGAGGGCGCGGCGCTCCTCCTCGGAGAGGCCACCCCACACGCCGGCATCCTGGCCGGTCTCGAGTGCCCACTTCAGGCACTGGGAAGTAACAGGGCAGCGGTGGCAGACCAGCTTGGCCTGTGCGATCTGGGACAAAGCCGGGCCGGAATTACCAACCGGGAAGAACAGTTCGGGGTCTTCGTCGCGGCATACTGCTTCGTGGCGCCAATCCATGATGAGGTCTCCTTCGTGAAAGTCGTGTGCGTGGCAGCGCAAAACGCCACCGTGAAAAAGTGGATGAACTGGTGAAACTTCAGGGGCAAGCCACGTTCCGGGCGCACCACGGCGTGCTTTTTGCAAGGCTCTTCAAACATCGGGGCGGCGCGCGTGAAACACGCGGGGCTTCCCCGGCGGTGAAAGGGTCGTGCGAAAAGTAAGCGTTTCCGGTCTTTCATGGGCGGTAGTTCCCGATGGTTGCGGGACCCGTCTTCCGTTTACCGGACGTTAACTCCGTGGTGATGTGGAGTTAGTGGCTGGGTTACCAGCTCTTTATTTTTGCTACTCGTGAATAATGGCATGTTTACATACACTCCGCTAGGGGTAGAAGCCAAATTGTGATGCAATTCATATTTATTCGGGCATTTTTAGGTCGAATTGGCGGGGGTAGTGAGGTCGATCACTCGGAAAGTGTTTGTTCTAAAAACTTCTTGAGCTGGCCTTTTGGCGGTGCGGTGAATGTGAGTAGGGGTGGAAAGTTCGTCAAATCGCCATCAACATTTAGGATGAAATCCGTGACTTCAAACGCTTCCAACCCTGAGTCCAAGCCGACGTCCACGGATCTCCCTACCGCGGGGACGGTTCCTGGCCCGATGAAACTTGCTGCGATTGTGGCGATCATCGAGAGTGTTGTTGCCATCGGCGCCGGCATCTACTTCGCCATTGCGCAGGCGCAGATGGGCACGGATGAGGCGTTAGTGGAATCTGATACCCCGGCATTCGCCTTCGTGGGTGTGGGAACCGCGATTTTCATCCTTCTGGTTTTCGGCCCGATGCTCGCCGGCGCCGTGGGAATCTTGCGCGGTCACACGTGGGGGCGCAGCCTCATCGTGTTCCTGAATGTGCTGCTCATCGGCATTTCCGTCTACATGTTCAGCGGCGGCGCCATCACGTTCGGCGTGGTCACACTGTTCGCCGGATTGGTCACGCTGGGATGCGCATTGCACCCGGCTTCCACGGGTTGGGCCACGGCGCGTTTCGACGAACGCCGCGCGCGTCAGCTTTAAGAAGCCGTCAGGACAACGTCGGTTTCGCCACGCTTTTCGACGATCGTGGGGCCCGCCGACCCCACCGCTACCGGTCCGCTGTACCCACCGCGGTCAACGGGGATGGTGCGCTCTGTTTCTGGGCTGTTCCAATCCGCAATGGTGATGCCATCAGCGGTGGGGTAGAGCAGGCGGTCCGCAATGCCCACACCGGTGCCGAGTGCGCCTTGGTAGATCGTGCGGACCTCGAGGTTAGAGGGGTCGAGGAGCATGAGGTTGGCGCCGTCGAAGTACGTCATGTGGTGGGGCAGATCCGCGGTTTGTGGAACGACCACGCCGGTGGGGGAATCCGCCAGCAGGTTGGAGGCCGGAACCTCAGCGCGGCTGAGCTGTGCCCCATCTTGTGAGTAGGAGGTCACGGTCGAAGACGCCGGGTCATGCACTGCAGCGGCATCCTGGCTGATGGCCACGAGGTAGGAGCCTTCCGGGATGGACACGGATTCGTGCATCTCCGGTTTGCGGGAGTCCTCCGGCGTGGTGTCTTGGAAGCGGAGCCAGGTGCCGTCCTCGCAGGTCTCAGTGATGGCCAGGAGCTCAGTGCGCGTCAGCGCGGAGGTCAATGTGCAGCCGGGATTCGGTTGCATCTCGGGCTCTTGTGGGGCCTCCACATCGCCGTATTCGACGGTACGCACGAGGTCAGAGCGCCAGATTTCCGCGCGGGAGAGATGGCCGTCCGAGCCGATGGTGCCGACGCGGTCGTTGGAGGAGAAGACGGAGACGCGGTTAGGGCTGATGGCGGAGCGGGTGTTCGCGTACTGGCCTGTCAGCGCGTTGATGCCCACCACATCACCGCAACCGATGTTGGTGCGGTACACGGCAACGACCTTGCCCCAGGCGCTGGCCATGCCGCATAGTTCGGCGCTGCGCTTGTAGGTCCACTGGGTGGTGCCATCCGGGGTTGTGCCGGTGATGGTGCCGTCGTTGTAGGTGACAATCACGCCCTTGACAATGAGTGGGCGTGCCTGCGGGGAGGTGTCGGGCAGAGTGAAGGATTCGGTGAGGGCCTCTGGTACGACGGCGAGGGTGCCAGCGTCGGTAAGTTCTTCTGCTGCTGGGCTGAGGTGGTCCTGGCGGATCGGTGCGGAGAAGAAGGCGCTGAGCAGGGCCACGACGCACACGGCGGCGATAACGCCGGTGGCGATAAGGTCACCGCGGGTGCGGCGGAGCGGCTGGTGGGCGCTCATCGGCGGCGCCTTCGGGGGCGTGAACCGCTGCGGGAGTTGCCACGGGAAGATGGCTTATCGGTGCTTGGCTTCCTGCGGCGCAGGCCGTGGACGGGGCGCGGAGCGCCGACGGTGGGGCCAGCGTTGGTTGGGATGTCCAACGCGTCGAAAAGTTCAGGCGAGGTGGAGAACCAGGATGGGGGTTCGGGGTTATCCAGGTTGAGGTCGTCGTTGATGAGCTTCCACTTGTGGGTCTCGTCGAAGCCGACGAGCGTGACTGCGGTACCGGTGCGTCCAGCGCGGCCGGTGCGGCCGATGCGGTGGACGTAGGTCATCGGGTCATCTGGGGTTTGGTAGTTGATCACGTGGGTGACGTCGTCCACGTCAATACCGCGGGCGGCAACGTCGGTGGCCACGAGGATCTCAATCTCCCCGGAGCGGAAGGCATCGAGGGAGCGCTCGCGAGCCTCTTGTCCCATGTCACCGTGGACGGAGCCGACGGCGAAACCGCGGCGTGCAAGGTCTTCAGCCACATCGGCAGCAGTGCGCTTCGTGCGGGTGAAGATGATGGTCTTACCGCGGCTATCGGCCTGCAGGATGCGTGCGGTGACCTCCGGCTTGTCCATCTTGTGGGAGCAGAACACCACTTGCTTCGTGGTGTCATGCAGCTGGGAATCTTCGGTGGACTCCGCGCGGATGTGAATCGGCTTGTTCATCATCGAGCGGGCCAAGGTGAGGATCGGACCCGGCATGGTGGCGGAGAACAGCATGGTTTGAATCGGCTGGTTCAGCGCGCCCCAGATCTTCTGGATATCAGGCAAGAAGCCCAGATCGAGCATCTCATCGGCCTCATCGAGGACGAGGATGGCCACCTGGCTTAAGTCCAAATCCCCGCGCTGGTGAAGGTCCAGTAGGCGGCCCGGGGTGCCCACGACAACATCGACGCCGGCTTTCAAAGCGTTGATTTGTTCGTCGTAGGGGCGGCCGCCATAAATCGTCGATAAGCGAACAGGCGTATTTTTTGCGGCGAGCGCAAGATCCTCGCCCACCTGGACGGCGAGCTCACGCGTGGGGGCGATGACGAGGGCGCGCGGGGTGCCGTCGAGCTCGGCGATCGCGGCATCGTCGAAAACGCGGTCAAGGAGGGGGACGCCGAACGCGAGGGTCTTGCCCATGCCAGTACGGGCTTGGCCGATGAGATCGCGACCTTCAAGCGCGATGGGCAAAGTGAGCTCCTGAATGGAGAACACATGGGTCATGCCTTCTGCCGCGAGGGCCTCCACAATCTCCGCAGCGACGCCAAGGGCGGCGAAGGAGGGCGGTGACTGTTCAATGCGATCGGGCACGGTGAACATCTTAACTGCCCACCGTTACAATGTGCCTATTGCACGGAAAGAAACTCAACAAAAGGACAGTGAGATAGCCGCAATGGACATCAAGATTGGTCTTGCAGATAGCCACCGTGAACTCTCCATCACCTCGCCGAAGGGACAGGAAGAGATTTCGGAGCACATCACTCGGGCTATTGAATCCGGTGCCCCCACCATCACGCTTGAAGATGAGCGCGGCATGAAGTTTGTGGTGCGCACTGAGCGCATCCTGTACGTGGAATTGGGTAACTCCACCCCGCGCGCTGTCGGCTTTTCTGGCTAGAAGCGCGATAGGTTTGGCCTTATGAATTACAGTCCCGACGAACCTGAGGTGCGCATGAGCGGTGACCAGTCCGGTTCCGCATTGAAAGAGTTTGTGCGTACCTACGGTTGGCGTGCTTATGCCATCCCGGTGCTCATTGTGGTGACCGGGCTGTTGGTGTGGTCGATTGTGAATACGCCGTCGGGGCAGACCGTGGGCCAAGGCCGCTCACCGGAAGGCGCACACAGCTCCTCGGTGCGCAAGACTGTGGAGGGCATGCCGGTGGGTGAGGTGGGGATCACCGAGCTGCCGCCAGGTGGGCCCTTCACCGAGCAGGGTGAGGGGACCTTCCGGCCGGTAGGCACCCCGGGAGTGAAGGTTGGCGAAGGCCGCGAGCAGGTCGTGCGTTTTGCCACCGAGGTGGAAAAGGGCATTGATACCACCGGCTACGGCGGGGACGATTCTTTTGCCGCGATGGTTGATGCCACCTTGTCTGACCCGCGCGGCTGGACGAATGACCCAAATGTGCGCTTTGAACACGTGGGATCGGATGAGAACCCGGATCTGCGCATCCAGCTGATCTCCGTGGGTACGGCGCGTTCTACCTGCGGCGATGATCTGGGGTTGGAAACCTCTTGCCGCATTTTCAACGAGCGTGACGGGGACCGGGTGCTCATCAATGAGTCCCGCTGGGTGCGCGGGGCCGCACCGTTCCAGGGGGATCTGGGCAGCTACCGCCAGTACGTGATCAACCATGAGGTCGGCCACGCGCTGGGCTACGCGGAGCACGAGCCATGCCCGGCCAACGGGGACCTCGCGCCGATCATGATGCAGCAGACGCTGAGCCTGAATAACCAGGAGCTCTACGACCTCAACCCGGAAGAGGTCTACCCGCAAAACAGCGATACGTGCCGCGCCAACCCGTGGCCGTACCCGCGGCCGGCTGTGTTGTAAGGGTTGTAGGAGGACAGTTACGTGAAGGCTATTCCCGGTCATGTTCTGACGTCGTTCCAGACAGAAGACCCGCACCCCACCCCGCTCGGCCCGGAATGGGGCAACGGTGCGCGGGTTGGCCGGATGGTCATTGCGGAAGCGCCAGCGCACGCCACGTGGTCCTCGAAGTTGCGCGAGAAGATCACGGTCCCGGGTGTCCGGGTTGTTCGCCCGGTGCGTGCCACGGATGGCCGGTTCACGGTTGCCGGGTACCGCGCATCAGATTTTGTTGAGGGGGAGCCCGGTCACCGCGTGGATGAGGCAATTGCTGCGGCGCTGCGTTTCGACGAAGCCGTGGCGTATTTCCCTGCCCCCACCTTGGACCGCGATGACGCGTGGGCGCGCGCCGATCGCGCTGTGTGGGCCGGGCATGCCTCGCACGTGAAAAGCGGTCAGCTGAGTCACGCGGACTTCTTCGGCTGCTGCATTTTCGACGGCTCGTTGCCGCCCGCATTGACAGACATCGTGCCCGCGGAAGGTCCCCGCCCGTACGGATACAGCGCCGCTCTCACGCTTATCGACGGGCTTGTGGCCGGCGCCGTCGATGACGCCGTTTTAAGCCGCTGGTCCCATATCCCGGACCTGCTGTTTTTGTGTGATCGGGCGCTGGAGTACCGCACTAGTTTGGCCACCACTTTTGGGGCTGATGCGAACGTTAGTTCGAATATTGATCGGGTGGGTTCACTCCTCATGTCGCACCGAGGTGCCACACTGTAGGGCATGAGTTCCCTGCAGACGCCCGCGCTCCCGCCTCACCCACGGGCCTACCTTGTTCGCCGTGAACGCACGGTGCATGACCGGACGTGGCCTGTTGCCCTGCCTGATGCAGGGGTGTGGAAGGTCACCGGTGAAGCTGGTTCTGGTGTGACCAGCTTCCTCATTGACACCGCTGCTGCCCGCATTGCTGCTGGTGCGGACCCGAATGGGGTGGTGGTGATCACCGCATCGAAGGAATCCGGTGCGCGGGTACGCCAGGAGCTGTCGGACAAGTTGGCCACTTTGGGTTTTGTAGCTGATGAACCGATCGTGCGGTCTGTTCACTCCCTCGCCTTCGCGCTTCTGCGCGCTGCTGAACCTGAGCATGGCGGTGAAGGTGAGCAGATCCGTTTGATCTCCGGTGCGGAGCAGGACTTTGCCATCCGTGAACTCCTCCACGGCCACGTGGAAGACGGCGGTGGTTCCTGGCCGGAAGAACTCCGTCCAGCGCTGCCCATGGTGGGCTTTGCCCGCCAGCTGCGTGACTTCCTTTTGCGTGCGGTGGAGCGCACTCTCACGCCTAACCAGCTCAAGGAGATGGGGGAGCAGCACAACATTCCCACCTGGAGTGCTGCTGGTGACTTCCTCGCTGAATACCAGGCCGTCATGGCGCTCTACGGTGCGCGCAGCTACTCCGCCTCAGAGCTGGTAGATCAGGTTTTGCGCGTACCGCTGCCGCGTACCTGGCACACCGTCATCGTGGATGATGCGCAGCACCTCGACCCGGCTTCAGGGCAGTTGGTGTCCCGCTTGATCGCGGAAGCTGAACTAGCCGTGGTCGGCGGGGATCTAGAGCAGTCCGTGTTCCGCTTCCGCGGTGCATCACCGCTGTTCTTTGCCAATATTGAACGCACCATCCCCGCGCAATACGGCATGGATGTGAACGTGGTGGACCTGGGGGAAACGCGCCGTAAACCTGACGCCGCTGTGGCGATTGCTCCGTCTGAAGCACTCAATCACGCGATGGTGGTGGACACCCTGCGGCGCGCGCACTTGGGTGAGGGCGTGCCGTGGAGTGACATGGCGGTGATTGTCCGCTCCGCCGGGATGATCGAACCGCTGCGCCGTGCCCTGCTGCAAGCCGGCGTTCCTGTGGCGGTCAACCCCACGGACGTGGTGCTCAGCGAGCAAAAGATCGTCATGGCCATGCTGTTGGGGCTGCGCGCGTTGCGCAGCAGTGATAAAGAGCAGCTGAGCATGGCGGACTGGCGCCAGCTCTTGCTTGGCCCGGTGGGTGGCGTGGACCCGGTGACGCTGCGTCGCCTCCTGCGCGGTCTGCGCCGCTGGAAGCCGGAATCCCGCGCGGAGGACACATTGCGGGAGCTGCTGCATCAGCGCGGGGAGCTGCCGGACTTTGGGTCGATGCTGACAGAGCGGGAGCTGAAACTGCTCGAACGGATCCGTGGTGTGCTCGAAGCTGGCCGCGCGGAGATTGAGGCCGGTGGCAGCGTCGAGGAAATCCTGTGGGCCGTGTGGTCCGCGACGAAGCTGGCGGACAGCCTCATGGCCATTGCGCTGCGTGGTGGTGCCGGTGGCTCGCAGGCTGACCGGGACTTGGACGCGATGATGGCGCTGTTCGATGCGGCGGGTGACTTCACGGAACGTCGCCCGACCGCCACGATTGATTCCTTCATCGCCCACATTGAGGAACAAGAGTTGCCCACGGGCGTGCGTGATCGCCGCACCGCGGTACCCGATGCGGTGCCGCTGCTCACCGCGCATGGTGCGGCGGGCCGGGAATTCCGCCGCGTGATCGTCAGCGGTGTGCAGGAGCTGACGTGGCCCACCTTGAGTGAAACGGGCACGCTCATGCGCCAAGAAGACCTCATTGACTTGGTGGATGAAGGGATTGACCCGGCAACGCCGGTGTCCCACACCGCGGACCGCCTGCGGGAAGAAGAGCACCTGTTCCACATGGCCGTCAGCCGGGCAACAGAACACGTTCTGGTCACTGCCGTGGATTGCCCGGATGGGGATGAAGTGGTGGAGCCTTCCCGTTTTGTGGAGGCCTTTGCCAAGAACACCGGTGCCACCCGCACGCTGGTGGTGCCCGATGAGGTGGACATCCCCACCGCGCCGCAGGCTGAGCACGCCACCGATGAGGAGGATCCGTACAGCTACGTGCGCGTCCGTGTTCTCGCCGCGGAGGATGTCATCGCGGAACTGCGCCGCGTTGTCACTGACCCGGAGGCAGACGAGGAGCACGCTAACCAGGCGGCGCGCCAGCTTGTCCGCATGGCGGATGCCGGGATTCCGGGGGCGGATCCGGGGGACTGGTGGGGGGTGAGGGATCCGTCGACAAGCGAAGCGATGGAACCGCCCACGAGGCTCTCGCCCTCGCGGATTGAGGGGCTGCTGCAATGCCCCATGCGCAACGTGCTGGAACGCGATATTGCCGCGACCTCGACAGATGCGATGGCGCGCGGCACGCTCGTGCACTACTTCTTTGAAGCGCTCGGCCGTGGCGCGGACCCAGAGCTCATCCGCGCGGACACGATCAAGGCATACAACGAACTTTTCGACGTGCCGGTGTGGAAACGCGAGAAAGACCTCGCGGCCTTTGAGGAGATGCTGAATAAGGCGACGAGGTGGGTGGACGATACCCGCGGGACTTTTGATGTCCTGGGCGTTGAGGTGCCCGTGCACGTGGAAGTTGCACCAGGTGTGGTGATTGGCGGGCGCATTGACCGTTTGGAGCGTGAGGGTGACGCTGCCGATGACACAGCGCCGGTGCACGTGGTGGACCTGAAGACCTCCAAGTACGCGGTGACCGGCAAGGAGATCGAGGAGCACGCGCAGCTGCTCAGCTACCAGCTCGCGCTCTCACACGGCGTGCTCCGTGATGGGGCAGTGGTGACGGCGAAGGAAGGGGAGACACCACTTTCTGTTGGCGGCGGCACGTTGGTGTACCCGGCAGCAGAAACCGTTGGTGTGACCACGCGGACACAAGCGCCGAAGGATGAGGAACAACGCGCTGAATTCACAGAACTCATCCGACCGCTGCCGGCTGAGATGGCCGGGCCGCAGCTGCGCGCCGTGACCGGTCCCCATTGTGATTTCTGCCAGATCAAGAGCATTTGCCCCGCCCAGCCCGAAGGAGAGGTGACCACCCGTGGCTAACACAGGACAAGACGCACACGGTGCGACAAACCCGATGCCCCCGCGCGTGCTCTCCCAGTACTTGGGCGACGCGTTCCCGCCCACGGACCAGCAAGCGGCGATCATCGGTGCGCAGCCGGGCCCGCTGCTGGTGGTGGCGGGTGCTGGTGCCGGTAAGACCGAAACGATGGCATCACGCGTGGTGTGGCTGGTGGCCAATGGCTACGTGCGCCCGGAGGAAGTCCTTGGACTGACGTTTACCCGCAAGGCTGCACAAGAGCTGGGCAAACGCATCCGTAAACGTTTGGAGCGCCTCGCTGGCAATGAACAGCTGGTACGCCGATTGGACCCGAGCGGCCAGCTGGCGGAGAACCTCACCGCGATTGCCCCGACGGTGTCCACCTATGACTCCTACGCGGGCTCCCTCATCCGCGAATACGGCCTGCTTGTTCCCGTTGAGCCGGATGCGCGGTTGATTACGGATGCGGAGCTGCACTCCATCGCATGGGACGTGGTGTCCAACCACGCCGGTGCGCTGCTGGAAGGAGTGAGCAAGAACCCGTCGGTGGACACGGTGGTGGACACGCTCCTCGCATTGATCACTTCCATGGGCAATGAGGTGTATCCGCCGGAACGCATCAAGGAAGAAGCAGCCGCCTTCATTGACAACCTGGCCTCCCTGCCACGTGGCAAGGCACGGGAGAATTACAACCAAACCCTGCAGAAATGGGTGGATGCCCAGCAGATCCGCACGGCCTATGCAGAACTGGCCGGGGAACTTGCCGCTGAGCTGCGCGCTCGCGGTGTGGTGACGTTTAATGAGCAAATGTCCGTGGCGGCAAAGCTTGCGAGTGAACATGCTGCCGTCGGTACCTCCCAGCGCGACCGCTTCCGCGTGGTCATGCTGGATGAGTACCAGGACACCTCCCACGCACAGCGTGTGCTGCTGCGCAGCTTGTTTGGGGATAACGCCGATGACCCGGAACGCCATGCGCACCCGCTTACCGTCACTGCGGTGGGTGACCCGATGCAGGCGATCTACGGGTGGCGTGGTGCCACCGCGGCGAACCTTGCTGCCTTCGTGGAGGATTTCCCGTTGGCCGACGGATCACCAGCACCCAAGGCGCAGTTGACCACCTCCTGGCGTAACCCGCCGGAGGTGTTGGCGCTGGCGAACTCTGTGTCCGACGCGGTGCTGGGTTCCCCGGACGGCACGCCACGCGCAGTGGAGCCGTTGGAGCCGAAGCCGGAAGCAAGCCCCGGCCAGGTGGAGATCGGCTACTTTGCCACGGAAGACGAAGAAGTCGATGCCATCGCCGATGCGATCGCGGCTGATTACAACACGAAGATCAGTGCTGGTGAAGCCGTGGAATCGGCGATTTTGGTGCGTAAGAACCGGCACTCGCCGCTTTTCGCTGAAGCCTTGGAACAGCGCGGCGTGCCCTACGAAATCGTTGGCGTGGCTGGCCTGCTCACGGTGCCGGAAATCGCTGACACCGTTGCCGTGGCGCGCATGCTCGTTCACCCGCAGGATTCCACCGCGGCCCTGCGCATCCTTGCTGGCCCGGCCTGTGGGCTGGGTTTGAAGGACATCAGTGCGTTGTCCCAGCGTGCCGTGAACTTGGCCGGCGGGCGCCAGCGTGCCAGCGCCGCTGATGAACTGGGCCCGGATGCGGATGCGCGTGAGCGCCTGCAGGTCCAGCTGGCGGAGCTCATCGCCGACGCGGAAAACACCAAGGGGGAAAACGAACGCCACGTGGGCTTGGCCGATGCTGTTGCGGACCTGGGTGAAACAGACCGCTACAGCGAAGAAGGGCTCGTGCGCCTGCAGGCACTCTCCGCGAAACTGCGCCACCTGCGCAAGTACAGCCTGGGCAAACGATTGCCGGATCTCTTCGCGGACATCATCTCCGTGTTTGGCATTCGTACCGAGGTGCTTTCCCGCAATTCCGCAACGGGTGCGGTGCACCTGGATGCCTTTGCCAAGGTTGTGTCTTCCTATCCCGGCTCGGACCTGGAAGGCTTCCTGAGCTACCTCGACCTGGCCGCGGAACACGAAGACGGTTTGGAACCGGGCGCTGTGGTGACCAGCGGGGACCGCGTGCACATCCTCACCGCGCACAAAGCCAAGGGCTTGGAGTGGGACACCGTTGCCGTGGCCCACGCAGATGACAAGACGTACGCGTCCAAGGTGGCCACCTTCCTCACCCAGGTGCCGTACGTGCCGGATGATTCTTTCGATGCGTTTGAGCATGCGGAGAACCGCTCCGACTTCCAGAATCTGGCCAAGGAGTACCTGGACCAGAAACGCCGCGACCTCGGCGAGGAGTCCGCGCGACTGTTCTACGTTGCCGTCACACGCGCCGCGAAGCGCCTCATCGTCACCGCATCAGCCAAGGTCGCTGGCCGCAAGGCAGAAGCGCAGCCCTATGAGCACTTCTTGCCGTTCAAGGAGATCACGCTGGGTGGCACCCCAGCGGCCACCGTCATGGAGTGGTGGGATGGTCAGTCCGATGAGGATGAGATTGAGCTGTCCGCTGCCCACGAAGGGATCTGGCCGAATTTCTCGGCTGAGCCCGAAGCGGTAGCGGGTGCAGCGATCGTCCGTGCGGCGCAGGCCAACCTGCCGGCGAAGCCGGACAGCACCCGCAGTGATGACGCCGGTGAGTTGTTCACTCAGTGGGAAAACGACGTCACCGCGCTGATCAATGAGCACATCGCGGCGCAAAGCCCGGAGGTCGCCGTGACCATGCCAGGCACGCTCACCGCATCCGACATCGTCGCTTTGCGCGCCGACCCGGAGCAGTTCGCCCGCCGCGCGCGCCGCCCCGTGCCGTTCAAACCGAATTCCTACGCCAAGCGCGGAACAGCATTCCATGAGTGGGTGGAAGGTTTCTTCGGGGCACGGCCACTGCTTGACGACGATGAATTGCCCGGCAACACCGAACCCGACGTGGACGCCGCCACCCTGATTCGCCTCAAAGAATCCTTTGAGCGCAGCCAGTGGGCCGGGCGCACCCCAGAACACATCGAGCACCCCTTTGAGATTGATCTGGGCACGTCCACCGTCCGTGGCCGTATTGATGCGATCTTCTTGGATGCACCAGACCCGGTGACGGGGGAGCAGTCCTGGACCATCGTTGACTGGAAAACTGGTGGCAAGCCGCAGGCAGCAGACATGCGGGCCGCGGAGCTCCAGTTGGCGGTGTACAAGGAAGCCTGGCGTCGCATCGCGGATGATGGCCGCAAGATCAATGCAGTGTTTTTCTATGTCCGCACCGGCGAAAACTTCGCCCCATCTGACCTGCCGGAACGTGCGGAGCTGGAGGAGCTGTTGCAATCTGCAGCCGTAGAAGGTCTAGAGTCCGATCTAAAGTCCTAGTGATGAGAGTGCTCACTCTCAACCACTAGAGAACCTGCAAAGAGTGGAGGTGGCATGAGGCCGTCGTTTAAGGCGCCGATTCGGTTTCGGGAACGGCTGCGTGGTGAGGATCTCACGGCGCTGCCTGATCACGCGCTGATTAATGTCATCCGCCTGCCGCAGACAGTACGCACCACCCCGTGGGCGCTGATTAGCCGCAGGTTCCTCTACGCCATCCTGCTCATCGTCATCGTGTCGGTTCTGGTGTGGCTGGACAAGGACGGTTACACCGAACCGCTGACCTTCATCGATGCGGTGTACTACTCGGCCGTGTCACTGTCCACCACCGGCTACGGTGACATCACCCCGGTGACGCAAACCGCCCGGGTGTTCAACATTCTGGTTGTCACCCCGATGCGTGTGGCATTCCTGATGCTGCTCGTCGGTACCACCCTGTCCGTCCTCACCGAGGACTCCCGCAAGACCCTGCAACTTCAACGCTGGAGGAAATCCGTGCGCAACCACACCATCGTTATTGGCTACGGCACGAAGGGCCGCTCCGCTGTGGAGGCGCTCCTGGCTGAAGGGATGGCGCCGTCCAACATCGTGGTCATTGATGACAACAATGAGTCTTTGGCCCACGCGGAACACCGCGGCCTCGTTGCCGTGCACGGCAATGGCACGAAGGCGGATGTGCTGCGCATCGCGGGTGTCAGCCGTGCCCGTTCCGTCGTGGTGGCGCCGTCGTCGGATGACACTGCAGTGCTGGTCACCTTGTCCGTGCGTGAGATCAACCCTGGCGTGAACATCGTGGCTTCTGTCCGCGAAGCAGAAAACCAGCACCTGCTGGAGCAATCCGGTGCGGATTCGGTGGTGATCTCCTCTGAAACGGCGGGCCGTCTGCTGGGTATTGCTACCAGCACGCCGTCTGTGGTGGAGATGATTGAGGATCTGCTGAGTCCTGATGCTGGCTTCACCGTTGCGGAACGCGCCATCGTGGATGATGAGGTCGGCTCCAACCCGCGCCACCTTGCTGACATAGTTCTTGGCGTTGTGCGCTCCGGTGAGCTGTACCGCCTTGATTCGCCGGAAGCAGAGTCCGTCGAGCCGGGCGATCGCCTGCTGTACATCCGCTACGCCGATGACACTCAGGATGATCTGACGGAGGCAGCGCGCCTGCAGGAAGACGATCTCTAGTGATTGATCTGAGCCAGCTTGATAGCGATCAGCGGGTGGCCGCCACCGCCCCCCGCGGACCCGTGTGCATCCTGGCGGGCGCCGGAACAGGTAAGACCCGCACGATTACGTACCGCATTGCGCACCTGATTGATCAGGGTTTCGTGGCGCCGCAAAAGGTCCTTGCGGTGACGTTTACTTCCCGTGCAGCAGGCGAGATGCGTGACCGTCTGCGCGGTATGGGGATTGGCGGTGTGCAGGCCCGCACCTTCCACGCGGCAGCACTGCGCCAGCTGCGCTACTTCTGGCCACAGGTGGCGGGGGATCTGCCGTGGCAGCTCATTGACAACAAGTTCCCCCTCGTCGCCCGAGCCACACGCACTGTTGGCTTGGAGCCAGACAAAGAACTCGTACGTGACCTTCTCACGGAGATTGAGTGGGCAAAGGCATCCTTGATCAGCCCTGATGGCTATGCCGAGAAGATCGCCAGCATTCACCGCGAGCCACCGGCCGATGTGGAGAAAGTCGCGGCGGTGTACAAGCGCTACGAGGAATCTAAGACCAGCCCGGAAGGGATGGCGCTGGATTTTGATGATCTGTTGCTCCACGTCGCCGGCGCCCTGGAGAATGCGCCAGCCGTGGCAGAAGAATTCCGCAGCCAGTACCAAACGTTCGTGGTGGATGAGTACCAAGACGTCACCCCGCTCCAGCAACGAGTGCTGGAAGGCTGGTTGGGGCAGCGCGATGATCTTACGGTGGTGGGTGATGCCAACCAGACGATTTATTCGTTCACGGGCGCAACGCCGGACTACCTGCTGAACTTCTCCCGGACCTACCCGCACGGCACCATTGTGAAGCTGCAACGGGACTACCGCTCCACCCCTGAAGTGACAGACCTGGCCAACACGGTGATCTCCAAGGCCACTGGCCGCGTGGCCGGCACTCGCTTGGAGCTGCAGGGCATGCGCGATCCGGGGCCGGACCCGGTCTTTGCGTCCTACCCGGATGAGCCGACGGAGGCACGTGAGGTGGCCGCCGAGATTAAGAAGCTCATAGCCGCCGGAACCCCAGCCCGAGAAATCGCGGTGCTGTACCGCCTTAATGCCCAGTCCGTGGCATTTGAGCAGGCGCTGTCTGATGCCGGAATCGTGTACCAAGTCCGTGGTGGGGAAGGCTTCTTCACCCGTCCGGAGATCCGTGAGGCCATCAACACCCTGGTGGGTGCTACCCGCCGGACTGATCTGCCGGATGATCCGGTAGCCATTGCCCGGGCAGCATTCGCCCCGCTGGGCTTGAGTTCCAAGGAGCCGGAAGGTGCCCGTCAGCGTGAGCGCTGGCAGACACTCAACGCGCTGGTGGAGTTGATCTCCGACATCGTTGCCACCGGGGAAGCAACCAACCTGCCTGGTGTCCTGCAATCCCTGCGCCAGCGCGCGGAATCCAAGCAGCCACCCTCTGTTGACGGCGTGACCTTGGCCAGCTTGCACGCGGCTAAAGGTTTGGAGTGGGATGCAGTCTTCCTCGTGGGCCTGGTGGAAAAAACTCTTCCGATTTCGCACGCCATCAAGGCCGGGGACGAAGAGGTGGAAGAGGAACGCCGCCTGTTCTACGTTGGCATCACCCGCGCCCGTGAGCACCTGCAGCTCTCCTGGTCTTACGCCCGCCAGGAAGGTGGCCGGAAGTCCCGTGAGCGTTCCCGCTTCCTCGATGGGATTGCGCCACAGCTGGAAGTGGAAGCAACACCGGAGCGTCTCAAGCGAGCGAAGGCCTGCCGCATGTGTGGCTTCCCGCTGGACACCCCCGCGGAGAAGAGTCTGGGCCGGCATGAGGACTGTGAGCCGACCTACAACGAATCGGCGTTCCTTGCCCTCAAGCAGTGGCGGTTGGACCTCGCGCGGGAGAATAACCACCCGCCGTACCTAGTGTTCACGGATGCCACGCTGTTGGCCATCGTCGAAGAGATGCCGGAATCGCCCGCTGACCTGCTGAATATCTCAGGCATCGGTCCAGCGAAGTTGGAACAGTACGGCGAGGGTGTCCTCGAAGTACTGGAGGGGTTCCGCTAACCCTTACACAGCACACACCGGGCAGCGAGGATGCATGCCGAGGATCTCTGTCTGCACCGGGGCTGGGCCGAAAGGATCAACAGCGATCGTGGTGCCCACCTGCAGCGCGCTCGTGGATAACCCCGGCGGCAGTGGAATCTCCAACGCCTGGCGGATGAGCGTCGTGGCGGCCGCAGCACCGGCGGATAACACCACCGGGTCAGTCGACGGCGGCCCATCGGGCAGATCGGTGGCCACCTGGTGCATGCCGGGATCGCGGTCCAGCAGGTAAAACTCGGCGCACACCAAGCATGGTCCCGTCTCACCGTGGCCCACCGGGCCCACCACAACGCGGGCATCCACCGTGATGGCGGGGATATTCCACGTCCGCTTCGTCGGCAATCGCCGGTCCACAGCAATGTGGCGGGCCACGCGATCCACAATCACCAGCGGTACATCATCGGGCAGCCGGTGGAGAAAAGCCCCTTCGGATTCCTCACCCATCGGTCCCCGCACAGCCACGCCGGATTCCTCCAGCAGGGCCCGGAGAGACTTCGCCAGCGGGGACGAACCCAGCATTGCCACGGTGGCCTGGGGTTTGGGGAGGAGGATGCGGTAGGCCAGGAGGTCGTCGATAAGCGAACGTGCCGCTCCCTCCGTAAACCCGTCGATGCCCATGAGCATCGCACGCACCTCGCGGATGCGCGTGGGCGTGCTCAACCCGGCGAGTAGTGGGCGCAATTTATCAGCGAAAGGCGTTTCGACGACCCCACTACGCGTCGCGTCCATCCCAAATTGCAGCACCCCTGGCTCGCGGCGTGACACGTGTACTCCGCGCGCGAGCGTGACTAATGTGGAATCTCTCATCATCCCCCCATGAATGATCTAACCCCCGAACAACATGTGGGCACCATCGAACCACAGAAAGAGCCCCGCGCGCTATGCCACGACACAACACCCCAGCTCACCATGGTGACTGGCCGCCGGAAGGCGTGGATATTATCCGCTCTGCACGGCGCACGCGCACGGTGCAGGCACGGCACAAGGGTGACCGGATTGAGGTGCGTATACCCGCCCGGTTCACAGCGAAGCAGGAGCGCGACGCGGTGGGGGAGATTCTGGCGAAGCTGGCTAAGAAATCAACCTCGCAGCGTGCTTCCGACGAGGAGCTACTAGCGCGTGCCCACACTCTCAACCGCACCGTCTTAGGCGGGCGGGCACGTATTGGTTCCGTGCGGTGGGCGAGCAATCACAACACCCAGTGGGGATCATGCACCGTATCCACCGGTGACATCCGGATTAGTGACCGGCTGAAAGACACACCTGACTGGGTTGTGGATGCGGTGCTTGTCCACGAACTCGTGCACACCTACATCCCTGGCCACGGCCCTGATTTTTGGGAGCAAGCAGACAAAGTGCCCCACGCCGAAAGGGCGAAGGGCTACTTGGAGGCCTACCAGCGCTTCGGGCCGAACTAGGCCCTAATTCAACTTGTCGTCGGTGCCATCAGCACCGCCGTCCTGGTCATCTGCCGGACGGTCGTCCTCACTCGGGCCGGACTCATTGGCCAGCATCTCTTCGAGCTTGGCAATCTCCTCATCGAAGGCGGAATCCGGCGCGTCATCCAGCAGGGTGTCAATGAATGCAGCCGGGTTGTCCAGGTGCTCCGCGGTGGGCAGGAAGTCCGGGTGGTCCCAGACCTTGTCACGGCGCTCCACACCCACAGCCTGGGTGATACGACGCCACAGCTCAGCGGCCTCTTGCGTCTTCGGTGCGCCGAGCTCAATGCCCACGACGTTGGAGAACGCATGCTCCGCGGAACCGCCGGTGGCGCGGCGACGTGCCCAGGACTCAGCCAGCGCACCGGTGGACGGGATACGGTCCGTCAGCGCCTCTTCCACAACCACATCAACCCAGCCCTCAACGAGAGCCAGCAGGGTTTCCAGACGCGCCGCGGCCGCCGCATTGCGGGAAGTGATACGCGGTGACAGGTCCATGTCCTGCATGCGCTGCATTGCTTCCTGCATCTTCATCGGGTCACCGGACTCCAGGTCCAGTTCCCGGACGGCTTCCTCGATGTGGGAGGTGTCCAGCTCCAAGCCGATGGAGTATTCCTCCACGGAGGACACGATGCGCTCCACCAGCCACGGCACGTGTGTGAATAGGCGCTGGCGGGCGGCTTCCAGCGCACTGACATACACGAGGACTTCCTGTCCAGGCACGGCAAGCTGCGCCGAAATGGGTTCCACGTTCTTGGTCACAATGCCGATGACCCCGGTGGGGCCGACGGGCAACCCAAAGTCATTGCCGGTGAGCGTCTGATTAGCCAGATCACCCAGCGCCTTGCCAAAGCGGGCGCCAAAGTTCATGGAATTGAAGTGGCCGAGCATCTGCGTGATCGGGCCGAAGATCTCCCGTGCCTCCGCCGGCATCGAATCGAGCTGCGCGCGGCCCATGTTCTCTGCCACGGGGCTGACCATGCGCTTCCAGGTGGGCAGCGTGTTCTTCACCCAATCATCGGTGCTCCACGCCTCCGGGCGTGCACCGGAATCCGGCAACGTGGATGCGTCATCCAGCCACAGGTTGGCCAGGCGCACAGACTCCGTCACCGCATTCGCGTCATTCGCCGTTGCACCACGCGGGTTCTTCAACACCTGGCGGGCAGCGCGCAGGGCAACGTTGTAGTCCACCGCGTCCTTCTGCGGAGCAGACCCTGCAGAACCAGCAGACCCAGTAGCGCCACCAGCAGCACCGCCGAACATTTCGCTGAACTGGTTCAAGATGTCGGACAGGTTCCCGCTGAAGTTGCCACCGAAGGCTTGCCCACCACCGAAGTTGAAGCCGAACTGGCCAAACGGGTTGTGCTGATCATCCCGGTTGTTGCCGTCTTGCCCACCGTCGCGGCTGTTCTGACCGTCGCGATCATCCCGATCGTCCCGGTCATCGTTGGGGAAAGAGAACCCGAATCCATTAACCATGGTGGCCAGCCTACCGGCGTGCGTGGAATCACCGCGAGGCATAAGGCCAGGATGGTCAACGCTGAGAGCGAACATGAGCGGCTGTTGTAGGCTTAACAGCCGTGAATCAGCCCACCGATTATGCCGATAGCACCGCAACCACCCCGGCCCCCGCACCCCGAAAGGGCCTGCGCCGCGCTGTGATTGCCACGGGCGTGCCGCTCGCGGTGATCACCGCGGCGCTGGTGGTGGGCGGCGTTCCGGGCACGAATATCAAGCTCACCGTGCCGTATGCGGCGCAGGGGGCGGGCCCGACCTTCAACACGTTAGGGGATGTGCAGGGCACGCCGGTCATTGATATTGAGGGCGCGGATGTGGATGAGACCTCCGGCACGTTGGACATGACCACGGTGTCCGTGCGCACGAATATGACTTTGGGCCAGGCGCTCAGCCGCTGGCTTATTCACCATGACTCGATCGTGCCCATCGGCCAGATCATGCCGAAGGATGTCTCGGATGAGGAGATGCGTCAGTACAACGAGCAGGCCTTCGTTGCCTCCGAAGCCGCAGCGACGGTTGCGGCGATGCGTCACCTGGGCGAGCCCACTCGTGTCGTCGTTCACGGCGTGCTCAAGGATGCGCCAGCCGCGGACGAATTGCACCCCGCCGATGTGCTGACCAAGGTTGCTGGCCGCGAGGTCACAGAGCCGCAGCAGGTGCAGAAGATCGTGCGTGAGCACGCGCCGGGTGACACGATCGAGGTCGAGTACCTGCGCAACAATGAACCCGGTACTGCGTCCATCAAGCTAGGCACGAACCCGGAGGATAAGGCCCTGCCACTACTCGGCGTGACCATGACATCGGAGCCGGCCGGGGATATCACGGTGAATTACAACCTCAATGACATCGGTGGGCCGAGCGCGGGCATGATCTTCAGCCTCGCCGTCATTGACAAACTCTCGCCCGGTGAACTCAACGGCGGCCGCAAAGTCGCGGGCACTGGAACCATCGCCGAAGACGGCAGCGTGGGCCCCATCGGCGGTATTGCTCACAAGATTGAGGGTGCGCGCGATGGGGGAGCGGAGCTCTTCCTCGCTCCGGAGAAGAACTGCGACGAGGCACGCAAGGCCGATGCCGGAAATATGACAGTGGCCAGCGTGACCAACATCGATGATGCGATCTCGGCGATGGAAGACTTCGCTGCCGGCCGCCCCGTGACTACTTGCGCTGCTGACTAGTCGTGGTCTCTGCCGTCGGCTCGGAGTAGCTGTCCGCCAGGCCCAGCATGAAGATCCGCTGTTCCGGATCATCCACGTCGCTGGCCACCATCTGCTGGAGCACTTTGCCTTCTTGCTTATCGACGACAGTGATCACCGCCGTCTTCCCCAACATCGACCAGCCCACCAGCTTCTCGTCCGTCTCCTCCACAACGCGTGAACTGGACAGGCCGGTGAGCACCTCGGCGGTATCTTCCGCCATGGACTTAGACGCAAAGAACTGCAGCTGGCCTACGGTCGGACCGGAGCAGTCGTAGGAGCCCTTGAGGCTGGTTTCAACGCAGGACTCCAAATCGTCGAAAAGCGATTCAGGCGCGAGTGAGGCGAACTTCTCGCGCACATCATCCACGACCTTCTCATCACCGCGGCGGCGCTTGCTGCTTGTCGACGTCTCCGTCGTCTCGCTCTCACTCGACTCCGTGGTGGTTTCTTCCGTGCTCGACGTCGCCGTCGTTGTTTCCGGCGTGCTCGACGGCGTCGGCTCCGGTGCGGGCTCCTCGTTCGATGAGCATGCGACAAGCGTGACGCTCAAGGCGAGAGCGGCTGGAATGCACGCGAGGCGGGTCAATGGCAGTGACGGCACGGGGGTGAGCTCCTTATTCGTTATCCAGGCTGTATCGTAGCGCGCCGATGACCGCGGGGGCGACTCCCGGACCCCCACGCAACTGGATCTCATCCTGAGCAAACGGGCCCGCTGCCTCCAATTCCTCCTCTGTTGGACGGATCTGCAGCAGCGTCAACTCCAGTCCCTCCTCACGCAGCACGCCGGAGAACAGGCGGGCGGGGCGCGCCTGCTGCTCGGCCTCAGCAGTGTCCTTAAACATAATCTCCTGCGCCAAGATCACCCCGGCGATCTCCTCTGGCCAGGCCAGGCGGGTGAGGTAATCGCCCAATTCATCTGAACCGGGCTGAATGTGCTCCGGGATGTCCTCCTGCACGATCAGCGTCAGTGGCGCAGCTTCATCCTCCAAACCCGCCAACTGGTCTGCCACCAATGCGGTGGGCACCAGTGCAAACAACGTTGGCGCCGCGTCCCACCCTTCGGCGTGGACGAATTCGACGGCCTCCATCATGGCCTTATTCAGCGCCTGTTGCGTCAGCGCGGGGGTGTGCTCAGACACTGTGCGGGAACCCTTCTGGTCTTTTAAGCGTTAAGCAATTTAGTGTTGAAGTTTACATAGCCTCACTCAGTGCTGATTTTTATAGATCCTCAAAGGAGCTTCGATTTTGGCCACGCGCCTGAATATTCCTCGTCCGAAGCCGCGGAAATCCAACACCATGCTGGTGGTCTTTGGTGTCCTCGCGGTGCTCACCCTTCTCGTTCCCATGCTGGTGAACCTGTACACGGAGTTCCGCTGGTTTGGGGAGCTGGATTACCGCAGCGTGTTCACCAAGGTGATCCTGGTCCGCATCGTGCTGTTCGTGCTGTTTGCACTCGTCGGCGGTGCTATCACCTTTGCTGCTGCCTTCTTCACGTGGCGCACGCGTGAGAAGAACTCGGTGTTCTCAGACCCGAATTCACCGGTTGCGCAGTACCAGGCATCCATCCAGTCCACCGTGCGTGGCCTGCTCGTGTGGGTGCCCATCATCGTTGGTGTGGTCACCGGTGTGCTGGGCCAAGGCACGTGGCGCACGTTCATGCTGTGGCTCAACGGTGGTGATTTTGGTACCACGGACGCACAGTTCGGCCGAGACCTTGGCTTCTACGCCTTTGCTCTGCCGGTGCTGTCCCTCATCGTCAGCGTGCTGTCCATGCTGCTGGTCATCGCCTTCCTCGTCGGCGTAGTAGGCCAGTACTTGCTCGGCGGCATCCGCGTGGCCAACCAGGTGGCCGGCACCAAGGGTTACATCTCCACGGCCGCACGCATCCAGCTGGCAGCTACCGCTGGCCTGTGGCTACTGGTCAAGGCATGTGATTACTGGCTGCAGCGCTACAGCCTGCTGTACGGCAAGAATGACATCTTTACCGGTGCGTCTTACACCGACATCAACGCTCAGCTGCCGGCGCGCATCATCCTCATCGTCATTGCGGTGCTGGTTGCGGCGGCCTTCTTCGCGTCCATCGTGTTCAAGGACTTCCGTATTCCGGTCCTGGCAACCGTGCTGATGGTTCTGTCCTCCTTGGTCATCGGCCAGGCATGGCCGGCTCTGATCCAGCAGTTCTCCGTGAATCCGAACCGCCAGGAGCGTGAGTCCGAGTACATCTCCCGCAATATTGAGGCAACGCGGGAGGCCTATGGCCTGACCGATGACAAGGTCACCTATGAAACGAACTGGGGCGCGGAGCCCGCTAACGATGGGGAAGTGGGCAATGATTCGGCGACAATCTCGAACATCCGCCTGCTCGACCCGGACATTCTGGCGCCGACGTTTACGCAGAACCAGCAGCTGCGTAACTTCTACGGCTTCCCGAAGAACCTGGCCATGGACCGCTATGAGGTCGATGGTGAGATGCGTGACTTCGTTGTTGCTGCCCGTGAGCTGGACCCGAACGCCCTGCGTGAGAACCAGCGTGACTGGCTGAACCGTCACACCGTGTACACCCACGGCAATGGCTTCGTAGCCGCCCAGGCCAACATCGTCGATGAGGCTGCACAGGATGCTGGCTCCACCCGTGGTGGTCTGCCGGTGTTCACTGTCTCCGACCTGCAGTCCAACGCCAATGCTGCGGAAAAGGAGGATGCGGAGGAGCTCGGCATCCGTGCGGAGCAGCCGCGTGTCTACTACGGTCCGGTCATCGCTTCGGCTCAAGATGGCCTTGACTACGCCATCGTCGGCGACGTGGGCCAGGGCCCGCTGGAGTACGACACTGATACGTCTTCCTTCACCTACGACGGCAAGGGTGGCGTGGGCATTGGCAACTGGATTGACCGTGCTGCTTTTGCCCTGAAGTACCAGGAGATGAACCTCATCCTGTCTGACCGTGTGGGCAAGGACTCCAAGATCCTGTACGACCGCGACCCGCGCAAGCGTGTGGAAAAGGTCGCCCCGTGGCTGACCACGGACCAGATGACCTACCCGGCGGTTATTGATGGCCGCATTAAGTGGATCGTCGACGGCTACACCACGCTGTCCGCACTGCCGTATTCCACCCGCACGTCCCTGCAGGACACCACGCAGGATGCCCTCAACCCGGATGGCACCAACCAGCGTCTGGTGAACAATGAGGTGGGCTACATCCGCAACTCCGTCAAGGCAACGGTTGATGCCTACGACGGCACAGTGGAACTCTACGCTTTCGACGAAGAGGATCCGGTTCTCAAGGCATGGATGGGCGTGTTCCCGGACACCGTGAAGCCGGCCAAGGACATCCCGGACACCTTGCATGAGCACCTGCGTTACCCGGAGGACTTGTTTAAGGTTCAGCGTGAACTGCTGGCCCGCTACCACGTGTCTGACCCGGGCGTGTTCTTCAACAACGATGCGTTCTGGTCTGTCCCGAATGACCCGACGGCACCGGAAGGCCGTAAGGAACTGAACCAGCCGCCGTACTACGTCGTGGCATCTGATCCGGAGACTTCCGAGCCGACCTTCCAGCTGATCACCCCGTACCGTGGTTTGAGCCGTGAGTTCCTCGCCGCTCACATGACTGTGACGTCTGATCCGCACAACTACGGCAAGATCACCGTCCGCGTCCTGCCCACCAACACGCAGACCCAAGGCCCGAAGCAGGCGCAGGATGCCCTCATGTCCTCCGACCAGGTGGCCCGCGACCGCACGCTGTGGGAGGGTTCCAACACCCTGAAGAACGGCAACCTGCTCACCCTCCCGGTTGCGAACGGGGAGATCCTCTACGTTGAGCCGATCTACTCGCAGCGCAAGGACCAGGAATCCGCATTCCCGAAGCTGCTTCGTGTCCTCGTGTTCTACAAGGGCCGCGTGGGCTACGCGCCGACCGTCTCCCAGGCTCTCAGCCAGGTGGGCATTGATGCGAAGGAAGCCCAAGACATCAGCATTGTCGACGCTGACGGCAACACCACCGAACCCAAGGATGCTGCCGCCGACACCGACAAGGCCGAAGGCGACAACAAGCCCAAGCCGGCGGAGAGCCCGGACAACAAGGACTCCGCACTGAAGGCTATCGACGACGCCTTGCGCGGCATCGAAAACGCCCGCAACGGCTCCTTCGAGGAATACGGCAAGGCCCTGGACAACCTTGACCGTGCCGTCAAGGACTACCAAAACATCCAGTAGTCACCAGCACATCCCCTGGTTGCCCAACCGCAACAGCAAAGCGGCAGCCAGGGGATTTGTCGTTCTAGTACCCCGTGCGTATAGTTAACGCCGTTGTCATTTAGACAGCAGGTGAATTAAATATCACTCGACGCGGGGTGGAGCAGCTCGGTAGCTCGCTGGGCTCATAACCCAGAGGTCGTAGGTTCGAATCCTGCCCCCGCTACTAAAACAAGACCCCTACCAGTGGAAATGAACTGCTCCCCATTAGTTGGACTGAGAAATCAGTTACTGACTAGTGGGGAGTAGTTTTCATTGAGAGCACGAAGTTCGCTAAGTGAGCAGCAGCGTGAACAGTTGGTTGAGCTTTTCGAGCAGGGCATGGGGTGCAAAGCAGCGGCAAGTGCTCTCGGGGCCTCCAGACACGCCGTGCAGAGTCTCTACCGTCGGTTTGTGCTGCGTGGCAGGCTATGTCTCGTGGAGAAACCGACAAAGCAGCAGTATTCGTTCGAGATCAAAAAGGAAGTCGTCGAGCGCCACCTTGCTGGCGAGACAAGGATGGATCTTGCGCGTGAGTTTGGTCTGTCGTCAGACCAGCTCGTCAAAGACTGGGTGCGGAAATGGCGCAAAGGTGGCGACGAGGCACTAATACCGAAGCCGAAGGGCAGGCCCAAGGGGTCGACTGCACCGAAGCGGCTTACCGAAGCAGAGCAGCTGCGACGCCAGATCGAACGGCTGGAAGCGGAAAACGCTTATCTAAAAAAATTGCGGGACTTGAGGAATCAGGGACACGCTTGAAAGTCCAGGCGATTGTCATCCTCAAGTCGCACCACCGCTTGGAATACCTCCTAGAAGCAGCAGGTATCCCACGGTCAACCTTCTTCTACCACCAGAAACGCCTCAGCCAACCGGATAAGCACGCCGCGCTTAAAGATGCGATCCGGGAAAGCTTCGAACGTAACAAGCATCGCTACGGCTACCGGCGAGTCCTCCTTGACCTGCGTAACCAGGGCTGGGTGGTCAACCACAAACTCGTCTACAAACTCATGTGCGAGATGGGGCTGCGAGCCAAGGTCCGCCAGCGCAGGCCGTATGTTTCCTACGCTGGGACGATCAGCCACATCGCTGACAACAAGCTCGACCGCAAATTCACCCCGGATCAGCCAAATACCGTTTTTGTCAGCGACGTCACCGAGTTCAGGGTCGCAGGCCGAAAAGTGTATCTGTCACCAGTGATGGACCTGTTCGATCGTTCAATTGTTGCCCACACAGTGGATACATCACCGTCGACAGCGTTTACCGCTGCCTCTTTGTCCAAGGCGATTGCGGTTTGTGCGCCTGAACCCGGGTGGATGATGCACACCGATCAAGGCTTCCAGTACCAGCATTCCTCGTGGCGCAACTTGATTCATGACAACGGTGGTGTGCAGTCAATGTCGCGTAAAGCCAACTGCTACGACAACGCAGTCATGGAGAACTTCTTCGGGCACTTGAAAACCGAGATGTACCACGGAGAAGTCTTCGACACCGTCGCAGAATTCAACCAGGCAATCAATGAGTACATCCAGTGGTACAACACCGAACGCATCCAACAACGACTCAAGGGCCTGACCCCGATGCAATACCGGAATCAGACCCTTGAAACCCTAACCGCCTAGAATTAAACCAGTCCAACTTTCGGGGGCTAGTTCAAAACGCTGGTAGGGGTCTTTTCTTCTGCTTAAACCCGGAGCCCAATGGTGTGTTGGTTTTGCGCGATCTCGGTTTCAGCAATGTCCATCAAATGCACGAGACGAGGCTTGATGCGTATTACAGGTTAGGCTAACCTAACTTGAGAATGATTGCTATCTTCTGAGAGGGCAACACAGCGCCGCTTGTGACTGACGAACCCCGAGCACCTAACCCGAAACCGCCGCGTGGACGCGGCCCACACACCCGGAGACAGAACCAGATGAAGTCGATTGCCCAGATCGTCCAGCCGAGGTTCCTCAGCCGCTATGCGCGTGAACCGATGGATGCCGCCGCCGTCGACCAGGTTCTGCCGCAGGCGAGGAAGGTGATGGATCCGTTTCACGTCGTGCATCTGGCCGCGGACAAGCTCACTGGCTGCCGGCGGAGGCTCCAACGTGAGACCACGGGGCGGCGTGGACGCAAGGATGATCCGCTGTACAAGCACCGGCGGACCTTGCTGGCCAGGAGGAACTACCTCGCCGAGCGGCAGAACAGGCGGCTGGACCTGTTGTGGGCCACCGATGACGAATACGTGGCACTCGAGGTCACGTGGATGGCTCTCACAGGACATGATCCAGGCCTACGGGCACCCGAAGACATCGGAGGGCAAGAAGTTGAGGATCATCAACACCCTGCGTAAGGGCGTGCCGAAAGGTCTGGAGGAGCTGGCCCAGCTGGGTCGGACGTTGTGGCGCTGGCGCGAGGACGTGCTGGCTTACTTCGACATCGGGGCGTCCAACGGGCCGGTCGAGGCCATCAATGGCCGGTTAGAGAATCTACGGGGGATCGCCCAGGGGTTCCGCAACCTCGACCACTACATCTTGCGGTGCCTGATTCACTCCGGGCAGCTGCACACCCGGATCAACGTACTCTAAATCGTGAAGAACCCGTAAAGCGGAAATCAATTCGAGGCGCTCGCGGTGCGCGGGACCGTAGACGGACGTGGTCTGGTTCTTCTTCGCCCCGGGCGGAAGCAGGCCCTCGCGGATGTAGTACTTGATGGTCGCGGTCGACCTGTCCGTGGCCGCCGCGTGCTCGCCGAGCTTCATCGTGCCGCCCTTTCGATCGGGGATGGCCGCATTGGGCAGTGGCGCTACCTTGCCGATGGTCGGACGCCATGGAACCTGTCATATAGTTAGGCTAGGCTATCCTTCAAATGTCTGCGTCGGTCCCGTGCGCTTTGCGACGGGACCCATCCTCGAAAGGTGAGTGGTCGATGGCGAAGGGGTTTGAGGCCGTCGTACTCCGTGGCCTGGGCGCCAAGGAACATGCGGTGACCGTGATCGGGAAACGCCGGCTCGCGCCGCACTTCATCCGGGTCACGTGCCGCTCGGAAGGGCTGCTCGATCCGAAGGGGGAAGCGCCGGCGAACTGGCTGCGCCTCTGGTTCCCCGACCCCGACGGCGGCCCGAAGGAGTTCCAGCGCGGCTACACGCTCGTCGATCCCGATCCGGCGACCGGCGAGTTCTCCATCGATTTCGTCATACACGAGCCCGCCGGGCCCGCCTCGCACTGGGCGGTGAACTGCGAGGAAGGCGACCGGATCGTCGCCATGCGCTACGGCGAGCAACCCTTCGCCCTGCCCGAGCCGCCCCCGGCGGGGTACCTGCTGCTCGGGGACCTCGCCGGCTATCCGGCGATCCGCGCCCTGGTCGCCGCCATCCCCGAGGACAGCCCCGTGGTCGTCTACCTGGAGCGGCACAGCCCCGACGACGACCACATCGCCCTGCCCGAGGGCCCGAACATCACCGCGTCCTGGGTCGACGAGCTTCCCGACGGGCAGGCGCTGGTCCAGGCGATCAGCGACGGGGACTGGGCCGGCTGGTACGCCTGGGTGACCGCGGAAACCGCGTCGACCCGGCACGCGAAGACACTGCTGCAGAAGAAATTCGGACTCAACCGAGCGACCTTGCACGCGCATGCCTACTGGGTCCGCGGACGCCAGATGGGCAAGACGCAGACCATCGATTCGGCGGGTCCGGAGGCAACCGAGGCGAAGGGCGCGTCGGCTGCGCCTGTCGCCGCCGACGCGGACGCCGCCTCCGATGTCAACGTCATGGCGGCTGCCTCCGCTGCCTCCGGCGCCTCGGCCACCGCCGGCACCACCGGCGCTTCGTCCAGCGCCTCCACGTCCGCAAGTGCCGGCGCCGTCGGCTCCACCGACGCTCCCGAACCCCGGCAAACCCCCGGCGCCGACGCCGGCAAGGGGGGTGTGCTCCGGCCGCTCAAGCGTCCGCTCATCGCCGCAGGCATCGTCGAGGGAGCGCTGTCCCTGCTGCAGCTGATCCCCTTCATCCTGTTCGCGGAACTGGCCCGGCTGTTCGTCGAAGGGGCACCTGCGGAGGCTTTCGCCAAACCGGCGATCTGGGCGGTGGTCGCGATGGCCGTCTCGGCGGCGGGGACGACGCTGCTGGTGCTGTGGCTTCACTTCCTGGACGCCAACTTCGCCACGGCGCTGCGGCATCGCCTCTTGGCGAAATTCTCCCGGCTGCCGTTGGGCTGGTTCATGCGCGGCCGGGCGGCCGACGTCAAAAAGATTGCCGGCGATGACGTCAGGGCACTGCATTACCTGGTCACCCACGCGGTGCCCGACATCGTCGGCGCCGTCGTCGCGGCGCTGGGCAGCCTGATCTACCTGTTCGCCGTCCAATGGCGATTGGGCCTGGTACTGCTGCTGCCGATCGTCGCCTATATCTACGTCATCAAGGGAATCCAGCGTCGCGACAAGGACAAGGTGCTGCAGAACCAGCGGTACGAGGTGCTGGCGGCGGGCCAGACCCAGGCCTTCATCGGCTCGCGCGGGACCTCCGCGGTCTTCGGGCCGAAAGCGGTCGTCGACCTCGAGGGCACGCTGCGGGAATCCGGTGATTTCATGGCCGATTGGCAGCGCGACACCGGCCCCCGCAAGATCATCGCGGTGATGACGAACCGCCCCACCACGGTGCTGGGCGTGCTTCTAGTGGCGGGATTCGCGATGGTCGTGGCGGGCTGGATGCCGGCGACGGATCTGATCCCCTTCCTCATCCTGGGCACGTCCTTCGGCGGCCGGTTGCTGAACCTCGGGTTGGGCGTGGCCAGTTTGTCGGGCGGACTTGACGCCAAAGCCAGCGTCGAGCTTTTACTGGCGACGCCGGAGCTCGCGCCCCCGGTGGATCGTCCCGCGCCCCCGGGCCACGTGCGTTTCGACCACGTCGATTTCACCTACGGCGGCGGCCGGAAGGTCATCGACGATCTTTCCCTCACGCTGGAGCCCGGCAGCGTCACCGCGCTGGTGGGCCCCTCGGGGGCGGGCAAGTCGACGGTGGCGGCGTTGCTGGCCCGGCTGTGGGACGTCACCGGCGGTTCCGTGAGCATCGACGGGGTCGACGTGCGCGATCTCACCCAGGAGCAGCTGTATTCCTCGGTGTCGGTGCTGTTGCAGGATGCCCAGCTGGTGCATGCGAGCATCCGCGACAACATCGCGCTGAACCGTCCCGAGGCGACCGACGCCCAGATCCGCGAGGCTGCGGAGGCCGCGGACGTGCACCGGGTCATCGAAGCGCTTCCCGACGGCTACGACACCGTGGTCGAACCGAACCGTCTTTCCGGCGGCGAACGCCAGAGGGTGGCCATCGCCCGCGCGCTGCTGGCGAACACCCCGATCGTCGTGTTGGACGAGGCCACTGCCGCGGCCGACCCGGACTCCGAGGCCGCGATCCACCGTGGGCTCGAACGCCTGCTGGCGGGCAAGACGGTGCTGATGATCGCGCACCGGCTGCACACGATCAAGAATGCCTCGCGGATCCTCGTCCTGGACGAGGGGAAAGTGGTGGAAGAGGGCACGCATTCCCGGCTCGTCGCGGCGGGTGGGGCTTATCGGCGGATGTGGGATGCGCATTGCGGCGCACCCGTGTCCGTCGCCGTTGAATCGGAGGAGAACTGATGTTACGGGATCTGCACTTCGTCGTCGGGGGAGGTCGTCCCCTGTGGTCCTTCTTCGGCGCGGTTGCCGTGTCGGCACTGCTCCAGGTGGCGGCCGTCGTTACCCTCTACCCGCTGTTGGGCGCGCTGTTCTCGGCGGAACCCGGGGCGGCGTTGCCGTGGCTGGCGCTGTTGCTGCTGTTCGTGGCCTGCAGTTGGGGTGTCGACATCTTCGCCGCCCACAGGGGGCTCGATCTGGGCATCGCCGTCATGCGCGAGATCCACAGCAACGCCCCGGGTGCCGTGCTTTCGTGGCCGGATGCTCGGCTGACTTCCGAAAAGGAAGGTGCCATCCGCGATTTGGTCACCAAGGCCAGCACGGTCACCTCGGCGGTGATCCTGCTGATCGGGCCCGTGATCACCTCGATTGTGTTCATCTTCGGGTTGGGCATCGGGCTGCTGCTCGTCTCTCCCGCGCTTGGCGCGGTGACGTTCCTCGGCGGCATCGCTTGCCTGGGGTCGCTGTGGGCGTCGGCGAAGCTGGAGGACAGGTCCACGGCGGAGTTTGCGGCGGCCAATGCCGGTCTCGATGACAGGCTTTTCGAGTTCGCGCTCGTGCAGCCGACCTTGCGCACCGCGCGCCGGGTGGACGCGAGCACCCGATTGGTTGACCGGGCCATCGCCGAGGCGCGGCGGAAGACCCGCAGGGTCCTGCTTTGGCAGATCCCCGGGCAGCAGGTGTTCACGGTCGTGGTTCAGCTGGTGCTGTTGGCGTTTGGGTTCACGGTGTGGTGGTCCTACGACCGTTCGGCGTTGACCGGAGCCGCGGCTGCCGCGTCGATTGTGGTGTTGCTCCGGGTCGTCGAGCAGGCCAACGTTCAGGCGGGATCGGTGGGGGCCGTCGTCGAGCTGCGGCGCTCCCTGTCCGAAGTGCGCGAGCTGATGGAAGTCGAGCGGGTCCGCGCCGGCGGCCCGGGCGAGGGCCTCGCCACGGTGGAGGTCCGGGGCGTCGATGTCACGTTCCCCGACGGCACGACGGGGCTCGACGGCATCGACGTGGACTTCGCGCCGGGCACGATCACGGCCGTCGTCGGCCCGTCCGGCAGCGGCAAGTCGACGCTGGTGTCGCTGCTGGCCGGGCTGACGGTTCCCGGCGTGGGCACGGTCGACGTTGACGGGAAACCGGCTTCCCCCGGTGACCTGCGCGGCCGCGCCGCGATGGTGTTCCAGCGCACCGTCCTGCACACGGGGTCGATTCGCAACAACCTGCTCGCCGTGAACCCGGACCTGACGCAGCCGGAATTGGATGCGATCGCCGTCAATTGCGGCCTGGCCGAGGCGATCGAGCGCTTGCCCGATGGCTGGGACACTCCCGTCGGCGAGCTGGGCAATCGGCTGTCCGGGGGCGAGCGGCAGCGGCTGGGCCTGGCCCGCGCCCTCGCCAAGCCGGCATCGATCCTGCTTGTCGACGAAGGCACCTCGGCCCTGGACGGGCGCAATGAGCGGACGGTGACCGATGCCCTGTCTGGGCTGCGCGGCTCGTACACGACCGTGGTCGTCGCCCACCGCCCCGCGATGGTGGAGATCGCCGATCGCGTCATCGTCATGGAATCGGGGCGGGTGGTGGAAGCTGGCCCCATCGATGAGTTGGAGAAGGCCGATGGGCCCTTCGCCCGCATCGCGGAGCAGTGGCGGGAAGCGGCGACGTGGGGGATCGGCGAGGCGCAGAGCGTCAGCGGATAGCGGTCCCGGGCCCCGCCGGTGGCGGTCCAGGGCGCCGGCATGAGCCGGCGGGTGGTGGGCCGGGCCCCGGGGCCGGTGGCCGACCCGGGTGTCGGCCGTTTGCGTGGCGACGGGACGTCGTAAAGCGTCGGGGATGGCACGCCCCCGCATGGCCTGTGCGCGTCGACGATTGCCACCGTCAGCTTCGGCGTACTTGGGCATCGTGCGCGGGAACCGGCGGGCGCACGCGGGCAACATGATCAGCTCGTACGTCGACAAGTTGATCGGATTCGGGTTCGCCGCGCCGAGAAACACCTCCGCCCTCAGTTGCGCGGCAAACGGCGAAGCCGCGATCGGCCCTGATGCCAGTTGCTTCGATCCCAAAGCTGGATGGGCTCGTTGCGCGCCGGGTACCGGAGCGCCGGGTCGACGACTTCGTCGACGTCGTCGAACTCGGCGGCCGACTCGATCATCTCGGCGAAAACGAAGCCCGCCAGATCCGGGGCCAGGCGCAGGTCTTCGGAATCGCCGTCGGACGAAGATCCCGAACTCGGCGAAACGGTCGGCAGCCTCGGAGAGGACCAGATACTCCTCGGGCCACGGCGCGAGTCTCCTCGGCGCTCTCACGTCCCGACTGCGCAACCGCCGCTGAACGCGATCAATGAGGGCCACTCGGGTATGGTGCGCCGATGAACGGGGGAGGTGCGGGGGCACATCCAAGTTTCAGTGAAGGAGTAATCGGCCATGAGCTTCAACGTGTACCTTTCCGGCGAGATCCACACCGATTGACGTGAGGAAATCCAGCGCGGCGCCGAGGCCGCCGGACTGGACGTGGTCTTCACGGCGCCGGTCACCGATCACGACGCCAGCGATGCCGCCGGCGACCACTTGGGAGAGGCGCCCGCCGGGTTCTGGCGCGACCACCAGTCGTCGAAGGTCAACTCCATCCGGACCCGCACGCTGATCGAGAAGGCCGACATGGTCGTCGTGCGCTTCGGCGACCAGTACAAGCAGTGGAACGCCGCCTTCGACGCCGGCTACTGCGCGGCCCTGGACAAGCCGTACGTCACGCTTCACGGCGAGGACATCGTCCACCCGCTCAAGGAAGTCGACGCCGCCGCCCAGGCGTGGTGCACGACCACCGACCAGGTCGTGGAGATCCTGCGCTACGTGCTCGAGGCGTAACGCCACCGTCGGGGAGTCGCACGCACCGGCCGGTGGAGGTGGAGCTACCCGCGCTCCCAGAGCTGAATCGGCTCGTAGCGCTCCGGATACCGCAGAACCGAGTCCACCAGCTCATCCACCTCCGAGAATTCGAGGAACCCCATCGAGTCGTCGTCACGCACGATCAGCGGACGCGCGAAGAGTTCGCGGAGCGCCGCGGCCTGCTCCTGCCCCAGGTAGGGCTCGTGCGACTGGAGCCAGGCTTCCGCGTTACGACGGGGCTCGCCCTCACCCAGGTAATCGTCGTCGTAGAACTCGGCGGAAGCGACGACTATCTCCGCGAAAATGAACCCGGCGAGATCCGGCGCGAGACGCTCATCCTCCTGCTCATCGTTCTGCAGCAGAACCACGGGGACCGGACCCGCGCCGGCGGCCCCGGTGCGGAAGCAATAGAGGTTGCCGCCGGGCTCCATCCCGAAGGGCAACAGGCCCTCGGCGGGATCGATGTTCCGGAAATCGTCCGGCTCCGCAAACATCTCCAATCGGCGGGCGATGTCCTTGGCCCCGAGCAGCTCGAAGTTCGTGCTGAAGTGCAGCAGCGGGACTTCGTCGCCGGTGGGGGACATGTCCACCATGCCGTCGTCGGCGAGCGTCAAGTACTCCTCGGGCCATGTGAGCCCATGTGCGGCCGAGATCTCGCGCAATTCCGCCGAGGTGGTCATGGCACCGTTCCTTCGTTCAAGTGGTCTTGACCCAGAATCTAGCAAGATGGGGGCAGGATGTCCCGGCATCGGAGGCTGGGCCACGGGCCGACGCACGCGCGCAGAAGAGCGCGCACCGTTGAGGAGGAACATGACATGGCCACGACGAAGCAGAAACTCGGCACGGCGGGAGAAGAACTCGTCGCCAAGCATGCCCGTTGCCCGGGGTGCAAGCGCACCGACAAGTCGTTCAAACTCCTGCCCCCGAACTTCAAATGTGCCGATCTCGTCTGCGACTTTTGCGGCTACCTGGCTCAGGTGAAGTCGAAGCGGATCAAGGGGGAACTGCCGGACACCATCACCGGCACGATCCTCGGTGCCGCATGGGGCCCGCAGCGTGAACGCATGGAAGCGGGCATCTACTTCAGCCTCTACGTCGTCCTGGTCAATGAGGTCGGGCAGGCCAGCATCTACTTCCTGCCCCGCGACCTGCAAACCGCGGAAATGTTCGTCCCCCGGAAGTCTCTCGGCCCGGAGGCTCGGCGCGCCGGGTGGCAGGGCTTTATGATCGACATGGACAAGGCCATGGCCGACGTTGTCCGCATCTCCGACGGCGACGTCGAGGAGTTCGTTCTCCGCGCATGACCCGGGAGTGCGGAGTACACATATTCGTAGATCAGGGGCGTCTGATCCTTGGGGAAAGCCAGCCTGCGGTGCGGCTCACCGCTCGTTGACGGCAGTCGGGACGTGCCGTGCGAGAAAGGCCAGCTGTTCGGCGACGTTGTGCTCGAAGGCATCGCCGACGTAGATGTCGAAGTGCCCGCCGGGCTGCATTCGCACTTCGCCCTTTGGGGCCTTCCGCACATGCCGCAGGGTGGGGCCCGGCGGGGCCAGCGTGTCGTTCTCGCAGACCGCGAAGTGCGCCGGGGACTGGATCTTGCGGGCGTGTCGTCCCGGGAAATAGCGCAGAATATCCAACCCGAATCGTGCCGTGATGTCCGAGCGGATGTCATCTCCGGCGGGCACAATTGCTTCGATGCCGGCCACGCAGTCGGGCGCCGTCATCAGGGCGGTCGACCCCGGGTCCCCGTAAGCGGGAACCATCACAGGTTCCTTGCTGCGCCACGCGGCGAGCAGATCGCGCACGGCCAGCAGGCCGATCTTGACCGTGGTCGCAGGCGGCAGCGCCAACGTCGAGGCCAATCCATCGGTGAATGGGCACTGCGCGATGACCGCGGCAAGCCTGGGGTCCCGCGCCGCAGTCCGAACCACGTGGCCGCCACCAAAGGACGTGCCCCAGATGACCACACGGTCAGGGTCGACCCCGTCGAGGCCCCGCGCATGGGTGATCGCGGAGTTCCAGTCCTCGAGCTGACGCCGCACCGACAGGAGCTGACGGGGCTCCCCGGCGCTCGCACCGCAGTGCCTGTAGTCGAACACCAGGCAGCGGTAGCCGGCGGCGCTGAAACGCTCGGCGAAGGCATCGAGGCGCATCTGGCGTACCCCGCCGAGACCATGGGCCATCACGATGATCGGCCCCGGGGCAGGGGCGTCGTCGGGGACGTACAGCCACGCGGCGCAGGATCCATCTCCAGAGGGGAAGGTCACGTCAGATCTAGTCATGGCGTTAACCCCAGGGGGGTGTCCCTATGTGGATTGTCAACAGTCAGGCGGGACTTTCACGTACATCGTATGGGGGTGTAGCCATGACTAATCGCCGGGCCGCATCGTGCGGGCCGGCGGTGATCAGCGCAGCGGCCTACGCAGCCGTGGCGATGGTTCTAGCAGGGGTTTCTCGGGAGAGCTTACGCCGAGTCAACAGGGCATAGATGACGTTGCAGCGGCTCCGGGCAAGCCGCATCACCGCGGCATTGTGCTTCTGTCCTTCAGTCCGTTTACGCAGGTAGTAGTCGCGCGACGCGGGATGGCAGTTCGACGCGATCCACGCCGATCGAAACATCGCGTTTTTCAAGCGTTTATTGCCGGCCCTGGTGGGAAACTCTCCGCGGATCGACGTACCCGACCGCCGGGTGATCGGCGCGATGCCAGCGTAAGCGGCCAGGTGTGCGGCGTCGGCGAAGTCGGAGCAATCGCCGATGGACAGCAAGATGTTGGAGGCGGTCTTGATGCCTACGCCGGGCATCGACATCAAGACCTGGGCAAGAGGGAACGATTCGAGCATCTCCTCGACTTGTTCGGCGATCGTGTCGCGCTGTGCTTGAAGCGCTTTGATGTTCGCCGCCAGCTGCGGGATGACCAATTCTGCTGCCGCAGTGCCGGGTACTGTGACGGTTTGCTCGGCAAGGGCGGCGAAAATTGCGTCAACCAGGGCAGCAGGGTCCTTCTTGGCGCGGTTGCGCATCCACTTCAGGACCCGGCGTCGACCTGCGGCGGTCAGTTTTGTCGGACCTTCGTAGTGGATTAGCGAGTCCAGCACCAGCGTGCGCGAGAGAATCTCGCCTGCAAAGACGCGCTCGAGTGCGGGGTGAATCTGTGTGAGCACGCTGCGAAGGCGGTTTTTCGTTCGGGTGGCGTCTTAGGTGCTGTCGTCGTGGAATCCGGCGAGCATCTTCAGCGCTACTAGTGTCTCGTCGTCGCGGTCGACTGCCCGCAGTGTGTGCGGCATGGTGCGGGCGGTGTCGGCGATGATGAATGCATCCCGGCGGCGGTTTTTGATCGTCCAGGGTAGAAATCGGCTGCTTGTCGCATGGCTAGGTCGGGGAGGTCTCCGACCGTGCAACCGCAGTCGCGGGCCACGGCGATGGGCAGGGCGCCGATCGTGTTGGGTTGATTGACGACCATGAGAACGCTGCCGTGGGCTTGCATGGACGCGAAGATTTCGCGCCGTGCGGCTTCGTCTTGGGGCAGTGGTTTGTCGTAAATTCTCTCGCCGGTGTTGGTCAGCGCGCAGGCATGGCGGCCGGTTTTGCCGACGTCGAGGCCGATGATGATTTCGGGTGTTCTGGACGGTTCCATGGTGGTGTCCTTCTGTTGCGGCTGGTCGCCGGTGTCTTGGACATCCGTTGCAGGCACCCACGTTACGACGAGACCTCTGTTTGGTCCGTGTCCCTATTAGCTGTCAGCGGTTATCCCCGGTGCCCGGTGGCAACACCCCCGGATTATGGAAATGTTCACGCAGATAAGCCATGCCGGGCCCGGTGACCGCGCCCCGTGAGGGGGCACCATCACGGTAACGGGGGGGGGCGGGGGTAAGGTCAGTAAATTGAGCCTGGCGTAAGTCGATAAGCATTGCCTAACCTAATACTGTTTCAGGTGGTGTTCCCGATTGGGAATCGGCAACGGAAGCGAGGCGGCGACGATGAACGGAAAACGTGGATCGACCGGAGAACCCCTCTCCGGAGGGGAAGCCGGGAACGCGGGCCCAGACGGGACGGGTGACGGGCGGTTGGTGCACGTCGCACCGGTCGCAGCGGGTGGCCGACCATCCACCCGCGACATGCTCGTCGCCGCCGCGATCGGCGTCGCGGGGTCTCTCATCGTCGTGCCCCTGACTTACCTGCAGGTGTTCGCTGGCATCGCCCACGTTTATCTCGTCGCGGCGACGCTCGGGTTGTGGTTCCTGCCGTGCGTTGTTCCCCTCATCGTCGTCCGCAAGCCTGGCGCGAGCCTTATCGCGTGCCTTGCCATGGGCGTCGTGTCCGCAGCGACCACCCCGTTCGGCGTCGCCGCAATCGGGGCGCTGATTATGGAAGGATTACTCATCGAGCTTCCGTTCATGATCACCCTGTACCGGCGGTGGACGCGTCCCCAGTTCGTAGCATCGGCGATATTGTTCTCCGCGCTGATGGGAACGATGGCCCCGCGCGCAGTCGGCGTCGACTCGCCGACCACGCCCATGACCCTGATCAGCTTCGCCGTAGCCTTGGCATCGAGCCTGGTGTTTTTGGTCCTGGGCTTTGCCGTCGCAAAGGGGCTTCGCAGCCGCGGGGTCACCCGGTGACCGGCGGAGCACCCGCGTGCGCCGGTGCGACACGCGGGACGGCCCCGGCCCGGTTACGGGTTAGTGGTGCGGGCGTGCGGCACGCCGATGGGCGATGGGCACCCGACATGGTGGATCTCTCCTTCGATTTCGGCACGATTAACGCCATCACGGGACCCGTGGGATGCGGAAAGACGAGCCTGGCCCACCTTATCGCTGGACTGATTCCCTCGCACATCCCCATCGACCATGCCGGATTCGTGCACATCGTCGATGCCGACGGCACCGAACGCCCCGTGGACGGGGACCGGGTCACCTTCGTCGGGCAAGACCCGGCGACGCAGGTGCTCACGCTCCGAGTCGTCGATGACGTGGCCATGGCCCTCGAGTTTTCCCTCGTGGAAGCCAGTATCGTCGCCAAGCGATCAGCCGAGGCTCTATCGGAGCTCGGGCTGTCAGAGCTCGCGGAGAAGGATCCGTGGGCTTTGTCGGGCGGGCAACGCCAGCGGATGGCCATCGCCGGTGCGGTGGCCAGGGCGCCGGAGGTCATGATCTTCGACGAGCCCGCGGCCCACGTCGACGAGGACGGTCGCCGGTCGCTGTTCGCCGCCATCCGTGATTTGCGGGCCCCGGGGCGCGTCATCCTGCTCATCGAGCACGACCTCCGCCCGTTCGACGGGTGGGTCGACACGGTGACGATTCTCGATGCGGACGGGAGCGTCGCCGCCCACGGAGCGCCGGATGGCATCGCGGTGAAGGGCATTGCGACGTCTGCCGCGACCGCCGGAACGCCGGACGCCAGTACGCCGGGCACGGGGGCGCCGGACCGTCCCGATCCGGAATCAGAGGCGGATGCCGTTCCACTGCTGGCCTTGACCGGAACCCACGTGGCCCGAGGCGGGGAGAGGATCCTGAACGGGGCCGATCTGACACTGGAACGGGGCGAGATTCATGCCCTAGTCGGCACCAACGGAGCTGGTAAGTCCACCTTGCTGGCGGTGCTGTCGGGCCAGATGAAGGCGGGAGCGGACATCCGAATTGACGGCGAGCCAGCCCGGCACGCCCCCGACGCCTTCGCGTCGTGGGCGTTCCAGAACCCCGAGCACCAGTTCACCCGCGCGACCGTCGCCGCGGAAATCGACTCCGCGCTGGCCGGCACGGACCCGCACGGGCCACTCGGCACCGATGAGCTGCGGAAACTGCGGGAAGCCCTGTGCCCCCGGGCACTTGACCCCGTCTCGCCGTTCGTCCTGTCGGGCGGACAGAAAAGACGGTTGGGCATCTTCCTGGCGGTGGCGGCCAATCGCCGTTTGCTGCTTCTCGACGAGCCGTTGGCGCACCTGGATTCGCCGAGCTCGCGCATCGTGCTGGATGCGCTGGCGGAATACGCCGGGGCCGGCGGAACCGTTGTGTTCACGTGCCACGACCGCCGTGTCGCGCGAACGTGGGCGGATCGGGCGAGCATCGTCGCCGAAGGGAAGGTCGCCTGGTCCGGTCCCGCGGCCGCCGTGCCGGCTGCCCCGGAGTCGTCCCGGCGGGATCGCGCACTGCCCGCCGCCGGCGCACGGACGTCCGGGGACGAAAGCCCCTGGACCGGTGAATCCGACGCTCGGAGGCGCGCGGGGTTGAACGCCATCACGATCGTCGCGGCGGTGATGCTCGTCCTCGTCGCCGGGCTGCTCTCCGGCGGAGACGCCGTTCTCGCGCTGACGGGGGGCGCGTTCCTCGCACTCGCTGCGATCGCGGAACGCGACGTTCGGGCGACGGCGGGGAAGGTCCTTCTCGTCCTGTTAATCGGGGTGTTCTTCGGCCTGCTCGGGTGGCGCTCCGAGTTCTACGGAGGTGGGGATCCGGCGGGGGCCGTCCGCCACGGCATCCATCACGGACTGCTGCTGACGGCCGTGTTCGCGGGGACGGTCCTGGTCTCCGCGTGCATGCGCGTCGAGGAGCTTTTCGACGCCATGGTGCAACGCCTCCGGGTGCCCTACACATGGTGCACCATAGCGATTGCCGGGGTGAGCATCGCGGCGTTCCTGCGCAGCGAAATCCCCCAGCTGACATGGGCGATTAGATTGCGCTCGATGCGACCGGAGCAGTCTTTCCGCTCCGGTTTCATTCGCGCGACGACGCCCGCGCGCATCGCCTTTCCCTTGTTCGTTAGCGCCGTGCGCTGCGCCGAAAAGCTGTCCCTGACCCTGGCGATGCGCAACTTCGGCCGCCATCCGCGGCGCACCTTCCGCACCAATCACCCCTGGCGAGTGCGTGACGGGTTCGTGGCCGCAGCGTCCGCCGCGGCCTTCGTCGCCGCCCTGGTGTCCGCAGTGACTTGACGGGCACCCGGAACCGGCGGGTCCCCGGGCCCGCGAGCGTTTCCGAGCTTGTGCGGAGACGCGCCCCACCCAGTTGTTTCACCCTTTCAACCCTTCAGACACATCCTCCGGGTCACGCCATGCGGGCCCGGTCCGCCCGGCACCGGCATGGCGCCGACAACCGAAAGAGGTACCAATGAACACGATCCGGACCATCAGCGACGTGCTTCGGGACAAGGCCGATGAGACGAAAAAGGGGATCACCTTCGTCAAGAATCGGCGGGACGTCTTCGTCCCGTATGGCCAGGTCCATGCGGAGGCGGTGGCGGCTGCGACTCGGTTGGCCGAAGCCCGCATCGGCCCCGGCGATCGCGTGATCTTCCAGGTTTCGGAGAACCGCGGGCTCATCCGGGCGTTCTGGGGCTGCGTCTTCGCCGGCGCGGTTCCGGCGCTTGCGCCGCCGGTGTCAGGCCCGGTTGACGTCTACAGGGTGCGGACGCTCTCGGACATGATGCCCGGGGCCCCGATTCTGGTCGACGAACGCAGTCACACGCTGCTCACCGGCGCAAACGGTGCCGTGGTCGTGGGCGAGGACCGGCTGCTCGACGTGTCCATCGTCAATGACGCTGCCGTGGAACCGGGTGCGGCGATGCCGGGTGATGCTGAATCGGACTTCTCTCAGGCGGGGGAGGTGGATTCCGGGGATGGCGCCGGGATGGTCCCCGCGTTCCCGGTGCGAGGTGGGACGGCCGGCGAAGCCCTTATCCAGTTTTCGTCCGGCTCCACGGGATCGCCAAAGGGCGTCATCGTAACCAACGAGTCCGTGCTGAACGGTCTGCGCGCGACGATCCCACGCCACGCGCACCGGTACGAGAACAAGATGCTCACGTGGCTACCTTTGACCCACAACCTTTCGCTGATTGGCTTCCACGTCTACGCCCTTTTTCGTGGGTACGACCAGGTGTTGCTGCCGGTTTCCGAGGTGGTCGCCGATCCCCCGAGGTGGTTCGAGGCCGTGACCAGGCACCGGCCGAGACAACCGTCGTCCGGGCGACTGGCCCGGGTTCCTACAAAATGACCGCGGCGATTGCTGCCGCCACCGTTGTGGCGGTCGCGGGGAAGCCGGTCGCGCCGGGGTGCCGGGATCTCGTCGGCCACCCCCGGCTCCTCGAACCGGTCCTCGCCTTCGCCCGCGATGCGGGCATCCATATCGAGGTGCCGCATGACAACCCGACCACGGGGCCGCTGCCGACAGCGGCCCACTGCGATACCAAAGAAAAGGGGAAACGATGACGGATCAAGCTGAACGAGGTGCGGCGATCGTCGTCCGCGACCTCACGAAGAGCTACCCGATTGCGGGCAAAGCGGGCACCCCGCCCGAAGGCGGGCGCAAGGGAAAGCGCGGCGCCCGGATGCGCAAGCATGTGCTCGACGGCGTGAGTTTTACCGTGCCCGCCGGGGCGATCGTATCGTTCCTCGGCCACAACGGTGCAGGCAAGACCACCCTCATCCGAATCCTGTCGACGCTCATCACCGCCGACTCCGGCGAGGTGAGCATCTTCTCGCGCGATGTGAAAGAGGACCCGGCGGGCGTGCGCGCTGACATTGCCACCACCGGCCAATTCGCGGCGATCGACGAGAACCTCACCGGCCGGGAGAACCTGGAGTTCTTCGGGCGGCTGCGCGGACTCGACCGCGCCGCCGCGGCCGCCCGCGCGACGGAACTGCTCGCGCAATTCTCGCTCGCAGACAGTGCCTCGACGCTGGCGTCGGCCTATTCGGGTGGCATGCGGCGCCGCCTCGACATCGCCGCGTCGCTGTGCGTCGTGCCCAGGCTGCTGTTCCTCGACGAACCCACGACGGGGCTGGACCCGGTTAGCCGCGAAGAGCTGTGGGGCTTCATCCGGCAGCTGCGGGACGACGGAATGACCCTGGTGCTGACCACCCAGTACCTGGAAGAGGCGGAGGCGCTGGCCGACCACGTCCATCTGCTCAAGGATCGTCGCATCGTCGCCAGCGGAACGCCGGAGGAATTGCGCCGCGACTTCGGGTCGCACGTGCTCCGAGTGTCCTTTGCCACTACCGCCGAGGCGGAGGCGTTCGCCCGCTGCCTCGGAGGAACGTGCCTGGACGGCGCCCGCGTCGCGGGGAAGTCGGTGTCCCTCGACGTCGACCCCGGACCGCGGGTCCTCGAGGCGGTGGCGCAGGCGATGGAGGCCTCGGAAGCGTTGCCGGATTCGCTGAGCGTGTCGCCGCCCACCCTCAACGAGGTATTCATATCGATGAACGCAGGGGGTGCGGCGCGATGAGTGCGACGTCGGTCGCGGCGTTTCTCCGTCGGGATCTGCTGCTGTTGCGACGCAACACCGCGTCGCTGATTTCCATGTTCGTAGTTCCGCCCCTCTTTCTGCTGTGCCTGTACGCGGTGTTTGGGTACTCGGCGGGGCAATCCGGCTTCGGGTACCTGCGTTTCGTGCTCGGCGGCTGCCTGTTCCAGGCGGCGATGTTCACCGCCGCGGCGTCGGCGATGGCGGTGGGACAGGACGTCGAATCCGGGCTCGTTGACCGCGTGCGCGTGTTGCCCGGGGCCACAGGCGGCTATGTCGCCGGCAGGCTCGTCACCGATGTGCTGCGGATGTCCGCGTCGATCGCGGCGCTGCTGGTCGTCGCGTGGGCCTGCGGCCTCGACATGGCTGTCGGTGACGTCGCGTGGACTGTCCTGTGGTCGCTGCTCGCCGCGGCGGTCCTGTCCCTGGTCACGGACGGGGTGATCCTGATGGTGCCCGCCCCGGTGTCGACGGCCTCATCGATCCAGGCGCTGGAAATGCTGCTGCTCATGTTCTCCACTGCGTTCATTCCGGCGACCGCTTTGGACGGCTCCCTGCGCGACGTCGTACGTCACATGCCGTTTTCGCCGATCATCGAGGTGATCAGGGCGGCGTCCCCGGATGCCTTCCCGGATAGTGCCGGGGAAGAGGCAGCCCTGTGGCTCGGTGTCGCGGCGGTCGCCGGAATCGTCCTGTTCATCCGCCGGTTCACCTCGAGGAGCGAATCATGATCGGCCCCATCTTCGTGCATCTGCGGCGCATTGCCCACATTTGGCTGCGGCGCCCCGACTTCTGGTTCATGACGTTCATTGCTCCGCTCGTGTACCTGTTCATCGTCAACCGCATGTTCGGTGGCCTGGTCAGGCAGCTCACCGGAGAGTTCGAACTCCCGAACGCGGTCATCCTGGTCGTGACGACGTGGGCGTTCATCTTGGCCATCACGGGATCGTCCACTGTGTTCGTTGAACGCAGCAATGGCCTCCACGAGCGGTTGATCACCATGCCGGCGCCGTACGCGGCCGTGCCGGCCGCACGGATCATCGCCGAGTTCATCCGGATCATGGCGATGTCGGTCGTCGTCGCGGCGGTGGCCGCCTTGCTTTCCGACAGCCCCCCTGAGGCGTCCTGGTGGTGGAGGATCGCGGTGACCGGCGCGATGGTTGCCGCGGCGGCCGCATGCACCGGCACGTACATCGCGTTCTCCATCACCAGCCCCCAGGGCTCCGTGGCCCTCATCCCGTTAATCATCGTTGCGATGTTCGTCAACACGGTGCTCATGCCCGCCGACCACTTCCGTCCTCTCCTGCGCGGAATCGCCGGGCACACCCCCGTATCCGCGGCCGGCGAGGCCGTCAACGGCACCGGGGCTGCGGGTCTGGTGGTCTGCGCGGCCTGGTTCTTAGGCATCGCCGTGCTCGCGGCGTGGGGCATCGCCGTGAAAACGAGGCCGGGGGAGTCTGCATGACGGGCACGTCCACGGGGGCATCGCCGCCGACGACGGCCCGCGAACCCGAGCACCTAACCCGAAACCGCCGCGTGGACGCGGCCCACACACCCCGGAGACAGAACCAGATGAAGTCGATTGCCCAGATTGTCCAGAACAACCGCAGACTCCTCGCGGCCTACGAGGACAAGGTCCAGCCGAGGTTCCTCCGCCGCTATGCGCGTGAACCGATGGACGCCGCCGCCGTATATCGGAAGCTCCGTGCGCTGGATCCCGGGCCGGATGCGCCGGCCCGGGTTCTCGACCTCGGTTGCGGAACCGGGTGGCTCGCCCGCGAACGCGCCGCCGTCGACGGGCTCGGGGCCCGGACGGAATTCCACGTCGCCGACGTCCTCGCGCCGCTCGCGGGAGAGCCCGGCAGGACCGATGAAATCTGGGTGTGCGGCGCGCTCCACCAAATGAAGGATGCGGGTGCCGCGCTCGACAGGGTCGCCGGGCTGCTCGCCGACGGCGGCATCGCTTACGTGCAGACGTTCGCCGAGGATCCCGACGTGAACGAGCGGGTCGACATGGCCGTCATGGCGAAGATGGGCCACCGGGTGTTCCGGGGCAGCGAGCTCGAGGACCTCGCCGAAGCCAACGAGTTGAAGTTGGGCGGAGCCTCACACGTCGGCATGGTGTACTTCCGCACTCTCACGAAGAAAAGCGCGATCGGGGAGGCGGGCAAGTGAGCGCCGTGGACGGGACCGTAGGCCCGTGGTCGCTGCTCGCCCCGATTCGGACCCGGATGCGTGCGGTGGTCGCGTTATCCGTCCTGTCGTCGGTGGCTACCGTCGCTTCGCTGGTCGGCATCATCGACATCGCGATGACGTACCCGGAGGCTCCGGAGCATCGGACGTGGTTGGCCGTGGCTGTCATCGTCGTCGCCGCAACGGTGCGCATGGCCGCGGACGGCGCCGCCGGCATGCTCTCGCACCGGGCGGATAATGACCTGCAGCTCCACCTCCGGCGCCGACTGGTCGCCCAAATCCGGAAGTTGCCGCTGGGCTGGCTGGACGCCCGGCGCTCGTCGGGAATCATCGAGTCGGTTGAGAAGGACGTCGCGGCTGTCCACCAGCTCATGGGCCACACCGTCGGTGAGACCGTGGTGGCGGTGCTGGTTCCCCTGCTTTCCCTCATCGCGCTCGTCGTGGTGGATTGGCGGATCGCGGTGGTGGCGGTCGTCCCGGTGCTGGTCACCTTCGCCTTGATGGGCGTGATGATTTCGTGCGGAGCTGGTCTTCAGCGCGACTACGAGCGAGCTTCCGAAGGAGTGACGGCCGCGGTCATTGAGTTGGTGCGCGGTATCCCGGTGATGAAGTCCTTCGGACGCGCTAACCAGGGCGCGGGTCGCTACGATGCCGCGGCGTTGTCGTTCGTCCGCGCGTGGTCCGCCTGGTCCCGGCAGTCGAACATTTATCTCGGGCTTATCGACGTGGTGACGTCCCCGACCACAGTTCTCGCAGTGGTGTGCGGGGCCGGCCTCGCTCTGAGGGACGCCGCGGGCGGCATACCGGAGGGTCTCGTCGCCGGGCTGGTTCTCAGCCTTGGACTCTCCGCGGCGATCGTGCGGGTGGCCATGAACTCCGAACCCATCATCGCGGGGATCGCCGCCCTGAAGTCCATCGCGGAGGTACTGAGCACGCCGCCGATCGCCGAGCCCGCCGATCCGGTGCCCGCGCGCGGAGGCGCGCTCGAGGTCCGGAACCTGGTCTTCTCCTACGGCGATGGGCCGCGGGTCCTCGACGGGATGTCCGCGACGTTCGAACCAGGGACCCTCACTGCGCTAGTGGGGTCCTCCGGTTCCGGAAAGTCCACCGTCGCCCGGCTGTTGGCGCGTTTCCATGACCCCGTTGAAGGCTCGGTGCTGCTGGGCGGCGTCGATCTTCGCGACATCGCCGTGCGCGACGTGCACCGCTCGGTGTCGGTGGTGTTCCAAGATCCGCAGTTGTTCACGCTGCCGTTGCGGGAGAACATCCGGCTGGCCAGGAGAGACGCCACCGACGACGAAATCATGGCGGCCGCGAAGCTCGCGAACCTCGATGCGGTCATTGCGGCGCTGCCGAAGCGCCTGGATTCGGTGGTCAACGTCGACGTGACCTTTTCCGGTGGTGAGGCGCAGCGCGTAGCCATCGCGAGGTCGATCGTCACGGACGCGCCGGTGCTCATCTTCGACGAGGCAACCGCTTACGCGGATCCGGCTTCCGAGGCCCTCATCCAGTCCGCAATCGAGCGTTTGGCCCGTTCGCGGACGGTGATTGTGATCGCGCACAGGTTGAGCACGATCCGCAACGCCGACCGCATCCTCGTTCTCGATGGGGGAGCGGTCGCGGAGGCGGGTACTCACGACGAGTTGCTCGCGAGCGGTGGCCGCTACCGGGATTTGTGGCGCGCGTTCACGCTCGACGACGAACCATCCGCCCCGCGGGGCGCTGAATCAGACGATGAAAAGGCGGGGAACCGATGATTCGAGACTTGTGGTCGATGACGGATCGGCGCTCGAGAATGACGCTGGTGTGGCTCATTGCGTTGGCCACGCTTGCCGCGCTGGCCCAGGGAGCGGCGTTCGTCGCGCTGCTGCCGCTGCTGTCGGCTCTGGCCGAGGGAGATGATGCGACGGCGTGGCGTTTCACCGGCGTCATCGCCGGCCTCGCGGCCGCCCATGCGGTGCTGTCCCTCGCCGCGGGGACAGTCGGCAGGGCGAATTCCGCAGCGGTGCTTTCGTCCCTGCTGCGTTCCCTGGGCGAACGCGTGCTGACGTTGCCACTCGGGTACGTCACCAAGTCCACGGCCGGCCGCTTTTCGGAGATGGCGTCGTCGGGTATCGCGTTCGCGGCGTCCGTGCCGCACGTGATCCTGCGGCCCGTCATCGCCGCGGTGGTTACGCCGACCGTCATCGCCTTCGGAATTCTGGCGGTGGATTGGCGCGTCGGTTTGGTTCTTGTCGCGTCGGCGCCGGTGCTCTTCTTCGCCTACCGGGCCATTGGCCGGGTCGGCGGGGAGTCGGACGAAGCACATGCTGAGGCCGTCGCTGCCGTCTCCAGCAGGCTGATCGAGTTCACCCGCGGCCAGCAGGCGATTCGCGCCGCGGGCGACGGTTCGGCGGCGGACGCGATGGTAGATGAGGCTATCCAGGCCCAACACGATGCGTTCGCGAAGGCGACGTCGACGCAGGGGGCGGCCATCGGACGGTTGGGTTCGGTCGTCCATGCGGTGTTCACGGCGGCGGTGATCGTCGCCGTGGCAGTCGCCGCGACGGGCGGGATGGCGCCGACGCATTTGGCGCCGATGCTCATCGTGCTCGTCCAGTTCACCGGACCGATCACCACGGCGGGAGCGTTGTCCGGCGGTTTCGGTGCGGGCCGCAACACGTTGGCTGCGTTGCGTGACCTGCGGGCAATCCCCGCCCTTCCTGAACCTGCCGCACCGGAGCTGCCCGACGGGCATGACGTGGAGTTCCGCGGCGTGAGCTTCGGGTACGGAGATAAGAAGGTTCTCGACGACGTCAGCTTCCGTGCACCTCAGGGAGCGCTGGTTGCCGTAGTGGGACCGTCGGGGGCGGGCAAAACGACGGTCATGCGGCTGCTGTCGCGTTTTCATGATCCGGACTCGGGGGAGATCCTCATCGGCGGGGTGCCCTTGCCTCGGATCGGCACCGACGGCGTGAACTCGCTGGTGACCCCGGTGTTCCAGGAGACGTTCCTTTTCGACGCGTCCGTGCGGGACAACCTGGTCTTCGCCGACCCCGGCTTCGGTTCCAGGCCCGGTGACGGGGACCGCTTGCGCGAGGCCGCCCGGCGTTCCGGGGTGGACCGCATCGTGGAGCTGCTGCCTTCCGGGTGGGATACCCCGGTGGGGGAGGAAGGGACGCTGCTGTCTGGAGGTGAGCGGCAGCGCCTCGCCATCGCCCGGGCGCTTCTGAAGGATTCCCCGGTGGTGCTTCTCGACGAGCCGACGTCCTCGCTGGATGCGGCCACTGAGCGGGCGATCGTCGGCACGATTGAGGCGTTGCGCGGCGATCACACTGTGATCGTCGTCGCCCATCGCCTGCACACCATCCGCGATGCCGACCTCATCGTCGTGCTTTCGGAGGACGGGACGGTCGCAGAACGGGGCACGCACGATGAATTGCTGGCGAAGGGCGGCCGCTATGCCGAGTCGTGGACCACCACGACGACGGCATCGGAGAAGCGCGGATAGCTAGTTCATCTAGCACCAGATTGGCTTAGTTCCCAGGAGCCAAAGCGCACCGCGCAGACACCCCAGTGGAGGAGCAAGAGCACGAGGAGCGCCAAGGAAAGTGTGTGCCAGCCTTCGTCCCAAGCACCCAAGCACAGAGTGCCCACGGGGAAGGTAGAGCCCCACCAACCAGGGCCGTAGGGCGCCCAGTGGAGGACAGCCTCGTAGAAGCAGTACATGGCATAGAGGACACACGGTACGGCGAGGGTGAACATGATGAGGCCGTACAGGTGAGCGTCGAAAAGCAATGTCGATGCTGCCGTCGACTGGCCAATAACACCGAGGGGAATCCACGCTGTACCCGCGGCGGCGCCACGCGGGCGCGTGCGGGACCAGTAGCAGTAGAGGAACAGCGGGATCGCGGTGAAGAACGTGAGGAAGAAGCACAGCTCGCCCGCGCAGTGATAAAACTCGCCGTGATGGGTGGCCAGCTGCCCGGCGGATGTCGCAGCGACCATCGGGGACACGAGCGCCAAGCCCCACGGGAACGCAGGCTCGGTGTAGTGCGCGGACTGCTTCCACAAACCCCAGAGTTGCCACAAGCACACAATGATGGCCAGTGGCGCGCCGATCCACCAGCTGACCAACTGGAACACGTCATTTCCGGTGAGCGCCGTCCACGCCGAGCCGCACGCGAGCAGCCCCATCGAATACATGCCCCACGCCGCCATGTTCTGGTGCCGCGGCGGCTCATTGCGCACGCCGACCGTGAACACAACAAGGAGTCCCGCCGCGATGAGCGCAAAAACGACCTGGGCTACATGAAATCCATGTAACCCAGTCAAACTCGACGCAATCGAGGTTCCCATTAAAGCGCCAGCCCAAGCGGGACCGAACTTTGGCAACGTCATAGGACTAACGCTAGGCCTGCCACCTCGCCTCATCCACTTTGGGTAGGGGCTTTGTGGTTTTTAGAACGCGAATGGCCTGAAGCACGCCAAGGGAAGCAACCGGCACTAGAGCGTCACGTTGGCCAGCACCGCGCCGGTGGGTTGCGCCGCGCCGGCGGCTACTTCCTCGGTTACCAGAACTGAAGCAGTTCCACCGGGCAGCGGCATCCACACGTCGTCGTGGGGTTCTTGGCCGATGACTCCAGCCGATTCCACGGCGCCGTCAGCCATGACGGCCCACACTTGTGCTCCCATGCCGTCGTTGAGAGCTGGCTGGCCGTTGACCATGGCGCCGCCCTTGCCCATGTCAGAGCTGATCACGATGTCGAGGCTCGCGCCCATCGCGTCGGCCTGACCTTGACGCGCGTCGTCGGCCTCCATAATTGCGTGCATTTCGTCGACGCCTTGGGCTGCCACGAATTCGCGTGACTCGTCGACAGTGAATTGGGCGACCGCGAACCCGCCACCGGCGATGAGCACAACGGCGGCTGCTGCGGCGGTTGTGAGACGTCGCCAGGAGCGGTTCTTCCGCGCGGTGTCGAAGTCTGTGACCTGGTCGGTAGCGTCGATACGCTCCATGATTGAGCGTTTGAGCTCCGGTGGCGGAGTGACCGGCGTGGCTGCGGAATTGAAGAGGTCCTCGATATCTTTATCCATCACAGGCCTCCTTTCAACGACACGGCCTTGCGAAGCTTTTGCAACCCGTCGCGTACCCGGGTTTTGGCTGTTCCGAGAGCGACGCCAGTGGCATCGGCGATTTCTTGGTGGGTGAGTTCCCCGAAATACGCGAGCATGAGCGCACTTCGATGGGGCTCTCCGATTGAATCAATGAGTTCTTGTAGCTCCTCAGACTCTAGTCGCTGTTGAGCTTCGTCCTCAGCGGCAGCGACCCACGTGGTCAGTTGACTGTTGAAATCGTCGGTGTCGCGGGCTTGGGAGCTGCGTCAGCTCCGCAGCCGATCGATGGCTTGCGATTTGGCTAGCCGCAGTACCCATGACTTGGCGCTGCCGCGGTGTGGGTCGAAGGTGTGGGCGCTTAGCCATACCTCCACGAAGACTTCTTGGGTGACCTCTTCCGCTTGGGCCCGGTCGCGCAAGATGTGGGTGGTGAGACCGAGAACCTGTGGGGCCAGAACGTCGTAAAGCTCGGCGAAAGCGACTTTATCGCCCGCGCGCACGCTTTCTAAGAGACGGTCAGGATCCCCAGATTCCAAATCTAACACCTGGGTCATGTGCTACTTGGATTCTTCCATCATTTTGTCTTCGCTCATCATGGCATCGGAGGACGGTGCCATGGAGTCGCTCATCATCGCCTCGGAAGACGGGGCCATGGAGTCGCTCATCATCGCCTCGGAAGACGGGGCCATGAGCCGTCCATCTTGTCCTCCATCTTCTCCCCGGAGTCGTTGCATGCAACGAGGCCGACGGCGGCGATGACGATGGCGCTGACGCCGGCGATTGCGCGGTTGATAGACATTTTGTCTCCTTCACTTTGTCGGTTCGCAGGCGCAGTATTTCTGGCCCGTCACTGAGTACTACGGAGCCGGGGGCTGATGCGGATTGGACCAATCCGGTGCGGGTGCTCACTCCGTAGTGCTGGGTGTAGGAAAGGCAACCGGAAAGTAGAGGAAACTCATGATCAGCGTGATTCTTGTCGGATTCATCGGAGGTCTGATCACGGCATTGTCGCCGTGCATTTTGCCGGTGTTGCCGGTGGTGCTGGGTGTCAGCGTCGGGCGTAAACCGTCGCACGTGGTGACAGGTTTGGTCGTGAGCTTCGCCGCGATCGCGCTGCTGGGTACGATTCTGCTTAGTGCGCTGCATTTGCCACAGTCAGTATTGCGCTGGGCGGGAGTGGTGTTGCTGGCATGGGTGGGGCTGGGAATGATTTTCCCGCCGGTGGGGGAGGTGTTGCAGAAGCCCTTTGACGCGCTTCCGCGCCCCACGGCATTGCAGGAGAAAACGCGCGGCAAGGGAGGTTTTCTCATCGGTCTGGCCCTTGGCGCGGTGTACGTTCCGTGCGCGGGCCCGGTGCTTGCAGCGGTGACGGTGGCGGGCCCGACTGGGCATATCGGCTGGAACACGGTGGTGCTCACTGTTGCGTTCGCGATTGGGCCCGCGCTGCCGCTGTTAGTGTTCGCCCTGGCGAGCAACAAGATCGGTGACAAGGTAGACGCGGTGCGGCGCCACCGTAAGGCCATCGGCGTGCTCATCCTGGTCTTCACTGCGGCGTTTGCTCTCGACGCGCCGGCGGCGATCCAGCGTGCGCTGCCGAATTGGACGTCGTCGCTGTCGAACCGTTTTGAGAATTCGGACTTGGCCAATGACGCTCTCAACAAGGTCGGACCAACTGGGAGCGGTTCACTGCAGTCGTGCCGCCGCGCCGACCCCGCGCAGCTGCAGGATTGTGGCCCGGCACCGGAATTCGCGGGGCTGACGAACTGGATCAACGCCGACCAGCCGCCGAGCCCGCAGGACGGTGGTGTCATGCTCGTTGATTTCTGGGCGTACGCCTGCATCAACTGTCAGCGTGCGGGGGAGCACATCACGAAGCTTTACGACACTTATCGAGATTCCGGCCTCACCGTCGTCGGCGTCCATTCCCCTGAGTACGCTTTCGAGCACGACCTGGGCAATGTCCGCAACGCCGTAGAAAAGGAAGGTATCCACTACCCGGTGGCGCAGGACATTACTGGATACTCACCACAGCGTTACTAAATCCGTGGTCCTAACAGCTATCGCGTCCCCATTCGTGGCCATGTCTCAGTCGTTTAGCAAGCAGGCGAATACGCTCTGGTACGAGATTTTCGATGTCGTCAAAGACAACTCGCTGGTGGACTACTCGGGGCCGACTCCTGCGGATAACGTGATGGAACGGCTACTTCAGGCACGTTCATAGTTATTGGCGTAGTGCGGGTACGGTGTGGGCGTAGATGACGACCACTGCAATCAAGGCGATACAGACGGCGAAGGGTGCCAGCGGGTTCCACCCGTAAAGGGCGGTCGAAGCCAGCGGGGCAATCGCGTACGCCAACCCATTATTAGCGTTGATGATGCCAGCCACTGCGCCTTGCTCATCTGCACTCATCTTCAAGGTTGGGCCAGTGTTGTACCCGGGCATCGCCAGTCCCATACCTACCCCCAGCACGATACACCCGACAACCAGTAAAGCGTGCGAGGAGGTAGGCCAAATGAGCACAGTTGCAACTAGTGTAATGGCCAGACCAGTACGTAAAAGCTTCGCTGCTCCCCACCCTGTCTTTGGAGCAATCACCGCTTGGGCAATGATCATGGTCACGCCCATGATGGTCAGGTAAATCGCGGAAATACCTGCGGTCGCAGTTGCCGACAGGGCGAAGCGGTCTTGGACAGTGAATCCAAAAATCGTAGCAACAGAAGAAAACACAAGAAACATCACCAGACCAGTTGCTAGCCAGGGAGCTACACGCGGATCAGTGAAGCGAATCCGTTGAGGCTTTGCAAAAAGTTGCCCTCGGCTTTGAGGTGCGAAACTCACCAAGAGAACAACCAGACCAATCACCATCACAACGGGCATGACCACCAAGGGCAAGAGCAGGCCACCAGCAGCGGCTAACACACCTCCAGTAACACCTCCAACAATGGAGGCCATCCCTTGAGCCGCTCCAATCATGCCCAGTGCTTTTACCCGCCCGTTCTCGCTGGCAGCATGCGTGACCAGGTGGGCTTGCGCGGTCGGGGCGATCGCTGAAATCCCTCCACCATAGAGCAAACCACGAGTGATCACAACACCAAAAACTAGTCCGACACCGCCAACTACCTGGTTCATCCCCAGGTAGGAGACAATACCGAAGGCGCTCAAAGCGATGATCGCGATCACAAGCCCAGCAGCGAGTACACGTTTAGCGCCGACACGTTGGGAAGCTCGCCCCCAATAAGCACTCAAGCTCGCTAGTACAATCGCTGCCAAAGAGATAGTGGCGCCAATATGCCATTCCCGCAATCCCATCTGTCGTGACAGTGGCGCGATGATCGGATTGAGAATCATTTGCCCCATAAAGGCGAGAAAAACGATTCCCACTACCAGGTTCGCTTGCGCTGCTGGATCAATAGAGCTCTGTGTCGGCTTATTACTACGAGGGTCGGGCATCACTACACTCCATTACTAGAACACTGTTTCACTTAGGGATATTGTAGAATGGTGTTCTAGTAAGGGTCAAGGAATAAGTTAGGGTCACCTTATGAACACTGTGCTAACGGGGCGAAGGGCTGGGCTATCACGCGAGCTGATTGTCAAACAAGCTGTACAGTTAAGCGCGATCAGTGGCGTTGAGGGATGGTCAGTACGGGACATTGCCCGTGAACTGGGCGTGGTTCCCTCAGTGATTTATCATTATTTTCCAAACAAGGAAGCCATTTGTGATGCTGTTGTAGACCGGGTATGTGTCGGGATTGAAGTTCCCGACCCGGACCTTGAATGGAAAGCCTGGTTTCGAGCTATGGCTCACAATCTACGCCCCGCATTGTTAGCATATCCGGGGATTACCGACAGGTTCGCGCGGGGCAAGTTCACCGAACAGTTTTTGCCGATGATCGATGGAGCCTGGGCCAAACTACAAGAAGCTGGGTTTGGTGACAATTCGCCTGTGGCCTACACAATTATCGCGAACTCGATCATCCACACGATCGGAGCGAGAAACCTGCGCGCATCCAATCAAATCCAGCCTCGCCACAACCTGCACGAAATGCTTGTCAGGCTTGAGCCTATGATGGCTCAATCTGTTGGACTGACCAGTATTGTCAACTCTTACCTGGAGCCTCTCTCACACCCTGATGAAGAAGAAGCGATGTCCGAGGAATACTACGACCTCGTCATCGATGTGATCCTAGACGGCATCGAACACACCCTGCTGCCTTAACTCTGACCCACTTCTCAATCATCGTCTTAGTGAACGCCCGCACAGCTGTGTACTTCAACACAGCGGATGTAGCCCAGTTGATAAGCCGGGTCAGTTCACGTTCACACCCGCGTTCTCATGGTCACAGAGACGGTTAAATAGTTCTTCCTGATACGGATTATTCATGGTGTGCCCTTCATCCAGGTATGGGTAAAGGGGGCCAAGGCACACACCCTGACCCCCTTCGCTGTCTGCTACGGGCTAGCGTCTACTCGGTAGCACCCGCCGTGGTCGGCTCCACCACATCATGTTCAGCCGTCGCCAGCGCCTCCGGGCGGATCACGGAACCGCCGTACACCTGGAGGCCCGTAATCGCACGGGTGAAACGGAACGGCAGCATGGACGATTCCTCCACCTCCGTGATCTGGTAGCCGAACGGGGTAGCCATCGGGTGGCCCGCAATGACCACCTCACGGCCCGCCACCGTCGGCACCGTCGGCGCGGAAATGATGCGGAACCCGAGCAGGCGACCAATCTCACCGTTCAAGAGATTGCTGTTGTTCACTGCCTTGTCCAGGCGCTCATCGTGCAGCAGCGCCGCTTCCATCCATCTCGGGGCCAACCATCACGAAACGGTCAGTCTTCGGAACGTGGGTAGCGTTCAACTTCTTACGCAACTTCACTAGCACGGAGAAAGAATCGGGCCCGGCCCCCGGAAAGTAGACACCATGGGGTGGTGAAATTGTGGGGCTTACTTTAGCGCATTGTTACGCTGCGTGGGCTTCGTACTCTGTGGGGGTGAGGTACTTGCACCAGGAGTGTCTTCGGCTGGTGTTGTAGCGCACGCACCATGCGAAGACGTCTCGTCGGCAGACGAGCTGGTTGGCAAAGACTTTCTTGTCTTTGAGGACCTCTCGTTTCAAGGTGGCGTTAAACGACTCCGCCAGCGAGTTGTCGGCACTGGTGCCGACCGCACCCATGGACTGGGTGACGTTGAGCCTGCGGCAGGTGGCCTGAAACTGCGATGAGGCATAGACACTTCCGTGGTCCGAATGAAAGATCGCCCCGGCAAGACTCCCGCGGGTGTGGTGTGCGTGCTCGAGTGCTTCCTCGACGAGTTCGGTGCGCATGTGTTCGGCGATAGCAAAGCCGACGAGCATCCGGGAATAGCAGTCAATGACCGAAGCGAGATACATATTCGACCCGTCCGCGATCGGCAGTGAGGTGATATCGCCAACGAGCACCCTATTTGCAGCCGGGGCCGTGAAATCTCGCTTGACCAGGTCGGCAAACACCACGCGATTGGGCCCACGCCTGGTGGTGGTGACCTTGCGTTTTTTCGTGTAGCCACGCAGGCGAAGCTTCTTCATGATCCGGGCGATGCGCTTATGGTTGACCGGGCCATTGTCGTTGTAAGCGTCGTTATAGGTCAGCTCTGCCGCGATGCGTTTGGCACCGTAAAGCTGGTCTTTCTCGTCAAAGACCGCCTTGACCTTCGCCCCTAGCATGGCATCGTCAATCAGCCGGCGGTGCCGTTGGGCGCTGCTGGCTTTCCATTTGTAGTAAGAGCTGCGCTTGAGCCCAAGGACGGTGCACATCCGCTTGACCGAGTACTCGGTGCGGTGGTCCTCGACAAACTGGAAGCGGATCACCAGTTTGTCTCTTCCATGAAATATTTGGCCGCCTTGCGCAAGATATCGCGTTCTTCTTTCAACCTGGCGTTTTCCTGCTGCAGTTGGCGTATCTTTTCTGCATCCGTGAGCTGCTTGGCACGATCAGCATGTGAAACCGGTGGACTCTGGGTCTTTGCACCGGTGCCGTACGTGTCGACCCACGTGCGAAGCGTGGTGCGGTAGATCCCTAAAACTTCGGCTGCAGCCTTGAGCAAGAGATGTGGATCGTTCTCGTACATCGCGACCGCGTCACGCTTGAACTGATCCGAATAAACCTTCCTAGGCATGGACGTAGATTACCTTTCCCCGACCCAACACGGCCGGAATCAGAGGTGTCTACCAAACAGGGGTCAGGTCCAATCCTTGGAATCAATATCCAACGGAAGCTTGCCCACCTGGTTCTGCTTACGAACGCCGTCCTTCATGAGTTTGCCGATGTAGGTATCTACCTGCTCGGCCATGCCCTCCGCAGCCTCTTGCACAGCCTCCGGCTTCACATCCAGGCCGGACTGGACGGAAGATACCAGCGGAATCTTGAAGTTGAAGTAGTCGCCCTGGTCGGTCTTGAACTTACGCTCTCCGAACTCGACATCTTCAACAATCATGTCTTCGGACTCGTCGTGCTTACGGATGGTGGGACGGCCAAGGTTGGAGACAACAACCTCGTCACCCTTGCCCTTGATTTCACCTTCGAAGTCGCGGTTCGTCACGCCTTCCTGCGCGAATGCCCAGGTCTCCTTGAGCGGCTGCATGAGCGCGGACGCGACAACGGGGCCAATTACCGGATCCCAGTTCTTGTGGGACTGTGGAGTTGCCATAGTGTGTTCCTCCTAGTGGAAACTGTTAGCGGCTGATACGGCCTTCCTCCACTGCCTTGTTGATTTCCTCAAACTTGCCCTGTGCGTACAGGCGGTTGAGGTCATCGGCGGTGAGGATTCGGCCATCGTTGTTGTTCGTGGGGCTGGGGTTCCGCTGGTGCGGGGTGCTACCCCACCCGCCTTGAACTGTGGGAATGAGTTGAGCGTGTTGGTGACGAGTTCGCCAGCCTTACTGTCCCACTCGTCGCTGCCCCACTTCGGGAGATCACCTACACCACGGAGATACGGCACAAGCATGTCGGGGTCTGCCCCGTTTTCCTTCGCCAGCTTGCGTAGGGTGTTGTCCTCGCGCATTCGGTCGAGTTCGGCCTGGAGCTTGTCACGCTCGGCTTCTCCTGCCTGCGCTGCCTGCCTGGCCTGCTTGATTTGTTCCTCCGGGTCTTCGTCGGACGGTTCAAAACCGAGTACCTGCGCGAGTTTCTTCAACGTCGCTGCCTGTTCTTCCGCCTGCTTCGCCTTCACTCGGCGGTCGCCGTTCTCGTTCTTCAACTTGCGGTTTTCCGCTTCGTATCGGGCGAGCTGCTTACGTAGCGCGTCAAGGTCTACGGCTTCGTCCGCCTCGTTGGCCTGCGCCTCGCCTAGGTGTTCACCGGCTTGGGTGTAGTTGCCCTGCTCGGTGTCGTGCTGGGCTTGCTGCGCCTTGTCAGCGGCCTGCTGTGCGAGGTCTGCGGGGGTGGTGTTTTCATCCGACATGTGGTTTGTCTCCTCCGTGGGGTGTTGGGTGTGTTCCACGCCTTGGTGGTAACGGAGGTGAGTATGAGACATATTGGTTGGCGGTCAGTTTTATTGAGTGGTTACCCAGTCCCCAGCTTCAACAAAAGCTGTTAAATCAACAGGGGAACTTCCTAGTAGCTCCACCGTGCCGTCGGACTTCACCAGCGCGGCGCTATCCCCATCATCTGCGTTCTCCCCTGGAAACACTGCAACGGTTCCGTCTGGGTGTACACATACCTCTACGTCCCAATCTTTGCCAGGATACGTCGAACAAACCATGCTGTAAGCACGGGTTGCAACATGCTTAATCAACACCAATTACTCCTAACAATTCATCCGTAGGTGTCAAATCGTCCGTGCGCATCATCGTCAGCGAACCCGCCTTCAACTTCTTCAACCGTTCGTCAACATTGATTAGTCCATCTGATGACTGGCCCTCATGACTTTGCTACGTGGAGGAATTTCAACAACCGCTACTGGCCAGCCCGCTACCTGGTGGACAAGCACGGCAACGTCCGGCAGATCGTGGAAGGGGAGGGAAGCTACGCCGAGACAGAAAAGCTCGTGCGTGAATTGCTTGTCGACGCCAACACCGAAGTCAACCTCCCCGAACCGGTCGAAGGCGGCGAAGCAGCAGGCGGTACAAAGGGCCGCAACCCGGAAACGTATCTCGGCACTGCGCGCGCCGAGTACACCAAGTAACCCGGTTACACCGACGGCGAGCACGACTTCGGTGAACCGCCCGCCCCAGAGCGCGGCATGTTCACTCTGAACGGGACGTGGATTCTCGAGGAGGAATCAGTGCAGACCACCAGTGGAGGACACCTGGACATCAACGTCTTCGCCAAGTGGGTCCAGCTCGTGGTTTCGGGTGAAGGAGAGATCGAAGTCGAGTATCCGGACGGTGCGACAAAGTCGTTCCCGGTCACAGATGGAACCCTCGACCTTGCGAAAGGCGACACGCCCACCGAGGGAGTGCTGCGCATCCGGCCCACGGCAGGCGTGAAACTGTATTCGTTGACCTTCGGCTAGGCAGAGACAACCTTGTCCAGCGCCTCGGCGAACCGCGCGACGATGCCGTCGACCTCGTGAGCGGCGCTGGCCAACTGGGAAATAAAGTCGGCAGGCAACTCGAGGCCCGCAGCGGTTTCCACGTGCGCCGCGAAGACGACGGAAGGGTGCTCAGGACGCACCTTCGGTTTCGGGCCATTACCAGAGCGCTTATCCGGAGAAGCCTTCTGCTCCCACTCCAGCGGGGTAGTGATCGTCCCCTGAGTACGGGGATTTCCCGGTTTTACAGGCTGATTCAGCGAGAAAATTGTTAATAACGCCTGCGGATTCTTACGCCCATCCTTGGTCTTCGTCCACGCGCTACTCAATGGTGTGCTGGTTTTGCGTGATCTCGGTTTCAGCAATGTCCATCAAACGCACGAGACGGGGCTTGACCCAAATACTAGGTTAGGCTAACCTAACGCAAGAATGGTTGTTATCTTCTGAGAGGGCAACACAGTGCCGCTTGTGTCTGATGAACCCACCACAGCGACCAATGAGTCGACGAGTCGGCCGAGAGGGGGCGACGCGAACGCGGGGAACCCCGTTTGGCGCATACTCCGGCCGGTGTCCGTCCCTATCGCTGTCGCACTGTTGCTGCAGATTCTCGGCAGCTTGGCCAGTGCCATTCCGCTGCGGGCGATGACCCGGATTGTCGATGGACTCACCCGCGGAACGGACACCGTGTGGCCAGCGGTCTGGTGGTTCATCGGTGGACTCGGTGGCGCACTGGCCCTGGGGTCGCTGGCGCTGCTCATCACCCATCTGGTCGACCTGCGGGTACAGGCCGGTTTGCGCGAGCAGCTGGCCAACAAGCTGAGCCGACTCCCACTGGGATGGTTTGATCAGAGCTCCTCCGGACGCGTCCGCCGCATCGTCCAAGATGATGTCGCGACCCTCCACCACCTCGTCGCCCACGCGCTGGTCGAGATCACCGCAGCGGTTCTGACACCGGTGGTCGGCGTCATCGTCGCACTGACGATCGACTGGCGGCTCGGCCTGTGCTGCATGATCGGCCCGGTGGCATACATGGTCCTGTTCTCGGTGCTCGCGCCCGGAGACATGCGCACTGTCATGGCCCGGATCGCCGAGGCGCTCTCCGAGGTCTCTGCCGCGGTGATCGAATTCGTCGACGGCATCGCGGTACTGCGTATTTTCGGGGCGGCGGAGACCGGCTCGATACGCTTCACCCGGGCGTCTGACGACTTCACCTCGGAGTTCCGCACGCTCGTCACGCCTCAGATGCGTGCCCATGCCGTCGCGCTCACCGCCCTTGGGTTGCCGGTCGTCGCGCTGACTGTTGTCGGCCCCGGAGCTGCCATGGTTGCCGCCGGGTGGAGCGAGGTCGCCGACGTCGTTGTAGTCACCATGATCGCGCTCTCACTGCCCGCCACGCTGCTCACGGTCGGAGCCGGGCAACAACACGTCAGCGACGGACAAGAAGCTGCCGCTCGAATCGTCGCTCTCCTCGACGAGCCTGAACTTCCTGTGCCCCAACAGCCCCGCGAACCCGCCGGGTCTGACGTCACGATCGAGGGCGTCACCTTCGGCTACACACCCGACCAGCCTGTGCTGCACGGAGTGTCGCTCGTTGCTCGGGAAGGCTCGGTTACCGCGCTGGTCGGGGCCTCTGGCTCGGGCAAGTCGACCCTCGCCTCCCTTATCGCCCGCTTCCGTGATGTGGACACCGGTACGATCCGCATCGGCGACGTCGACGTACGCGACATCGATCCGCATGTGCTCCATCAACACGTCGGCATCCTGCTGCAGAGCCCGAGCCTGCCCGCCATGAGCATTCGCGACAACATCGCACTCGGACGTCCGGACGCGACCGACGAAGACATCCAGCACGTCGCCTCCCAAGCGGCGATCGACGCGCGAATCCGCGAACTGCCCCGCGGCTACGACAGCGTCGTCGGAGAGGACGCGCGGCTCTCCGGTGGTGAGACCCAGCGCGTGGCCATCGCCCGGGCCATCCTCGCCGACCCCCGCGTGCTCATACTCGACGAGGCCACCTCCGCGGTCGACCCTGAAAACGAGGCCGCGATCGGGCAGGCCCTCGCCGAACTGACCCGTGGACGCACGGTCATCATGATCGCCCACCGCCTTGGCACGATCACCCATGCAGACCAGATCGTCGTCCTCGACCAAGGGCGAATCGTCGAGCAAGGCGATCACGAATCCCTGCTCGCCGCCGATGGGCACTACGCCGCGCTATGGCGTAACCAGACCGCCGTCACGGGAGGTGCTCGATGATTGCGCAGATTGAACGGATCGCTGGCCAAGAAGGACGCTCAACACTCCGGCGATTCACAGCCGTGGCTGTGGCGGCCGGAATCGCACAGGGCCTGTCACTGGCCTGTCTTGTCCCAGTACTGGCCCACCTGGCCCAGGGGGATTTCAGCTCGGCACTCTGGTGGTTGATCGCAATGGTGGTCGGCGCCGGCGTCCATGCCCTACTCACGGTGTGGGTCACGCGCGGGAGCGTCGATTTGACCATGTCTCTGATGTCGTCGATGCATCGCCAACTGGCTCGGCAGCTCATGCGTCTGCCGATGGGGTGGTTCGATGGCGGGTCCGCAGCCAACGCCTCACGGCTCTCGGTCCGCGGCACAATGTTCGTCGCCACCGCGATCGGTGACGTGCTTGCTCCGCTGGTCGGTTACGTGGCGACTCCGTTGACTCTAGTGCTCGTGACCTTCTTCCTTGACTGGCAGCTGGGACTCTCGCTCGCCGTCGGGGTACCGCTCGTGTATGCCTCGACCGTGCTGGCTCGCTCCTGGAGTGCCCGGGCCGACGCCCGACTCACCGCCGCGGAACAACGCACCGATGCCGCGCTGCTCGACCTGGCCAAGCACCAGACGGCGCTGCGCGGGGCGCGAGTGGCGGGTTCTGGTTATGCACCACTGGCATCTTCACTTGACCGCCAACGTCGCCTCGGTATGTCGGCCCAGCTGGCCTCCGCCGCATCGATGATCGTCCAGAGCGTCGTGGTACAGACGGTCTTTGGCGCTGTGGTCACCGTGGCCGTATGGCGCGGTCTCGGCGGTGCGGACCCGCTCGTGATGATCGGTCTCATACTCATCGTCACCCAGGTGGTCGGTCCCCTCCGCACGCTTTCCGAACTTGGTACGGCGCTGCGCCGCATGGATCGTGAACTCGACCAGGTGGTCGATTTGCTCGACGAGCCGGGGCTACCGGAACCCGAGCAGCCCGTCTCAGCACCGACGCGTCCGCCGGAGATTGCGATTGACGCAGTGCGCTTCGGCTACGAAGACGCGATGGTGTTTGACGGTCTCGATCTGACTGTTGCGCCGGGATCGATCACGGCCATCGTCGGGCCATCCGGGTCGGGCAAGACCACGCTCACCCGCTTGATCGCCCGCTTCTATGACGTGGATGCAGGGGCCGTGCGGTTCGACAGCGTAGATGTTCGTGACATGGCCAGTGCCGATGTCCTCGGGGCGACGTCGTTGGTGTTCCAAGACGTTTATCTCCTCGATGACACCTTGCGCGCGAACGTGCTGCTCGGCCGCCCCGAGGCTACGGATGCCGAGGTGGACGCCGCTGCGAAGCTCGCGCGGGTCGATGAGATCGTCGGTCGTCTGCCTGAGGGCTGGGCGACCCGCGTCGGTGAGGGCGGCAGACTGCTCTCGGGCGGCGAACGGCAGCGCGTTTCGGTGGCCCGCGCCGTGTTGAAGCGGGCGCCGGTGCTGCTGGTGGATGAGGGGACTTCATCGCTCGACGCGTCCGCCGCCGTCGCTGTGCAGGAGGCAATTCGCGAACTCGCCGGGTCGGCGACAGTGCTGGTGATCGCACATCAGGAGCACACGGTGGCCGCTGCCGATCAGGTCGTCATGCTCGATGGCGGACGCGTGGCCGCAGCGGGGATACACGAGGATTTGCTGGCTTCGTCGCAGGCGTATGCCCGGCTGTGGGCGCGATAGCCGCATCCGTGACAAGTGGGCATCCACGGGTTGAGAGAACGACTGTTGGACTGTCCGGCTGCCGACGAGTTTTGCGCTCTGCGGCAGTTCGGCGGCAACGAGTGACCGAAGCGGTCAGGAGATCATGACTCGACGATGGATCGGGGCTGCGTGGCCTGTTGGGCCGCAGGCAGGCGGTAGCGTTCCTAGTCCTCCGGTCGCACGAGCTACAGGAATCGCGCAGCGCCGACTCAGGAGTAGTCTGCAAGAACGCGCTGGTTTGACGCTATCAACGGTCATCATGCCACCGTGCGGAATGATCCACTGCGCTCGAGTGTGTCCGAACGGGAAGCCGATGCACACCACGGCGTCGGGGCTGTAGGTGTTGATCTGCTCCAGAACTGCGTCACGGCTTGCCTCCGCATCAGAAGGAAGCGGTAGCCAGGATCCGGGAGGGATTCGAACCCCACGATCGAGGCAAGCGGATCTCCGCGTGCGGCACGGAAAAGACCACGCCAATTGCCCATCACGGATTCGCATCAGTAGGGTGAAAAACATGTCGAAGAGCCAGGTACAACGTAGCGTGCCTCGTAACCCCCGCACACGCCGACGCTCACCCGGTTGGGTGCCCGACCAACACGGCGCCTGGTTCATGGTCACCGTCCCCGCTATTACTGGTGTCATCCTGGCGCCGTCGTGGACTGCGATTCCCCTGTTGCTGACCTGGTGGCTCGGCTATTTTACGTTTTTCGCCGGCAGTGTCTGGATCCGCTCGCGCTTCCGCGAACGCAACCGGCCCCCGGTCCTTGTCTACGGGGCGCTCGCGGCCGTCGCGGGTGTGACAACGCTGATCTTCGACTGGCGGCTTCTCATGTGGGTCCCGGCGTTCGCACCGTTGGTGGCCATAGCCGTATTCGAGGCATGGAAGCGGCGTCCGAGATCGCTGTTGTCGGGTGTGTCCACTGTCGTGGCAGCCTGCCTCATCCTGCCGGTGGCCGCCTGGGCCGGAGGAGGCCTGGATACGGAGGCGTGGGCCGCATTTGCCGTGTACCTGGCGTACTTCGTCGGCACTGTGCCCTACGTGAAGACGCTCATCCGTGAACGCGGCTCTAAGCCCTGGTTCATCGGGTCGGTGGTCTATCACGTCGTCGTGCTTGTCGCCGCCGTCGTTGCCGTGCTCGGCACCGGCGGGCATCCGTTCCATCCAGCGATTATCGTCCTGGCCGTCGTGTTTCTCGCGCGGGCGACGCTGATGCCGATCACCGGCGCACGTCGTGAGAAGCCATGGACGCCGAAGATCGTCGGACTTCTCGACGCCGTCATCACGGTGCTGGTGGTCATCGTGGTGCTGCTCTGAGGCGCCCCTATGTCGCAGGGCCGCGGCAAGGATGACAAGAAGCAGTGCCCGAAGGCGGTCACCAGTGCGGTTGAGAGGGAGGGCAACATCCACGCCCTGCTTGGCGACGCCCCCTTGGTTAACCCCGGCGTCATCGGCTTCAATGTGCGTGGTCGGTAGGTAGGCCAGCGCGCTGGTGTAGTTTGGCGGCGCGCTCGGGGCGTGGCCGCAGCCGCCAGATGTGCGCGCTCACCCCGGCACCGATCCCGACGAGCAGCAATGCCACCGGCCACAGCCCGACCACCACAATCACCACCCATATGGAGGCGCCCATCCCCAACCAGAGTAGCCCCACAATCCGCAGCTTCTGCGCCCGCGTCAGCTGTCCTGAGTAGTAATCAATAATGAACGGCCCGAACGTGTCATGGCGCAGCAGGTAGCGCTCCATCCTCGGCGAACTCCGCGTGAAGCACATCAGCGCAAGCAGCAGAAACGGCGTCGTGGGCAGGATCGGCAGCCACACGCCGGCCGCGCCCAGGGCGAGCGCCACCAGCCCCACAATCATGTACACGTATCGCATCGTTGCCACATTCTAGCCGCAACATACAACAATAGTTGTATGACTGCCTGCACTATCTTGTACGCCTCGGTACCACCGCCGAGCCAATCCCCGACGCCGACTTCAACCCCGAACAACCCCGGCGCCAGCTTTATCGGCAAGCTTCCCCCCCACTTTTCGGAGCCCGCACCGAGCGCCTCTAGCGACGGCGGACGAGGTCCATTGCGCGCGTCGCGTCGAGGACGTCGAGGTAGGGCAGGGGATCGATGTCCATGTCCTCGACGTAGTCGGTGAGCATGGTGCGCACCACCTGGTGTAGCTCGTCGACGTCCCAGGGCTTGGCAATGTAGTGGTCCAGGTTGGCCTCGTTGACCGCACGTACCGTGTCGTGCAGCTGTGCCTGGCCGGTGACCAGGACTTTGCGGGTGGCGGCGGTGCGGTCGTCGTCCATCATCTGGACTAGGAACTCCACGCCGGTGGTGCCGGGCATGCGGTGGTCGCAGAGTGCGAGGGCGAGCACGTCGCCGTCTTCGGTGAGCTCGTCGATCACCTCCCAGGCTTCCTCCACGTCGGAGGCGACCTCCACGCGGATGTGTTCAGCAAAGGGCAGCAAGTCGCGCTCAACGGCGGCGCGGACTTCCGCCTCGTCCTCGAGGATCAGGATGGCAAGGTTCATGGTGTGTTTCCTTCGTCGTGTGTCTGCGGGCCGTCAATTGGCAGGCCAACGGTGGCGCAGGTGCCATTTGTTGAAGAGGTCAGTTCTATCGTGCCGTGATGTGCGCTGACGATGCTGCGGCAGATGCTCAGGCCGATACCCATGCCGAAGCGGACCTCCCCATTTTTCGTGGTGAAGCGGGGCTCGAAGAGCTTGTCGATGCGCTCGAGCGGGATGCCGGGGCCGTCGTCCATGACCTCCACGCGCACCCACCCGGGCTTCGGGGCACTCGTGCGGATGGTGATGGTGGAGCCTTTGCCGGACTCCTCGATCGCCTCGGCGGCGTTGGAGATCAGGTTCGTCCACACCTGCGCGATCTGCCCGGGCGTACACGTCACGTGCGGCAGTTCGGCAAAATCCCGTTTGACCTCCACACCGCGCAGTTTGTGGGCTATCAGCTGCAGCGTGTCCTCGATGCTTTGGTGCAGATCCACGTCGGTGACCGGGTCGCCGTCGGGCCGCGCGTATGCGCGTAGCGAGGCCACCAGCTGCGTAATGCGAGTCGATGCGGTGGAGAGGTTGCGCAGGGCAGTGCCTATCGACGCCGCGTGCTCCACCGTCTCGTACTCCAGCTTCCGATTCGCGCGCACCTGTTTGGCAAACTCCACGTCGTGCAAGCCGGCGAGTACCCAGCGCTGGGCGAGCGCCCGATCGCCGGTGACCTCGGTCAGTTCGCGCCGCAGCGCGCGTGCCTCCTTTGTGCTTACCGCGTGCGAGCTGCGCGCCGCCTCCAGCGCGTGGCTGGTCGCGTCCCGCCACCTGCGGTTGGGGCTGGACGCGATCAGGCCTTCGACGTCTTCGGCGAGGTGCGCTGCGGTGCGCTCGATTGCCGCCATCGGGTTGTTCAGCTCGTGGGCAACGCCTGCGGCGAGTTCGCCGAGGGAGGCGAAGCGCGCCTGGCTCATCAGCTCGCGGCGCGCTGCTTCCAGGTTGTGCAGTGCCGCGGTCAAGCGTGCGCGCTCGTCTTCGAGTTGCGCGGTGAGTTCGTGCTGCTCGATCTGGATGTCCTCGGCGCGGCGCAGGCGACGGTCGTAGGAGCGCACGAAGAGGATATTGAACAGGCGCGCAAGCTCCGGCTCCTGGCGGATGAGGTAGTCCACCTGCTCGGTGGGCAGCTGGACTGCGACGACCTCGGTGGTGGTACGCGCGGTAAAGAAGCCGACCCGGTTGCTCGCCAGGGCGAGTAGTCCGATGACGTGGCCGGTGGAGGCGTGGTGCATGACGATATCGCCGGCGTCGGTAAAGCGCTGCAAAAGCACCTGGCCGGAAAGGGCGAAGATGACCTCCTCGACGTAGTGGCCCTCCTTGGTCAGGTAGACCCCCGGCGGGAAAGTCAGGCGCGGCTGGTAGCCCAGGTGTATGTCGGCGGCCTTGATGATGCGGCTGATGATCTCCTGGTCGGTCAGCCCTACGTCCAGTTCGGTGACCTCTGGCAGGGCGAAGGTGCCAGCGATAGAGGGGTCGTGCTTGCCGCGCATGTACCAGTAGCGGTTGAGCTGCTGCTGGATGTTGTGCAGGAGTGCTTCTGCCTTGATCGCCGGGGTGAACACGAGCATGTCGAGCCGCCCCATGTCCGTAAGTGCATCCAGGCCCGCGATCTCTGGCGCGGTGGTCAGCACCATGACGCGGGTGTACTCGAAACCGGGCTCGGAGATCAGCTCCAGCAACGGGTGGTCGGGCGCCAAGCCGTCCTCGTGGACGGTGACGGTGACAAGCGCGAGCGGGTCGCCGTCGAGAAGCGAGCGTAGGTGCTCGACATTATCGGCGGCGAGGATGTCATGCGTGGCGCCCAGTGCCTCGTTGACCACCTGCTGCACGTCACGGGTGGCCTGGGACTTTCCCACGATAGAGAGGGTGGAACGGGGCAACACCTAGCTCACCAGCCCCATCAGGTGCCAAACGGAAGGCAGAGCAAAGATCAACAGCAGCGTGGCCACGGTACCGACCACGAGTCCAACTAGCGCCATCTGCGGAATGGAGATCTCCTTGGTGGCGTAAGCAATCGCGTTCGGCGGAGTGGAGATTGGCAGCGACATGCCCAGCGAGCAGGCGATCGCCACCACCGCGGCAACCACGAGCGGGTCGATGCCGTCAAGCGAGAGCGCCAGCGAGACCGCCAGTGGGACCAGCAGATTGGCGGCCGCAGAGTGAGAAATGACGTTCGCCATGCCGAAGCCGATTAAGCCCAGCACGGCGAGGATCGCCAGCGCACCCATGACCTCCCAGCTGACCGAACCGACGAGCCACTCGTCCAGGCCGCTCGCACCCACGCCCGTGCCGAGCGCGATACCACCGGAGACGAGCCACAGCACCGGCCAGTCAAGTGCCTGGACGTCCTTACCCCTCATCACCTGCAGGCACAACAGTGCCACGACGGGGATGAAGCCGACGGTGTTGGAGGAGATGCCGTGGAGCGGCTCGCTCATCCACAACAGGATGGTCAGACCTGCCACGGCGTAGAAGAGTTTCGCGTCGGTGGCGGTGTTCCACTTCGAGCGCATCTCGATGGAGATGCGGGTCTCAGCGGGGATGAAAACGAGACAGAGAAATACCCAGGCAAAGGCGAGGACAACCAGCATGAAAGGCACCGCCATGAGCATCCAATCCACGAAGGACACACGGATGCCGTGCTCGGCGAGCGCACCGATCGCGATCGCGTTCGGGGGTGTGCCCACCGGGGTGCCGATGCCACCCACGTTGGCAGCGAGCGGGATCGACAAGGCGACGCCGGCGCGCGCTTTGCCCGCGGGCAGCGTCTTGAGAATCGGGATGACGACCGCGAACATCGTCGCTGTGGTGGCCGTGTTCGACATGAACATGCTGAGCACGGCGGTAATCAGCATGAGCCCCAGTACGGTCAGGCGCGCCTTGTCCGGGAAGGGGCGCAACATGATCGCTGCGAGGTTGCGGTCGAGCCCGAATTTCTCCGCCCCGTGCGCGATCATGAACCCGCCGAGGAAGAGGATGATGACCGGGTGGGCCAGCGCAGAGAAATACGCGGATGCAGGAAGCAGCTGGTCTGCTAGTGCTGGGTCTCCACCGGTGGGGTCGACTAGCGCGCCGTCGGAAAGCAGGAGGACTTCCAGCAGGATGACCAACACCGCCGTGGCCGTGAGCGGCACGGGCTCGAGCACCCAGAAGACGATGGCGAGTAGGAAGATTGACAGCATCCGATGCCCGGGGGTGGACAAGTCCGGGATCTGGATGAAGAAGGGGATGAGGAAGCAGGCCAGGCCCAAGAGCAGGCCCACCAGCTGCTTTTTGCTGAGCTGGGGGCCTTTGCTCGCGAGCGCCGGCGGGCGTTGTTTCGAGCGGCGTTGTGTCTCCACCATGTGCCGAATTCTACCCGCTACAACCAGCGATTACTTGGTTTGGAAGGAGTTCTCTTCGGCGTCCGAAACTAGCCACAGTCCCAGTAGAAAACAGCCCCATCGGCCGTGCCAGTGTTTTCGGAGCGGTACACCACGGCCTCGCCGGCGTGCATTTTCTTCAATGCGTCTGGGTGAAGGAATACGTGGGCCACACCTAAATCACCCCACATGATCTCGAAGGGGAGCGCTTCCTCTTCCACATATGTGGAATCAATTTCTAGGAAGTGAACGTACCCATCAGGCTGCGTTGGGTCTTGTGCGTAAGCGGGGAAACCGCCAAGCACGATGTTGCTTTGTTTTCTGGCCGCGTTCCGCAGTTCAACGAGCTCCTCAAAGTACTCATCGTTCTCAATAAAGTCATCGTCCTTTTCGGACTCCCAAGCCTCGTACACTACCTGGTCAGTGGGAGGGATCATTGCCACTGCACTCGACAAAGCAATCGGCGAGTTCATAACCGTCTCAATATCCTCGTTAAACGGGGAACAGTAATCCTCGTGCTCTTCATCGAAGGCAGCAGGTGCCGCGGTATGAGGTCCGGGGAAGCTGTGGTTGCCAAAGCCTTCCGCAGGCTCCGGGATATAGCGAATCTCCATGCCGTCGCCTGGCGTACCTGAGTCGAATCCGCCGTAGAGCGGATCAGCACCGACAAAGAGTTGCAAAATTCCCGACTCCGGAATCAATCCGTCGAGCGTTGCTTCGCTTGTCAGCGCCCCCTCCGCCCGCGCATGACCGACAATATCGGCAAAATTCAGCTGAATGATGTGGAGCAGTGGCTGACCGCTCTTTGCGATGGGCCATGCCGAACCTTCCGGAAGATACGGCCGGCCGCCGAAGTACGAGCCATGTTCGGTGGGAGTGGTGGTGGAGTAGGGAAGGGCGACGCCTGGTTGAGCAAGTTGGATGAGGCCATCAGTGTCTTCGGAGATGAACTCACCGGACTCGATCAGTGAGCGTAGTGCTTGAACCTGTGCTGTGAACTCTGACATGGCAGGTGGTACTTTCTCTAGGAAAACAAGGTCTTTCATCAGGAATTGTCATTTAGAAGAAAGAATTCTGCAACAGATATCTAGGGCTGTGAGAGGGTGAGGAGCATGAAGTACAGGAATGTCCACATAGGCTCCGTCATGGCGCTTGTCCTGAGCCTGTTAGCGGCGGCGTTCTTTACCCTGGGGCGGGCTATGTTTGGGGCGCTTGGATGGCTCATATTCCTCACCATTCCGGCCGGAGTAGTCATAGCAGTTGCGCTTGTTGGTCTGTGGTTTATCCCGGAGCGCATCGTGAAGGAGCATCCAGACACAGGGCCGCATAAGGCTTTCGGGTGGCGCGAGTCTTGGGCCTTCATCGCGGTGACGGTGTTTCTCTTCCTGGCCGGCATCTTTATGGTCGATTCTGGTGATACTGAGGAGAGCGTGAAATCCGTCTTCACCCAGTTTGTCGGGCGATGGGCGTTAGAGCTTTCCGCGGCGTTGTTTTGGCTCTGTGTCCTTGGTGTGATTGCGTCCTACATCGCCGGCGTTGTTGTAGCGGTGCGAGGGCGGAAGGACGCTGCTGATGGTGAGTCGTCGGTTTCAGGGCCTGCTGATTAATTTTGGTTCACTCGACAGCCTTTACCTGAGGAGCGCACATGAGCCCCATTGACCGCTCGGTACAGATTTTTAAAGAGCACGGCTGGGACACAGCCGCCCGTGAAGACGCCCCCACACTTCCGCTCGGGACTAAAGACCAACAGCGTACCGCACTCGCGGGCCTGCAAAAGGGGACACCGCGCGTGGACGTTGACCTTGGAATGCTCGGAATGTTCGCCATTCGGTTGGGAGTGAACGGGCGGCGGGCAGCCGAACTGGCTAAGGGTTCAGACCAAGCGCTCTTGGACTGCCTTCTGCAACGCGATGAGAAGTTTGCGCTCGCATTCGCCGAACGCGCGTGCTGGCTGTGGGCGAATGCGGATTCAATGTCTGAAAACGTGGCTGTGGGCCTGATCCTCAAACACCGTTTGGATATGCCCTACACGCTTCCGTGTCTGGAAGCGTGGACCGTGACGGCGTGTCAGGGACTCGCTGGTAGTGCACCTGGGCGAGACACTTGGATTCCGTCTCTCGACGATTTGCGCCCATCATTCGCCACTCATTTGCGTGCCGCGCTGGCGCTGGGTGTCTCCGTGGACGGCCCGTTGGGTGCAGTGCTGCCCATGGGGGTTCAGCAGGGCCTTATTAGTCGTGATGAGGCCCTTCAACACGCCATCACAGGACTGGACACCGCCCCGAAACCCTGGGGCCGTAAGGAACTGGTGCGGATTATCACGGAGGACTTGAGCGCTAGCGATTCTGAGCTGTTGGACCGGGTGGCTGCGTTGGTTCTTGCGATCAGCATGGGGGAGGGGCCGGTGGTGGAGGCGCTTGCACCTCGGCTCATTTCATTCGCCCCGCCCGAGGTGGTGGCTGAGGTGGCTCTGCCTGCTCTATATGCAAAAACCGTTAAGGCAAAGCGTGCAGTGGTTGAGGCGCTGGCGGGCAGAAGCGACTTGGGGCCTGAGCAGACTGACCTGCTTGCGGACCGGTTGGGTGAGCTGGCCGCGGAGAGAAATACAGCATTAGCGAAGCAGGCACAGCGGATACTAGATGGCTGGGAAGTGGTCTACACGAAGCCCGCTGTTGCCCCCACACGCAGGGCTCCTAAATTCAAGGCCAAGGAGTTCGACGCCGATGAATTTAACCGAGTGTGGCCAGCTGATGCGGGAACCGCTTCGCGTATCGACGACGGCGCCCACATCAGTGCACACTGGGAAGACCCTGATGCGAGTCACCGCACGTTGATGTGCCACCTCACACTCCCCACTGGCCAGACAGTGAAACTCCGCACCTTCACGGGCGATTTCCTAAGTGAAGGGTGGGTTCTGTCCACCGAGAACGAGCGCGTGTTCTTTGACGGTGAGCGGGTGGTTGCCGAACCGTTTGGTAATAAGGAACGCAATGCGTGGCAACGCCGGAAGAAGAAGCGAATCACCGACCAGAAAACGCGTTCAGACTCATTGTTCGGTGTGTGCTTGACCGATCTTGCGACTGACGGTGACGTGTCTATCCCCCGTAACGAAGTAGAGCAGTTGGTCGTCTCCGGAGAACTCGGATGGGCGACCGTCCGAGCCGTGGTGACCCAACTGATTCCGGGTGGGGCGTGGAGTCCCGCACGCGCCATTCAAGATCTTGAGACGAAACCGGAACTCCTTCCCGCGTTGTGGCCCATGCTCACCGAACCATTGGTCTTTGCTGCCGAGCACACACCTGTACCCAAGTGGGTCAACCGGGTGCTCGACGTGGTTACTCTGCACCAGGAGATCCTTGCTGAAGCGACTCGACGTGGTTACATTCCTGCGGATGCGTGGGATGGCCTGCACGCCTTTGCCTCACAGAAAGGTTCAAGTGTTGCACTCAAGAAAGCGAGAGCTCTTAGCGATGCGCTCCGTTCGCACTGAAGCAGACAAATTCAGTGGATCTACGCAGCAGGATGTGGTCATGAATTACCGGAATGTCCATATCCACCCCGTCATGGTGCTTGTCCTGAATCTGTTAGGGCCAGCGTTGTTGTGGCAGTGCAAGGACGGAAGGCCACCGCTGATGGTGAGACGTCGATTTCTGGGGCTGCCGATTAGTGCTGCTGGGAGCGGATTCGCTGTGTGGTGATCCGTCGGCTTGGTGCTGGTGCGCTAGCGCAACCTGATTCACGACGGTGGCGGTGGCTGCAGTCGATATCGTGTGAAGCCAGCTGTTAAGCGGATACTCTTAGCTGCTTAACCCGCAGCTGTTGTGTTGCGCTGAATGTGCGTCTCCCTGTGAGAAGATCGGATCGTTACTAAAGAAAACCGTGCGATATACGAGGGCTTCTCCAATGGCGGATACTTCCGAAATTCTTGACTCGATTACCCCGAAGCAGACTGCCAAGGTCAACAGCCTTAACGCAGCCATCTGGCAAACCGCCGATGATTACCTTCGCCTCATCGTTCCTGCTGAGAATTACGGCGACTACATCATTCCGTTTACGGTGCTGCGTCGCCTCGAAGGACGCTTGGCTGCCACGAAGCCGGGCGTGCTCGAGCTTGTCCGCCAAGAGAATGAGCGCGGAACCGACCCTACGATTGTCGGTCTCAAGATTGAGAACATGTTCAAGCTCCGCTTCTGGAACACGTCTGAGCTTTCACTGGAGCGTCTTGCTACCTCCGATGACGCACTTAATGAAGGGCTGAAACAGTATCTCCGTACCTTCTCCGCGAACATCTTGGAGATCTGGGATGCGTTCGAGTTTGAAAAACTGGTCGACTTTTTGGACCGCAACAATCAGCTGTGGAACATGGTCAACCACTTCGCGTCTATCGATATGTCTGATGAAGCGCTTCAGGATCAGACGATGGGCGATATTTTTGAGAACCTCATGTACCGCTCCTTCGCACGTAAAGCGAAAGATGCCGGTGAGTTCTATACCCCGCGTGATGCGATTCGTCTGATGACGTCCATCCTGTTCACATCCGATGACGCCGAACTGGAAGAAGACGGCATCATCCGTTCCGTTTACGATCCAACCGCTGGTACGTGCGGCATGCTCATCGCTGCCCGCGACGCGCTGCGTGCAATCAACCCCGGCATCGAGGTGATCATCGCCGGCCAGGAACTCAAAGAGTCTTCCTTCGCGATGGGTAAGTCTGACCTGCTCATGCAGGGCTTTAAGGACCCGGAGGTTCTAAAGTACGGCAACTCGTTGACCAATGACCAGTATGCGGATGACACCTTTGACTACATCATGGCGAACCCTCCGTACGGTTCTTCCTGGAAGTCGTTTCAGAAGGACGTGAAGGCGCTCCAGGAACAAGGGGACCCTCGTTTCGCCGAAGGCCTACCGGCAGTGAGTGACGGCCAGATGCTGTTCTTGATGCACATTGCACACAAACTTGCTCCCGCTGATGGTCCCACAAAGGGCGGCCGTGCTGCGGTGGTTACCAACGGCTCTCCGTTGTTTACCGGCGATGCCGAAAGCGGTCCGGATAGCATCCGCAAGTACCTCATTGGTGCGCAAGGTGGAACCGAAGTTCTGGATGCGATCATCGCGCTGCCGAATGACATGTTCTACAACACCGGCATTGCCACGTACATCTGGATCCTTGACCAGAACAAGGAGCCTCGCCGCCGCGACAAGATCCAGTTCATCGACGCGACTGACATCTGCGCTCCCATGCGCAAAAACATGGGGCAGAAGCGTTACGAGTTCACGGAAGACAATATCCGCGAAATCAACCAGCTCTACAAGAACTTCGAAGAAAACGAGCGCTCCATCATCGTCACCGCCGACGATCTGACTTACCGCGACGTTCCCATGTTCAAGCTGGCGCACTACGCCGTCAGCGTCACCGACGAAACAGTCGCGGAAGCGATGAACCACAAATCCGCATTCCCGAAACATGAAGCAGTGATCCGCGCCATGCAGCGACGCGAATACAACGATCTCCCGAAAGCACTGAGAGCTGAGGCCAAGGAACACGGCGTGAAGATGGGCACGCCGCTGCTCAAACACATCATGAAGTCCCTCGCCATCGAGGACGAGAACGCACCCGCCTCCTTCGACGAGAAAGGAAATCCTGTAGTAGACGCTTCGACAAAAGTTATCGAGCGCGTCCCATACCTCGAAGACGTCACCGAACACATGGAACGCGAAGTGCTCCCATTCGTCCCCGACATGCAGTGGGACGAATCCCTCGCCAAAGTAGGAACCGAACTCCCACTCACCCGACTGTTCTACAAACCAGAAGAGACCCGCTCTTTGGAAGAATTAGACGCAGATATTGCCGCTTCCTTGGAACGCATCGCAGCACTGTTTGGGGAGGTGCGTTCAAATGACTAATAGCCTTTTTCTCGTAAGTGACATATCTAACGGTCAGGAGTGGCGGAATGCAGGATTCACAAACACAGTACCTCTCTCACTGCTTGTGAATTTTCGCAATGAACCCAATCAGGACCTAGATGCTCAGTATCTTTCTCTGCTGAGAGAAAAGGGTGTGATGAGATATGAGGACAAGGGCGCAGTAGGAAACAGAAAACCCGAAGACTTGACGCGAACTAAGAAAGTTTATGCAGGGGACATCATTGTCAACAGCATGAATTTCTGGATTGGTAGCTACGGGATAAGTCCATTTGACGGGGTTGTTTCGACTGTTTATCACATCATTTCGCCCGATGAATCAAAGCTCAACACTAGATACTTGAACTACTGGTTTGGTGTTCAGGAATTCCGCAACCAAGCTCAAAACATGGGAAACGGCATTCTCCCGCACAGGCGGAGCATTTCTGAAGACCGTTTCGGAGCAATTCGCATCCCTCTCCCTGAACTCGAAACCCAGCGTCGTATCGCTGATTATCTGGATAAGGAAATCAGCGAGATGGATGCGGTGATTGAAGAATTTGACGGGCTAGTTGAAAACTTAAAAAACCGGAAAACGCAATTTCCCTCTAGCCTAATTCCCGGCATTCAGGATGCAATTGATCTGAGTCTTGGGGGCTCATCTCGAGTTTGCCACTCTGAAGTATCACTCGTCCCGATACGGCTTCTAGGACGAAAAAATACCGTTAAGAACACTGGGATGCTATCGGAGAATCGTCTTTCCCTCTCCTACGGGAATATAGTGCGGAAACCGATAGAATCTAGCGAAGGACTGCGCCCAGATTCATACGAAACCTATCAAGTGGTGCAGCCAGGACAGACAGTATTGCGGTTCACTGATCTTCAGAATGATCATAAGTCCCTGCGTTCTGGCTTAGTGCGAGAGAAAGGGATTGTGACCTCAGCCTATTTATCTTTCGTCCCTAAACATCCTGGACTCGACAGTTCCTTCTTTGCGTGGTGTATGAGAGCACTGGATAGCAAAAAGGTTTTCTACCGAATGGGGTCAGGCGTTAGACAATCCCTGAATTGGGAGGAGTTCACGACTCTATTGATACCTCTCCCATCGCTTGACAAGCAGCGAGAAATCGCTAACAAACTCGACCAAGAAACCGCCAAGATGGACGCACTCATCGAAGAATCCACACGACTCATCGAGAACCTCAAAGCGCGAAAGACTGCGCTGATCACTGAAGTCGTTACGGGGCGAAAAGAGGTCTAATCATGGTGAACCCAATTCTTGAAGAAGCGATGGAACTGACCATCTGCCGTTCTCTCAACAGCCAAGGCTGGATTTGGAACAAGGGTGCCAACGACAAGGGCTTTGACCCCGAACTCGGGCTGTTCCCTGAAGACGTACTCCACTGGCTGAAGACTCAGTATCCGGAGCAATACGAGCGGGCGATTCCTGAGACTGCGAACGAAACAGAGCGAAAGTCTCGTGAGTACCGGCTGTTAAAGCGTCTGACTAAGGAGCTCGACCACACGCCAATTCTTGATGGCATCACCAAGAAGGTCAACGGCGGACTTCTGGGCACGCTTCGAGATGGGTTCTCGTTCACGCAGACAGACCTCGGCACCGTGAACTTCCCGGACATGGCGGGCTTCTACCCGTATGACCCGGCGAAGACGGATGTGATCGACAAGGCGAAAGAAAACCGCCTACGCGTGCTGCAGCAAGTCCACTTTGAAAAAGGTGGCTTAGGTGAGATTGATCTTGTGCTGCTGGTCAACGGCATTCCCGTCATCACGATGGAACTCAAAACTGACAACACGCAGTCGATTGACGATGCCGTCAAGCAGTACAAGGACGACCGTAAGCCGAACAGCTCGAAGCGTCCGCTACTTAATCCCGGCCGCTGTCTCGTCCACTTCGCAGTGTCTTCTCGTGAAGTCATGATGACCACGGAACTCAACGGTGCCGATACTGTCTTCCTCCCGTTCAACCAGGGAACCGAGGAAGGCCGCGCTGGCAACCCCGACAACCCCAACGGGTACAACGTTTCCTACCTGTGGGAGTGGGTGTGCTCGCCAGACCTGCTCTTGCGCATCCTGAAGGATTACGCACTGTGGGAGCCGTCCACGAAGGGCAACGAGGGTCGTCTGATCTTCCCGCGCTTCCACCAGTTGCGCTCTGTTGAACGTGTCACCAGCGATGTCGCCACCAACGGCACCGGCAGGCGCTATTTGATCCAGCACTCTGCGGGATCCGGCAAGACGAAAACAATCGCGTGGTTGGCGCACCACGCCAACAAGATGATCCACGAAGACGGGACGAAACTTTTCGATTGCGTAATCGTCGTTACGGATCGCACCGTGCTGGATAGGAACGTCGCGGATGGACTTTCGCTGCTTCAGGCCTCTGAAGGCATGGTCATCAACATCACCAACGATGACACGTCCAAGTCCGAGAAACTGAACCACTACCTCACCCAGGGCAAGCGCATTCTGTCCTGTACGCTGCAGACCTTCCCAGCACTGGCGCGGACCATTGATCGTTCCTCGAATCTTCGTAACCGTCGTTGGCTGGTCATCATCGATGAAGCGCACTCCTCGCAGCACGGCAAGACTTCTCGCACGTTGCTGGAGACGCTTTCAGATACACCTGATGAGCTTGCAGAGGCTGCGTCGCGGGCAGCTGCGGATCTAGAAACAGATGAAGATGCTCTGGAAGAAAGCATGTCCACTCCTCTTGGGTCGGCAAAACTCACCCGCGCAGAGAAGGATCATCTCCAGCAGCAGCGAGATTCGGCTGTCGCACGTTCGTCCAACGTCACCGTCGTTGCGCTGACGGCTACTCCGAAAGCTAAGACGTTGGCCGTGTTTGGGGAGCCATCCCCGGACAACCCGGACAAGCGTGTGGCGTTTGATCTGTACTCGATGGCGCAGGCTATCGATGAGAACTTCATCCTGGACGTGCTCCAGAACTACATCTCGCTTTCGCTCTACGCCAAGATTGAAGACCGTCTTGGACGTGAGGATGAGGTCGTTCTTGGCGAAGCGAAGTCAGCACTAAAGCACTTCGTCCGCTCGCATGAAAAGACGATCCATTCCAAGGCGCAGGTTGTAGTAGAGCACTTCGACAACAACGTCCGCCACCTGCTTGGCTCCGCAGCGAAGGCAATGGTGGTCTGCGATGACCGCATGGCTGCTTACACCTGGTTTAGAGCGGTCCAAGATGTCATCAAATCCAACCAGAAGTACCAGGGGTTAGAAGCTCTCGTCGCGTTCTCTGGCTCACTGAATGTGTCCAAGGATGAGGACGTAGAGGAGATCGTCACCGAATCCTCCCTCAACAACGAGAACGCCCCTGAAGGCAAACGCCGAATGGACACCATGAAGATGTTCGACGGTGCTTCATACAAGTTCCTAATCGTGGCAAACAAGTATCAGACCGGATTTGATGAACCACGCTTGTCTGCCATGTACGTGGATAAACCGCTCGCCGGCGTCATGGCGGTGCAGACATTGTCGCGCCTCAACAGAACGATGCCGTCGAAGAACAAGACAAAGACGTTCGTGGTCGATTTCGTGAACGCCCCCGAAACGATCTTGGAATCGTTCCAGCCGTACTACTCTCAGGCTTCCATTGACACCGATGTTGATCCGGACATCCTGGCGGATCTAGCTCGTGTGCTGGATGCATCCCAGTTTTACTCCCCGGAAGAAATGGAAGAGCTCGCCAACGTTTTGATGGATCCTGACCTCGATGTGAAGAAGAAGGACTCCCTGATTCGCATTGGAATTGATCCGATTGTCACTCGGTGGAGTGACGTCTATCTCGGCGCACTCGCATCCGGAGATAAAGAGAACGAAGCAGTGGCAACGGACTTCCGGGCCAACCTGGAAAAGTATATTCACGCCTGGGATTTCTTGAGTCAGTTCATCGATTTCCAAGATGTGCGATTGCACAAGCGCGCAATCTTCGCTGATCTGCTTCTTCGCAACCTCAAACTGGGCAAGAAAGCACGAAACGAGGATTACATCACCGGTGTGGATGTGGTGAAGACCGCCGTCACGGGTGATGTTGAGAAGGGCCAAAAACTTGAGCTGAGTATTGAGGACTCTCAAGCCCCGCTTCCTGTACCTGGCTTCGACGGTCGCATGTCCACGGGCGGGGCAGGGGATCCGCTGCAGGGCGCCTTCCGTGAGGCGGTTCAACAAGTCAATGACCTGTTCTCTGCTGCGGGGATTGACATGTCGAATTCTGCGAACACCCGCATGGTTCACGCCGTGTGGGAGGCGCTGGCTAATGATGACGAAGTGGAGAAGCTGGCAACCAAGAACCCTCAAGAAGCGTTGGCCAGGTCCCCGAAGTTGCGTAACAAGGTGCTCTCCGCGCTCGTTGGTGCCGGTGCAGAACAGGAGCAGTTCACCAACTTCATCCTCGGTGGTGAAGATGCGCTGAGCGTTCTCACTGCCGCGATGGCCCGCCTTGCAGTTGCTGCGATGGAAGACAAAGCCCGCGGCATTGCGCTGCCAGATAACGCCCTTGCAGGTGACGAGATGGGCATCGCGGAGACATCACCGGTTGAGGAACGCATCCACGATCTACTTGATGTGCTTCGCATGCACGCTGGCAACAGTCCTGTGGAAGAGCACTTGGCCCAGGCGTTGGACGATGCGCTTGCAACCCGTGGTACGTCCAACGTCTTCGAGGTGGTTCGGAAGCAGTTTGTGGAGCATTCGCTCCCAGTGGATGGCGAGTTGTACCAAGGAGTAGTCATGTACGCGGTCGAGCGTTACTAGGGGACAGGAAGCATCGGGACAGCTTGCTCCCGTCCTCTACAGTGAACTGTAAACGCTTGAAACCTAGGGAAGGTTTGGTACGGACTATGGCGATGTTTCGCTCCACGATGCGCGGGATGGACAAGATTTCCTTCAATCATTCGAGCGACGTCGATAAGGCTCTCGCGGAGGCTCGGCGCCGTACGCAGACCCGGCAGTCCCGAGCATTCAATCGGGTTGGAGGCAACATCCGCCGCCGCATCAACCAGTAATCCCAGGGGGATTGGCGCCTACCCCAGCCCAAACAGCTCCCGCTGGAAGTCCGTGGGGTTCTTCAGCTGTTCGGACTCGGGCAGTGGGCCGGGCAGGGTAGTGCCCTCGGCAAACGGTGAGCCAGGCAGGTGGTCGCGGCCGTGGGGTTGGGCGAGGCCGGAAAGGTCGGGGCCGGCGGGGACGATCTGGGTGGGGTTCACTTCGCGGTGGACGATGTAGTAGTGCTGTTTGATCTCCGTGAAGTCGGTGGTGTCGCCGAAGCCGGGGGTCTGGAACAGCTCGCGGAGGTAGCCGTAGACGTTGGGCATTTCGGTGATCTTGTTCCGGTTCGTTTTGAAGTGGCCGTGGTAGACGGCGTCAAAGCGGATGAGGGTGGTGTAGGCGCGGATGTCGGTCTCCGTGATGTGTTCACCCATGATGAAGCGGCGGTTGGTTAGGCGGTCTTCGAGCCAGTCGAGGACCTCAAACACGTCGGCATAGGCTTCTTCGTAGGCGTCCTGGGAGGCAGAGAACCCGGCGCGGTACACGCCGTTGTTGAACTTGCGGAAGAGGAAATCATTGATCGCCTCCGTCTCTTCGCGTTGGTCTTCCGGTGGCAGCAGGTTCGGCGCACCGGGGCGCTGGTAGGCGGTCCACTCGGTTTGGAAGTCGCGGACGATGGAGTTGTAATCGTTCGTCACCACCTTGCCGGTTGCTTCCTCCACGATGGCCGGCACGGTGATGCCGCGCGGGTAATCCGGGAAGCGCGCGAAGTACGCATCCTGCAGGCGGGGGATCTGCAACACGGGGTCCACACCGCCCGGATCCAAGTCGAAAGTCCAGGAGCGCTTGTCGTGGGTCGGGCCTGCCAGGCCCAAGGAGATCACATCTTCCAGCCCCATCAAGCGCCGAACGATGACAGCGCGGTGCGCCCACGGGCAGGCACGCGCCGCGATGAGGCGGTAGCGGTGCGGTTGCACGGGCCAAAGCGAGCCTTCGCCGCTTGTCGACGCAACAATGCGGTCCCCGATATAGTTCGTATCCCGCTTGAACTCGCCATCCGTTGAAGCATTCTGGGCATCGCCGGCCCAATCCTTCTGTGCGTCCGCAGTCATCGTGTCCTCCCTTGTCACCCGAAAAGTTTATGACACGTCAACTATACAGGCTTGGTGCTACGTCCGGCTTCCTTCCCAAGCGCCAAAGCGCACCGCGCAGACACCCCAGTGGAGGAGCAAGAACACGAGGAGCGCCAAGGAAAGTGTGTGCCAGCCTTCGTCCCAAGCACCCAAGCACATGGTGCCCACGGGGAAGGTAGAGCCCCACCAACCAGGGCCGTAGGGCGCCCATTGGAGGACGGCTTCGTAGAAGCAGTACATGGCGTAGAGGACACACGGCACGCCGAGGGTGAACATGATGAGGCCGTACAGGTGGGCGTCGAAAAGCAATGTCGATGCTGCCGTCGACTGGCCGACAACACCGAGGGGAATCCACGCTGTACCCGCGGCGGCGCCACGTGGGCGCGTGCGGGACCAGTAGCAGTAGAAGGAAGAGCGGGATCGCGGTGAAGAACGTGAGGAAGAAGCACAGCTCACCCGCGTAGTGATAAAACTCGCCGTGATGGGTGGCCAGCTGCCCGGCGGATGTCGCGGCGACCATCGGGGACACGAGCGCCAAGCCCCACGGGAACGCAGGCTCGGTGTAGTGCGCGGACTGCTTCCACAAACCCCAGAGTTGCCACAAGCACACGATGATGGCTAGTGGCGCACCGACCCACCAGCTGATCAGCTGGAACGCATCGTTTCCCGTGAGTGCCGTCCACGCCGAGCCGCACGCGAGCAGGCCCATCGTGTACATGCCCCACGCCGCCATGTTCTGGTGCCGGGGCGTCTCATTGCGCACGCCAACCGTGAACACGATGAGGAGTCCCGCCGCAATCAGCGCAAAAACGAGCTGGGCTACATGAAATCCATGTAACCCAGTCAAACTCGACGCAATCGAGGTTCCCATTAAAGCGCCGGCCCAAGCGGGACCGAACTTTGGCAACGTCATAGCACTAACGCTAGGCCTGCCACCTCGTTAAATCCACTTTGGGTCGGGGCTTTGTGGTTTTTAGAACGGGAAGAGATCTTTCAGCTCCTTCGGCAGCAGACCAGACTGCGACGCGAAGAGGAGGCCACCGCCGATCAGTGCCAGGAGGCCAGCGAGGATGCCGAAGGCGATGCCAGCCTTGGAGGAGCCAGACGGCTGTGTGCCCTCAACAGCGCGCGTGAGAGTGAAGGAGTCCACATTGCCGCCTTGGCCGTCAGAGGTGGAGACCTTCAGGCTTTCCGGGCTGACTTCAACAGAGGTCCAGTCCGGGGTGGGCCCAACCGTCACGTATTGCACCTCGCCTTCTTGCTTTTCGACGCCCCCCGCCTTATTCCCCTCCGGCACCTTCGTTCGGCTGTAGGCATCACCACTACCGGACAACACCAGGTCCACATCTGCCTCGGCAAACACCTGGGTCATACGTTCACGCCACTGCGTGAACTGCTGATCTTCCTGCCTATGGTGGAAGGTGACTATCACCCAGTCCTTGCCTTTCGCTTGCTGAGCAATGGTGTTGCGCACGAACACCGCGTCATCCTCGATGTCCTGCACATCGTTCGAGTCGAGGGAGACGATGAGTGCGTTGTTGTATGCGAACCAGTAGTTCTCATCCCCCTGAGTCGGGTGGTTGTACATCGCGTTATAGGTCGGTTTGTGGATGTTGTCGTTGCTGCCGTTGTTCACCGCCAAGCGGTACTTGCGCATCTGCTCCGGGGAGAGAAACTTGGAGTGCTCGATGTACGCGGAGTGGCCTGACTGATTGCCGGCGGACAGCAGGAAGGCGGATTTCGGGTACTTCGTGGTGGCCTGGTTCACGGTGTTGGCCCACGCATCGGTCTTCCCGTCGAGGTCCTGCGTGTTGTACAGCTTCGGATCGCCGAAGAACAGGAAGTTCCAGCTATCCCCGTATGAGCCGGTGGTGAAGGCAAGCTCCTTGGACCAGCCATCTGCCTCCGAACCCACTGAGTAGACGTATTTGGTGTTCTCCTTCAGGCCGGTCACGGTGGCCTTGTGGTGCGCGATCGGCGCGAAAAACTGCTTGAGGTCCGGCTCATCCAAGGGGCCTTCAGTCAGGTTCACCTCCGCGTCTGCGGACGTGGCGGCGACCTCCTTGGCGGTGCTGGCATCCGTCCCAGCCTCGTAGATGCGCACCGACTGACCGGTGATGCCAAACGTAGTCACCCAGTTCAACCGGACGCTGTCCTGGGTTTCGCCTACCTGCAGCACAACGTCGTGTGGCTCACGGTTGGGCAGATCGAATTTGTACTGAAATGCGTCTTTGCCCACAACTGGATTCTCGGGTTGAACCTGAGACGCGGCAGACGGAGCAAGCACGCTGGTGGTTGCTACAGCTGCCACAGTGGCGATGGCGAGGAAGCGGTTACGCATGGCGGGATAGTCCTTCCCAGTCTGGCCAGTGGACGGCTCACCGAATGTTTCTGCGTATACTACCTTGTTTTGCCTGTGTTCAGGCATGGTTTTCTTTGCAGCGCGCAGTCGATTCGGGTCTGGTAGATGTTGACCCTGTGAAAGCCACCGAACCAGCCACATCGTCCCCCTGGGAAGTCCTGCGCATTTTCACCCGCCTCGGGTGCACCTCCTTTGGCGGTCCGACGGCGCATTTGGGGTATTTCAGGGACGAGTTCGTGGATAAGCGAAAGTGGTTTACCGACAAGGACTACGCGGACCTGGTGGCCCTGTGCCAGTTTCTGCCCGGGCCGGCGTCGAGCCAGGTGGGTATGGCGATTGGCCTGAAACGCGCCGGGTACCTGGGCATACTGTTGGCATGGGTCGGCTTCACGCTGCCGTCGGTGCTGCTCATGGTGGCCTTCGCGTTGGGCGTGGCGCAGCTGGGCGACATCAGCGGGGCGGGCTGGCTACTCGGCCTGAAGGCGGCGGCCGTCGTCGTGGTGGCGCAGGCGGTGTACGGGATGACCAAGAGTCTGGTCACCGGCAAGATCCACGCGGCCATTGCGGTGGCGGCGCTTACTGTGGTTCTGCTGGTCCCGCACCCACTCATCCATGTTGGGGTTATCGTGCTCGGCATTGTGGTCGGCCTGCTGTTCCTGCGCGCGGAGAAGGCGCCGGAGGAAGCACCGCAGGGGAGTGGCTCGCGCACTCTCGGCATCGTGTGCCTGGCGCTATTCTTCGTCCTGCTCTTCGCCCTGCCCGTCGTTGCGCGGCTCATCGGTACGACCGGCGCGGGCATCTTTGACACGTTCTACCGCGCCGGGGCTCTCGTCTTCGGCGGCGGGCACGTGGTGTTGCCGCTGCTTGAGTCCGTCACCGTCGGGCCGGGCTTGGTGGACCATGACACGTTCCTGGCCGGCTACGGCGCCGCGCAGGCCATGCCGGGGCCGCTGTTCACTTTCGCATCCTTCCTTGGCGCGAGTATGGAGGGTACGAATTGGTTGCTCGGCGCCGTGATCGCCACCGTTGCAATCTTCCTGCCCGCCGCACTACTGGTCCTCGGAGCCATGCCGTTTTGGGAGCGCATCCGCCACGCCCCTCCCGCTGGCGCCGCTTTGGCTGGGGCGAATGCCGCTGTCGTGGGCATTCTTGGCGCGGCGCTGTACACCCCGGTCTTCACAGCCGGCATCACGGGTGCGGCCACGTTGTGCATCGCTGTGGTTTGCTACGCCGCGCTGACCTCCTGGAAGGTGCCGCCGTGGGCAGTGGTGATCGGCGCTGCGCTCGTTGGCTGGGTGGTGCTCTAGCGCAAGTTTTCCGTTTGTCGCGCCAAACCTGCTGAGCACCTGTAATCTTTCTGAAAGTCAAGAACGTGTAGCCAAACAAAAAGACTGGAGCGGGACCTATGAGCTTTATCGATAGCCTGGTGGAGAAGTTGCCGGCTGACGTAGTCAAGACCATCCCCAGCGACAACCCGTCCGGGTTCATCAACGATGCCTTCTCCGTGGTCAAAGAGCTGATCAACTTCATTGTCTCCTCGGTGAAGTTGGCAGGACTCTACAAGCCTGAGGAGGAGAAGCGCGACATGGCCCGCGAGATCTTCGGCGAGTACAGCTCGGATGCGATCGTGAGCGACCTCTTCGGCATCGTCAAACTGTTCTTCTAAGCTGAGGGGCATGTTTGAGCTCTCGGACCGCCCGCACACGGACCTTCCCGGCTTCAAGCGCACCTTCGCGGAAGGGGAGCTCACCGTTGGTCTGAGCTTGCCCATCACGGATCCGCAGGATGACCAGCTGCGTCTTATCCGCAAAGCGGAGGCTGGGGGAGTAGCTGCCATTTGGGTCCGCGATATCCCGCTGCGCGTCGAAACATTCGGCGATGTCGGCCAGGTCTACGACCCCTGGATGTACTTGAGCTACATTGCCGCGCAGACCACCGATATCGCGCTCGGCACTGCTGCCATCGTCGTGCCGTTCCAGCACCCGTTGCTGCTGGCCAAGCGCGCCGCCACCATCGATCGGCTCTCCGGTGGCCGCTTCCTCATGGGTGTTGCCACCGGCGATCGCCCGGAGGAGTTCCCCGCCTTCGGCCAGGACAAAGGCAACCGCGACGAAGAGTTCCGCGAAAGAATTGCTGCTTATCAGCGCGCCACCCTCACCACCGCCACCCCCATCCGCTGGTCCGGCGGCAAAATGGGCGGCGCTGATGTCGTGCCCAAACCCATCGCCCGCGAAGTCCCTCTGTTGGCCACCGGCTCCTGCCAGCAGACCCTGGAGTGGCGTGCGGAGCACACCCACGGCTGGCTGATGTACCACAAGGGCCTGGAGATCCAGCGCCAGAACGTCCGCAATTGGCAGGCAGCAGTCGGCCCGGACCAGTTCAAACCCTTTGCCGAGTCACTCTGGTTGGACCTTCACGAGGACCCCGACGCGCCCGCTTCCGGCGGCACCTTCGGCTACCGCCTGGGCCGCAACGCCCTCATCGAACTGCTACGCACCCAGCGCGAGGTGGGGATCAATCACGTGATGGTGAACTTTAGGGCGTCGAAACGCTCTGCGGAGGAGCAGATCGACGAGTTGATCGAGTACGTGCTGCCTGCCCTTCGCTGACCGCTAGCTAAACCCCGATACCTCCACCCCAATAATCGGCAAAAAATGGCGAATATCGGGTGGGAGGTATCGGGGTCTGTGGCGAGAGGCGGGGAGAGGCGGGGAAGAGCTAGAGCTGCACCTCGGCCAGCACTGTGCCGGAGGGCTGCTCGGCGCCGGCGGCCACTTCCTCGGTGACCAGGACGGAGGAGGTGCCGCCGGGCAGGGGCATCCACACGTCGTCGTGGGGTTCCTGGCCGATGACGCCAGCGGATTCCATCGCGCCGTCGTCCATGACGGCCCAGACTTGGGCGCCCATGCCGTCCGCAAGTGCGGGCTGGCCATTGACCATGGCGCCGCCTTTGCCCATATCAGTGCTGAGCACGATGTCCAGCGTCGCGCCCATGGCATCCGCCTGGCCCTGACGAGCATCCTCAGCACCCATGACCGCGTGCATCTCCTCGATGCCCTGGGCGGTTACGGATTCCGTGGCGCCATTGTCGTTGAACTGGGTGACCACGACGCCACCGCCGACAAACAGCACGACCGCAGCAGCGGCGGCCATGAGGCGGCGGCTGAGGCGATTGTTCCGGGCGGTGGTGAGGTCGGTGGGCTGCTCGGTGGCGTCGATACGCTGCAAGATCGCGTCTTTGAGCTCTGGCGGTGGCGTGACTGGTGAGGCCGCGGAATTGAACAGGTCCTCAAAATCCTTATCCATCACAGGCCTCCTTTCACTGTCACTGCCTTGCGCAACTTCTGCAGGCCGTCGCGCACACGCGTCTTCGCGGTGCCTAGCGCAACACCCGTCGCATCGGCGATTTCCTGGTGGGTGTACTCCCCGAAGTACGCCAACATGAGCGCGCTGCGGTGGGGCTCCCCAATCGAATCAATGAGTTCTTGCAGCTCCTGCGATTCTAGCCGCTGTTCGGCTTCCTCTTCAGCGGGAGCGACCCACGTGGTGAGCTGCAGGTTGAAGTCTTCCGTATCGCGGGCCTGCGCACTGCGCCAACTCCGCAGCCTGTCAATAGACCGCGATTTGGCCAGGCGGAGCACCCACGACTTTGCGCTGCCCCGAGCCGGATCGAAAGTGTGGGCTTTCTGCCACACCTCCACGAACACCTCTTGGGTGACCTCTTCGGCTTGGGCCTGGTCGCGCAGAATGTGAGTGGCTAGACCAAGAACTTGTGGCGCGATGGCGTCATACAGCGCACTGAACGCGGCTTTATCACCCGCGCGCACGCCGTCTAACAGACTATCCAGATCCACAAGTTCCAAATCTAACACCTGGGTCATGGATTACTTGGATTCTTCCATCATCTTGTCGTCGGACATCTTCTCCTCGGACATCATGGAGTCAGAAGGCTCCATGCTCTCCTCGGACATCATCGTGTCGTCAGACATCTTCTCTTCGCTGGACATGGAGTCGCTCATCATGGCGCTGGAGCTCGGGGTCATGGAGCCGTCCATCTTGTCGTCCATCTTGTCCATCTTGTCTGCGGAGTCGTTGCAGGCAACGAGGCTGACGGCGGCGATGGCGATGGTGCTGGCGGTGGCGATGGTGCGCTTGATAGACATGGTGTCTCCTTCATTGGGTTGGTGTTGCAGGCGCAGTTTTCTGGCCCGTCATGAAGTACTACGGAGCACCCCGCCACAGCGGATTGGACCAATCCGAAAAAGTGGGTGGCTCCGTAGTTCCGGGTGTCAGGAAAACGCAATGAAGTAAGGACGTTTGAGATGTTCAGTGTTGTTCTCGTTGGATTTATCGGAGGGGTGATCACAGCGCTCTCACCGTGCATTTTGCCGGTGTTGCCGGTGGTGCTCGGTGTGAGTGTGGGGCGTAAGCCGTCGCACGTGGTGGCGGGTTTGACCATTAGTTTTGCGGTGATCGCGTTGCTGGGTTCGTTGTTGCTCAGCGCGTTGCATTTGCCGCCGTCGGTGCTGCGGTGGACGGGCATTGTCCTGCTGTGCCTTGTTGGGTTGAGCATGATTTTCCCGAAGATCGGGGCGATCGTGCAGAAGCCTTTTGATGCCATTCCGCGCCCGTACCAGCTCCAGCAGAATGCCAAGGACAAGGGCGGTTTTGTTATCGGGTTGGCGCTTGGCGCGGTGTACGTGCCGTGTGCTGGGCCGGTGCTCGCTGCGGTGACGGTCGCGGGTAGTACGGGTGAGATCGGCTGGAATACGGTACTGCTCACCGTGGCTTTCGCGCTGGGTTCCGCGCTGCCGCTGTTCATCTTCGCGCTCGCGGGCAACAAGATCGGGGAGAAGGTCGATGTTGTGCAGCGTCACCGCCGCGCGATTGGTGTGATCGTGCTCGTGTTCACGCTCGCGCTCGCGCTCAATGCGCCGGCCGCGATTCAGCGCTCGCTGCCGAACTGGACGGCGGGTCTGTCGCAGCGTTTTGAGAACTCGGACTTCGCCACCAATGCGTTGGGCACAGGTGAGCTGAATGCTTGTCGACGTTCCGACCCCTCCACCCTCCACGACTGCGGCCCCGCCCCCGAATTCGCCGGCTTGGAGAACTGGATCAACACCGACCAGCCGCCAAGCCCGCAGGACGGCGGCGTCATGCTCGTGGACTTCTGGGCCTATGCCTGCATTAATTGCCAGCGGGCAGGGGAGCACATCACCAAGCTTTACGACGCCTACCGCGACGCCGGCCTCACCGTCGTCGGTGTCCACTCCCCGGAGTACGGCTTCGAACACGACCTGGACAACGTGAAGGCCGCCGTGGAGAAAGAAGGCATCCACTACCCAGTGGCGCAGGACAATTCCTTTGCTACCTGGAAGAACTTCAACAACCGCTATTGGCCGGCGCGCTACCTCATCGACAAAGACGGCAACGTCCGTCAGATCGTGGAAGGGGAGGGCTCGTATGCCGAGACGGAGCAGCTCATCCGTCAACTGCTGCGGGAGGCGAATCCGGGGGTGGAGTTGCCGGAGGTCGTCGAGAAGCAAGAAGGTGCAACTGGCACGAAGGACCGTAACCCGGAGACCTATCTGGGTACCGCGCGTGCGAAGTACACGGCGCAGCGCGACTACATCGATGGCCCGCGCGACTTCGGCGAGCAGCCGGCGCCGGGGACGTACATGTTCGCGCTGTCCGGGAAGTGGACGCTGGGGCCAGAATCCGTGGAGGCCGATGGCGGCTACATGGACATCAACGTGCACGCCGCGTGGGTACAGCTGGTGGTGTCCGGCCAAGGGACGGTGGACGTGGAATACCCGGATGGCTCCACGAAGACCTTCGAGGTCACCGACGGCACCCTGGACCTAGTGAAAGGCGACACGCCCACCGACGGGGTGCTGCGCATCCGGCCATCGGCAGGCGTGAAGTTGTATTCGCTGACGTTTGGTTAGCGCTCGACCTTGTCCAGCGCCTCCGTGAAGCGGGCAACAGCCGCGTCGACATCGGCCCACTTGTCCAGACCGAAGAGGCCGATGCGGAAGGTGGAGAAGTTCTCCGGCTCGCCGACATGCAGGGGAACACCAGAAGCGATCTGGATGCCGGCCTGCTTGAATGCGGCGCCGCTGGACTGCTCCGGGGTGGTGGCGTGCATGACCACGATGGAGGAGGCCTCATAGCCCGGGGCGGCGACGGAGACGAAGCCGCGATCAGCTAACGCCTGGCGGATCTTGGTGCCCAGCTCCACCTGACGTTCGGTGAGTGTGTCCAGGCCGACTTCCTTGGCTTCCTTCATCAGGGCCAGGTTGTGCTGGATCGTATCGGTGGGCAGGGTGGCGTGGTAAGCAGCGGAGCCGTCGACGTAGCCCTCGGAGATCGCGGTCCACTTCTTCAGGTCCATGGCAAAGCTGTCGGAGGTGGTGTTGTCCAGCTCCTTGCGGGCTGCCTCGGAGAACATGATGTAGCCGGTGGACGGGGAGCCGGACCAGCCCTTCTGCGGGGCGGTGATGAGAATGTCCACGCCGCACTCCTTCATGTCCACCCACTTGGTGCCGGCGGCAACACAGTCGAGGACGAACAGCCCACCAGCGTCGTGGGTGGCCTGGGCCAGTTCGGTGATGTACTCCTTCGGCAGCTCCAGGCCAGCGGCGGTTTCCACGTGGGCGGCGATGACCACTGAGGGGCGTTCCTCACGGATGCGCGCGGTGGCGATCTCAGCCGCCGGCGGCACATAAGAGGGACGCTGCGCATCACCAGTCGGCTCCGCGTTGAGCACGACGGCGGAGTCGGTGATATTGCCGGTCTCAAAAATCTGGGTCCAGCGGTAAGAGAAGTTACCGGTGCGGATCACCAGCGCCTTCTTGCCGCGGGCGAACTGGCGGGCCACAGACTCCATGGCAAACGTGCCGCCACCAGGAACAACGGCCATGGAGGAGGCGTTGTACGTCTCCCGCAGAATGGCCTGCAGTTCCTGCATGACGCCGATGAAGCGGGCGGACATGTGGTTCAGGGAACGGTCGCTGAACACTGCCGAGTATTCGAGCAGGCCATCCGGATCAATAGTGGACAGGGGGAGTGTGGTGTTAGTCATGCTTTTACGGTAGCAGCCTGACTCCGCCGGGAAAGTTCACCAATTCAATGCCGCGTTCCTTCGCCAGGGGTTCGAAGGTATCCACGAACCACTGTGAGCGGATGCCGGAAGCGCAATAAACAAGGACGCGGGAGCCTTCCTCGACACTATCTAGGAAATCAGCGGCCATGCGCGGCTGGATTTCCAGATCGGAGGTAGGCAGCAGGTGGCCGGGCACGGGCAGGTCCTCGATGGCTTTCTCGTGCGGTTCGCGCACATCGAGGGGAATGAGCTCGCCTGCCTCCAGTTGCGCGAGGAGTTCAGGCGCACCGTCGGGTACAGCGCAGACCTCGCCATAGCTCCCGCGCAGGGAGGTTGTCAGCGCACGTGCAGGGTCGTGGGTGACTGAAAAAGTGCTTATGCGCGTTTCCAGGGCGTCATACATCATCAGCTTGCCCACCTCGGACTGCCCGACGCCGGTGAGGAACTTGATCACCTCCGTGGCCATGAGCCCGCCAACAACAGAGGTGGTCACGCCCAGCACGCCGGCGGTGGCGCAGTCGGGGACAGAGTCCGCATCGGGTTGCTCGGGGTAGAGGTCGCGCAGGCCCACGCCGTCTTCGGGGGCGCCTGGGCCGGACCACCACAGGGCCACGTCGCCGCGGTAGCGGAGCACGGAGCCCCACACCAGGGGAGTGCCGGTGATCTCCGCGGCGTCGGCGGCGAGGAATTTTGTGGCGAAGGTATCGGAGCCGTCGATAAGCACATCGATGCCCTCGAGGAGTTCCACGGCGTTATCCGCGGTCATGCGGCCGTCGATGATGGTGACCTCAATGTCGGGCTGCAGTGCTTTCAGTCGCTCGGCCGCCACTTCAGTTTTCTTCCGGCCGACATCGTCCGCGCCGAAGAGGATTTGGCGGTGGATGTTGGTGAGGTCGACGGTGTCATCGTCGATAAGCGAAATTTTTCCCACGCCCGTCGCGGCGAGCGTTTGCATGATGGGGCAACCAAGGCCGCCTGCCCCGATGACCAGCACGTGAGCGCCGTGAAGCGCGGCCTGTTGCTCAGGGCCGAAGCCCGGCAAATTCATTTGGCGCGCGGTGCGTTGAAGCTCATTTTCGGGAATCTGATGGGCGATAGTCACGCTTTTAACATAAACTTGATCGGCATGCCTAGGAAACCTAGATTTCAATCAGACCCTCTGATCTTCGGTGTTGCCGCGGGGTTCATTACCCTCTTCGTGGCCGCCACCATCATTTTCGGCGAGCGTGCCCGCGCGACATACTCGCAGGTCTCCGGCTGGATGATGGACAATTTTGCGTGGCTGTACATCGGTGGTGTGTCCGCGGTGTTCATCTTCCTCATTGGCGTTTTCGTATCTAAATACGGCAACTTCAAACTCGGCGATGATGACGATGACCCGGAGTACTCCCTCCCCGTCTGGTTCTCCATGCTGTTTGCCGCGGGCATGGGCGCAACGCTCATGTTCTGGGGTGCCGCTGAGCCGCTGCACCACGCGTTCAACCCGCCGCGCGGTGACCTTGAGTCCATGAGCTCGGACGCCATCCGCCAGGCATTCGAGTTCACCTACTACCACTTCGGTATTCACATGTGGGTGATCTTCACCCTGCCGGGCTTGGCCATGGGCTACTTCATCTACAAGCGCAAGATGCCGGCGCGCTACTCCTCGATGTTCTCCCCGCTGCTCGGCGCCAAGGTATACGAGTGGCCAGGCAAGCTTCTCGACGCAGTGGGCATCATCGGCACCGTCTTCGGCCTCGCCGTCTCCGTTGGTCTTGGTGTGCTGCAGATCAGCGCTGGTCTGAACATCATGTTCGACGTCCCGCTGGTGACGTGGGTACAGCTGGTGATCATCATTGCCATCACCCTGGTTGCCTCCATCTCCGTGGCCACCGGCCTGGATAAGGGCGTGAAAATTCTGTCCAACCTGAACATCATTGGCTCTATTGCCCTGCTGGTGTTCCTGTTCATCGCGGGCCCGACCCTGAAGATCATTGGGCACATCACCGAATCCTTTGGCATCTACGCCAATTCGCTCCCAGAGCTGATGTTCTGGGTCGACTCGAACGGTGAGAACCCGGGCTGGCACGCCACCTGGACGGCGTTCTACTGGGCGTGGACCATCTGTTGGTCGCCGTACGTGGGCATGTTCTTCGCCCGCATTTCCCGTGGCCGCAGCGTCCGCGAGTTCATCGCCGGCACGATCATGCTGCCGACCATGTTTGACATCATCTGGTTTGCCACCTTCGGCCGCACCGCCATGGAGGTGGAGAGTAAGAACCCGGGCGCGCTCACTGGGCCAGTCGTGGAAGACGGTGACACACCGCAGGCGCTGTTCACCTTGCTGGCACAGTATCCGCTGTACATGATCACAGGAACGGTCGCTTTGGCCGTGATCGTGTTCTACTTCGTCACATCCATCGACTCCGCCGCGATGGTCATGGACATGTTTGCTACCGGCGAGGAAGAAAAGACCCCGGCCTACTACCGCGTCGCGTGGGCGTGCGCGGTTGGTGTGGTGACAGCAGCGCTGCTGTTCATCAACGACTCCGGCATCCAGGCGCTGCAAGAAGTGGTGATCATCATCGCCCTGCCATTCTTCTTCGTGTACTTCATCATGATGTACGCGCTGATCAAGGCAATGAGCGACGATTCCTCCGCCGAGCGCCGCTTCCGTTCCCGCCAGTGGGAGAAGACCGATACGGCCGAGAAATACGAGGAAGCCGAAGCCAAGCCCGCGCCGGGCTATGACGCGGAGGGTAATGAGATCGACCGCCCTGAGCTCGAGTACGACTACGAGAACGAAACGTGGCGCCTCACCGAAGCACTCGTGGTGGACGGTGAGACGCCAGAGTCCAAGCAGGACTAGTTAGAGGGCGAACAACACAGCATTCTGGGAGCCGGCGCGAACCAGCGCCGGCTTTGCCACGTCTAGGACGTACAGTTCGCCGGCAAGACCCGGGATGACAACCTTGCTGCCGTTGACGTGAATCTGCAGCGGGTTGAGGCGCATCGGCTGGCCATCAAAGCCCTGGTTCCAGCACTTGGTGCCCACCCAGTTGCGCTGGATGGACACGGCCGGGATGAGGTGGTTTGGCGGGTTACACTCCGGCTGTGCGTCACGGCCGATGTCGCTCACACAGAGTGTTTCACCCTCCACCATGTAGCAGCGGACGGTGTTGTTGGCGTTGGAGACGTAGTTGGGGTTGGCTGCCGCATTCGGAGCGAACGCGGCGGTGGTGAGACCAGCGGCGAGAACCGTGGCGCCAAGTATGCGTTTCATGGTTGAACTCCTAGTCGTAGCGCAGGGGCCCGTGTGACCCCCGTCACGTACAGTCTACGGAGTTTTTTGCTTACAGCACCTGGTCTGCCCAACTGGCCAGGCCATCAAAGCTTGAGGACGCCACTGCGTGCTCCCTCTTCGGAATCCTCCCCGCCTCACGCGCAAGCAACCCTGCTTCCACGGCTAGGCGCATCGCATTCGCCATGGCCACCGGGTCCTGGCAACGGTTGACGGCGCTGGCCAGCAGCACGCCATCGCAGCCTAGCTCCATCGCCAGTGCCGCATCGGAGGCAGTACCCACGCCGGCGTCAATGAGGATGGGCACCTCTGCCCGCGAACAAATCAGCTCAATGTTGTGCGGGTTCAAAATGCCTAGACCGGTACCAATCGGCGCGCCCAATGGCATGACCGCTGCCGCACCGAGGTCCTCCAGTCGCTTCGCCGCGACGGGATCGTCGGAGGTGTAGGCGAGGACGGTGAAGCCGTCGTCGATAAGCATTTCGCACGCATCCACGGTCTCCACAACGTCGGGCAGCAGCGTGCGATCATCGGCGATGACCTCGAGTTTCACCCAATCCGTGCCCAGCGCCTCGCGCGCGAGCTTCGCTGTGATCACCGCATCGCGCGCGGTGCGGCAGCCCGCGGTGTTCGGTAGCGGCGCGATGCCGAGACGGGAGAGCAAGTCGAAAACGGATTCCCTCGATGTCTCTCCTTCGCTGTGCTTCAGCGCAGCGAACCTACGCATAGCCACCGTGGTCATCTGCGTGCCCGACGCGATCAGCGCGCGCTCGAGCATGTCCTGCGAGCTCGCCCCACCCGTGCCCATGATCAGGTGGGAATCGAACTGCTTGCCGGCAATGTCCAGCACGTTTAGCCTCCCTGAACAGCGGTAAGAATATCCACGCGGGCACCCTCGCTCAGCGTGTGCTCGCCCCACTGCGACTTCGGCACAACATCACCGTCCACGGCGACGGCGGTGGCGGCAGGAACCTCCCCGAGAATCTCCTCAAGCAGGCCCTTCACCGTGGTTGCCTCCGTGATGATCGCCTCATTATTCACTGTCAGCTTCATGGTTCTCCTTGTGCCTCAGCGGGTTACAGGCCTTCAAGTCTACGGAGGGCTCACGCTTCTCGACGATCTCCGCCCCACACCTAGCCCCCACCCCCGTCAACAGGATCCCGTGGCGGAAGTAGCCGGTGGACACGACAACCCGGTCATTGACCCGCCCGAGGTACGGCAGATCGTCCGGGGAGCCGGGACGTGCGCCAACGTGAGTTTCGATGATGTCGCATTCCTCAATCCCCGGCACGACCTCACTGGCGTCCCGCAGCAGCTGCAGCACGCCGCCTGCCTGCGGGGCCGGGCGGTCATCCTCGCGGCTGGTGGCGCCGATGGTCAGAGTGCCGTCCTCGCGGGGGATGAGATAGATCGGCCGGTCCTCCACGAACCCGCGGATCACCCGTTCAAGTAGTGGACGCTGGTGCTCTGGGATGCGCAGCTCCACCATGTCGCCGTACACCGGGCGCAGCTTCAACGGGTTTGTGCCCTCAAACCAGCCCGTCGTTTCGCGTGCGCCCAAACCGTTGGCCAGAAGGACTTGATCAGCTGCGACATCGTTGACATCTTTTACTGCCTCGGCCACGAACGTCACTCCGGCATTGCGGCACGCATCCTGCAACGCCGCTGCAATGAGCCGGGGCCGCACCTGGTGGTCACCTGGGATGTGCACGGCACCGCTAATGGCAGGGGCGAGCGCCGGCTCGAGCTTCCGCGCCTCCCGCGTAGTGATGCGTTCCGTAGTCATCCCGTGGAGCTGCTGGTATTCCTGCAGCTCCTCCAAGTGCGTCTTATCCGCACGGTCCTTGGCCACCACCAGCGTTCCCTCCGTGCGGTAGCCGGTGGGGGAGTCCGTGTACTTGCCGATCAGCTCGATGAGCTCCGGGTACCACTTCCCAGCCGCGATCATGAGTGGGAACAGCGGATCCTGCTGGTACACCACCTCAGCTGCCGGGGCGAGCATCCCGCCCGCATGCCACGTGGCACCACTGGCTGGTGCCGGGTCGTACACGGTGACGTGGTGGCCGTGGTCGGCGAGAGTGAGGCTCGTCGATAAGCCAATAATTCCTGCGCCTACTACTGCGACCTTCATGCCCATGAGCTTACGCGTAACGTGGAACGGGTAACTGACACCTCAAGAAGGAGAATTATGTTCATCCGTTCCCGAGAAGATGTCGAAACTGTCGAGTGGGGTGGCGGCACCTCCGAGCGCGTGCTCACCGCGAAAGACAACATGGGCTTCGCTGTCGCGCACACCGTCGTGCGTGCGGGCACTGAGTCCAAGCTGCAGTACCGCAATCACCTCGAGGCCTGCTACTGCATCGCTGGCTCCGGTGAGGTCGAGGACACCGAAGGTAACGTGTACCCGATCACGCCGGGCACGATCTACGTCCTCGACGAACATGATGCGCACTACCTGCGCGGCGGCAAAGACGAGGACCTGATCCTGGTCTCCATCTTCAACCCCGCAATCACCGGCGATGAGAAGCACACCCTGTCCGAGGATGGCTTTAGCTCCTACTAACCATGGCTGAATAACGTATTCGGCGCGCCGTTCTGATCGTGGCGCTGCTGAACTTCGGATACTTCTTCGTCGAGTTTGCAGCCGCCATCGCGATCGGTTCGGCGTCTCTTTTTGCGGACTCGGCAGACTTCCTCGAGGACACCGCGATCAACATGCTGGTGTTCTTCGCGGTGGCGTGGCCAGCTTCTAAGCGTCGCGTGGCTGGCACCGTCCTCTCCGGCCTCATCCTTATTCCGGCTGTCGCCGCGCTGGTCACCGTGGTGCTGAAGATCATCAACCCGGAGCCGCCGTCGCCGTCGGGGCTCACTGGCATCGCACTCGGTGCTCTCGTGGTCAATCTGATCTGCGCGGTGATCTTGTTGCGTCTGCGCAATGAGGGCTCTTCACTGGCGACGGGGGCGTGGCTTGCCGCTCGTAATGACGCGTTGGCCAACATCCTCATTATCGCCGCTGGCCTGCTCACCTTCGTGTGGGCCACCGCCTGGTTCGACATCATCGTCGCTGCGATCATCATCCTCGTGAACCTCTCCGCAGCGAAAGAAGTGTGGGAGGAATCCCGCGAGGAGCATGACTCCGTGGAGGAGGCCTTTGCGGAGATGGAGGATTAGTTTTCCCAGGGAGTCCGCAATGCGGACTCTTTTTCTTAGGTTAGTTTCGAATATGTGGTCGAGTTCTTGTGTCCCGGTTTGCGCGCCCATGTTTGCGCATGAACACAAAGTTCCAGGGAGTCCGCAATGCGGACTCATTCTCTTAGGTTTTGTTCGAAGTACTGTTCGAATGGTGTCGAGCTCATTTTGTATGGTGTTCCCACAACACATTCACAACGAACCAACAAGGGGACACCATGACAGCACTGCTTGCTGAACCAAACCTTCTAGCTGCGCATATGGGTGCGGGGATTATTGACACTTACACCAGAATGATGCGCTGCAAAGCGTCACTTTTGGCGCAGATAGCTGAGTTCGACAACCTCGGATTAGCCCAGGATCTCGGCGCCACGAGCACGGGCGCATGGTTGATCCGAAGATTGGGCATATCCCATTCCACCGCCCACGAATACGTTGCGGTTGCGCGGCAGTTAGAGAACTTCCCGTACCTCAAGATGATGTTTGAAGACGGCAAGCTCAGCTATTCCGTCGTGCGCTTGCTACTCAAGTATCTCACCCCTGAAAATGAGGTTGAGCTGGTCAATCGTGCTATAGAGCTCGGCTACCACGGGCTGGAGCACGCGCTCGCCGGCAAGCCGAAAAAGAGCGCGGGCGGGGACTACCCGGAGCATTATCTCCGTTTGAGCCAGGATGAGAACGGCGACGTGAACGTGTGGGGAAAACTCAACGCCGCTGACGGGGAAGCGCTGGCAGCGGCACTCAAGATCGGGCACCTCGCGTACTGCGCGGAGGAAGAAGAGCTCGCCGAGCTTATCGACGATGCCGGCATCGACAACCTCTACGACCAGAAAATCGAGGAGGAGAAGGAGCTAGCGAAGCGGGACAAATCCAGTTTCGGGCTCCCAACCGGACGAGCAATGATGTACGCGCTCATGGGAATGGTGAACATCGTGCGCACGAACCCGAAGAACGCGCTGCGCGCACCAGCTGCGCAGGTGAACGTAATGATGACGGTGGACGGTAACGCTTACCTGCCCAACAATGCGGGGGCACCGTCCACCGCCCTGGAGAACATCGTGTCTAACGCGCTCATGAAGCTAAACATCGTGGACCGGCATGGGCAGGTTCTCAACGTCGGCCGGGCCTCACGGTTGGCCACAGACAAGCAGATCAAAGCCCTGATGGCGATGTGGGGTGGCCAGTGCGCCATGCCAGGATGCATCCATCGGCGTTTCATGGAGATCCACCATATTCGCGAGTGGGCAGACGGTGGCATGACGGACTTGGACAACCTTTTGCCACTGTGTTCTGGCTGCCACTCGCTGGTCACGGACGGGTACGTGAAGATCCAGCGAGATCGTCACAACATCGTCTTCGATTTCCGGGACGGGGCGCGGTTCGTCTCCTACAGCCACTCTCTGCCAGTGCGGGCCGATGACTATGAGTGCATGCCGGTCCCAGAGGACGGGGGTGATTCAGACTCGTTTGCCGGTTAGTGGAAGTTGCGCAGGACCTGCTCCACGTAGGCGCGCGGGTCTGGAGCGTTCATGATGCCGCGGACGATAGCAACGCCATCCACGCCGGTGGCGGCGAGGTCGGCCACGTCATCGACGGTGACATCGCCGATGGCCACGACAGGTAGCTCGGAGGCGGCGACGAGTTCGGGATAGCCAGCAAGGCCCAGCGGTTCGCGGCCGGAATCCTTGGTCGGGGTGGCGCGGAAGGGGCCGGCACCGATGTAGTCGATGACATCGGCGTACTGGTTCGCATCCTCAACGAGTGAAAGCGTGCCGGTGGTCAGGCCGATGATTGCGTCAGGGCCAAGCAGTTCCCGTGCCACGCGTGGGTCTAGGTCGTCTTGGCCGATGTGGACACCAGCCACGCCGTGGGGGCGGAGGGCGAGGGCGACGTCGACGCGATCGTCGATAAGCACGTGCGTGGAAGGGTTCACTGAACGCACTGCGGTGACGACGGCGAGGCCCAGGTCGTAGAGCGCGCGGGCGCTGATGGGTTTGCTGCGCACTTGGATCATGCCGGCGCCGCCGAGGGCGGCTTGGCGGGCGGTTTCCACGATCTGCTCGTGCGAGCCGTGGCCGGTGATGAAATAACAGCGCAGATCAAGCATGAGCAATAGTGTAGGGCTCCAAGCGGCCGGTCTTGCCGTAGGAGAGGTGACGGTGCGCCCACTCGAAGGGGCCCGGGGTGTTGGTGGCCTCCAGGATCGTGGCCAGGATCAGGGTGACTGCCCAGATGCCGGTGGCGATGAGCAGCTTCATAGCAACGCCGGATTCGAGGCCGAGGCCAAGGCCGAAGGGCATGACCGTGATGATGAACAGGATGGACTGCATGATGTAACCGGACATGGAACGCTTGCCCAGCGCGACGAAGGGGTAGAGCACCGCTGGCACGGTGTTGTGCAGGCGCTGGGTTGCCAGGGCGATCATGGCCAGGATGCCTGGGCCGGTGATGGTGCCGAAGCCTTGGTTGAGGGCGATGAAGACGGGGCTAAAGCTCTCGCTGAACTCGCCGATGCTGAACAGGCCCCAAGGGATGCCGATGAGGACGATGACGGCCACGGTCAGCCACGACCAGGTGAGCAACGTGCGACGGTGTGCGTTGACGTCAACGAGGACACCTTCGCGGGCCCAGATGAAACCAATGAGCATCACACCGAGGAGGTAGGGGATTGCGGCAACGGCGTTGATGAGGTAGACGAAGCCCCACAAGGCGTTGTTGATGAAGTAGTCCGCGGGTGTGGTGAAGGAGGAGGTCGGTTCCAAAGGCAGGGTCATGTCCGCGCCAAAAGCAGCGCCGACGGCGCCGATGAGACTCATGAAGATGGTGAAGCCGATGAGGCAGTACGCGATGATCCTCAGGATCTTCGTGCGCACGGCAATGAGCAGGCCCATGATGATGCCGCACAGGCCGTAGGTGACCATGATGTCTCCGTTGAAGATGAGGAACATGTGGGCAACGCCGAATAGTGCCAAGATGCCGTAGCGTTTGACCAGCACGAGGCGGGCCTTCTTCGCCGGGTAATTCTTCCGAGCCAGACTCATGGTGATTAAGCCGACGCCGAAGCCAAGCAGGGTGGAGAACATCGGGAGGCCACGGACGTGGACGAACATGGTGGCAAAGATGGCAGCGATCTCATCGGCAATACTGCCGGGGTGGACCCAACCGACGGACTCACCATAGGCGCCGGGTATGTCGGAGATGATCCAGGCAGTGGAAATATTTGCCATGGCGATACCCAGCAGCGCAAGACCACGGGCAAGGTCAGGAACGATGAGGCGTTGATTCACTCGCACCACAGTAACAGCGCTAGGGTATGGCAGCATAGGGACGACAACTGCCAGGCTGAAAGGGACCGACTATGAAACGAGCCGGAAGAATTGTGGCAGCGGCGCTGTTACTGGGCATGATTCCCGCCGTGGCTAACGCACAGGTGGACCCGAACTACCACTGGAAGACCGACCCAGTGTCCAAGGTCCTGGCAGGTAAACCCTTTGCAGACCGTGTGCTCAACCGCGTGCCGGGATCCTTCTTTGATGCGCACCCGGCGAACCCAGCAGCACGCGCAACGGTGGGGCGAGGGAAGTCCTTGTATGGCCCGGGTACGCCGATTTATGTGGGTCAGTTCGGCATGTGCACCGTCACCGCGGCCGGTTGGGATGCCGCAGGCAGGAAGATCGCGCTCACCGCTGGCCACTGCGGCAACGTGGGGGACTTGGTTGCTGCCTCCGACTCGCTAGAGGCGGGCTACTCCGGCCGCATCGTTCGCAAGAATGGTGCGCTGGACTATTCCGTCATTGAGCTCGGCCCCAACGCTGAGGTGACGGGTAGCTACAACGGCACGACGATTCGTTCGCTCGGCGGTTGGGCCAAGACCGGTGACACGCTGTGCAAGAACGGTTACGCCACGGGCGTGACCTGCGGTATTACGTGGACATCAGAGCCTGCCCGCCACATCACGCAGCTGTGCGCGATGGCAGGGGATTCCGGTGCGCCGGTGTATGCGGGGGACAGGCTCGTCGGCATGATCAACGGCGGGATAATGCCACAGCAGGTCAACCTGTCGTGCCACACGCCGCTGCAGGGTGGCCTGCACGCGCCGACGGTGTCGCGCAATATTGATGCGGTGATGGCTGACCTCAACGCCGCGCCGGGGCCGGGCCAGGGCTTTAGGCTCGCGTAAGGCGCGACCGGACGTCCTCGTGAAGCGGGCCGTTGGTGGCCAGAGCGTCGCCGCCGTGGGGGCCATCTTCACCAGCAAGAGAGGTGAATCGCCCGCCAGCTTCCGTCACCAGAATCGCCAACGGCGCCAGGTCCCACAGGGACACCTCCGGCTCCGCAGCAATATCCACGGCACCCTCGGCGACCAGGCAGTAGGAGAAGAAATCGCCGTAGCCGCGCAGACGCCACGTCGCATCGGTCAGCGCGATGAGGTTCTCTCGCAGGCCGCGATCGTGCCAGCCGCTTAACGACGAAATCGCCAACGACGCATCCTCCACCCGATCCACCCCGGACACGGACAGCTTCCGAACAGCGCCATCCCCGAACGTGCGCCATGCTCCGCTTCCTTCGCTGGCGTACCAACGGCGGGCGAGCGCTGGGGCGCTGACAACACCGACGACGGGCTTGCCGTCTTCCAGCAGCGCGATCAGGGTTGCCCACACGGGCACGCCGCGGACGAAGTTCTTGGTGCCATCGATCGGGTCAATGACCCACTGGCGGCCGGAGAAGGTGACGTTGCCACCGTATTCCTCACCGAGCACGGCATCAGCCGGGCGGGCTTCCTCCAGGCGGCTGCGCAGGGCAGCCTCCACAGCGAGGTCCGCATCCGTCACCGGAGTCATATCCGGTTTGGAATCAACGGACAGGTCCGAGGATTCAAAGCGGTCAAGGGTAATGCCGTCGGCGAGGTCCGCCAGTTCAAGGGCCAGTGCCAGATCGTCGGAGTAGTTAGACATGGCTCTCAAGCTTAGCCAGAACATCGGCCACGAGCTGGGGATTACCGGCAACACACCAGGTCACTCCACCCGCGGTGATCTTCTCCGCGCGGCCGCAGGCGGCTTCCACCAGCGCTTTTCCGGGAAGCCAGTCCCATGCGGGCACAGAATGCTGAAGCCAGCCGCCAACGCCGCCACTGGCCACGGTGGCCAGGTCAATAGAGCCAGCGCCGAACATGCGCACCGTGGCGGCACTGTTCACGGCATCAAGCCAGGTATCGCGGATCGCGGCGTTGTTCATGTCGCGGGGGTGCAGGTAGGTAGCCAGCGCGAGGGATTCCAGCGGGGCAGATTCCAGCGGGGGCAGGGGAGCGCCATTGACAGAAGCAGCAGAACCATCAGCCACCCACGTGGTGTCCAGGGCCGGACGGTGGACCGCGCTGGCCAGGACCTGCTCACCCTCCACCAATGCCAGTGCGGAGCAGAAGTAGTCGGAGCCACACGAGAAGTTGTAGGTGCCATCCACTGGGTCAATCACCCAGGTGCGGCCACTGGTGGATTCCTTGGCAGCGCCCTCCTCACCGAGCAGGCCATCCTCAGGGCGCAGGGCAGCGAGCGCCTCAACAACGAACTGCTCGGCAGCCGTATCCGCCTGTGTTACCACGTCAGACACGGACGTCTTCTGGGCGGTCTCCAGTCCCTCGGCACGCATGCGCAGGGCAAGGCGGCCTGCGGTGCGGGTGAGGGCGGCGGCGAGCGCGGCGTCGTCGATAAGCGAATGCTCTTCGATGAAAGTGGAGGTCAGTGTGCTCATGGCTGCCATTATGGCGGGGTCCACTAGACTTCGCACCTATGCAGCCCGAGACTTCCGCACGCATTGACTCCTTGAACTCCACGCTGACCACGATTGAGAAGGTCATGGACATCGAGGAGATGGAATCACGCGCGCGCGAACTCGAAGATCAAGCCGCGGACCCGAGCCTGTGGGACGACCCGGATCACGCACAGAAAGTGACCACCGAGCTTTCCGCTGTGCAGGCACGCTTGCGGAAGGTGCGCGATCTGCGCCAGCGTATCGACGACCTCCCGGTCATGTACGAACTCGCCGAAGAAGAAGGCGACGCATCGCTTGCCGACGATGAACTGGCCCAACTCACCACCGCCATCGACAGCCTGGAAGTGACCACCATGCTCTCCGGCGAATACGACGAACGTGAAGCTGTGGTGCATATTCGTTCTGGAGCAGGCGGCGTGGATGCGGCCGACTGGGCTGAGATGCTCATGCGCATGTACACGCGCTGGGCGGACAAGCACGGACACAAGGTCGACGTCTACGACATTTCTTATGCAGAGGAAGCCGGCATCAAGTCCGCAACCTTCGTCGTCCACGGCGACTACATGTACGGCCAGCTCTCTGTCGAGCAGGGTGCGCACCGTCTCGTGCGTATCTCGCCCTTTGATAACCAGGGCCGCCGCCAGACCTCCTTTGCTGAGGTGGAAGTCCTGCCCGTGGTGGAGCAGGTAGACCACATCGACATTCCGGATTCCGACATCCGCGTGGACGTGTACCGCTCCTCCGGTCCCGGCGGCCAGTCCGTGAACACCACAGACTCCGCCGTGCGTATCACGCACATCCCCACCGGCATTGTGGTGACCTGCCAGAACGAGAAATCCCAGATCCAAAACAAGGCCTCCGCGCTCAACGTCCTGCAGTCCAAACTGCTGGAAAAGAAACGCCAGGAAGAAAAGGCCGAAATGGATGCCCTTGGCGCCGGTGGCAATGCCAGCTGGGGCAACCAGATGCGCTCTTATGTCCTGCACCCGTACCAAATGGTGAAGGATCTGCGCACGAACTACGAGGTCAACGACCCGCAGAAGGTGCTCGACGGTGATCTCGACGGGTTCTTGGAGGCCGGCATCCGCTGGAGGTCGACGCTTGAAAAGGCCTAACTTGAGTGACTAGTGTGGCTGAAGTGATCACCTTTTCTCATGTAACCAAGACATATCCGACGTCAACGCGTCCGGCTTTGGATGATGTGTCGCTGACCATTGAGGACGGCGAATTCGTCTTCCTGATCGGCCCGTCTGGCTCGGGCAAATCCTCGTTTTTGCAGTTGATGATCCGTGAGGAAAACGTGACAAGCGGAGATATCCACTTCAACGACTTCCATGTGAATGCGTTGAAGGGCAAGGAAGTGAACAAGCTCCGTCAGTCCATCGGCTACGTGTTCCAGGATTTCCGTCTGCTGCCCAAGCTGAACGTGTATGACAACGTGGCGTTTGCGCTGGAAGTGATTGGTAAACCGAAGTCCAAGATCAAGAAGCTCGTGCCGGAAGCGCTCGAGATCGTGGGCTTGGACGCGAAGGCGAACCGCATGCCTAATGAGCTCTCCGGTGGTGAGCAGCAGCGCGTCGCCGTCGCCCGTGCCTTCGTGGACCGTCCGCCGCTGTTGCTTGCCGACGAGCCCACCGGCAACCTGGATCCCTCCACCGCCGACGACATCATGGCGCTGCTCGCCCGTATTAACCGCATGGGCACCACCGTGGTGATGTCCACCCACAATGCCCGCGCCGTCAATGACATGCGTAAGCGGGTGATTGAGCTGCACCTGGGCAAGCTTGTGCGCGATGACCACAACGGCGTCTACGGCGTCCACGGAAGCTAGGGGAGCATAACTATGAACTGGAATTTCATTTTCCGCGAAGGATTCCGTGGTCTTGGGCGCAACCTGACCATGACCATCGCGCTGATCATCACCACCACGTTGTCCCTGGCGCTCGTCGGCGCCGGCATCCTGATCTCCCAAGTGACCAGCGAGACCAAGGCGCTGTACTTGGACCGTGTTGAGGTGATGGTGGAGCTGGATGAGGAGATCTCTGCGTCTGACAAGGACTGCACGTCGGAAGGCTGCTCCGAGATCCGCGACGCACTGCAGGCCGATGATCGCGTGGAATCGGTGACCTTCCGTAACCGCGAGCAGTCCTACGAGCGCTTCGCCGAACTGTTCAGCAAGTCTGACCCGGTGCTTGTGCAGGAGACCTCCCGCGATTCCATGCCGGCGGCGCTTCACGTGCGACTGACGGATCCCACGGATACCGCGCCGATTGACAAGATCCGCGACAAACCACAGGTCACCTTCATCGCAGACCAGGCAAGCGATGTGCGCGGCCTGGCCGATTCCATGGACTCTTTCCGCAACGCCACCTTCATCGTGGCAGCAGCCCAGGCACTGGCGGCGATCTTCCTCATCTCCAACATGGTGCAGCTCGCGGCCTACAACCGCCGCGAGGAGATCTCGATTATGCGCATGGTCGGCGCCACCCGCTGGTTCACCCAGGCACCGTTCATCGTGGAGGCAGTGATCTCCGTGTTCATCGGTGCCGTGGTGGCTACGCTCGGCGTGTGGCTGGCCAAGTCCCAGCTGGTAGACCCGATGCTGAGTACGGTGTATGAGAACCTGCTCGTGGCCAAGCTGCCGGATTCCGCGGTGTGGACTGTCATGCCGTTGGTGGGCCTGGGCGCGCTGGTGGTGTCTGGTCTGGTTGCGCAGGTGGCGCTGCGCTCCTACGTTCGTAAGTAACTTATGGCTAAGAAGAAGAAAAACCCCGGCGCAGGCGTCATCGCCGCAAACCGCAAGGCGCGGCATGATTACACGATCCTGGACACGTACGAGACCGGGATCGTCCTCCAAGGCACGGAGATCAAGTCCCTGCGCGACGGCAAGGCCTCACTCGTCGAGGCCTACGCGACTATCGACGACGGTGAGGTCTGGCTCCGCAACCTCCACATCCCCGAGTACTCGATGGGTTCGTGGACAAACCACTCGCCGCGTCGCACCCGCAAGCTGCTCATGCACCGCCGCGAGATCGACTCGCTGGAGGGCAAGATCCGCGACGGCAACAAGACCCTCGTGCCGCTGAAGCTCTACCTCAAGGATGGTTTAGCCAAGGTTGAGCTGGGGCTTGCCCAGGGTAAGCAGGACTATGACAAGCGCCAAGCCATCAAGCGCCGCACGGAAGACCGTGAAATCGCGCGTGATCTTGGCCGGAAGTTTAAGGGGATCAAGGCATGAAAAAGGCACTCATCACTGGCGCGACCCGCGGTATCGGCCGCGCGATCGCGGAAGAGCTGGGCAAGGACCACCATGTGATTGCGGGGGCGTCGCGGGATGCGGCGGGGGTCGTCGATAAGCTGCCCAGCGCTGAGCCCTTCGAGGTTGACCTGCGCGATCCGGCCGCGATCCGTGAGGCCACGCGCGATATTAAGGAGCTCGATGTCCTCGTGCTCAATGCGGGTGTGCTGCACAAGGGGCCTTTTGAGGAGCTTGACGACGACATCTGGCGCGAAACCCTCGACCTCAACGTCCTCGCCCCGGTCATCCTGACCCGTGAACTGCTGCCGGCGCTGCGTCGCGCGAATGGTTTGATCATTGCAATTAACTCTGGCGCTGGCTTCCATGGCGTGCCCGAGCACTCCGCGTACTGTGCCTCGAAGTTCGCGCTGAAGGGCTTCACCGACACGTTGGCATTGGAGGAGAAGGGGAGAGTGCGCGTCACCTCCATCCACCCAGGCCGAACCGATACTGACATGCTGGCTGGCCCGCAGTTCGGCGACCGCCCGAAGATGGACGCCACCAATGTCGCGCGCGCCGTCCGCCTCGCCGTCGATGCCGGCCCCGGCGCAACCGTCGAGTTCCTGCGCGTTGCCCCATCCGGCTTGGCGTAGTAATCTTGATCTTCCTGCACGGTTTCTCACCGCGCAGGACGTCAAAATCAAGGGGATGACTTGGTTTCGACTTCGCTGACCAATCCAGGGGAAGCGTGCCGGTGCAGGCTGGAGACCACCGATTTAAGCGTCGCAGCACTTCATAAACGCAGAGAAGAACTCTCAGCGTGACTACGCCCTCGCTGCCTAAGTAGCGACCGCGTGTCTGTCAGGCCGGGCTTGCTTCCGACCCGGATCCTGGCATCGACTAGGGAGCTTGCCCTCTCACCGTGTCAGTGAGGTGCTTGGAGGGGACTTCTTTTACTGACTGGGCCCATCATCCGGACATGTTCGTCTGATCCGGAGGGTCGAGCAAAGATCCTGTGCGAACTGCGCACGGAGAAGCCCTGGTGCAGTGGCGAAGGACCCGGGTTCAATTCCCGGCATCTCCACTTAGTGGGATTTCCCCCGGCTCATGTGGCCGGGGTTTTTCCATGTCTGGCCTAGCTTCAGCCGTAGAACCCGAACCCTAGAACCCGAACTTCGCAT
>NZ_JAKMUS010000040.1 GCF_027570075.1 Corynebacterium meitnerae
CCATCCGGGTAGGTCACAACAACCGGAACCTCAATCTTGGAACCAGGCGTTGCATCCTCCGGAACCTCAACGGTGATCGAACCATCCTCATTGACGGTCACACCCTCAGGCGCACCCTCACCCTTAGTGAACTTCGTGCCCTCAGGAGCAGTGGTCTCCTCGCCGTTGTTGTCCTTGAAGACCGGCTTGTCGATCTTGACCTCAGAACCCGGCTTACCCGAACCATCGGTGTACTTCGGATCGAAGTGATCGTTGACGTTCGGAACCTTCGGATTGCTGTCATCCTCATCCGGGATGCCGTCACCGTCATCATCCGGATCCGTGACGTCAGGGTCACCGTCACCATCAGTATCCAGCTTGAAGTTCGCATCCGTCTTATCGGTGGAACCATCCGGGTAGGTCACCGTGACAGGAACATTGAACTCCTCAGCAGTCTCACCGCTGAGCTTCGACTCGTCCGGGAAGGTAACGGTGATCTCACCGTTGTTCTCATCAATGCTGACTTCGTAACCCTCAGGAGCAGTGAAGTCCTCACCAATAGTGAACTTCGAACCCTCAGGAGCCTTGGCTTCCTTACCATCCTTATCAGTAAAGGTCGGCGAAGACTTCGTCTCCTTACCAGGAACAACCAACTTGCCCTC
>NZ_JAKMUS010000041.1 GCF_027570075.1 Corynebacterium meitnerae
TGTTGCGCGCGTGCATTTAGTAACACCGTGGTGAGTATCGGGTAACGCGATGGTGAGTATCGAGTAACACTGCTGTTTTCGGGGGAAACTCTTTGGTGACCGCGTGACTTCAGGGCACGCGGCATTGCCAAAGGAGTCCGATTGTGACTGACTACAGGGCGGTGATGGACCTTGTGCTCAAAGGCTGGTCCGTTCGCCAGATCACAGCGTCGATGGGGTGCTCGCATTCCACGGTGCAAAAAGTTCGTAAAGTGCTGCAAGCAGAGCAGATCACGACCACGGCCCAGATTGCTGGGCTTAATGATGAAGCCGTAGCTGTGCTGTTTCATGATGGAAGATCCACAGGTCAGGGTGTGTTCGTCCCGATCGATTTCGATTCCGTGGTGAAAGCACGGACCGGAAGACATAAGACCACGCTGCAGGTCCTGTGGGGCAAGTACACCTCAACGCCAGCGCTGCCGGGGCAGCGGTACTACAGCTACGAGCGGTTTCGCCAGCTTGTCGCACAGCATGTTGATGCCACCGGGGTAACCGCCCGGATCGTGCACGCACCAGCTCACACAATGCAGGTGGACTGGGCAGGAACGAAGATGCGCCTGTTCGACCCCACCGGGGGACGTCCAAGG
>NZ_JAKMUS010000042.1 GCF_027570075.1 Corynebacterium meitnerae
TGGTGAGATGGCGGTAGGAAAACGAGCGTTGATGGTTCCTTTCACTTGATCCGCATTTGCTGCGATTTTGTTTGTGGTGTGGGTGTGTGTAAGGTTCAGCAAGCTGCTTTGAACAGGCCCTGGTTGTGGGGTGTGTTTGGGTGTGCGTGTGTTGTGTGAGAACTCGATAGTGTGCCAATGATTTTTTGTTTGGTTGGTTTGTGACTGTTCACTCCGTTTTTTGGGGTGTGTGCTGGTCGATGCTGTTTGAACCATTGATGGAATAGTGTCGTCTGGTTGGTCGCATGGCTGATTAGATATTTTTTGTTGTTGTCTTTTTTCCTCGTCGAATGGGGCGGCAACGTGATGAACCTCTTTTGGTTTGTCGAGTAATTTTTGGATATGCCAGTCCAGCATCTTTTTTGTGGGTGTTGGTTGGTTTGTTTTGGTTAGGTTTTGGGCTTTTCACGGCTCGGTAATCTTTTACTGATTGATGCTCACGTTTGTGGGTGTTTTTTGTGGAGAGTTTGATCCTGGCTCAGGATGAACGCTGGCGGCGTGCTTAACACATGCAAGTCGAACGGAAAGGCTCCAGCTTGCTGGG
>NZ_JAKMUS010000043.1 GCF_027570075.1 Corynebacterium meitnerae
TTCAGCAAGATTAGGCCTAACCAAATCCTGCTTTTGCTGCATAAATGATGGCAACCCTAACCGTTGCCCCCATCGATGCATCTTCGTGGCGTGTACGCCCTGACGTGCACGCCACCGCGCTTTCGCCCCATAAGGCAACGCCCGATAGATGCTGACCATCTGGAGCTTTTGGTCCTCAGTGAAATCTACACCCCACGGATACGGCTGGCTGGGCGTGAAAACGTAGCGACCGGCCTGCCAGCTAGAAGCCACCTCATCATCAAGCACAGCACCTGCATCAAGGACAACGACCTCCAACCCCAACACATCAGCAGCTTTCACACCACTGCGAAGCACACGCTTGCCTTCCGGGGGCTCAAGAGCAACCTGGGCAAGTTGCTCACGGCGCTGAAACGACACAGCACCAGAATCAACAGGAACCAAACGGGGAACATCAAACTCAGTCATGAACAAAAACCTCCTCGGTTAATGGTTCACAACCAGCCTGGCAGCTAAGG
>NZ_JAKMUS010000044.1 GCF_027570075.1 Corynebacterium meitnerae
ACCGGTGACGCCACCGATGGCTTCACTATCACCAACACGAAGAACCCGCCAACGACCACGACTCCGCCGACGACAACTACGCCGCCGACGACCACAACAACGCCGCCACCTACGACAACGACGCATCCGACGCCGACTCCGACTCCCACACCAGAGCCAACGCCTACGCCGGAAGCAACACCCACGCCTACGCCAACGCCTGAAAAACCACAGTCACCGCTGGCAAGTACCGGTGTGGAAATTGGTGCGACAGTAGCCCTAGCACTTGTCCTGATCGGAACTGGTCTGGTTCTAGTCAGGCGCAAGAAGTCCTAACGACGGTTAGGTGTTTAGTCGCCTGAACAGAAATGGCCCTGGAGCTCAGCTACGAGTGCCAGGGCCATTGGCATATTGAGTTGGGCAGCAAAAAGGCATGCCGAATAGCCGGTCATGCCGGCTATTCGATGAATTGTCGGTGGGTTACCGCCCGTACAGGAGCGTCATTG
>NZ_JAKMUS010000045.1 GCF_027570075.1 Corynebacterium meitnerae
GCTACGTGGGGGTTAAGTAGCAGAAAATCCGCCGAATGCAGTTCATTCAAGCATTCGGCGGATTTTTGTTTGTGGTCCTAGCTGGGATCGAACCAGCGACCTTTCCGGTGTGAACGGAACGCTCTTCCACTGAGCCATAGGACCGTTGCGTTTTTGACGCGAGGGATACATTAACACCAGGTTGCCAAAAGACCATAATCGGTACCCCACTAAGAACCATCGGCGCGGATCAATGCCACCCGAGCAACACCCTGACCACCTGAAATACAAGTTACATAGGGGCGATTTGTCCTAAGGGTGGCGGACAGATTAAAGTCTTGAACCGCACAACTTCACAAAGAGCAACACTTTTGAAGTGAGTGTGTGCGGATGTAGCGCAGTTGGTAGCGCATCACCTTGCCAAGGTGAGGGTCGCGAGTTCGAGTCTCGTCATCCGCTCCATGTCCCCCTAGTGGGGGCTTCC
>NZ_JAKMUS010000046.1 GCF_027570075.1 Corynebacterium meitnerae
AGGGTGTCAGGAAGTTTGTGTGTGAGGCTCTGATTCAGAAGGAGTTTCACCGATAATGACTACGGTGTCACCGAAGAAAAACTATGACCAGGACAAGGTCAACGAGATCAGCGCAAAGCTGATGGATAACCCTGAAATCGCCAAGCTGATTGGCGAGCTGTCGACTTCTGCCGATGATGCTAGCGATTTGGTCAAAGGGCTGTTGCAGGCCTCGATCAACGCTGGTTTGCAGGCGGAGATGGATGCGCATTTGGGCTACGGCCATTCTGACCGCAAGTCCAAAGCCCAGGTGGAAACCGCGCAGAGCAGCAATCACCGCAACGGGTCGTACACCAAAACTGTCGGCTCTGCTTATGGCGCGCTCGACATCACCATGCCACGGGATCGTGCTGGTACGTTTCGTCCGCAGATGGTGCCCAAAGGTGCTCGCAGGCTCACTGAGCTCGATGA
>NZ_JAKMUS010000047.1 GCF_027570075.1 Corynebacterium meitnerae
ACCGGTGACGCCACCGATGGCTTCACCATCACCAACACCGAAAACCCACCGAAGACAACTGAAGTGGATGTCACCAAGGTGTGGAAAAACCCCGACGGCACCACCCTGGATGCTGAGTCCACCGTGCCGGTCAAGGTCCAACTGACCAAGACCATCAACGGTCAAACCACCCCCGTCGGCAACCCAGTCGAGCTCAATGCCGACAACAACTGGACACACACCTTCACAGGGCTCCCCGTCACCGAAAAGGTCAACGGGACAAAGGTCGAGGTGACCTACACAGTCAAAGAACTGTCGATCGAAGGCTTCACCAGCACGGTC
>NZ_JAKMUS010000048.1 GCF_027570075.1 Corynebacterium meitnerae
TGTGCGCGGGTATTAATCGATGAAACGTTGCATTTAGGACACAACCAGCGCTGGGTTCCTGCCGCGGTTTTGCCGTTCTTAACCAGTCCGTGGCCGCACATGTCACATGACGGCCGATTCCTATTAGCCATAGGAATTGGCCTTACCGCACCAGAGGCAGCCCCCTTATCACAGACCTAGGACTATCCAGTGTTGATTCCACAGATCGGGCCGTTGGAACCGATTCAAAATCAAGATCACCGTATTATCCCAGGCTGCCCCGGGAATCCGTATCGGTTTATCCACACGAAATGTCCCTTAAGCC
>NZ_JAKMUS010000049.1 GCF_027570075.1 Corynebacterium meitnerae
GTGATCTCACCAGTGTTCGGGTCAACCGTCACACCGCCCGGAGCCTTGTCACCAGGAGTGAACTTGGTGCCCTCAGGAGCCTTAGTGTCCTGACCCTCACCGTCCTTAAACGTCGGAGCAGGAACCTTGACATCCTCACCCGGCTTACCAGTGCCGTCCTTGTACTCAGGATCAACACCATCAGTGTCCTTCGGCTGAACCTCAACCGTGACAGTCACCTCATCGGTAGAACCATCCGGGTAAGTCACAACAACCGGAACCTCAATCTTGGTACCAGGCGTTGCATCCTCAGGAACCTTAAC
>NZ_JAKMUS010000005.1 GCF_027570075.1 Corynebacterium meitnerae
AACTAGGCGCAACTAGGCGCTAGCAAACCAGACCCTGGCAGGTATCCACCTGTCGGGGTTTTTGGCGTCTTGGCGCCGCCTGACCTCACCTTTTGCACATCTTTGCACTGGGTGTAAAGTTTCTGGCCATGGGTTGGGAACACAAGCGGCGGGAAACGCGGCGGAGGATAGTGGAGAGTGCGGCGGGGCTCGTCGAAAAGCATGGCTTTGATGATGTGACCGTCGAGGACATCTGCGCCGATGCCGGCATTTCGCGGCGGACGTTTTTCAACTACATGAAGTCCAAGGATGAGGCCGTGCTGGGGCCAGCACCCCTGACGGTGTGTGAGGACGGGCTGCGCACAATCGCGGAGACGCAGGCAGATAACCTCGTCGACCTGGTCCTCAGCGCGAGCAGTGTGTCGCAAGGAGTGATCGCAGGGCAGGACGCTTTTGCGCGGCGCCGCAAGATCTTCGCTGAGAATCCGACGCTCGCCTCGCTCGCGATGGCGCGCAGGCGCACGATGCTCACCTCGATCGCGGAGGCTCTCCACGAACACTTCACGCGCTTCCCCACAGATCGGCGCAGCCCAGAGCTCCCTGTGGAAGCGGAGATCCAGGCGCTCATCGAGCTTGTCCAGGCTGCGGTGAGCATCACTGCCTTCCAGCCTGAATTCTTCGATCCGGACCTCGACCTGCGCGACAACGTCCGCAACGCCGCCATGTTCATCATTGACTACGCAAGGAAACTCGAATGGTAGACACACAAAAGCCGAACGTCGGGCTCGTGTTCAGTGCGCTGCTCCTCACCATGCTGATGAGCTCGCTCGGACAGATGATCTTCTCTTCTGCCTTGCCCACGATCGTGGGTGAGCTCGGCGGTGTCGAGCACATGAGCTGGGTGATCTCCGGATTCATGGTCACCATGACCATCGCGCTGCCGATCTACGGCAAGCTTGGCGACGGCCTTGGCCGCAAATGGTTCTACATCTCCGGCATCGCCTTCTTCATCGTGGGTTCAGCGCTGGGTGGCTTTGCCAACTCGATGACCATGCTCATCATCGGGCGCGCGGTGCAGGGTTTCGGCGCAGGCGGCATGATGATTAACTCGCAGGCGATCATCGCGGAGGTCGTCCCGGCGCGTCAGCGCGGCAAGTACATGGGTGTCATGGGTGCCGTTTTTGGTATTTCCTCGGTGCTGGGGCCAGTGCTCGGCGGCTGGTTCACGGATGGCCCTGGCTGGCGTTGGGGCCTGTGGATGAATATCCCGCTGGGGCTGCTCGCCATGACGGTGGCCACGTTGGTGCTCCACTTGTCTAAGGGCAACCGTGATGGGTTCCGCTTCGACTGGCTGGGCGCCGCGCTCCTGACGGTGGCCACGTCCACGCTTATTCTGGCGACGACGTGGGGTGGGCTGCAGTACCCGTGGACGTCGGCACGCATTCTGGGCTTGCTGGGTACCTCGGCCGTGGCGGCAGCGATCTTCGTGGCTGTGGAGCTCCGCGCCACGAACCCGCTCGTGCCCATGCATCTGTTCCGCAACCGCAACATGGTGCTCACCACCGCTGCCGGCGTCGTGCTCGGCGTAGCCATGGTCAGCGTGATGGCATACATGCCCACGTACCTGCAGATGGTGCACGCGCTGAGCCCCACGGAGGCTGGTTTCATGATGATCCCCATGGTCGGCGGCATGATCCTCACCTCCACCGGCTCCGGCGCGCTCATTGCGCGCCGCGGGAATTACAAGATATTCCCCATCATCGGCCTGTGCACCATCGCGGTCGGATGCTTCTTGCTCACGCGCTTGACGGTGGACACAGACCTCTGGACGCTTGGCGCCTACATCTTCGTCTACGGCTTCGGCCTGGGTCTGGTCATGCAGGTGCTCATTCTCATCGTGCAGAATTCGTTCCCGCTGTCCGTGGTGGGCACGGCGACGGCCGCGAATAACTTCTTCCGACAGATCGGCATGTCCGTGGGCGCCTCGGTGGTGGGCTCGATGTTCATTCACAACATGCAGAACAACATGGCAGAGCGCCTGCCCGCAGCCCTCGCCGCCATGGGACCCCAGGGCGCGGAATTCGCCGCCGCGTTCCAGGAGGGCGCGGCACAGTCCTTGACGCCAGGTGCGGTCAGTCAGCTGCCGGAGCAGCTTCGCGACGTCATCTCCAGCAGCTACAACGACGGCCTCACCCCGATCTTCCTCCTGCTCATCCCACTGGTTCTCGCAGCGGCAGCCATGTTGCTGCCCGTGCACGAGGACAAGCTGAAAGAAACGGTGGACTAGCTGTCTGTGCCGTCCGCCTCCGGCTTCTCCCCCGGCTTCGGCAGCAGCAGCTCATAGATATCGGTGTCACGCCAGGTGCCGGCCATTTCGCCGTACGTCATCTTGGCCATCTGGTGGTAAGTGCCCACTTTGACGAAGCCGCGGGAGATGTGCAGCCCCGCGGAGCCCTCATTCTCCGGGAAGATCCAGGAGTGGATGGACCACTTGTTCAGGCCCTTGCAGGTCTCAATAAGCTTGTCCAGCAGCGCGCCCGACACACCGCGGCCGCGGGCCTCTTCACGGGTGTAAATCGAGTCTTCGACCACGCCATGAAAAACGCTTCTCGACGACGCCTGCGCCGCCGCTACCCACCCCAACACGTAATCATCATTGTCTTTCTCCGTGGCAACGAAGACAGTCTCAATGATCTTGTTCGTGGAGAACTTCGCCCACGTTGGGCCCTCGGTTTCATAGGACGCGTGGCCTGTGCCCAAACCGGCCTCGTAGATCTCGCGGACTTGCGGGTAGTCTTCGGGCCGGATGGGGCGAATGGTGAAATCGCGTTCAGACATGGCGCCTATCGTACAACCAGAAAAGAGCCCAACCTGACATTGGCTAGTGTTCCTGGTCTTCGAGAAGGTCAGTGACCAATTCCGCGATCGCGGACCGCTCCGACCGCGTCAGAGTGATGTGGGCGAACAGATCCTCCCCCTTCAGCTTCTCGATGACCGCCTGCACCCCGTCATGCCGACCCACGCGCAAGTTGTCGCGCTGGGCAACATCGTGTGTGAGCACAACACGCGAACCTCGCCCCAGACGGGACAGCACCGTCAGGAGCACGTTGCGCTCGAGGGATTGGGCTTCGTCGACGATCACGAATGCGTCGTGAAGCGAGCGGCCCCTAATGTGCGTCAGCGGCAAGACTTCGAGCAGATCGCGCGCGGCGATTTCCTCCATGACGTTGTCAGACACGACGCCCTCAAGCGTGTCATAGACCGCCTGGGACCACGGGTTCATCTTCTCCATCTCATCGCCCGGCAGGTAGCCCAGGTTCTGCCCGCCAACAGCGTAGAGCGGGCGGAAGACGATGATGCGCTTGTGGTCCCCGCGCTCCAGGACGGACTCGAGGCCCGCGCACAGCGCCAGCGCCGATTTACCGGTGCCGGCGCGGCCGCCGATGGAGACGATGCCCACGGAAGCGTCGAGAAGCAGATCGAGCGCAACCCGCTGTTCCGCGGAGCGACCGGACAACCCGAAGGCGTCGATGTCCCCGCGCACGAGGCGCAGCCCGCCGCTCGGCGCAACACGTGCCAGCGCCGACTGCGTACCTGCCTGCACCCGCACGCCGCAGTGCACCGGCAGTTCCCCGGTATCCACAGCAACGAAGCCGGTGGCGTAGAGCTCGTCGATCTCTTCCCCGGAGACCTCCAACTCAGCCATGCCCGTGTAGCCCGTGAGCACCACATCCTGCGCGCGGTATTCCTGTGCGGGCAAGCCCACGGCACCGGCTTTAACGCGCAGCGGCACATCCTTGGTCACCAAAACGGTGTCCTTGCCCTCCTGCAGGAAGTTGTAAGCGCACGCGAGAATCCGGTTGTCATTCTCCGTGCCCCGCAGCGCCGCCGGAAGATTCTCCTGCGACTGGTGGTTCAACTCCACCCGCAGCGTGCCGCCGTCCACGTTGACCGGCATGGGCTGATCCAGCCGGTCATAATCAGCGCGCAGGTCCTCCAAAAAGCGAAGAGCTTGGCGGGCGTACCAGCCAAGCTCTGGGTGATGGCGTTTGTTCTCCAGCTCCGCGATGACCACGAGCGGCAACACAACGCTGTGCTCTGCGAATTTCCGCAGCGCCCACGGGTCGGACAACAGGACCGATGTGTCCACCACGTAGGTTCTCAACGCCGTCGGTGGCGTGAGTTGTTCAAAAGTATCTAGTTGCGTAACAGGAGGGTTCAACATGTAGCTCCCCTAGTGCGGTTGGCATGAGCCGTCACCGGTCTCCTCGGTGCCCGGCACCCGCCACACTAAGGGAGCAAGGTGGAAATTACATCGCTGTAAGATGAACTTCCGGTTACGAGCCCGTCAGCGCTTTAGCTCACGCGCTCCCCGAAGACACCGTTTTCCTCCAGCCACTCAATAGTGCCGTTTTGGAATTCCTGGATCCAGCCGTTCTTGCCATCACGCTCGGATTCAGCACCCGTCGGCAGGCCGATCTCATTGTCCAGGCCGCCATTTTCCTTCCACACGCGGGCAATCTCACCAACGAGTGCCACCGGGCCACCGTCGGCGGTGTAGATGATGTTCTTGCCACCGGCGTACTCAATAAGCGTGGTGCCATCTTGACGGGACTCCACCTTCACCGGCTCACCCCAGTCACCCAGGCCGAGCTCCTCCGTCGCGTTGGCAGCCTTCGCTGGGACGAGAACCTTCGTGCCGTCCTGGGTGGTCAGCTCGACGGTGCCGGTGTCTTCCTCAGCAACGTCCGTGGCCGTGCCCTCCGCAGCTGTCTCCGTGGCCTCTACCTTGCCTGCCTCCCCCTCATCATTGGAGCAGGCAGCAAGGCTAACAGCGAGCGCGAATGCCGTAGCGGAAGCAGCAATCTTACGGTTCATCATGGAAACATCCTTTCGTCTCATGCGTTTAAGCGCATGCTTCATTATGCAAAGAAGAGCTTATCGACGTCTCCCCCTCCTCCCCGCCTGCTTCCTCCCACGCTTCTGGGCGCTCTTGTTCTGTGCACCCTTCTGCACAGTCTTCTGCGCGCTCTTCTGCCCGCTCTTCTGCGCATTCCTCTTTGCTGTCTTCTTTGCGGGACGCAAAGAAGCACGCGATGAGTTCCGTGTCCGCCCCTTGGCCACTCCGACGAAGTCTTGGACGGCATCACTGTCAGCGTTGACCTTCCACACCAAGCCAATCTCCGTCGGTTCCATCCCCTCTGGCTGGGAGGTGAGTTCCACCACCGCTACCTGCTTCTTCGACAGGACCTTCAGCAACGGGGCGGGCGCATACGCAACGCCGACGTTGGCGGCGACGATTTGGAGGGCGGAGCGGAGGTCGTCGATAAGCGAATCTGGCTTGTACGTGAAGTTGATGATCTCCCCGGCGAACTCACGTGGCGCGAGCTTCTCCCCCATCTCCGCGAAGACCGAGTCTTTGGGCACGGCGACGCCCGGCGCCTCGCTGTAAAGGCTCACGCAGTGGTATGTCTCCCCCGGCTCCCCGACGCGGTCATCGAGGCGCATGAGCGCCAGGTCCGCCTCGCCCCCTTCGACGAGCGCAAACGGGTCATCCGATGGGAGTTCCTCCAGCCCGTGGTCCGTGGTTTCGCGGTAGCGCGCGAACCATTTCCCTGGCTCCGTACCGGTGACAAAAGCAATGCGCAGCATGCCTCGATGCTACCGTTTGGGCATGAGCGAAACTCCGTCAACCGCCCCGTCCAGCACCGCGATGAAGCCGGCGACCGCCGCGAAGAAACTGGGCATCTACCTGCCCGCCACCCCGCCCGAATTCCAGGAAGGCGGCATCACGCACACCGAGCTGCGCGAACTGCAGGACAATCCGCCGCAGTGGCTGACCGACCTGCGACTGAACGGCCCCCACCCGCGGCCAGAGGTGGCGCGCAAGCTGGGCATCTCCATCACCGCGTTGAAGAACAACGACATGGACAAGCCCCTCACCAGCGCTGAGATCAAGGAGCTACTGAGCAACCAGCCCGCATGGTTGTCAGAGGCGCGCCGCATTCACGCTGAATCGCGTGGCAGCGCGCCTGCTGACGATTAATCCCCCTGTGCTTTGACGGCTTTAACGCCGGCGCCTTAGCGCGGTGCCGGCACGCCTGGGATCAGGCCGGCGAACCATGCGCCGACTGCACCCAGGACAGCCAGCAGTGCCAAGGCGACACCGACACCAATCAAGGTTTTGAGATTCAATCCGGCCTTCTTCGTGAAGTCGTAGACCTTGCCTTCTGCCTTGTTCGGCTTGACCGGCTTGTCGCCCTCCTTGGCAAAGAGCGGCGCGAGGGTCACGGAGCTGAGTGTCTCACCCTTCTTGTAGTTCAGCAGCGAGTCCACACCACCCTGCTCCAGAACGACCTTGGTGCTGGTGTTGTTCTCCTGCCCTTCGGGCTGCAGCGGGCGAGACAGATCGAAGGAGGCCAGAACAGCCTGGGACACAGACTCGTCATGCTGCTCTTGATCAGGCAGCGCACCCTTCAGCTTGTAGTCGGCGATGATGTAGCCCTTCTTGCCTTCCACCTTGATCTTGAAGTTGGAATAAGCCACGTCCATACCCCAAGTACGACCCTTACCCAGCCCCTCGTGCCCGAGGAACTCGATCTTGCCAAAAAGAGCCAGCTCGCCATTGCCGTTTGCATCGATGTGGGACTTCTCCGGATCAATCGGGAAGTTGAAGTTTGTCGCCTTGCCGGCTTCCTCCTTGGCGCTCACACCTTCGGAGAGCGTGATCTTTCCCGCGGCGGAACTCTGGAGGTACCGAAGGAAGGAAGCCTTGATCGGCCAGGACACGGTGCCGGACTTCACGTCACCAGCCTTGAGCAGACCCTCCTGGGCCACGTCCTGGACAGGGGCCGCCGCGTTGGTCGGCGATTCCTGGGCGCCAGCGTGGGGGGCAACAAAGACGCCAGCGGTGACGGCAGCCGCGGTACCAGCTGCCAGCAGAGAACGGGTGAAAAATGCACGAGACATAGCAGTTCCAATCAATCGAAAGGTGTCCAACTTATTGCTGGCGGTGAGCCTATCACAAAGCCCAGTTCAGAACGCCATTTCACAAAACTAGACAGAGTGGTGTAGTTTGAACGAACCAAGCGGTTTAACCGCGTTCCGTTCACTTAAAGAAAGTTCATCATCATGTCATTCTTCTCGTCCCGAAAGTCCCGCGCTTCCCGCAAGCGCATCGCCGCGGGCGCCGCAGCACTTCTTGCGGCTGTCTCTCTTACTGCTTGCTCTGTAGACGCCGGTAGCAGCGACGGCGCTGCCGGTGCGGAGCCGTCGGCGGACTTCCGCAATGTGGCCGCGATTCAGGAGTCCGGCTCCGTGAAGATCGGCGTGTTCTCCGACAAGTCCCCGTTCGGCTACGTGGATGCCAACGGCGAGTACGCGGGCTACGACATCGAGTACGGCAACCGTCTAGGCCAGGACCTGGGCGTTGACGTCGAGTACGTGCCGGTAGAGGCCGCCTCCCGCGTGGAGTTCTTGGACACCAACAAGGTCGACATCATCCTGGCCAACTTCACGGTGACTCCGGAGCGTGCGGAGAAGGTGGATTACGCCAACCCGTACATGAAGGTGTCGCTGGGCGCGGTCACGCCGGACAATGCGCCGATCGATAGCGTTGAGGGGCTTGAGGGCAAGAACGTGATCGTCGTGAAGGGCACGACCGCGGAGGCGTACCTGGAGAAGAACCACCCAGAGATCAAGCTGACCAAGTTTGAGCAGTACACGGAAGCAACCAATGCGCTTCTCGACGGCCGTGGCGACGCCTGGGTCACCGACAACACCGAGGCCCTCGCCTGGGCAGCACAGACGGACGGCTTCTCCGCCACGATCCCGACGTTGGGTGAGACCGATACCATCGCGGGTGCCGTCGCTAAGGGCAACGACGACCTGCGCGAATGGCTGAACAATAACCTGGTCGAGCTGGGCAAGGAGAACTTCTTCCACAACGCCTACGAGAAGACCTTGAAGCCGGTCTACGGCGACGCAGTTTCCGCTGACGACTTGGTCGTTGAGGGCGGACAGCTCTAACTCATGGATCTTTCGGTTATTACCGAGAACATCCCGGTTTACGCTTCGGCGGCAGTCCTCACCGTGAGGGTTGCCGCCAAAGGCATTTTGCTCGCTTTTATCGTTGGCGCGCTGGTGGCCGGGGTGCGGTTTTTCAAGGTGCCCGTGCTCAGTCAGATCGCACGGGTGTACATCGAGTTGTCCCGCAACACTCCCCTGTTGGTGCAGTTGTTTTTCTTGTACTTCGGCCTGCCCAAGGTGGGCATCGTGCTGGAGAGTGAAACCTGCGCCGTGGTGGGCTTGGCCTTCCTGGGCGGCTCGTACATGGCAGAAGCGATCCGTGCGGGACTGGAGGGCGTTGCCCCGATTCAGTTGCAGTCCAGTTTGAGCCTGGGTATGTCGCGCACACAGGCGCTGCGTCACGTGGTTGCCCCACAGGCCACAGCGTTGGCCTTGCCGGCGATCACGGCGAACATCATCTTCCTGATTAAGGAGACCTCCGTGGTCAGCATCGTGGCGTTGCCGGATCTGGTGTACACCGCCAAGGAACAGATCGGGCAGACGTATGAAACGCGTGAGGCCCTGCTGCTTCTAGTCACGTTCTACCTGATCATCTTGCTGCCGGTGTCGCTCATCGCAGGACAGGTGGAGAAGAAGGTGCGTGCGAATGTTTTCTGATCTCCAGGTGCTCGCCGACGGCAACAATTTCCAACGCCTCCTTCTAGGCCTCGGCGTATCCATTCAGATCGCGCTCGCGTCAATGGGGTTGTCGATTGTGTTGGGGACGTTGTTGGGGGTGGTGATGACGTCGAAAAGCAAAATTGTGCGCGCCATCACCCAGACCTACCTGCAGTTTGTGCGCATTATGCCGCAGCTGGTGCTGCTGTTCCTTGTGTACTTCGACGCCACGCGCGCGTGGGGGCTGAACCTGGATGCGCGCGTCGCCGCGGTGATTGTGTTCACGCTGTGGGGCACGGCTGAACTGGGTGATCTGGTGCGCGGTGCCATCGAATCCGTTCCACAACACCAGTACCTCTCCGCGGCGGCGCTGGGCATTGAGGGCCGCGCGCTGTACCGCCACGTCGTGCTCCCGCAAGCCCTGCGGGGCTTGCTCCCCGCGACGATCAATCTGACCAACCGCATGATCATGACCACCTCTCTCATCGCGCTGATCGGCGTGGTGGAGGTGCTCAAGGTGGCCCAGCAAATCATTGACGCCAATCGTTTTGAATACCCGTCCGCCGCCCTGTGGATCTACGGCGTGGTATTCCTGCTGTATTTCCTCGTGTGTTTCCCAATCTCGCTCGCCGCGCGCAAGCTGGAAGAAAGGTGGAGCTAGATGTCACTTATCTCGCTCGAGCATGTTTCAAAGACCTACCCCAACGGGCACAAGGCGCTTGACGACGTCTCCGTGTCCGTCGCCGCCGGCGAAGTCCTGGCCATCATCGGCCCATCCGGCTGCGGAAAATCGACGCTGCTGCGCACGGTCAACGGGTTGGAGCCGGTCGATTCCGGCCAGATCCTGGTCAACGGCCGCGATGTTGCTTCTAAACAGACGAAGCTCAAAGATGTCCGCTCGGACGTGGGCATGGTGTTCCAGTCTTACGACCTGTTCCCGCACCTGACTGTGATGGACAACCTGCTGCTCGCGCCAAAGGTGGTGAAGGGCGCGGATCTCGCCGAGGCCCGCTCGCGCGCACTCGCGTTGCTCGAACGCGTGGGGCTCGCCGAGAAGGCCGACGCTCGCCCGCGCGAGCTGTCGGGTGGTCAGAAGCAGCGCGTGGCCATCGTGCGTGCGCTGATGATGCACCCGAAGGCATTGCTTCTCGACGAAATCACCGCCTCCCTCGACCCCGAAATCGTCCGCGAGGTCCTCGACGTTGTCGTCGGCCTCGCCCGGGACGGGATGACCATGATCGTGGTCACCCACGAGATGGGATTCGCCCGCGCTGTTGCGGACCGCGTCGCATTCATGGACGCGGGCCACATCGTAGAAATCGCGCCGCCCGAGGAGTTCTTCGCCGCACCGACATCAGAACGCGCGCAGCGTTTCCTCGACCAGCTGGTGTTCTAGGGGCGGTTTCCCCTAGAGCATCTTCCAGTCTTCGAGGCCTGGGTACAGCGGGTACTGCTCAGCCAGCTTGGTTACGCGGGCGCGCAGGGAATCAACATCAGCGTTCTTACCCTGTTCCAGAGCGGTACCAATGATGTCTGCGGTCTCCGTGAACGCAGCCTGGTCGAAGCCGCGGGTGGCCAGTGCGGAGGTACCAATGCGCAGGCCGGAGGTGACCATCGGCGGGCGCGGGTCATTCGGCACGGCGTTGCGGTTGACGGTGATGCCCACTGCGTGGAGGAGGTCTTCAGCCTGCTGGCCGTCGAGCTCAGAGTTACGCAGGTCCGCGAGCACGAGGTGCACGTCCGTACCACCGGTGAGCACGTCAACGCCCACTGCCTTGCAGTCGGCGGAGGTGAGGCGCTCAGCGAGGATGCGGGCACCTTCAAGGGTGCGCTCCTGACGGTCCTTGAACTCAGGGGTGCCGGCGATCTTCAGCGCGGTTGCCTTCGCAGCAACAGCGTGCATGAGCGGACCACCCTGCTGGCCAGGGAACACAGCAGAGTTCAGTGCCTTGCCGTAGTTCTCCTTCGCCAGGATCATGCCGGAGCGCGGACCACCAAGCGTCTTGTGGATGGTGGTGGACACCACGTCAGAGTGCGGCACCGGCGACGGGTGCAGGCCAGCAGCGACGAGGCCAGCGAAGTGAGCCATGTCGGTCCACAGGTAAGCCCCCACTTCGTCGGCAATAGCGCGGAACGCAGCGAAGTCGACGGTGCGCGGGTATGCGGACCAGCCGGCGATGATCACCTGCGGGCGGTGCTCCAGTGCCAGCTCACGGACCTTGTCCATGTCAATGAGCATGGTGTCCGGGTCAACCTCGTACGCCACGACGTTGTACAGACGACCGGAGAAGTTGATCTTCATGCCGTGGGTCAGGTGGCCACCGTGTGCCAGGGAGAGGCCCATGATGGTATCGCCCGGCTTGATCAGCGCGTGGAGCACGGCAGCGTTTGCCTGCGCACCGGAGTGCGGCTGGACGTTGGCGTACTCAGCACCGAAGAGCGCCTTGGCGCGGTCGCGGGCAATGTCCTCGATGACGTCAACGTTCTCGCAGCCACCGTAGTAACGGCGGCCCGGGTAGCCCTCTGCGTACTTGTTGGTCAGGACGGAGCCCTGTGCCTGCAGCACTGCGCGGGGAACAAAGTTCTCCGACGCGATCATTTCAAGCGTGTTGCGCTGGCGGGCCACCTCCCCAAGGATCTGCTCGTATACGTCGGGGTCGAGCTGGGAAAGCTCTTGGTAGCGGAGGTCATCCGTCATCGGCTGTACCTGTTCCTTTCGCATTGCACGGATTTCGTGCCACCATTGTGCCCCAAGGCACGCCGGGAGGTTGAAATCTCCTCCCCAATAGATTCTCTTCACCGCGCAGGTAGACCCGATCGGGTGGTCTGGGCGCAGCAGTGCAAGAATGGTCCCCATGTCGCGAGCAGCTGATCCCAGCCCCTACCTGGATTTCCCGCGTGATGCGTGGCGCGAGCGACGCGCCGCGATGCCACAGGTGCTTAGTGAGGCCGATTTGGAGGAACTCCGCGGTATCGGCGAGATCATTGACCTGCAAGAGGTCGCTGATATTTATCTGCCGCTGTCGCGTCTCATCCATTTGCAGATTCGCGCCCGCCAGAAATTGACGGCGGTGACAGAGATGTTCTTAGGCGAGAATCCGGGCCACGTGCCGTTTGTTATTGGGATCGCGGGCTCGGTCGCTGTGGGCAAGTCCACGACAGCGCGTGTGCTCCAGGTGCTTCTGCAGCGCTGGGATTCGCACCCGCGCGTGGATCTTGTGACCACGGACGGTTTCCTGTTGTCCTCGGATGAGCTGAAAAGCCGCAATTTGATGGGCCGGAAAGGTTTTCCGGAGTCCTACCATCGCCGCGATTTGTTGCGTTTTGTCACCGAGGTCAAAGCAGGCCGCCCCAATGTAAAGGCACCGGTCTACTCGCATGATGCGTATGACGTGGTGAAGGGCGAGTATCAAATCGTCGATCAGCCGGACATCCTCATTCTGGAGGGCCTCAACGTTTTGCAGACGGGCCCCACGCTGATGGTCAGTGACCTCTTTGATTTCTCCGTTTACGTGGATGCGCGCACCGAAGACATTGAGCGTTGGTACATCGAGCGCTTCATCAAACTCAAGAACACGGCGTTCCGCGAACCAGGCGCGCACTTTGCGCGTTTCGCGGAGCTCACGGATGAGGAGGCCGCGCTGGAGGCGCGCGCCATTTGGCAGACCATCAACCTGCCCAACCTGGTGGAGAACATTCTGCCCACGCGCGTGCGAGCATCGTTGGTGCTCACAAAATCCGCTGATCACTCAGTGCAGCGCGTGCGCATGCGCAAAATGTAGCTTTTTGCTTATCCGCGCCAGCTACTTCCCAAACCTCCTCGACCGCTGCGAGTAGTCCCGCAGAGCACGCAGGAAATCGATCTTGCGGAAGGCCGGCCAGTACGTGTCCGTGAACCAAATCTCGGAGTAGGCGGACTGCCACAGCAAAAACCCGGAGAGGCGCTGCTCCCCCGATGTGCGGATGACCAGGTCCGGGTCAGGCTGGCCGGATGTATAAAGGTGTTCGGAGAGGGATTCAACCGAGACCTCGTCGATGAGCGCCTCGAGCGACACCCCTTCTTCAGCTTTGGCGCGCATGAAATTTTGTACAGCATCGACGATTTCTTGGCGCCCACCGTAGCCGACGGCAATGTTGACCACGATGCCGTCTTTGTTCTCTGTGGCTGCGGCCGCTGACTGCATACGCGCGGAGACCTTATCCGGCAGCAGTTCGAGGTGGCCGACGAGGCGGATGCGGGCCTCAAAATCATCACTGGAGAGCTCATCCACAACGCCCGAAATGATGTCGTACAGCAGCTGTACTTCTTCTTCGGTGCGGGAGAGATTCTCCGTGGACAGGAGGTAAATGGTCACCACATCGACATTCATCTCCGCAGACCAGCGGATCAATTCCCCAATCTTCTTGGCACCAACACGGTGCCCGTGGGAGATGTCGGTGAACCCAGCTTCGCGCGCCCACCGTCGATTGCCATCGGCCATAACGGCGATGTGCTTGGGGCGCTTGACGTCCGCTAACTCATGCTTCAGACGCCGTTCATACAACGGGTAAAGGAGTCGGTCGAACACAGTCACGGCCCCCATTCTACTCCGACGCGCACCGGAGATTTAGAAGAAGCGTTGCTTCCGGCGGTCCAGCAAACCCTGTTCTGCCATGGCACGATCGATGGCCTCACGGTCAAACACATCCAGGCCGTTCGCCTCCGCGAAAGCGCGGCGACGGTTGAACCGCGTGTAGCGCCGGTAGAACGCCCATCCGACGGACAGCACCACGACTGCCAGGGAAACAACGATGAAAGCACCAATCGGCTCAGCCTTACCAAACTCGGGGCCGATCGGGGCGTCCTTGCTCACCTGCTGCGCGTAGTAGAACAGGTTGGTTGCAGTATCCAGGGTCATGTAAACCACTCTCTCACTTTTCCACGCCGGCGAACAGTTCAGTCTCCGGCAGAGACGTGCGCACGCGGGTTTGGGCTAGTTCAAATTCTTCTGTCGGCCACAGCTCGGCCTGGACCTCCGGTGGGGAGACCAGGAAGGGCCCGTCCGGAGCGATCTGCGTAGCGTGCGCGCGCAGGGCTTCGGTGCGGTGCGTGAAGAAATCACCGCATTCAACCTGCGTGGTCACGCGCTGCATGATGTCCGAGCTCTCCTCCTCAAACCTCTGCAGCATCGGCTCGTACGGGCTATCTTTGCCCTGGCCATAGAGGTGATCATGCAGCAGGCGCATGCGCTGCGGTACAAAACCGTGGGTGTAGTACAGCTTCTGCGGGCTCCACGGCTGGCCTGCCTCCGGCGCAAAGTCTGGGTTTCCGGCTTCCTCCCACGCGATCATGGAGACCTTGTGCACCATGATGTGGTCGGGGTGCGGGTAGCCGCCGTTTTCGTCGTAAGTAATGATCACGTGGGGTTTGAACTCGCGGATCACCGCCACCACGCGCTTGGCCACCTCATAGGGATCCTCCAGCGCGAAGCACCCCTCCGGCAACGGCGGCAGCGGGTCACCTTCGGGCAGGCCGGAATCGACATAGCCCAGCCACTCGTGTTCGACGCCCAGGATGCGCGCGGCCTCCGCCATTTCTTCTCGACGAATCTCCGTAATCCGGTCCATCACCCCCGGACGATCCATCTCCGGGTTAAGGATGTCCCCGCGCTCTCCCCCCGTACACGTCAGCACCTTCACACGGTTGCCTTCGTGGGCGTATCGAGCCATCGTCGCTGCGCCTTTCGACGCCTCATCATCCGGATGCGCATGGATGGCTAACAAGCGATAGCCGGTCACGTGGTACTCCACCTCTGTTTAAAAGCGATTAGGGGTTAATGTTGACTAGCAGACAATAGTAGTAAAGGAGCACGATGAGCACCGCATCGAACCCAACCCCCAGTGCGCCCACGCGCCCGTCCGCACGCTACGGCAACAAGCCCGCGTCCCAAGGGGGCGGCGTGGCCGGCAAGGTTGTGGCCATCGTCTCCGTCATCCTCGTTGGCCTCCTCGTGTTCATGCTTGGCCGTTACGTGATGCAGCGCCAGGAGCAGCCGATCGCAGCCACCTTGATTGCTCACGAGCAGGTGGATGAGACCACCTCCCGCGTCTGGTTCGATGTGGAGCGCAAGGAGGACGCTATGAAGGAGCCCTCCTACTGCATCATCACCTCTTTGAACTACGACATGGCGGAAATTGGCCGCCGCGACATCATCATTCCCGCTGGCGGTGAACGCATCCAGCGCATGCACGTGGACATCCCCGTCAATGAACCTCCGGTCAACGGCGGCGTCTACGGTTGCGCGGTCACCATGCCACCATTCCTTGACTCCACGGCGGACCATCCGGAGGCGCGGTGACGTGGAGCGGGGATCGCAGAAAAGCAATGGCCCTAGCTGTGCTAATATGCCCTAACGACTAAGCCGAGATAATTAACGGAAACGAGGGTTCAATCCATGGCTGAAACCCAGCAGCAGTACATCACCCCGGAAATGAAGGCCAAGCTTGAGGCCGAGCTGCAGCAGCTCATTGACAACCGTCCGGTCATCGCCGCCGAGATCAACGAGCGCCGCGAAGAGGGCGACCTCAAGGAGAACGCCGGCTACGACGCAGCCCGCGAGCAGCAGGACCAGGAAGAGGCCCGCATCAAGCAGATTTCCGAGCTGCTGGCCAACTCCACCACCGAGCGCGCCGGCGTCGTCGACGGTGTTGCACTCGTCGGTTCTGTTCTGCACGTGTACTACAACGGCGATGAGGACGATAAGGAAACCTTCCTCATCGGTACCCGCGCAGCCTCCATCGACAACGAGCACCTGGAGACCTACTCCGAGCAGTCCCCGCTTGGCGCTGCCGTGCTCGGCGCGAAGGAAGGCGAGACCCGCACCTACACGGCTCCGAACGGACGCGAGATTTCGGTCACCATTGTCTCCGCTAACCCGTATGATTCAGTTAAGGCCAAGACTCCGCGCGCTCAGTAAGCGCACGGTCATACGGAAAACGTGAATATCCCCACCCACTACCTGTCATTGAAGGATTTTTGACGTGACTACCAGCATTTCCCGCAAGGTTGCCATCACCGCTTTCGCCGCTGCTACCGCCCTCGGCCTGGCAGCATGCTCCCCGCCGAATGAGCAGCCCTCCGACCAGAAGGCGGACACCGCAACCAGCCAAAACCCTGACTCCCTGCCGGGCAGCGGCACGGCTTCCGCGACGACGTCCGCAACCACCACGGCGTCCACCACCGCAGCAACGGAGGTTGACGTAGCTACCGAGACCGAGATGGCTACCACCACCCTGCTGAACGAGGAGCCTGTCGAGGGCGAGACCCTCACTCCGCTGAACTAGCCTCCGTGTGCACGCAAGTGCACACCGTCTGCTTCAGCCCCCTGGGACCGCGTGGTCTCGGGGGTTTTCTCATGCCTGCGTCGGGTTTGGCAGGGGGTAGGCAGCAGAGACTTCGCCCAGGATTGGCGGTTTGCTGGAGCTGATCCGCTGCCGAGTCCTCGCCTCTTCTTGGTGCAAACCAAACCCCAATAAACGTTTTCAAATAAACCAGGTGGCGCATTCACCTTTTCGTATTACCGCCACCCGCGACTTGGTTTATTTGAATTCGTTTATTGCAGTTCATTCATTGCAGTTCATTCATCACGGTTTGCCGGGGTGACAGCGCAGGTGTGTTTTGCCGCCCCCGCCAGTCCGCCCAGCAGTGCACCCACACAAAAGAACCGGCCCGCCACGGTACGCGAGTACACGTGGCGGGCCGGGAAGCTCTCAAAAGCCCTACGGCCAGTCAGTTAGTCCCTGAAGTAGGACAGCAGGCGCAGGATCTCGGTGTAGAGCCACACCAGGGTCACGGCCAGGCCGAGGGCAACGCCCCACGCCATCTTGGCCGGTGCACCGGTGCGCACAAGCTTGTCTGCGGTATCAAAGTCGGTGAGGAAGCTCATAGCACCCAGGCCGATGCAGACGAGCGAGAAGATGATGGCAATCGGGCCACCATCACGCAGCGGGGACATACCGGTAAACATGAACAGCAGCAGGTTGCCCAGCGCCAGAACTGCAACACCGATGATGCAGCCGGTGATGATGCGGGTGAACTTCGGGGTGACGCGGATAGCACCGGTCTTGTACACGAAGAGCATGCCGGCGAACACGCCGATGGTGCCCAGCACTGCCTGGAAGATCAGGGAGCCAGCATCGGCACTGCCGACCATCCAGCCGGAGACCAGCATGGAGAAGCCACCAACAAACAAGCCTTCAAACGCGGCGTAGATCAGCGTGACAGCAGCGGAGCCGTACTTGCGGCCGAAGGCGTGCACCAGAACGGTGATCAGACCGCCGATAGCACCCACGAAGGTGAGCAGAATCGAGATAGACGGATCAATAGCCAGGCCGATGCCAAAGTTGACCAGCGCGAAAAGCACAATCACGGAGAGCGTGATACCCGTCTTGGTCACAATGTCATCGACGGTAATGGGGCGCTCAGCGTCCTGGGCCGCGAATGGCGCCGGGGCACCGTAGGGCTGCTGGCCATACGGGTTGTGCTCAGTTCCCATCGGCTGGCCGTAGCCGGTCTGCTGGTAGGAGGTGGGCAGTTGAGTCAAAACGGGGTTCGAGGACTTCACGCTTCGACGTTCCTTTCTATTGGTAACTCCATGTGCGTGATCACAATGTTGACATGATCACCAGTCATATAGTCCAACGAAGCACCGTCCGGATTCGTTCCCACTTGGGCAAACTTTTTCTTTCAAGGCGCTGACCGGCCTAAACTATGGGGCATGGATCTTCGTGGCGGGTTGTTCGGTAAAAACCGGCGCCGCACTGGTGGCGAGCATCTTCGGGAGCACCTCGCCGCTTACTGCGGTGCCCCGGTAGCGGTGCATGGGGAGCTCGATTTCACGGAGAAGGTCGCGGTGTTGGTCTACCACTGCCCAGCCCCTGTTCCCCATTTTCTTTATGTCACGCACGGGATCTCACGGACGAGTTCATCTCTTCCGGTGGCGGGCACGCAGACGGAGCTCACTGTGCGCGTGCCGGCCACCGCGGACCCCGGGACCCCACCCACGTGGCCCGCTGAGCGGCTGCGTGCGCTGGCGGCGCTGTCCCCGATTGAGCCGGGCCATTACGTGAACCTCCACGAGCCGATGTGCGAGGACGCGCAGCTCACGGGTTTCCTGTTCGCAGCGGATCCTCGGCTGCCCGTCATTGACGCGCCGACGGGCCATGTCGCATTCACTACCGCCGTGGGTGTCACGGCCGATGAGCTGGACGCGGCGTTGTCGTGGGATCCGGCGAAGTTCGTCGATAAGCTCTTGCACGTCGATCCGCTCGGCCGCACCGTCCCGCAACGCCAGAGCATGCTTCTCGACGAATCCTTCCACACCCACTTCACCACCCAACGCGCAACCGAAGGGTCCCGGATCAGCGCAGTGTCCTCGAGTTACTTCGACGTTGATCCGTCGGGGCGCATTGACATGACCACTCATGCCGCGGCGCATCTGTTGCGGGCTGCGCGCTGGCGTTTCAGCTACGGCCGTGATTTCGCGGTGATGAGCGATGACGCCTGGGCACGCTTCATTCCTGACCCCTCGGCAGCTCATTCAACGGTGGAATATCACCCAGCCGTCCCCGCCAACCGGCGCCGCCGTATCGTTGCGGAACCACCGCACCTCACCGTCACGCTCGCAGAAAAGGCGTGCCATGAAATCCTCGCGGTGCTCGATACTGCGCCCGGTGCCTACCGGCTGACAACAGCGCCGCTGGATTTTCACGTTATTGATCCGACGCGTTAACTATCATGCGGTCATGGGTACTCATGAAGATTTGGCCTTCGCCGGCGTAACCGCGATTGCTGCAAAGACTCGCTCCGGCGAGCTCACTGCGCGCGAGGTCACTGATTTCTTTCTTGACCGGATTGCCCGGTTCAATCCCGAGCTCAACGCATTTATCACCGTGCTTGCGGATGAAGCACGCGCAGACGCCGACGCACTCGATGTGAAGGCCCAACGCGGTGAGGAACGCGGCCCGCTGCACGGCGTTCCTATCGCCATCAAGGCTGAAAATGATGTTGCAGGGATTCCCACTACCTTCGGAGGCGCCGCATTCACCACCCCGGCGCGCGCTGATTCCGCGGTGGTGGCGCGCCTGCGTGCGGCGGGTGCTGTCATCGTGGGCACGACCGCGATGCCGGAATTTGGGATTTGGCCGTACACAGAATCAGTAGCTAACGGTGCGACCCGCAACCCGTGGAACACCGCGTACTCCCCCGCCGGATCTTCCGGCGGTACGGCCGCTGCGGTGGCCGCGGGCCTCGTCCCCCCTGCGATTGGTGGGGATGGTGGCGGTTCCATCCGTCTGCCCGCCGCCTGGTGTGGCCTGTTTGGGTTGAAGCCCCAGCGCGGGCGCGTGTCCGCCGCCCCGAACGCGAGCCTCTGGGGAGCGTTGGGCACGATTGGTCCGCTGACGCGGTACGTGGAGGACACGGCGCTGATTTTGGATTGTGTGGGTGGGGGTACGGAGGGCGTCGATAAGCATGTGGCGCAAGCTTTGCCCACGACCTTGATGGAGGCTTTACAGCATGCCCCGGGGCGGTTGCGGATTGGTGTGAGCACGGCCGCGCCGCTGGGCACCGTGTTGAAGAAGCCGGCGCGGCAAGCGGTGGAGACGACTGCTGAGACCCTCAAGGACGTGGGCCACGACGTGTTCGAGCACGATTTTTCCTATCCACCCGCGCTGGCCTTGTCCTTTGTCCCGCAGTTCTTGAATGGTTTCAGCGAGGAAGCGCACATGGCTGAGCATCCGGAGCTGCTTGAGCGACGTACCCGGCGCGGCGTGCGATTGGGCAAGGTGCTGGGTTTGACCTCCCCGAAGATGGTGCACAAGGCGGAGGCGAAAAGCGCGGAGATCGGTGAAAAGCTCATGCGTGAGGTGTTCTCCGACGTGGATCTTCTGCTGACGCCGAGTGTCCCCCACCCGGCGGTTCCCATTGGGCAGTTGGATGCGCATGGATTTTTGCCGGCCGCGCTGAAGGCGAGCGGGGTCGCATCCTTCACCTCGCCATGGAACGCGGTGGGTAACCCGGCGGCTACCGTGCCCGCTGGCTTCCACGAGGGCCTGCCGCTCAGCGCGCAGCTCGTGGGGCCATTCAACAGCGAGCCGCTGCTATGCCAAGTCGCACGCCAGCTGCAGGACGCGACCGATTGGCCTGCACTTGTGCCCCCACAGGGACTCGAACCCTGACTGAATCGATTTTAAGTCGACTGCCTCTGCCAATTGGGCTATAGGGGCGTATCGGTGAATGAGTGTACGGCACTGCCCTACCCGTCCCTATAATTGCTCCATCATGACTGCTCGCGCTGCTGGTTCCTGGCTTGTTCTCCTTCCGTGCGTGCTGGGCGGGCTTGGCCTGTTCACCGCGCGCCAGGCAGGCGATGGCACCGCTACGTTCTACGTGATCACCCTTCTCACCGCCGCACTGTATGCCGGCACGTGGTGGGTGTGGGGCGACCGGCAAGCGTTCGCGGGTCCGAAGGCGCCGGACCTGCTGCGCGGCGTGGCCTTAGGCGGCGCGCTCGCGGTGGTCTTTTTGCTCGGCGCGCTGGTGGTGCGCCACATTCCGCTGCTGGCCGGGCCGGTTACAGAGCTGCTCAGCATGCCCAGCGCGGGTGGTTGGATACCCACGCTCACCGTGCTGATCTTGAACGGCATCGGCGAAGAGCTCGTCTACCGCGACGCGCTGCCCCGCCAACTGCGTGGCCGCTGTGGTGAACTGGCGGTCGGAGTGCTCTCCACCGGCGTCTACTGCCTAATCACCATCGGGATGGGTGTCTCGCTGCTCGTCTTCGCCGCCGGTGTGCTCGGCGCGCTGTGCTTCTACGAGGCCTCCCGCACCCGGCGTGTCATCTCCCCGATCGCGGTTCACCTCACGTGGTCAGTGACGATGCTGCTGGCGATGCCGCTGGTGCTGTAGCCCACCGATGCACGAACCTAAGACAGTGACACTTTTCGTGCAAGAACATCAAAGACATTCAGGTGCTGCACGTACCCAGTTGAAAGGGGAAGCCGGTCCCCCGTCAGCAACAGGCACCTGGATCCCGGCGGCAGACCTTCGAACGAGGACAGTTCCCTCTGCAGTACTTGCTCATCCAAAGCGGTCAGCGCAACTTGGATGAAGAGGGTTTCATCACCGCGCTGAGCGAGAAAGTCGATTTCCCCGCCGGGGCCTACTCCCGTGTGGACCTCGAAGCGCTGTCGCAGCAATTCAAGGTACACCTGATTTTCCACGTCATGCCCCGTGTTCGTGTTCTTATGCCCAGTAAGAGCATCACGCAACCCCGCATCGACCCAGTAGTATTTCGGCGTTGTCTTCAACCACCCGCGCCCGCGAGTGTCATAGCGGTGGCACGGATAAATCAGGTGGGCATCTGCCATGAGCTGGAGGTAGCGGTCCACGGTGTCGGTGCTTACCTTCACACCCTCGGATTTCAAGGTGTTGGCAATCTTGTTCGCCGATAGCGGCGAACCAGCATTATCCAATACGAATGCTGCGACTTTAATAAAGGTGGCCGTATCACGCACCTGACCACGCAAGGCGATGTCGCGGGTGAAAATTGAGTCGAACAAATCCCTGTTCAGTTGGCGCGCGATTTCGGGCGAGGACTCCAAGACACTGCGAGCAAACCCACCGGTTGTCATCCAGCGCCGGTAGCTTTCCTCCACCGATTCACTGTCGCTGACCCCCGTGAACTGGCGGAACTCCGCAAGCGACAACGGGAACACCTCCAGCGACACGTAGCGCCCCGCAAGGTACGTCAGCCCTTCCCCCGAAAACATGGAAGCATTCGAGCCCGTCGCACAGATCTCAATATTCTGTGCTGTTCGCAGTGAATTGATCATCCGGGCCCAGTCCCTCAACTCCTGAACCTCATCGACGTGCAGATGCGTGACACCGTGCTTCACGCGATCTAAGACGTACTCATGAAAAACCTGGGGCTCGCGGAGGGCATCGAACGTCACGTCCTCAAAGTTGATCGTGAGAATCGCGCGTGGGTCAACTCCCTGCTCAACGAGGTGTTCGCGATACAAATGCAGCAGCGATGACTTGCCGGCACGACGCACACCCGTGATCAGGCGAACAAGGTCGTTCCCGGTGATGGCGGCAAGTTCCTGAAGGTATTGCGGACGCGGAAGAAGGTTCACAAGTTGCGAGTATAGTCGCAACTTTTTTCAAAAAGCACCACAGTTACGAGTATGGTCGTAATTTTTTCTACTCGCTCACCGAGAACACGCGCTTGCCTTTTGGCTTGTCGACGTCCCCGCCCCGCACCGAAATCTCCTCCACATCAAAGATGGCAGAGAGGAAATCAGCGACCCACTGCAGGAGCTCTTCGTCCCGGAGGTTCGGCGCATTGAGTGCTCGCTTGGCTCCACCTTCGCGCGGGAACGGGACCTGCACGGCTTTCGCGGCCGCGCGGTAGTTTGATCCCGGGTACAGGCGCTTGAGGCGCACCTGCTTGGAATCCGGCATGTCCACCGGGTGGAACTTCAGGCGAGCGCCTTGCATGGTGATGTCCGAGACACCAGCGCGGCGGGCCTGGTGGCGGAGCCGGGCAACAGCGAAGAGGCGTGAGACTTCCTCCGGCATCTCACCGAAGCGGTCGGTGAGTTCTTCCGCGACGTGGGCCAGCTCAGCGTCGTCACGCGCGGCGGCGAGCTTGCGGTAGCTCTCCAAGCGGAGGCGCTCGGAGTTGATGTAGGACTCCGGAATGTGGGCGTCCACAGGCAAATCGATGCGAATCTCCTTCGGGCCCTGGTCGGTGGCATCCACCACTTCCCCAGACATGAGGGACTTGAAGGTTTCCACGGCCTCGCCGACAAGGCGGACGTACATGTCAAAGCCGACGCCAGCGATGTGGCCGGACTGCTCAGCACCTAGGACGTTGCCGGCGCCACGCATCTCCAGGTCCTTCTGCGCCACGGCCATACCGGCACCCAGGTCGTTGTGCTGAGCGATGGTGGCCAGGCGGTCGTAAGACATCTCCGTGAGCACCTTGTCCTTGGGGTACAAGAAGTAGGCGTAGCCGCGCTCGCGGGAACGACCCACACGCCCGCGCAGCTGGTGGAGCTGGGAGAGGCCCATGTTCTGCGCGTTTTCCACGATGAGCGTGTTCGCATTCGCAATATCCAGACCGGTTTCCACGATGGTGGTGCACACCAGCACGTCATACTCGCGGTTCCAGAAACCCTGCACGGTTTGCTCGAGGAGCTGCTCGCCCATCTGGCCGTGCGCCACGACGATGCGCGCTTCCGGTACGAGCTCACGCAGATGCCGCGCGGTTTTCTCAATGTCGGCGACTTTGTTGTGGATGTAGAACACCTGGCCGTCGCGAAGCAATTCACGACGAATCGCCGCCGCAATCTGCTTATCCTCCTGCGCACCCACATAGGTGAGCACCGGGTGGCGGTCCTCGGGCGGGGTGGTAATGGAGGTCATCTCACGGATACCCGTCAGGGACATCTCCAGGGTGCGCGGGATCGGTGTTGCCGTCATGGTGAGCACATCCACGTGAGACTTGAGCGCCTTGATGTGCTCCTTGTGCTCCACACCGAAGCGCTGCTCCTCATCCACCACGATGAGGCCCAGGTTCTTCCACTGCACACCCGTCTGCAGGAGGCGGTGGGTGCCAATGACGATGTCGACGGAACCATCCGCCAGCCCTTTGAGCGTCTTCTTCGCCTCAGCGGCAGTGGTGAAGCGGGACAACTCCCGGATCTCCACGCCGAAACCATCCATGCGCTGAGTGAAGGTGGAGTAGTGCTGCTGGGACAGCAGCGTCGTGGGCACGAGCACCGCAACCTGCTTGCCGTCCTGGACGGCCTTGAACGCGGCGCGCACCGCAACCTCAGTCTTGCCAAAGCCCACGTCACCGACGATGACCCGGTCCATCGGGGACGGCTTTTCCATGTCGGACTTCACCGCCTCGATGGCTGCCATCTGGTCTTCGGTTTCCACGAAGGGGAAGTTGTCTTCCATCTCCAGCTGCCACGGCGAATCGGGCGCGAAGGCGTGGCCCGGCGCGGAAGCACGCTTGGCGTAGAGCTCAATGAGCTCGCTGGCGATCTCTCGCACAGCGGCACGCGCCTTACGCTTGGTGTTCTTCCAGTCAGAGCCGCCCATCTTGGACAGGCTCGGGCTTTCCCCACCGGTGTACTTGCTCAGCAAGTCCAGCGAGTCCATGGGCACCCACAGCTGGTCGCCGGGTTGGCCACGCTTGGCGGGCTGGTACTCCAACACGATGTACTCGCGGCGGGCATCGCCCACGGTGCGCTCGGCCATCTTCACAAATTTGCCGATGCCGTGAGTGTCATGCACGACGTAATCCCCCGGCTTGAGCGCCAGCGGATCAACGCGGTTGCGGCGGCGTGGGGCGCGGCGCTTGGCGCCAGCAATGTCACCCACGCGGTTACCCGTCACATCGGTTTCGGTGAACACAACCAGGCCGGGACCAGTGAAGGTCAAGCCAGCATGAGAAATCCCCTGGTACAGCGTGACCTGCCCGTCAACGGGCTCAAGACCCGGGGTGGCAATGCGCGCGGACACGCCATTTTCGCGCAACCTGTCCGCCATGCGGTCGATCGTGCCCTTGGCGGGCGCGACGAAGGCGGCGTGACCACCGTTCTGCAGGTGCAGCTTGATCTTGCCGTACAGCGCCTCAATTTCCTTCGGGTCACCCTTGGGTGCCGGCGCCGGCTCGTACTCCAGGGGCAGCGTGATCTCATCCGCCATGCCCATTCCCGGGGGCGCAAAGGTCCACCATGTATTGCCCGCCTTCAGCGCGGAGGCCTCCAGCGACTCGAAGGAACGATACGAGCTGGCAGACACGTCCAGGCCCTCAGCAGCTACTGGGCCCTCAGCCCCCATGGCGGCAGCTTCCCAACCGGCTTCCAGAAATTCCTCATCGGTGGCCTGCAGGTCAGCAATACGGGTGCGCACCTTCTCCGGGGAGGTCACCAGCACTACGGAACCGGCGGGCATAAGCGCCGGCAACACCTCATAGGTCTGATCCGTCAGCGCCGGGATGAGCGCCTCCATGCCGTCCGGGTGGGAGCCACCGGCAATGCGTTCGACCATCTCCACCAGGGTGCGGTTGCCCGGGTAGGACTGGGCGAGGGTGGTGGCGCGGGTGCGCACGGTGTCGTCGATAAGCAATTGGCGGGCTGGATGCAGCTCAACCGCACTGATGTCTTCGATAGTGCGCTGGTCAGCGACGGCGAAGGAGCGCAGTTCGGTGACTTCGTCACCCCAGAATTCGATGCGCACGGGGTGCTCGGACGTCGTTGGGAACACGTCGATGATGCCGCCGCGCGTGGCAAATTCGCCGCGGCTGGCCACCATGTCCACGTGGCTGTACGCAAGGTCCACTAGGCGCTGGGTGAGTTCGCCGAAATCATGCTCCTCATCCACGGCCACCACGACGGGCTCCACCGGCGGCAGCACCGGCTGGCAGGCCGCGCGCGCGGACGCCACCACTACACGGGTCTTGTCCAAATCGTGCACGACTTTGTTGCGCTTGCCCACCACATCGGCCGCGGGAGACAGGCGCTCGTGCGGCAAGGTCTCAAACGCGGGCATGAGTGCCACCGCATCGCGCCCCAACATCGCGGCGAGCTCAGCGGTGAGGTCTTCTGCCTCATGCCCCGTCGCCGTGATCAGCAGCACCGGCGCCTTGCGCGCGATCGCGCCCGCCGCCCACGGGCGCACCTGATCAATGCCGGTGATGTGCAGCGATTCTTCGCCCACCCGTTTCTGCAGACCAGTCAGCTTCGGATCGGTAATGGCCTGGGTGAGCACCCCAGCCAACACGGGCAGGTCAGAAGAATCGTGTGCCATAAACCCCATCAAACCTCAGTGCGCGCTTTCTGCATTACAAGTCAGGCAATAAAAAAGCTTCCCCACCAGGACTCGAACCTAGAATGACGGTACCAAAAACCGTAGTGTTGCCAATTACACCATGGGGAAAGACGTCCCAGAGCTTACCAAATCTGACACGGGGCTCGAAATAAGGCATTTGCTTATACGCGTTGCGTGCCCCTACCCCCGCTATTGTTGAGCATTAATGCATTAATCCCGTGTATTTGGAGTTTCTCAAGCGATGTCTAAAACCAACAAGATTTTGCTGGCAATTCTGGCTGTCTTAATTCTTATTTTGTGCGCGATTGGCGGCGTCATCGGCACGAAGATGGGATTTTTCGAATCCCGGAATTTGGCGGAGCCATTCAATGAGACGCGCTACAGCGGAACTATCGACGATGCCGAAGGGCTCACGGATGATGTCGTTCCCGTGGTCCTTGTCATCCGCTTCCACGAGGGCGGCAAGACCGGTGAGCTGACCTCCCCCACCTTGCAGCGTCACTCGACCCTTGCCCGGACTGAGAAGAACACCTACCGCGAAGAGATCGTCCACGGTGATGGCGAGAGCGGTATCGAATGGACCTTCACCCCGGGAGAGGACGACACCATGGGTGTCTCCTACACCACCCCGGACGGTGCTTCCGGCACCGCGCAGCTGCCTAAGACCGATCCCACCGACACCGCAGGTGAAGTAGGCATGAACCCGAACGTGGGTGGCACGGACCCGGACGGCATCGAGTTCCCCGAACAGTCCTTCCGCACCACGGGCACGCTCGAAACCGCTGGCACGCCTGAGGGTGAGCCCACCGACGTGATCTTCCGCTGGGGCGCGGATCTGGAGGCGGCAACCGTGACGTACCCGGACCGCGGGTGCTACGGCCTCCTTGACAGAACTGAGCCCAACTATATGACGGAGACCATCACCGTCGGCGACTGTCCGACCGGCGCCACCTGGCACTTCATCGCGGGTGATCCGAGCGGCGGCAGCGTCGAGTACACCTCCCCGGATGGGTCCCAGACCGAAACAATGAACTTCACCCACAGTGATTGGGACATTATCGACGGCGAGATCGGCCTGTCCCGCTCCGGCCCAGTCCTTGACTTCTACCGCAGGTTCACGGAGCAGACGGAGCAGGCAGACAACGACTCCCAGGGAGAGACGCAGGCAAAGAGCTCATGTGATCCCTCCACGTTCGCGGAAGCTGCGAACGTACAGTCCTCCAACATCAAGATCGTGGTCATGTACTGCGACGGCACGTGGGCAACAGCTGGTGAATACGGAACGAGCAACGCTGGTCATTTCCACTTCGCTGATGACCAGTGGTCCGTAATTCCCTCCGACGGCCAGACAGGCGAGACCAGGTTCCAGTGCTTTGATCACACCAAGCTGCGTAGGCAAGGCGCCCCGGATGAATTCCTCACCAACGTGATTCCTTGCTCCTAATCCCCCGTTCAACGCGAAAGTCCCCCAATGACCAAGACGAACAAGATCCTCACCACCATTCTGGCAGTCCTGCTGCTGATCCTTGTTGTGATCGGCGGCGCGATCGCGGTGCAGTCCGGCTGGATCGGTGCGCGCGGCAGCGACAGCAACAGCAACAGCAACAGCAACAGCAACAATATTGCTGAGCCGTTTAAGGGGACGCGGTATAGCGGTGCCGTCGATAAGCCTGAGGGCCTTGCTGATGACACCGAGGATGCAGTGCCTGTCGTTCTTGTGATCCGCTTCCACGAGAACGGCAAGACCGGTGAACTCACCTCCCCCACGTTGAAGCGCCACTCCTCGCTGACACGCACTGGGGAGAACACCTACCGGGAGGACATCGTCCACGGTGAGGGCGAAGGCGGCACCGAGTGGGTATTCACCCCGGGTGAGAACGACGTGATGGAAGTCTCCTACACCACCCCGGATGGTGCTACCGCCACCACGCAGCTGCCCAAGACTGACCCCGCTGACAACGCTGGTGAGATTGGCATCAACCCGAACGTGGCCGGCGCGGAACCGGACGGCATCGAGTTCCCCGCTGACGGCGTGCGCGCCCTCGCAACCATCGAGTTGGCCTCGGAGGGCGGAGATCGCACCACGGAAACCGCTATCTTCCGCGGTTCACGTGAAGCCAATGTGTTCACCGTGACGTACCCGGAGCGCGGTTGCTACGGCGTGCTCGAGCACATCGACAACGTGACCAAGAAAGAGGTGTTCAGCGTCGGCGACTGTGAAGACGGCGGCATCTGGCACTTCACCGGCGGCGATGAGAAGGCCGGCGAGGCCGAGTTCACCTCCGCCGACGAGTCCACCACCGGCAAACTCACCTACAAGGCCACCGAGTGGACCGACCTCGACGGCGAGATCGGCTATTCCCGCTCCGGCCCGGTGCTCGACTTCTACCGCGAGTTCACTGAGGATTCCCTCGACGAAAAGGACGCCGACAAGGAAGAAGAGAAGGAGGCCGACGCGCAGCCAGCTCAGGCAAAGGGCTCGTGCGAACCAGGAGCTTTTGATGCCGTTGTGGACGGTTGGCCCACCCCATTCGAGACGATCGTCAATTTTTGTGACGGCGAATGGGCGTCAGCCGCAGCTGGTGGCACCGATGACGTGCGAGCTTTCCGTTTCGTGGATGGTGAATGGCAATACGTGCCCCACCACGACCTCCAATCGATCAGTAGCTACCCGTGCCACCACCCGGAGATTCTCAAGAACGAGGGTGCTCCCGAGGGGTTAATCAAAGCCACACGTAAATGCGGTTAGCCAGCGCTAAGTTAGCCAACACTTAGCGCGACGAGGGTTTTCGTGGCACCTACTATCCGGGATATGACTTCCCCCATGCCGCACGAGGAGCACAACGCTCGCCGGTTCATCTGGTCGAATGGCCTGCAAAATATCGGCGATCAAATTGTCGCACCAAAATCAGTTCTGGCCTGGATGTTTACGGCCGCTGGGGTGCCGGCGGTGTTCACGTCCTTCCTCGTCCCGATCCGGGAGTCGGGCTCGATGTTGCCGCAGTTCGCGCTCAGCCCGTGGGTCACATCCCACGCTTCCCGCAAGAAGATGTGGCTAATCGGCTCGTGGGGCCAAGCTGTTTCAGCAGCACTCATCGCTGTGTGTGCGTTGCTTTTTAGCGGCACACTCCTGGGCATCACCACCCTGTTCTTCCTCGCCTGCCTGGCCCTGTTCCGCGCCATCTGTTCGATCGCCGGTAAGGATGTGCAGGGCCGCACGATCTCGAAAGGGCATCGCGGTGTGATTACGGGCCGCGCGACTGCCCTTGGTGGTGGGTTTACGTTGGCGGTCGGTTTGCTGCTGTTCTTCCTGCCCAATGATCTGCCTGAATGGGCCATCGTGGCGCTGCTCGCCGTAGGCGCGTCAACGTGGGCCTTCGCCAGCATCGTGTTTTCCGGCATCAAGGAACCGGAAGCAGAGCTCGAAGAGTCCACTGGTCATCACGGCTTTAAACAAATGTGGGAACTGGTCAAGGGCGACCGGGTGCTGCAAAGCTTCCTGCTCGTGCGTTCCCTCCTGTTGGCCACGGCGCTATCCACCCCATTCATCGTGGTGCTGGCCCAGCGTGAGGGCGCAAACTTGGCTGGCCTGGGCGCCTTCATCATCGCGTCCGGTGGTGCGGCCTTGGTGGGTGGACGCGTGTCTGGCATGTGGTCGGATCGTTCCTCCAAAACGACGATGTCGATGGCGGCTGCCGTCGCGTCCGCTGTCATCGTCGGACTTGTCGCCAGCGCCCAATTCGCCCCGGCTGTTGTCAACGCCTGGGTCATGCCGCTGGGTTTCTTCCTGGTCAACCTGGCGCACACGACGGTGCGCGTGGCCCGCAAAACCTACCTGGTGGATATGACTGAAGGTGACCAGCGCACGCTGATCACAGGTGTGTCCAACACGGTCATGGGAATCGTGTTGCTCATTGTGGGTGCGATTTCTTCCGCCATCGCGGCATTTGACCCGCAGGCCGCGCTGCTCTTCCTCGCCGCCATGGGTTTTGCCGGCGTTTTCGGCGCGGCACGCCTCAAGGACGTTTCGGATCCCGGTGTCTAGACCCACACGGTTAAGCTGTGTGGAAGCTACACCCTGTCCACTTCACGTACTGATACCAAGGAGACCATGCCGGTGACCACACCTGCTACCCCGTCTGATTCCTCCACCCCGCAGCGCGCTGTTGTTGTTCTCGCTGCTGGTGCGGGGACCCGCATGAAGTCAACGAAGCAAAAGACGCTCCACGAAATTGGTGGTCGCAGTTTGCTCTCCCACTCCTTGCATGCGGCTGCCGGCCTTCATCCAGCGCACCTCGTCGCTGTGGTGGGCCACCAGCGTGACCAGGTCTCCCCCGCCGTGGACGCCATCGCGGAGCACATGCACGTGACCATTGTGCAGGCAGTGCAGGAGGAACAGAACGGCACCGGCCACGCCGTGCAGGTCGGCTTGGAGGCGATCCCGGATTTCACCGGCACCGTGGTTGTGACCAATGGTGATGTGCCGTTGTTGAGGGCGGAGACGATTGAGAAGCTCGTCGATAAGCATGAAAGCGAACATGCCGCGGTGACCGTGCTTTCCCTCGAGTTTGAGAACCCCACGGGCTACGGGCGCATCATCCGCGACGGCGCCGGTGACGTGCAGGAAATCGTTGAGGAAAAGGATGCGACCGATGAGCAGCGCCGCGTCCGTGAGGTCAACTCCGGCGTCTTCGCGTTCGACGGCGCCGTGCTGCGTGACGCGCTGACCCGCATCAATTCCGACAATGCGCAGGGCGAGCTGTACATCACGGATGTGCTGGGCATCGCGCGTAACGACGGCCGCAAGGTCGCCGCATTCACCGCCCCCGATGCCCGCGAGCTCGCCGGTGTGAACGACCGCGTGCAACTTGCCGCGGCCGGCAAGGAGCTCAACCGCCGCCTGGTGGAGCGCGCCATGCGCGCCGGTGCCACCGTCATCGACCCGGCGACGACCTGGATCGGCGTGGACGTGGAGATCGGCCAGGACGTGACCATCCACCCCAACACGCAGCTGTGGGGCTCCACCAAGATCGGCGACGGTGCGACGATTGGGCCCGACACGACCCTTACCGATATGGAGGTGGGCCGCGACGCTACCGTCGTGCGCACCCAGGGTGAGCTCGGCGTGATCGGTGATGAGGCCACCGTGGGTCCTTTCACCTACATCCGCCCCGGCACCACGCTGGGTGCACGTGGCAAACTCGGTGGCTTCGTGGAGGCCAAGAACGCGCAGATCGGCGAAGGTTCCAAGGTCCCCCACCTCACCTACATCGGCGATGCCACGGTGGGCCGCGAATCCAACATCGGCGCCTCCTCTGTTTTTGTGAACTATGACGGCGTGAACAAGCACCGCACCACCATCGGCGACCACTGCCGCACCGGTTCCGACACCATGTTTGTGGCACCAGTGACCGTGGGCGATGGTGCGTACACGGGCGCGGGTACAGTAGTCACTGAAGATGTTCCTGCGGGCGCCCTGGCCATCAAGGAAGGACACCAGCGCAACATCGAGGGCTGGGTGGAAGCCAAGCGGCCCGGTACGGCCGCAGCGGAAGCTGCCCAGCGCGCACGTGAGAACGCAACCGATACCGCGAGCGATAACTGACTGAAAGGCAACACCTGACCCATGACCGGTAAGAAAGTCGAAAGCCACAAAGATCTCAAGGTCTTTTCGGGCCGTGCGCACCCCGAGCTAGCGGAGCAGGTCGCCCGCGAACTCGGCATCGAGCTGGTGCCCACCACGGCGCGCGACTTCGCTAACGGCGAGATCTTCATCCGCTTCGGGGAGTCCGTCCGCGGCTCCGACTGCTTTGTCATCCAGTCCCACGCGCAGCCGCTGAACAAGTGGCTCATGGAGCAGCTCATCATGATTGATGCGCTCAAGCGTGGTTCGGCTAAGCGCATCACCGCGATCCTGCCGTTCTACCCGTACGCCCGCCAGGACAAGAAGCACCGCGGCCGCGAGCCGATTTCCGCTCGCCTGGTTGCGGATCTGCTCACCGCTGCTGGCGCGGACCGCATCGTGTCCGTGGACCTGCACACCGACCAGATCCAGGGCTTCTTCGACGGCCCGGTGGACCATATGCACGCGATGCCGATCCTGACGGATTACATCAAGTCCAAGTACTCCCTGGACAACCTCGTGGTCGTCTCCCCTGACGCTGGACGTGTGAAGACCGCTGAGAAGTGGGCTAACACGCTTGGGGACGCACCGATGGCCTTCGTCCACAAGACCCGCGACATCGACGCCGCCAACCAGGTTGTGTCCAACCGCGTCGTCGGTGAGGTTGAGGGCAAGGACTGCGTGCTTCTCGACGACATGATTGACACCGGCGGCACCATCGCCGGCGCCGTCGGCGTGCTGAAAGACGCTGGCGCCCGCTCCGTTGTGATTGCTTGCACCCACGGCGTGTTCTCGGACCCGGCGCGCGAGCGTCTGTCCACCTGTGGCGCTGAGGAGATCATCACCACCGACACCCTCCCGCAGAGCACTGAGGGCTGGAAGAACCTCACCGTGCTGTCCATCGCTCCGCTGCTGGCACGCACGATCCACGAGATCTTCGAGAACGGTTCCGTGACCACCCTGTTTGAGGGCCAAGCGTAAAAGTGACCGCCCCAATACCAGACCCAGCTGTTTCGGCTGGGTCTTCTCCTATGCACAACGTTGATCATGGCCTGCACCGGGCCATGAAGAGCCGCCAGCTGCACATGATCGCGCTGGGTTCTGCCATTGGCACGGGCCTGTTTTTGGGTTCTGCCGAATCCATCAACTATGCCGGCCCGGCCGTGCTGGTCACGTTCCTCATCGTGGGCGTTATCGTCTATCTACTCATGCGCATGTTGGGTGAGATGGCGGTGGCCAACCCCGTGTCCGGCTCCTTCGCCGCGTATGCGCGTGAGTACATCAGCCCCCGCGCCGGCTTCATCGCTGGGTGGAACTGGTGGTACACCACCATCGTGGTGGGCATGATTGAGCTCACCGCCATGGGTACCTTCCTGGACTTTTGGTTCCCGGATATTCCCCACTGGGTCACGGCGCTGGTCACGCTCATCATCGTGCTGGTCATCAACGCCGCCCGTGTGAGTATCTTCGCGGAGGCCGAATACTGGCTGTCCTTAATCAAGGTTCTGGCGCTCGTGGCCATGATCATCCTCGGCTTCATCCTGGTGCTCAACCCCTCCTCCGAAGCGGGGTTCCACAACCTCACCGTTCACGGCGGTTTCTTCCCCATGGGCGCCACCGGTGTTGTGTTCTCCCTCGTGGCGGTCACGTTCACCTTCGGCGGCATCATGTCCGTGGGCACCGCGGCCGGAGAGGCCGAGAACCCGGAGCGCACGATCCCCAAGGCCATCAACTCCATCATCTGGCGCATCTTGGTCTTCTACATCGGCGGCATGAGCGTGATTCTGCTGCTGGCGCCGTGGGATGAACAAGGGGCGTCGGAAAGCCCCTTCGTGCGCGTGCTCACCTTTGTGGGCATTGACGGTGCCGCCCACCTGCTCAACCTGGTGATCATGGCGGCTGTCGCCTCCGTGTGCAACACCATGACGTACTCGGGCGCACGCATGCTGCGTGACCTCTCCCGCAACGGGCAGGCACCGAGCTACTTCGCGCACACGACGCAGAAAGGCCTTCCGCTGCGCGCTTTGCTTTTCAACGGCGCGCTCATGGGCTCCGTGGTCCTGCTCAACTACTTCTTTGAGGGCAAGATCTTCACCATCCTGCTCGCCGTCGTAGTCGGCTCTGAGCTGATCACGTGGGCGGCCGTGAACTTCGCGCACCTCAATTTCCGCAAGCGTGGCTACTCATCTAGTTTCAAGGCCCCCCTGTTCCCCGTGGCCAACTACATCTGCGCCGCCTACTTCGTGCTGGTGCTCGTGCTCATGGCCATGCTGCCCGACTACCGCGTGGGCCTTGCAGCCATGGGTGTGTGGGCCGTGATTCTGTTCGCCGTGGCGTCGCTGTCACGCTCGGCGGGAGAAAGCACGCCCGCAACTTAAGCCTCGTAGGGGTCAGGCATGCCCACGAACTGCAGCTCCGTGTATTCGAGCATGCCTTCCTTCGAGCCTTCGCGGCCCAGGCCGGACGCTTTCATCCCACCGAAAGGAATGGAGGCATCTGACACCGCACCGGTGTTGAAGCCGATGATGCCGAATTCCAGGTTGTCGGACGCGCGGTGCAGCATGTTCGGGTCCTGGGAGAACACGTAGGAGGCCAGGCCATACTCCGTGTCATTGGCTAGCCCCCACAGCTCCTCTTCATCGCGGAAGGTGAAGATCGGCGCGATGGGCCCGAAGATCTCTTCCTGGTACACGCGCGCCTCGGTGCTGCAGCCCCGCAGGACCGTGGGCTCGAAGAAGTAGCCGTCGCGGTCCACGGCATGGCCGCCGCAAAGGACGTCGGCGCCGTGGGCCTTGGCGTCAGCGACGAGCTCTTGCATGTGTTCGACCGCTCCCCCGTCGATAAGCGGCCCAAGGTCCACGCCCTCCGCGAAAGGCTCGTCCACGCGCATCCCCTTGATGGCGGCGACGAATTTCTCCGTGAACTCATCGGCGACGCTCTCATGCACAAAGATCCTGTTCGCGGCAGTGCAGGCCTCCGCATTGTTGCGCATCTTGGCCATTGTGACCCCCTCGACGGCGACATCAAGGTCAGCATCGGCGCACACGATGGCCGGGGCGTTTCCACCCAATTCCATGGAGGTGCGCAAGATATTGTCGGCTGCCTGTTTCAGCAGCGTGGCACCCACCTTGGTGGAGCCGGTGAAGGACACCTTGCGCAGACGCGGATCCGCCAGAAGCGGCTCGGACACATCCCGGGAGCTAGCCGTGGGTACCAGGTTGACCACACCGGCGGGCACGCCCGCATCGATGAGGGTCTGCACAAAATACTGAATCGTCAGCGGGGTCTTGCCGGAAGGTTTGATGATGACGGTGTTGCCGGCCGCCAGCGCCGGAGCGACCTTGCGGGTGCCCATGGAGAGCGGGAAGTTCCACGGAGTGATCAACAGACACGGTCCGACAGGTTTGCGGAAGGTGAGCATGCGCGCCCCCTTCGCCGGGTAGTGGTTGGTGGAACCGAAGAAGTGATTGGCTTCCTCGGAGAACCACAGCAGGTAATCGGCGCCGTAGTCGACCTCCCCCAACGCTTGGGCATAGGTCTTGCCCATCTCCAGCGACATGAGGGGGGCAAATTCTTCCTTGCGCTCGAGCGTGAGGTCATAAGCCTTGCGCAGAAGGTCCGCACGCTCGCGAGGTGTCGTCTTCTCCCAGGACGCGCGGGCGCGGTGCGCGGCCGCCAGCGCAGAGACCGCATCCGTGCGGGAGGCGGAGGCCACACTCGTGATCACCTTCCCGGTCGCGGGGTTGACCACGTCAAAGGTCTCCCCCTCCGAGCCGTCGCGCCAGGTGCCGTCGATAAGCAGGCGCTTCTCTACTCGTGCAAGCAACGTCGAAACGTCGATATTGGACATGTCCTACCTCTTTCCTATCGTTGCGTCTGCCCTCCGGTCTACCACCGTGGCGCGTTTGGAGCATGGGGCGGAGGACTGCTAAGATTTTGCAGGTCTCGGCGAGGGACTTGCTGATCAATCAGCAGGGCCGTTATCGACGCGATGAAGACTTCACGTTGCGCTCCGCGCAGCATCACGGTCACTCGACGAGCACGTTATTGTCCATCGTCTGGGTGGCCGCTTTTTATGGCTCCACCCGGTGAAAACACAGTGAGAACACCATAGGAGAACCATTATGGCTACCACCCCTGTTATTAAGGCTGAGAAGCGCGACGAGTTTGGCAAGGGCTCTGCTCGTCGTCTGCGCGTTGCGGGCCGCGTCCCGGGCGTCATCTACTCCAAGGGCGAGGAGAACATCCACTTCCACGTGGATATCCTGGAGATCACCGCTCTGGTGCGTAACCACGGCGTGAACGCCATTCTCGAGCTCGAGGTTGAGGGCGAGAAGCACCTGGCCATCGTGAAGCACGTTGATCAGAACGTGCTGACCCTGAACATTGACCACATCGACCTCCTCGGCGTGAAGCGCGGCGAGAAGGTCAATGTTGAGGTCCCGGTCATCTACGAGGGCGAGGCTGCTCCGGACGCTGTTGTCCTGCAGGAGCTGGACCTGGTGGAGATCGAGGTCGATGCTCTCAAGATTCCGGACGAGATCGTCGTGTCCATCGAGGGCAAGGAGATCGGCGACCAGATCCTGGCTGGTGACCTGCCGCTGCCGGAGGGTGCAGAGCTGCTCACCGATCCGGAGTACCTGGTCATCAACGTCACCTTCCAGCAGGTTGATGAAGAGATCGAGGCTGCCGCTGAGGAAGCTGAGGAGGGCGGCGCTGAGGCTGGCGCTGAGTCCACCGAGGAAGCTACCGAGGGCGAAGAGTAAGTCGCTTATCGACGCTAACGGCTAAACGCCTCAACGGCCGGCACCCCACCGCGGGGTTGCCGGCCGTTTTGTCATTTATGCTGGACTGCATGTCTGATTCACCGGTTCTCATCGTCGGCCTTGGCAACCCAGGCACGATCTATGCCCAAACCCGCCACAATGCGGGAGCCATGCTTATCGAGGAGCTCCTGGACCGCACCACCCCCATGCCCGCCCAGCTGAGCGTGCACAAGAAGACGAACACCGAGGTCGTCGAACTCACCGCCGGGCGCCTGACCAACCGCCGCGCCATCCTCGCGCGCACCCGCGGCTTCATGAATGTTTCCGGCGGCCCAGTCAAGGCCCTGGCCAGTTATTACGGGGTCAAACCGGCGGACCTCTACGTCATCTACGACGAACTCGATCTCGACTTCGGCCACGTCAAACTCCGCTTGGGCGGTGGCGACCACGGCCACAACGGCCTGAAGTCCGTGACTAAATCCCTGGGCACCCCAAATTACAACCGCCTGGCCATCGGTATCGGTCGCCCACCCGGCCGCCAGGCACCAGCCGATTACGTGCTCAAGCCCTTCGGCAAACAAGAGTCCGCCGAGCTGCCCATCACGCTCGCCGATGCCGCCGACGAGCTCCTCGCTGCTATCTAGAACTTGGGGTTAGTAGCCCAACAGGGCGGACTCGATTTCGGCGGCTGCCCCCTCCAGAAGCTTGCCCGCGAAGTCCTCACCCACCAAGCAGTAGGCATGGTCCGGATCGCTGCGCAGCGGTTTCTGCATCGCATTGAGCTGCGGGTACAGCGGTGGCAGGTCATCGTGCTCGCGAGTAAAGCGGGTTTCCACGCCGCGGGCGTAGCGGCCGGAGAAGGCACGGGTAGATACAGATTTCCCGCCTTCGCGCAGGAGGGCGCGGTTGCGGTCGGAGGTGCCGGCTTCGTCGGCAAGCAAGAAAGCACTTCCACAGGCGACGGCGGTGGCACCCCACTCGATGAGGTGCTCCACGTCCTCGTGAGTACGGGCACCACCAGCGGCGATGAGGGGGACGTTGACGTGGCGGAAGATGCCGTCGAGAAGCTTCTCCAGCGGCCGCGGATCCGGCTCCTCGGTGAGCGTCCACGTGGAGCGGTGACCACCGGCCTTCGGGCCCTGCACGATCAATCCATCCGCGCCGCGCTCGGTGGCCTTGAGTGCGTCAACCTCATTCGTCACCGTCACCCACGCCTGGATGCCCGCGTCGTGAATACGCTTGAATTCCTCTTCCGTGAAGCAGCCGAACGTGCAGGAAATGATGGTGGCGCGCCCGTCTTCCAGCGCTAGGCGCAGCTTGTCGTGGAAGCCAAACGCGTAGTCCGGCTCAGGGATCTCCGCCCCCAGCTCCGCTGCGATCGCCTCGAGATCCTCCCGGAGTGGCTCTTCGCGCTGCGGATAGAAGAGGTTCACACCAAACGGCTCCTCGACGCGCGACAGTTCCTCGCGCGTCTGATCAAGCGAGCACGTGCCCCAGGCAAGGAAGCCGAAGCCAACGGCATTCACCAGCTCCGGGGTGCTTGGGCCGCCCGCCATGGGGGCAGCGATGACGCGGGGCAAACGTGCGGGTAGTTCAGGTGGCATGGGGTCCACCTTAACGCCCACCTCCCATAGACTTGGCACCGTGTTTGATTTTCTGCGCAGGTTGTTCTCGCCGTCCCCCGCTTCTGATCCCGCCCCAGCCCGTGGCCCCGACCTCGCCGAAGTCGACGCCGAGTGGCTCATCGTCGGCCTGGGTAACCCGGGCGCACAATATGCCGCCACCAGGCACAACGTGGGCTATATGGCGCTCGACGAGCTTGTGGGCGCTCCCCTGCAGCCGCTTCCCGGCATCAAAGCTCACGGCCTCATGGTGCCGGACACCAACGCCTTCGCGGTGCGTTCAACGACCTATATGAACCTCTCCGGCGCGGGCATCGCGCCCGTGGCACAGAAGCTGGGCATCCCCCCGGAGCGCATCGTGGTCCTCCACGACGAGCTAGACCTGCCCGCCGGGAAGGTGCGCGTCAAGCTGGGCGGGAACGAAAACGGCCACAATGGCCTGAAGTCCCTGACCGAGCACCTAGGCACCCGCGATTACATCCGCGTGCGCATCGGTATTGGACGCCCACCGAAGGGCACTCCGGTCCCCGACTGGGTGTTGGGCCCCGTCGAGGATGAGGGCCTCGCCGATCAGATCACCCTGGCCGCGGAGGCCGCGCGCCTCACCGTCACCGACGGGTTACAGCGCGCGCAGAACGTCATCCACCCGAAGAGCTAGCCTCGCAGCTTCCCAGTGTGCGCCTCCAACCGATCAAGCATCGCCGCCAGCTCGGTCGCGCGGTGCGGGATCGGGTTGAACCCGTCCACCATGTCCACGGCCTGGATGAAGCCAAGCTGCTCACGCACATCGTGCATGTGGAAATTCGACGCGATCTGGCGCCAGTGCTCGATGGCGCGGACGGCACCGAGGCCGCCGTAGCCGACGAAAGCGAGGGGCTTGCCCACCCACTCCGGCCCCAGGGTGTCCACGGCATTCTTCAGTGCAGCCGGCACGGAGTGGTTGTACTCGGGCGTGATGAAGATGAAGCCATCGCACGCATCAATCGCCTGTGACCAGCGGGTCACCTCATCGTTGTCGTACTGCTTGTTCATCAGCATGGGCAGCCCGGCGCCGTCGTAAAGCGGAAGCTCGAAGTCCGCGAGGTCGATGAACTCGTACTCGAAGCCATCACGCTCGCCGATCTTCTCCCGCAGCCAGGCGGCAACCTTCTCCGCGGTGCGTCCCTTGCGGATGGATCCGATGATCACGCCGATTTTCATGTGGCTCCTTAAGATCTCGTGTTTTCTCTACTGTAATAACGCACGCGGGCCAGTTATCTTCCCGTGGCGGTAGCGACTACCCTCTACAGGTCATGAGCACCGTTTCCGAGGCCGCCCGCCGCCGCACATTCGCCGTCATCGCACACCCGGACGCCGGTAAGTCGACGTTGACGGAGGCACTCGCGTTGCACGCGCACGTCATTTCGGAGGCGGGCGCGGTGCATGGCAAGGGCAACCGCAAATCGACGGTGTCTGACTGGATGGAGATGGAGAAGGACCGCGGCATCTCCATCGCATCCTCCGCCCTGCAGTTCGAGTACGCGCCGGAAGGCCACGAGGGCGAACCGTACGTGATCAACCTCGTGGACACCCCAGGTCACGCCGACTTCTCGGAGGACACCTACCGCGTGCTCTCCGCAGTCGATGCTGCAGTCATGCTTATCGACGCTGCCAAGGGCCTCGAGCCCCAAACCCTCAAACTCTTCCGCGTCTGCAAGGCCCGCGGCCTGCCGATTGTCACCGTGATCAATAAGTGGGACCGCGTCGGACGTGAGCCCCTTGAGCTTGTCGACGAAATCGTCACCGAAATCGACCTCCAACCCACCCCCCTTTACTGGCCGGTTGGCGAGGCCGGCGACTTCCGCGGGCTCGCCCACGTCAACGACGACGGCGAAGCTGACGAGTACATCCACTTCACCCGCACCGCCGGCGGCTCCACCATCGCGCCGGAGGAATACTTCGCCCCGGCCGACGCCGCCGCCAAGGAGGGCGATGCCTGGGACACCGCCGTCGAGGAGGCCGAGCTACTCGCCGCCGATGGGGCCGTCCACAGCCAGGAGCTCTTTGAGCAGTGCGTCACCTCCCCTTTGATCTTCGCCTCCGCGATGCTCAACTTCGGTGTGCACCAGATCCTGGACACCCTGTGTGCCATCGCCCCCGCCCCGGAGGGCCGCGATTCCGACCCGAAGGCCATTGAGGCTGCTGCGTCCGGCGGCGGCCAAGCCATCGACCCGACGCGTGAGGTCGGCGACGATTTCTCCGGCGTCGTGTTCAAGGTCCAGGCCGGCATGGATAAGAACCACCGCGACACCCTCGCCTTCATGCGCGTCGTCTCCGGCGAATTCGACCGCGGGATGCAGGTCACCCACGCCCAGTCGGGCCGCAGCTTCTCCACCAAGTACGCGCTCACCGTCTTCGGCCGCGACCGCGACACCGTGGAAACCGCCTTCCCGGGCGACATCATCGGCCTAGTCAACGCTGGATCGCTCGCCCCCGGCGACACCATCTACGCCGGCAAGAAGGTCCAGTTCCCGCCGATGCCGCAGTTCGCGCCGGAGCACTTCCGCACGCTGCGCGCCAAGTCCCTGGGCAAGTACAAGCAGTTCCGCAAGGCGCTCGAGCAGCTCGACGCGGAAGGCGTGGTGCAGATCCTCCGCAACGACCTGCGTGGCGACGCCGCCCCGGTCATGGCCGCCGTCGGCCCCATGCAGTTCGAAGTCATGCAGGCCCGCATGGAAAACGAGTACAACGTGGAGACCGTCGCCGAACCCATCCCTTACTCCGTCGCGCGCCGCACTGACGCGGAATCCGCCCCGGAGCTGGGCCGCCAGCGCGGCGTGGAGATCTTCACCCGCACCGACGGCGAACTCATCGCCCTGTTCGGCGACAAGTGGAAGCTCGCCTTCATTGAGAAGGAGCACCCGGAGCTCACCATGGAGCCCCTCGTCGCCGACTAGGTCCGGCCGCTCCCCTCTAGTCCCCCTCTAGAACCTTCGTGTTCTAGAGGTTCGTGTTCGGGATCCTTCCCTCGTGCGCCACCTTGTCGCCGTCCCAGTAGTACGTCACGGTGCTGTTGTACTTCGGTGCCTCAGCGTTCCCTGCACCAGACTCCATCAATGCCTCCCAATCCTTATATAGGACCGTGAAGCTGCCGCCATCATTCGGCGTGACCTCCATCGCCTGCTGCGGCGCAATCGAATCGATGCCGATGTACTCACCCTTGTGGAACATCAGGATCAGGGTGCCAAACTGCGCGTTCCCCTGTTTCGCCTGCGTCACGAGCGCATAACTCAGATCCCCACACGAGTCATAATTCGTGTGCCCCGTAAATACCCAGCCCCCGTACTTGTTCGGATACTTCTCATTCACTTCCGCCGTAGCCTTGTGAATCTCCGGCGCCGACGGATCCGTGTTGCAGTCTTTCTCGCCTTCTTTCTCACGTTCTTTCTGAGTCGTGGTCACTTCGACCGTGGACTCGGCCGCACTATCATCCGCGGCACGATCCGCCTGCGACCCAGTAACCTTCAGCGACGGTTCCGCAAGATCGGAGCTTTCACCATTGCTGCATCCGGCAAGAAGCACAGCACCCGAAAGCGCCACTCCCGCGAAGATCCTGTTTACGCGTTTGCCATCGTTCTTGCCTTTAAGCATTGGAATCACCAGCTTTCTGTTCAGGGATAAGAACGCAGCGTGCACACGATTCTACGTGGATCTCACCCATTCGGAGGATGCTCCGACCAATTCTGATTCATCCGCCATGCATCACACGCGGCGCACCACTTTCGACTTTTCCCTGGAAGACCGCGGCCTCACTGGGAACATCTCCCCATCAGGTCTGCCTCTTACTCGTGCCGCTGCTCGCGGCCGATGTCCCCCGGCCCTCCCCATGGCGCGGTTGACTGCCGAGTTTTCCGCCGGGTCCGCCCCATTGAACTCTATGCGCGTACTTCCAGACCTAACTAGGCCTGCCCGCCCCGTCCCCGGGTCATATTCCATATGCCCCTTGCCGTTGCTGCCGTCCCGTTCGTCGTTATTACATCTGTGATGCTCACGGCACAGCCCGGTGAGGTTCGAGATATCGGTCGAACCACCCTTAATCCAGGCAATGATGTGGTGGATCTCGCACTCCGACAACGGGGCCGTGCAACCTGTCCAAGCACACACCCCCTGCACCGCAAGCAACGCGATTCGCTGAGCAATGGATGCGCTCCGAGTCCGCCCCATCGACAGTGGAACGCCGGTCACACTATCCAGCTGCAGAACAAAGTGAGTTGGCCCTTCCGAACCATCAAGGCCGAGACGCACGAGGTCGAAGACATCAACTTCGATCCCCGTATTCGTCATAAACGTGGTCTGCCCGTCGGCATCGGCCAGATCATCCAGCGTCATCGGCACTACAACAGAAGCAGCTCCACCAGAGACTTTTTGCTGGTCCGACTCATACTTCTGAAAGATAGAGAAGAACTGGTCATACCGGCGCTGGGCCGGGCTCCGGTAATCCGTCTCATCCGGACTCATATTGCTATTCGGCGCCAGCCCCTTATCGGAATGAGCCTTAATCAAAGCCGCATGCCCCGCAGTGGTGGTCAGCGTAATGTCCACCGATCCATCAGGCTTCCTACGACCAATATGCATCCCACGGTTCTCAAATCCCGCATTCGGGTTCGTGCGCGGAGCGTGCTCCCGGTTCGCCTCCTCAACAAGACGCCGCACAAAGAAGCGCAGATCCTTCGCATCACGCCGATCCGCCTGCTTCATGGCCTCAGCATGAATTCGCGCACGCTCACCGCGCGCAGCCTTCAAGAGCTTGTCCAGCTCCCTGCGAATAATGTTCTGCTTCTCCGCAGACACCGCAGCAGCCCGCCGGCGCGATTCCTCCTGGGCACGGCGCCGCTCTTCCTCCGCCCGCTGCTTCTCCTCTTCGGTATCCCGCTGTACACCAGATGAACTGGAGAACAGATCCTCCCCCGAGGAATCCTCAGGTTCCTCACCACCACTCACCGGCTCCGGCGGCGGCGCAAACAAATCCCGGCCACGCGCGAGCCTGTCATAAGCCTCCCCTGGAGAGAGCCCCAAGCGGTTCTGCAGGTATGCATTGGGGCGACTCGCGCCCACCAATCTCCCCGCCTCATCTCGTTCGCACACATAGGCGAAACAGGCATCAATAAAAGCCTTCGAATTGAAGAAGGCTTCAAGCTTTTCCATATCGCCAGCAACATCCGCCAGGACAACAGAGGAGGGGTCCGAGAATTCATCACGCAACTGCATTAGTGCATTTCCAATGATATCAACCAGCTGCGAAACTTTAGTGGACATCTCCCCCTCCTTCCCCTGAGGATGCTGTTAACTAACCTTATCGGCCACTAACAACATCCTATCCCACCCGAACACTTTTACGCAAGGGTGTTCGAACTATTTTTTCTAGAATCTTCCCCGCAGATCACCAAGCCACCAAGACACCGAACCGCCAACGCAATCCCTGCGCTGGCGGTTCGACTATCTCGCGGTAATCAGTAGTTGTCAGAAACTGATGCTCTTGCCAATCCCCTCCCTAGAACTCGGGATATGACAAGTTGGGGATGCGGCCGTGGTGGTCAACCTTCTCACCATCCCAGAAGTAGGTCACTTCGGAGGTGTACTCGTGGGCATCCGCGTTCGGTGCACCGGCGATGTTCTGTGCCTCAACATCCCGGTAGACAACCGTGATGCTTCCGTCGGGATTGGCAGTGACGCGTTCCGCGTGCTGCGGATGGTTCGAGTCAATGCCCACGTACTGGCCCTGGTGGAAGAGCATGAGCACCGTCAGTGGTGCACCGTTGCCTTGGCCACCCTGTGTAGCCACGGCGTAGGTCAGGTCGGAGCAGTGATTGAAGTTGGAGTCACCCGTGTACGTCCAGTCACCATGCGCAGTGGAATGGTCACGGTTGAGCGCCGCATTTCCTTCCACAATCGCGGGATCGTCCGCGTTTGTCATACACACATCAGCTGCTTCAGCTGTGGCGTCTACAGTCCCTGCCACCGTCATGAGCATGGCTCCGGACAGCGCAGCACCAGCAAAAGCCCTGATTCTGTTACTTGTAGTCTTACTTGTGGTTTTGGTTTCTTGTTGCTTGTTCTGCATGAGTACCACACGCTTTCTGTCGTGAGACTTTCAGTCGTCGAACTACGTTGAACTACCTTCGAACTACCGCGGTGCAGCCCACGGTACGCCGAGCAAGCAGAACCACAAGGCCTCCGGACTCAACAGCAAGAAAAACCACCAGAGCTGATTTTTCCCTGAACCTCTCACCAGGCAGCTTCGCGGAGAATCGGTATTCTTCAAAGCTTCGTAGATATCGGCTCAACGCTCTTTTAGGCCTGCAAAAACTCCACCCAGCTATCCCACTCCCGCTCCATTTGCGCCTTCCCCAAGGCGTAGTTGGCGGTGAGCTTGGCCAGGTTGCGCTCGGATGCGTCCACGCTCATGGCGTCGGGGAAGAACACGTGTGCGCGGCCCTGTTCTTCGAGTTCCAGGATGCGGCGCTTGGACGCGTTGTAGCGCCCCGGTCGCACGATGAGGGCCTCAGCCACAGCAGGGTGCTTGGTAAACAAGCGCCGCGTTGCCATCGGCCGTGTCACGGTTGGGCGCACGTAGGACCGCTCTTTAGTGGCTAGGACGAGGAATTTGGAGTAGCCGGCTTTCTCAGCAGCGTCGATAAGCAATCCCCCTGAGTATCCGAGCGCGCCGTCGACATACGGCACACCGTCGATGAAGCCCATCGGCATGACTTTTGGCAGCGTGGAGGAGGCGCGAGAGATCTGGCCGACGCTTTCCAGCGAGTCGATATTGCGGCGCGTCCATTGCATCGTGTGACCCGTGTCGGCGCGCATGGCTTCAACGTGGACGTCAATGTCGCTGTTTGCTTGGAAGGCCTCCCAGTCGAAGGGAAGCACATCGCCGGAGCGCTCGTAGATGAATTCAGCGTTGAAGTAGCCATGCCCGCGCGCGAAGTGCATCCACCCACCGAATTGCTCGTGAGCTGCGAAATTAGTGAAGGCCTCGCGCGCGCGATGCGCATCCTGCGAGGCGTAGTTCAACGCGTGCACTGAGCCGGCCGATACCCCACCGACCCAGCCAAAGCGCACCTTTTCCTCGATGAGCTTGACTATCGCGGGCGCGGTGTAGGAATTACGCATCCCCCCGCCCTCAATGACGAGGGCTGTGTCGGAGGCATCAATCATGGCCCTGATTGTAAGTCCGCAGGGCCATCATTGCTTATCGACGCCCCCGCGCCCCACCTAGCCCTCCAAAAAGGCCTTGATCGCGGGCCACTCACGTTCCAGTTGCTCTTCGCCAGCGGCGAAGTTCGCTTCCAGCTTGGGCACTTTGAGCTCCGTGCTCTCCACCATCATGTTTTCTGGGAAGAAGGCGTAAGCGCGACCTTCCTTTTCCAGTTCGATGATGCGGTCCTTGGAGCGGTTGTACTCATCCGGGCGCTCGATCGTGCGGCGCGCCACCTCGGGGTACTTCGGGAACATGCGGCGCACCATCGCCGGACGGCTGGCTTGCTCACGGACATAGTCGCGGGACTTGGTGGCCAGGACGAGGAATTTGGAGTAGCCGGCCTTCTCCGCAGCGTCAATAACCAATCCGCCGCCATCACCCAGCGCACCGTCCACGTACGGCGCACCGTCGATGTAGGCCATGGGCATGAGCATCGGCATGGTGGAAGAACAGCGAATGACCAGGTTAATAAAGTCCTCGTCCGTCAACCGGTCATTATTGAATGCCACCGTCTCACCTGTGTCAGCGCGGACCGCTTCGACGTGGATGGTGGCTTCATTCGCATTAAAGGTCTCAATGTCGAAAGGCAGTAGACCACCGCGGTCCTGGAACATGAACTCCGCGTTGAGCAGGCCACGCCCCATCGCGAGCGAACGCAGACCACCAATCTTCGGGTGTCCCATGAAGCTGGTGAATGCTTCGTGGGTGCGCTCAGCGTCGCGGGAGAGCATATTCACGGCGTGGATCGCACCAGCGGAAACGCCCCCGACCCACCCAAATTGCACATCCTCATTGATCAGTTTCATGATCGCGGGGGCAGTGTATGAGTTTCGGGTTCCTCCGCCCTCAATAATCAGGGCGGTATCGCGTGCGTCAATCATGGTTCACCACTCTACGGGTGAACTTTGTAATTTGCCGTTAGAAATCACTATCTATTTCATTCTTGTTTTTCTCATCCTGGCAAGTATCCCGCAGCACTTCCTCCGCCAGCCGCTCCAACCACGCGTCAATCCTGCGCCTGAATCTCACTGCGTTATCAGCACGGGGCGCCGCCTGAATCATGTCGCTGGCTTCAATCCCTTTCTGCAGCTCCTTGGCGCGCAGGATCTCCGCATCGAGTTTCACGCCGAGCAGCAGCACGATGTTCATCCCCCAGATGGCCACCAGCACAGCAAGCACCGCACCGAATGCGCCGTAGGCACTTCGCACACCGAAGGTGGACACGTACCACCCGAACAGCGCCCACTCCGCACCAATAATCAGCATGGCAAACACCGCGCCGACCGTAAGCAGCCGAAATCGCCCCGGCCGCACATTCGGCGCGAAGTAGAACAAGCAGGACAACAACACCACAGCGGTAACCACCACTGCCGGGTAGCGCAACCATTCCCACACCGGTAAGAGGATCTGGTTGAGGTAGTTCACCACACCCTGCAGCCCCAACGGTTCGGCGATGGGCCCCACCACGGCATTAATAAGGTCCTCGCGCAGTACCAGCGCCGCGACCACAACCACGAGTCCCGCCACCAAAAGCAGGGTGATCGCCCACATGTGCAGCCACGTGACCCACAAGCTGCGCCCCTCCGTCCGGCCATAAATCACGTTGGTACTGCGCGAAAAAGCACGCACGTAGGCCGAAGCAGAGAGCAGGGAAATGATGATGGAGAGCACCAACGCGATCGTGCTCTGCGCGGGCGTGCCCACCACGGTGAGAAATAGGTCCATCGCCTGTGGCTGTAAAGCTTCGGGCACGGTGTTGCCAATGAAACCGCCAATCATGCCACGTAGCTCGTCCTGATCCGTCGGAAAGAGCAAGGTCACCGTGGAATAGAACGCCAGTAGCATCGGCGCAAATGCAGTGACGCTGAAAAACGTCATGGACGCACCACGGTCCGTGATCGCCAGCGGACCCAGATCAAAGACCGTGCGTGCCAGCACGAGCTTCCACGCTTTCTTCCCCAGCCGGTTACTCCGGTGCAGCACCTCAGAATCATTCACGGCGGGGTCAAGGGTATCGATGGCGCCGGGGCCGTAGGGGCGGACGAGGGGTGGCCGGGTGCCGTCGATAAGCGAGTGCTCCATGAGCTCAGCCTAACGTGAGTATGGTGTGACCATGACTTCTGTGACCATGGCGGGCCTGTTCACACCCAACGGCGAGCTCGGCTTCAACGCGACCCCTGCTGAGTCCCTCTTCATTCTGGCGTTGCTTTTCGTGCCAGCGCTTCTCATTCTGGCCATCGTCCTCGTCATACTGCGCCGCCGCCGTTCCCCGCAGGTCATCGCCGCGCGCACCCTCAAGGTTCACACGGCGAATCTTTCTCCCGACACCGATGAACTCATCGTGATCATCACGCTCGATCAAGACGCGTTCAAGGAACTTGTGCTTATCGACGGCCCCCGGCGCCTCACCTCCCCCACCTCCCGTCCCGTGACCTTCCAGACGGGAGTGCGCAGTGGCGTGCCAACACTTGACCCGAATACCGGTTGGACCATTCCGGTCACAAACGAGACGAAGGCCGAGCTCCGCGCTCTTCCCGCACAGCCCGGCGAATACGAGCTGACCACGATGCCCGTAGCCATCGTGGTGGAATAGCGCTACGTGCGCACCAAATAACCCGATCGGATCTGCACCGTACGGATCACTGCTGAGACAAGCGCACCGGTTGCCAGCACCCAGTACGGCAGCGACGGGCCAACGTACCCATTCAGCCATTCAATGAGCGGCGGGAAACCGAAGCCGATGTAGGTGGCTACGTAATAGACACCGATGACGGAACCGCGCTTCTCCGGTGGGGAGAACGTGTCCACGTCCAGCAGCCCTTCGCGCAGACACAGGCCGTAGGCCAAGCCGAGGAAGACCGCGGCCACCACGAACAGGATGAGTGACGGCTTTGCCCCACCCAGTGCTGTCAGCACAAAGCCCGTGGCAGAGCACACCGCGCCAATCACACCGGAGACAGGTCCGAAGTGGAAGTGGCGGCCCAATGCCTGAATGATCAGGCCCGAACCAAAAGCCACCACCGCGGCCACGCCCGGCATAAACGCGCTGGACTCAAAGTGCGCACCAACGCGTCCAGCCAGGACAATGACAGCACTGGTCATCGAGGCAAAAACCCACAGGCCCATGGGGAACGCCGTGAGCAAGGCCTTCGCAGCAGACTTCTCAACCACCGGTGCAGATGCGAGTGCTTCATGCTCTGGCGCCACCTGCACCTCATGGAAGCTGGGCACATCCCCGGCGCGGAAAGAATAAGCAATCGCAGCGATGGAGAGAATGATCGAAGCAATGTACGGGATGTAAATCGCATTATGCGCGCTAACCAGGTGCGCGATAATGCCCGAGGCAATCGGGCCAAGCATGAACCCGGATGTGAGGAAGATGCCGGCCAGCGTTGTACCGGAGGCCCCTCGCAGACGCCCCGCCCACGCAGTACCGGCGCTGACCACCAGGCCCACGCCAAGACCGATAACAAAGCGGGCCGTCAACAGCACCACCGTGTTCTGCTGCCAGAACATCAGCGCCACGTTGCCCAGCATGGCCACCGTGGACCCAAGCAACACTGCCGGCCGGGAACCAAATCGGTCCGCCACCAAACCGCCGGCAATGAGGCACGGGAACAACCCAAGTGCGTAAATGCCGTAAGCACTGTTGACCAGTAGCGTGGACATCTCCCAGTCCTCGCGCAGCACTACTAGCACGGAAGCAAAGTGGTTCGCGGCCCATCCCGCGCTAATCAAAAAGGCAACAGCGCTTGCGAACACAATGTTCGGCGAAGACGTCTTCTTACCCATGCTGGTAGCCATTCGGCAGCTCCTCCTCACTCACGGCTGAAATCGATGTTGAAATCGATAGCTGCGGTCGTCAGCTGAAATTGTGACCCGCGTTACTATACATGCTTTACGTGTTCGAACTCCTAGAATTGTCCTTTATGAATTCCCCGATGATGCCGTGGGACCGTCCCGCCACTCCCCCGAAACAGCCGCTCTCGCTGCTTGGCGCTGTGGAAGCCCAACAGGAAGTGAGTTGGGCATGTAATCCCGACCATGTACCGGACGCACTTGATGCCACCGTCATCGCATCGGTGGAAGAGGCAGCGGCACGCCTTGACCGCTTTGCGCCATGGATCGCTGAAACCTTCCCCGACACGGCGCAGCCACCGCATCCGGGCCGAATCGAGTCAGCGCTCGAGCCTATTCCGGATACGCAGGCCTACCTCTCCTCACTCATGGACCTCACCTTGCCCGGTGAATTGTGGGTCAAGCGCGATGACTCCCTACCCATCAGCGGTTCCATCAAGGCCCGCGGCGGAATCCATGAGGTGCTTCGCCTGGCGGAGGAATACCCCGACCCCACCGCACGGGCTGAGCTCACGTTATCCGTTGCCTCCACTGGGAACCTCGGCCTGTCCGTGGGCACCATCGGCCCCCGGCTGGGCTTCCCCACCGTGGTGCACATGTCCACGGAGGCGAAGCAGTGGAAGAAGGATTCACTGCGTGCCGGCGGCGCCACTGTCATTGAGCACCCCGGGCTGTTCACAGAAACCGTCGCTGCCGCACGTGATGTTGCCGCGGATGATCCGGCCACCTTCTTCATCGATGATGAAAACTCCCCCGGACTTTTCGCTGGCTATGCCGTGGCCGGTCAGCGCCTGAAAGCACAATTCGATGCCTTGGGTCGCACCTTCACCCCGGAGGCGCCACTCCACGTTTACCTCCCCTGCGGTGTTGGCGGCGGTCCCGGCGGCGTGGCTTTTGGTTTGAAGCTGGCTTTCGGGGATAACGTCCATTGCCACTTCGTTGAACCCGTGGCCAGCCCGTGTTTCATGCTGGGCGCGGCAACAGGAAAAGGCGCAGCGGTGAACTGCGCCGACTATGGGCCCAGCGGACGCACCGTCGCCGACGGCCTGGCCGTACAAAGCCCGTCACCTTTTGCTTTCGAACACGCCGCTCACCTGATCAGTGGATTCCACACCGTCGATGACGTGACCATTCTTGCCAGCGTCAATTGGCTGGAGCGCACCGCCGGCATGTCGGTGGAACCGTCGGCGGCCTCCGGGCTGACTATCCCGTGGCGCCTACCGGCTGCGGACGTCCCCGAAAACACCACACACTTGGTGTGGCTCACCGGTGGGGCACTCATCCCCGACCGGGACCGGGAACGGCTGCGCGGCCAAGCCGCCACAGCCGCCCTGCAGTGGAGCGCGCGCTAGAGAACCATTCCACTAAAGCACTATTGTGCTGCAGATTCCTTCGCCACTGCCTCACCCACGCGCTTACCGGAGTGGATGCAACCACCAAGGAAGGTTCCTTCCAGCGCGTTCTTGCCGTGGTAGCCGCCGCCACCGAAGCCGGAAACCTCACCGCAGGCGTACAGGCCCGGGAATACGGAACCATCACTGTGCAGTGCGCGCCCGTCCAAGTCGGTTTCCACGCCGCCGAGGGTCTTACGGGTGAGCACGTGCAGTTTGACGGCGATGAGGGGGCCCTTCTTTTCGTCGAGAAGCCTGTGCGGCTCCGCGCAACGCACAATCTTGTCGCCAAGGAAGTTCCGTGCAGTACGGATGTAGTTGATCTGCGCGTCCTTGGAGAAGGAGTTGGTCAGCTGCGCATCACGGTCAACGATCTGCTTGCGCACGAGATCCAGATCCACCTCAACCTCGTCATCGCCGAGCTCATTCATCTTGGCCACCAGCTCCTCCAAAGTGTCGGCGATAACCCAGTCAGCACCGTTGTCCATGAAGGCCTTCACCGCCGGGTGCGTGCCGGGGCCAAGCTTGCCAGCGAGCTTCTTGATCGACTTATCAGTCAGATCCGGATTCTGCTCCGAGCCGGAGAAGATGAACTCCTTGTCCGCAATATGCTTGTTCAGCACGAACCAGGAGTAGCCGTGGCCCGTCCGCCCGATGTGGGCGAGTGCTGCGAGGTTATCCGAGCCCGGGAACAGGTTCGTGGGCAGGCGCTTGCCGGTTGCATCGAGCCACATTGACGACGGCCCCGGAATGATACGGATGCCGTGGCCTGGCCAGATCGGATCCCAGTTGATCATGCCCTCCGGGTAGTGCCACATGCGGTCCGTGTTCACCAGGTTCGCGCCGGCCTTCTCCGCGATCGTGATTCCGCGGCCATCGACATGCTCTGGCACACCCGTCACCATGTTCTTCGGGCACGGCCCCCAACGATCCTCCGGCCACATTTCGCGGACCTTGTCCACGTTGCCGCCGATGCCACCGGTGGAAATCACCACCGCGTCACCACGGATCTCAAACGGCTCCACCTCATCATTATTCGAGGCCTCACCGCGTGGTCGCGGATCATCTGCCAGCACCATTCCGCGCACGCCCACCGCGCGACCATTCTCCACGATGATCTCATCCATGCGGTGACGGAACTTGAACTCCACCTTGCCGGCCTTTTCAGCACGCTCCACTGGCTCACGGAACACGCGCACGACCTCCGGACCGGTACCCCACGTGAGGTGGAAACGCGGCACTGTGTTGCCGTGACCGGACGCATCGCCCGAACCGCGCTCAGCCCAACCAACTGTTGGCAGCACGCGCAGTCCCAGTTCCTTCAGGTAACCGTGCATCTCATTCGATGCGAAGCGGACGTACTCCCGGCCCCACTTCCGCGGCCAGTAATCATGATCCGCATCGTCATAGTCCGCAGAGTTCTGCCAGTCCGTCCAGGCCAGATCCTCAAAATCTTTCGCCCCCATGAGCTTCTGCTCCGGTGTGCCCACCATGAACAATCCGCCCAGGGACCAGAATGCCTGGCCACCCAAGTTTGCTCGACTTTCCTGCTCAATGAAGACAACCTTGCGGCCCGCCTTCACTGCTTCGTGCCCTGCCACCAGGCCTGCCAGGCCTGAGCCAACAATGATGATCGGTTCAGTTGATTTCATAGGCCAAATAGTAACGTGAGCAAAACCACATTGAGGCGGTTTGAGTGAAAAATATTCCTCCCTGCCCCACAACTGCTCACAGGACAGACCCAGCAAACACCGAGAAGTCACGGTAACGTGAGCGAAAGACTTCCCAGAAGTTTTGGGAAAGAGAATAAGAAAGGTTGAATTCTACGATGAAAATTGCGGTCCTCGGCGGCGATGGTTTTTGCGGATGGCCAGCATCCTTGCACCTTTCGGACATTGGACACGATGTCACCATCGTGGACAACCTTTCCCGGCGCCGGATCGATGAGGAACTGGGCGCAGAATCCCTCACCCCCATCGCCACTATTGAGGAGCGTCTCGCCGCATGGGAGGAAGTCTCCGGCAAGACGATCAACTTCCGCAATATCGATGTCGCGCAGGATTATGAAGGCCTGCTCGCCTTCATCAATGAATTCCAGCCTGACGCCATCATTCACTTCGCTGAGCAGCGCGCCGCACCGTATTCCATGAAGAACCCGGTGACCAAGCGCTACACCGTGGACAACAATGTCAACGCCACCCACAACCTGCTGGTTGCCGTGGTGGAATCCGGCCTGAACATCCACATCGTCCACCTGGGCACCATGGGTGTGTACGGCTACGGCACCGCCGGCATGAAGATTCCGGAAGGCTACCTGGACATCAAGGTGGATACAGGCGAGGAGCTCATTGACCAGGAGATCCTCTACCCCACCAACCCAGGGTCGGTGTACCACATGACGAAGGTGCTGGACCAGAACCTGTTTGCCTACTACGCCAAGAACGACGAGCTGCGTATTACGGACCTGCACCAGGGCATCATCTGGGGTACCCACACCCCGCAGACGGAACGCGATAAGCGCCTGATCAACCGCTTCGACTACGACGGCGATTATGGCACCGTGCTCAACCGCTTCCTCATGCAGGCCGCCATCGGCTACCCGCTTACCGTGCACGGCACCGGTGGTCAGACCCGCGCGTTCATTCACATCCGTGACATGGTCAAGTGCATCCAGCTGGCACTGGAGAACCCGCCGGCCAATGGTGACCGCGTGAAGATCTTCAACCAGATGACGGAAACCCACCGCGTGCGCGATCTTGCCCAGCTGGTGGCCAAGATTTCCGGCACCGACTTCGCCCTCGTTCCCAACCCGCGCAAGGAAGCGGATGAGAACGAGCTTCACGTCACCAACGACACCTTCCTCAGCCTCGGTTTGCAGCCCACCAAGCTCGCCGAAGGTCTCCTCCAGGAGGTTGAGGACGTGGCCAAGAAGTACGCCGACCGCGTTGACCGTTCCAAGATCCCGGCCCGCTCCCTGTGGACACACAACCAGTCCGAGGGTGTTCCTGAGTCTGAGCGTTAAACAGACGCCACAGCCACTAAAACCATGCGCATTGCCATCTTCACCGAGGTATTCCTGCCCAAGATCGACGGTGTGGTCACCCGCATCATCCGCACCGTGGATCAGTTGGCCGAACTTGGCCACGAGGTTGTCATCTTTGCCACCGGTGATGCGCCGGATACCTATGCCGGTTTCCGCGTCGTGCGGGCACCGAGCTTTTCTTTGCACAAGATCTATCCTGAGATTCAGGTTGGTCTTCCTGCCCCATCTGTGGCGCGAGAACTCGCGAATTTTCAGCCGGACATTGTGCATACGGTCAACCCGGTTTTCTTTGCTGGCTACGGCGCGCTCCTGGCACGTCGCCACAAGCTTCCACTGCTCGCGTCCTTTCACACCGACGTGCCCGCGTACACGAAGGAATTGGGCATCGGGTTCGTGCAAAAGCCCTCCACTGCCCTCATCCGCGCCCTGCACAATCGCGCGCAGCTCAACCTGGTCACATCAGGGCCGATGATGGATACCGCCGCCGGTTATGGCTTCCGCAACCTCGCGTTGTGGCCCAAGGCCGTGGACACCGTGGGCTATCACCCGGACAAGTTCTCTCCCGCGATGCGTAATCAGCTCACCGATGGGAACCCTGAGGCACCGCTACTCATCTACGTCGGCCGCATGAGCGCGGAGAAGAACTTGGCCATTCTCGCCGATGTCATGCCGCTCCTGCGCCAGAAAGCCCCCGGTGCGCGCTTGGCCATGGTGGGTGCGGGCCCGCAGTTTGAGCAGCTGAAGAAGTGCTTCGACCCTGCATACACCGTGTTCACGGGCTACATGTCGGGCGAGCCACTCGCGCAAGCTTTTGCCTCAGCGGATGTGTTCGCGTTCCCCTCACTCACCGAAACTCTCGGGCTTGTCGCACTCGAGTCCTTCGCCTCCGGCGTTCCCGTCGTGGGTGCGCGTGCCGGCGGCATCCCTTTTGTCATCGAGGACGGGGACACAGGCCTGCTCGTGGACAAGGACGCCACACCAGCCCAGTGGGCAGAGGCTTTCGCAGGATTGCTTATCGACGATTCCCGCCGCCACTCCATGAGCACCGCCGCCCGTGCGGAGGCCCAGCGTTGGTCCTGGCGCGCGGCCACGGACGCCCTTGTTGAGTACTACGAGGAATGTATTAACCGGATTAAACCGGATTAAACCGGATTAACCGGGGTGAATAACAAAGAAGTCCGCTGCCCCATCCCACGTGGCAGCCACTACTCCATCATCGGCAGCAACAAACGCGGCTTCACCCGGGCCAAGGTTCACAGAGCTATCCACCTCAATCTGCCCTGCCACGACCAGCACAATCGCCGGACCATGATCCATATCCAGGAGCTTTTCCCCGGCGGACTGGCTGGAATAACGGCTCACCGCGAAGTCCTTCACCGGCACCGGATACTCCGTGCAGCTCACTTCACCACGCACTGTCTCCCCCATGTGCGCGACAACATCCAGGGTCGGGTCCGCGATAGGCGTGAAGATGAGAATATCCATGAGCTCATCCACGTCAATGTGTTTGCTGGTGAGTCCCCCGCGCAGCACATTGTCTGAGTTCGCCATGACCTCCACGCCAAAGCCTTCAAGGTAGGCGTGCAAGTTCCCGGCCGGCAGGAACACAGCCTCACCAGGTTCCAGGACGATGTGGTTGAGCAACAGCGCTGCCAGGACACCTACATCGCCGGGGAATTCCTGCCCAATGAACACGATGTTGTCTGCCAAACGCGCCACGTCCGGATCGGCATGTCCTGCCGCAGCCAACTCCCCCGCACGTGCCACAACCGCATCTACCAACGGCGTTGGGGTATCCAGGCTCAGCCAGTGACGAAGCAGTGCTTCCAAGGATTCGTCAACAAGCATGCCCCTTGCTTCATCAAGCTCCGGCAACTCAAACGCGGCGAGCATTCGCACGGTGTCCTCGATGGGGCGGAAACCCGCCATCGCGCGGAACGGTGTGAGGGCAACGAGGATCTCCGGCTTGTGGTTCTCGTCCTTGTAATTACGGTGCGCGGCATCACGGGGAATACTCGCTGCATCCTCGCGCGCAAAACCTTCCTTGGCCTGCGCGATGGAGGGGTGCGCCTGAATGGACAGTGGCTGCTTCGCAGCGAGCAGCTTCACCAGAAACGGCAGGCGATTATCCCACTGCGTAGCCGTCTGCTCCCCCAAAACCTTCACGGGATTCGCCGCGATCACAGCATCAAGCGGGCCTTCCGCTGTATCGGAGGGCGCGCTCGGGTGGGCACCGAACCACATCTCCGCCTCCGGCTGGCCATCCGGCTTTCGGCCCTGAAGCATGGCAATGCTGCTCGTGTCACCCCACGCGTAATGCTGCAGGGTTCCCGTGAGCTTGAACATGCCAATAAAGCTTTCTGTGTGGTTTGTTAGTCTCCCGCAATCATAGCGAGCACATAAGGAAGCGACGCGAACCTCGCTTGAGGCCGCGCCGCTTAACAGTGAAAATCGCGCTAAAAACTAGCGGATGTCACCCGGCTCCTTACGCGTCGGCAGAATGCGCGGGCGAACGCCAGCGATTTCCTCGACGATGCGGATCACCTGGTTGGAGTAACCGAACTCGTTGTCGTACCAGACGTACAGCACGAGGTGGTTGCCGGTAGCGATGGTGGCCAGGCCATCAACGATGCCGGCGTGGGTGGTGCCCACGAAGTCGGTGGAGACAATGTCCGGGGAGTTGATGTAATCAATCTGCTGGCGCAGGTTGGAGTCCGTGGACACGCGACGCAGGTAGTTGTTCACCTCATCGCGGGTGACCTCCGTCTCCAGATCCAGGTTCAGCACAGCCATGGACACGTCCGGGGTAGGAACGCGGATGGCGTTACCGGTCAGCTTGCCCTCAAACTCCGGCAGAGCCTTGGACACTGCGCTCGCCGCACCAGTCTCGGTGAGAACCATGTTCAGCGCAGCAGCGCGGCCACGGCGGGCACCCTTGTGGAAGTTGTCGGCCAGGTTCTGGTCATTCGTGTAGGAGTGAACCGTTTCCACGTGACCGTGCTTCACACCCCAACGGTCACCAACGACCTTCAGCACCGGCGTAATCGCGTTGGTGGTGCAGGATGCGGCGGACAGCACGCGATCCTGATCAGAATCGTCGATCATGCTGTGGTTCACGCCGTAGACGATGTTCTTCACATCGCCCTTGCCCGGCGCGGTGAGCAGTGCGCGGGAGACACCCTTGGACTTGAGGTGCTGGGACAGGCCCTCACGGTCGCGCCAGCGGCCGGTGTTGTCCACCACGATCGCGTCGTTGATGCCGTACGCGGTGTAGTCAATCGTTGCCGGGTCGTCGGAGTAGATCATCTGGATCGGAGTGCCGTTAGCCCAGATGACCTCCTTCTCCTTGTCCACGGTGATGGTGCCGTTGAACGGGCCGTGCACGGAGTCACGGCGCAGCAGCGACGCACGCTTCACCACATCGTCATCACCCTTCTTACGCACCACGACAGCACGCAGACGCACGCCACCGTACTGGGCCTCGCGGGCAATGAGGATGCGTGCGAGCAGGCGACCGATGCGTCCGAAGCCGTATAGGACGACATCGCGCGGCACACGGTGGCTGTCACCACCAATGACCTCAGCGAGCTCCTCCTCCAGGAAGGTGCGCAGCTCCACACCCTCGGTACGGCTGTAGTTCTTAGCCAGACGACCCAGGTCAATGGAAGAGGTGCCCAGGTTCATGGTGGTCAGCTCGCGCAGGATCGGAAGCGTTGCATCCAACGGCAGCTCACGCTCCACCACGCGGCGTGCGTACCGGTGGGCCTTGATGATCTCAATGTCAGTCATGCCCACCAGCAGGCGACCGTAGATGGAGGTCACCGCATTGTTCTCGCGGTGGAGCTGGCTGATCAGCGGCAGCATCTCCTGAGCGAGGGTGAGTTTGTGGTTCCAGTCATCCATCGCGTTGGACGGGGAGTTCGGATTGATCGGGTTTTCAGCGTTCACAATTCAGTCCTTGTGCACTACTCGAAGGGTCTAATAACCAGTAGCTCTACTCTATCGCGTCGCGATATTTTTCGGACTCAGGCTCGGGGGCAAACGCGGCATCATTGGTTTTATCCACCAAAACTGCGCGAACACCCTCGAGGAAATCGTTCTCCCGGCGCAGCAGCAGCCCCAGCTTGTCCTCATTCTCTAGCGCAGTAGCTAGGTCACAGTGGGAGTTAGCCAGCATCAATTCCGCTGTGGCGACGAGGGCAGACGGCGAGGCTTGCGCGATCAACGGTTCGACAACCTCAGCCAGTCGCCCATCAAGGCGTTCCTTGATCTCGGGCCATGGGTGGGTAAACACATCGTCGATAAGCACGTACAGCTCTTCGAGCTCCTCGTACTCCTTCAAGTCCGGCTTCACCGCAACCTCGTCGAGCACCCCCACCCCCTCATTAATAACCCGCTCGGCAAGACCGTCGAGCGATTCCACCAAATGAGTAGCCAGCCCCGTGGCCACCATTTCATGTGCGTTGAGCCGGTACCCCGTCAACGCGAGGAACATGCCCAGCCCCAGCGTTGGGTGGCCAGGAAGGTTCTGCAACCTCCAGCTCATGCCCACATCCGTGAAGTAACCGATATTCATCTCCGGCATCGACGCAAACGCATCCGGCGTAACCACCAAGTGGCTACCGTGCGCGGACAAGCCCAGGCCACCGCCCATCACTACACCTGAGATGAGCGAGACAAACGGCTTGGGGTACTCCGCGATCATCAGATTCATCTCATACTCGCGGCGGAAGAACTCATCGATTTCCTCGTGCTGTCCAGCGATGATCGCCTCACGCGCGTATCGCACATCCCCGCCCGCGCAGAAATGCTTGCCCGAGGAGACGACGAGCACCTGCTCAACCGCATCATCCTCACGCCACGCTTTGAGCGCATCAATGATCGGATACAGCATCTCCGGATTGAGCGAATTCAACGCCTTCGGCCGATCCAGCGTAATCACGCCAGTAGACCGCACAACCTCAATCTTCACCGGTGGATTCATTGTTTCTGCCATGAAAACAGTGTTCCACAGTTCACGGGAAGCCCGCGCAAAATTCGCACATTGCTTATCGACGGGCCACCACGATAGCGTTGAAGCCAGTGGCTCCGTCCTCGCCAGATCTTTCTGGGGACAACGGTTGCCTAGATCCCGTCGAGCTGCTGGCCGGCGGGATCATTTCTTGCCGCAATCCTTCCCCAATTAGGTCATACTAACGTTTGCTAATTCCCCCCGGGCTCCTCGGAAAAGGTCGCCATCCTTGCCACTTAGGCAAGCCTTACTGTAGCAAAGTTAGGGAAACCTTAGTCCACGAAACGGGAGGATAACCCCCACCATGACCACCGCTACTACCGAGGCAACCTCGATCTCCACCCTCCTACGCGAAGGCACCGCTGTCGCCCACACGGAGGCTGAGAACGCCTCGTTCATGGCTAACCTCATCCGCGGCGAACTCGCCCGCGAAGACGCAGTGAACCTCACCGCGCAGTACTACTTCATCTACACCGCACTCGAGAACATCGCCCGCCGTGGCCGCGCCACCAATGACGCTGTTGCTTCCATCGCTGATGCCCGCCTGGATCGCCTCCCCTCCCTTGAAGCTGACCTCGCCGCCATGATCGGCCCGAACTGGCGCGAAGAGATCACTGCCCTGCCGTCAACCACCCGCTACGTCGCCGAACTGGAAACCATCTCCCCCGACGACGCCCCCGCCATCATCGCCCACCACTACGTCCGCTACCTGGGCGATATTGCTGGCGGCCAGGTGATCGCCCGCATGCTTGAAGGCCACTACGGCCTCGCCGCTGAGGAGCTCACGTTCTATGACTTCTCCGCGATCGGCAAAATCCCCCCGTTCCGCAAGAACTACAAAGACGCACTCGATGCGCTGCCTTTCAGCGACACCGAGCGCGCCTCCTTGCTCGCCCACGCACAAAACGCCTTCTGCCTGAACAGCGCCGTGTTTGCCGACCTGGCAAGAATCAGCCCCGTTCTGCAGGGACGTTAAGTTCTACCTGTCCACGATGAGGAGCGCGACAAACATAATCACCGCGCTCAGAACCGCCGCAATCACGCCGCCAGTCATGGCGTAATCACCAGGGAACAGGAAGAGAACCGCGCCGGCGATAGCCAGAACCAACGCCCATGCCACACCAAGGGCGATGCCAGCTGAACCACGGCCGAAATCTTCCGCCCATTCATATTCTGGATGCTTATTCCGCTCCGCCTGGCGTGCGCGGCGATCAGGCATGTAGGACATCGCCACAATAGTGAGCAACAAGCCAAGCGCCCCCACAATTGCGACCACCATATTGCCTGCGGCACCACCGAAAGCAAGAACAGCGGTCGCCAGCACAATGGCGCCCCGTTCCCAGGCCTCGAACTTCAGGCGCCGATTCGGATCTTTCACCGGATCAACAACCTGAGGAGAAGGAATGCGGCGCATGGTTTGGGTGTCGTCATTGTGTAGGGAGTTCACAATCAACCTTTCGTTTGATCTTTTTAAAAGTTTAAGTTAGCCTATCCTCTAAACCCAGGCAACTATCCAGGCATTATCCACACCCTAAGGACACTCATGTTCAGGAATAAGCTGGCCGCAGTCACCGCAGCGGCTTCCATCGCCACACTCGGTGCTGGCGCCCCCATGATCGCGATGTCGCCATTGGCTTTCGCTCAGACTCCAGATGTCATGCAGCCTTTTGCCAACTCCGCTTCCCACCGCGCTGTGGTCGATGGCGAAATGAACTGGGCCATTAGGGAATCCTTCCGCGATTACATCCAAGGCAAGATCGCAAAGGGCAACATCCAGTTCAACGGCCAGCCATTCACCAGTTCCGAGCCGTTCAAATTCAACGCCAAGAAGTCGAGCATGAGCTCTGCCAACGAAGGTCTGGTTTCCTTCGACGGTGAAGTTCATTTCTGGGGACACAAGGGCATCTTGGACCTTAAGCTCACCAACTTCCGCCTGTTGATCAAGGGCACCCAGGCCCAAATCATCGTTGATGGTGAAGGCCCCAAATTCGTAGACACCACCACCAAGGGCCCGCACACCGTTTGGAAGGACACGCCCGTCGCCAACATTGAGCTGAGCAACCCGCTCGACTTCACGGCGAGCACGGTTCGCATCTCTGGCCCGACCTCCTTGGGCTACGACGCGAAGACCCTCGAAATGTTCGGCGGCTTCTATGAGGCAAATGAGGAGATGGCGCCCGTCGACATCGAGCTGAAGCTTGACGACGAGAGCGGTGAAGCACCCGAACTTGGCCTGGACATTGAAGGCTGGGACGGCAATTCCTCCGGTGGCGGATCGGGCTCTACCGGAAACGCACCCAAGAAGGGGACGCCCGCTGCACTGATCGGCGACATCAACTCAACGCTCTCCGAGCTCAACAAACTGATGACCACCACCGATTCTTTGTTGAATAACGCGGACAAGCTGTTCAACCGCAAGCCCTCCGTAGCTGTCAGCACTGGTGCTCCCGGAACGCCGGCACCATCGAACAACAATGCTGGTAATAAAGCTGGCGCCAACACTGGCAACAACAATGCCGACGGTGGTGCGGGGGCAGGCACGGGCGGGCTGCCACGGAGCAATAACTCCGGCCCAGTTGGCGGTACTGCTGTCTCCCCCGCCGCTCGATCCAACGAGGGTGCCGCGAATGCCCAGGCATCTGGCGGATCCGGTTCTGGTGCAGTGTGTGCGGATGATGGCGCACGCGGTGTGCAGCAAGCAAGTGCTGCATGGGGTGTCCGTCAGTCCTTCCGTAACTACATCAAGGGTTCCATCGCTAAGGGCGGCTGGGAGTTGAGCGGCGTCACCGATGCCAACAACGCGTTCCAGTGGACCGGTACCTCTGGTGCCGTCAACGTGAACAATAAGTCCGGTTCCATTCTGTTCCCAGGCGCGATTCGTTTCACAGGCCACAATGGGATTCTGGACACCCGCTTCTCCAACATGGAGATCCAGTTCTCTGGCAATTCTGGCCAGCTGATTCTCAACTCCAAGTCCAATGACGTCGACGGTAATCCCCATGATTTCGGCCGTGTGACCCTTGCGGACTTGAACTTCACTCAGCTCGATATCAGCGAGGGCGCTATCCAGGGCCAGGCCACCACCTCCCTGACTGGAGCCGGCGCTGAAGCATTTGCCCAGTTCTACGAGGCTGGAACCGCACTGGACCCCATCTCCTTTACTGCCCAGCTCGGCGGTGCACCGAACTGTGTCGACGGCCAGGGTGCAGCCAACTCCGGTGCAAGTACCGGTCAGGGTGGTAGTGCAAGCCAGGCGGCTGCACTGCGTTCCTCGGGCAGTGGTTCAACCAGCACAGCCTCCGGCAGTGCTAAGTCCGGCGGCACCAGCACTTCCGGCTCAGGAGCATCGGCTAGCGGCGTCTCTGTTTTTGACGAAAAGGATGGCGTGGACAGTGAATCGAAGTCTAAGAGCCTCGGGGAAAACCAGTTCCAGATCAAGTCTGCTGGTGAAGACGGAGTGACTTGGGACGACAGTTCGGTTGCACAGATCCTTGTTATCCTTGCTTCCTTTGTTACGTCTGGCGGCGTGCTCACCCGCTTTGTTCTGAAGAACTAGCAGCTTCGTTCCCGGAAGTTGACCCACAAAACCTCGTTGGAAAGATCGACAGTGAAGAAAACACTCATCGGCCTCGTTATGGCTGCGTCCCTAGCTTTCGTGTCCGGATGCTCGTCTTGGGATAACCCAACTTCGTCCCAGACGCAGAAGCTGGCGGATTCTCTCAATGCCACACAAGATCCACACCAGGTGCAAGGGGTCTCTCGCGTTGACACCCTGAGCGAGGTCGAGCCCGTCATCTCCAACCCGAAGCCAGCGCTGCCGGTGGAGCTGACGGATGCTGATGGTTACGAAGTGTCGGTGGAAGATACTTCCCGCATCCTGGCGCTCGACCTATACGGCACGTACACGAAGATCCTTCGTGGTTTGGGCATGACCGAGAATATCGTTGGGCGAACGGTCTCCTCGACCGAGAAATCGCTCGAGCACCTCCCCACGGTGACTGAGGGTGGCCACACGCTCAACGCTGAGGCAATCCTGAATCTCAAGCCCTCCCTGGTGATCGTGGACCACTCCGTGGGACCTGAAGAGGCCATTGATCAGATTCGCAATGCGGGCGTCACCGTTGTTGTGATGAAGCCAGACCGCAAGCTGGATTCGATCGGCGACGATATTCGCCACCTTTCCTCCGTGGTTGGCCTTCCGAATGCCGGTGAAGAACTGGCTGAGCGCACCGAGAAGGAGCTCGAGGAAGCACTCGCCGCCATCAAGAACGTTATTCCGGATACTCCGCTGCGCATGTCCTTCCTGTACGCACGAGGTACCGGTGGCATTTTCTACCTGATCGGTAACGGCGACCACACCCAGGATCTCATCGAAGCTCTGGGTGGCGTGGATGTGAACTCTGAAAACGGCATCGGCAGCCCTGTCCCAGCCAGTCCTGAAGCATTGGCTGAGGTGAACCCTGAGCTGTTCATCATGATGACAGGCGGGCTTGAGTCCACAGGCAACATCGAAGGCCTGCTTCAGCGCCCTGGTGTGGCTCAGACTGATGCTGGCCAGAACCGTCGCGTCCTTGCTCTGCCTGATGGTGATTCGCTCGCCTACGGTCCGCAGACTCCTGAGATGCTGCTGCGCGCCGCGCACGCACTCTACGGTGGGTCCGACGAGAACTAATGACAAAGCCGACTCAACTAGCCGCTTTCCAAAAGCGGCGTACACGACGCATTGTTCTGTTCTGCGTCATGGCCGTACTTCTCACGGCCACCTGTATTTACTCCATCACGGTTGGCCAATACGAGCTTGACCTGCGCGAGCTATGGCCCATTCTCACAGCCGGCCCCATGGCCGCGACGGATCTTGATTCATCAGTCATCTGGCAGATTCGCCTGCCCCGCCTTGTGCTCGGCCTCTTCGTCGGCGCTGCGCTCGGATTGGGTGGCGCGCTGATGCAAGCGGTGTTTTCTAACCCTCTTGCGGAGCCGTCCATCATCGGTGTCACCAGTGGTGCTGGCGTCGGTGCGGCCTTTGCCATCGTCTTTGGCGCAGGGATTCTCGGCTCCTGGTCTGTGCCCGCAAGCGCATTCATCGCCGGCGTTCTCACCACGCTGCTCGTGTACCAGCTTTCCCGTACATCTGGGAGAGTTCAGGTGCTAAACCTTGTTTTGGTGGGTATCGCCGCGAATGCCATCGCCGGCGCCGCCATCTCTATGCTTGTTTTCCTCGCGCCTACCACGGCGCGTGAACAGATCATCTTCTGGCAGATGGGCACCCTCGCCGGTGCGAACTGGGAACACACCGGCATCGTGGCAATCATCGTGACAGCCACCACCGCATTCGCCATGTTCTTGGGCAAGAAGCTCGATCTTCTCGCACTGGGCGATACAGCCGCCTCGCACGTCGGCTTGAACGTCCAGCGCGTGCGCATCGTCGCGATTGCCTTATCGACGTTGCTTACAGCCGCCGCCGTCTCCTTCGCCGGCATCATTACCTTCGTCGGTTTGGTGATTCCTCACATCGTGCGCACGGTGGTAGGGCCTTCGAACCGCATCCTCCTCCCCGCCTCGGCCATCGGTGGCGCACTGCTGATCGGCTCATCGGATATTCTTGCGCGCACACTCATTCCGTTCGCGGATCTGCCCATCGGCATTTTCACCGCCCTCATTGGCGGGCCAACGTTCTTCTTCTTGCTGCGGCAGATGATTCGGAAGCGTAGGACACTATGACGGTTGAAGCTCACGGCATCACGGTTATCAAGAATGGCAACCGCATCCTCGAAGATGTGTCGTTCACTGCCCCAGCCGGGAAAGTGACAGCACTCATCGGACCAAACGGTTCTGGTAAATCCACGTTGCTCGCCGCTGTCTCCGGCGATGACAAGCCTCACAGTGGAACTGTCAGCCTGAGTGGAGTCAACGCATTCGATGCCTCCTCCCTTGAGCTGGCACAGACGCGCTCTGTCATGCTGCAAGACATCTCAATCGCCTTTTCCTTCCTCGTCCGCGATGTTGTGGAAATGGGACGCACCCCCTGGAGCAAGGTCAGTAAGCCGGAGCACGATGATGCGATTATCGACGCCGCCCTTGAAGCCGCCGGCGTCACCCACTTGCAGGACCGCGACATCACCACCCTCTCCGGTGGCGAGCGTGCCCGCGTCGCACTCGCCCGCATCCTCGCCCAGCAGACCCCTATCGTCTTCCTCGATGAGCCCACCGCCGCCATGGATATCCGTTTCCAGGAGCGCACCATGGGCACGGTGCGCCGCCTCGCGGAAGCTGGCCGCACCGTCATCGTGGTCCTTCACAACCTTCAGGCCGCAGCGACCTACTGCGACAACGTCGTGTGCTTAAGCCGCGGCAAAGTCGAGGCTGCAGGCACCGTCGACGAGGTGTACACCGACGAGATCCTCTCCCGCGTTTACGAGTGGCCCATCCACGTTGAAAAGACCCCCACCGGGCTTTTCGTCCATCCTGAACCCGAAGAATGGGACGGGGGGTCACTCCTTTTCACCCCCTCAACCTAAAGTTTGTCATCCGGAGGTTGCATTTAGGGTTAGCTTACCCTAAACTTTGGGGCGTCATTATTGGCACTTCCCGAAAGGATGCTTATGCGTCTCGCAACTACAACCCTCACCGCGGTGGCAACTGCCACCGCGCTCGCAGCTACTTCCACGCTCTCCCCGGTCGCAACGGCCGAGGAGACTGCACCAGTCCCGGTGGTTGAATCCGGATACGTCTCTTGGTCGATCAAGGATTCATTCCTGAGGTATCTTCAGGGCCCCATCGCCAAGGGCAGCGTTACCGCCTCTGAGGGCTTGGAAACGATCAAAAACAATAGCGGCAAGATCACTGACTTCAAGTTCCCGGTTGACGCCGAGAAGACTTCCATCAACGCTGATGGTGTGGGCACCATCGACCTCAACGGCGCTATTCACTTCCTTGGCCACAAGGGCCACGGCGGCGAAGCCAACAAAAACGGCTATGGCCTCGATGTGAAGCTGTGGGACTTCAAGGTCAAGCTGACGGAGAAGGAGGCGGTCATCACCGTCGACTACCTGAGCAAGGGCTGGAATCCCGGTGAAAACAAGCCTTTTGAGGACCAGAAGGGCGACGATGTTGAGTTTGCTAAGTTGCCACTCACTGCACCGATTAAACCTGCTGTAAACCAGACCGTCACCTCAGAGTCAGGAAACGGCAGCCTCGCAAAAGGCGGAGTCGAAGCCATGATGGGATTCTACGAAGAGGGTATCGAAATGGCTCCAGCATCGTTCAATGTCAAGTTTGGTGAGCCAGTTAAGCCGAAGGACCCTGCCGGCAGCAGCCTGAGCACCGGTGGCATCATCGGCATCATCGTTGCTCTGCTGGCACTGATCGGCGGTGGCGCGTTCTTCGCTAACCAGCTCGGTTTCCTGAAGTAATTCACCACCTCGCCCCAACGTTCAATAGGATAGAGCGCTATGAAGAAGAGTCGTCACCTGTTTTCCACCACTGCTGTCGCAGCAGCCACCGCTGTGGCCCTGGCAACAGGAGCCGTTTCGGCCCCAGTAGCCACTGCAGAGACACAGTCGTCGACTGACAACGCTGGTGGCACGGAAAAGAGCAGCAGCGAGGACCTGAAGTCGATCGATCTTTCCTCGACTGGTGATGGGTCCCCGATGCAGAAGGCAACGCACGGCCTCACGCTCATCCTCGCCATTGGTGGTGTGGGCCTGGTGCTCGTCGCACTGTTCAAGGGTCTCGGGGACATCTTGGCGCCACACATGCCCAAGGTTCAGCTGCCGGCGCGTTAAGCAAACCTGATGGTGGACTTCTCCGCACCCGCAAACATCGTCGCCCCACAGCTGCTTGGCTGCTACGTCACCCACCGTGGCGTGACTATTCGGCTGACAGAAGTGGAAGCGTACCTGGGTGCGGAGGACCCGGCAGCACACACATATAACGGTAAAACCGCCCGTAACGCGGCCATGTTTGGTCAGCCCGGGCGGTTTTACGTTTACCTCTCCTACGGCATCCACCTCAACGGCAACATCGTGTGCGCACCCGAAGGAACTGGTCAGGGCTGCCTCATGCGGGGCGGCGAGGTGGTGGAGGGAGTGGAGCTTGCCAGGGAACGTCGACAAGCGAAAAACCGCAAGCCAATTATCGACGAAAACTTGGCGCGCGGCCCCGGCAACTTAGGGCGTGCGCTGGGGCTCGACCTTACGGACAACGGCACGGAAGTGCAGCTGACCATGCGCGAAGAAGAGCCCGAATGGGTGGCGGGGCCGCGCATCGGGATCAGTAAAAACGTGGACGCGCCTTACCGTTTCTGGATCCCAAGCAACAAGACAGTCAGCACGCCGCGCGGCTACCCGAAAAAACTCTAGGAGTCTTTCTTCTTTTTCTTCCCGCGCTCCAGCTTGGCCGCAACATCCGGCACGTAGCGGAACTCATCGCGCGGCGGGCGCTCATAATCCACCGAGGTCGGGCGCTCCGGAATCTCCGGAAGATCCGGCTCAATGTGCTCATACGGGATGGTGGACAGCAGGTGCGAGATCACGTTGATGCGTGAACGCTTCTTGTCCTCCGACTCAACCGTGTACCACGGCGCGGCCGGGATATCGGTGTGGATGAACATCTCATCCTTCGCACGGGAGTAGTCCTCCCACTTGGTGATGGACTCCAGATCCATCGGCGAGAGCTTCCACTGACGCAGCGGATCATTGTGGCGGGACTTGAAGCGTGCGTACTGCTCCTCATCAGAAACGGAGAACCAGTATTTGCGCAGGAAGATGCCATCTTCCACCAGGAGGCGCTCAAAGATCGGCGCCTGGTGCAGGAAGCGACGGTATTCCTGCGAGGTGCAGAATCCCATCACGCGCTCAACACCAGCGCGGTTGTACCAAGAGCGGTCAAAGATGACGATCTCACCGGCAGCCGGCAGCTTCTCAATGTAGCGCTGGAAGTACCACTGGGTCTGCTCACGCTCAGTTGGCTTCGGCAGAGCCTCAATGCGGCACACGCGCGGGTTGAGGTACTGAGTGATGCGCTTGATGGCGGAACCCTTGCCCGCAGCGTCACGCCCCTCCATGACAACGACGATGCGTGCACCAGTGGCCACAACCCACTGCTGCATCTTCACCAGCTCAGCCTGGAGGCGGAGCAGCTCCTTCTCGTAGGCCTTCTTAGATAGCTTCGGGGGTTTGCTTGCGGTCTCAGGCTTGTTGGCACTCATACCTCTAACGGTAGTCGCACCCTCAAGCAACCCCGCGAAGTGGTCACTCTTAGCGCCGATCGCTAGGCGACGGTCACCGTTGTAGAACCCGTGAACGGTGTAAGCGAACCCGAGATATCCCGGGAAGAACCATCGACACGAATGGTGTACATCCCCGGCTCCGCATTCTTCGTATCCCACGAAACGCGGGCGTTCGTGGTCTCCGCATTCTTCACAAACTCAATGATGGTATCCGCGTGGAAGTCATCGGCCACAATCTCCCCCGCCGCATTCGTGATGGTCACGTAGCCTTCACCATGGCGCAGGTCCGAGTTCGGGTTAGCAAAGCAGAAGGTTGCCGTTGCCCGCTTGCCAGCCGCGACCGTACCACTAGCAGTGATGACATCACCGAAGCTCGTGCCCCAAGCCGGCTGGTCTATACCGGGCTTGCCGGACAAAGAGGTAGGAATCCAACCAGTGAGGTCACCCGCCGGCGCGCCGGAATCAATCCGCGTGCCGTCGCGCAGAGACTCAGCCAGCTCGTCGTAGACCTGAACCATCGCGCACAACTCATGGCGGCCGAAGATGGTGGCACCACCCTCGTAGTCCTGGTTGTCATACTCTTCCGGTGTGGTCACGTAGTGGGCGTAACCGCTGGTGTAACCCATGCAGATGACGGTCTCCAGCGGAACATCGAGAACCTCCGCCACGTGCTGGCGCATACGGTAGCCCGCCATGGACGTCGGCTCCATCGAGTTGGTAATGATGGTCAGGCCCGCAATCTGCGTCACGGAGAACAACAGCACCTGTTGGATCATGCCGTCGATAAAGCCAAGCGGGAGCAGCATTTCCTTGTTGCCGTGGATCTCCTTCCAGTCTGCTGGCAGCACCACATCACCGAGCGCTTTCACCCATGGCGTGCCACCGCGCTCACCCTCGTTGAAGATGGGCACCTCCAGTCCGCCACCATCTTCCTGGCTGGACGCGGCGAAGGCAGCACCCAAAATCGCCGGACCGGTCCTCTGCTCAGTGCCATCCGGAGTGAAACGCCCATCGATAGTGATATTGCGCATGTCCACCCACTTGTAGCGGTTACGAATCGTCGCGCCGTTCTTGCCCGTGATGTCAATGACTCGAGTGTCCGGTCCACTCGTGGCATCGATCTGCCGGTCACCCAAGATCTGAGCGGACAGGGCCTCATCCTCAAAGCCTGGTCCGGTCTTCGGCTTCAGACCCATGTTAGGAGTGATGTCACCCTGCGGTGCCGTGGCGAATGCCGCAACGAACGGTGCGTTTTCCGCCTCACGGTGGATGGTGCCGTTCTCACGCTCCATGCGCCAGGAAGACCAGCCCTTGTGGTCGCCGTCGATAAGCGTGTGCTTGTGCCCGAAACTCGTGGCGTGGAGCCCGTACCAGTTGATCAGGCCCACGTCTTTGCCGCCGCGGGAGATGTACAGCGTGATGCTCTCCGGGTTCACGCCATTCGGGAACGCATTCTTCTCCTCATCCGGATTGCGGGAAAACGCCTGGAAGGAGCGGTTCACACCCGCTTCCTTCGCCTCACCGCGAACAAGTCGCAGTGTGGACAGCTGCTTGTCTACGTGCGCCCTCTTGATCGCTTCCACGATGCCGGCGACGGTTGCCTCAAACGTGACGGGACGGAAACCCATCGTGGTCAGATCCACCATGAGGTGCCCGGAAGTGCCACCCGGCCCCACGTGCGTGTGGGACGCAGAGATGAACACGTTGGACTCGTTGTACTGCGCACCAAACTGCTCCTTGAGCCTACGCAGCACCTCCAGCTGGATGGACTGGAACATCAGGCCCATCTCCGCGATGACGAAGACGCTGCTGACCCCCTCCGCGTCCTCAAAGATGAACGCGCGTGCGAACTGACGCAGACGAATACCCGTGGTGGACTGTTCCATCACCGCGTAGCCGTTCATGCCAGCGCCAAGCGGCTCCCCCGTCATATCCGCCATGCCGCGCCCGACGATGAGTTCCGGCCCCGCGGCCTCCTGCGCGTATGCGCTGGGAAAACGGGAAGCAGCAACACCTGCCGCTGCGATTCCCGCGCCAGCCAAAAACGTACGCCTCCCGAATGTGATCTGAGTCATAAAGGGCAGCGTACAAAGTTTGCGTCATTTTGTACGCGAAATGAAACAAAAATTTCATTTTACTCTACGCTTCAAGCTGTTCTCCCAGTTCGAGCCACTCCATTTCCAGCTCTTCACGCTGGTCACGCAGCTGCGACAGCTCACCCGACTTCACCCCAATGGCCTCAAAATCAGGGTCAGCCTCCCCCGACATCGCCGTAATCTCCGCCTCGAGAGCCTCCGCCTGCGCGTCCAGCTTCTCAATCTTGCGCTCCAGCGCACTCATCTTCTTCGACACCTCGCGCCATTGCTGCGGGCTCAGAGCTTTTTCGCTTGTCGACGTCTCTTGCGCCTTCTTCCCATCCTTCTTCCCATCCTTCTTCCCATCTGCCGCCCCCAGATCCAGCACACCGGACTGCGCACCCATCCCCTCACGGCGCTGCAGATACTGCTCGATGCCGCCGGGCAGGTTGGTCAGTTTTCCGTCTCCGAACAGCGCATAAGTGACGTCAGCAATACGCTCGATCAAGTACCGGTCGTGGGAGATGACCACGAGCGTTCCCGGCCAACTATCCAGGAGGTCTTCGAGTTCCTGGAGGGTGTCGATGTCGAGGTCGTTCGTCGGCTCGTCGAGAAGCAACACATTCGGCTCACTCATGAGCACGCGTGTGAGTTGAAGGCGACGACGCTCACCGCCCGACAGATCCCCGACTGGCGTGCGCTGACGCTTCGGGCTGAACCCGAGACGTTCTGCCAGCTGAGAAGCGGACATCTCCTTCTTCCCCATCGTGATGTAGGTGGCCACATCTTCCACCGCATCAATGACCCGGCGCGAGGGGTCCAGATCATCCAGCTCCTGGCGCAGCCACCCAATCTTGGTGGTCAGGCCTTGAATCCGCTTGCCGGCTGCCAGCGGGTAGTCCCCCGCCAGGGTGCGCAGCAACGTGGTCTTGCCGGAACCATTCACGCCGACGAGGCCAATGCGCTCCCCCGGCGCCAAACGCCATGTCAGGTGATCCACGAGCGTGCGCCCATCCGGCGCGTCGATACGCGCGTCCTCCAGCTCAATAACCACGCGGCCCTGGCGCTGCTTAGAAAACGCCATGAGCTCCACCGTGTCGCGCGGTGCCGGAACATCCGCGATCAAGGCTTCTGCCGCCTCAATGCGGTAGCGCGGCTTCGACGTGCGTGCTGGCGCACCGCGACGCAGCCATGCCAACTCCTTGCGCGCCAAATTCTGGCGGCGCTGCTCGATCGCATCCGCCTGGCGCGCACGCTCCGCACGCGCAAACGTCCAGTCGTTGTAGCCGCCCTCGTAGACATCCACCTTGCCGTCGTGGACTTCCCACGTCAGCGTGGCCACTGTGTCCAGGAACCAACGGTCGTGCGTGACCACGACGAGAGCGAGCTTCCGCTTCATCAAATGGTCCGCCAACCACTGCACGCCTTCAACGTCCAGGTGGTTCGTCGGCTCGTCCAGAACGATCAAATCCAGATCCCGCACGAGTGCGGCAGCGAGGTTCACTCGGCGGCGCTCACCACCAGAGAGCTGCCCCACCGGTGTATCCAAACCCAGGTCAGCCACTCCGGTACCAGCCAGCACCTCACGGACCTTCGCATTGGAAGCCCACTCATAGACCTCCAAGCCGAGAGGCTCCACCACGGCTTGCCCCACCGTCATGTCCTCCGGCAGATCAAAACGCTGCGTGACCACCGCCATGCGCAAGTCATTAGCGTGCGAGACACGCCCCTCATCCGGGGACTCAATACCAGTGAGCACTTCCAACAGCGTTGTTTTGCCACCGCCGTTGAGCCCCACCACGCCGATACGGTCGCCGGTTTGGACACCAAGGGACACTTTGTCCAACAGGGTCTTCAACCCCCAGGTTTTGGACACATTTTCCAGGTTGATCAGGTTTGCCATGATGCAACCAGTCTAGGCACGCCTACAGCAGCATCGCGCCAGCGGCTGGACCATGCGTGACAAAGCCCTCCACTGCACCGCTACGCGTGATTTCTTCCACGACCGTCTGTGCTGTCTCTCGGTCAGGACACAGCGCCGCCACCGTTGGGCCGGAGCCGGACACCATCGCGCGAATCGCCCCCGCCATTTCGGCATCCCGAATGAGTGCCTTCAACCGCGGATGCAACGCCACCGCCGCTGCTTGCAGGTCATTGTGCATCACTGCGCCGACCTGCACCGGGTCCCCCGACAGCAGCGCCCGGGACAACAGCGTGGTGTCCATGTGGGGCACCAAGGAGACGTCGTTAAAGCGCATCTCATCCAGCTTTTCAAAAACCGCGCCGGTGGACAGCCCCACCCTGGGGTTCAAGAAAGCGAACCAGTACTGGCCACGCCCCATCATAGGCACCAGCGCATCGCCGCGGTCCGTCCCCAAAGCAATCCCGCCCATGAGGGCAAACGGCACATCGGCCCCGAGTTCAGCTGCTATCTCTTGCACCCGCTCTGCCGGTACCTCGAAGCCATGCTGCGACATGTATCCCACGGCTGCTTTGATCGCTGCCGCAGCATCCGCCGAACCACCGGCCATTCCGCCGGCGACAGGGATGGTTTTGTCCACTTCAATCCGGACTGGTGGCACGTGAGCGCCGTCGCAAATCGCATTCACTGCGCGCCAGGCCAGATTCTTTGGCGTATCCAAATCCTCATCCGGCACCCGTACGTGGCAGGTCGTGTTCATGCCTGCCACTACGCCGGAGGTGACCTGAGCGTCTGGTTCCGGGATCAGCGTGACCGTTTCCGTCCGGTCAACTGCCATGAACACGGTGGAAAGCTCGTGGTAGCCATCCCCACGTACCTCCCCTACCCCCAGGTGCAGGTTGACCTTACCGTTCGCCCGTGCGGCAGAAAGCGTCACATTCACAACGCGCTCACTTCAGCCAAACGGACAAAGTCTTCCACCGCCAACTTCTCCCCACGAAGCTGCGGATCAATGCCGGCTGCGCGCAATGCTTCCTCAGCTGCAGTAGCCGAACCGTACACACCGGCTAAGCAGGCGCGGAGGGTTTTGCGGCGTTGGGCAAAGGCTGCGTCGATAAGCGGAAAAACCTTGTCACGCACTGAGCGCGACCATCCCTTGTCCTTCACATCGATGTGAACGAGCCCCGATTCGATATTCGGCGCTGGCCAGAAGACATTTTTGCCGATCGTTCCCGCGGTCCGCACATCCCCGTAGAAGGATGCCTTCACGCTGGGCACGCCATAAATCTTGGTGCCTGGATCGGCAGCGAGCCGTTGCGCGACTTCCAGCTGCACCATCACCAGGACGGTGCGAATGGAAGGAAATTCCGCCAGCAAATGCAGCAGCACGGGGACGGCGACGTTGTACGGCAGATTAGCCACGAGTGCCGTCGGTTCACGGCTGAGATCCGCCACCGTCACCTTCATGGCATCCGCCCCCACGACCTCAAGCTTGTGTGCGTGGGACGGGGCGCGCTCGCCCACAGTTACCGCGAGGCGACCAGCCAAACGGGGATCAATCTCCACCGCGATGACGTGTTCTGCGACGTCAATAAGCCCCAACGTCAAGGAGCCCAGTCCGGGGCCCACTTCAAGGACCGTCTCCGCATCTCCCAACTCCGCAGCAGCAACAATGCGACGCACAGTGTTGGGGTCATGGACAAAGTTTTGCCCCAATTTCTTGGTCGGGGCAACGTCCAGTTCCTCCGCCAGCGCGCGAATATCTGGCGGGTTCAGCAGGTGAGAGTCCTCTACGGTCATACCTCGGAGATTAGCGGAGACCCAAGCGTGCCGTGCAGGCAGGCCATGCGCCCCAGCCCTGTGCGGCCTGAACCTTCTGCGCGATGGCAATCTGCTGCTCACGGGTAGCCAGGTTCGCCGTTGGCGCGTATTGGCCACCGCCGTAAGCAGACCAGGTGGAAGCCGCGAACTGCAGTCCACCGTAGTAGCCGTTACCAGTGTTAATAGCCCAGTTACCACCGGACTCACACTGCGCGATGGAATCCCACACGGAACCGCCACCCACTGCCGGGGCTGCTGCGCCGGTGTTGCCCGGGATCTTGCCGCGAGCGATCACTGCCTTGCGGGCCGGACGGGTTTCCACCTGACCAACCTCAGCATCGGATTCAACAACGCCGTTGACGGTGACTACGCGGTGGGTGGTCTTACGCTCACCCTTCGCGCCTTCCTCACGGACCTGCTCTTCACCCGGCGCAAGGGACTCATCGTCCACGTACTCCGGCTCAGCATCGAATTCCTCGGTGGTGGTCCGCTCCGTCACATCGACGCGGTCAATCTCCACCGTCATGTTTTCCGTCACTGGCTCATCCAGTGCTGGGCTCACGCGATCGTTGGAATCCACCAGCACGCCACGGGCTGACAGCAGATCACCCACGGTCTTCGCCGCAGCGGAGGTGTAGGTGACATTGTCGCCATCACGGATAGCCACGATCTTCGGGGAGGTGACATCAATGGTCATGTTCTCCGTGACAGCCTGGTCCGCAGCAAAGCTGTGGCTAGACCCGCCAACGATGCCGGGCAGCTCACCCAGCAGATCATCAACGGTGGCTGCGGTGGTGGTGAACTCCTGAGCTTGGCCACCGTCGATGGACACAGCAACCGGCTTCGCGGTGCGCACGGTCACGGTGTCACCATTGGACAGCGACTCGGACGGTGCCGGGTACACCAGATCCTGGTCACCCACCTCAACGCCAGCGGCCTTCAGTGCGCCATCGACCTTGCCGGCGAAGGTGCTCAGCTCAACCGTCTCACCATTGACGTCCACGGTGACATTCTTCTGAGTAGCTACTGCAGTGGCAGCACCACCGATAGCAAGAGCGCCGATAGCCGAAGAGGTAATCACAGCGCGGGTAGTTGAAGTCTTATTGATGCGGCGTTGACGCGACATAAAAAGAACAGTCCTTACAAAAGTTCGGAACACAAGCTCGGCAATAGAGCTTGAGGGAAGCAAACTAAAATAACAATACGGTAAAGGTACGCCGAAGACCAGCACATTTTCAAAAGCTTGAAGCGTGTCTTGAGCGTTTGAGGCTTTTCACAGCCACATCAATCACACCCGTTATCAGCACCCACAGGCGCACCTATTTCACACCCCGAAAACGCGACTGAAGGTCTCCCCCACTTCGGCCGCGAGATCCTCCACTGTCATGCCACGTGCTTCTGCAACAACATGCGCGGTGTGCCCAATCAGTGCAGGCTCATTGCGCGCGCCACGGAACGGTTCCGGCGTCATGTACGGCGCATCCGTCTCAATGAGCAGCTGCCCGGTCGGGGCAAGTGCCGCTGCCTCACGGAGTTCGTCGTTACGCTTGAACGTCACATTGCCCGCAAAAGACAGCACGTAGCCGCGGTCAATCGCCTCACGCGCGACGTCGAGAGGCGAAGAGAAACAGTGCAGCATGACATGCTTCGGCTGCGGCGCATCCGCGAGAATGCGCATCATGTCCGCATCGCCCTCGCGGTTATGGATCATCAAGGCCTTGCCGGAATCCACGGCGAGTTGAATGTGCCAACGGAACGCTTCTTCCTGCACGTCCAACGGTGCGGTCCGGTCTGGGTCATGCTTGATCCAATAGGTGTCAATGCCGGTCTCCCCGATGGCCACGCAGCGCTCATCAGCCGCCATCTGTGTGAGACGCTCGCGCGCCGCCTCGTCGAGCTCCCCCGCGCGCGTCGGATGGATCGCACATGCAGCAAACACGCGGGCATTGAAGTGCGCGGCCTGCAAAGCAAGCTCCGCCTCGTCAAGACCATCGCCGACCGTGCAGATGCGCTCAACGCCGGCATCGACAGCGCGTTCAACGATCGCATCCACCTCATCTTTGGTGCGGGCGCGGGCGGAGGCGAGGTGAGTGTGGGCGTCGATAAGCCCAGCAATTCGCTCGGCAGGAACAGGCGTGGGGCGAGGTTTCTTCTTCGACATGAATTCCAGCCTATCCTCGAGCACATGACATTCCACGACATCGATGCTGCAACCCGCACCCAAATCGACCGTGACCTCGCCGAAGCCGCCGTCGCCGGAATCAATGGATCCGTCCGCGACATCGTCGCTTCCTTCGAGGAGACCTTGAGCGACTACCTCTCCCTCGATCCCGACCTGCGCCGCACGTACTCCCGCGGCAATGTCGCGCGCATGTACGGCACCGCGCTCGGCGACGCATTCATTCGTGAGCACGGTTTCGAGTGGCAATTGCTTATCGACGCCTACGGCACCGACCTCGTTGTCACCTCCCCCGACCGGGAGATGTACACCGCTCCCCTCGTGGTGGTGGACACGCGCTTTGAGGATGAGAAAACGGGGAAGCTCACAACTTTTATTGAGCAGTTTTTGGGCGACTAGCTTGGGGCCTACATGAGGCATTCGAACATCTGTTTGTTTTTGTTCGAATAGCGGCGATCGCATGTCGCAGTGATGTGAAAGTATGTTCGCACGAACGTAAAACACATTCACGCGATATCCACACGGGGGAACCATGACCCAACTGACTGACCGCCCGCCACAACCACCAGAACCACCGCCGCCCAACCCCACGGCTTTCTTCGCCACGGAGAACCCCGACAACATCGATGCCATTGCCGGGATGGGCATGCGTGCTGCAATCCATGCGGTGTTTCACCACTACGCCACCGCTGATGAATTTGAAGGCTCCAAGGACCACGACACTGAGCTCGCCCGCATGTGCTCCGCCACAGGCTTATCCCTCACGGAAGTTCGCGGCGCTGTTTATGCCTATCGCAGCCTCAAAGATCTCCCCATGCTGCGTGCCCTCCAAGAAGCCACGCACCGCCTGGATCTGCGTCGTCTGAAGGCCATCGATCGCGCCATCAGCGTTCTCGGGGATACTCCTGATCCGGAGGTTTTCGCACTACTCGATGCCCTCCTAGTCACGCTGTTCACCCCGACCAAGCCGAACCAGGCGCTGCCCGGCGCGAACACCATCACCACTCGCCTGAACAAAGCTATCGGCGACATGGATTCCTCTGTGGCCTTTGATCAAAAGAAGCGGGAGAAGCGCGAAAAGGGGCGCACCCTGCTGCCCGGTGAATGCGAAGTCACCTTCCACGATGGCTACTACCACGGCTCCTCAGGTATGACCATGATCGCCGACCACGCGACATCAGCCGCCGTTAAAGCCTTCATCGGCGAAACCGCGAAAGAACACGGCATCACTGATGATGAGGCCACATTGCTCCTCCTCACCGGAAAGATCGCCCCCGCTGCGAACGCCCGCGTCTACGGCTACGCTCCCAAGAACTCAGACGGCACCATCGACGAGTCCGCTTCCGTATTCATCCCCGGCCACGGTTTCACCACAGCCACCGGAACCGAGATGTTCCATTCTTTTGACCCAAAACTTGTGGACATGGATGCCGCCGCCACGCGCAGTATCGACGGCTACGTTCCACCCGCTGACATCGCCGCCTTCGTCCGCGGCCGTGACGGCACTTGCATCTACCCCGGCTGCGACCGCACTGCCTGGGAATGCCAGCTCGACCACCGCATCGCCTACGGCCTCGGCGGCTCAACAACAGCGAACAACCTCTACTGCCTTTGCCAGAAGCACCATAATGTAAAAACCGATCGCAGGGCGTTCTACCTGGTAGACCCCACAACCGGCGACGTGGTTTGGCTCTTCTCCGATGGCACCTACGCGCTGGCTGACCGGAACGGATTCATCAACAGCCAGGTCACCGAAACCACACCACGCTGGAAGCAGACCATCAACGATGTAGAGCGCCTCAAGCGCACCCGCTCCCGCTTCTTTGCCAAGTGCCACCGGGTGCTCGATGTTTTTGAGGAAAACTTCGACTACGAAGAATGCCTCAAATCACTGTCCGCCCTTGAACGCGAATACGGGATGGAATTTCCCTTCCATCCCGTACCGTTCCCGGAAGAACCGGAGGTTGATTACTGAACAGGCGCCCACTCTGGGCCGGTCTCACCCAATTCTGGGTCGAGCTTGGCGATGAGCGGCTGTGGCTTCTCCAGCTTCGTGCCTGGGGCAACATCGACGCGGCCCCATGTTGCCTGCTGCGTGGTGTAGTCACCGGTGATGACTGGGTAGCTCTGGCCCTTCTCCGGAAGGCCAACACCGATCAGGTCCAGATCCTCATCGTCCGTGACCTCTTCCACGCGCGGGGTGGCGGCCCAGATGCCGTCGCGGCCGAGGGTCTCGTGGACCTTCTGCGCGGTGTGCGGGATGAACGGGGTGAGCATGGCGTTGCAGTCCGAGACCACCTGGAGTGCGGTCCACAGCACGGTGGCGAGGCGCTCGCGCTGGGTCTCGTCCTTGGCCAGCTTCCACGGCTCCTGGTCGGCGATGTAGGCATTCGCTTCGCCGACGACGTGCATGATCTTGGTGATGGCGTTCTTGAACTTTGCGGCCGAAAGTTCCTCGCCGGCCTCAGCGAAGGTGCGCTCAGCCAGATCAAGGATGGCGTGGTCCGCGTCAGTGAGCGTGCCCGGAACGGGGACCTCACCGAAGTTCTTGTGGGCCATGGACACGGTGCGGTTAACCAGGTTGCCCCAGCCGTTCGCCAACTCATTGTTGATACGGCGGACGAACTCGTCCCAGGTGAAGTCCGTGTCATTGTTCTCTGGGCCGGCAACCGCAATGAAGTAGCGCAGCGGGTCCGGGCCGAACTCCGCGAGGAAGTCCTTCACGTAAATAACAACGCCCTTGGAGGAGGAGAACTTCGAGCCGGACATGGTGAGGAACTCAGAGGAGACAACCTCAGTAGGCAGGTTGAGCTCACCAAGTTCGTGGCGCTCGCCACCCTTTGCGCCCTTTCCGGCGTAGCCGAGCAGCTCACCCGGCCAGATCTGGGAGTGGAAGGTGATGTTGTCCTTGCCCATGAAGTAGAAGCCCGGGGTTTCCGGATCCTGCCAGAAGTCCTTCCACGCATCCGGATTACCGGTGCGCGCTGCCCACTCGATGGAGGCAGAGAGGTAGCCGACAACAGCGTCAAACCAGACGTAAAGCTTCTTGCCCGGGTCATTCTCCCAGCCCTCAACCGGAACCGGGATACCCCAGTCGATGTCGCGGGTCATGGAACGCGGACGCATGTCCTCCAGCAGGTTGAGGGAGAACTTGAGCACGTTCGGGCGCCAGTCTTCGCGGGCTTCGAGCCAGGTCTTCAACGCGTCGTGAAGCGCGGGCAAATCGAGCATGAAGTGCTCGGTCTCCACGAACTCCGGGGTCTCGCCGTTGATCTTGGACACCGGGTTGATCAGGTCAACCGGGTCGAGCTGGTTACCGCAATTGTCACACTGGTCGCCGCGAGCGTCGGTGGCGCCACAGATCGGGCAGGTGCCCTCGATGTAGCGGTCAGGGAGGGTGCGGCCAGTGGACGGGGAGATCGCACCCTTGGTGGTCTCCTTGATCATGTAACCGTTGGTGTACAGGCCCTTGAACAGCTCCTGCACCACCGCGTAGTGGTTACGGGTGGTGGTGCGGGTGAACAGGTCATAGGACAGACCCAAGCCAGCAAGGTCCTCGACGATCTGGCGGTTGTAGCGGTCCGCCAGCTCCTTGACGGTCACGCCTTCCTTGTCCGCCTGGACAAGCAGCGGGGTGCCGTGCTCGTCGGTGCCGGAGACCATGAGCACGTTGTTGCCCACCATGCGCTGGTAGCGGGCGAAGACGTCGGACGGGACACCGAAACCGGCCACGTGACCGATGTGGCGTGGACCGTTAGCGTACGGCCATGCCACGCAGACGAGAACGTTTTTTTGCATGGTTCTACCTTACGTCCCCGCTCATGTGATTGAAGTTCGCCCCCGCTTGAGCACAACCCACAGAGCAAAAGTGAGGGCAGCGCACACCGCGGCCCAGACGCCAAAGGCTGCGTGAGCATCCCATGTGTCCGCGACCAGGCCAAGGACAGGACGCGTTCCCACCATGACTATTCCGCCGGTAAGGGAGACGAGGGACAGCATCATCGCGCGGTTTTTGGCGGTGGAAAGCTCCGATACCCAGATATCGCAGTAGGTCGTGCCAACGGCGTAGAACAGGCCCAGGGTGACCAAGCTCAGCAGTGCCACGGACTGATGCAGTCCCGGCGCCCACACGCCGAAGCACATCAGGGCGATACCGGCGACGGAGAGGACAAGAACGCTGTCCCGATCCCACCGGACGCGGCCCACCAGCCAGGCACCCACGAGTTGTGCCACGGCGAAGCCGGCGAACAGGAAAGAGATGTTGGCTGGACTCAATCCCACTTCCATCCCCAGGGGTTGGAAGACCATCTGGATGCTCCAACCAGCCACGAGCACGATGGCGCCAGCGGCAATGGCTGTACGCATGCTACCGGTGAGTGCTGCCCGAACAGGAACGCGCGCCTGGTGCTGTTGGGCGGCAGAGACGTCCGGCAGGCTCACCGCCAGTGGGATGACGGCAAGTGCCAAAACAGCGGTGAGGGTGAACGGCAGCGTCACCGAAATCTCATAGAGTGACCCCGCCGAAACAAGCGAGACCAGCATCGCGATCGCAGCGCAGATACGCCGCACCCGGACGTATTCGACACCACCCGCGGCGCCATCTTCAGCACTATCGTGTCCCAGCTCCCAGCCATAAGCCGTGAGCAAACCCGACACGAGCGCCCACAGCACACCCCACACCGTCCAGGCAAGGATCAATCCCGGCATGGTGGTCACAGCAGCGATAAGGAAGAAGGTCACCGCCGTGCCCACCAGGGTGAGGTAGAGGGATTTCTTGCGCCCAATCCGGTCTGACAGCCAGCCGGCGGGCACCTCACCGATGGTGGCCACGATGCGGAAAATAGCATCAGCCAGTGCGGCCTGCCCGATGGTGAAACCACGGTCAAGCAGGAAGAGGAGCCACACCGGAAACCAAAACTGGACTTCCAGGGCGGTAACGATGATTCCAAACCGGAGTTTGGTGCCCATCAGGATTCGCTCTTCTTCCGGGCGAAGACAAAGGCGATGACCATGAGGGCGGAGACAATCGTCGATATGAGCAAAATGACATCAATCGGCTGGGTGGCAATCCATGTGGTGAGGTCCCCCGCGCCGAGGTCATAGACGGTCTGATTCGGGTCGACCGATGCGTCGCGGCCCAGGCTGACCACGGCAAGCGCGGTGCCCAAAATCGAGGTCACACCGATGACCATGAGGATGAGATCGGTGAAGAAGCTCGCGGAACGGCGGCGCTCGTTTTCAATGTTGTCAATGCGTGCCTGACAGATCTGCAACTTGGTGGACACAGGATCAGCTAGCACATCGTCGAAATCCCACACGTCCAAAATGCGCTCAGTTTCCTGGCGCGAGGACGGGTTCACGAACTTCCCTACCTCGGACTTCTTCAGCAAAAGCGCCTCAGCAAAATCCATTTCTTGGCGGAGTTGCTCGCGCAATTTCGTCGTCGAGATGTCTTCAGACCGCGACATGGCCCACGACAGAATCTCCGTCAGCTGTGAATCAATGCGCCCCATCGCGGAATAGAAGAACTGCGCGCGCAGCAGCGCCTTCCATGCCTCCTGCATCTCCGCGCGATTTTCAGGGGTTTCCCTCACATAGATGTAGTTCATCCAGTCAGCGGAATGATGGATCTCACCGCGCTCAAGCTTTTCGACGATCCCCTTCCTCTCCTTATTATTCGCCAACCACGCTTCTGCGAAGTGGTACTCCTCCGCGCCTGCATTCTCGCGATCGAGGATAAGTGCACGTGATGCCCACGCGTTCTCAACTGGGGTTTCACCTTGGAAAACCACGAAGTTCTCGTAGCCCTCAACGGACATGATCGTGTTCTTCAGATCGTTGTAGTTTTCCGTGATCGCGTGCGATGTCACGTACGCCGCAGCGGCTTGGACATCTTGTTCCACATCGGCGGCCTCGCGCTCCTGGATATCCACGGTGAGGAAGGTTTCTACGAGCAGCACGCCAAAATCGCACAACTGCCATTGGACGTGGGTGACGCTGATATGCGGGAACTGCGCGTGAACATAGTCGGTAGGCACCGTCACTGTGTTCTTGAGCAGCGCGATGTCATGTGGCAAGTCCACGCTGGCGGTGGAGCCGTATTGCAACTTGCCCTCAGTGGGCTTTTCGCGCAGGTGCGTGGCACCTGAGGCGGTGGCGACGGACTCCCAGAACTGGAAGTTCGCAGCCGTTTCACAAAACTCCACGCCGGGCAGGAAGAAGCAGTCAACGCGTAGTGGGGAGACGAGGCGGAAACTAGCGGTTTTCACGGTTGACCTCCACGTTCTCTAGGTTGACGATGGCAATTCGCCCGGCCAGTGGGCCATCCAACATCTTGATCGTGGTCTGGCTTCCTTCCGCCAGATCCTTCGGCCATTCCAGCACGCGGGCGGCAACGCCAGGTGGGACAGCCCCCATGGGTTTCCCGAATTCATCGAGTACCTCCACCAGGCCGTCGCCTGTGAGCACCACGTGGTCAGGGCTGACGGTGAGCGCCTCCACCTGTTCGCGGTAGCGGTCAGTGTTCTTGTATTCCTTCAGCGACGCGTTGAACCGTGCCATGACGTCACGGGAAATCTTGCTCTTCCGGATGAGGAAGTACACGCTGTCCTCGGATGACAAAGCCGGGTCATCCCCTTCGATGATGCGGAATTCACTGGCGTCACCGGAGAATTTCTCGCTTTCCAGCGTGGCACGACCAACAATGTCTGACTCAGCGAGCAGGTCTACTTCCCCCTGTGCCAATGCCGCGAAACCGGCGATGGTGGAGGGATAAGATGTGAATTCCGCGTGAGAGTTTTCCAGCTCCGGCCAGTAGTCATAGCCGTCGATCTTGCCTACGCGGATTCCCGTGAGATCGCCACGGAGAACAGCGTCAGGGATCTGCTCATCGGTGCGTGCGAACAGAACGTAGCGGTAGCTGACGAGTGGGTCGGAGTACTCAAAAAGCTCTTCACGCTCGGCGGACTTGACCATCGGGAAGATGCCAAAGGCGGTGCCACGCTCTACTTTGTCCAAACCGGGCGCCCAGTTATCAAAGGCAATATTGGCGTTGTAACCACTGCTGGCCAGGACAGAGGTAACCATGTCGCCGATGATGCCGCCCTGCTCCGCAGTGGTATCCACGTAGGGCTCCCAATCAGACGTGAGCACTTGGACGGACTGCGCCGCCTTAGGTGGCTGTACCCGGACCATCAGGATGGAGGCAACGATTGAAAACACGCAGATGAAAAGAAACAGCAACTGTAACCAGCGTGTTTTCTTCTTGTCTTTAGTCGGAGGCACGACCGGATCCTTTCATCGTCACCCTTTATCGTCATCCTTTATTGTCATCCTTTATTGGCATCGTCTCAGCAGCGCTGCGTCGTACAGGTCCCCCACCTTGACACCAGCTGCCTTGGCTACATCCTTCACAGCATCCTTGAGACGCATGCCGGAATCAACCTTGGCTAGAACTGCTTCCACCAAATCTTCCTCGTCCGCGGGAGCCGGCGTGGAGTCTGCACCGTCAATCACAACGGTGATCTCACCGCGCAGGCCATCGGCAGCCCACTCGGCGAGTTCAGCCAAGGTGCCGCGGCGCACTTCCTCGTAGGTTTTGGTCAGCTCACGGCAGACTGCTACTCGACGCTCCGGCCCCAGCACCTCAGCCGCGTGCGCCAGCGTTCCACCAATGCGGTGGGGGGACTCAAAGAAACAGATCGCGCGCTTCTCCCCTTTCAGGGATTCCAGCCAGGTGGTGCGCGCACCGGATTTACGTGGGGCGAAACCATCGAAGATGAAGCGCCCAACACCCAAACCCGACAGTGCCAGAGCAGTCGTCACCGCCGATGGCCCCGGCAGACACGTCACCCGAACACCCGCATCATGGGCCGCGGACACGATCGAGTGACCTGGGTCAGAGACAAGTGGCATGCCCGCGTCGGAGATGACCAGGACGAGGCGGGAACGAGCGACGTCGATAAGCTCCTGTGCCCTGTGGTCCTCATTGTGATCGAAATTGGACACGACCTTGCCACGAATCTCCGCGCCGAGCGCTGCGGCGAGTGCACGAGCCCGGCGCGTGTCCTCGGCAGCAATGACATCAGCGCGCTCAAGAGCCTCCACGAGACGTGGCGACGCATCGCGGATATTGCCCAGTGGAGTGGCGGCGACAAGTATGCCTGTGGCGACAAGCGAATCATCCATGGCAACCAGCTTAAGCATGACCAGTAAGATCACCAGCGTGAGTTCTGCTGTGAAGACCCCCGCGCCCACCGCCCCCATCACTGTGCCGTGGACGCGCCGGGACACCGTCACCACCGTTGTGATCGGCATCATTGCACTGTTCACGCGGTTCGTGGGTGTGACTACAGCAGATTCAAAAGGCACCCCTGTTTTCGATGAAAAGCACTACGCGCCGCAGGCCTGGGACATCGCCCGCTCCTGGTTCAACCCGGTTCTGGGCGGCATTGAATCCAACCCGGGCTACGGCCTGGTGGTGCACCCACCGCTGGGTAAGCAGCTGGCGGCGCTCGGTGAGATGCTCTTCGGATATACCCCGCTGGGCTGGCGTTTTGTTGCTGCGCTCTTCGGTGCGGCCGTCGTTGTGTTCACGATGCTGCTCGCGCGACGCTTGTCGCAGTCATGGGTCGTCGCGTTGTTCGCGGGCATTCTCGCGCTTGTCGACGGTGTCTTGCTGGTCATCGGCCGCTTCGGCATGCTCGACGTGTTCATCCTGCTGCCTATTGTCATGGCGGCGTGGACCCTGGCGGGTGATATGCGGCAGGTCCACCAGCGCCTGCACGATGCGTATGTCAGTGGCCGTATCGCCGAATCCGGCCCCTTCGGCCCACGCTTGGGCTTCCGCTGGTGGCGTTTTGCCACGGGTGTGCTGCTCGGCTTGGCGCTGTCTGTGAAGTGGTCCGGCCTGTACTACATCGCGTTCTTTGGCCTGCTGTCGTCGTTCTACGACCTGTGGTTGCGCCGCCGCTACGGGGTGGCCAAGCCGGTTGCTGGTACGTTGCTGCGCGACGTGCCTTCGGCACTGGCCTCCATCGTGCTCATCCCCGCTGTGCTGTACGTCTGGTCCTGGCGCGCGTGGTTCGCATCGGAGACCTCCGTGTACCGGCACTCACTGTCGGACGGCACCATCGAAGGCTCCGACTGGTCCTGGCTCACCCAGCTTCCTGAGCCAGTCGCCGGCTGGTTCTACTACCACTTCTCCGTTCTGCGCTTCCACTCTGAACTGACCAGTTCCGGCGGCCACTCCCACCCATGGGATTCCAAGCCGTGGTCCTGGCTCGTCGCCTCCCGGCCGATCCTGTACTACTCCTCCACCGGCATTGAGTGCGCTGGTGGCCAGGAATGCCGCCGGATGATTTATCTCTTTGGCACACCTGCCATTTGGTGGCTCACCATGCCCATCCTTCTGTGGGCGATCTGGGCATGGATCTCCCGCGGTGACCGCCGCGTGATCCTGCCCCTCATTGCTTTCGCAGCCGGCTTCCTGCCGTGGCTGGCCGCGTTTGACCGCCAGATGTACTTCTTCTATGCCGCTCCCCTCGTTCCTTTCACCATCGTGCTCATCGCACTGGCACTGGGGAACCTCGCTGGCCGGGGCAAGCCATTGCCACCACTACGCAAGCTCGCGGGCTACAGCATGACCTCGGGACAGCTCGCCGTTATTGGTTACCTCGCCGTCGCCGTAGGCATGTTCTTGTACTTCTCCCCGATCCTCTACGGCTTTGTCATCCCCGATAGCTACTTCTCGCAGCTGATGTGGCTGCCCAGCTGGAAGTAGCTGGAAGTAGCTGGAAGTAGCTGGAAGTAGCTAGCAATAATTACTGTGGCCCAGCACTGAGCGTCCGCAGCGGGTTGGACGGCCCACGGTCCGCAACCCACATGAACACGAGGGCGGCGCTGGTGAACAGCAGCATGCCCAAGTGAAGCCATGGTGCTGTGGCTTCACCGGAGACGGCGTCCAGCACAGCGAAACCAATGGTGAACCCGAACATGGCGCCGACGATGAGCAGCACACCGGGAATCTGATTCGGTTTCCATGCCACCAGCAACAGCGCTGCCGCGATACCAACGCGGACGGCGGCGGCCCCGATGAGCAGGCTTGCCATCTCAGGGTCCATGTCCGCCCCGCCGGAACCAGCCACGAGCTGGCCAGCCCACACGATGTAGAGGACAGCCAGCACGCCGAGAATGACACGGCCGATGCTCAAGCCCAGGAGACGGCGGGAGGCGAGTTTGCGGAACTCGGTTTCCACGCCGGCGTAGATCACGTCCGACAGATCCTCCGGCGGCGACATGGAGCCGTCAGCTTCGACAAAGCTCAACGAGCGTGAGAGAGCCAGTGAACGCTCCCAGAAAGACGCGCATTCAGGGCAGTGCGCCAAGTGCGCATCTACGACAGCTTTATCCAGCCCGGCCTCTTCCCCATCGATGCGTGCGGACAGGGCGGCTTGTACCTCTGCGTGACTAATCATCAATAAGCACCTTGTCCAAGCTTGCGCGTCCTGCACCAAAAACAACGATGAACAGCAACAGCATTATCAGAAGAAGCGGATACTCCAGGCCGCCTTGCTCCGCGAAGAAGCCGGCATCCATGTGCACAAAGTACCCGGCAGCGGCCACCAACAGCGCTAAGACCATTGCCACGATGGTGGTGAGCAGCCCAATGATCAACAGCGCCCCACCAACGAGTTCCAGGGAGCCAGCGGTGTACGCCGCCAGCTTTGGTTGAGGGACTCCCGCTTGTGAAAACTTCTGTGCCGTGCGCGTCATACCATCTGCCACCCAGTGTTGGTACCCCCGTGCAATGAATATGACACCCAGGACAAAACGTGCGATGAGCAGCGCAGCATCGCGCACAGCGGGGGTATTCATAAAAACTACCCTACAACGTGGAACCAAATGGGCCCCTACAGCAGTCAAAGTAAGTATGACACTTTCACACTTTGAACAAGACACACATCAGGACAACCAACAACAATCCCTCACCCGGCACATGACGCCGTTGGTTCAGGAGTACTTCGATACAGAGTGGGGGCGCCCGGTCACCACCGAAAAAGAAATGTTTGAGCTCTTAGGCCTCGAAGTTTTCGTCGTGGGGCTGAGCTGGAATCTGATTCTTCAGAAGCGCGAGGCACTGCGCCGCGCGATTTTCAGCAACAGCATCGAGACCATCGCCGCGTGGGATGAGACGGATGTTGAAGCATTGCTTATCGACGCCTCGATCATCCGCAACCGCCGCAAAATCAACGCCGTGATCACCAACGCCCGTGCTTGCCTGGCGTTGCGGGAAGAGGGAACGGACCTGGCTGAATTCTTGTGGTCCTTTGAACCCACACCCCAATCTGTGGACGGCACCAAGGAGTTAGTGGCCGCGCTGAAGGAGCGTGGGTTCACCATGCTGGGGCCGGTGACGGTGTTTGCACTGTTGCAATGCACCGGCATCGTGCACGGTGGGCCTTCCTAGTTACTTTTTAGCGGTCACCCACACGTCGATTTCGGCGGTGATGGGCTCGACCCCAGCATCGTCGACAAGCTGGCAATCAATGGTGACCAGCTGGCCGCCGGTCTCACGAGTGATGGTGGAGAAATCCGGGAAGTCCGCGGTGGCGGTGATGGTCAGACCACCAGTGGACTTCTTCGGGTAATCCGCACGCATACCGCGCGGGATCCAACGGTGGGTGTCCGGAACGGTGACCTCGCACAGCAGGCCCATGGCGGCTTCAGCGCCGTTCAAACCGGCAATCACGTGGAAGGTTCCAATGTGGTTCTGCACACCCCACCACTTGCCCAGGCGCACAACGCAGCGACCCGGAACAGCTTCCTGGACGCGCGGCATCACCGTGCGGAAGTACGGGGCCTTCACCATGTACAGGGCGGAAAACAGTCCACGCTTGATGGGGGTATCGCTGAACTTCTTCCACAGCAACGCGGTCGGGCCCGGGTTGTTGTTGGTGGCGGTTGGCTTGGTGCCTGGGGTTGTATCAGTTTGAGTCATACCCCGTGATGATACTGGGTTATGCGCTCTCGCGGACCCGATCTGCGCCATGGAAATCGAAGTCGTCGTCGTGGTACTCCGGCAGGTTGGCAAAGTCCGCGCTCTCATCATCGAGCTCCACGATCACTGCGCCGGGGCGGCGCATGTGGGCTGGCAGCGGTGCGTCTTCCTCAGAGGAAACGACACCGAGGCGGGCGCGGCGCAGCTGACGCAGACGACGCTCACGCAGCGCGCGTTCCTGGGTGACCAGGCTGCGCAGCGCAGACATGTACCAGACGAGAAGAGCTGCGCCTGCGAGCGGAGCCAGCCATACCCAGCCGCCACTGATCAGTGCCCAGATGAAAGCAACACCGGTGACCGTGATCAGGCCCAGCAGGGTGCGCTCACGGCGACGTAGACGCTCTGCACGTGCCTGCTTCTCAGCCTCCGGGGTCCAGCCACCACGACCGCGGCTCGCGCGGGTAAGAGTTGCCTCGTCGACATCATCAGCAGAGTCATCGGCAGAGTCAGCAGCTGCATCATCAGCAGAGTCAGCGGCGGAATCTTCAACAGAGTCCTCTGCAACATCGACAGAGTCTTCAGCAGTCATCTCTTCTGCTTCTGGCATGGACACCACGGTGGAGTAACCGAAGTCCTCCGGGGCAAGGTAGGAATCGTCGTAGTCGTACTCGGCGGAGAGGTCCTCGGCCTCATCGAGGGTCTCGTCGAGTTCAGCGTCTGCAGCGTCCACAGTGTCAGCAGTATCTGCCTCAGCTTCTGCAACCTCTGCTTCTGCTTCAGTCTCTGGGGTGTCAGCCTCGTCTTCTACGGGCTCAGCGTCCACAACGTTGGAGCGGGTGAAGAGTTTTTTCCAGGAAGGGGTGGCCGGGGAGTCGTCGATAAGCACTGCTTCTGTGCTCCCCTCTTCAGGGACGACAACCTCGTAATCGTCTTCCTCGTCGTGGCGGTGCACATCCGCGGCGGTGACGCGCGGGCGGCGGCGAGCCTGGATTGCGGCGGTGCCGCCCTGGTGGAGGACACGGGTCTCGTCAAAGCCCTCACCAGCACGGCGGATGGGCTTGGAATCCCCCAAGACCATCGGGGCGAGAACAATCGCCCACACAACCACGATGAGAACAATGATCAGGCTGAGGCTGCCTGACATGGGCCCACGACCTTTCTTGACGGCGGAAATTACTAGAACGACCCTAACCAGCCACAGGCTGAAGTTGACCGCCCCACGCCGAGTCGCGCCCCAGAATTTCTTAGATCCACAACCTTCCCTGCGCGGCCAAACGTTCCACCGCGGAACCGGGCAGGTCATCAATGTTCTGCGCCACGAAATAGTGGTCGCGCCACCGCCCATCAATGTGGAGGTTTTCCTTCAGGTACCCCTCCTCGCGGAAGCCCGCGTTAGCCAATATTCTGCCGGACGCCGGGTTGTCCGGCAGGTACGTCGCCGTGACGCGGTGCAGACCCACGCGCGCGAAGGCATGATCCACGCCAAGAGCACACGCAACAGTGCCGATACCACGGCCGTTGTAACGGGAATGGACCCAGTAGCCGATCCAACATTCACTGATCGCGCCATGCTGAATATTGCCCAGGGTGACCTGGCCGGCAAAGTGGCCGTCGAATTCAATGGCCAGTGGGACGACGATGCCTTCATTGGCACAGCGGCGCAGGTTCGACCAAGTGGAACGCCACGCTTCCGGGGAATGGGCTTCCTGCCAGGTGCCCTGCACAGTTGGCTCAACCGGGCGCAGCAGCGCTTCATCGGAGATGCGCATGCGGGCCCAGTCGCGGCCATCAGAGCGCTTCAGCGGCCGCAAACGCACGGGCTTATCACCGCGAATAAACACTGTGGGAGTAGCCATGGGCCACCCCGGGTGGGCATAGCTACGCGCCCAACCGATGAGGCTCAACATGCTCAGGCCCGCTGCTGCAAGAACAACACGTCAACGACATCGCCGGGGCGCACTTCCACCACGTCCGTGGGAATGCGGATCATCGCGTTTGCTTCAGCGAGACCAGCCAACAAGTGAGCCGCGCCGCCGGATGCACCACCGATGCTGTCCACCAGGTAATCGCGGGTTTGCGCATCGCGCATGAGGCGAGCGCGGACGAATCCGAGACGTCCCGGAATCGACTCGATGCGGTTCATCGAACGCGCCTTCACCACACGGCGATTGAGCACGCGCTTGCCCAACGACGAGCGGATCGCCGGACGAATGAGCGCCTCAAACACCACGAGGGCACTCACGGCATTCGACGGCAACAGGAAGGTTGGGATGCGATCCTCCCCCACCAGGCCGAAGCCTTGGGCGGAACCGGGATGCATGGCCACGCGGGTGGTGTCAATATCGCCCAGCTCGCCCAGTGCTTCTTGGACGGCGCGGGCGCTTGAACCGCCGACGGCGCCGGTGATGATCAAAAACTCACTCTTTTGGGCGTGGACCGCGATCTGCTCTTTCAGGCGGCGCGGTTCCGCGTTGATAATGCCCACGCGAGTGACATCCGCACCCGCGTCCTTCGCTGCAGCGGCAACGGCATAGGACCCAACATCGAAGACTTGGCCCAGGCCCGGATCCCTATCAATGTCCACCAGCTCCAAGCCGTAGGACATCACGGTCACGCGGGGACGCGGATACACGAGCACCTTGTCGCGGCCGGCAGCGGCGAGTAGCCCGATCTGGGCCGGGCCAAGAACAGCACCGGCACGCACTGCAATGTCACCGGGTTGGATGTCATCGCCTTCACGGCGGATAAAGTCACCGGAACGCACTGGACGGTGCGGGGTCACGCGGCGGCGGCCACGGTCGGACCACTCGAGGGGCAAAACCGCATCAGCCAAGGTAGGTAGCGGCGCACCCGTGGCCACGCGCACAGCCTGGCGTGGCTGGAGGCGCAGCGGCTTTTGGCTACCAGCAGCTACTTCACCCACCACCGGCAAAGAGGTATCCGGCTCAACATGGGGTTGCTCTTCATCCTCATGTGTCGTGCGGTTGCTCAGCGATTGTGCACCACCGACATCAACGGCGCGCACCGCATAACCATCAACAGCAGCCTGCGCAAAGCCGGGCAGCGAGCGGGTTGCCTGCACTTCCTCCGCGCACATGAGGCCAAGTGCATCGGTGATACCAATTCGGATCGGCGCAGGCGTCATCGTGGCGTCGACGATAATGTCCAACTGCTCTTCAACGCTGCGCATCACGTCACCCTTCTGCCGGCGGCTGAAACTTTGAACTACTCGTGAACTTAGTCGGTGCCTGCGAGGTGCGGGTTCTCCGACTCGAAGTCCTTCAGGATCTGCTTGATGGACTTGTACAGTGCCGGACCGTACTTCTCATGGTGCAAACCAAAATCAACATTGGCCGGAATGTAGCCAGCCGGGTTGCCCAGGTCATGGCGCTTACCGTCGTGCACAACAACGTGCACCGGGTGGCCTTCGCTAATCATCAGCTCAATCGCGTCGGTGAGCTGGAGTTCGCCGCCTTTGCCGGGCGTGATGCGTCGTAAAGCATCAAAAATGCCCCGATCAAGCAGGTAGCGGCCGGTGGCAACGAACGTGGAGGGCGCATCCTCCGGCTCAGGCTTTTCCACCATGCCCACAACGCGCTTCACCTTCTCCGGATCCACACCATCCGCGGCATCCACCTCGCGGACATCAAAGACGCCGTAGTTGAACACCTCTTCCGGGCTGACCACGAACGCGCACAGCACGGAACCACCGAGCTTGGCGCGCACGTCCACCATCTTTTCCATAACACCGGTGGGCAGCACCAGATCATCCGGCAGCATGACGGCCACTGCGTCCTCATCATCGTCCAGGATTGCCTCAGCACAGCCGACCGCGTGGCCAAGACCGAGCGGCTCTTCCTGCACAACGGCCTGCGCCTCAATGATCTCGGCCGCACGAGCTACCTTCTGTGCCTGCTCATCTTTGCCACGTGCCAGCAGCGTCTCTTTCAGGTGGTCAAAATTGCCAAAGTGCTCCATGACCTCGCCTTTACCCGGCGCGGTGACAACAGCGAGACGCTTCGCGCCAAGCTGTGCGGCTTCTTCAGCGATGAGCTCAATACCCGGGGTGTCCACCACCGGGAGCAATTCCTTCGGCACCGTCTTTGTGGCGGGCAGGAACCGGGTACCCATTCCAGCTGCGGGAACAACGACGGTTTTCACGCCCACCTTGGGGGCCGAGGAGGAATTGCGCATGAATGGATAGTCTACCTGTGAGACGCTACGAATCCGGGTAGCCGCTGCGCGTGTAAGGAAAGGGATATGTATGTCTTCAAAATCTTCAGTTCGTGCCGCCACGCGTGAAGCTCGCGGGAAGATTGAGCAAAAGATGCTTATCGACGACACTCTCATCTCCCACCTCCTCCCCCACCTGCGCACGCTCTCCCCGCATCGGGTGGCCGCCTATTCTCCGATGCCGTCTGAGCCAGGTGGGTCCGCGCTACTGCCGGCCTTGGTGAAAGAGGGTTGGGAGATCATGCTGCCCATCACTCTTTCTGGAGGCGAGCTGCAGTGGGCAATGTACACACCGGGTGAGCTCACCCCCGGCGAATTCTTTGATATCGCCGAACCCACTGGACCACGGCTGCCTTCCAGCGCATTGAGCACCTGCGATGTGATCATCGTTCCAGCCTTGGGCGTGGACCGCCGTGGAGTTCGCTTGGGACAAGGCGCTGGCTACTACGACCGCGCCCTCCTCCATGCGCCCAACCAGCCGCGCATCGCGTTGGTCTACGACAATGAGGTCCACGATTCTTTACCAGCTGACCCTCACGACCAGCCTGTGGGCGCCGCCGTCACCCCGTCGGGTGTGCTGATATTCGCGGACTACAACAAGCCTTCTTAGAAAAACTTTGGGCTGCGAGGGAACCAAACAGGGTGTTGAAGCAGTCAAAGAGAATATGGCTTCTTTTAATTTCTCTTCTTCCCTGTCTACTCTTTCCACTCCCGGCTACCGGCGTTCCGTCCTGATGCGGCGCCTGGTTGCGGGCTTGCTCATCATTTGCGCGGTACTCCTCGCATTGAGTGGCCGCGCTGCCAAGGACCCCCAGGTGGTGGTCTTCGCCCGTGATGTTGCACCCGGCACGGTATTGAGCGCTGATGATGTGGAGCTGCGCTCCCTGCCCAGCAACATTGTTCCCACCAATGCGGTGACAGACCATGCCAAGGCTGAGGGCCAAGTGATTGCCGCGGCTGCCTCTGCCGGCGAAGTGCTCACCACAACGCGGATTACAGGCCCTGATCTTGTTTCCTCTATTGCGCATGCCCGCGGGGCGGACGCGAGTTCTTTTACTCTCGTGCCGGTCAAGCTCGCGGAGCCTGACATCATCCCCATGCTGCACCACGGCGACGAGGTGTCAGTGGTGACCACGGGGGGTGATTCGGCTGATGCTGCAGATACTGCAGTTACCGCTGCACGCACGATTGCCACTGGCGGCACCGTGGTCACCGCCGGTAGCGGTGAGGCTCAAACCGGAGTGCTGCTGCTTTTACGGAATGAGGACGCCGTCAATGTGGCAGCTTCTTCCCTCACGTTGCCACTCACGGTGGTGCTCACAGGCGGAAAGCACCGTGGTGAATGAGCGGCATTAGCTGTGTGTTCTGTGCCACTCGGTTAGGCCCATCACCCACGATGGGGTATTTTCTTTCACCGAAAAGTAAGACCATTTCCCACATAGTTTTTCAAGGAGAAAAATGCTCAAGGGTTTTAAAGACTTCATCATGCGCGGCAACGTCATCGACCTGGCTGTCGGTGTTGTCATCGGTGCCGCTTTCACCGCAATCGTGACCTCGTTCTCTGACAACATCATCAACCCGCTGATCGCCTCCATCGGTGGCGCAGACTTCACCGGTCTGGGCGTTCACATCATCAGCGGCAATGACGCAACCTTCGTTGACTTCGGTGCTCTGATCACCGCTGTGATCAACTTCCTGCTCATTGCTGCAGTTGTCTACTTCATCATCGTTGCACCGATGAACAAGCTGGATGAGGCACAGAAGCGCCGCAAGGGCATCAGCGAGGATGCTCCGGCTCCGACCGAGCAGGAACTGCTCGCCGAGATCCGTGACCTGCTGGCTAACCAGAACGGTCCCCGCCAGCTCTAAACCACATCTGGTGACTACGAACCGCTCCGCCTTCACAGGTTGGGCGGTTCTTTTGTTGGGCCAAGGGGGGGCGAAGGGCTGCCCTTGGCCGCGTTCCATCGCCGGGCGTGTGTAAAAATTTACATGGCAAAAAATTGGCACCAACAAAACCCCTGGTAGACAGTTTCTGTTTCCTGATAGTTACCGGCGCAATGTAAAATTTTACACCGGGGTTGATCGCTCAGGCGCCCAACGGGGCACGGAGCAGCAGGCCTTGTCGCCTGCAGGTGTGTCTACAAACCCTCTTTTGTTACCTGTTTCGTTTTTCCGGCTATATCGAGAAATCTGGAACAATCGTCGGAGGACCTAAGACGTCATGAGAAGTCATGAGAAGTCTAGAAGTACTGAGAAAGGACTCCCCCGCATGATTCGTACCGCCATCATTGGCTACGGCAACTTAGGCCGCAGCGTTGAGAAAGTGATCGCTAGCCAGCCCGACATGGAACTCGTCGGTGTGTTTTCGCGCCGCGATTCTTTGGATACGGAGGCTCGTGTGTTGCCGGCGGCGGACGTCGAAAAGCATAAAGACGAAGTAGATGTGCTCTTCGTGTGCTTGGGCAGCGCCACCGACGTGCCGGCGCAGGCCCCTGAATTGGCCAAGCACTTCACCACGGTGGACACGTATGACAACCACCATGAAATCCCCGCGTACCGGGCAACCATGGATGAGGCTGCACGCGAAGGCGAGAACATCGCGATGATTTCTACCGGTTGGGATCCGGGCCTCTTCTCCTTGAACCGTGTGCTCGGTGGCGCGGTACTGCCTGGTGCGGACCAGATGACGTTCTGGGGCCCTGGCCTGTCCCAGGGCCATTCGGATGCGGTGCGTCGCGTGCCGGGCGTGCTCAAGGGTGTGCAGTACACCAAGCCCAACCCGGAGGCGATTGAGGCTGTGAAGCGTGGTGAGGGTGCAGACCTCAAGGGCAACGAGTGCCACGTGCGACACTGCTTTGTTGTGGCGGAGGAAACAGGCGATGCTGCAGCGGATGCAAAGCTGAAGGAAGAGATCCGCGAGGCCATCGTGACCATGCCGGACTACTTCGCACCGTACGAGACGATCGTGGAGTTCATCTCCGAGGCTGAGTTTGAACGTGACCACCAGGGCATGCCGCACGGCGGCCAGGTGATTACGCGCGGTCAGGTGGGCGACTCCGGGCACGTCATTGAGTTCGGCCTTGAATTGGAGCGCAACCCAGACTTCACCGCAGCAGTGCAGGTAGCTTACGGCCGCGCGGCATGGCGGCTGCGTCAGGCTGGCGAAACGGGTGCGCGCACCGTCTACGAGATCGCACCGTACTTGCTGTCTTCCGAGTCTCTCGATGACTTGGTAAAGAACAAGCTCTAATCCCCGTAATGCGGGGGACGTTCCTCGCGGTACCGGGCAAGATCATCCATTTCGGGTGATTCGGGCGTGATCCCGTCATCCAACTGGACTACCCGGTCACCATCAAAATCAGCGGACTGTTCCACCTGAGAAGGGTTGGGGCGGTCCGCTGTTCTGTCATAGTCAACAGCATCAGAAAGCCGCCGTACACGGCGCCGTTGTTTCATTTTTGTCCTACTGCAGGCTGTACTTACGCAGCTCTTCGATGAGATGCTTCACCAACGGTGCGATGGTCAGCACACCGTCGCGGATAGCTGCACGCGATGGAGCCAGGTTCACAATCACCGTGGAGCCAGATACACCGCAAATACCGCGCGAGGTGCACGCATCCACGGCCCCACATGCCTGCCCGGAAGCACGCACTGCCTGGGCCACGCCCGGCACCATCTGATCAATGACGGCGCGGGTGGCCTCCGGCGCCTTATCGCGCGGACCCACACCGGTGCCGCCGACGGTGACCACGAGGTCCACGCCACCCACCACGGCCGTTTCAATGACCTTGCGGATCTCCGATTTCTTCGACTTCACGCTCACCACGCCGTCGACCTTGAAACCGATTTCCTCCAACAACTCGTAGACCAGACGATCCGAGCCTTCAGCGATTGCCCCGCCCTGCTTATGGTCACTGACCAACACAGCAATCGCACCTGGCTGCACCGGCTGTTGTTCTTCTGCCTCCGTAGCGAGGAGGAATTCCTCATCAGGCTCGCGGATGTCGAGCGCGTCGAGTGTGTTGGACATGGCGGGCTCCTCGTAGTGGTGCATCAGCGGCCACTGATACACGGGCCACTGATGCGCATTCAATAGTTATGAAAAGAAATCTACTCTGAACTTAGGGTCACATCTACCGTTCTGGTCTCATCAGATCCAGCAGAGCGGACCTGTAGATGGACGGTCTCCCCGAAATCGAAGGAACGCGTGGCCGCGACCAGTGCATCAGAGGACTCAATCGGACGGTCATTGATCCGCACAACAACATCGCCCTCTTTCAGACCAGCCTGATCAGCGGGGCTTCCCGGCTGCACAGCGCTAATGAGAGCACCATCGGTGACCTGGCGGATATCCACCTGCACACCCATCATCGGCTGGCGTGCTTCGCCTTCGTTGATGAGCTGCTCCGCAACACGGCGGGCGAAATTCGACGGAATAGCAAACCCCAAGCCGATGGATCCGCCCTCACCTGAGCTCTGGGACAGCGAGGCGATCACAGAGTTCATGCCAATAAGGTGGCCATTCATATCCACCAACGGGCCACCGGAGTTACCGGGGTTGATCGCCGCATCGGTTTGAATGCCATCCATGAGCGAGCTTTCTCCCCCGCCCTGAGCCGCGCGAACCGGGCGATTGAGCGCGGAGACAATGCCGGTTGTCACTGTTGCGGACAATCCCAGCGGAGAACCAACGGCCACAACGGACTGGCCCACGGCAAGGTTGTCCGAATCGCCGAACTGGATCACTGGTAGGTCTTTGACGCCTTCGATCTGGATGACAGCCACATCGGTGTTCACATCAGAAGCAATGAACGTGGCTGGGTGCTTAGCGCCGTCATTCAACGTCACGGCGAGCTGCGCCCGACCAGTTCCGGCTTCTGCCACCACGTGGTGGTTGGTCAGCACCTTGCCGTCGGCGGTGATGATGGACCCAGAGCCCTCAGACAGCACGCGGGAGCCATCCGTCAGTTCGATGGAAACAACAGCTGGCAGCACGGCGGAGGCCACGTGCTCAACGGAGCCTTCCGGCGCTGGCTCCTTCTGGGACTTCACGGGAGCTTCCAGAGCATTCTCCGTATCACCAGCACCAATAGTGGTCTGCTGGGAGTTATCGGAGCTGGCCACCGTGCCGGCGGTATAGCCAGCTGCAGCACCACCGACCAAAGAGGTAGCCAGTGCCAGCGCAATCGCCGCCCCAGCACCCAGTCCCTTCTTCTGCTTCGGTGGGACGGGAGCAACATATGGTGGCTGCTGCACACCTTGTGAGTGGGCGTAAACCGAGTATTCGCCCGGGTATTCAGATGAAGTCATGGTGGGTTATTGTCCTCCGCCTTGCTGTGCCATCTCTTGTTCACATTCACCGCTTAGCGTAGTACTCCCTGAACACTTGCTGGGAGGTCCGCTCGGACCTGCCCAGCGACTATTCGGTAACAGGTTCGCCCGGGAAGATGATGCGGATGCGGGTGCCGCCATCATCAGATTCGTCCACGGAAATGGTGGCACCATGACGTTCCAACACCTGACGCGTGATGGCCAAGCCCAAACCTGATCCCGGCATGGCGCGGGATTCGGGTGCGCGGTAGAAACGCTCGAAGACTTTCTCGCGTTCATCGGCGGGGATGCCGGGGCCGGAGTCGTCGATAATCAGCACTGCGCGGCGTTGTGCGGCGCGCAAGCTGACGCGGACAACGCCACCTGGTGGGGACCATTTCGCGGCATTATCCAGCAGGTTCACGGGTGCGCGTGAGAGGGCAGGCACATCCGCGTCAATGAGCCACGGATCCAGGCGAACGCGGAAATCCACGTCCGGGCGGCGACGCTGCACGCGCTCAAGCGAATCCGAAATGATCTCATCCAAGCGCGCGGGCTGGAGCTCCTGCTGCGGCCCATCCTCGCGGGCCAGATCAACGAGGTCGCCGATGAGCGTGGACATCTCCTCCATCTGGGCCATGACATCGGCTTCCAGATCCGCAAGATCCTCCGGCGCCATCGTGTCCACCTGCCCGGAGCGATGCAGCATCATGAGCAGCTCAATATTCGTGCGCATTGAGGTCAACGGCGTGCGGAGTTCATGCCCCGCATCCGCAACAAGCTGGGACTGGCGGACCCGTGAATCCTTCAGTGTCTCCATCATGTCGTTGAGGGATTCCGTGAGACGCCCATACTCGTCCTGACCAATCACCTCGATCGGCTCAAGCTCCTCAGTAGACACAACGCCATCAATCGAACGGCGCAGGCGCTCCAAAGGACGCACGGTCACGCGCGCGATGATCAGCCCCATGAACGCTGCCAAGAGCGTGCCCAAGCCGGCGATGCCAATCAGCGTGGCCTTGAGGCGGCTGACCATCAACGAGTACGTGCTCGAATCCATTCCGAGAACCACCGTGGCGCCTTGCGCACGCAAGACAGACACCCATTCATCCTGGAATTCAAGGTGCGCCCAATCCGGCTTTTGACCTTGCACCGCCATCCGGTCGATGGGCAGTGCATCGCCGATGAACGGCTCCTTTACGCCTGGCGATACCGCTGCAAGATAACCCGGGTTATCAGTCCGGAAGTGATCCACCAGTTCTTGGAAGCGAACCTCACGGTTAGCGTCATCCTTGTTTGTCTCGGCCTCCTCGAGAACATCCCGGGTCTGCCGCATCAGTGCAACCGTGCGGGAATCCAGCTCCAAAAGCTCGTTCTGCTTAATCGCACCGGACACCGCGAAATAAGAAAACAACGCGGTCATCCCCACGGCTACCGTCACGCCGGCGACAGCATAAGCAGCCACGCGTCCGCGTAACGACGACTGCGTGGTGTCTTCCGCCGCCCCCTCACTCGGCGCACTGGCGCCACTTCGTACCCGCAAAATCACGGGGCAGTCTCCCGCAGCACGTAGCCCACACCGCGCACGGTATGGATAAGGCGAGCTTCACCGCCTGCCTCTGTTTTACGGCGCAGGTAGCCCACGTAAACCTCAAGCGCGTTGCCGGAGGACGGGAATTCATGGCCCCACACTTCTTCAAGGATGCGCTGGCGCGAAAGCACCTGACGGGGGTTCTGCATGAGCAAATGCAACAGTGCAAACTCAGTGCGAGTCAGGGAAATATGGCGGTCACCCCGGCGCACATCGCGGGTAGCTACGTCCAGGAACAGGTCCTCGAACTGCAGCTCTGCCGTCGGGGAGCCCGTCTGCGCGATCGCATCCGCACGGGCACGACGCAGCAACGAACGCACGCGAGCAAGCAATTCCTCCAAGGCGAATGGCTTTGGCAGGTAATCATCCGCTCCGGCATCGAGGCCAGCTACTCGGTCAGACACCCCATCCCGCGCCGTGAGCATGAGGATCGGCCTGTCATAGCCAGAGGAGCGGAGCTCACGGCAGACACCAAGGCCGTCCAGCTTGGGCATCATCACATCGAGGATTGTCAGGTCTGGCTGCTCCTCGGCGATAACGTCGAGGGCTTCCAACCCATCGCTCGCCAAAAGCACGTCATACCCATTGAATTGCAAAGAGCGGCGCAGGGACTCGCGCACCGCCTGCTCATCATCGACGACCAGAATTTTCATGCACCCATTATGACAATGAGGTGAACGCCCGGTGCGCCCGCATCCCCCTAGCGTGTCAGAAACACCCGAAAACAGAATAAAAAATAGCCACTGGAAAACTTCCAGTGGCTATCGCTACGTCTTAAGCGAGTGCTTAGAACTGCTCGACGTCGATCAGACCAGCCTGAGCTGCCTTGACCAGGCGACGCGGAATGCGCACGGTCTGGCCGTCGATCTTGACTTCCTGCAGAGCGGCATTGTCTGCCTTCCACTGCGAACGACGGTGGTGCGTGTTCGAGCGGGACTTACGGAACTTCGGGGTTGCCATGGTGTTTCTCCTCCTTCGACTGGATCAGTAGGCGGTTTAGCTGTCGGACTTCTTCTTACGGCGGGCCATCCCACCGAAGCGGCGGTTGAACTTCTCAACACGGCCTGCGGTGTCCATGACACGCTGAGCGCCGGTCCAGAACGGGTGAGACTCGCTGGTCACGTCAACGACGATGAGCGGGTACTCGTTGCCGTCTTCCCACTGGGCAGTACGGCTGGAGGTTGCGGTAGAACGGGTCAGGAACTGGTGGCCAGTACCTGCGTCCTGGAAGATCACCGGGTGGTAATCAGGGTGGATATCTTTCTTCATCTCTTCGTTTCCCTCAGGATTGATACTTCAGGTCGGTTCCAGCGGCCTTCTTCATCCACTGGATCGTGCCTGAGTTGGGTGCGAATTGGACTCGGAACATATTACAGGTGATCAGCGGAATCGCGAAATTGCTGTGCCTGCTTGCGTAGGATGCGCGCGTCTCGGCGTTTGGACAGTGGTTCATAGGCCATCCGCATCACCATTTCCAGTGGTCCGCGTTCGAATTTGCTGAGCCAGGCCATGCTCAACAGCACCAGGAACACCGACATGAGCGCGAAGATGAGGAGGACCCAGTAGGTGTAATGAGGGCCGTCGATAAGCCGAGCAACACCAAAGCCAAAGTCGTAGAAGATGATCGAGGCGATGACATTCTGCAGCACGTAGCAGGTCAGCGCCATGCGCCCCACAGCAGCAATGGGCCTACCCGCGACACCGAGCACGTTCCCCTTCTTGACATAGAACCAGGCGATGAGCGCGAGCAAACCGAAAGCCACCACCGTCGACGTGACGTAGCGGGTCAGCGGGAACGCATTGATGGTGAAGATTCGCAGCCCCCAGTCAACCGGCAGACCAATGCCGAAGCAGTAGAACATGACCTTGCGGCGCAACGCGGCACCATCCGGCTGGAAGAGGCCCGCGCGGTACAAGCGCGCTCCGAGCAAGAACACGCCGATCCCCATGAAGAACATGATGGCCACTTCCATGCGACCACCGACGATGTCAATCGCTCGGTACTGGACCATGTCCCAGTAACTATCCGTCGCGAAGGCAGTGCCAAGATCTTCAGTGCCGAGGGTCTCTGTCCCCTGCTCCTCCAGAGGCACCATGTTGTTCAGCAGAATCATGATGACAGCGAATGCCGTCATGACGAAGACATGGATGGAGACACCAACGATCATCCACCGCTTCTGCACCTTCTCACTTCGGGCCATAATCGGCGCAACAGCCAGAGCAGTAAGGCCGTAGCCCATCAACACATCGAATTCGAAGATGAAGATGTAATTAAGCAGCCCCTCAATGACAAGGATGCCGGCGCGCCACATATATCCACCCGGCCACGGCAGGCCCTGGCGCTGCCGACTTTGGCGCTGAATCTCCACACCGATGCCGAACATGATGGTGAGCAGCCCAAGGAACTTGCCATCGGTAATAAGGTACAGCAGGGATTCAATGAGCCAGGGAATGAAAGGTATTCCGGTGTCATTGGAGCCGCGAATAAAGCCCTGCGCTTCGCCAGCGTTGGAGCGCTCCGGGAAGATCGCTGAAAAGAGATCGTCGGAAGTGGAGGCGAAGATAGCAATATTAGTCAGCAGGGTGCCCAGGATGGCTAGTCCCCGCGCAACATCAAGGGCAACGATGCGCCGATAAACCATGCGGAAAAGATAACAAAAGCGATTATGAAATAACCACTGCTGCGTGTAGTGTTGACTCTCGCTGTTGTCGAAGTACACGTAAACGCTTTAGTCAACCGGTGACTTCTGGCGCCCTCGAGCTACCAGGCCACCCTCACTTTTAGGCCTTTAACCAGCAACGAGTGCGGCGTCTATCTACAGTCCCCCACGACTAGAAGCGGCTAGGAGAAAGAAGTAACCATGTCGGCACATTGCCAGGTCACGGGAAAGAAGCCGTCTTTCGGCAAGACCGTGTCCCACTCGCACCGCCGCCACTCGCGCCGTTGGAACCCCAACGTGCAGAAGCGGAAGTTTTACCTGCCCTCTGAGGGCCGCACCATCACGTTGAACGTATCCACGAAGGGGCTCAAGATCATTGACCGCGACGGCATCGAGTCCGTCGTTGCAGCGATCCGCGCCCGAGGGGAGAAGATCTAGCACATGGCACGCAATGACATTCGCCCCATCATCAAGCTGAAGTCCACTGCGGGCACCGGCTTTACGTACGTCACCCGTAAGAACAAGCGCAACAACCCGGATCGCATCACTCTGAAGAAGTACGACCCGGTTGTGCGTAAGCACGTTGAATTCCGCGAGGAGCGATAAATATGGCGAAGAAGTCCAAGATCGCTAAGAACGAAAAGCGCAAGGAGATCGTCGCGCGTTACGCTGAGCGCCGTCAGGAGCTCAAGGCGATCATCCGCAACCCGGAGACGTCCGATGAGGACCGTCTCGAGGCTCAGTTTGAGCTCAACCGCCAGCCGCGTGACGCTTCGCCGTCCCGCGTCCGTAACCGCGACTCGCACGATGGCCGCCCCCGCGGCTACCTCCGCAAGTTCGGTCTCTCCCGTGTTCGTATGCGTGAGATGGCCCACCGCGGCGAGCTGCCGGGCGTCCGTAAGTCCTCGTGGTAATTAAGGGAGTCTGTAAACATGAAGCGCAATAACAACCGTAAGGCGCGGATGGAGCAGTCCCGCCGCCCGAAGAAGAACCCGCTCAAGGCCAAGGGCATCGAAGCTGTGGACTACAAGGACATTGAGACCTTGCGTCTGTTCATCTCCGATCGCCACAAGATCCGCTCGCGTCGCGTCACTGGCCTGACGCCGCAGCAGCAGCGCCAGGTCGCTACCGCTGTGAAGAACGCGCGTGAGATGGCTCTCCTGCCGTTCACCAGCCGCTAAATCCGCTGGTTTTCGCCTAGAGCTTCGACAGTCCTCAGCGCCCCCTCCCCCAAGGAGGTGGGCGCTGAGGTTCTTTTTGCTTGTCGACGCCCCCCGGGGCCCCACCATTAGGTAAGTTGTTCTGTTAGTTCACCACCACTCTTTGAGGAGGAGCGCATGAGGCGAAGCGTTGGCCGACCGCGGAAAGCATCACCGCGGCGCTCTGGCGTCACTGCACGCGAGGAGATCCTTGACGCTTCGGCGGAACTGTTCACCAAGCAAGGTTTTGCCACTACCTCCACCCATGAGATCGCGGATGCCGTGGGTATGCGTCAGGCGTCTTTGTACTACCACTTCCCTTCCAAGGCGGATATCTTCTTGGAGTTGCTGAAGAGCACCATTGAGCCGTCGATAAGCCTTGCTGAAGACCTCGCGGCGTCGGATGCGACGCCGAGCCTGAAACTGTGGGCGCTGGTGGCTGCACAAACGCGTATTTTGTTGTCTTCGAAGTGGAATATTGGTCGGCTGTATCAGCTGCCTATTGCCATGTCCGAGGAGTTCACGGAGTACCACGAGCTGCGTGGCACGCTGGAATCGATCTTCCGCGCCCTGGCCGCTGAGATTGTGGGCGATGATGATCCGCGCATTGATCTGCCGTTCCACATGTCGCTGGCGGCTGTGGAACTGCGCGACAATACCGGTAAGGCGCCGTACCCTCTTGTGACGGATGCGCTGCCATCCCCGTCGGTGGTTCTGGCGGATGCTGTGCTGGATGTTTTGCACACTCCGCTGCCGGATGATCGCGGGTACCGCACGATCGATCTGTTGGAGAAAGCCACCCGCTAACAGTGCGATTCCGGTGCGGTGTTCAGCGCCGGACGCACCAGTGCCGCTAATTCGCTGGCCATGGCTTGCCCGCTTTGATAGGAGCCGTCCCCGCTGCGCACGGCAAGGGCAAGGGCAACATCGCGGCCCGCATCATCGTGGACAAGACCGAACTGGCGGACCTCATACCCACCATTGGTGGCCGAAGGCCCCCAGCCGCCTTTGAAGCGCGCAGCAGGAAGCGTGCCCACCCCATAGGACTGTGCGGGGGTGATGGCCCCCATGAGCTCCACGACGGGGCTTGAGCCGTCCACACACCGCAAATGGGAAGCAAAGCGTGCCTGTTCCGTGACGGTCCACTGTGTTTGGCCGAAGGGGGAGAACTCCGGGCGGACATATTGGCTTTGCACCGCAATCGGTGCCCCGCCTTGGGCGAGGACCGCTTCCACGGCTTCTGGGGTGGTGCTTTGCCACAGCGTCATCGCCGCAGCGTTGTCCGAAGACTGAATAGCCATGGCTGCTTGCCCGGCTAGTCCCGGATTCGTGTTCAACGCCGCGATGGCGATGGGCACTTTGATCGTGGACCAGGAGGCAAAACCACTGGCATCACCAGCAGAATACTCGCCGGACGTACCGACGATTGCCACTTCCGCTACTCCCCCATACGCCTGCACAACCTCATTCACGGCAGCATCAAGCGCTGTTTGCAGCTCAGCCGATGGTGGGGGCGCAGTGTCTTCTGGGGGTTCTGGCTGTGGTGAGGTCTCCGTGGGTGCTTGGAGCGTTGGCTGTGGCAAGCGCTCCTCCGGCTCACTGTCCGCGCTCGGCCCAATAGTGCACGACGACAGGCAGGCAACAAGCCCGACTGCCGTCAGTGCTGATGCTGCACCTCGCACCACTAGTAGATCTTCACCACTGCGTTATTGCCGCCGCGGCAGACAACCGTGGAGCCTTCTTCGCTGCAGCGCATGGTGTAGTACTTCCCCGTCGCACTGCTGTACACGTCATGCAGAGTGATGTTCGGGTCCCCGTCATACTCCGCCTGGAATGCGGAGTACACGGCACGTGCAAAGCCCTTACTGGTCACCGACGTGCCACGCTCATACGAGGTGTACGTCCGATCTTTGTTTCGCTCCCGATCCGGGGCAGGCACATCAACCGTTTCCGTGATCGTTGCCTGCGGGGTGGACACCTCCGACTCCTGGGACTGCTGCAGCGTCATCGACGTTTCCTCAGACGCTGAGGAGGAGTCTTTCGACGTGAAGTACAGCGTCGCAAGAACCGCTCCACCAACCAGCAGCAGCGTGAGCAGAAACCCCAGAATGATGATTCCTATGTTGGATTTCTTCTCCGGTTCCGGCGCCGGCGCGTAGTAATACGGCGGGTACTGCCCCGGCCCCGGCTGGGGCTGGTTCGGAGGCTGGGGTTGCTGCCAGTGTGGGTCAGTCATGGTACGGGATGTCCTTGCTTCAACGGGGGGTAGGCCTAGTGCGAGAAGTGACGGGTGCCAGTGACGTACATGGTCACACCGGCCTCATTCGCAGCAGCGATGACTTCCTCATCGCGGATGGAGCCACCCGGCTGAACGACGGCCTTGACGCCGGCATCAGCCAGGATCTGGAAACCGTCAGCGAACGGGAAGAACGCGTCAGAAGCGGCAACTGCGCCGTTGGTGCGGTTGCGGCCCTCGTCGAGGGTATTGGCACGCTCAACAGCGAGCTTTGCGGAATCCACGCGGTTGACCTGACCCATGCCCACGCCCACTGCGGCGCCCTCGCTCGCAATGAGGATGGCGTTGGACTTCACGCAACGGATGGCGTTCCATGCGAACTCCAGGTCCTTCAGCGTTGCCTCATCAGCAGCCTCACCGGCGACAAGCTCCCAGTTCTCCGGCCTATCGCCCTCGGCCTGGTAGATGTCACGGTCCTGAACGAGCGTGCCGCCGGAGATCTGCTTGATCTCCTTGCCCTCACGCTCCGGCTTCTCAGCGGTGAGGATACGCAGGTTCTTCTTGGTCTGCAGCAGCTCCAGTGCGTCATCGGCGTAGCTCGGGGCGATGATCACCTCGGTGAAGATCGGCTTGACCTGCTCCGCCATCTCAAGGGTGACCTCACGGTTGGAAGCAATCACGCCGCCGTATGCGCTCACCGGGTCGCAGGCATGCGCCTTCGCGTGTGCCTCAGCGATGGACGTTTCAGACACAGCGATACCGCACGGGTTCGCGTGCTTGATCACAGCAACGCACGGGCGCTCGTGATCCCACGCCGCACGCCATGCCGCATCCGCGTCCTGGTAGTTGTTGTAGGACATTTCCTTGCCGCCGTGCTGGGTTGCACCGGCCAGGCCGGTGCCGTCGGAGATCAGGCTGGCGGCCTGGTGCGGGTTCTCGCCGTAGCGCAGCGTCGTGGACTTGTCCGTGCGGCCAAGCTGCTCAGCGAACCAGGTGGACACCGCGGCGTCGTAAAGCGCGGTGTGCGTAAACGCATCAGCCGCAAGCTGACGGCGCTGATCCTCGTCGAATCCACCGGCCTTGATGGCCTCGATGACCTCGCCGTAACGCGCCGGATCCACAACCACAGCAACCGACGGATGGTTCTTCGCTGCAGCGCGCACCATGGACGGGCCGCCGATATCGATCATCTCCACAACATCGTCAAAGCCCGCGCCGGACGCAACGGTGTCCTCGAACGGGTACAGGTTCACCACAACGAGATCGAACGGCTCCACACCCAGCTCCGCGATCTGCTTCGCGTGCTCTTCCTTGCGCAGGTCCGCCAGAATGCCGGCGTGGACGCGCGGGTGCAGCGTCTTCACACGGCCCTCCAGCACCTCCGGGAAGCCGGTGAGCTCCGCCACCTCAATGACGTTTGCGCCGGCACCCTTGATGCGCTGCGCGGTCGACCCGGTGGAGACAATCTCAACACCTGCCTCCGCCAATGCTGCTGCGAGCTCTTCCAAGCCCGTCTTATCAAAGACACTGACCAGGGCGCGCTTAATCGGTTTACGGGTGCTCATGCGGTGAACTCAACCTTTCCGGTGGTGGTGATGTTGGCGGTGTGCGCGCGCTTTAGCGTATCGACGATGAGCGCCCGCTCCACTTCCTTAATCCGTTCGTGCAACTCTTCTTCACTTTCCCCCTCGCGCACATCCACTGCACGCTGGGCGATGATCTGGCCCGTATCCACACCGGAATCGATGTAGTGCACCGTCGTTCCCGTGACCTTCACGCCGTACGCCAAAGCATCACGCACAGCATGCGCACCAGGGAATGCGGGCAACAGGGCTGGGTGAGTATTAATCAGGGCGCCTTCGAAGCGCTCCAAGAACTCCTCCCCCACGATCTTCATAAACCCGGCGGACACAACCACATCCGGGTTCACGCTGGCGACAGTATCCCTCAGCTGGACATTCCACGCGCTGCGGTCGCCGTCAAGCTGGACCACTTCCGTGCGGATACCAGCCTTCCGTGCACGATCAAGCGCCGGACATTCCACGTCCGCAACGACAAGATCCACGTCATACGTTCCCCGGTTATCAATGATCGCTTGCAACAGCGTCCCCGAACCGGAAACCAAAACAGCTACAGAAATACGCCCAGAGGCCTGTGAAGAGTCTGCCACGCCTACAGAGTCTAGCCCCTGTCTAGCCCTTATCCTCCTGGGTACCCTCTTCTGCGCTTATCGACGCCTCGGCGTCCTCCTCCGGCTCTTCTTCAGAGTCAGCCTCAGGCTCTTCCTCGGCTGGTTCATCAGCCTCTTCATCAGCCTCGTCTGTCTGCTCAGTTTCAGGTTCCTCTGCCGGTTCTTCCGCAGGTTCTTCTGCTTCCAGATCTTCCTCTTCTTCTGGTTCTGCGTCTGGTTCTTCCTCGACCTTCGGACGAGTGAAGGTAGCAATGATCCAGGCGATCGCGGCAATACCGCCGACCCATGCACCAGCGGCAAGCGTGAATGCCCACGGCGATGGTCCGATCCAGCCGTACGCGCCGACCTGGCCGCCAGCGAGCAGCGCGCTGATGAGCGCGAGAACAGCAGCCCATGCGGCTGCGATGACAACCTCGAACCCGCTGAGACGACGACGGATGAAGAAGTGAATGATCACGCCCGCGGGGACAATCAGGAAGACCGGCGCCCATACGGCGACCTCACCCGGGATGGCCGCAAAGAGCGGCATGGGTGGCAATGGCGGCACCACTGCGCCGAATAGCGATACCGATCCTTCCGCAATGGCGAGCGGCGTTCCCATGAGAACAGCAAGTGTGTTCACCGCTGCGTTGGGCAGGTACAGCACGCTGGCAAAAAGCAACCCGGCACCACCGCTGGCACCCAACGTTGGGTAAGAGTCCAGCAGCTCCCCGATCCGCGGGGCACCAAAAGCGAGCAGTACCAAGAAGAACGCGCCTGATGCGGCGAGCAGACGAAGGGACAGACGAATCGTGGCACCCGTGATGCCCACGAACTCAACGGGCACACCAACGCGGCGGCACAGTGCCGTCCACAGCTTCGCACTCATCCCGCATGCCATTCCCACGAGGTGAATGAACACGGGGACGAACAGGCCCTTATATACAGCTGGCGCCGTAACCGGGAAAACTGCCGACGCATCCGCAACCATGAACCATGCAATGGCGGACAACGTGAACGGAATCAGAATGACCAGACCAGCAATGGCGTAGAGGTCAAGAATGCTCACGCGGTCTTTCGTTGCCGCACGGACACGCCACGCAATCAACGCAGCCACGCCAATGGCTGGCAGCAGCGGAATCGCGCCAAGTGTGACCCCATCAAAAGTGACAGGCACACCGTGCGCCACAAACCATGTCTCCGCAATCGCAGCCGGAAGCGCCGCTGGACGGCCACCGGTCAGCAGGATCGTACCCAGACACAGCACTGCAATGCCCAGCACCAACACTGCATTCGGCACACCAATGAATGGAAGGTAGTGGCGGAGCCGCTCCTTCATCGTGGTGGGCACTACCGGGGAAACATCAGGGCGCGCGGCGTCAGCAGCACGTACCGTGCGCGGGCGACGGCGAGCGGACGGCGAGGTGCGCGAGGACCGGGAAGACCGCGAGGGTGGACTGGACTTGTTACTCATCACTGCCAACTGTTCCACGCCAACCAGCCAGCTGGCGGGTGGGACACGGCCCCACTAACCCAGAAAGCACAAACACCCCCGTGAAGCTCCCCAGTGAGGAAGAACTTTTCGGAGGTGTGCGCCTAAGTTGTCGGCTCTTGGAAGGAAGAGAGCTTAGAACTTGATGCCGCCCTTGACGAAGTTGAAGATCACCAGGAGCAGAGCAGCGATGCCGGTGCCGAGCAGGATGTCGAAGGTGGTGCCGAACTTCCAGTCGTTGGACTTGTCAGACTTGAAGGAAGAAGCCAGCGGGCCGAGAGCCTTCTTCTGCCCAGCCTCGTCCTTGTCCTTGACGATGGACTCAACGATCTTGGTCTTGTCGCCTTTAATCGCAGAGTCGATGGCATCCTCGTTGGAGATCTTGGAGGAGCTCTCCTTCTTCTCACCCTGCTGCTGGCTAGCAGACAGCTCCGGCTTCTTGGGAGTCTCAGCCTGCGCCGGAACGACGGCGAGGGAGAGGGCGGTAGCAGCAGCGATTGCGGCGGTGATGGTGCGCTTCATAATGAACGTCCTGTCTCGTAGAAGTTCCGTGAGCACTTTTGCGACACGGTTGCATTTGGAAAACCTTTGGCGGGGCCAATGTTTTACCTAAGCAATCTAAGTATCGACCACCCCAAGGATGGCGTTACACGTTTCTTAAAAATTCTTTTAAAAAGGTTCCGGGCCGGGGGTGTGCCGAAAATCACCACAGATATATAAGGCCTGCGCAGCAACAAGAAACCCCAAGATTCGCGAGACCCCTGTGGCTCATGTGCACTGATGTGAATAATGGCGGGTCATGGCGTTGTGTCGAGTTCACATGACAGGAAAAATAAATTCCCCCTAAGAGGTTGCTTAACGTTCTTGGCCTGACTAATGTTACGCCGGGTAGATAACAACTAGGTTACGATTACGGAACACACCGTTTATATTGCGGGGAAACGCTCCACCGTCAACCGCCCGTAACCGAAAGACGATCTAACGAGGTTTTGAGTTGAACTCTTCGCGCGCACAACGCACGGGCGGCAAGCACCGCAAGCAGAGCCCCAATAAGGGACGTATTGCAATGGTAGCTCTGACTACCGGTGCAGTAACCACCGGTGGCGCAGCTGTTGCCAGCGCAGCCAATGCAGGCGGCCAGGCACAGGTGGGGACCCCGAACATCAACACCGCCAACCTCAACCCGGTATCCGCGCCGCAGATTCTTGCCATCAGCGAGTACAAGCCGGTTGAGAACCTCACCGAGCAGCTGGGCAAGGCACTGGAATACAACAAGGAGCGCATCGCGGCCGACCTGGCTGCACGCGCACCGCTTACCGTGAAGCCTGCTGAAGGTGCTTACACCTCCGGCTTCGGCCCGCGCTGGGGCACCTTCCACAAGGGCATTGACATTGCCAATGCCGTTGGCACCCCGATCCTCGCTGCCGCTGATGGCGTTGTCATCGACGCTGGCCCGGCTGGCGGCTACGGCAACTGGGTTCGCATCCGCCACGAGGACGGCACCGTAACCCTCTACGGCCACATGGAAACCATTGAATGCACCGTCGGTCAGACTGTCCGCGCAGGACAGCGTATCGCCGGCATGGGCTCCCGCGGCTGGTCCACCGGTTCCCACCTCCACTTCGAGGTCCACCCGAATGGCGGCGACGCGATTGATCCGGCACCGTGGCTCGCAGAGCGTGGCATCACCCTCTAAAGCCAACGAGAGCCTTTCATCCTCCAACCCTTATGGGCTGGAGGATTTTTTATGCTCGCCACTCCCCCACCCCCAATCACTACCCCCACCAAGCCGAGTAACAGCAGTCACATTTGTCACACTAGCCACATTGCTACCCAGCAGTTTTGCTGGAAACATTCGCACGGACGAGCTAATTTCGCACGTCAAATGGCCTAAATTGCCGTTGAACTAGCGGTCGGCCGCCGATAGCATGTTTCAAGTTGCAAAACTCTTTCACATGTTTCCCTCAAGTCTTTTCGAAAAGGACGACATGAAAAAACGTTTCATTGCCGGCGCTTTGGCCCTGGCCCTTCCGCTTGCCGCTTTGCCCGCCAATGCCTTTACCGTCTCCGTGAACGGTCAGTCCGTTGAGGGGCTGGCTCCTGCCCTGCCGGACATCGGCAAGGCTCTGGACGACATCTTCACCAAGGGCGCTACGTTCTCCGCTGCTGGCTACAGCATCGTTTACGATCCGCGCATTCTTCCGCAGTACAACGAGGCTGAGGCTACCGCTGGCGTCCCGTCCAACACTGTGACGGCTCAGACGGGTGTATCCCCGTCTGGCCAGACCGTCGTGATGCCAGCCGAGGGGCGCTTCACGTCCGGCTTCGGTCCGCGTTGGGGTTCTATCCACCGCGGCATCGACATTGCCAACAGCATCGGTACGCCTATTAGGGCAGTCATGGACGGCACCGTGATCAACGCCGGCCCGGCCCAGGGCTTTGGCAAGTGGGTACGCGTGCGCCACGACGACGGTTCCATCAGCGTGTACGGCCACGTCCACTCCTTCAACGTGAACGTGGGTGAGCGCGTGACCGCCGGCCAGCAGATTGCTCAGATGGGTAATGAGGGCCGCTCCACCGGGCCGCACCTGCACTTTGAGATCCTGCCGGATGGTCAAACGCAAGTGGACCCGGTGCCGTGGTTCGCGGAGCGCGGCATCACCGTCTAGAGCAGCGTCTTAGAGCTTCTCCATCGGCACGCCGCCGATGAGCATGAGGCGCACGGTTCCGCTGGAACCAAAGTCGATGGTGACGGTCTCCCTGGCTCCTGATCCATCGACACTCATGACCGTGCCCAGCCCGTACTTCGCGTGGTTAACACGGTCCCCCTTAGCCAGGTCCAAATTCTTGTTGACCTTCATGCGGCTTCCACCGCTTCGGGTCCGCATGGGTTTGCGTGGCGTCGACGGAGTGCCCCAAGCATCCGAGAAGCCACCGTCGTAGGAGCGCTCCGGTTCCACCCGGCGCCAGTCGATGAGGTCCTCTGGGACCTCTGCGAGGAAGCGGCTGGCGGGGTTGGTTACCGGATTGCCCCAAGACGAACGCAGCATCGCCCGCGTGAGGTAAAGGTTCCGCCTTGCGCGGGTGATTCCTACATATGCCAATCGACGTTCTTCGGCCAGCTCCGCCGGATCACCTAAGGATCGCAGGTGTGGGAACTGCCCGTCTTCCCAACCGGTAACAAACACGACCGGGAATTCCAGGCCCTTAGCGGTATGCAACGTCATCATCGTGACCACGCCTTGGCCTTCATCCGGGATCTGGTCCGCATCAGCAACCAGGGACACACGCTCCAAGAATGCCTGCAGTGAGCCCGGCGCGGGTTCACCTTCAGACACATCTTCCGGCTCATCGCCTGGCATCGCTGCGTAGGCCATCTGGTTCGCTGCATCCGAGGAGAACTCCCGCGCCACCGACACCAATTCGTTGAGGTTATCTAGGCGGGCGCCGTCCTGCGGATCATTGGAGGCTTCCAATTCCGCCTTGTATCCAGTGACATCCAGGATGCGGGCAACCAGGCCACCCAGGTCCGGCATACCCGTGACCTCATTGCGGAGTTCTGGAATCTCAGCCAGGAGGCCATCGAGCATCTCCACGAACCCGCCGATCGCGTTGGAGGTACGAGATGCCACGCCGGGGACCTCCCCCGAGACCACGTCGCGCAGTGCACGCCCAAAGCTGATGCCCTGGTTCTCCGCGTGCAGCGCCACCATCGCTTGGGCCTTATCTCCAATACCGCGCTTGGGCACATTGATGATGCGGCGCATGCTCACGTCATCGTCCATGTTTTCCAGTACGCGTAGGTACGCGATGACGTCGCGGATTTCACGGCGCTCGTAGAAGCGGGTACCGCCAACAACCTTGTAAGGAATCCCGGCGCGGATGAAGATGTCCTCCAGAGCCCGCGAAGAGTTGTTCGTCCGGTACATCACCGCGATGTCGGAATACTGCGCACCGCGATCCGTCAGCGCATCAATTTCATTGGCGACGAAGCGGGCCTCATCATGCTCATTATCCGCAACGTAGCCAATGATCTTCTCCCCTTCCCCAAGGTCCGTCCACAACTTCTTGGGCCGGCGGCCAACGTTCTGGGAAATGACAGCATTCGCTGCGGCGAGGATGTTCTGCGTGGAGCGGTAATTCTGTTCCAGCAGGATCGTGGTGGCGTTGGGGTAATCCCGCTCAAACTCCTCGATGTTGCGGATCGTTGCACCGCGGAAAGCATAAATCGACTGATCCGAATCACCCACCACAGCGAGCTCAGGTGCATGCGGGCCATCACCCACCAGCGTGTGGATGAGCTCGTACTGCGCATGGTTGGTGTCCTGGTACTCGTCCACGAGCACGTGACGGAAGCGCCTGCGGTAATACTCGAGCACTGGCGGGTGCTGTTTGAATAGCGCGACGACCTCCCCAATCAAGTCATCAAAATCCACCGCGTTTGCTCCACGGAGACGACGTTGGTACTCCGCGTAGACAGACGCCACGGTCACCTCAAACGGGTTCTTCGTGGTGGTGGCCTTTGCGCGTGCCTCTTCCGGGCCGACGAGCTCATTCTTGAGATTCGAAATCGCATTAGCCAGGGATCGCGGAGTGAACTTCTTCAAATCAAGGTTCATCTCTTTCGCGATCATGCTCAGCAGCCGCCGCGAATCATCACTGTCATAAATAGTGAAGTTACTGTTCAAGCCCGAAACGAGCTGTGCCTGCTGGCGAAGAATCCGCACGCACACCGAGTGGAACGTGGCCACCCACATTCGCTCCGCCTGCGGGCCAATCAAACTCACCACACGGTCCCGCATCTCAGCGGCAGCCTTGTTAGTAAATGTGATGGCCAGGATCTCCCACGGTGCGACACCGCGTTCCTGCAAAAGATAAGCAATGCGCCGCGTCAGAACGGCAGTCTTGCCCGAGCCCGCACCGGCCACGATGAGCAGCGGCGAGCCAGAATGTTCCACCGCGGCTTTCTGCTGCGGGTTAAGCCCCAAAGTTAAGTCAGTTCCCATGATGGCTACCACCGTACTAGGCGGGTACGACACTGCCCTCCCTGCGCCAGTTCGCGCAGGCACGTGGCAGAATGTAGGGCTATGAGCGCTAAGGGCGAGGAGCAGTTTGAGATCAGGTACCCATCGGGTACGGATGACCCGTTGTCGGACGCGGAGATTCAAAAATACCGGCAAGAAATTGACCGGCTCGACCGCGTGATCCTTGACGCAGTGAAGCGTCGCTCGCAGATCTCCCAAGCCATCGGCAAAACTCGCATGGGCTCAGGTGGCACGCGGCTTGTGCACACCCGCGAGGTGGCCATCATCAACCAGTTCCGCGACGAGCTGGGGGAAGAAGGACCAAACCTCGCCGCAATCCTTCTCAGGCTTGGGCGAGGCAAGTTGGGATAGAGGCCCACTAAGTGGGCCTCTAGTCCTGTTCGAGGGAATCCAGCACAACCTCAAATTCGAGCAGCTCTGCACCGGTAGCAACCGGCTTGCGGGGCTGCTCCCCTTCTTTGTTGGCGTGGGCGGCCTGGCCTTCGCCGGCCCACCATGCGTCGTAGGATTCCTGGTCGGCCCAGCGGGTGACCACGAAGTAGCGGTCCTCGCCCTTCACTGGGCGCAGAAGTTGGAAGCCTTCGAAGCCTGGCTGGCTATCAATAGCGTGCTTGCGGGCCTGGAAACGCTCCTCGAGCTTTTCGCCGGCACCTTCAGGGACAGTGATTGCGTTGATTTTGACAATGCTCATGGCCCCATTATGGCTGAAACTTTCACTAATCTGGAGGGGCACATTCGTTGAACCGATGATCAGCTCCAAGGACACGCTATGACTGATTCCTCTGCCACCACCCCTTCCCGCGATATCACCCAGACACAGGCATGGAAAGACCTGCAGAAACTCCACGCAGAGAAACCTGAAATGACTCTGCGTGAGCTGTTCAACAGTGATGAGCAGCGTGCACAGAAGTACACCTTCGACGCTGCTGGCCTCCACGTTGATCTGTCGAAGAACTTGGTGGATGAGGACGTTCTGGACGCCCTCGTTGCCCTGGCAGAAGAAGCAGGACTGAAGGACGCAACGGAGCGGATGTTCCAAGGCGCGCACATCAACTCCACGGAGGACCGCGCGGTGCTGCATACCGCGCTGCGCCTGCCCGCGGAGAAGGACCTCACCGTTGATGGGCAGGATGTCGCAGCTGACGTGCACGAGGTGCTCGGCCGCATGCGTGATTTCGCATCGAAGCTGCGCTCGGGTGCATGGCTGGGGCACACGGGGCACACGATTAAGAAGGTTGTGAACATCGGTATCGGCGGCTCGGACTTGGGCCCCGCGATGGCAGCGAAGGCCCTGCGTACCTACGCCACGGCGGGAATCACCGCAGAGTTCGTGTCCAATGTTGATCCGGCGGACATGGTCAGCGTCCTCGACCAGGCGGATCCGGGTGAGACGCTGTTCATCGTCGCCTCCAAAACCTTCACCACCCAGGAGACTCTTTCCAATGCGCACGCCGCGAAGCGCTGGCTGTTGGAGCAGTTTGATGGGGATGAATCGGCCATCGCGAAGCACTTCGTCGCTGTGTCCACGAACGCGGAGAAGGTCGCGGAATTCGGTATCGACACAGAGAACATGTTCCCGTTCTGGGACTGGGTTGGTGGCCGTTACTCGGTGGACTCCGCGATCGGCCTGAGCCTCATGGCGGTCATCGGCCCCTTGGACTTCATGCGCTTCCTCGAAGGCTTCCACGCGATGGATGAGCACTTCCGCACCACCGAGATCCGCCAGAACATCCCGGCGCTCATGGGTCTGCTCAACATCTGGTACCGCAATTTCCACGGCGTAGCCACCCACGCGGTTCTGCCCTACTCGCAGGATCTCTCCCGCTTCCCCGCGTACCTGCAGCAACTCACCATGGAATCGAACGGCAAGTCAGTGCTTATCGACGGCTCGCCGGTCCCCACCGCCACCGGCGAAGTCTTCTGGGGTGAGCCAGGAACCAACGGCCAGCACGCGTTCTTCCAACTCATGCACCAAGGCACGTCCATGATCCCGGCTGACTTCATCGGTTTTGCCCGCCCGAAGGAAGACCTGCCCACCGCTACCGGTGAAGGCTCCATGCACGACCTGCTCATGGGGAACTTCTTCGCGCAAACCAAGGTGCTGGCGTTTGGGAAGACGGTGGAAGAGGTGGAAGCGGGGGGCGTCGATAAGCAATTGGCCCCGCACAAGGTCATGCCGGGCAATCGACCGACAACGACGATCCTTGCGGACGAGCTCACCCCACACGCGCTGGGCGCGCTCATCGCGCTGTATGAGCACATCACGTTTACGCAGGGCGTGATCTGGGGCATCAACTCCTTCGACCAGTGGGGCGTGGAGCTGGGCAAGGCGCAGGCCAACGAGCTGGCCGCAGCCGTCTCGGGTGAGGAAGAGCCGAACAGCGGGGACTCCTCCACTGACTCGCTCATCGCGTGGTACCGCAAAAATGCGTGACGCGTGAATCAAATCCGCGGTTGAAACACAGAAAGTGCGCTTACCGCGGATAGGCTAAGCCAGCATGGGCGATGCCGTTTCACGTGATTCTTATACCCCCAAGCAGCGGACGCGATACCGTCAGCTCCTGCTCGATGACCTGGAGAGCTTCGACGCACACCTCCAGGAGGCCGAGTTCGTCGACCACGGAACCATCGGGCTGGAGCTTGAGCTCAACCTCGTGGGCGATGATATGGCGCCCAAGGGCTGCAACGAGGCGGTGCTGGAGGGGCTCTCCGACGAGTACCAGACCGAGGTCGGCCGCTACAACGTCGAGCTCAACCACCCGCCGCTTGACCTGACCGGGGACGGGCTGCGGCAGCTGCACGAGGGGCTCGATAAGCGGCTCGCGGCCGTGGATGATGCAGCGAAGAAGGCCGGCGCACACGTTGCCATGATCGGCACGCTACCCACCGTCACCACCGACTACCTACAAAGCGACGAGTGGATGACCCCCGAAAACCGTTACGCCGCACTGTCCAACATGGTGCTCGAGGCGCGCGGTGAGCTCGTGCATATCGACGTCTCCCGGCAGGAACGCTACCGCGCCACCTTCGACGACATCGCTACGGAATCCACCTGTACTTCGATGCAGCTGCACCTCCAAGTGGCACCTGACCGCTTCCGCGATGCGTGGAATGCGTCCCAGGCCATCGCCGGCGTGCAGGTCGCACTCGGCGCGAACTCGCCGCTATTTATGGGCCACCGGACGTGGCATGAATCGCGCATCCCGGTGTTCAAGCAGTCCATTGACACCCGCACCGCTGTGTTGATGAATCAGGGTGTTCGCCCGCGCGTGTGGTTCGGCGAACGGTGGATCACCAGCGTATTCGACCTGTTTGAGGAGAACGTACGATACTTCTCTCCGCTTATCCCCGAATCCCGCACCGCCGCCGGCAAACCCATCATGGATGGAAACAGCCCCGCGCTGCACTACCTCAACCTGCACAACGGCACGGTGTGGCGCTGGAATCGCCCAATCTATGATCCCTCGCTGGAACTGTCCCACATGCGCGTGGAAAACCGCCTCCTGCCCGCCGGCCCCACTACTGCCGACATCATCGCGGACGCCGCTTTCTACTACGGACTGGTGAAGTTCCTCGGCGAACAAACCCGCCCCGTCTGGTCCCGCCTCACCTTCGAGGACGCCCGCTCGAACTTCTACGACGGCGCCCGCGACGGCATCAGCGCCACCATGATCTGGCCCACGCTGGGGCGTATCGACGTATCCAACCTCGTCCTCAACCACCTCCTCGACCAGGCCCACGAGGGCCTGCGAATGCTCAAGGTTGATGAGGAACTCAACGAGAAATACCTGGGCATCATCGAAGGCCGGGCGTGGAACCGCCAGAACGGTGCCACCTGGCAGCTGGATGTTCTGGACAAACTCGGTGGTGGGACCAAGCCTGACACGCCTGAACGCCAAGAGGCCCTGGCAAAGATGCTGAAGCTGTACCTGGAAAACCAAAAGTCTGGCATGCCGGTTCATTCTTGGTCCACGGACATTGATTAAGGCAGACTATCCCTCATGTCTGCCATCATTGATTGGATTGTCAGCCTCATGGATACGCTCGGCGCCCCCGGCGTCGGCATTGCGATCCTGCTTGAGAACCTCTTCCCACCCATCCCCTCCGAAGTTGTCCTGCCGCTGGGTGGCTTCACCGTCGCCCAGGGCTCGCTGAGCTTCGCTGCGGTGTTCATCTGGGCCACCATCGGCTCAGTGGTGGGTGCCTACATTCTGTATGGCGTGGGTGCATGGTTGGGTGCTGAGCGCCTGCGCACCATCGCGGATTGGATGTGGCTGGTTAAGGCCTCTGACGTGGACAAGTCCCTCGAATGGTTCGACCGCCACGGCCGCCCATCTATTTTGTTTGGTCGTTTGATCCCCGGCATCCGCTCCCTCATCTCCATTCCCGCCGGCCTGGACCGCATGAACCTGCTCACCTTCGGTGTGTGGACCACCCTTGGCTCCGCCGTGTGGAACTTCATCCTCATTTACCTGGGCTTCACCCTCGGCGATAACTGGGAGTCTGTGACCAACTACATCGACCAGTACTCCAAGGTCGCCTACGCCCTGATCATCTTGGTGATGCTGGGCTTCTTGGTCTACTTCATCCGCCGCGCTGCGAAGGAGAAGCAGGCGGGTTAGCTGGACTTTGCGTCTTCGGTGAAGGATTTAATACCCGACTCAGCCCGACCTGGCCCGACCTGGTGTTTTAGGAGGCGGACTGGGTGCGAAATGCTAAACCCTTCACCCATCCCAGGTATCAGGCGCTGGCTGGCAGCTCGGACACCACCAGATCACGCGCTCCAAATCCCCCTGCCCGCCGAGGAATCCTTGCTTGATCAACGTGGTGCATCGCCGGCAGGGTTTATTGTTGCGCCCGAACACATAACTGGTCTCACCAGCGCGTTTCACACCGGTAGTCACGCGCTTGACCTCGTCTTTATTCGCCCACATGAGGCGCCGCGCAATGCGCAGCATCTTAACCACGCCGTCTTCGCCGATCTCCCCCACTGTCCGCGCCGGATGCACGCCGGCCAGGAAACAGATCTCCGCGCGATACTCATTACCGATCCCCGCCACGCGCTGCTGGTCCAGCAAGCTACGTCCGATCTCACGCCCTGGGTCAGCAAGAATGCGGCGGGTGGCCTCGTCCATGTCAAAGGTCGAAGCCAACAGATCCGGGCCAAGGTAGCCCATTTCGGAGTCAAATAAGCGGACTGGGAACACATCCACTAAACCCAGAGAGTGACCAACCAATTCGATGTCCCCGGCGGGATCCGCAAGCTGCAGCACCACACGCGCCGTGTGCCCGGGCTTGGACCAGCGCGCCCCTACACGGTGCACCGACCACGTGCCTTCCATTTTCAAGTGCGTGTGCAGAATCTGCGGCTCATGGCCATCCGCAGCGAATTGCATGAACAGGTGCTTGCCGTACGGCCAGACGCGCTCCACGGTCATGCCGGTGAAGTCGACGGTGGCAAAGCGCGGGACACGCAGTGAGCACCGCGTGACCTCCCGGCCCGTCATGAACTGCAGCCGCTTGGACAGCTGATAGACCGAATCACCTTCAGGCAACCGCTAGGCCCCCGCGTTTCCGTGTAATGGGTTGAACCAGCGCACGTCGGGGAAACGCGCGAAATCAGCATCAAAGGAACAGATTTCTGTCCCGTGCTCAATTGCAAGCGCAGCCAAATGAGCATCCGTAACCAGATTCCCGGTCGCACCGGAAGTCCGGAGTATACGCCCAAGTATTTCCGCGTGGCGTGGGCCTGGCTCCGGAATCCATACCTGATCAGATGAGATGAGCGTTTGGATTGCACCCCACGCCTGGTCCACTGAAAGCGGACGCTTCATAATTCGCGCATTTGTGGTCACTCTCTGAAAGGCAAGTAGAGACACCCATGGCAATCCCACCCGTTCATCACCGTTCAGGGCGTCGCCCAACCACGCACGCGCGGGTTCTTGTTTCGCTCCCGGTGCACCCAACGCGTAGATCAGCACATTTGCATCAACGATCATCGCGGTCCTGCCAGTGCGCCTCCTCTTCGATTCCCAAAAGTTCTCCGATGTTGGTCACATCAACTTTAGGTTCGTAATCGAATTCTGGAAGAACGACCTCTCTCACGGACTGTCTCCGTTTCAGGCCTGCCTTTGCTAGTTCATTAACGGCTTCCGAAAGCGAGAGCCCCCTATCGGCCTGAAGGTGTTTAGCGGCCACCATGACCTCACCACTCAGGCGAACCGTGGTGCGTGTTCCACCGCTCATTGGATTTTTTATCGCACTCATAAACCGGAGCATACCTCCAACAAGCTGCATGAATCAATGATTCACCCATCTATTTCACTCCGGCAGGCACGCTTAAACCATGAGTTGAAGCCGTCGCAGCATCGCCAGTGAGCTGGATGAATCAGCACATGTATCTAGGAACACCATCACAGAACACTTGGGTGGCCTGCAGCCGGGACCACGTCCCCCAACAATTGAATGACATGTTCAACTTATTTGGAAACCAGCCAACCCCTGAAGAATCACTCATCGGTTTTTCACCGACATGGATGAGGCAGTCGAGTGGGCGCGCGGCGTGCTCAAAGACACCGGAACCGATCCGGAGAAGGAGTTCGTGAAAGCCGTCAAGGACATTCGTACTGCCAAGAAAAGGCTCGGCCTTGCAGCGGCGACCCAACTCATAAAAGAGGTCAATAACTGCACACGCTGAACAAATGCGCGACTACCTTCGGATGATCCCTTCCAATCGCGACGCGATTTCCTCAACACTCGGCGATTCTGTCGCTGCAGAAATGGCAAGGTCAAACCAGTCGTCTGAAGAAGTATGCGCTACAGGAATATCATATGTACGCAGTAGCAACACCGCGAGCAATACTCCAGAGCGCTTGTTCCCATCAACAAAGGGATGAGTGGAAATGATGCTGTCCATCAGTGCAGCCGCCTTCAACCACACCCCAGGGTAAAGATCCATCCCCTCAAAAGTAAGCCAAGGACGTTCCAAAGCTGCTGCGAGTAGCCCTCTGTCGGCAACATAAAAACCGTGCTCTTCAAGCCACGGGCCAACGGATTCTAAACGCAGCGCGGAACGCGGATCCATCAAATGTCTCGCAGACGTTCCATCAGATCTTGGCGCGCATCAAAGAAGGCATTGAGCTCACGTTCGGCAAATTCGCGGGCATCGACACGCTCAAAACGTTCACTGATAAGTTGTGAAATCACCTGCTGTTTCGAGGCACCATCCATCGCTGCGAGAGCTTCAAGCTTCTCATCAATCTCCGGGGTCAGCCTCAAATTCATAGCCATGCCTCAATGGTACCGACGAGGTACCGCAGCCTCAATAGCCGAGCTCGTCGAGGGTTTCTGTCACGCTTCTTCCCCGCCGCTTGGGCGCGGGGTCGCAGCCAATCGCTGAATCACCTTCACCCCTATGTTTCTTTGAACGGGTTGAGTACGGGAACACCCAGTCTCCGAAAGTCTTTTTCATTCCGGGTGACAACGACTAAACCATGAGCTGAAGCCGTCGCAGCAATAAGAACGTCTCTTTCCGGCGCGGGATCTGGAACATGGTTGAAAACACATCGCCGAGCAACCTCAAGGTTGATGGGCAGGATTCGTCCCTGAAACGCTTCGAGCACCGCCCCATCGAGCCAATGCTGAAGCCGGCTGGCTTGCTCCGCATCACGGCGTTCGAGCCGACGAACACCAATCTCGATCTCCATCACGGTAATGACAGATAAATACAACTCAGATTCATCGTGCTCCGCAACCCAATGCAGAACACCCTCGTTGGGCTGCGATTTTTGAAATTCGCTGATGATATTTGTGTCAAGAAGATACATCAGAATTCAACCGGCCGTAGACCAAGAACGACATTCTCAATACTCGTATCAACCGAGCCATCAATGAGTAGTTTTTCCACGATGCTTTCTGGCGAATGAGTCAGTTTTTTGTATTCTGCGTAGGACATAAGCACGTGAGATGGTGCACCACGGTCAGTAATGATGACGGGATTCTCAAGCGCTTCCCGCTTCGCTCTGCTGAGCTCCTGGTTGAACTCTCGCGCGGACATCGTCTGTGTCATCACGCACCCCCTTTTGGTAGTAACGTAACTACACTCTACGGCCGGTGGATGGGGCCGTCAATGATCAAGCTCCTCGAGCGCTTCCGTAACGCTCCTTCCCCGCCGCTTCGGCGCAGCGATGGTTCGCCCACCAATTTTCGCGCCGCGTGGGGATGCGCCGGCACCATGATTCTTCAGCGTGAACGCAGCATCGCCATTGAGCTTTTCGACGGTCAACGGCGCCATCCTGCCCGCCCCCACCACATCCGTCAGAGCCCCAACGACCATGGTGAGCAGTTCGTCCTCGGTGCCGGTTCCTTCGGGGAAGCCGTCGAAGAAGGTGGTCATGGTTTTGCCGCCGCGGGTGAGGTGGGCGGCGAGGAGACCGTCGATAAGCACAACGAGTGCCCCAGCTGAGCGGGTGGGTCCGGTTTCGGGCCATGGGAGTGCGGCGCCGTAGGGGTTCGCGGGGTCGGTGGCGGCGAGCACGTAGACCTTCGGCTCTTTGGTGCCCGACGGCCAACCGACGAGGTCGTCGGAGTCTTGGTGGCCACGCAGCCGGTCAATCGTCGCCGGTGTGGAGAACTGTGCCGCACCGAGCCCCTCCACGAGGTAGCCACGCATGGCCTTGCCACCTTCTTCGAAGGCGGCAAGGGACTTGTAGGCCAGTGCGAATCCGCCGAGGACGTCTTCGGCGACGATACTGCCGCGGGTGACCACGCCGTAGCGGTCCAGCCAGGCCTCCCCATGCGCGAGCGAACGCTGCGTGGGATCCGTATCCGGTGTCGGCGTCGCGGCCCAGCGCCCGGTCATATCCGGTGGAGTGACTGTTGCAAAACTCGTGCGCCCAGAGCGAATCCGGCTGCGAGAGGGCCGGCGCTTCGCACGATGCGCCGTTTTGCCATGCTTGCCGCCGGCCAAGCGCGCACGGATCGGTGCGAAAGAATCCGGTGCGATAAGCCCCGCTTCCACCAGGTCCCACATGGATTCGCGGAGCTCATCAGCGGTGGTCGTGGCTTCACTCGCGGGGCCAAGGATGTCAGTGAACAGGTAGCCGCCGCCGACGTTGAGCTTCTCCATCACCTGCTGCTGGGTCAGACTCAGCATCGGTTCTTCCGGCACTGGCATGAGCTGCGCGGCGTAGTCCGCGGGCAACAGCATGATCCACGGATCACGCGCACCAGCTTTGCCAGCACCGACGATCTGGACTTCGCCGGACAAGGTCAGCTCATCAAGCATCTCCGGGGAATAGTCGCCGACACGGCTGGGCAGGATCATCGACTCCCAGGCGCTTGCCGGCAGACGCACGCCGGCGAGTTGCTCGATGACACTGTATGTGCCGTCCGACCCCCGTAACGGGGGCCGGACTCCAATCGGAGCGACATTCAGCCACGCAGGCATGAACCTCCCGAGCGCGGATTGCGAAACCGGGCGGGTCTGCGCACGTGCCGCGGCGAGTGAACGGGTGCGCACGATACGCAAGACCTCTGCGCCCATGTATTCCTGCTCATCGACGCTCTGGCGGTAACGCCCCTCAATAGCCTTCCCATCCCCTACAAGGCGCTGGAGCACCTCGTAGGCTTGGCCGACGGACAGGCCAAAGGCTGCTGCGAGGTCCCGCAGGGTGAACGGTCCGCGGGTGCGCACCCAGCGGCTGACCAGTTGGCTGAGCGCATCAGGGATCGTGGCCACTTGGGCGGCGATGCCGGGTGGGACGGGGACGCCGAGGCCGTCGCGAAGCAATGGTGCATCGAGTGCTTGGGCGAGGTGCTCGCGGCCGCCGATACGCACGGCCATCATGCGTTTGCCCAGGCTTTCCTCGAGCGCCACGCGTGGGACCGAGGTGTACTGTTCCAGTTCATCGACAGGGACAGGTCCGACGACGCGGAGCGTGTCCGCGAACTGCTCGGAGGTCTCCGCCTTGCCCAGGCGGCGGAGGGAGTGGTCGACGTCGGCGATCACGGTGGCGTCGAGAAGCTCGCGCAATTCGACAGTGCCGAGCAATTTCGCGAGCAACGACGGATCAAGCGCGAGTACCGCAGCGCGTTTCTCGGCGAGCGGGGTGTCGCCTTCGTACATGAACGCGCCGGTGTAATTGAACAGCAAGCTTGAGGCGAACGGACTCGGCTGATCCGTGGTCACCTCCGCGACGCGCAGGCGACGAGTGGACAGATTGCGCATGACGTCTTGCAGCGCGGGTAGGTCGTAGACGTCCTGGAGACACTCGCGGACGGTCTCCAGAATGATGGGGAAAGACGGGTAATTGCGCGCGACGTCCAGCAGCTGCTCCGCGCGTTGGCGCTGCTGCCAGAGCGGTGCGCGCTTGCCCGGGTTGCGGCGCGGAAGGAGCAGCGCGCGGGCAGCGCACTCACGGAAACGCGAGGCGAAAAGTGCGGAATTACCTACCTGTTCAGTGACAATGTCCGCGATCTCATCCGCATCGAATGCGAATATCGACGCATCCGGTTCCCTCTCCCCCTGCGGCAACCGCAACACGATCCCGTCATCCCCCGCGACCGCCTGGGCGTCCATGCCGGTTTCTTGCGCCACCCGCCACCCGGTGGCCAGCGCCCACGCCGCGTTGACACCCTTGCCGAACGGCGTGTGCAGCACCACCCGCCAATCCCCCAGCTCATCGGTGAAGCGCTCAAGCACCAGCGTCTTTTCATCCGGCACAATGCCGGTGGCGTCCTCCTGCTCATCGAGGTATTTCAGCAGGTTGTCGTGGGCATATTCGTCCAGGCTCGCGTCGATGATGGTGGGATCGCTTTTCGCTTCTCTGCGGAATGCGCCCAGCGCCAGCCCGAGTTCATACGGCCTGCCCAGGCTGTCCCCCGTCCAGAACGGCAGGCGGCCCGTGTGGCCCGGCGCGGGGCTGACCTGCACTTGGTCGCGGGTGATGTTCTCAATCCGCCAGCTGGATGCGCCGAGCGTAAACACGTCGCCGACGCGGGATTCGTAGACCATCTCTTCGTCGAGTTCGCCAACGCGTCGGGGTGCTGTTCCCTGTTCCTCGTTTCCAACGAGGAACACGCCGAACATGCCCCTGTCTGGGATCGTTCCGGCGTTGGTTACGGCCACGCGTTGGGCGCCGGGGCGGGCTTTGAGGGTGGTGCCGTCCAGGATCGCGCGGGGGCGGAGTTCCGCGAAGTCGGTGGAGGGGTAGATGCCAATGACGAGGTCGATGACCGCATCGAAGACCTCCCGGGCGAGGTCGCGGTAGGGCCAGGCGCGGGTGACGGTCTCGTACCAATCTTCCAGTTCGAGGTCTTCCATGGCCACGGCCGCGACGGTCTGCTGGGCGAGCACATCGAGCGGGCTCTTCGGGGTGTGCAGTTCCTCGATGAGGCCCTGACGCATACGCGGAACAGTCACGGCTGTTTGCACCAGGTCAGAACGGTGCTTGGGGTAGAACGAGCCCTCCGAGACAGCCCCCACCGAGTGCCCGGCGCGTCCGACTCGCTGCAGGCCCGATGCCACGGACGGTGGGGATTCCACCTGGACGACAAGGTCCACCGCACCCATGTCGATGCCCAGCTCCAGCGAGCTGGTGGACACCACTGCTTTGAGCGTGCCCTCCTTCAATGCGGTTTCCGTGGCTTTGCGTTCTTCCTTGGACACGGAACCGTGGTGCGCGCGTGCGATGACGGGGGTGGCCTTGCCAGCAACGTCTGTTGCTTTCATGAGCTGCGCCGGTGGCCGCCTCGTTTCCGGGCTGAGCGCCTCTGGGTCGTGCTCTGCTGCCCAGATCTCATTGAGCCGGCTGGTCAGCCGTTCCGCGGTGCGGCGGGAGTTGACAAAGACAATCGTCGACTGGTGCGCCATCACTTCCTGGTACAGCTGTGCCTCAATGTGTGGCCAGATCGAGGACTGCCCTGGGGTGGGTGGAGCAGCATCGAGGTCCAGGTCCACGCTGATAACTGCCTCCCCGATCGGCGAACCCTCTTCCGGCACGGGCAGGTCGCTCATGTCGGGGACGGGCACGTGAACGTCGAGCTGCCACTTCTTCTCCGCGGGCGGGTTCACGATCGTGGTGCGCTCGCCCAAGAAATTCGCCACCGCGTCGAGCGGCCTCACCGTCGCGGACAGGCCGATGCGTTGGAAGTTTCCGGCTAGTCTGCGGAGCCTCTCCAGCGACAACACCAAATGCACGCCACGCTTCGTGCCGGCGAGCGCGTGGATCTCATCGACGATGACGGTATCCACCGTCTTCAGAATTCCCGCCGCTTTGCTGGTGAGCATCAGGTAGAGGCTCTCCGGCGTGGTGATGAGAATGTCCGGAGGTTTACGCGCCTGCCGGTTGCGCTCCGCCTGCGGGGTATCGCCGGAGCGGACCGCCACGGACACATCCGGCATGTCCAACCCCATGCGCTGCGCCACCCGGGCAATGCCGGTCAGCGGTGCGCGGAGGTTGTTCTCCACGTCCACGCCTAGGGCTTTCAGTGGGGAGATATAGAGGACTTTTACCCCTGCGCGCGTTCCCTGGGTGGTGCGCTGGAGGGCCACGTTGTCGTCGAAATGCAGTGCTTGCTGCCCGGCGCGATTCACCATCGAATTGAGTGACCACAAAAACGCCGCGAGCGTCTTACCCGAGCCAGTCGGGGCGACGACAAGGGTGTTCTCCCCCTCCGAGATCGATTGCCACGCCTGCTCCTGCACTGGAGTCGGCGCGGCGAAGACCTCCTCAAACCACGTTGCCACCTGCGGGTGGAAGCGGTCGAGCACGCGACCAGAATCCCCGCTCACGGAGTGGTTGGAAGGGTTCTCAGGCACGTGTTCACTTTAACCGGGAAGAACATAACACTTAACTTCCCACTACATAACACTTGTGGGATGTTATGTGGGAAGTTAAGTGTTATGTCGCTCCCACCAGCACATTCCATCAGGTAGTCAGCCGGTAGCGCTGGCGTGGGGAGCGGGCTGGCTCCGTTGGCTCCACCGTTCCGTCGGCCACAAGTTGGTTGATCGCTTTCTGCACCGCCGTCCGGCTGAGCCCCGTTGCGTTAACAAGTTCGGTGGTAGACCACGATTCACGTTCGGTAAAAAGCTTGGCCACTTGGTCCATCGCGGTTCCATGACGTTCGGCCGGCGCCACTCGCCTCTTCCGGAAGGTGACGGTGAAATCAGTCAAACGATCCGTGAAGATCGGCGGCGGCATCAGTGCCTCCTCCAGCGCACGGTTGATCGTCGCAATGCCAGAGCCTCGATTTTCGGCGACCGGGCCGCCGCCATCAAAAGTCAGGTCTTCGAGGAACGATGACAGTCGACGGTTCCGCGAAGAACTAATGCCTGCTTCGCCGAGGTTCTCAACCGTAACACCACCGTAGAGTCCGCCCGGGTTTGTGATTTCCAGGCGGTCCACGAACATGTTGATCTGAACCTGGCTCCCTAGTGAGCTTGGTGAATAATCACGGTGCATCAACGCATTCACCAGCGCCTCCCTGACAGCCACGAGGGGATATTCAGGCAAATCGGTGCGGTACACATCCCCAATCACACTGGCGGTGCGCATGTTTTTCTGAACAATCGCCACACCGGATTCGACGAGCTCAGGAATAGTCCCAACGAGTGTCGCGCTATCAAGCAGCCTCTCCCCGACCGTGACATCACCTTTACCCGTGCCCGGAAACAGCCCGAAAGTGACCGTCAGGCGAGGAAAGAACTCCTGGGGATAATCCCCCATCGTCATCAGCGCAGCCAATGTCGGGTGTTCACCCTTCATCACCCGCAGACGACGCAAAGCCTGGTCTTCCCCATCCGCAAATGTCTTTGGCCGGCGTGCTTTCTGAACAGCCAGGTAGTCACCTAATGTCACCTCTTCCAGATCGGCGCGGCCAGCTTCCTCCACTGGCTCCTCATCCCAACGCGGCTGCACTTCTTCTTCGAGGAGGCGATCAATTTCATACTTAGTCAGCCGGCGTTCCCCGTCACCGGTACGAATGAAAGAACCGTTGCATCGACCCTGTTCAGTGATGTAACTCGGTTTATCTTCACGGTTGAGCGGAGGCACTTCAACCACAAGCACGAAAGACCCTTCATGTTTGTGAATCTCTAGAACCGGCCGCACCGCCGGGGTGAGCTCTTCACAGCGAGACGCCACAGCATCGCGAGCTTTCGACGCATCAAACCCCTCGACTGGCGTAAACCCATCCTCTTCGCTCAGGCCGATGAGCAGGATACCCCCGTCACCATTGGAAAAAGCGCTGAGAGTTTCGCGGATATTCTTTCCCACTCCGCTCTTGACTTCGACTGCCTGCCCCTCGGCACCAATGATCTTGAGCTCGGCAATAAGGCCATCAAGCTCGTCATCCGTCATTGCTCTGCCCTCCCCTTTCTCATGGTGGCCACCTGTTTCAGTCCAACATAACACTTAACTTCCCACTACATAACACTTGTGGGATGTTATGTGGGAAGTTAAGTGTTATGTTCCCGTCTCGCTTGGCCCCCTCACAACGCAAACCCCAATAAACGTTTTCATATAAGCCAGGTGGCGCCACCGCGAGAAATTACTGACGGCCCCTTCCACTCGATTCATTGCAGTTGATTCATTGCAGTTTGCAGACCAGTGGCCCAGACGGGGCACCACACAGAGAACGGCTCACACCGCCCCCGCACATCTACGGCACAAGCCGGGAAGCGGTAAGGTCTAGGCCATGACGGCAACGTATTCGGACTCACGGTTGACCAACCTCATTGCGCAAGGCACGGGCGAGATTCTGAAGGGGATTCGCGGCGTCGGCCTGCTGCGGGGCCGGGAGCTCGGTGAGGCGGGCGATGATCTGGCACAGAACTGGATCGCTCGCGTGCTGGAGCAGCACCGCCCGGAGGATGGTTTCTTGTCAGAAGAGGCCGTGGATGACCTGGCGCGCTTGGACTGCCGCCGCGTGTGGATCGTGGATCCGCTCGATGGCACGAAGGAATTCGCCACCGGCCGCCAGGACTGGGCAGTGCATATCGCGCTGGTCGAAGACGGTGTCCCTATCCACGCGGCCGTGGGCCTGCCGGACCTGGGCGTGGTGTTTAAGTCATCCGACGTGCGCCATGTGTCGGGCCCGTTGTCCCGAAAGATCGCGCTGTCCCACAACCGCCCCCCGGCCGTGGCCAAATACGTGGCCGAGAAGATGGGATTTGAGGCCGCCGGCATCGGCTCGGCCGGAGCAAAGGCCATGCACGTTCTGCTGGGTGACTACGACGCATACATCCACGCGGGCGGGCAGTATGAGTGGGATCAGGCGGCGCCGGTGGGCGTCGCTAAGGCAGCGGGCCTTCACGCGACAAGGCTGGATGGCTCGGAAGTTCGCTTCAACAATAAGGACACGTATATTCCTGATTTGTTGATCTGCCGCCCGGAAATCGCGGACGAGATTTTGGAACACGCTGCTGCCTACAAGGAAGAGCACGGCAGTTACGAGGGAATTGCAAAGTGACAGAAACCATTAACACCCCCTACGAGGACCTGCTGCGCGAAATCCTGGAAACCGGCACCCCGAAGAGCGACCGGACCGGCACGGGCACGATCAGCCTGTTTGGCAAGCAGCTGCGCTACAACCTGGCGGAATCCTTTCCCCTGCTGACCACCAAGAAGGTGTACTTCAAGGGTGTTGTCGGCGAGCTGCTGTGGTTCCTCAAGGGTGACTCGAATGTGCGCTGGCTGCAGGAGAACAACATCCGCATCTGGAACGAGTGGGCCGATGAGAACGGTGAGCTCGGCCCGGTTTACGGCGTGCAGTGGCGCTCGTGGCCCACACCCGATGGCCAGCATGTTGATCAGATTCAGAATGCGCTGGACCTTCTCACCCAGGACCCGGAGTCCCGTCGCAACCTCGTCTCCGCGTGGAATGTGGCGGAGCTGGACAAGATGGCACTTATGCCCTGCCACCTGCTGTTCCAGCTCTACGTCGCCGACGGCAAGCTGTCCATGCAGGTCTACCAGCGCTCCGCGGACATGTTCCTCGGCGTGCCCTTCAACATCGCGTCCTACGCGCTGCTCACGCACATGTTCGCCCAGCAGGCGGGCCTTGAGGTCGGCGAACTCATCTGGACCGGCGGGGATTGCCACATCTACAACGACCACATCGAGCAGGTCCGCGAGCAGCTGTCGCGCGACGCCCGCCCATACCCGCAGCTGGAGCTGAACAAGGCAGAGTCCATCTTCGACTACACCTTCGACGACATCGCAGTCACCGGCTACGACCCGCACCCGACTATCACCGCGAAGGTCTCGGTCTAACATGCTTGGCGCAATCTGGGCGCAAAGCCTCGACGGTGTCATCGGCGACGGCAAAGACATGCCATGGTACCTGCCAGAGGACCTCAAACATTTCAAAGAGACCACGCTGGGCAGCCCCGTCATCATGGGGCGCCGCACGTGGGAATCACTCCCCTTCAAGCCGCTGCCCGGCCGCCCGAATCACGTCGTCTCCTCACGCGAGCCCGGCGAATGGTCCGACGGCGCGCTCGTCTCCCGCTCCCTCCCCGCCATCGACACCGACGCATGGATCATGGGCGGAGCGCAACTCTACGAAGCCACGCTCGACCAGGTCGACATCATTGAGCGCACGCTTATCGACGTCTCCCTCCCCCACCTCCCCACCCCCGTCCACGCCCCACGCATCCCAGCGGAATTTGAGCTGGTCCACGAAACCGAATGGTTCACTTCTACACGTGGCCGCGTGACGTTCGATGGCACCGACTTTTCACCACTGCGCTACCGCTTCCAACGTTTTGAACGAAAGGCTTAGAGCTTTGTCTAACACTCCTTCAACCCCTGCGACCACCGCACCCGTCACCGTCTTTGCCGCGTCCTGGTGCCCGTTCTGCACGGCGTTGATCGCAGACCTTCGCCGCGCGAAGTTACCGGAAGGCGCCGTGGAGATCGTCGATGTCGAAGCACCCGGCGTGGACGCTGACGATTGGATCAAGTCCGTCAACGACGGCAACCGCATCGTGCCCACCATCCTCTACTCCGACGGCACCCACGCCACCAACCCACCGGCCGCTGACGTGCTGGCCAAGCTCGCGGATCTAAGCTAGAACCACTGCAATTTACAGCGCGCGAACGACTCTCTATCTTTCAAAAATCACGCTTTTTGAAAGATACAAGCTTTAGGTGGGTCTCTAAATTGCAATCATCTCACCTGGGAAAATCCCATCGCGCAGCGCTCTAAGCAGCTAAAACAGGCCTTCTATAGCCACCAAGACCTTGCAAAATAGCTAAGCCATGGCTTTCTAGCAGGAAGCGTGCACGACGCGGGGTGCGTCGCAATCGGTTTAGTTCCACGACAAGCTTCTAAAACATTTTTGTGTTTCGCGGGAACCGGCCTGTTTCCGCTGGTCATACGCTTTCTGCTCGGGCTGTAGCCCGCGCTGTCTGTGGATAGTTTTTCCGGTTATCCACAGGTTTTTGGGGCCCTTCTCGCGCGTTTTTGCATTTGCGTTTAGCGTGCATGGCATGAGTTCTTTTGCAGCCTTAGTAGCGGGTTTCACCAACCCGATCGAGACCTTGGCAGACTTTGATGCCAGGGTGCTCCTCGATGCTGGCTGCAGCCCTGCCCGTGTTCGCGAATTTGTAAAGGTCCACACGGCCTACTACGGCAAGACCAGGTTCACCCGTAAGCAAGCCAACGCGATCAAGGTGGCACGCTCGACCCAGAAGTCGATGGATCAACTCGTCTACATCGAATCCCGAGTAGCACCTTTCCCCGACCCCGCCGAGAAGTGGCGCCTACGCCTTGCCCTGTTGTCTGTTCCGGGCAATTACGACACGCTCAAGCGCCGTGCGAAGGACATCGTGCCCGAGGTGGACAAGCCAGCCCCGGAACCAACAGTCCGGTATGGCCGCTCGAATAAGAAGAGGCGTCCTGTGACCATCATGGCGCTGGAAGAAGACGCTGCAGCTATTGAATTCGCGACACGCCAAAACCTCAAAGACGGCCCTGCTGGCCCGCAAATGTACGAGAAGCTCATGGCCATCCTTGGCCTGCGCCCTTCCGAGGATGACACTCCTTCCGGCATTGCCCCGGCAGTGCCGCGCCCCTTGGTGCTCATCCCACTGGACGAGCACATCACAATCATGAAAGGCGACGGCGACGACGTCATCCTGGGGCTCACCGATGGCACGACGATGACTGGTGCGGAGTTTTTGGCCAAGAATTTTGGGGACGTCCTAGAAGTAGCGATGTTCCACCCCCAAGAAGGCCCCGTCAACCTCTACGCCACTCAGCGCTTCGCCAACCAGAAACAACGCGACCTAGCCCGGGCCACCATGCCGACGTGTCCTGTGCCTGATTGCCGGCACGCGGCAGATAACTGCGAGGTCCACCACATCACAGCCTGGTCGAGGGGAGGGCTGACCAACATGAACAACCTGGCCATGCTGTGCCGGTATCACAACCGCACCAATGATGATGACCCTGCCAAACCCCACCACGGCCGAGTGGAGAACATCCGCGGCGCCCCGATGTGGAGATCACCGAACGGATACCTCATCCCCAACACCGTCCACCCCTTCGGAGCAATGACACTCCTGTACGGCAGGTAACCCACCACCTCACCGAATAGCCGGCTCGTCCGGCCATTTGGTGTGCCCAGGTTTGACTATGGCGAAGGGCGCCACGCAAAACCGCAGGTCGCAGATCGGCGCAAAGCGCGATAGTCAAACCAGATAGTCAAGCCGGTACATCAATGGCGAAGACCCGGAGGCCAACAGTGGTAACAGGGCTGGGTCGCACCACGGGGCAACACATAGCCCGCTACACAATGACCCCCGACAAGATCTACTACAACCAAAAAGACAACGAACTCAACCCCAAACCAGGCAACAAAAATAAAAGAAGTCCCGAGACATAACCGGAACTATGTCTCGAGACAACACATGGCGCCCCAGAGAGGAATCGAACCTCCGACACCGGCTTTAGGAGAGCCGTGCTCTATCCACTGAGCTACTAGGGCAACGGGAATCTACGTTACCGCACCGTCATCAGGGGGCGAAAGACGCGGCCTGAACTGGGCGTTGTTCCAGGCTGAGACCTAGAGTCGCGCGAGGACCTGGTCGAGTGTGGCGTTGGCGGCGTCGATAGATTCCTGCGAGTCGTCTTTGATCACGACGTCGATGAAGGCGCCATTCTTCTCTGCGGCGACGCTGTAAAGGGTGACTTCGGTTCCATCGTCGAAAACTGAGTGCGAGATGATTGCACGCCCTTTGTTCGCGTCGCCTTCGAATGGGATTTCCTTGTCGGTGATGTGCTGTGTGTAGCCGTGCATCGTGACGGTGTACTTGTCACAGGACCCATCAGATTTCTCCAGATCAGTCTTCCGGTAATCAGCGATATCCGCGGCCTCCGCGATGAGCGTGAAGCTATCGACGTCCAGGTCAGCCATCGCGTAATTGTCCACACTCATTCTCTCAGCATGGTTCGCTCGCGCAGGGTCGGTGACGCTTTCCGCGCATTCAGCTGGTTCAACTTTGACGTTGTCCACCGCGTTGCCGGCTTCCGCGTCCCGGGACATTTGGATGAATTCTTCGATCTGTTCCGGCGTGCGAACGGCAACGGGCTGGCCTTTGTAGGTGATGCCGTCCAAAAGCGTGCGGTAGTCAACGTCCTTCGGCGCCTCGGAGGCAACAGCGCTATCGTGGCTCTCTGCTGCAGGTGGCACGTCTTCACTCGCCCCGCACCCAGCCACGGCCATGAGGCTGACTGCGGCAAGCGCGGCACTAAATGCTCTGATCATGCGCCCCAGCATATGCACGCACAGCGCAGCACGCTGGCCAAGCGGGAGAATCCAATTACCCGGGGAATTCCAAGAATTGCCACCGAGCGTGCCTAGACTGTCCGCATGACTGGATACTTGGTTCCCACCAAAAAGGTTCGGGTAGCGGATCTGAAGCAGAAGAAGGCCGATGGGGAAAAGTGGGCAATGGTCACCGCCTACGATTACTCCACGGCGCGCGTGTTCGCGGAGGCGGGCATTGAGTGCATGCTCGTCGGTGATTCCGCGGCAAATGTTGTGTTTGGCTATGAGACGACGAACCAGGTCTCCATCGACGAGATGACCTACCTCGCCGCCGCAGTCGTGCGTGGCGCGGGCAATGCGCTGGTTATCGCGGATCTGCCGTTTGGCAGCTACGAGGCTTCCGACGAGCAGTGTGTCCGCAGCGCCACCGAGATGATTCACCGCAGCGGTGCACACATGGTCAAGCTCGAAGGCGGGGTGCGCATCGCGTCGCGCATCAAGGCTCTCAAGGATGCGGGCCTAGCAGTGTGCGCGCACTTGGGCTTCACGCCGCAGTCGGTGGATAACCTCAGCGGCTTCAAAGTCCAGGGCCGCGATGACAGTGCTGATCAGCTCCGCGCCGACATGGAGGCCGTGGTCAACGGGGGCGCAGACATGGTGGTTTTTGAGATGGTCCCCGCTCCCCTCGCAGCAGAGCTCACCGCAAACAGCCCGGTGCCCACTGTCGGCATCGGCGCCGGCCCAGACACGGATGCGCAGGTGCTGGTCTGGCACGATCTGGCGGACTTCCCCGCTGGCGGCCACCGTGCCCGCTTCGTGCGCAAGTTCGGCGCCGTGGGCGAGGCACTGGCCACGGCAGCCAGCGACTACAAGCGCGCTGTCCACGAGGGAGAATTCCCCGCGGAAGAGCACTCGTTCTAGCTAGATTTCAATCGCAACGTTGTCGATGAGCCGGGTCTCCCCCACCTTCGCCGCAACGAGCAGGCGAGCGGGACCGCGGTATCCGGCGGGGAGTTCGCCAAGCTCCGGGGTGGTCACGGCAAGGTAGTCGAGGGCGACATTGGGGGCGGCGTCGAGAAGGGAACGAGCTTCCTCGTACGAACCGGTAGCCAGCGCGCGGGACAACACGAGGGCGGCCTGGTGCTCTTCGGGGCTGAGGTAGCGGTTACGGGACGACAGCGCCAGGCCGCTATCTTCGCGGATGATCGGGCAGCCGTGCGCGTGCACGGGCAGGTGCAGGTCCTCCACCATCTGCCGGATCAGGGCCAGCTGCTGGTAATCCTTCTCCCCAAAGAACGCGTCGGTGGCGCCGGTGAGGCAGAACAGTTTGGCCACCACGGTGAGCACGCCCGCGAAGTGAGTCGGGCGGGTCTTGCCCTCGAGGACAGAACCCAAAGGCCCAGGATGGATGGTGGTGCGGGGGCCGTGGGGGTACATCGTGGATACGCTCGGCGCGAAGACCGCGTCCACGCCTTCCGCTTCCAGCTTGGCCATGTCCTCGTCAAGCGTGCGCGGGTACGCGTCTAGGTCCTCCCCCGGCGCGAACTGCAGTGGGTTGACAAAGATGCTCACCACCACCGGATTACCCAACTTCTTAGCCTCACGCACGAGCGAAATGTGGCCGCTGTGCAGGGCGCCCATGGTGGGGACGAGGGAGACGCGGGGGGCGTCGATAAGCACATCTTTGAGCTCTGCAGGCGTTCTAGTCAGGCGAGTCATGTGGCTCAGCGTAGCGCCTGAGTGCTTCGAGGTGACCTTCGAGGGCCTTCTCCCCTGCCCGCGTGAGCGTGACCCACACGGTGTCCTTCGCGCGTGACGAACCGTACTCGCGGAAACGGGTGATGTAGCCGTGCTCCTCGAGCGCCGAGAGCTGCTTCGACAGCGTGGCATCCGACAGCTCCGTGATCTCCCGCAGCCGCGCGAAGCGCATCTCGCGCCGCACCTTGCCCTCCGTCGCCCCGGCAGCGCGCAGGGCTGCGCAGATCCTCAGGCGGTTCAGTGGATGAATAACCGGGTCGATCAATGGTATTTCCTCCACGTCAGGCCGTAGCCCGCGATCATCGCGGCGGTGGCAAGAATGCCCACAGTGACCCCCACGGCCAGATTGCCGTCCGGATAGCGGTCCGCGAAAACCTGCATCCCGATATACGCGATCGTATACAGCACCATGAACGTGAGGAAGCGCTTCCAGCTCCATGTCCCCTCATCGGGCTGCACGTCCTGCTTCATCGCCGCGCGGACTGCCTTCTTACCGCTGAACTCGAGCACCATCATGAGTACCAGCGACCCGATCAGCGCGAGTAGCCCCCACACCTGCCCGGCCAGCATGAGGCCGATGCCCAGGCCGAGCACAACACTGACTGCCGCGATCATCGGCCACGGGATCGGAGTGTGTGCGGCACGGGCCTCCACATCACGGACCGCCTCGAGCGAGTCACGCACCGTGCTCGCATCCATCTGCTTATTTTCCATAACAGAAAGCATAGCGCTTATCGACGCCCCCCGCCACCCTCTACATCGTGTTCACAATCAGGCCGATGTGGGTGTAGAAGTTCATCGCACCGAACAGCAGCCAGATCGTGCCCGAGATGATCCACAGCCACTCGATGGTCTTGAACAGCCCGGAGATAGTGCCCTCGCCCGTGCCACGAACCGCGAACGGAAGCAGCACTGCACCAAGTCCAACCATGGTAAACAGCACACCAATGAAGCTGGCCTCCATCATCGGCCAGTCGGCGAAGGCGCCGGAGATCGGCTCCTCGGCCGGGGCAGCGAACAGCGTGTACACAACGCCGGCCAACGCAATACCAAACAGGGCGAGACCCAGCCCGGCAATGAAGATCGTGGCCGGGCGAAGCGTCTTCATCGCACTGTGGAAGCTCGCGTCAGAGCCGGCGGCGTAGTACTCGCGCTTGTTCCACAGGAAGAAAGCGGCAGCGCCCAGCAGAACACTGAAGCCCAGGGACGTTTCACCAAAGACGATGTTATCGAAGGCAAAGTCCGGCGCCAGCGGCCACGTCAGCGTCATGTGCAGGCCAGTTGGGAAAAGGATGAGCGCGAGCGCACCGAAGGTCAGCGCGTAGCCCTCTACCTCCTCGAGCTTCCCGTTGCGGAAGTCGCGGAAGAAGAGCGCAACGGCAATGAGGCCGGCGCCCACCGCCACGGCCATGATCGTGTTGTATGTCGGCATATTGCCCCAGTCGATGAGGCCCGGGGTCTGTTCACCAGTGAAAAAAGTCTTCATACCCGCACCGTATCCCCTTGTGACCACTGGGGTCAATGGTGCTAATGTTGCTGCTGTGAATAACTCTTTTGCCTCCTCTAAGGGATCCGCTCCCCTTTCCCGTCGCTCTTTCCTCGGCAACGCCACCCTGGCCACCGCGCTGGGCGCCGCCGCCCTCGTCGGCGTTTCGCGCCTCCCCAATGCCGCTGCGCAGGGCCGCCCGATCGGCACGGTGCTCGACTACGCCGGTGGTGTCCCCTCCGCCCGCTCCGTGAAGGCCGCCGGCCACATGGGTGCCGTGCGCTACGTCTCCCAGCGCCGCCCCGGCGCATCATGGATGCTGGGCAAGCCCGTTGCGCTTAAGGAAACCCAGGCCTTCGCCGCTAACGGCCTGTTCACCGCGTCGGTCTACCAGTTCGGCCGCGCTGAAACCGCTGACTGGCTCGCCGGTGCCGCCGGCGCTGCTGTCCACGCCCCGCAGGCCATTAACCTGCACCGCGCAGCAGGCGGCCCGAACGGCAAGCCGATCTACGTAGCTATCGACGACAACCCCACCCGCGCCCAGTACGACAACCAGATCCGCCCGTACCTGCGTGCCTTCCAGGAGCGTCTCACCGCAGCCGGTCTGCGCACCGGCGTGTACGGCAACTGGAACGTCATCCAGTGGTGCGTCCAGGACGGCATCGGCTCCTACTACTGGCAGCACGACTGGGGTTCCGGCGGAAAGCTGCACCCGCGCGCCAACATTCACCAGAAGGCGAAGTGGCAGGTCACCATCGACGGTGTGCTTTGCGACGTCAACAACGTCTACACCTCCGACTGGGGCCAGTGGCAAGCCGGCGGCCGCGTCGTCGCCCCGCCTCCTGCCTCGACACCGGGCCAGCCAGCCGCCCCCGCAGCACCGGCACCCGGTTTCCGCCTGCCGGAGAACTCCTCCCTGCCGAACTTCTCCAACCCTTCGCCTGAGGCCCTGTCCTCTGAGGCGCAGCGCTTCGTGTCCAACATCAACGGGCAGGACATCCAGAACGCCGTCAACTTCGCGCGGCAGTTCATCCGCTAGGGCTCATTAGGCCACGGCTAGAACCCGATACCTTCACCCCGAGAACCGGCC
>NZ_JAKMUS010000050.1 GCF_027570075.1 Corynebacterium meitnerae
CGCTTTATGTCAAGTGGTTGTGAACCGTTTTGTGTTTAGGGGTTGGGGGTTGGGGCGTGTGGTGGTGGTTGTGCGGATGATGGTGACTTCTTCGGGGAGTCCGGTTGGGATGGTTGGTGGTGTGTGGATGAGTCCTTGTTGGAGGGCTTGTTGGGTGGCGTGGTGGCGGTTTTGTTGGAGGGTTGTCCAGGTTCCGTCGTGCACGCTTTGTGGGGTGTAGTAGTTGATTCCGCTGTGGGGTCGGTTGTTGTAGACCTTGATGTAGTCGTTGACCCAGGCGGTGGCGTCAGCCAGGCTGGTAA
>NZ_JAKMUS010000006.1 GCF_027570075.1 Corynebacterium meitnerae
CAAGCCCCGGCCGAAACGCAGGCTACAACCATGAGCCACTAGAAGTGTGTCCAAAAACACCATGGAGCCCGTGTCCAGAAAGACACCGGACTCCGTGTCCAAAAACCCTATGGACATAACAGTACTTTGCCAGAAGGTCAGTGCGCAGGAAGGACTAGGCCATCTGAGTGGCGCATAAGCTAAGGGGCCTCATCCGTGTTGGATGAGGCCCCTTAGTCGTCGGAGTCAGCCCGGTCCGGGCCTAAAGGCATCCGCAGTTTTAGTGCTGCCTTGTAGTCCTCTTAGAGGTGCTTCGTCAGAGCTGCGATGAGAGCGCCCAAGATTCCGCCACCGATGAGGGCAGACCAGAAAGAAATAGCGGTCTGCTTGGCTTCATCGGACTTGTTGATTCCGAAGATCTGGAAGATAAATGCCAGGAAGTCTTCCTTCGAGGAGCCCTGCGGTTCTGGCTCGGGATTGTCACCGTCAGGGGTGTCGCCAGTGCCTGGGTTGCCGCCAGTATCTGGGTTGCCACCAGGGTTCTCGCCCGGTTCCTCGTTGTCGCCCGGTGCGGGGTCCTCGGGGTTCGGTTCGGGCTGTGGCTCCGGGGCCGGGGCTGCCTTGACGGTGGTTTCGTTCAGCGCGGTGCCGGTGGTTGCGCACTTGGTGGGAACGTCGCCGAGCGAGGTGTCCATCGTTAGCTCGATGATGTTGGCAGGGGCGGAGACGGTGACCTTCTCACCATCCTTGGAGCGAAGAGTGAACTCGGCATCCTTCGCGGTGACGGTGATCACCTGCTTTGCGGTCTTAGAAGCAGAGAGGGCATTTGAGACGCTCAGCACGCCGTTATTCAGGGTGACGCCCGCAGGTGTGCCAACGAGCTCCGCGTTGGGGGAGACGTTCAGGCGGACGGTGCTCTTCTTCGCGCCGTTGACTTTAACGGCACCAAAAGCGAGAGACGAGATTCTCGCGTCACCGGTGGTGACCTTCACCGGGATGTCTGCGCCAGCGTCGACCTCTTTGGGCATGTCAACGGTGACCTTAGCGGTGGTCTCAACACTCTTTGTTCCCACCACAGGTGCGGTGTACTCACACTTCAGCGCCAGGTCCTTGCTCGCGGCTTCAGCGCCTGCGTGCGGGATTGCTACTGCGGTAGCGGTGAAAAGGAGGGATGCTGCGGCTGCGCCAGCGGCGACAGTGCGGTTAATGCGAAGGCTTTTCATCGGGCCATCCTTAACTCTCGTATCGGAACCCATCAGAGGTTTCTGGGGCAAAACTAAAACTAACATGACCGTTTCGTGGGCAAAAGCAAAATGGGGAAGAAGTTTTCAGAGGAGGGCGTCGATAAGCAATTTGCTTGACGACGCTTTCCTTGTGTATGTTTTAGTGCGATTCCACTGACGAGCACTGCGTTCGTCGGATGTGGAAAATGAACTCCCCGTTCACCTCGAACGGTTCGATGTTCGCGCACGCGGAAGGGCCCCGGAAAAGAGCCCCCATTTTTGCGTGTTCGGGCATGGTTCCGTTTGGGGGAGCGATAAGACGACAAGAAAGTGTTGGTATGCCAACTATTCAGCAGCTGGTCCGCAAGGGCCGCCACGATAAGAGCAAGAAGGTCGCTACGGCAGCCCTGAAGGGCTCCCCGCAGCGCCGCGGTGTGTGCACCCGCGTGTACACCACCACCCCGAAGAAGCCGAACTCCGCTCTCCGTAAGGTTGCGCGTGTTCGTCTGACCTCCGGCATTGAGGTTTCCGCATACATCCCGGGCGAGGGCCACAACCTGCAGGAGCACTCCATGGTGCTCGTCCGCGGTGGTCGTGTGAAGGACCTCCCGGGTGTCCGCTACAAGATCGTCCGTGGCGCACTGGATACCCAGGGCGTCAAGGACCGCAAGCAGGCTCGCTCCCGTTACGGCGCGAAGAAGGGACAGTAATCAAAAATGCGTAAGCAGCAAGCACCGAAGCGTCCCGTCGTTAAGGATCCGGTTTACGGCTCCGAGCTGGTCACCCAGCTGATCAACAAGATCCTCAAGGACGGCAAGAAGTCCACCGCACAGCGCATTGTCTACGACGCGCTGGAGATCTGCCGCGAGAAGACCGGCACCGATCCGGTTGGCACCCTGGAGAAGGCACTGGGCAACATCCGCCCGGACCTCGAGGTTCGTTCCCGCCGTGTTGGTGGCGCAACCTACCAGGTTCCGGTGGAGGTCCGTCCGGGCCGTTCCACCACCCTCGCACTGCGTTGGATGGTTACCTTTACCCGTCAGCGTCGTGAGAACTCCATGACCGAGCGTCTCGCCAACGAGATCCTGGATGCATCCAACGGTCTCGGCGCATCCGTGAAGCGCCGCGAGGACACCCACAAGATGGCTGAGGCGAACCGCGCCTTCGCTCACTACCGCTGGTAGTTTCCCCGCTTCGCTGTATCTGGCATGCCGTCTTTTCAGACGTGCTCATGCCAGATCGGCGATAACGTGGCAGAATTGACCAAGGAAAATATCCGCAAAGGCGTCTCGCAGTCGCCCCGTCTAGGCGGGGATGCGGCTCTCAGGCGTCGACGACATTTAAGTTGGGGTACACAACGTGGCACAAGAAGTGCTTAAGGATCTGAATAAGGTCCGCAACATCGGCATCATGGCCCACATCGATGCTGGTAAGACCACCACGACCGAGCGCATCCTGTTCTACACGGGTATCAACCGTCGCGTGGGTGAGACCCACGACGGTGGCGCAACCACTGACTGGATGGAGCAGGAGAAGGAGCGCGGCATCACCATTACGTCCGCTGCTGTTACCTGTTTCTGGAACAACAACCAGATCAACATCATCGACACCCCGGGCCACGTCGACTTCACCGTTGAGGTTGAGCGCTCCCTGCGCGTTCTCGACGGCGCTGTTGCCGTGTTCGACGGCAAGGAAGGTGTGGAGCCGCAGTCCGAGCAGGTGTGGCGTCAGGCTGCTAAGTACGACGTCCCGCGTGTCTGCTTTGTTAACAAGATGGACAAGATGGGCGCTGACTTCTACTACACCGTCCAGACCATCATCGACCGCCTTGGCGCTAAGCCGTTGGTCATGCAGCTGCCGATCGGCGCTGAGGATGACTTCGACGGTGTTGTTGACCTGATCAACATGCAGGCCATCACCTGGCGCGGCAAGACCGAGATTGGTACCGAGGGCACCATCGAGGAGATCCCGGCTGACCTTCAGGAGAAGGCCGAGGAGTACCGCGAGAAGCTGCTCGAGGCTGTTGCTGAGTCCGACGAAGAGCTCATGGAGAAGTACTTCGGCGGCGAAGAGCTGACTATCGACGAGATCAAGGGCGCCATCCGCAAGATGACCGTCAACTCCGAGATCTACCCGGTCTTCTGCGGTACCGCATACCGCAACAAGGGCGTTCAGCCGCTTCTCGACGCGATTGTGGACTACCTGCCGAACCCACTGGACATCGGCGAGGTCACCGGTACCTCCATCGACGGCAACGACAAGCTGACCCGTAAGCCGTCCGTGGATGATCCGTTCTCCGCACTGGCATTCAAGATTGCTGTTCACCCGTTCTTCGGCAAGCTCACCTACGTGCGCGTCTACTCCGGCCAGGCCATCCCGGGCGAGCAGATGCTCAACTCCACGAAGAACAAGAAGGAGCGCGTGGGCAAGCTCTTCCAGATGCACGCGAACAAGGAGAACCCGGTCGAGCACGCTGACGCTGGCAACATCTACGCGTTCATCGGTCTGAAGGAAACCACCACGGGTGACACCCTCTGCAACCCGGACAACCCGATCATCCTGGAGTCCATGGACTTCCCGGATCCGGTTATCCAGGTGGCTATTGAGCCGAAGACCAAGGCTGACCAGGAGAAGCTGGGTACCGCTATTCAGAAGCTTGCTGAAGAGGACCCGACCTTCACCGTCCACCTCGACGAGGAGTCCGGCCAGACCGTCATCGGCGGTATGGGCGAGCTTCACCTCGACGTTCTTGTGGACCGCATGAAGCGCGAGTTCAAGGTTGAGGCAAACATCGGTTCCCCGCAGGTTGCTTACCGCGAGACCATTCGCAAGGCAGTCGAGCACCTCGACTACACCCACAAGAAGCAGACCGGTGGTTCCGGTCAGTTCGCGAAGGTCATCATCTCCATCGAGCCGTACAACCCGGACCCGGAGACCCTCGAGGAAGGCGAGTCCGCGATCTACACCTTCGAGAACGCCGTCACCGGTGGTCGCGTGCCGAAGGAGTACATCCCGTCCGTCGACGCTGGTATCCAGGACGCAATGCAGTACGGCTACCTCGCTGGCTACCCGCTGGTGAACATCAAGGCCACCCTAGAAGACGGTGCTTACCACGAGGTCGACTCCTCTGAGATGGCCTTCAAGCTCGCTGGTTCCCAGGCCCTGAAGGAAGCTGTTGCTAAGGCAAAGCCGGTCCTGCTCGAGCCGCTCATGGCTGTCGAGGTTGTCACTCCGGAGGAGTACATGGGCACCGTCAACGGTGACATCAGCTCCCGTCGTGGCCAGGTGTACGCCATGGAAGACCGCTCCGGCGCCAAGGTTGTCAAGGCGAAGGTTCCGCTGTCCGAGATGTTCGGCTACATCGGCGACCTGCGTTCCGCAACCGCCGGCCGCGCAAACTTCACCATGGTCTTTGACTCCTACGGCGAGGTCCCGTCGTCCATCGCTCAGGAGATCATCGACGAGCGCAACGGCCGGGCATAACGCCCAGCTGTCCCCGCTTCGCCCACGCCAGTTCGGGGGAAGCGGGGAGTTCACCCCCAAGTGGTAATGGTCGGGCTGAGGTTGGTGCAGGTCACAGTACATGCCCAGCTTGAGTCGGCCGTTACCACCGGGAACCCCCGTTGTGGTTTGAAAATCGGCCACGACAAATCTAGGATCAAGTAACTGGCACATTGTGAAATGGCCATTGTTTCCATGCCCTCGCACCGGTTCACCGTTCGATTACGTGGACTGCGTGGATCGAGTGCTAGGAAATGCAAACAAGGCAAAGTAAATCCACGTGGCTGCGAAAGTCGTAGTCACATGTACGTCCAGGAGGACTAACAGTGGCAAAGGAAAAGTTCGAGCGCACTAAGCCGCACGTGAACATCGGTACCATCGGTCACGTCGACCACGGCAAGACCACCACGACCGCTGCTATCACCAAGGTGCTGGCTGACCAGTACCCGGAGGAGAACAAGGCCTTCGACTACGCAGCGATCGATAAGGCTCCGGAAGAGCGCGAGCGCGGTATTACCATCAACATCTCCCACGTGGAGTACAACACCCCGAAGCGCCACTACGCACACGTTGACGCCCCGGGCCACGCCGACTACATCAAGAACATGATTACCGGTGCTGCTCAGATGGACGGCGCAATCCTCGTTGTTGCTGCTACTGACGGCCCGATGCCGCAGACCCGCGAGCACGTTCTGCTCGCTCGCCAGGTTGGCGTTCCGTACATCCTCGTTGCACTGAACAAGTGCGACATGGTTGATGACGAGGAGATCATCGAGCTCGTCGAGATGGAGATCCGCGAGCTGCTCGGTGAGCAGGACTACGACGAAGAGGCTCCGATCATCCACATCTCCGCGCTCAAGGCTATCGAGGGCGAGGAGAAGTGGGTTCAGTCCATCGTCGACCTCATGCAGGCTTGCGACGACTCCATCCCGGACCCGGTCCGCGAGACCGACCGCGACTTCCTGATGCCGATCGAGGACATCTTCACCATTTCCGGCCGCGGTACCGTTGTTACCGGCCGTGTTGAGCGTGGTGTCCTGAACCTCAACGACGAGGTCGAGATCATCGGTATCCGCGAGAAGTCCCAGAAGACCACCGTCACCTCCATCGAGATGTTCAACAAGCTTCTCGACACCGCTGAGGCTGGCGACAACGCTGCTCTGCTGCTCCGTGGTCTGAAGCGTGAGGACGTTGAGCGTGGCCAGGTCATCATCAAGCCGGGCGCTTACACCCCGCACACCAAGTTCGAGGGCTCTGTCTACGTCCTGTCCAAGGACGAGGGCGGCCGCCACACCCCGTTCTTCGACAACTACCGTCCGCAGTTCTACTTCCGTACTACTGACGTGACCGGTGTTGTGAAGCTGCCGGAGGGCACCGAGATGGTTATGCCGGGCGACAACGTCGACATGACCGTTGAGCTCATCCAGCCGGTCGCTATGGACGAGGGCCTGCGCTTCGCTATCCGCGAGGGCTCCCGTACCGTCGGCGCTGGCCGCGTTACCAAGATCCTGGACTAGTCTCTAGCTAAACCAGGTTCTGGTTCCGCCAGAACAGCTCCATAAAGCCGCACTTCCTGTTCGCAGGGGGTGCGGCTTTTTCATTCCAACTGACTTGTAGTTCCGCTTCTGGTTCTGGACCCCCAACATCGACCGACCGGTTGATTCCGCGGTAAGCGTCTAAATCTTTTTTGGGTTTTGAGGGAACCGGCCTGTTTCCGCTGGTCCTCCGCTTCCTACGCGTGTTTTAGCGCGCACTGCCTGTGGATAGATTTTTGGGTTATCCACAGGTTTTTGGGGCCCTTCTCGCGCGTTGTTGCGTTTCGGTTTAGCGTGCATGGCATGACATCGTTTGCAGCTTCCGTAGCGGGGTTGACCAACCCCATTGAGACCCTGGCATCCTTCGATGCCCAGGAGCTCATCAGCCATGGCTGCAAACCTGCCCTCATGCGCGAGTGGGCCAAAGTCCACAAGGCTTACTACGGGAAAACCAAGTTCACCCGCAAACAAGCCAACGCTGTTGCGGTCGCACGGTCGACCCAGAAGTCCATGGATCAACTCGTCTACATCGAATCCCGAGTAGCACCTTTCACCGACCCCGCCGAGAAGTGGCGCCTACGCCTGGCACTGCTGTCCATTCCGGGGAATTACGACACGCTCAAGCGCCGCTCAAAAGACATCGTGCCGGAGGTGGACAAGCCTGCACGGGAACCATCAGTAGGGTTCGGGGGCTCGGATAATGAGTCCCGCCCGATGAACGTCATGGGCCCAGAACGAGACATGGCAGCCATCGAATACGCACTACGCCAAGACCTCAAAGACGGCCCCGCCGGCCCGCAGATGTATGAGAAGCTCATGCGCCTCCTGGGCCTTCGCCCCGACGCTGAAGACGAGACCCCAACCCGAATCGCTCCTGCTGTGCCCCGCCCGCTGATCCTCATCCCACTGGACGAGCACATCACAATCATGGGCGGCGACGGCGACGAAGTCATCCTGGGGCTCACCGATGGCACGACGATGACCGGTGCGGAGTTTTTGGCCCAGAACTTTGGGGACGTGCTAGAAGTAGCGATGTTCCACCCCCAAGAAGGCCCAGTCAATCTCTATGACACGCAACGTTTCGCCAACCGGAAGCAACGCGACCTAGCCCGGGCCACCATGCCGACGTGTCCTGTACCGGACTGCAGGCATGCGGCCGATAACTGCGAAGTCCACCACATCAAAGCCTGGTCACAAGGCGGGCTCACCAACATGGACAACCTGGCGATGTTGTGTAGGTATCACAACCGCACCAACGATGATGACCCTGAACGTAGCTACCGGGGCCGGGTAGAAAACATCCGGGGAGCCCCGATGTGGAGATCACCACGCGGATACCTCATCCCCAACACCGTCCACCCCTTTGGGGCAATGACACTCCTGTACGGGAGATAAACGACACCTCATGCCGAAAGCCAGCGACAGCTGGTCTTTCGGCATGCCCGTTTGACTATGGCGATCCGTGAGCGGCAAAACCCCAGGTCGGGGATCGCTGGAAGGTGCGATAGTCAAACTGATCCATAGATACCCAAGACCACCGCGTGGGGCATGTCTGCCACGGCACGCCACCGACCCAGCGCACACTTTTTCTTGTTTGTCCCTAAGCTCAGTGGGCGTGCAAGACCCAACGCGAATTCCCCGAGTTCTAGATCGCCTGCGTGAGGCGTGGGAAGGCCAACCGGACCTTCCGCTGGCCACGTTGTTTGGCATTCTGGCTAACCAAGGAGCGGGGTGGGGTACGTCGGATGAGGAGCTGGAGGAGCTGCTTCGCAGCGAAGCCGAAGACCATCCCGCCGAACTGCCCCGCACGGATGAGAGGCTTGCGGCCGTGGACATCCTCGTGGAAACGACATCGCCAGATCATTGCGTCACGCTGACAGTGGCGGGGGATGCGGTGGTCCGTTCAGGCACTGAACGGGACCGGCAGCCGAGCGTGTGGCGCTATTCGTCAATCCGTCCCACTGGTCCGGGACGAATGCTCGTGGTCGCCGACGCGGATGGGGTGGAACACCGCCTAGGCGTGGTTACACTCATCAGCCGCGTGGGGGCCGCTGAGACGCTTGAAGGTCTGGAGCGACAAGAAGTCGGCAATTCGGTGTGGCTCATCGCGCTCGCAGATGGTGCGCGCGCTCTCGTGACGCAACGTATTCACCTGTGGCGGGTAGACCGGCGCACGGTTCAGAAGTCCACCCTTGCGTGGGATCGCATCGAATGCGCACAGCCCGGAGAGGAGTTCCGTTTCGCGCCGGCGGGCGGCGGGGAGCCGGTCGCTCTGGGGGAGGTCACCCAGATCCTGCTCCTCGAAGACTAGGCCGCTTTCACCTTGTCCAGGTGCAGCTTGAACACAGTGTCAATGTCCATGGTGTCCACCGCGTCGCAGAAGTCAGCGTCCATCTGCTCGACAAAGCTGATGATGGTTTCCAGCTCATAGTCCGGGTTCGCGTTGATGGTAAACGTCACGGTCGGGCGTTTGCCCACGTATGCAACGGACTGCGTTGCTTTGTTCACTACCTCAGTGGTCTCCGCATGATTGCACGCTGCTTGCGCCACGCGGGCCACGTTGATGCGTGTTTTGCCAAGCTCAGGCTGAGCCGGCATCAGGTTACGGTTGCTGAAGGCGCGGCTACGGATGTTGGGCAGGATCATCAGCAAGCCCAAGATGAGGGACACCACGAGCGCCGCAATGAGCGCACCCGTGTACCAGGTCATCCCAGGCACGCCCGTGAGCGCGGAGCGGTTGAGCTCGCGCACGAAGGGGGAGAGGTAGGGGATCTCCCAGAACAGGGCAACGGGAATGAGTCCGCCAGCGATGAGAACAAGCCCGAGCAGGAAGATGATCAGGCGGTCGAAGAACGCGAGGCCTTTGGTCATGGCATCTCCTTTGCCGGGGGTGCGGGCAGCACGTTCACTTTCACCCGAGGGGTGGGGTTGAGGCGCTGGACTTCGCGGTTGAGCGCGGAAACAAGACGGCCAGCGAGGTTCTCCGAACCGTCGTCCACAACGTTGACCGTGAGCTTCCGGCGACTGGCGCGCGAGGTGATGCTGGTTTGTCCGAGTTCGGAGCGCACAGCGGCGGTGGACTTGCGGGCAATGTCCACCGGACGTACCCAAATGGAGGACGTAGGGGAGACCACCTGTACGTGGCGCCGCGGTCGCGGCTTGCACGCAGAAACGATGAACCACAGGCCCACGAGCACCATGAGAATGCCCACAGCCGCACCCGTGCCATCAACATTGGCGGAGCCAATCCATGCGAAGACCGAGCGCATCCAGGCGTTGTGGGGGATGTCCCCCTGGTAGCGGTACCACAGGTCCCGGCCGATCACGCTGGCTAAACCAAGAAAGAACAGGCCAAGTAGAACAGTGAGCCACCGCACGAAGGGGTTGCCCTTCGGCTCTGCGCCGGGGGCAGGGGTCTTGGGGTTGTCTGCCATTTAGCGCTTGTCCTTCCTGCTTGCAGCCGTCTCGGTGTAAGAATCCTCGTCCACCCGATCCGGGTCGATGCGGACCTCGCTGAGCGGCTTCGGTGCGGGCATCTGCGGGGCGGTCACCTGGGACGGAGTCACCGTAATCTGGCGCAGCGGTTGCGGCATGGGGCGCTCGACCGGTACGTACGTGGGGCGGTGTGCATGGACGGGGTCCAGGCGGCGTCGATAAGGCAAAGAGACAGGACGCAGGGCCTTTTGCTTTTCGACGTCCACCGGCCTCAACCCCACCTGCTCCGGCACCGCAACCCGGCGAGGCTCAACCGGGGGCGGAGTGACCACGGAAGCGGGACGCACTGGCTTCGGAGCGTGGATCGAGGCGACCTTCGGCGGGGCAGGCACGTCCACGTGCCGGATCTTGTCATAGGTGGAGGAATCCACCGTGATCGAAGTGAGTTCCTTGGCTGGCTTTGTCACGGGGGAGGTCACGCGCGACCGTGAGATCCGTAGGGGAGTAGGAGTGAGACCCACTGGGTGCCGGGCCAGATCATCGCGGGTGATGCGACCGCCGGTGCTGGGAAGCTCAGCGTCAGCCACAGCGATATTGACACGGCTGACAGCAAGGCCCGTCAGCATTTCCACGTGGGTGCCCACGGTTTGGCGCACCTCATCCGTGATTGCACCAACGGGAGCTGGGTAGTCGGTGACAATCTCAATGTCCAACGCCACCGAACTAGCTGGGCGATCAATGCGTGCATCCACGCGCGGGAAACTGCGACCAGCGAGGCCCGCGAGTTTGGCGTCCACGGCGCGCGTTCCGGGCACGGAGAGGATAGCCGCGCTTGCAACACGCGCGACTGTCTTCTCACTGATGCGGTAGGAGGAATGATCCATTATCCACGGCCTCGGCCAGATGTTGCGCTGAGGATCGTGGCTACATCAATACGGCCATCGAGCTGAGCGCCGATGAGGCCGCCGATGCCGCCGAGCAAGAGGGTGATAAAGAACCCGAGCCAGCCACCGAAGATCAAGGCGAAGGCCAAAACCACGCCGATAATGGCGCCGAGTGCTGTCTTGTTGGAGAAGATATTCATGCTAGATCCACGTTTCTACTTTGTGGGGCTGTGCCGAACGGCATCGGCCACGATGACGTCCACGCGGGTGGAACCGGGGGCTTGGGCCACTGCGGGAACGGCGAGGACGGCTGCTTGCACGTCCCGCACCAGTTGAGGAATCTCGCGGCGCGAGGACAAGTCATAGATGAGGTGCACAGCGATGTGCACGTCTGGCCCGTCCGTGTCAAAGACCTGAAGTCCCTCAATGAGTGCGCCGGGGATTCGGAGCACAGCATGCGCCATGCGGCCGCTGGTCAACCCCGCCACGCCATCAACGGATAGGACAGCAGCGCAGATTGCATCCGCGATGTCCTTGGTGACGGTCAGTGAGCCCATTTACTGTTCCAACACCTGGCCGTTGTTCGGCACTGCCTGGGCAGCCTCGTTGTCGGAGTTGTCCTCCGGCAGGTGCACATCGTGGACCGTGACGTCCACGCGGTCCACGATCAGGCCGGTCATGCGGGTGACCGCGATGGTGATGTTCTCACGGATCGCATTAGCCAGCTCATGAATAGCCACGCCGTACTCCGCGATGATCGCCACAGCAACGCTCGCGTGGCCGTTCTCCACCGCCACGTTGACGCCCTGCTGAACGTTGGTGGAAGACGTCAGGGACTCGCGCACAGCACCCCACATGCGGGCAGCGCCACCGCCCAAGTTGTACACGCCGGAGACCTCACGGGCCGCGATGCCAGCGATCTTGCCCACCACATTGTCATCGATGACGGTGGAGCCGTGCTCCGTCTCCAATACGTCATTGCGCTTCTGGACGTTTGCCTCCGACGCTGCAGAGTCAGCACCCTCGTTGCTGGTGTTCTCCGGGGTGTTCGTTGCCATTGTTGGTCCTTTCGCCGTTCTTATAAGCATCCTTGATACAACACCTGACCATCCTAGGGAGAAGTTGGGCTCACGGCTAGAGCTTGGGGCACGTCGATAAGCAAAAATGCAGTTTGCAATTGTGCAGCGGGGTGTGTTTGAATACTCGGGTTGCTTTAACACGGCGCATTTCTGTGGAATCCGCAGGGTGTGTCGCTGGTAGGGCGAACATGACACCTTTGCACGATGAGCTTTTGCTTATCGACGAAGGACCTGCGATCGAGCACAGGCCACCAAAGAGTAGGCACTCTCGAGACCGGGTACCGGAGAAGGGGCATGGCAAATAAACAGCGGCAGTACGCGAAGGCCACGTCAGCGCCATTTTTATGGTGCGCGTACCTCCTTCCGAGCCTGACACTGGGAATATCCCGGCGGAAGCACTGACAAGCGTTGTTTATGCGCTTGCGCACCTTCCGAAGATGTCATGGCAGTCATTCATAAGAAAAGACACTGGCGTTGGTGCCGGCCCACACCGGACAACGTTATAGAGAAACTAAAAGACAGCTAAGTTTCCACCTCTTTTGTGACGAGCGAAAGCAAGGCGCAAAACGTGGGACAGCGAGGAAGAGGTTGACGTGGCGGGACAGAAGATCCGCATTCGGCTGAAGGCCTACGACCACGAAGCGATCGACGCATCCGCGAAGAAGATCGTTGAGACGGTCACCCGCACGGGTGCCCGCGTCGTTGGACCGGTGCCGTTGCCTACCGAAAAGAACGTGTACGCCGTTATTCGTTCTCCCCACAAGTACAAGGACTCGCGCGAGCACTTTGAGATGCGCACGCACAAGCGCCTCATCGACATCCTCGACCCGACGCCTAAGACAGTTGATGCCCTCATGCGCATTGACCTGCCGGCCAGCGTCGACGTGAACATCCAGTAGGTCGTAGTAGGGAGAACTGACACATGACTAATGAGATCAAGGGCATTCTGGGCCGCAAGCTCGGCATGACCCAGATCTTCGACGAGGAGAACCGGGTTGTTCCGGTGACCGTCGTCGAGGCTGGGCCGTGCGTTGTCACCCAGATTCGCACTGAAGAGACCGATGGCTACTCCGCCATCCAGATTGCTTACGGTGAGATTGATCCCCGTAAGGCAAAGAAGCCGCAGGCTGGCCACTACAAGAAGGCTGGCCAGAACCCGCGCCGCCACGTCGCTGAGATCCGTATGGATGACACCTCGGCGTACGAGCTCGGCCAGGAAGTGTCCGTCAATATCTTCGAGGGTGACACCTACGTTGACGTTGTTGGCACCACCAAGGGCAAGGGCTACGCAGGCGCTATGAAGCGCCACGGCTTCGCTGGCCAGGGTGCCTCCCACGGTAACCAGGCTGCTCACCGCCGCGTCGGCTCCATCGGTGGTTGCTCCACCCCGGGCCGCGTGTTCAAGGGCACCCGCATGGCTGGCCGCATGGGCGGCAACCGTGTGACCACCCAGAACCTGAAGATTCAAAGGATCGACGGCGACTCCAACCTGCTCCTCATCAAGGGTGCTATCCCTGGTGTTAAGGGCAGCCTGGTTACCGTCAAGACCGCAGTGAAGGGCGGTGCTCACGCATGACAAACCTGACACTTGATGTCCACACCGCTGACGGAGCCACCAAGGGCACCGTTGAGCTCCCGGCTGAACTCTTCGACCGCGAAGCGTCTGTGCCGCTGATGCACCAGGTTGTGAACGCTCAGCTCGCAGCCGCACGCCAGGGCACCCACAAGACGAAGACTCGTGGCGAGGTTGCCGGTGGTGGCCGTAAGCCGTTCCGCCAGAAGGGCACCGGCCGCGCACGCCAGGGCTCCATCCGCGCACCGCACTACACCGGCGGTGGCACGGTGCACGGCCCGCAGCCGCGTAACTACGCGCAGCGCACCCCTAAGAAGATGATCAAGGCTGCTCTTGCTGGCGCTTTGACCAACCGTGCTCAGAACGACCGCATCCACGTGGTCGAGGAGCTCGTCCCGGGTCAGAAGCCGTCCACCAAGTCTGCACGCACCTTCGTCGAGCGCCTCACGGACCGCAAGTCGGTCCTGCTGGTCATCGGCCGTGAGGACGTGAACTCCCGTCTTTCCGCACGGAACCTGCCGGGTATCACGATCCTTGAGCCGGGTCAGCTGAACACCTACGACGTGCTCAACGCAGACGATGTCGTCTTCTCTGTGGAAGCTCTGCACGACTTTGTCAACCGCGCCACTGCAGCAGTGGAGGATGAGAAATAATGGCCAAGATTGCTAACCCGCGCGACATCATCATCGCCCCGGTCGTCTCCGAGAAGACCTACGCGCTGATGGAGCAGAACACCTACACGTTCTACGTCGACACTGACGCAAACAAGACCCAGATCAAGATTGCCGTGGAAGAGATCTTCGGCGTGAAGGTCGCCTCCGTGAACACCGTTAACCGTGAGGGCAAGCGCAAGCGCTCCCGCACCGGTTGGGGTAAGCGGAAGGACACCAAGCGCGCTTACGTGACTCTCCGCGAGGGCAGCGACTCCATCGACATTTTTGGCGGCGTCGCCTAACGGCAACGAACCAAAAAGAGTTCGATACGAAAGAGGAAAATTATGGCTATTCGTAAGTACAAGCCGACAACCCCGGGTCGCCGCAACAGCTCTGTTTCCGAGTTCCAGGAACTTACCCGTTCCACCCCGGAAAAGTCCCTGCTGCGCCCGCTCCCGAAGAAGGGTGGCCGTAACACCCACGGTCACATCACTACTCGTCACCGCGGAGGTGGCCACAAGCGCCAGTACCGTGTGATTGACTTCCGCCGCACCGACAAGGACGGCGTGCCGGCAAAGGTTGCTCACATCGAGTACGACCCGAACCGCACCGCCAACATTGCTCTGCTGCACTACGCAGACGGTGAAAAGCGCTACATCATCGCGCCGAAGGGACTGACCCAGGGCACGATCGTTGAGGCAGGCCCGAACGCCGACATCAAGGTTGGCAACAACCTGCCACTGCGCAACATCCCGACTGGTACGACGATCCACGCTGTGGAGCTCAAGCCGGGCGCTGGCGCCAAGCTGGCTCGTTCCGCTGGTGCTTCCATCCAGCTTCTGGGTAAGGAAGGCTCCTACGCAGTTCTGCGTATGCCGTCCTCCGAGATCCGTCGTGTGGACATCCGTTGCCGAGCAACCGTTGGTGAGGTCGGCAACGCCGAGCAGATCAACATCCGTTGGGGCAAGGCCGGCCGTATGCGCTGGAAGGGCTGGAGGCCCACTGTCCGCGGTGTTGTCATGAACCCGGTTGACCACCCGCACGGTGGTGGTGAGGGTAAGACTTCCGGTGGTCGTCACCCGGTGTCCCCGTGGGGCCAGAAGGAAGGCCGTACCCGCAACCCGAACCGTTATTCCAACAACATGATCGTGCGCCGTCGTCGCCCGAACAAGAAGCGTTAAGAGGAGGTAACTTCATATGCCACGCAGCCTGAAGAAAGGCCCGTTCGTCGACGAGCACCTCCTCAACAAGGTGGACGCTCAGAACGAGGCTGGCACCAAGCAGGTCATCAAGACCTGGTCTCGCCGCTCGACCATTCTCCCCGATTTCATCGGTCACACCTTTGCCGTCCACGATGGACGCAAGCACGTGCCGGTGTTCGTGGATGAGTCCATGGTCGGCCACAAGCTCGGCGAGTTCGCACCGACCAAGACCTTCAAGGGTCACGTTAAGGAAGAGAAGGGGCGTCGATAAATCATGAGCGACACCATCACCTCCGCACGCGCGACCGCTAAGTACGTGCGTACGTCCCAGATGAAGGCGAACCGCGTCCTGGACCTCGTCCGCGGCAAGTCCGTGTCCGAGGCCCTGGCCATCCTGAAGTACGCGCCGCAGGCCGTTTCCACCCAGGTGGCAAAGGTCGTCGCGTCCGCTGCAGCCAACGCTGAGAACAACTTCGGCCTGGATCCGCGCACGCTGGTTATCTCCGAGGCTTACGCCAACGAGGGTCCGACCATGCGCCGCTACCAGCCGCGTGCTCAGGGCCGCGCATTCCAGATCCGTAAGCGCACCTGCCACATCACCGTGGTAGTGGAAAGCCAGAAGGAGGCTTAAACAATGGGTCAGAAAATTCACCCGCACGGCCTCCGGCTGGGTATCACTTCCGACTGGAAGTCCCACTGGTACGCCGACAAGTCCTACTCCGACTACGTCGCTGAGGACATCAAGATCCGCGAGTTCTTCAAGAACAACCTCGAGCGCGCCGGCATCGCCGACGTGGTGATCGAGCGCACCCGCGACCGCGTCCGAGTGGACATCCACACGGCACGTCCGGGCATCGTCATCGGTCGTCGTGGTGCTGAGGCAGACCGCATCCGTCGTGAGCTGGAGAAGCTCACCGGCAAGATGGTCGCCCTCAACATCCTCGAGGTCAAGAACGTCGACGCTAACGCTGCACTCGTTGCACAGTCTGTAGCTGAGCAGCTGGTCAACCGCGTCGCTTTCCGCCGCGCAATGCGCAAGGCAATCCAGTCCGCAATGCGTCAGCCGCAGGTCAAGGGCATCAAGATTCAGTGCTCTGGCCGTCTCGGTGGCGCTGAAATGTCCCGCGTCGAGCGCTACCACGAAGGCCGCGTTCCCCTGCACACCCTCCGCGCTGAGATCGACTACGGTCTCGCCGAGGCAGACACCACCTTCGGCATCATCGGTGTCAAGGTATGGATCTACAAGGGCGACGTTGTCGGCGGTGTCCGCGAGTCCGAGCTGAACGCTCCGGGCAACGACCGCCGTGGCCGCGGTGACCGCGATCGTCGCCCGCGCCGTGGTGGCCAGCGCCGCCAGCGCGCCGAACAGCAGAATAAGGAGGGCTAAGACACATGCTTATCCCTAAGCGCGTTAAGTTCCGTCGTCAGCACCGTCCGGGCCGTTCCGGCGTGTCCAAGGGCGGCAATACCATCAACTTTGGTGACTACGCTCTGCAGGCTCTCGAGCCGGCGTACATCACCAACCGCCAGATCGAGTCCGCTCGTATTGCCATCAACCGCCACGTCAAGCGTGGTGGCAAGGTGTGGATCAACATCTTCCCGGACCGTCCGTTGACCCAGAAGCCGCTCGGCGTGCGTATGGGTTCCGGTAAGGGCCCGGTGGAGAAGTGGGTGGCCAACGTTAAGCCTGGCCGCATCCTGTTTGAGATGTCCTACCCGAACGAGGCAGTGGCTCAGGAGGCTCTGCGCCGCGCAGGTGCGAAGCTTCCCTGCAAGACCCGCGTTATCTCGAAGGAGGACCTGTTCTAATGGCAGTTGGAACCCCCGCACACGAGTTCCGTGAGCTGAACGATTCCGAGCTCAACGATCGTCTGTCCGCAGCCAAGGAAGAGCTGTTCAACCTGCGCTTCCAGCTGGCTACCGGTCAGCTGACCAACAACCGTCGTATCTCGGCGGTGAAGCGCGACATCGCACGCATCTACACCGTGCTGCGCGAGCGCGAGCTTGGCCTGTCCACCGTCCCTGGTGCTGAAGGAGCGAACTAATGGCTGACACCACCGCAAAGGCCCCGAAGGAGAAGGGTCTGCAGAAGCGCCGTCGCGGTTACGTCGTGTCCGACAAGATGGATAAGACCATCGTTGTTGAGCTCGAGGACCGCAAGTCCCACGCTCTGTACGGCAAGATTGTCCGTACCACCAAGCGTGTGAAGGCACACGACGAGGAGAACACCGCTGGTATCGGCGACCTCGTCCGCATCGAGGAGACGCGTCCGCTGTCTAAGGACAAGCACTTCCGTCTCGTCGAGATCATCGAGAAGGCTCGTTAAGCACTTATCGACGATTCTCTTACCCGCCCCTCCACCCAATCCTTACTGGATCGGGGGAGGGGCGGGTTCTTTTGTGCCGCTTATCTTTAGACTGGCTCCCATGTTTCGGAAGATTGTCGCCGTGGTGGCGGTGCTGTCTACCTTCGCGGGTTAAGTAGCAAAAAGTGTGTCCGCTCGGCGTGTCGCCGGGTGGGCCCTTTTTATTGCATGGGTCCTTTCCGGATTCCTATGTTGTGTTGGTATTCGGTTGGGATAGCGTTGTCGTAGAAGGCTGGTCGTCCTGTTTCGTGGTCGGCTTTGTTGTGGTCTTCTGGGACGAGGTCGTTGACTTTGGCGAGTTGATCTTGTCCGTAATTGCACTGCCTGGCGTGAGGTTACCCTCGTTTAGTGGACACCCAACTTGTACGGATGTTGTGTCCGTAGGAGAGGATGTTCATTGTGAGCCAACAACGCAAGAAGTACACGCCGGAGTACCGGCGTGAAGCCGCGAATCTGGTGATTGAGTCGCAGCGCCCGATCGCCCAGGTGGCCCGAGAGATCGGTGTCGCCCCGGGGCTTTTGGGCAAGTGGGTCAAAAACGAGCGGGAGCGACGCGGTGCTGCTGATGGGATGAGCGAGGCGGATCTTCGGGCTGAGAATGCGCGCCTGCGCCGTGAGCTGGCAGAGGCCCGGATGGACAACGAGTTCTTGTCAAAAGCGACAGCCTTCTTCGCCGCGAAGCAACGCGAACAGAAAAGTTCGAGCTAATGCGACAGGAGAAGGCGAACTACAGCATCAACCGCATGGCACGCTTGTTAAAAGTGTCACGGTCCGGGTACTACAAATGGGTCAATAAGCAGGAACAACGGTTATCCGGAAACGATGATCGGGCAGCATTCTACGACGATGTTGACCGCAAGATTCACCAGATCTGGTCAGAGTCTGATCACGTCTACGGTGCCCCGCGGATCACCGCAGAGCTCGCCGAGCGCTTCGGCATTGCGCTCAACCGTAAGACTGTGGCTAAGCGGATGCGCCTGATGGGGATCGAAGGGATTTCACCGCGTGCCTTCGCCCCGGTGACCACGATTCAGTCCAAGCGTACGTCCACGCTTCCTGACCTGGTCAAGCGCATGTTTGATGCCGGTAGGCTGAACCGGGTGTGGATGTCGGATATTACCTATCTGCGCACCGGGGAGGGCTGGTTGTACTTGTGCGCGGTCCGTGACGGTCATTCCCGCCGTGTGCTGGGCTGGGCTATGGATAGCGTGCAAGATACTTCCCTGGTCGAGCGGGCCTTGCGGATGGCGCATACGCTACGCGGTGACGTTGCTGATGGCTTGGTGTTTCACGCCGACCGTGGCGCACAGTTTACAAGCGAGCAGCTCTGGGACGTCTGCCGTGGCCTGGGCATTGCCCAGTCCGTTGGGCGTACCGGGGTGTGCTTTGACAACGCGATGGCTGAATCGTTCTGGTCGACACTGAAGACCGAGTTCTACGACCGGCAACGCTGGCCTACCAGGGATGCTGCACGCGCGGGTGTCGCGCGCTGGATTGAAGTGGTCTACAACCGTCGCCGGCGGCACTCCGCACTCGGGATGCTCAGCCCCGTCGACTTCGAGCACCACATCACCCAGACCACCAACGAAGAAGAAACAGCTGCCTAACTATGAGGTAGCTCCACTACGTGTCCACCATTTGCGGGCAACCCCAGGCGATCTTGAGGGGGTCGTCAGGCAGTTGCGTTTTTGAGTGCAGGTGCCACTCGAGCATTTTGCGTTGGCGTTCCCCGGATCTGCCGCGGTGGGCATCGGCGATGCGTTTGAGTTGGGCGTTGATGCCGCCTTCGAGACTGTTTGTTGTTGATGCCCAGCGGGCTGGTTCGAGTGCTTCTGGTGGGGGTTGGAGGTAGGTAAACAGCCAGTTATGGCGCGATAGGTGTAGAAGTGAGTTGTAGGCCTTGCGGACCCGCAGGTGTGTCCATTCCCATTGGTGGTTGAGGGTGCGGCGCTCTTTGGGCACGGGTGTCTTCTCATTTAGAAAGTCCTTGTAGACCACCCCGAAGTCGTGCAGGCGTAGGGTCCATTCGCGTGCTTGGTCAAGTGTGGTGATCTTGGTTAGTTTCAGCGCTAGGGCGTAGATGGTTTTGCCGGCGTCGGTGCGTGGGCGTGAGGTGGTGTAGCGGCGGATGACGCGTTGGGCGTGGACAAGGCAGCGTTGAATGCGTGTGTTGGGCCAGCAGGCTTTGATTGCTGAGTAGGCGCCTTGGCCGCCGTCGAGGACGACGCATAACGGTTCGGCGATACCGCCGAGTAGTTGTGTGTAGGCGTGGGCTGACTCGCGTGTGGCCCAGTGCCAGGCGATGACGTGGTCACGGCTGGCCGCCACAAGCAAGCATCCGGCGTCGGTATAGGTGCCGTCGATGAAGATCTGATCGTAGACCCGGTTCGGGTCTGGGGTGTTGGGAACATCGATGAGCCACAGCGGTTCGAAGCGGCGGTCGAGGGTCCATCTGCTGACTCCGGCATCGCAGGCGATGGTGGTCAGTGACGTCGTGGAGGTCACGTAGCGGTGAAACGCTTTGAAGTCGCGGGCTTTAGTCAGGTCAGGCCGGCGGTGCGTGGTGGAGGTTCCGCAGTCAGGGTTTTTACATCGCCATCTGGTTGTCCCTTTCGTGGTGGTGCCGTTTTTCTTCATTTGCCCAGCACATACGGGGCATTGAGGTCTGTTTGTTGTCACCGGCAAAGCTAACCAGCATCCGCCTACCACACTGGGACGCCGTTCCGGTGGATTGAACGAGAAACGGGCCCGAATAAGGTCTGGAACCTTATTCAAGCCCGATTTGCATAGCTTGATCAGCAGATATGCCGAAAATCAGACACACATTTTGCTACTTAACCCACCTTCGCCCTCGGTGGATGTGTAGGTGGGTGGTCGGCGCAGTATCGCCTCAATGAGTTGGCGGAGTGGGTTGGCACCCAGCCTGCCTTGGATAGTCTGAGTGTGTCGCGTGTGAAGGAGACGGGGCCTTTCGGAAGCACGCTTTCTGACACCCTTCAGGCGCAAGGCGCGCTGCATGTGACAAGCGTTGTCGAGTTCGTTACTGCCTTGGATCAGCTGAACGCTAAGTTCGATGATCTTCCGTTTAGAGAACACCGATTGTTGAAGGTCGACGTCAAGGCTGATATCCAGGGGACGGAGTTCACGTGGGAAGGGTTCAGGTGGGAGCCGGGCTGGCGAGAGAGGTTGATAGAACTTCTTGAGCTCTTCGCCGCCCCTGAGGTTCGCACTGTGAATGTCCGGCATGACGATGACGTCCTCTGGGTCGCAGCGGAACGGGACTTTCAGGTCAGCGACGATGATGCGCGAGCCTACCGTGACAGGCTGTTCCACCACTTAGACGACACGAAGGCTACGGAAACAATCGATCTGTTTGGATTCCCACTGGTGCATCCCACCGAGCCAGATGGTGGGGCTGCTTCTCCGTCGCTTCGTCTCTCGGGGTTCCCCCAGGGGTATGTAGCCACAGCAGCTTTCGCGGAGAAAGTAGACGCTGCAATCCCCTATGCGGTGCGAAGTGTGTGGAGTAATGAGATTTCGTATTCATGGAGGTTTTTCACCGAGGATGAGTACGACGAAGAAGTGATGAAGCAGCTCAAGGAGTTGCTTTCACAGCCGGAAGCCGGCAGCCCCATCAAAGTCGAGATCACAAGCCGCAAGAGGATTCTGGGCACGGTGGATACGAGCCCAACGCCAGAGAAGCTTCCTAAACATCCTGGGAAGTGGCAGGAGGACATGGAGCGGGTGTTTTTCGGCTTCTAGAATGGCTGTCATGTTCCGGAAAATCACTGCCGTCGTAGCCGCGTTGGCCAGCCTTGCTCTCGCTGGATGTGTGTCATCAAAGATCACGCGCGAGCTCGCCCCGGAATTTGCGCAGTGGGCTGCCACTCAGCCCGCACTGGTTGATCTGAAGTTTTCAGCTGCCCTGGCAGGCGGTATCCCGACCAACAGCATTGACGTCGTCGGCGACGTGCATGTGGGCAGCGTGGCTGAGTTCTTTTCCTCCTTGGATCAGCTGTATGCGAGGCTTGCGGAGATGCCTGATGGGGATCGTCTCGGGTTGGACTTGAACGTCAACGCCGATATCGAAGGCACACCGTTCACCTGGAAAGGGAGCAACTGGGAACCTGGCCGGGACAAGGAACTAACAGCGGTTTTCGAGCCTTTCGCCACGCCCGAAGTGCGTACGGTCTTGATGGAGGATTTCTCACGCGGACTGCGGGCCGAGGTTTACCGCGATTTTGAGATCAGCGACGAGGACGCGCATGCCTACCGGGACATGTTGCTCCGCCACCTTGACGGCGTACAACCGTCCGGCAGCATCGAACTCATCGGATTCCCGCTGGCGCGCCCCACACTTACTGATGAGGAGGGGGCTTCCCGCCGTATCTCGCCGGTGCTTCGTCTCTCAGAATTCCCCCAAGGCTATGCCGCCACTGCCGCTCTGGCGGACAAGGTGGATGCCGCCACCCCCTACGCAGTTCGGTCTGTCTGGAGCTTTGAAGGTTTCTACCACTGGGATTTTTACACCGAGGATGAGTACAGCGAGGAGGCAATGAAGCAGCTGAGGTCGTTGCTTTCCAGCCCGGCGGCCGGCGCTCCGGTCGGGGTGCAGATTAAGGGCCCTGACGGCCGCCTGGGCGAGGCCATCGTCGGGGCACCTATGTCCGAACAGCCCGAGGACACTGGACCGTGGGGCGACCGCATGGCCAAGGCCTTCGCTGGCTAAACTGCTGGTCATGGCCCCTGCCCAGCCCCTGCAAGCGACCCTCGCAGAATTTCACGCGGACCGCCCCGCCGGCGCGGATGAGGACGTGCACATGTGCACCGCCATCGTGGACCACGTGATCAATGCGTATTCGGCACCAGGCGATCTTGTCTTCGATCCCTTCGCAGGCTTCGGAACAACGCTGTCACGAGCCGTCGCGCTTGGCCGCCGTGCAGCAGGCGTCGAGCTCCTCCCAGGTCGCGTGGCTCAGATTCATGCAACCACACCGGAAGCACACGTGGTCGAGGGCGATGCGCGGCGCTTCCTGCCACAACTGGCATCGTCGCAGCCACCACCGGCGGTGAACCTGATTCTCACATCCCCGCCCTACATGGCCGAGACAGAGACAGACACCGATCCTCTCGAAGCCTACGAGCAGGGGAGCGGTGACTACCAGCGTTATCTTGCCGAACTCAACGACGTGGCTCGCGCATGCTCACGCCTCGTCCGTCCCGGCGGACACATGGTATGGAACGTCGGCGACATTCAACACGGGGGCGTATACACCCCACTCATCGATGACTGCGCCGCCCTGCTCGCCCAACACCTGGAGCGCATCACAGTCACCGACATTCAGTGGGACGAGTACCCGCACGACATCACCCGCGATGCCCTGCTTGTCTTCCGGAGAGACCAAAACTATGAACCCCAATAAACGCATTCAAATAAACCAGGTGACGCGTGCACCGATGGACGGGGGTTGCATGCGGCGGCGTGTCGATAAATCTCGCAACTTCCCCAAAAATGCTCGACTATTTCCCCAGGTCGAAATTTTTTGGTGTCAGAAATCTCGGATGGCTTCCTCGAAACCTTTGGAACCCCACCACGGATTTGGGTTTCGCCCGCTGAGCGTGGTTTAATACCACAGTTGTCTAAACGCTGGTCGTAGCCGATGCGCGTTTCCGAGTTGAAGCTGCGAGACCCTTCGACGGTGGGTTCCACTGTTCGTCGATAAGCGAAAAGGCACAAAGACATTGACCACGTGCGTACAGGACGGAAATCTGGCGCACATTGATCCAGGTCAGGAGACCAAAAGTGATTCAGAAAGAATCGCGTCTGAAGGTCGCCGACAACACTGGTGCACGCGAAATTCTGTGCATCCAGGTGCTCGGCGGCTCTGTTCGACGCTTCGCCGGTATCGGCGACACGATTGTCGCCACCGTGAAGGAAGCTGCCCCTGGCGGCAACGTCAAGGAAGGCGAGGTTGTCCGCGCTGTTGTGGTGCGTGCAAAGAAGGAAACCCGTCGCCCGGACGGCTCCTACATTGCTTTCGACGAGAACGCTGCAGTTCTGATCAAGAACGACACCGAGCCGCGCGGTACCCGCATCTTCGGCCCGGTGGCACGTGAGCTGCGCGACAAGAAGTTCATGAAGATTGTTTCTCTCGCTCCGGAGGTGATCTAGTTGAAGATCAAGAAGGGCGATATGGTCCAGGTCATCGCTGGTAAGGACAAGGGCGCGCAGGGTCGCGTCATTGAGGCTTACCCGAAGCGTGAGCGCGTCCTCGTTGAGGGCGTCAACCGTGTGAAGAAGCACGTGGCCAACTCCTACAATGAGCGCGGCGCTGAGTCCGGCGGCATTGTCACCCAGGAAGCTCCGATCCACGTGTCTAACGTGATGCTCGTTGATTCCGACGGCAAGCCGACCCGCGTGGGCTTCCGCTTCGATGAGAACGGCAAGAAGGTTCGCGTTGCCAAGTCGAACGGGAAGGACATCTAATGAGCGAGGCTAACTACACCCCGCGTCTGAAGACGCGCTACAAGGACGAGATCCGTGGCAAGCTCTCTGAGGAGTTCGGCTACGACAACGTCATGCAGATCCCGGGTCTGACCAAGATCGTGGTCAACATGGGTGTCGGCGACGCTGCTCGTGACTCCAAGGTGATCAACGGTGCTCTCGAGGACCTCACCGCTATCACCGGCCAGAAGCCGCAGCTGCGTCGCGCGAAGAGCTCGATTGCTAACTTCAAGCTGCGCGAAGGCATGCCGATCGGCGCGAAAGTCACCCTCCGCGGCGACCGCATGTGGGAGTTCCTCGACCGTCTGCTGACGGTTGCTCTCCCGCGTATTCGTGACTTCCGTGGCCTGTCCGACAAGCAGTTCGACGGCAACGGTAACTACACTTTCGGTCTCTCCGAGCAGACCATGTTCTACGAGATCGACGTGGACAAGATTGACCGTCCGCGCGGTATGGACATCACCGTTGTCACCACCGCCACCAACGACGAGGAAGGCCGCGCGCTCCTGCGCCACTTCGGCTTCCCGTTCAAGGACAAGGATGGCAAGATGCAGCGTCCGTAAGCTTTTGCTTATCGACGTCTCATCCCCCGCCCCCCACCATCCCAGCCATTGTGCTGGGTGGTGGGGGCTTTGGCGTTGTGTGGGTGTGTTGCTTTTGGGTCCTCGGCGATCAACTCCCCGGAGTTCGTCGCGCGTCCTGCGGTTTTTCTAAAATCCTGTAGAACTCCCGGGAGTTCGTCGCGCGAGTTGGTTGCTCGCTGGGCGCCGACTTTCTCTTTGGCCGTGTATGGTCAGGGTATATACTTTCCTTTACTTGAGGGCGCTGGAAAGGAGAAGGGCCATGACGGATCTTGCGCGAACCACCGTTTTTATGTCTGGGAACAGTCAGGCAGTGCGAATTCCGAAGGAGTTTCGCTTCGATAGTGACCGTGTGGTGATCAGGAGAAGCGGGAACAGTTTGGTGCTTACTCCTGACCCGAAAGGCGCACTTGACCTTATTGCCTTCATCAATGAAGGTGCGCCCGAAGGGTGGGCTGAGTGCCTTGAAGAACCCCAGGAATTGCCACTCGAAGACATCCCATCCTGGGAGAAGTAGTGAAGTACCTGCTGGATACGAACGTGTGGATCAGCGCTCTGCGGGGATCAAGTGTGTCGGTTATTGGACAGCTCGGGTCGTTGGCCGCGGACGATCTGGTTATGTCCTCGGTTGTTCTTGGTGAATTACTCGTCGGGGTGAGAAAAGCCGGGCTCGAAGAGCAGGAACGGAGAATCCGGGATGTCTCCCGCCAGATGCCGCTCGTGGGAATCAATCAGGCCGAGGCGGCGGAGTATGCCTCTATTCGGGTTGATTTGGAGCAACGCGGTCAACTCATCGGGCCGAACGATCTGTGGATTGCGGCCCAAGCGAGGGCCAACAATCTGACCCTCGTTACGGCAAACGAGCGTGAGTTCGCTCGCGTGCCGGGTTTGAGGGTTGAAAACTGGGAGTCGTAGCTACTCGACGAGCCCGCCGTCGACCATCACCTGGCGCAGCACCTCTGCGGAGTGGTGGAACTGCTTGGTCTCCGTGTCGTCGAGGGCGAGCTCGACGACGTCGCGGATGCCATCGCGGTTGATCACGGCTGGGGTGCCGATGTAGATGTCATCGAGGCCGTAGTGGCCCTCCAGCAGGGCACTGACCGGCAGCACAACATCCTCGTTGCGCAGGACAGCGCGGGTAATGCGGGCCAGGCCACCACCGATGCCGTAGGACGTGGAGCCCTTGGCCTGGATGATCTTGTAGGCGGCATCGCGGGTTTCTTCGAAGATGGTGTCCATGTCGGAGGACGCATCTGGATTGTGCTCCGCGGCTTTCTTGAGCTTCTCCGGCAGGGGAACACCAGCCACGCTTCCGGTGGAAACGACAGGCAGTTCCGTGTCGCCGTGCTCGCCGATGACGTAGGCGTGGACGGAGGTGGAGCTCATGTCGAAGTATTCGCCAAGTGAGTGGCGGTAGCGGGCCGTGTCCAGGATCGTGCCGGAGCCGATCACGCGGGACGAGGGGAGACCGGAGAACTTCCAGGTGGCGTAGGACAGAACATCCACCGGGTTGGTGGCCACGAGGAAGATACCGTTGAAGCCGTGGGCCATGACCTCGTCGACAATGCTCTTGAAGATCTTCAGGTTGCGGGCCACCAGATCCAGGCGGGTCTCGCCTGGGCGCTGGGCAACACCGGCGCAGTTGATCACCATGGCGGCATCACGGCAATCCTCGTAGGTGCCCACGGTGACGCGGGTGTTGTGGCCGGACCACGGCACCGAGTGGTTGAGGTCCTCTACGTGGCCCCACGTCTTTTCCTCATTGATGTCAATGATGGCCAGGTGGTCGCACAGACCCTGGTTGACCAGTGCGTAGGCATAAGCAACGCCGACATCACCGGCGCCGATGAGCACGATCTTGTTGCCGGGGGTGGGTTTGTTAGTCGTGGTTGTCATGGCGGAAGAGTGTCCTTTCACGTTTTCTAACTGAGGTCAAAGGCGGTTGTGCCGCCGATGCTGTTCGGGTCGGTGCGGGTGACAATGCTGACGCGGTTGAACGTGTTGATGGCAAGGATGCTCACCAACACATCGTGCGTCCCCTGCTGGCCGAATCGGTCCACCAGCGCATCCCACAGCTCATCCGGGACGGATTGTTCCCCATCCAGGCGGGTGACGGCGTCGGTGAAGCGGAGGAGGAGGGTCTCGGTAACGTCGAAAAGCTCCTCATGCTCCTCCCACTTTTCCGCGGCGAGAATGCGCTGCGTACTCCAGTTATCCAGGCGCGCGTCGCGGCGGTGCGTGACGGTGCATGCACGGCAGCCGTTGAGCGCGGATGCCCGCAACGCGATGAGGTGGCGGTGATCGGCGCTGACGTGCTGGGAGGAGTACTTGACCATCGGCAAGATTGACCGAATTGCCTCACCGCGCAGTTGGGCGCGGGAGGTTGAGGTGCTGCCTGTGTCGGCCATGCCTCCGACGGTAGTCCAGTCCCGCGGATCGTGCTTGGTAAAAGTTCCTGAGCTGCACATTCGAACGGTTATCCACAGGCTGGCGCGCGGAGTGGTGAGGGCGTGTCCTGGTGGCGCGATAGATGTGGGTTCGTACCTTTCAACAACACACCACAAGGGGGACAACATGGGTACAGGAACAATCGGGACTTACGGAAACATCGACAAAATTAAAGAACGCGTGCAGAAACTCCTCAATCAAGCTGCGGATCAAGCCGGCACGGCTGAGGGTGATGCTTTTTATCGCAAGGCCTTTGACCTCATGGCCACGTACGGTTTTGAAGAGCGTGACTTAGATAGTCCGGGTGCGGATGATGAGGTGGTTACGCGCGAGTTCCGCTTTGCCGGTGCATATACGGACATGCAGTCACAGTTGCTCAGTTATCTCGTCGCCGCACTCCACTGCGTGGCATTTAGGCACGGCAAAAGGAACTCCACCAAAGTGGAATCAACCATGGTCTTCGGTGTGCGCAGACACGTGGAGCGCGTGGAATTACTCTTTGCCATCCTCAACCCACAGATGGCCGCGGGTGCGCGCCGGGTGAAGGGCGATAGCCTGCGCGGGGTGTCTACGGTGGTGGCGCGCCGCTCATATATGCACGGTTTCGCCGCCACTATCTATGAACGCCTCAGCGCCGCGGAGACCAACGTAGCCACTGGACAAGAAAGATATGCACTCGCGCTTATTGACGATGTGGGGAAGGCCGAATCCGCCCGCGACGACTTCATCCGCGCCCAAGGCCTGTACTTGGTCTCGTCGAAGACCAAGCGCCAAACGGATGTGGCTTCGTACTGGCAAGGCATGAGCGATGGGGAGAACAGCGACCTCGGTCAAACCCGCGTGAGAGCCCGGCCAGCGCTGCCGTGTTAGACAGCGCCTAGCGGGAAGACCGGATGGTGAAGGCCAAGACTGCAGCGACAATGCACGCGATCGCGCAGGCTTGGTACAGCCCCGGGTAGCCGCCGAGGTACTTCAAACCCGCGGCGGCGAACAGCCCGGCGACCATGTTCGCTGTGCCTTGCGCCAAGGTCATGATGGACACGTCCCGGGCGCGGTTGATCTTCGAGGGGAGTGACTCGTTGATCATGGCTTGTTCGACGGCGGAGAACATACCCCACGCAGCACCGAGGAATACCGCGGCGACAACGACGAAGGTCACGGCGTCCACGAAGGTCATGATGACGGTCGCCCCAGCCATGGTCAGTGCCGCCAGGATGAGGAAGATGCGGCGGCGTTCCAGTTTGTCGGACAAGGTGCCAGACACCGCAGCTGTGACCATAGTGACCACCGCAAACACGACGGTGAGGATGAGCACCCACGTGTCCGGATCGCCCACACCGATGTAATCGCGCAAGTAGTAGAGGAGGTAGAACAACGCGGTGTACTGGGTGGCGTGCATGACAAAGCGCGCCAGGAAGACAGTCCAGTAATTGCGGTAGGCCGACAGAGGCAGTTTCTCAGTCTCGCTGTCACTGCCGAGGACGATGGCCCCGAACTCTGCCTGCTCGTCCACGGTTGATTGGTTGACCGCCGGGTCAATCGCGCCAGGACCGAAGCCCAGCTGGATGACCAAGCCCAAAGCCAAGCCGGCGATGATGATGTAGGCCCAGTTCAGTGGGAACAAGCTCGCAATCGCGGTGCCGCCCACAAGACCAAGGACGTACGTGACGCCGAGGACACTGGAGATCGCCCCGAAGCGTTTTTGGGGCACAACATCAGCGGTGATGGTGAACAGGTTGTTCGTCATGAACGCGACGAAGCATTGGATGAGACACCACAGCACCACGAGCGACCAGTAAGGAGGCGTGAAGGACAACGCCAACATGCCCAACGATGCCAGTGGGACCGCCAGCATGATCCACGGGAAGCGCTTGCCCCAACGCCGCGCCCACGCCGAATGATTGGATAGGCGGGAGCGGTCAGAGATCACTCCCACGATGAGGCTGCTTGCTACGGCGGTGGCGCCACCGCACATCATGAGCAGTGCGAGCGCGTTTTCATAGCTATCCGGCCGCACCGCAATCATCTGGTTGGCCAGCAGGAGCTGCGATGGTCCGGCCCAGACAAGGCAGGTGCCAATGTAGGCCAGTGCGAACTTCCAGAAGAACGCGCGCGGTTGGCGCTCCGCGATCGTTGTGCCGGCCGTTGTGTCGGCGGTCGCTGGGGTGTGGTGCTGTGCGTGTGTCACTTCAGACCTCTGCCGGGAGTGCTGATGCGGGCGTCCTTGGCGGTGGGCTCGCGGTACTGTTCGTCGATCGCGGTGGTCAACGCACCAGCGCGGTTGATATCGCGCAGCATGTAGGCCGCGGGCTTCGGGTCGCGGCCAAGGTCGTCGTCAAGGGCCACCACGCCGAAGTGCTGGGCCATGCCCTCGGACCACTCCCAGTTATCCACGAAGCACCAGTGGTAATAGCGCTCCACCGGGATGGCTTCCTGCGGGGTGCCATCGGGAGCAGGCATGCCAGCGTTAAGGCGGGCGAGCTCCTCCAAGTGGTCGTAGACGAAGCCGCAGCGGAAGGACTCGGTGTTGTCGGCGGTGCCATTTTCCGTGATCCAGATGGGCAGGTCATATTCCTTGGCCAGGGGAGCGGAGACCTCCACGATTCCGCGCGGGTAGATCTCCCAGCCCAGGTCGTTGGTGGGGCGGCCGGGGAAGGTGGCGTCATCAAAACCCTTGACGGCGGTGCGGGAGTAGTAATTAATCGCAATCGCATCGGCGTAGTAGGTTTTGGAGCCCGCACCGTTGCCGAAACCACGCGGCAGAGACTCAGGGCGGCCAAGGACGGGATCGAATTTCCCGCGGTAGAAGGCCTTTTCCATGGCGCCCTGGAAGAGGTATTCCACCAGCGGAGTCAGCGCCCGGTGAATTGGGTTGGAAGGATTCATCGGATCAAACACGCGCTTGTGGTGGGCGAAGGTGACCTTGATCTCCCGGTCGGGTGCGTCCAGGCGGGCGTGGATGCGCTCGTAGGCGAGCAGGTGAGCAGCAGCCATGTTCTGCAGCACCTTGCGTACGGGCAGGTAGCCACCCTTTCCGGGTGGCTGGGAGCCGAAGAGGAAAGCTTCGGAGGCGTAGACGTTGGGTTCGTTGATGGTGATCCAGTCGTCGATGAAGTCCCCGAGGTGGTCGAGCACCACGTCAACAAAATCCAGGAAAGCCGGTACGATCTCCGGGTTCGTCCACCCGCCGCGACGCTCTAGCCAGAGCGGCTGTCCGAAGTGGTGCAAGGTCACCAGCGGTTCGATGCCCTTGGCCTTCAGGTCGCGGTACTCCTCGGCGTAGCGCTCCAGCGCAGCGGTGTCGTACTGGCCGGGGGCAGGCTCAATGCGGGACCACTCCACACCCACGCGGGCGATGGGGAATTCCAATTCCGCCATGAGCTCGTTGTCCTCGCGCCACTTCAACCAGTGGCCGGTGGTCGGCTCAAGCGTTGTGCCGTCGGTAATGTTTCCGCCATCGGCCCATTCAGACCAGTTGCTGGGGCAGGGGGAGCCCTCGATCTGCAGGCCAGCCGAAGCTGTGCCGATGCGCATTCCGTTCAGTGGGATATCGGTGGTGTTTTTGGACATGAAAGTCACCCTAAAGGTCATGTGGTCTTGATGTTGCGGTTTGCGCATGTTCGCTTATCGACGCGTTCCAGCACCTGCTTTTGGGGGTAAAACAAGTGGAACTTTTGGGGCAAATAATGATTTTGCAGCGAACGCCATAATCGCGTTTTAACGTGACGCGGGACACATTGTTTTTTGAGGGGAAAGGATAATCCTTATGGCCAAGAAACTGAGCGGGGTGCTTCTCGCGGCGACACTGGCAGTGACCTCCACGGTTGTTGCGCCAGGTGGAGTGGGGTTTGCTGCGGCAGATGAAGTGGCAGGTGAAGTGGCTGCGACTGCAGATGGGTTCTACAACACGGCAGACGTTGCCCCGTCCACGCCGGGTGAAATTCTCAAGCAGATGAAGACGTCCTACTCAAACATCCTTGGCTCTACGGATTCTGAGCTCCCGCCGGAAGCCACGAAGATCATGTACACCACCACCGACGCGAATGGTCAGCTCGTCCCGGTGACGGGCTACATGGTGGAGCCGACCGTGCCGTGGCGTGGCAAGGGTCCGCGCCCCACGCTGGTGGTTGGCCGTGGCACGGTGGGGCAGGGTGACCACTGTGCGCCGTCGCGGAACTGGCCGCTGGATGGGCAGCCGGACCCGATTTCGTCGAAACGCACTGTGAACCTTGAGGGTCTCTATGACTTCGCCATGTCTCGGTACGGCGTGCGCGTCGTTGTGACTGACCTGGTGGGAATGGGCACCGAGGGTGTGCATACCTACATGAACCGCTTGGACCAGGCGCACGCGATGCTCGATGCGGCACGTGCTGTGAAGCACCTCGTGGGTGAGGAGAACTTTGGCAAGATCGGCTTCTATGGCCACTCCCAGGGCGGTGGCGCATCGGCGGCAGCCGTCGAGGAGGCGCGCAATTACTACAGCGCTGATGAGCAGGCGAACATTGCTGGCGCCTACGCGTCGGCACCGCCGGCGAACCTGCGCGAGGTTCAGCGCAATATTGATGGCTCGGATCTCTCCGGCGCGATCGGCTACACCATCAACGGCATGGTTGAGCGCTATGACGGATTCGAAGATGTCCTGGATAAGTACCTGAGTGAAAAGGGTAAAGAGGTACTGGAGTCGTTCAAGAACACCTGCACCAACGACATCACTGAGGAGCCCTATGCTTTCATGACCACGCGTGAGTGGACGAAGGATGGGCGCTCCCTGGAAGAAATCCTCAAAGAACCGGACATGGCCAAGGCGCTCGAGCGTATGGATGAGCAGGAGATTGGCCAGGGTTCTCCCGTTGCGCCCGTCATGGTGATCAGTGGCCGCTACGACCGTCAGGTGGAATTCAAGCAGGCACGCAACCTGGCTATGAAGTGGTGCACGGTCGATGGTGCCCAGGTGATCTACCGCGATGACATTGTTCCGGAGATTGAGGACGGCATGCCGAACCACCTCGTCCAGGCGATGAGTGGTCCGCTGTACGGCTTCGGCTTCATGCTTGACCGCTTCAACGGCAAGCCGCTGCCGGAAGACCAGGTGTGCAAGAACTTCGGTGGCAATAAGGAAACGGACAAGTACGGCTCCGGGGTGTCCATGAGTTCGCACCTGTCCTCCATGCCGCTGAGCAGCAAGCTTGTGCCGAATAACGCGCCTGAAAGTGGCCCGAGCTCCGGTGTGGACGGCTCCGGTATCTCCAACCAAGAAGGCATTCTGGCCACGATCATCTTGGCGGTGTTGGGCATTATTGGCGCCGGCATCGGTGCGGGATGGCCGATGCTGAGCCAGATGCTCAAGTTCTAGCGGGGCAGCGCGAATAAGCGATTTGTGCATTATCTGCGCTGACCTGTAGGGTTGACCGACGGACCTGCGCGCATGGCACGTAGTGTGCATTTCGTGCGCGTCAGAGCCGTAAGAACGTAAGAATCCAACTTTGTTGCAGGCCCCCCGCCTCAATGCGGACCGTATGGAGGGTGGCGGCGAGCACCTGGCGTTACTAAGCGCTGGGGAGCGCCCCAACTGCTCGTTCACACAGCGTGTGCGGGCAAAAGTAGCCCCCGACACATCACACGGAAAACGCAGTCAGCCGCTTTAATGCGGCGGACATATGGGTGGAGAGGAACCGCAACGAGAAAGGTAAGCGGTCAACTATGACCATGACAGATCCCATTGCGGACATGCTGTCTCGCGTGCGCAACGCAAACAACGCGCACCACGAGACCGTGTCCATGCCCTCCTCGAAGTTGAAGGTCAACATCGCGGAGATCCTCAAGCAGGAGGGCTACATCGCTGACTACAAGGTTGAGGATGCAAAGGTCGGCAAGACCCTCTCCCTCGACCTGAAGTACGGCCCGTCCCGTCAGACTTCCATCGCTGGCCTGCGCCGCGTGTCCAAGCCGGGCCTGCGTGTGTACGCCAAGTCGACTGACCTGCCGCAGGTTCTCGGCGGCCTGGGTGTGGCAATCATCTCCACGTCCCAGGGTCTGCTCACGGACCGCCAGGCCCAAGAGAAGGGTGTAGGTGGGGAAGTCCTCGCCTACGTCTGGTAAGGGAGGAGTAGTACATGTCTCGCGTAGGAAACGCACCCATCGCTATCCCCAACGGTGTAGAGACCAAGATCGACGGCCAGCACGTTGAGGTGAAGGGCCCGAAGGGCACCCTCTCCGTCGACGTTCCGGCACCGATCTCCGCTGTCGTTGAGGACAACCAGATTGTGGTCTCCCGTCCGGATGACCACCGTGACAACCGCTCCCTGCACGGTCTGAGCCGCTCGCTGATCAACAACTGCGTTGTTGGTGTGACCGAGGGTTACAAGATCAACATGGAGATCTTCGGTGTTGGCTACCGTGTTCAGCTCAAGGGCAAGGACCTCGAGTTCTCCCTCGGCTACTCCCACCCGATCCTCATTGAGGCTCCGGAGGGCGTCACGTTCGCCGTTGACGGCAACACGAAGCTGTCCATCGAAGGTATCAACAAGCAGCAGGTTGGCCAGATCGCTGCGAACATCCGCCGCCTCCGCAAGGATGACCCGTACAAGGGTAAGGGCATCCGTTACGCGGGCGAGCAGGTTCGCCGCAAGGTCGGAAAGACGGGTAAGTAAACAATGAGCACTGAAGCAAAGCAGAAGCGCACCCCGGTCGGCCGGGACATTGCAACCCGCCGCCGCGAAGCACGCGTCCGCCGCCACAACCGCATCCGCAAGACGCTGCGTGGCACCCCGGAGACCCCGCGTCTCGTTGTCCACCGCAGCTCCCGCCACGTGCACGTTCAGGTCATCGACGACCTGGCAGGCCACACCCTGGTCTCCGCTTCCTCCATGGAAGACGCAGTGCGCACCCTCGAGGGCGACAAGAAGGCCAAGGCAGCCAAGGTTGGCCAGCTCATCGCTGAGCGCGCCAAGGCTGCTGGCATCGAAGAGATCGTCTTTGACCGCGGCGGATACAAGTACCACGGCCGCGTCGCCGCTCTGGCTGACGCCGCACGTGAAGGTGGTCTGAAGTTCTAATGACCATCGCAGCTAAGTACGTAAACATCAACGGAAGGATCGCGTAATGGCCGAGCGTGAACGGCGTGACGGCGGAGCATCCGCCGAAGACCAGAAGAACAACAGCACCGAGCAGCGTGGCGAGCGCGGTGGCCGCAACGAACGTGGTGGCCGAGGCGACCGCAATGAGCGTGGTGGCCGCGGCCGCCGCGACGACCGCCGTGGCGGTGCACAGGACGAGCGCGATAAGTACATCGAGCGCGTCGTCACCATCAACCGTGTTGCCAAGACCGTTAAGGGCGGCCGCAACATGTCCTTCACCGCACTCGTTGTGGTTGGCGATGGCCAGGGCATGGTTGGCGTCGGCTACGGCAAGGCAAAGGAAGTCCCGGCTGCTATTCAGAAGGGTGCAGAGGAAGCTCGCAAGAACTTCTTCCGCGTCCCGATGATCGGCGGCACCATCCCTCACCCGGTTCAGGCTGAAGCTGCAGCGGGCATCGTTATGCTCCGTCCGGCTGCTCCTGGTACCGGTGTCATCGCCGGTGGCGCAGTCCGTCCGGTGCTTGAGTGCGCTGGTGTCCAGGACATCCTGGCGAAGTCCCTTGGCTCCGACAACGCCCTCAACGTGGTTCAGGCCACCGTTGCTGGCCTGAAGGAGCTCGTCCGCCCCGAGGAAGTTGCTGCACGTCGCGGCAAGTCCATCGAGGAAGTGGCACCGGCCCGTATGCTGCGCGCACGCGCAGGACAGGAGGCTTAAGCACAATGGCTCTGAAGATTACGCTGCACCACGGCAAGGTCGGCGAGAAGCCGGTCACCCGTAAGAACCTCGAGGCTCTGGGCCTGCGCAAGATCGGCCAGTCCGTCATTAAGAAGGACAACGATGCTACGCGCGGTCAGATCCTCAAGGTGGCCCACCTGGTCACCGTCGAAGAAGTAGCAGGGGAGTAGATAAACCATGGCTGAAGTAATCAAGCTCCATGATCTGCGCCCGGCTGAGGGCGCTAACAAGGCCAAGACCCGCGTCGGCCGCGGTGAGGCTTCCAAGGGTAAGACCGCAGGTCGCGGTACGAAGGGCACCAAGGCTCGTAAGCAGGTTTCCGCTGCTTTCGAGGGTGGCCAGATGCCGCTGCACATGCGTCTGCCGAAGCTCAAGGGCTTCAAGAACCCGAACAAGATCGTCTACCAGGTGGTCAACGTTTCCGACCTGGCAAAGGCGTTCCCGGAGGGTGGCACCGTCGCCGTTGCAGACCTCGTCGCTGCTGGCCTTGTTCGCAAGAACCAGCCGGTGAAGGTCCTGGGCGATGGCGAGATCAGCGTCAAGCTGGACATCACCGCCGAGAAGTTCTCCAAGTCTGCGGCTGAGAAGATCGCCGCAGCTGGTGGTTCCACCACGGAGGCAACTGTGAAGGCTGGCGAGGAGAAGTAATTTCTCACTCCTAGTTTTCTTGAGAACTCCCCGCGTGAGAGGGCATCTGCTCTTCTCATACGGGGAGTTTTCGCATTCCATGCCAAAGCATGCTTTTCGACGCTCGTTTGAACTGCCACCGGAATCATGGTTTCTCAGGCGAACCTGCTAGGGTAGACGAGTCATTTACGTTTCGTGTTTGCGTCAAGCATTTATGAAACGGCATAAACGTTATCTACTGTCCGCTATCACCGCGGGGTGACTACCTTGCGGCGATGAGCCAGGAGGCCACGTGTCCACCATTGTCCAGGCGTTCAAGGATGCCGATCTTCGCAAGAAGATCCTGATCACGCTAGCTCTTGTCATCCTCTACCGCATTGGCGCTCAGATCCCCACGCCGGGAGTTGATTACGGCATCATTGCCGAGCGTCTTCGCGCACTGACCCAGGGTGATCAGGGCAATATCTTCTCGGTGATCAGCCTGTTCTCAGGCGGTGCCTTGCTGCAGTTGTCGGTGTTTGCCATCGGCATCATGCCGTACATTACGGCGTCCATTATTACGCAGCTGCTCACCGTGGTGATTCCTCGTTTTGAGGAATTGAAGAAGGAGGGCCAAGCCGGCCAAAACAAGATGACGCAGTACACGCGTTATCTGACGGTTGCGCTGGCACTGCTGCAGTCCGCTGGCATTGTGGCGCTGGCTGACCGTGAGCAGCTCCTCGGCCAGGGTGTGCCGGTGCTCGTGGAGGACCGCACGATCTGGACCCTCGTGATGATGGTCATTGTGATGACCTCTGGTGCCGTGCTCATCATGTGGCTCGGTGAGATCATCACGGAGAAGGGTGTGGGCAACGGTATGTCCCTGCTCATCTTCGCCGGTATTGCTACTCGTCTGCCAACGGATGGTGCGAACATCTTCCGCCAGTCCGGCCCGCTGGTGTTCGCTGTGGTTGCTGCTGCAGTGATCCTGCTGGTCGTGGGCATCGTGTTCATTGAGCAGGGCCAGCGCCGTATCCCGGTCCAGTACGCCAAGCGCATGGTGGGCCGCCGCCAGTACGGTGGCACGTCCACCTACCTGCCGCTGAAGGTCAACCAGGCCGGCGTTATTCCGGTGATCTTCGCGTCCTCCCTCATGTATGTTCCGGTTCTGATCACTCAGATTGTGAACTCCAACAAGGCCACCCCGCCGGACAACTGGTGGATGTCCACAGTCATGGCGTGGCTGCAGAACCCGGCTTCGTGGCAGTACATCCTGACCTACTTCACGCTGATCATCTTCTTCGCGTACTTCTACGTGTCCATTCAGTACGACCCGTATGAGCAGGCAGACAACATGAAGAAGTACGGCGGCTTCATCCCGGGTATTCGCCCGGGCCGTCCGACTGCGCAGTACCTCGCTTTTGTGATGAACCGTCTGCTGTTCGTCGGTGCGATCTACCTTGGCCTCATTGCCATCCTGCCGAACATTGCCCTTGACTTGGGTGTTGGCGGTGCCGGTGGTGGCGGTATGTCCGCGTTCGGTGGTACGGCTATCCTGATTATGGTGTCCGTGGCCCTGACCACGGTGAAGCAAATTGAATCCCAACTCCTGCAATCCAACTACGAAGGACTGTTGAAATAATGCGACTTGTACTCCTCGGCCCTCCCGGTGCCGGTAAGGGCACCCAGGCAGCGATCATTTCGGAGAAGCTCGGTATTCCGCACATCTCCACCGGTGACCTGTTCCGCGCCAACATTGGTGAGGGAACCCCGCTGGGTGTAGAGGCGAAGGAGTACATCGACGCCGGCAAGCTGGTGCCCACCTCGGTGACCGCTCGCATGGTGGAGGAGCGTCTGGCTGAAGCTGATGCTGCAAACGGCTGGCTTCTCGACGGCTTCCCGCGCACCGTCGAGCAGGCAGAGATCCTTGAGGCGCTGCTCAACTCGAAGGGCCAGAAGCTCGACGGCGTGATCAACTTCCAGGTGGACGAGGACACGGTTGTCGGCCGCATGCTGGCCCGCGGCCGTGCTGATGACAATGAGGACACGATCCGCACCCGCCTGCAGGTTTACCGCGATGAGACTGCTCCGCTGATTGACCACTACGGCGAGGCACTGATCAACATTGACGCTGACGGTGAAGTCGAGCAGGTTAACGCCCGCACGATGGAGAAGCTGGGTAAGTAAACGTGCCCCATGCATGAGCGCTGGCCGCAATCAGGCCAGCGCTTCTCTTTTTGAAGGAAGGGACCAGAAGATGCTGTTCGGACGTAAGAAGACCATTGCCGCGAAAACCCCCGGCGAACTCGATGCGATGGAGGCCGCAGGCCGAATCGTTGGCCTTGCGCTCAAAGCTGTGCGCGATGCCGCCGCCCCGGGGGTGACCACGCTGGAACTTGATGAGATCGGCGAACAGGTCATCCGCGATCACGGCGCTATCCCGACCTTCAAGGGCTACCAAGGCTTCCCGGGTTCCGTGTGCGCCTCCGTCAATGAGGTTGTCGTTCACGGCATCCCGTCTACCGATGTGGTGCTCAAGGAAGGCGATCTCGTCTCCATTGACTGTGGTGCGACGCTTGACGGCTGGGTGGGGGACTCGGCGTGGAGTTTTGGGGTGGGGGAGATTGCAGAGGGCGTCGATAAGCTCAATCGCGCAACACGCGCCGTGCTTCTCGACGGGCTCCAGGCAATGATCCCCGGTAACCGGCTTACCGACGTCTCCCACGCCCTCGAGCAGGCCACCCGCGCGGCTGAGGCAACGTATGGCGTGAAGCTCGGCATTCTGGCTGGCTACGGCGGGCATGGCATTGGTCGCACGATGCATGAGGACCCGTATCTGGAAAATGAGGGGCGCCCGGGCCGTGGCCCGTACATCCAGGCCGGTTCTGTGCTGGCGATCGAACCGATGCTCATCCTGGGTGGAGAAACCGATTCCTACGTGCTCGAAGATGACTGGACTGTCGTGACTGCTGACGGTTCACCGGCCTCCCACTGGGAACACACCGTCGCGGCAACGGAGGATGGTCCGCGCATTCTTACGCCTCGCGCTGAGTAGTCGAAACCAGCATTTTGGCATTGGGCAGTTATACTTTCCGCATGTTTGGAAACAACCTGCCCCCGAAGCACACGCGCGCCCACCGCACTACCCGCCGATTCGGCTCCTTCGTAGCGGCCGCTGGCCTGGCCGTGGGCCTCATCGCTGCACCGGCTGTTGCTAACGCGCAGCCGAACCTCTCCTCCAACGTGAGCAGCAGCAGCCCGTTCCTGCAGCAGGCTGAGCGCAGCCTCCAGGCTGCGTCGATGACGCTGAACAACAACGCACGCAACGCCGTGTGGGATGCTCGCAACGCACTGCGTGCCCAGGCCACCGCACTGTCCGGCGGCAACAAGGCTCAGGAGAAGCAGTTTCACGACAGCATTGACCGCATGGTTGAGGGCATGGCTCCCGGCCTGATTGCAGAGCGCACCCCGAAGCCGGCTCCTGCTCCTGCGCCTGCGCCGAAGCCCGCTCCGGCACCGAACCAGCCGGCTGGCTGTGCACCGACCGCCCGCGCATGCGTGGACATTGCCAACCAGCGCACCTGGCTGCAGGAAAACGGCAAGGTCACCTACGGCCCGGTCCGTATGTCCTCCGGCAAGCCGGGGCAGGAGACCCCGAAGGGCTTCCACCGCGTCAACCGCAAGGTGAAGGACGAGATCTCCTACGAATTCAACAACGCACCCATGCCGTTTGCTACCTACTTCACCTACAACGGCATTGCGTTCCACCAGGGTGATCCGTCGATCAAGTCCGCCGGCTGCATCCGTATGTACCGGAATGATGCGCAGCACTACTTCAACAACTTGCGCATCGGCGACCAGGTGCACGTTTTCTAAACGCACCCACTGACTTTTAGGCCCGGTGAGCGACCAATCAGATTGGTCGTTCCCGGGTCTTTGGTTTTGCCTTACCGCAGGTAGATGGCTATAGTTGTCAAACGGTGTGTTGCATTCATGCTGCACACTGTTAGTAGTTGACCAAATACGTGAGGTACCAGCGGTTTTGCCGCATAAAAATGGTGCCGGGAAAGCGGAGTGTATGGCTAAAGAAGGCGCAATCGAGGTTGAGGGCCGTATTGTCGAGCCCTTGAAGAACGCGATGTTCCGTGTCGAGCTCGACAACGGGCACGAGGTTCTCGCTCACATCAGCGGCAAGATGCGCCAGCACTACATCCGCATCCTCCCTGAGGACCGAGTCGTCGTGGAACTTTCCCCGTACGACCTGGAACGCGGGCGTATCGTCTACCGCTACAAGTAAACCTTTAAGCCTCCTTATTCACGGCATACCCCAAGGTGGGTATGTCTTTTCACCTCCGGCTGCGGTGGCTGGAGCCGCGTGAATCACGACCCAATAGTCCGGTACGGTCCGGACACAAGCGTCGCGTGGCGCGGACGAGTAGGGAGAAAACCACCGAAACAACCTGAAAGGTACGTACCACATGGCACGTCTAGCTGGTGTTGACCTGCCGCGCAACAAGCGCATGGAGGTCGCACTCACCTACATTTACGGAATCGGCCCTGCCCGTTCCAAGGAACTGCTGGAGAAGACTGGTATTTCTCCTGACCTGCGCACCGACAACCTGACCGATGATCAGGTTGCTGCTCTTCGTGATGTCATCGAGAGCTCCTGGAAGGTAGAGGGTGACCTCCGCCGTGAAGTTCAGGCTGACATCCGTCGCAAGATCGAAATTGGCTCTTACCAGGGCCTGCGCCACCGTCGCGGCCTCCCCGTCCGTGGCCAGCGCACCAAGACCAATGCGCGCACCCGTAAGGGACCGAAGAAGACCATCGCAGGAAAGAAGAAGTAATTCATGGCTCCTAAGACTCGTTCCGGCGCGCGCCGCACTGGTCGTCGCGTCGTAAAGAAGAACGTGGCCAACGGCCACGCGTACATCAAGTCCACCTTCAACAACACCATCGTGACCATCACGGATCCGAACGGTGCTGTTATCTCCTGGGCATCCTCCGGCCACGTCGGCTTCAAGGGTTCCCGTAAGTCCACTCCGTTCGCTGCGCAGATGGCTGCTGAGAATGCTGCACGCAAGGCAATGGATCACGGCATGAAGAAGGTTGACATCTTTGTCAAGGGTCCGGGCTCCGGCCGCGAGACCGCAATCCGTTCCCTTCAGGCCGCCGGCCTGGAGGTGTCCTCGATCTCCGACGTGACGCCGCAGCCGTTCAACGGTTGCCGTCCGCCGAAGCGTCGTCGCGTTTAACTAGGCAGAAAGGAATAGAGGTAACACATCATGGCTCGTTATACCGGCCCTGCTACCCGTAAGTCCCGTCGCCTCCGCGTCGACCTCGTCGGCGGCGACATGTCCTTCGAGCGTCGCCCGTACCCTCCGGGGCAGGCTGGCCGCGCTCGCATCAAGGAATCCGAGTACCTGCTCCAGCTGCAGGAGAAGCAGAAGGCTCGCTTCACCTACGGCGTGATGGAGAAGCAGTTCCGTCGTTACTACGAGGAGGCTAACCGCCTTCCGGGTAAGACTGGTGACAACCTGCTGGTTCTCCTGGAGTCCCGTCTGGACAACGTTGTGTACCGCGCTGGTCTGGCACGCACCCGCCGCCAGGCTCGCCAGCTGGTCTCCCACGGTCACTTCACCGTGAACGGCAAGAAGACCAACGTGCCTTCTTACCGCGTGACCCAGTACGACATCATCGATGTCCGTGAGAAGTCCCGCAACATGCTGTGGTTCGAAGAGGCACAGGACAACCTGGTCGATGCTGTCGTCCCGGCGTGGCTGCAGGTCGTCCCTGAGACCCTGCGCATCCTCGTGCACCAGCTGCCCGAGCGCGCTCAGATCGACGTTCCGCTGCAGGAGCAGCTCATCGTCGAGCTTTACTCGAAGTAAAACAACAGGATTCGCTACCCGGCGCATCCATCCACTTTCCCGTTTTGGCGGTGTATGCCGCCAGAACCTACCGGCGTCATATAGCGGTCGCCGATAAAGGAGAAGTTCAATGCTCATCTCACAGCGTCCTCAACTGTCCGAGGAGTACATCGATACCAACCGTTCGAAGTTCGTCATCGAGCCTCTCGAGCCTGGTTTCGGCTACACCCTGGGCAACTCGCTTCGTCGTACGCTGCTGTCGTCCATCCCGGGCGCAGCAGTGACCTCCATCAAGATTGACGGTGTGCTCCACGAGTTCACCACGATCAATGGTGTGAAGGAGAACGTTTCGGAGATCATCCTTAACGTCAAGGACCTGGTTCTGTCCTCCGACTCTGACGAGCCGGTTGTCATGTACCTGTCCAAGGAAGGCCCGGCTGACGTCACTGCAGCAGACATCGATCTGCCGGCAGATGTCACCGTGCACAACCCGGACCTGCACATCGCGTCTCTGAACGAGAACGCACGTCTGGAGATGGAACTCGTCGTTGAGCGTGGCCGCGGCTACGTTCCGGCAATGCCCAACTCTGGCGGCGAGATCGGCCGTATCCCGGTTGACCAGATCTACTCGCCGGTGCTGAAGGTGTCCTACAAGGTTGAGGCAACGCGTGTTGAGCAGCGCACCGACTTTGACAAGCTGATCATCGATGTGGAGACCAAGAACTCCATGACCGCCCGCGACGCTCTCGCGTCCGCTGGCTCCACCCTGGTTGAGCTGTTCGGCCTCGCACGCGAGCTGAACACCGCGGCCGAGGGCATTGAGATCGGCCCGTCCCCGCAGGAGACGGAGTTCATCGCGGCATACAACATGCCGATCGAGGACCTGAACTTCTCCGTGCGCTCCTACAACTGCCTGAAGCGCCAGGAAATCCACACCGTCGGTGAGCTCGCTGAGTGCTCCGAGTCGGATCTGCTGGATATCCGCAACTTCGGTCAGAAGTCCATCAACGAGGTCAAGATCAAGCTGGCTTCCCTGGGGCTCACCCTCAAGGATGCACCGGAAGACTTTGATCCGACGCAGATTGAAGGCTACGACGCAGAAACCGGCGACTTTGTCGACGGCGGAATGGATGACGCCGAGTAAAGCGCTGAGCAATCGCTCGAGCACACACTTTTAAACCACACGAGGAGTAACAATGCCTACCCCGAAGAAGGGCCCGCGTCTCGGCGGCTCGGCTGGGCACCAGAAGCACATTCTGTCCAACCTGGCTAGCCAGCTGTTCACGCACGGCTCCATCAACACCACCCACGCTAAGGCGAAGGTTCTGCGCCCGTACGCAGAGAAGCTGATCACCAAGGCTAAGTCCGGCTCGGTCAACGACCGTCGTGCAGTGGCTGCTGACATCCCGAACAAGGACGTCGTTGCCTACCTGTTCAACGAGCTCGCACCGAAGTTTGAGAACCGCGATGGTGGCTACACCCGCATCATCAAGCTGGAGAACCGCAAGGGCGACAACGCCCCGATGGCCAACATCTCCCTCGTTCTCGAGGAGACGGTGACCGCCGAGGCAACTCGCGCTACCCGCGCTGCTGCATCCAAGGAGAAGGCTGAAGAGGCTAAGGCTGAGGAAGCTAAGGCTGAGGCTGAGTCCGAGGAGAAGGTCGAGGAGACTCCGGTTGAGGAGACCCCGGCTGAAGAGAAGGCTGAGGACGAGAACTAAAGTTCCCGTACTTTTCAGCGCCAATCACCCGTTCCCTTTCATGGGGGAGCGGGTGCTTTTGTGTGTGTGTGGGGTTAGTCGCGTATGAGTTCCTGAACACATACGCCACATAGTTAACACGCGACCTGCAGGTTTATCGGGCGATGTCAAACGCGACTAACCGGGGGCTTTATGGTGGAAGCCATGAACACAGGGACAGGTGCATCTGCAGGTGATCAAGAACCTGGTGTGCCCTCGGAGCAGGCGGGCGAGATGGTGCGACTCCGGTTTGACGTTGCCTATGACGGCACCGATTTTCATGGTTGGGCCCGCCAGAAGCAGGTCGATGGCCAGGAGGTGCGCACTGTCCAGGGTGTCTTGGAGGATGCGCTGAGCTTGATCCTGCGCCATCCGGTGGAGCTCACGGTCGCAGGGCGCACGGATGCAGGCGTGCATGCGGCCGGGCAGGTTGCGCACGCGGACGTCCCCCGCGCGAGCTTGGAGCAGCGGTCGATTGAGGGGGATGCGGGGAGGTTGGTGCGTCGATTAGCAAAGCTGCTGGACCCTGATGTGCGCGTGACTCGCGTGACGGAGGCCCCGGACGGTTTCGATGCGCGTTTTTCGGCGCTGACCCGCACGTATCGCTACCGCGTGACCACGGCGGAGGCGGGCGCGTCGCCGCTGCGGGTGCGCGATACCGCGGTGTGGCCGAAGAAGGTCGACCTGGACGCGGTGCAAGAAGCTGCGACGGCGCTGGTGGGCCTCCACGACTTCGCGGCGTTCTGCAAGCCGCGCCCGCACGCGACGACGATCCGCGACGTCCACTCGTTCACCTGGTCCGATGTGTCCACGCCGGAAGAGCCAGAGCTCTTCGAGGCCACGATCACCGCGGACGCATTCTGCTGGCACATGGTGCGCGCGCTCGTAGCCAGCTGTCTCGACGTGGGTGCGGGTCAGCAGCCCGCCGACTGGATCGAGGGCCTTTTGCTTATGCGCGCCCGCTCGCCCCACGTCCGCCTCGCCCCCGCCTGCGGCCTCACCTTGGTCCGCGTGGACTACCCGGCGGACGATGAGTTAGCGGATCGTGCTGCGGTGACGAGAGATCGTCGTGACGCATCGGAGGTGCAGTTCCGCAACGGCGGGGCGAGCGCCTAAACTTTGCGGAGTGAATTTCATGGACGTTGGTGTGGCAGTGTGGCTCGCGATAGCCGTGTTCATGGTGCCGGGCTTCGTCTTTTCGTGGGTGGCGGGGGCGAAGTTCCCGGCTGCTGTGGCCGCGGCATTGCCAACCACCTTCGGAATGGTGGGCTTGACCAGCTGGTTGCTCGGCGCGATGGACATCCGTTTTGGGTGGTTGTCCTTCGTGGTTATTGGGCTGCTGTTGCTGGCTGTGGCTGGCCTGTGGCGCTACCTCTTTGCGCGGCGTCACCGGCGGATCAGTAAAGAGTCCTGGTGGCGTTCCTTGTGGCCAGGGCAGTGGCGCCGGGGCAGCATCCTCGATCCGTCGTGGCTTCTGCCGGGGGCTGGCATCGTGGCTGGAGTTTGGCTGCTGATCTCCATGCTGCTGCGTCTGCAGGCTGGCGTGCCGGGGCAGATGGACAACATTGTTCAAGGCTGGGACATGCAGTGGCATGCCAACTCTGTGCGCTTCATCATGGAGACCGGTGTGGCTTCGCCGACCAGGATGGGGGAGCTGCAAAGCCCTGAGACCCACACGCCTTTGTTCTATCCGTCGGCCTTCCACGCGGCGACAGCACTGTTTGCCTCGGCCGCATCGCTGGAGCCGGTCGCGGCGGTGAACCTGGCCACCATCGTTCTTTATGGCCTCGCGTTGCCGGGCGGTGCTGCGGGCTTCGCATGGGCGATCGCGCGTGGTCAGGGCATGGTGGCGCAGATCGCTACTGGCCTCGCCCCGATTGCCATTCTCGCCGCACCGACGGTGGTGTGGGTGAGCGACTTCGTGGGCATGCGCCCCTACATCGTGTCCATTGGGCTGTCGGGCATCGTGGTGGCCCTGTTCATACAGGTTCCGCGGTACCGCGCGCTGGCGCTACCTACCTTGTTCGCGTTCCTCGGAGTGATGCAGGTGCATCCGGCGGCGGTCACCGTGGTGGTGCTCGCCGTGGCGCTCTACTGGGTGACGTATCTGGTGTGGCGTCCGGATCGTTCACGGATCGGCGACGTGTTCTGGATGGCTATCCCCGCCTTCGGTGCGACGGCCGCGTTCGTGCCGCAACTGCTCGCGGGTTCAAGCCAGGCCGAAGAAGTGCAGACCTGGGACGCGCGCGAGGACGTGACCACTGCCGAGGCGTGGCAGAAGGCCTTCATGATGGACACCCGCCACGTCAGCGAGTTCTTCCCGGACCAGGACCCGACGATCCTCCTGTGGCTCGCTGGCTTCGGCGCCGTGGCCATGCTGGTGTGGCGTGGCCAAACGTGGGCACCGATCTTCTACGGAATCTTGGTGGCTGCCACCGCGAACGCGCTTCAGCCGCTCGGCGGGGTGTTTGAGCCGCTGCTCACGTTCATCGGATCGGCGCATTACAACTCGGCGCATCGCATTGTCACCATCGTCGCCCTTGTCGTCTATGGTGCCGCGGCAGTGGGGGCTGCGGTGGTGGTGCGGGTGTTGTGTTTGGGGCCCGTCGGTAAGCGATATGGCTCAACCCCCTGGATCTGGGGCACAACTGCGGCCTCAGCCATCGCGGCGGTGCTTCTCGCGTGGGGCACCGGTGCGTGGGCCATCGCGCGCGCGGACGGCGGTGCGAAAGTAGCGTTCGATAGCTCGCGTAACGACGACCGCATGATCGACCGCGACCACCTCACCGCCTTCTCCTGGCTTGCCTCACGCCCGGAAGCCCGGGAAGGCCTCGTCCTTGGTGAATCCACTGAAGGCTACTCCTGGATATACGCGATCCACGGCGTACCCACCGTCTCCCGCCACTACCTGTGGCCGAGCGGCGGCATTGGTTCGAACTCGATCATGCTCGTTGACCACGCCGCTCTCCTTGGCACTGGTGAACACGGCAAGCCTGGCGCCGAAAACCCCATCGACGCAGCGGCAAAGAACATCGACGTCCGCTTCATCATCTCCTCCGGCAACACCTTCTGGAACACGCCTGTTAACTGGCAAGTCCACAAAGCGCTGTGGACAAGCCCCGGCGTGACTCCCGTGTACCAGCGCCACAACGTAACCATCTTTGCGGTCAACTCGCAGTTCAGCACCGCCGAACTGAAGGCGCTGCAGCGTGATGCTGTGGCTAAGGGCGGGTCGAGTACCCTGCCGGAGCTGGAACCAATCCAGTAAGGGGAAACCAGTTGTGGTGGCACCCCGCAGCCCTTAGAATTTCAGGCCAGATACGCACCCGCACGGGGTGGGTGCGTACTGGGGGAATATCACCGCAAGGGGGGATGTGCCTGTGGGCACGAACAATGACAAACAATCGGGAGCGCAACGGCTGCTTCCCACCACACGGTCACAGGTCTCTGGCCACCGTTTCATGCGGCGGCGCGTGGAGCATGGCCTGATCTACGGGGACATCCGGATGATTCATGATCCGTTGGCCTCGCGGCGCCGGTCTGCGATCTTTGGTGTGATCGCCGTGGCTCTTATTGCTGCTGGATGCGGTCTTTTTGCTTGGTTGCGCCCAAACCCTGATCCGGGTGCTGCGGCGATTCTGCGGGCAACGGATGGCGCGCTGTACGTGCGCGTCGGGGAAACCGTACACCCGGTGACCAATTTGACGTCAGCGCGGCTTATCGCCGGTGTGCCTGAAGAGCCGCAGCGCATTGGCGACGACCGCCTGGCCGCCATGCCCCGCGGCGTCCCCGTCGGACTGTCAACCGCACCAGCGATGTTCGCGCCGGGCGACAGTGACGATGTGGCGTGGTCAGCGTGCGTGGACAGCGGTGCGGATGAGCGCGCAGTGGTGGTCACCGCCGGTGCACCCGCCCACGACCTCAAGAAGGGGCAGGGGATCGTTGCGCACTATGAGAGCGAAGAATGGCTGCTGACCAGTGCGGGGCGCGCCAAGCTGCCCGCTGCCACCGATCCGGCTTCCCGTGTTCTGCGCCGCACGCTCGGTATTGATGCCGGCACACCTAGGTGGGAGGTCGGCAGCGCTGATGGCGTACTGAATGCGATGCGGGAACTGCCGCCGATCCGACTGCCACACCCATTGCCTGAGGTGCTGGAGACAGATACGGAGGCATGGATCCTCACACCTCACGGCGGAATCCAACAGGTGACAGACACTCAGCGTGCTGTCCTCGTGGAGGCGGGTGCGCAGGTGAAGCGGATGACGGCTGCGGCTATCGCAACCTATCCGGACGCCAATCCTCCCATGCCACTGGACGTCCCAGAAGCCACCCCGCAGTGGATGAACCTGGCGGACATGTCAGTGTGTGCAACAGAAAACGGCCGTGTGGCCACGACAGGTGCGATGGATACCGCCGGGGCCGTGGAACTATCCGGTGATGCTCCCGCGGCATGGTTTAAGGGATTGGATTCCGGTGCTGTCGCGGTGGATACCGGGGCCGGTTACCACGTCATTTCGGCGCAAGGCCAGCGCCATGAGGTGAAGGCCAAGGAGCTGTTGGACATCGTCGGGGCCACCCACACGGAAACAGTGCCCTGGGCGATTGTCCGGCTGCTGCCCGCGGGCCCAGAGCTGAACCGGGAGGCGGCGCTCACAGCGACGTACTAGACGTACTAGACGTACTAGACGTACTAGCGCCGCCGCATCGCAACCACCGAAGCAACCGCGGCGGTAAGCAGGCCCACCACTGCCAGCACGCTGAGCAGCACAGCGGCGCGCGATGGCGCTAGGGAGTGGGTTTTCACCTCAGGCGTGAGCGTGAGCGGCTCAGACTGGGGCAACACGTGTGTGGTGCCAAGGAAGGTCAGCGTCCGCAATGGATCCACAAAACCACCGGACGGTTCAGCGGCAGCCGCGATGATGTCGCGGATCTGCGCGGCAGTGGCGTCCGGATAGCGCTGTTTCAGCAGGGCAGCGGTGCCACTGAGGACGGGCGCTGCAAAACTCGTGCCCTCGAAAGGGCGGACGGCGCCGCGGTCGGCGGTGATGCCGGCGGACCAGACGTCGTGGCCCGCGGATAAGCCAAGAGCTGGCCGGCCAGGCGCAGACAGGAGACGATGCCCCTCCGGGACGGGCAAGGAGTAGTCCGTCAGCGTGTGGGAATCAGCGCGCGCACCCACGGCGAGCACCGTGGGAAAGTGCGCGGGAAAAACAGTGGACCCGGGCGGGCAGTCCGGATTCGCGTTGCCGGCAGCAGCGACGACGACAGCGCCGTCATGCTCAGCACGATTGAGAGCCTCGACGAGCCCGCGGGTATCCACGCGCGGTGCGATGGCAGGTTCTAAGCAGGATACGACGGACATGTTGATCACCCGCGCGCCTTCATCCAGGGCGTTGTGGATGGCGGCTGTCAGGGTCTCCACCGATCCAGCCGCGGTGAATTCTGCGCCGTCAGCCCCAGGTTCCCGCGGGGTGCGGTAGTGCGCGGAGGACTGCCGGATAGACATGATCTCTGCATCAGGGGCGATGCCGATGTCGGTGCCAGCGATGATGCCGGCGACGACGGTGCCGTGGACGTCGCAGTCAAGAAACGGCTGGGGGTCTTCCGGGGTGACAAAATCCGCGCCGGGCACGAGTTGATCGAGCTGCGGGTTCGTGGCTACGCCTGTATCGATGACGGCTACTTTGACGCCAGCACCCGTTGCTAATCGACGAAGCTCCGTCCGCTCCTCCGCCCCCGGCACATCCTCTGGCCCCGATGTGGCTGGAGCAGGCACCGCGCAGGCGATGTCCTGGGCGTGCGCAACAGCCGGCTGGTACGTGAGGCAGCCGACAAACAGCGCGACCGCGCCAGCGGCATAAGTAGTGCGCCGCATGATTACAGCCCCCGGATCAGGTCAAAGATACCGGTGAGATACACAGCCACTGGGATAACACCGATGATGGCGGCGGCCTCAGCGCGCTCAATCCACACCAATGTTGTGGGTTCTAGCTCCGGGACGCGTCGGGCCCACAGAGCAGCGGAGGCGCAGGCAAGGGTGGTGAGGGTGGCTAGGGTGATGAGGGCGGGATGGGGGACGTCGACAAGCGACACAGTGAGAATCGCACCACCTGCAGCCACGGCGGCGGTGAGCGCGAGGCTGAGGCGTGGGGCGCTGGAATGGTGGCGCGAAGCGTGGACAAGCAGTGCTCCTGCGAGCGTGATGCCCAGCGCGAAGACCCATGCGGAGGCGGCGAAGGCGAGCGAGATGAGCGCGGGGATCGTGCATACAGCAACACCGATGCTGATGCCGTCGGCGACGAAGCGGGCACGGGTGGTGCGCTCATCCACATCATCCTGGTAGTCATCGGCGATGGAGAATTCCTGGCCAGCGGTGGGCACGCGAGGAATCCGCAGGCCGGCAGCGCGCGTGGCGGCAGCCGGCGTGCCCATCACTGCAGCGAGACCGGCGAGGACAATGAGCGCGGCGGGTGCATGCGGTGAGGGCATCCACGCGCCGAGCGCGCCAACCATCACGAGGAAACTAGCCGTGACCAAGCCGGCCCCGGAACGCGGGCCGACAACCCCGAGTGTGGCACCACCTGAAAGGAGAACGCACGTGACAGCCGCCGCGGAGAGTGCCCCCAGCGCCGCGGCAGGATCGAGCGGCTGTATGGATGCTTGCTCAGCGCCTAGGCCGGCGACCCACGCGCCACACGCGAGGCCGGCCAGTGTGGCAGCGATGGGGAACAGCACGCGTGAACGCGCAACAATTCCCACTGTAACCAGCAACAATGATGCGATTGCGGCACCGGCCAGCGGTGTGATGAGTGCGCCCACGAGGAGCCCCGCACCGGTGGCGCCGGTGAGGGAGAACAAGACGTCAATACCCCCGCGCGGGGTGGAGTGCGCCGAGTCGGCCGCGAGTGATTCCGCGGCATCGCGCACCACCGGCGGCGCAACCGGTTCATGTGGGCGAAGCGTCAGCACAGCGCCATCCCGCAGCCGCATGTGCATGAGCGCTGTGTGCGGATCAAGCGGGGCACCCGCGGCAGTGGTGAACTCCCACGGGCGATTAATGTGAGGCAGATCAATGAGCCGGGCGATCTCCGGCAAGACGTCGCTGAACGTGGAGGACGTGGGCACCGATACGTCGATAACCCGCGAAAATTCACGCGCATTCGCGCGGATAGATACGCGCACGACCTGCGTTGATGTTGTGGCTGGTGTTGTAGCTTGCTGCAATGCTGGCGCAGTCATAGACCCCCCTTGGTGCTGTCCTACAAGCGCACCCCCGCGCGCAGGTAAGAACCATAAGAAACTGTGTTGCGGACAATGTACCGCACGCGGCGGACACGCGCACCGGGGTAAAAGAATTTTCCCGAAGCACTAGCGCTTCGGCGCGATCTGTGATCTTCTTGTTGCCAGACGATCCGGGGGGATCGTGAAGCAAGGGGGGATTCTTTCATGCTTGGGCTCGATAATGACCCAATCCGTGTTGTGCCCGCAGGGGAGCACGCGGAGTATGCGCTGGATGCAGCGCCACCGTTGCCGTCGGGAAAGCTCGAGGCAGAGACCGTGCCACAGGCAGTGCGCCGGCCACCGGAACCGTTGATGAAGGTGGTCATGCCCATCGTCATGGTTGCGGCGATCGGCGCGATGGTGGCCATCATGGCGCTGTCTGGCCGTGGCGTGAGCCCCATGATGATGGTGTTTCCACTCATGATGGTCATGGGGCTACTGACCATGCTGAACCCGCCGGAGAAGGCGGGGGATATTGATGAATCGCGCCGGGTCTATCTGCGTCACCTTGACGCGTTGGCGGCGCGTGCCCGGGAAAATGGTGCGCAGCAGCGTGAACACATCGAGTTCTTTCACCCGCACCCAACGACGCTGGTCAACGGGGTGGATGCGCAGCGCGTGTGGGAGCGTGGCCGCGAACACCCGCGGGCATTAGAGGTCCGGGTGGGAGTGGGGATGACGCGGATGAGCACGCCTATCGACGTCCCTGATCCCGGCTCTCCCGAAGACCTCGACCCAGTGTGCGCGGTGAGTCTACGCCGCACGATCGCCGCCGTGAGCACCGTGCCGCATGTGCCGGTGATCGTGCAGCTAGAAGCCTTCCCCACGGTGACGTTGACCGGGCCGGATGCGCGAAACGTGGCGCGATCCATCATCGCGCAGCTCGCGTTCTTCCATGGGCCGGAGCTCGTGGGGCTGCACATCGCGGCGGAGGGTTGCGAGTGGGCGAAGTGGTTGCCGCACACCAAGGACCCTGAATCCGCCGCGTTCACCGTGGCCGTGGTGGAGGCAGGCTCGCCGGAGGCCATCGCCGCCTCACATAACTGCGTTATCGCTGTTCACGACGGTGAAACCTCGCTCATCCAGGACGATTCGCTGCACCTCGTGTGCGATGGGGAGCTGCACGCCGTCACGGCCGCAGGAAAAGAAAAGCTGGGGCTTATCGACGTTCTGCCCACCCCCGCCGCCGAATTCATCGCCCGCAACCTCTCTTTTTACCGCCGCCCCGATTCCGCAGCCGGTCATGGCAACGGCGACCTGTTGGAACTGTTGGGCCTGGGTGATGTGGACTCCCTGACACCAGCCGCGATGTGGCCGGGCCGGGAGGGGACGCGCCTGAAACTCATGGTGCCGATTGGGACGGACGGGCCGGGTGCCAGCGGTGCTCCTGTGTACCTTGACCTCAAAGAATCCGCTCACGGCGGGATGGGTCCGCATGGGCTGTGCATTGGGGCGACGGGCAGTGGAAAATCGGAATTACTCAAGACTCTCGTTGCCGCACTCGCCGCAACTCATTCGCCGGACGAACTGAACTTGGTGCTGGTGGATTTCAAAGGTGGCGCGACGTTTTTGGGGTGTGAGGATTTGCCGCATACCTCCGCCGTGATCACCAACCTGGAAAACGAAGCGGTGCTGGTGGAGCGCATGTTTGATGCGATCTCCGGTGAGATGAACCGCCGCCAAGAGCTGCTGCGTGCGGCCGGTAATTTTGCCAATGTCACTGATTACAACGCCGCACGGATGAGCACGCGCCCGGAGTTGGAGCCGTTGCCGGCACTGCTCATCGTGGTGGATGAGTTTTCTGAACTGTTGGGGCAGCACCCGAATTTTGCGGAGCTGTTCGTCGCGGTGGGTCGGTTGGGGCGCTCGCTGGGCGTGCATCTTCTGCTTGCCTCTCAGCGCCTGGAGGAAGGAAAGCTCCGTGGCCTTGATTCGCACCTGTCCTACCGGATTGGTTTGCGCACGTTCTCTTCTGCGGAATCCCGCCAGGTTCTGGGGGTCCCGGATGCCTATGAGCTGCCAGCGGATCCAGGCTCGGGCTACCTCAAAACCGCATCGAGTGAGGTCATGCGCTTCAAGGCGGCCTACGTTTCTGGTCCGTTGATGCGGCGCATGCACGACGCCCCGGCACCTACCGGCGTGCGGGTGTTCACTGGGTGGGAAGCAGACGTGGCCCCGGAGATGACCGCGGATGATTCGACCACTCTGCTCGACGCCGTGGTCAGCGCCGCCCGCGTTGCCGCTGATCTTCGTGGGGAAGAAGCCCGGAAGATCTGGTTGCCACCGCTGCCCGCGCGGGTGAGTCTGCCCGCGGTGTGTGAGCCGGTAGGGGAACTTGCGGCATCAATTGGGCTGGTGGATGACCCGTACCGCCAACGCCAGGATCCGTTCATCTGCGATCTCAACACTGCGGGTGGGCATCTTGCCATTGCGGGTGGCCCGCAGACCGGGAAATCGATGGCGGTGCGCACCCTGGTCACGGCACTCGCGGCCACGCACACGACGAACCAGATCGGCTTCTACATCATTGATGCCGGTAGCGGGGAGCACGAAGCTCTTGAATCCTTGCCACACGTAGCCGGTGTCGCTGAGCGCGCTGATGAAGAAAAGGTGCGCAGGATCATCGATGAGATTGAAGGCTTCATCGATAATCCGGGCGCAGACAATAGGTCCGCCCACACCGTCCTTGTCATTGATGGCTGGCATTCGCTGACCGCACCCGATTCCAAGCTGGAGGATCTCCGGGACTCCCTCGCGCGTATCGCTTCTGATGGGCCTGCCGCCGGGATTCACCTGGTGATCACTACCCAGCGCTGGAACGCGATCCGGCCGAATGTGCGCGATCTCGTGGGCACGCGTTTGGAGCTCAAGCTTACGGAGCCGATGGATTCCGTCATTGACCGCAAAGCACAAGAAAAACTGCCCGCGCTGCCCGGCCGCGGCATCACACCGCAGGGGCAAAGCATGCTCGTGGCAGCCACCGCGAAAGAGGACATCGCCCACGTTGCCGCGCAGGCGGCAGGCCAAGTGCCGGTGCCGAAGCTGAAGGTGTTGCCGAGGTTTGTGGGGTTGGGGGAGACGTCGACAAGCATTCTGCTCGGTCTCGGCGGGCGCGATCTTGGCCCGATCCACCTTGAAGCGCAGCACCTCGTGGCAATTGGTGCGGCGGGCTCCGGCAAAACCACTCTCATCGACACGATCTTCGTGCAGGTCGCTGGGCTTCCGCGGGAGGAGGCGCGCATTGTTCTGCTTGATCCGCGGCGCGCGCACCTGGCTCATGCGGAGCATGCGATGGTTGCGGCGTACGGCAGTTCCACCGACGCGATGCGCACCGCGATTGCGGATGCCGCGGCCACGCTCACCGCGCGTCTGCCCGGCGCGGAGGTCACCGCGGAGCAGCTCGCCGCGCGCTCTTGGTGGAGTGGCCCGGATATTTACCTGCTTATCGACGACCTCGAGCTCCTCCCGCCCGAACACCTCCAGCCCCTTCTGCCCTTGTTGCCGCACGCCCACGACATCGGTCTGCACATCGTTGTTGCGCGCAAATTCGGTGGCGCTGCGCGGGCGATGCTGTCCCAATTCATGTCCAGCCTGCGCGATCAATTGCCGGATGCCGTCATCTTCTCGGGCACGCGCGAAGAAGGCGAACTCTTCGGCGTGCGGCCAATTCCACTGGATCCGGGCCGCGGCATCCTTGTCCGCGCCGGGAGCAATGCTGGCCCGATCCAAATTGCCACACGTAAGGAGGCGCCATGACCCACACGCTTCACCAGCCGCGCCAGGTGCTGCGCATCGATGTGTCCGAAGGCTGCGCGATCTTCAGTGGAGCCGCGAGTTTGCATCGTTTCGATGAGCCGACCGCTGCCGACATCGCCACCACCGTCCGCGGCCTGCTGGCTGATCAGCCCACCTCCGTGCACATCGAGGTCGCCGCCGACGATGAGCTCGTGGCTGAGCTTCGCGCGCTGCTCACCGAGTACACGGTAGAGGCGTCCTCGCTTATCGACGTCCCTCCGCCCGCCCCTCCCACCTCCGAATGGGAGACCATCACGGTGCCCCGGCCCACCCTGGATGTGGAGGACAAAGGCCGGCAGATCAACCTCATGCTCATCGGTGTTGTCGGTGCAGTGATTCTGCTGTGTGCTGCGGCGATCTGGTTTGTCATGGGGCGCGTGGCGGGGCAGCCGGAGGTGGCGGCGGTGCAGGAGACGTCGATAAGCACTCCTTCGACGACGCGCACCAGCGCACCATCACCGACTGCTCCTGCGCCAGAGCCGGAGACCGTGACGTTGAGCCAAGCGGGCTTGAGCGTTGAGCTGCCCGCGGGCTTTGCGCTCGCCCCGGATGAGGACATGTGGCGCGCTACCGGCCCCGACCCAGACCTGCGCATCCAATTTGCCGTTGACCCTCTATATGGGGTGCCGGCGGACGCTGTCTTGGACCAAGTGGAAAGGGAAATCAGCGAAGACCCGGAACTCACTTTGCTGGAACGCGCCGACGGGAAGATCCGCTACCGGCACATGCTGCCCGACGGGTCGGAGGCCCTTTGGGCTGCGTGGGCGGAACACGGCCACCAGATTTCACTCGGCTGCCACACACGCACAGCCCCAACAACCATTCAATTGACCGCCTGCACGATGGCTAACAACACCGCGCGGTTCAACCCGCCCTAGTTAAAAGTGCAGGTAGGCCGCGTGCGGAATAATTTTTCGCACAAATTTGGATTGTGAGGGAACCAAATGGGGCCCTGAAGCAGTCTAAGTAGATAGGTAAGGCGCCAATCGGGGAGCCGAACCACGTCAACCAAGTCAGATAACCACCAATCGGGGGGAAAGATGAGTAACGACCAATTCAGGACAGAAGCCGACGTCATGCGCACGTCCGCGAACAACGTGGACGCGACCAATGACGCGGTGAACACGGAACTCAACCGTCTCCAGGACGTCGCGGAATCCACCCGCAGCTACTGGACCGGCGAGGCACAGGCAAGCTTCGACGGCCTCATGCGCCGTTTCGACGACGCTGAGCGCCGTCTCAGCGAAGCCCTGCGCGGCATCGCAGACAACATCCGCGACAACGCCAGCAACTTCGAGCACGTGGAGGCGACGAACTCTGAGTCCTTCTCCTCTGTCGGGTCCGCTGGACTGGCGCTGTAAGCCGCTGACACTCGCACACCACGTAGACGACTGAAGACGACTGAAGACTAAGGAGATCCACACCATGTCCATCATTAAGTACAGCTTTGCGTCCCTGTCGGGCGCAGCCGAAGACATCGAGACATCGTCCCGCACCATCCAAGGCCAGTTGGAAGACCTCAAGGCCCAGATCAAGCCGATGGTGGCCAGCTGGGAAGGTGACTCCGCTATGAGCTACCAGCAGCACCAAGCCAAGTGGGATGCCGCTGCGGCGGAGCTCGCTGTGATCCTGTCCACCATTGGTCGCGCGGTTGAAGAGGGCAACCAGCGCATGAAGGCCGTCAACACTGCTGCGGCAAACAGCTGGGCTTAGGAAGGGGTGATTCATACGGCAGCTACGAATACGTAATTCTGACCCAATTCTGTTGGGGCAGGTGCGATAGATGGTCATAAAACGCCGGGGAGCGGAGAAAATCCGTTCCCCGGTGTTTTGGGTTTTTGGGGGCCAGTGCTTTAAAGTTTATGGCCTGTGTGTTTTCTTACCGGGCATAGTTATGCCTGGCCCACCTCACCGGGTCTCCACCGGCCGCCGGATAGGGGAGGGAACTTAAGGGAGCGCGCCATGGCCGGCAGCCTTCTAGATTTAAGACTTCAAGGAGTCATGAATGTCTACCTACCACCCGAAGAGCGGTGACATTACCCGTAAGTGGTACGTCATCGACGCTACCGACGTGGTGCTGGGCAAGCTTGCTTCCACCGCAGCTGACCTGCTGCGCGGTAAGCACAAGCCGCAGTTCGCACCGAACGTCGACACCGGCGACCATGTCATTGTCATCAATGCTGACAAGGTCCACATTTCTTCCAACAAGCGTGAGCGTGAAATGCGTTACCGTCACTCCGGTTACCCGGGTGGCCTGCGTTCCATCACTCTCGGCCGCGCTCTGGACGAGCGTCCGGACCGTGTCATCGAGGAGGCAATCAAGGGCATGATGCCGCACAACCGCCTCTCCCGTCAGTCCATTAAGAAGCTTCACGTCTACGTCGGCTCTGAGCACCCGCACGAGGCGCAGAAGCCGGAGACCTTCGAGTTTAAGCAGGTGGCGCAGTAATGACCGAGCCGAACATCACCCCAGATACCGCTAGCGATCTCGCTGGCGAGACCGACATCGACGCTGCAACCGCGGCTACCGAGGAGTTCAACTACACCATCGGTGACGCAGTCGCTGCCGAGTCTGATTCCCAGGATGACGTTGTGGCTGAGGCCCCGGCGTACCACGAGGGCCCGATCCAGACCGTCGGTCGTCGTAAGCGCGCTATTGCTCGCGTGACCGTCGTTGAGGGCGAGGGCAAGATCACCATCAATGGCCGCGACATCGAGGACTACTTCCCGAACAAGCTGCACCAGCAGGACATCCTGTCCCCGCTGGTTCTGCTGGAGCGTGAAGGCCAGTTCGACATCAAGGCCAACATCGGCGGCGGTGGCCCGACCGGCCAGGCTGGCGCACTGCGTCTGGCTATTGCTCGCGCGCTGAACATCTACAACCCGGCTGAGCGCCCGACCTTGAAGAAGGCTGGCTTCCTCACCCGTGACGCTCGTGCTGTTGAGCGCAAGAAGGCTGGTCTGCACAAGGCCCGTCGCGCACCGCAGTACTCCAAGCGTTAATCGCTGCTCTCAGCGCAGTTGAAGCGCCACTATCCCCGCTGTGGGGTGGTGGCGCTTTCGCGTTGCATGGGGTGGGGCAGGCATACTTGGTGGCTATGACTCGACTTTTTGGAACTGACGGTGTGCGTGGCCTTGCTAATGAGAAGTTGACGGCCCCACTGGCGATGAAGCTCGGACAGGCAGCAGCAACGGTGCTGACGGAGACGAAGCGTTCCAAGCAGCGTCGCGCCACGGCGATCATCGGCCGTGACCCGCGCGTGTCGGGGGAGATGTTGGCGGCGGCGATGGCGGCTGGGATGGCGTCGAAAGGCGTTGACGTGCTGCGCGTGGGCGTGATTCCTACGCCGGGCCTGGCATTCCTCACCGATGATTACGGCGCAGATATCGGCGTGATGATCTCCGCGTCGCACAACCCCATGCCGGACAACGGCATCAAGTTCTTCTCAGCAGGGGGCAAGAAGCTTGACGACGATGTGGAGGACCGCATCGAACGCGCCATGGCTGACCTCGACGAGGGGGGCCCCACCGGCACCGGCATTGGCCGCATCTTGGAAGAGTCCCCGGATGCTTTCAAGCGCTACCTGGAGCACTTGAAGGAATCAGTGACCACGCCATTGAACGGCCTGAAGGTCGTGGTGGACTGCGCTAACGGTGCAGCGTCCCGGATTGCGCCGGATGCGTACGCGGCAGCGGGCGCGGAAGTTATCCCGATTTTCCACCAGCCGAACGCGTTCAACATCAACGACAACGCTGGCTCCACCCACATTGAGCAGACCCAGAAGGCAGTGGTGGCTCACGGCGCTGACCTGGGACTGGCTCACGATGGTGATGCGGACCGTTGCCTCGCCGTCGACGCCGAAGGAAATGTGGTTGACGGGGATCAGATCATGGCGATTTTGGCTGTGGATATGAAGGAGAAGTCGTCGTTACGCAAAAACACGCTGGTGGCGACTGTGATGAGCAACCTTGGCCTGAAACTCGCGATGGAGCGCGAGGGCATCGAGGTGCGCGAGACTAAGGTCGGCGACCGTTACGTGCTCGAGGAGCTTGGCCGCGGCGACTTCTCTCTCGGCGGCGAGCAGTCCGGCCACGTTGTGATCCCGGAGCGCGCCACCACCGGCGACGGCACGCTGTGTGGGCTGATGCTCATGCAGCGCATGGCGGAAACCGGCAAGAGCCTCAAGGAACTCGCGAGCGTGATGACGGTTCTGCCGCAGGTGCTCATCAACGTGCCTGTGTCCGATAAAACCCGCATTCTCGACGATGCTGGGGTGAAGGAGGCCATCTGCGAAGCCGAAGCTGAGCTGGGTTCCAGCGGCCGCGTGCTGCTGCGCCCATCCGGCACGGAAGAGCTGTTCCGCGTCATGGTTGAGGCTGCGGAAGAAGAGCAGGCCCGTCGGGTCGCAGGACGCCTCGCCGCGGTGGTTGCGGCCGCGTAGGTACCCCCGCTGAAAAAAGTTTGGAATTCGAGGGAACCAAACAGGGGGTTAAGGCAGTCTAAGTCTATGGAAGATAAAGACTGCCGCCTGCCATAGGCGGCTCGACCAAGCGGGGGGATTCAATTGAGCACGCCTTTAGAGCTCGATCCGGATGATTTCCGGGAGCGTATTCGCACTGCCATTGAGCAGTACAACGAGGCCATTAAAGAGCTCGTGGCCAACAAACCGGAGATCAATCCGGCAATGTTCGGGGAAGGGTTCATAAGCCACGGGGAGGCCGTCGCCGCGTCCGTGAACAGTGTGTATGAGCGGACTCTCGTGCGGTTGCGGTCGCGCGTTGCGCAGTACGAGTCTATGCTCGCGTTATCGGGGGATGTGTCGTCGGTTGACGGCACGAACGCAGGGGGGTTTAACACTCATGAGTAATGCGCAGGTCAAAGAAGGCCTGGATGCCATCGCGCGCGAGGTCGCCACAGTTCCAGGTATTTCGCTTGCCGACGTCTCCCGCATCCAATCCCACGTCAACACCATCTCCGCCAAGCTGGATTGGACCAATGGGATGGATACGTCCACGCTGCCGGGGCAAGTGCGGCGTGTTAACCCTGTGCCGTCGCGTGGCGGCAAGGGCAGTGGGCTGGGTGGTCTGGGTGGTCTGGGTGGTGGTCTGCTTGGCGTGCTGAGCACCTTCGCACCATTCCTTTTCGGTGGTGGCAGTAGCGGTGAGTCCTCCTGGCTGGAAGACGTGGGTATTTCTGGCCACGAGCAAGCCCAGGACGCCGAGCAGGCTGAGCATTCTGACGCGCTTGATGAGCTCTGCGTTCAAACCCAATGCTGCGTTGATTCCGTCAAGGAGATCAACGATGACGCGGAGATCGGCATCAACGAAATCATCCAGGTGGTCTTGAGCCTCATTTCGTTGTTGAAGATTCACCCGCTGGTCCGCATCGGTGCCCTCGCCTTGGGGCCGATCGTGGACGGGCTCTTCTCCATTGAAAAGACCGTGGAGGACCGCAATGAGTCCATCGGGTGTTGCTACCAGCGCCTCGATGAGCTCTGTGTTGAGAGTGACACGCCTCCGTCGGCGCCCAAGGAGTACTGCCCGCCGAAAGCCCAGACTCCACCGCCGTGCCCGCCAGCGCCGCTGCCGACGTCGCCTGCTGCCCCCGCGCCGGCTCCCACACCTGCTCCCGCACCGGCTCCTGCTCCGGCGCCTTCCGTTGGATCCGTTGACCTTCCTACCGCCCCTGCGTCGGCCATCGGAGTTGGCAGTGGAGTTGGCAGTGGAGTTGGCAGTGGGGCGCTGAATGTGAACTTCAACACGAATATCAACACGAATATCAACACGAATATCAACATTTGCCCGCCACAGATTCCGCAGCTGCCCACGCCACCACAGCCTGGGCCTGCGAGTATCTGCCTGCTGGAGCAGTTCGCAGCGGGGGTGGAGTGCTTCAAGCAGACGATCGAGGAATGCTTGCCAAAGATCGAATGCGAGCCGCCCGCCCCAGCCCCAGAGCCTGAGCCAGCCCCAGAGCCTGAGCCGGCACCGAAACCGAAGGAAGAGGACTGCCTGCCAGTCCAACCGGAGCCGGAAACACCGCCCGAAAAGCTGGCGCACATGCAGGAGCCACCACCGCCACCGAAGGGTGGAAGTGTTCCGGCGGCTGCTGAATCAGCAGCCGCAGCACCTGCCGAACCTGCCGCCGACAACGGCGCTGAACCCAAAGAAGATCACCACCGCACACGAAAGACGAGGACCTGGTAATGGAATTCAGTGATTACGCAGAGCAGTTCCGGCGCCGCACGGCCTACCGGATGGCTGAGTTTGAGAAGGTTCTCAAGCACTCGCAACGCCAGATGGAAGAACTGGCGCGACAGCAGGCCCTAGCCAAGGAAATGAACATTCCGAAACCACCACCAATGACCCCGCGCGGGGTTTACCGGGGATTCCGGCCAGGCAAAATCCAGGGAGTGCTGCGGAAAGAAGGCCCAGCAGACAACGCTGAGTAGTGCTGGGTAGCGCTGAGTAGCGCTGCTGGCTAGAACAGGCTGATGGCGCCACCGTCAGCCAGGCCGGCTTGCTCGGCGAGATCGTGACCAAAGACAGACTCCACGCCCTTGCCACTTGCATCTTCTTCGGAGTAGCCGCTGCAAACCTTTTCCCCACCCAGCTGGTGGAGGAAGTAGCCGGTGATCAGGGCGCGCACGGTTTCCTGCACGCTGGTCTTGGTGCGGCCGGTGCCCAGCAGCAGTTTCGCCAGGGAGTCCTCACTGAATGCCTGCTGGTTACCGTTCTTCACGGTGCGGTACACCACCGGGCCGGACCAGTTGTAGGCAAGCTTGGCGGGGTTGCCGGAGCCGAGGATGCCATCGGAATCATCATCAGGGCCGATCACCATGCCCGGCTTGAACAAACCACGCGCCGCCTTGATGGACGACGGTGCAACATCAGCGGGGTAGATCGCCGCGACGGCCTTCACCTGTGGGTTGTCCTCAGCGGCCAACACAGCGCAGCCGGCGCCCATGCCGTGGCCGGCGATGCCAAGCTTGTTGGGGGAGATGGTCACGTTGCCGTTGCCCATCTTCACACCAGCGAGGATCTGCAGCGCGGACACGAGATCAGCAGCGAACCCAGCGTGGTTGGGGCGCAGGTCCCGCTCAGTATCCGGCGCGGCAACTGCGATGCCCCAGCTGGCCAGGTGGCGCAGCGTCTTGTGGTAGTCGCCGACGCTCTTCATCCAGTCATGGCCGAAAGCGATACCGGGAACAGCTTTACCTTCAGCAGGCACGTAGACCTTGCCGGGTAGGCCGGTGAAGCCGAGGTCGCCCTCCATGACACGGTGGGGGCCTCGCTTGGACAGTTCACTGAGCTTCTTCAGGTTCGCAGACACGCCACCAACACTACTGCATCCGGTCCCGCGCCACGGGCGGACCTACTAGGGCGTTGTTGCTTCATAGATTAATGTGGTCCGCATGTGTGGAATCGTGGGATACGTAGGTAAGCAGCAAGCGCTCGGCATTGCGCTGGAAGCTTTGCGACGAATGGAGTACCGCGGATACGACTCCTCCGGCATCGCCGTCCTCGGCAACGGTCGCCTTAACGTGGCTAAGCGTGCCGGCAAGCTGCAGAATCTTGAGGACCGGATCGCTGAGATGGGGCCAGGCGTGATGGCCGGCACTACCGCCATTGGTCATACCCGTTGGGCTACTCATGGGCGTCCGACCGATGAGAATGCGCACCCGCATGTCTCTTTTGACGGCAAGGCGGCGATTGTTCACAACGGCATCATTGAGAATTTCGCACCGCTGCGCGAGCAGCTGGAGCGCGATGGTGTTCAGATGGTGTCTGACACGGACTCTGAGGTAGCGGCGCACCTGTTGGCGAAGGCGTACAACGAGGGGGAGACGGCGGGTGACTTTAAGGCGGCGTCGTTAAGCGTGCTCAACCGCCTTGAGGGCGCGTTCACCGTGCTGTTTACGCACGCTGACCACCCGGACACGATCATTGCGGCACGCCGCTCGACCCCGCTCATCGTGGGTGTGGGCGACGGTGAGATGTTCCTTGGCTCCGACGTCGCTGCCTTCATTGAGTACACGAAGGACGCGGTGGAGCTGGAGTCTGACTCCGTCGTGGTGATCACGAAGGATTCCTACGAGGTCCTCAACTTCGACGGCACGCCGAGCGAAGGCAAGCCGTTCACCATCGACTGGGACTTGGAAGCTGCGGAGAAGGGTGGCTTTGATTCCTTCATGATGAAGGAGATCTACGAGCAGCCCGCCGCCGTCCGCGATACGCTCGCTGGCCACTGGGATGGGCAGCGCGTAGTGCTGGATGAGAACACGATCTCCGACCGTGACCTGCAGTCCTTCGACCAGGTCTTCGTGGTGGCGTGCGGTTCGGCATACCACTCGGGTCTGGCCGCGAAGTACGCGATTGAGCACTGGGTGCGCATCCCGGTCCAGATCGAGGTGGCGTCTGAGTTCCGCTACCGCGACCCGGTGCTGGATGAGCGCACGCTCGTGCTGGCGATCTCCCAGTCCGGTGAGACTGCGGACACTCTTGAGGCCGTGCGCCACGCGAAGACGCAGGGCGCGAAGGTGCTCGCGGTGTGCAACACGAATGGCTCCCAGATTCCGCGCGAGTCGGACGCGGTGCTGTACACGCACGCTGGTCCGGAGATCGGTGTGGCGTCGACGAAGGCATTTCTCGCGCAGGTAGCAGCGAATTACATCGTCGGTCTGGCGCTCGCGCAGGCGAAGGGCACGAAGTACCCGGATGAGATCCGCGCGATCTGGGATGAGCTTGAGGCGATCCCGGCCAAGATCGAGGAAGCGTTGTCTAGCCATGATCAGGCGCAGCAGATCGCGTCAACGCTGGGTGCAGTGCCGACCATGCTGTTCCTGGGCCGTGGCGTCGGGTTCCCGATCGCCCTTGAGGGCGCGCTGAAGCTGAAGGAGCTCGCCTACATCCACGCGGAAGGTTTCGCAGCGGGTGAGCTGAAGCACGGCCCGATCGCGTTGATCGAGGACGATCTGCCGGTCGTGGTCATCGTGCCGAGCCCGCGCGGTTTGCCGCAGCTGCACTCGAAGATCGTGTCCAACATCCAGGAGATCAGGGCGCGTGGCGCGAAGACGATTGTCATCGGGGAGGAAGGCGACACCGCGGTGGAGCCGTACGCGAACTGGCTCATTCGGATTCCGCAGTCGCCGACGATCATGCAGCCGTTGCTGGCTACGGTGCCGTTGCAGTTCCTCGCGGCGTTCATTGCGCGTGAGTGTGGCAACGATGACATCGATAAGCCGCGCAACCTGGCTAAGTCGGTCACGGTCGAGTAGTGCTTGCCGCTCTCGGGTTCGCGTTCATTGACTCGATCAACCTGTTGTTGATCGGGGTGCTCGTCGCGGTGGGCATTGTTGCGCGTCGCTTTGGTGTGACAGCGGCGTTGCTTATCGCCGGCGACTGGCTCGGTGTCGCGTCCCTGGCATTTTTGATGCTCGTTGTTTTCGACGGGCTGGGCGATGTTGTTCATCGCTTCGTCGAAGGGCCAGTGTTTGGCATTCTGCTGATCGCCACTGGCTTGCTTACCGCCGTGCTGGCTGTGCGTGGCGGTGATAATTCCGGGCTGGTGGAGCGCATCATGCGGCCGCTGCGCACTCCGTCGGGGACGACGGTGTTGGTGGGTTTCGTGCTGGGCATCATCCAGTCGGCGACGTCGGTGCCGTTCTATGGGGGCTTGGCTGTGCTCTCCACGGCCGGTGTGCCGGTGGGGACTCGCTATGCCTTCTTGGTTCTGTACGCGACAGTGGCGCTGAGCTTGCCGACGTTGTGTGCCTTCCTCGTCGCCTGGGTTCGCCGCTATCCAGAGAGCCCGGCCGGCCGCGTGTTTGAGGCGGCGCGGCAGAATTCTGCGGCCGTATCCGCTGGTGCGACGTGGGCAGTGGCCGCCTTGTTGGCGGGTCTGGGTGTCCTGCATCTGGTGTGATGGGTGGCGGCTGGCACAATAGCAGCCATGAGTCCCGCCACCTTGACCATTGACCTCGGTGCGATTGCGCACAACACCGCTGTGATGAAGCGAGTGGCGGGTGATGCCAAGCTCATGTGCGTGGTCAAGGCGAATGCGTACAACCATGGCGCGCAGCGCGTCATCCCAGTCATGGACGCCGCTGGCGCAGACGCTTTTGGCGTAGCGACGTTCGCCGAAGCCGCCCAGATCCGCCCCCTCACCGACAAACCGGTGTTGGCCTGGATCTGGCAGCCGGGGGAAGAGATCCCTGCGGGCATTGAGGTAGGGGTGCCCGGCATGGAGCACCTCCGCTGGCTCCTGGAACAGGGGGAGAAGCGCCCTGTGTACCTCATCGTGGACACCGGCCTGAATCGGTCGGGCATTGATGAGGAGGACTGGGCAGAAGCCTTCGACCTCGCCGCCGGCTCCGAACTCGACGTCCGCGGGCTGATGTCGCACTTCGCCTGCGCCGATGAGCCGGACAACCCGCACAACCGCGTGCAGCGTGACACTTTTCAGCGCGCCATTGATCTCGCCCGGGCCCACGGGCTGGAGGTGCCGGTGAACCACCTGGCTAATTCGCCTGGCACGCTGACCGGTCCGGAGAATGCCTTCGGGATGGTGCGCCCTGGCATCGCGCTTTACGGGCTCGACCCGGTGGAGGGCACAGGCGCAGGTGCTGATCTCCAGCCAGCCATGACGTGGTCGGCCGGCATCACCGCCGTGAAACGCATCAGCAAAGGCGAAGGCGCCAGCTACAGCCTGACCTGGACGGCACCGGAAGATGGCTGGACTGCCATCGTCCCCGTGGGATACGCCGACGGACTTCCACGCGCGTGGCAAGACCACATCGAAGTGACCATTGGTGGCAACCGCTACCCGCAGGTCGGCCGCGTGTGCATGGACCAGTTCATCGTGTGGCTCGGCCCCGACCACACCGGCATTAATGTCGGGGATGAAGCAATCATCTTCGGCGAAGGTGGCATGAGTGCTGCTGAGCTGGCGCGCCGGGTGGGCACCATCCACTACGAAGTGGTGTGTAGGCCGGGTGGGCGTGTGGTGAGGGAATTCGTCGATAAGCAGGAGAGCCATGAAGCAACCGTTTGATGCCCCAGGAACCGTCGAATGCGCAACCGTTGAGGACACGCATGCGTTCGGCGAGCGGCTCGGCCAGGCGCTGGAGGCGGGCGATGTGGTGATTCTCGACGGTCCGCTCGGCGCCGGCAAAACCACCCTCACGCAAGGAATCGCGCGTGGCATGGGTGTGAAAGGGCGCGTGACCAGCCCGACCTTCATCATCGCGCGCGAACATAAAAACCCAACGGGCGGACCCGCGCTCGTGCACGTGGATGCCTACCGGCTCCTCGACAGCGTCGGCGGCACCGGCACGGTTGACCCGCTCGGCGAACTTGATGCGCTTGACCTTGACTCCGAGCTCGACAGCGCCGTCGTCGTGGCGGAGTGGGGCGGTGGCCTGGTTGAACAGCTGTCATCGCGCTACCTGCTGGTCACCCTTGACCGTGAGACCCGTGCCCTGGAAGACCCGGAATCGCAGGCCCGCATTATCTCCTGGGCGCCGTCGGAGTAGGGTTGTTCCCATGCAAAAGCTGACTGCAAGCCAAAAAGGCTGGACCGCCATTGTCGTCGCGCTGTGGGTGATTGTCCTCGCAGCCTTGATCTTTGTTACTCCGCGTTCGAACGCTGCTTCCGAGGCAAAGCCGCTCGGCGAGGTGGAAGCTTCGGGCTCGCTGGCAGCGACGCTGTCGAGCATGAAGCCGTCGGAGAGCGACGCCGTCGCTGCCGAGATCATTGACCTGCGCTACGTCTACGGCCAGGACGTCCAGGGCTTCGTGCCGGTGTGCAGCAACGAGCCGCAGCAGCTGGTTGACCTGAAGCTGAAGGCTGCCGGCGACCTCGCGGACCAGATCGACCTGGAGAGCGGCAACAACTACGTCCTCCTGTTTGAGGATCCGAGCGCGAACGCCACCGCGATTGATACTGTCCCGAGCAACGTGATGGACCTGTGTGGTGAGAACTACTTCCAGGAGATCTTCAGCACCGAGCAGGGCTTCCCGGTCCACTACGCCGGTGGCATGTGGCACTTCGGTCCGCGCATCCAGTAGATACAGCAGATACAGCAGATACAGCATGATTGTTCTCGCGCTTGATACGGCAACCACGGATTTGGTGGCCGGCATCGTTGATGCGCAGACGGGGGACACACTCGCGGAGGCAGTGACGCCGACGCGTTCGCACAATGAGCTGCTTGTCCCGACCGTGATGGAGCTGCTCGAATCCGCGCGCCTTGCATTCACCGACATCGAAGCGATCGTCGTGGGGTGTGGCCCCGGTCCGTTCACCGGGTTGCGTGTGGGCATGGCCACCGCGTCCGCGTTCGGGCAAGCCCTCGGTGTGCCAGTCCACGGCGTGTGCACGCATGATGCGGTTGCTTTGCTTATGCGCGGCTCCTCCCTCATCCTCACCGACGCCCGCCGCCGCGAGGTGTACTGGGCGCGCTACTCCGACGGCGAACGTGTCGCGGGGCCAGATGTGATTGCACCTGGCCAGCTGGAGGTGACTCCTGTGGATGTCGTGTCTGTCCCGGAGAACCTGCGCGACAAACTGCCGGAGGAACTCGTGTCTGCGGCTGGCACCGTGACGTACGAGGCGCCGCGTGCAGCCGCGCTCGTTGCCGCCGCGCGTGCTGCGGTGGGGGACCTGAGTGCGCCGGGTGAACCGCTCGTCCCGCTTTACCTGCGCCGCCCGGATGCGAAGGAACCTGCGCCGAAACCGCTGTCCCCAGCGATCCCACGCGTATCTGCAGTCGAGGAGTAAGCCCGTGCACATCCGTGAACTCCGGCCCGCCGATGCTGCTGCGGCTGCTGCCATCGAAGCGGACCTCTTCGTCGCTGAAAGCCCGTGGTCCCGCGACGTGTTCCTCGCGGAACTCGCGCACCCGTACACCTTCTATGTGGGGGCGTTCGCAGGTGAAGGCGATGGGCAGGTCCTAGCCGGCTACGCCGGTGTCGCCCGTCTGGGCCCACGCGAGGATCCGGAATTTGAGGTGCACACGATCGCGGTGGCGCGGGAGTTTCAGGGGCGCGGCATTGGCCACGCACTCATGGATCAGCTGGTGCACGCCGCGGATATGTATGACGCCCAAATGTTCCTCGAAGTGCGCACCGACAATGAACCTGCCATCGCGCTGTACAAGAGTTACGGGTTTGCCGAGGTAGGAGTGCGCAAGGGATACTATCCCTCTACCGGGGCGGACGCGTACACGATGATGCGCCACTCCGTATCAGAACGAGCCGAACGGAATCAGGGGTCAGAGCAATGATCATTCTCGGGATCGAATCCTCCTGCGACGAAACAGGTGTGGGCGTCATTGACCTGCGTCCGGACGGCACGATGGAGATCCTCGCCGATGTTGTGGCTTCCTCGATGGAGGCGCACGCCCGCTTCGGCGGCGTTGTCCCGGAGATTGCGTCGCGCGCTCATCTCGAGGCGATGCCGCGGGTGATGGAGAAGGCGCTGGCGGAAGCGGGCATCACTAAACCGGACGCGGTTGCGGCGACCGTTGGGCCTGGTCTGGCGGGAGCATTGCTGGTTGGTGCGTCAGCCGCGAAGGCCTACGCCGCGGCGTGGGGCGTTCCGTTCTACGGTGTGAATCACCTTGGCGGGCACGTGGCCGTGGCCAACCTTGATGGTGCTGATGAGTTGCCACACTCGATCGCTCTGCTCGTCTCCGGCGGCCACACCCAGATCCTCGAAGTCGACGCGGTGGGCAAGCCGATGAAGGAGCTTGGAAGCACGCTTGACGACGCCGCCGGGGAGGCCTACGACAAAGTCTCCCGCCTGTTGGGGTTGGGGTATCCGGGGGGACCTGTCGTCGATAAGCTTGCGCAGCGCGGCGAGCCGAACATCTCCTTCCCGCGCGCACTGTCGCGTGCAGATGACCTGCGCGGCGAGCACCGCTACAACTTCTCTTTCTCCGGCCTGAAAACCGCGGTCGCGCGCTACGTTGAGGCGGCCGAGCGAGCCGGCGAGGTGATCAGCGTTGAGGACGTCTGCGCGTCTTTCCAGGAAGCCGTCGTTGATGTGCTCACTGCAAAAGCCATCATGGCCTGCGAAGATACTGGTGCGCGCACGCTGTTGCTGGGCGGGGGAGTGGCTGCAAACTCGCGGCTGCGGGAACTCGCACAGGAGCGTTGTAGCGCACACGGCATTGAACTGCGCGTCCCCCGCTTCGCGCTGTGCACGGATAACGGAGTGATGATCGCGGCGCTTGCCGCCCAACTCATCCACGAGGGCGCGCAACCGTCCGGCTGGGACACCCCAACGGACACAGCGCTCGAGGTAGAGACCCCTTTGGTGCATTCCTAAAACTCACCCAGCAAAGTCCATGGTTTCGGGTTAACGTGACATTCGCGTAAAAACTCTTTCCCGAAAGGACATAGCCTGTCATGAGCTCTCGTGATCATGAACGCTTCGGTTTCCTGTTGAACCCGGACCTCACTTACCGCAGGATCATCTTTGATGTTGATCACGCGAGCGACATCCTCGGCCCACGGGTCCTGGAGAGAACCCGCGTGGCATTCGCGCAAAGCGATACGCAGTATGAGGCGATCTACTCCCCGGAAGCGCGCGAGAAAGGCGAAGAGCCGAACCCGGTTGCGTCCATGGCGGCGAATCTGGCGGCGACGGATAACGCGAGCTTCCTGCAAGACCCCGCGTCGGCGATCTCCGGCTCAGTGATCTTTGTTGGTGTTGATGGAAGCAACATCGATGACGGTGTTGTCGAGCAAATCAAGGACGCCATCCGTGCCGTACTCAACTACCAGGAGGACTTCCCGGAGGAGTACGAACTCTGGTACAACGCCGCGCTCAACATGAGGACAGTGCAGGACTAGCCACTCGCGTGGGGCTGGGGCGCCCCATTGTTGTCGTTTAGCACTCTCATGGGTAGAGTGCTAACCAGGTTTTGGGCACAGTTTGTTCACCCGCGACGACGGCTGCGCACCGAGAAACCGTGTAATGAATCCAACTTTCACGAAAGGTTCAATCGTGGCAAACGTCAACATCAAGCCTCTGGAAGACAAGATCCTGGTTCAGATCGTCGAAGCTGAGACCACCACCGCCTCCGGCCTGGTTATCCCGGACTCCGCTCAGGAGAAGCCGCAGGAAGCAACCGTCATCGCTGTCGGCCCGGGCCGCTGGGACGATGAGGGCGAGCACCGTATTCCGGTGGACGTCAAGGAAGGCGACACCGTGATCTTCTCCAAGTACGGCGGCACCGAGCTGAAGTACAACGGCGAGGAGTACCTGCTGTTGTCTGCGCGTGACCTGCTGGCCGTCGTCGAGAAGTAAAAAGGCGGGATTAATCCCTCATGGCAAAACTTATTGCATTTGACCAGGAGGCCCGCGAGGGCATCCAGCACGGTGTGGACATCCTCGCCGACTCGGTCCGCGTGACGCTCGGCCCCCGTGGCCGCAACGTCGTGCTGGACAAGGCGTTCGGCGGTCCACTCGTGACCAATGACGGCGTGACCATCGCCCGCGACATCGACCTCGAGGAGCCTTTCGAGAACCTCGGTGCGCAGCTGGTCAAGTCCGTCGCTGTGAAGACCAACGACATTGCCGGTGACGGCACCACCACCGCGACGCTGCTCGCCCAGGCCATCATCAATGAAGGTCTGCGCAACGTTGCCGCTGGTGCGAACCCGATCGAGCTGAACAAGGGTATCTCCGCGGCAGCTGAGGCTGTCGTTGAGGAGCTCAAGGCTCGCGCGACCGAGGTGTCCTCCAACGAGGAGATCGCCAACGTTGCCACCGTGTCCTCCCGTGACTCCGTCGTCGGCGAGATGGTTGCCGGCGCCATGGACAAGGTGGGCAAGGACGGTGTCCTCACCGTTGAGGAGTCCCAGTCCATCGAGTCCTACGTGGACGTCACCGAAGGTATCTCCTTTGAGAAGGGCTTCCTGTCCCCGTACTTCATGACGGACCCGGAGGCCGGTCAGGCCGTCCTCGAGGACCCGCAGGTGCTGCTGGTCCGCAACAAGATCACCTCTCTGCCGGAGTTCCTGCCGCTGCTGGAGAAGGCTGTGGGCACGTCCCGTCCGCTGCTCATCATCGCGGAGGACATTGAGGGCGAGCCGCTGCAGACCCTCGTGGTCAACTCCATCCGTGGTGCCTTGAAGGTTGTCGCGGTGAAGTCGCCGTACTTCGGTGAGCGCCGCAAGGCCTTCATGGATGACCTTGCTGTGGTCACCGCAGCGACTGTCATCGACCCGGAGGTCGGCGTCAACCTCAAGGACGCGGAGCTTGACGTGCTGGGCAGCGCCCGCCGCGTCACCGTGACCAAGGACGACACCGTCATCGTCGACGGTGCCGGTACCGCTGAGGCAGTGGAGAACCGCCGCGAGCAGATCCGCCGCGAGATCGAGAACACCGATTCCACCTGGGACAAGGAGAAGGCGGAAGAGCGCCTGGCCAAGCTGTCCGGTGGTGTCGCTGTCATCCGCGTCGGCGCTCCGACGGAGACCGAGGTCAACGAGCGCAAGCTGCGCGTCGAGGACGCCATCAACGCTGCCCGTGCGGCTGCGCAGGAAGGCATCATCGCCGGCGGTGGCTCTGCTCTCGTGCAGATCGCTGCGAAGCTCGAGGAGCTCGCTGAGAGCTACCCGGGCGAGCAGAAGACCGGTGTGCTCACCGTTGCTCGTGCGCTGGTGAAGCCGGCCTACTGGATCGCAGAGAACGCGGGCCTGGACGGTTCCGTGGTTGTGTCCAAGGTCGCTGAGCTGCCGAACGGCGAAGGCTTCAACGCCGCCACGCTCGAGTACGGCAACCTCATCGAGCAGGGCATCATCGACCCGGTGAAGGTGACTCACTCCGCTGTGGTCAACGCTGCGTCCGTGGCCCGCATGGTTCTCACCACCGAGGCTTCCGTTGTGAACAAGCCTGAAGAGGAAGAGGCTGGTCACCAGCACTAAGCATTTGCTTATGCGCGAAGCGCTCCCCCCGGGGGGCGCTTTTTCGTTTGTTCAGGCGGCTTGAGCAACCTCGGGGAACACCGTCTGCATCGCTCCGTACGGGTGGGTGGTGTTGACCACTGGGTAGCCCTTGGGGGAGATCCACGTGGGTGTGCCGGTGAGCATCTCGATGTGGCCGTGGTGGGCGAGGTGAGGATCATCGTCGTTGACCCGGTTGTGATAGCGGCACAGCGGCGCCAGGTTGTTCAGGTTCGTTTCCCCACCGTTCTTCCACGCAGTGATGTGGTGCGTTTCGCAGAGATCTGCCGCCTGGTGGCAGCCCACGAACGCGCACACAGGGGAGGTGGCTTTGGCCAGATCCCGCTGCTTCTGGTTGGCAAAGCGCTGCCCGCGGTAGAGGTTGATGGCGCCTTCGGCGGGATGGAAGATCGCAGCTTCTAGGTGGTTGTCCGCGGTGGCGATGAAGCGGTTGAGGTACTCCGCGCCCGTCATCGTGGTGCCATCTGTCATGCCCAGCAGGACTTCATCGCCTTCGCGGTTCAGGATCTGCACGTGTTGGTCGAGGCCGACGAGCAACAAAGGTCTGGGGGCCGCTTCCGCGACACCACCACCGCCCTTTAAGAGCGCGATGATTGCCCTTAACAGCTGTGGGCCAATCGGCTTCGAAGGATCAATGTCCTGGTAGGCCGCGAATTTCAGGTCGGCGGCGGTGCGCTCATCCATCGTCAGCGTCACGGTGGTCTTCCCCATATTCGGGGCGCCGAAGGTGGCCTGCTCACGCGGCGGGGTCTTCTCCTTGGCCGGCACGATGCGCTTGGCTAGGGCAAGGAGAGCTGCGCAGGTGCGCGAGACGCGCGCGGCAGCACTCAGCATTTTCATCCGGTAGCTATGGCGCCGGGTGGCGTGGGAGATGTGTTTCACCGCGCGCTCAATCTGTGCGAGTAACCCCAGACTCAAACCCAAAGCCCGCGCTTTATCGCGCGCCTTTTGTTGCTTGGCGGAAGACAGATTCTCGCCGTAGTAGGCCTCATGGACCATCTTCCAGTTGTTCACCACGGCCGGTTCAATACCGGCATCGAGGGCTCGTGATTTATCAAAGTGCTCTAAAGAATCAATCCCTAAAGAGCTATGGACGCTAATTAGATCATCAAAAGTTTTCATGCCCCCGACGGTAACTGCGCTAAAACCCCTGGGTAAAGGGTTTTTGAGATTTCCCACAATTAAAAAATTTATGGAACCAAACAGGGGGTTAAGGCAGTCTAAGTAGGGATGGGGGTTTTGAAACGTCGATAAGCGAAAAGCTAGTTTGTGGCGACCTTGACGCGGCGCAGTGCGGCCTGGCGCTCGGACTCGCTCATGCCGCCCCAGATGCCGTACGGCTCAGCGACAGCAAGGGCGTGGGCACGGCATTGCTCGAGGACAGGGCACGAAAAGCAGATGGCTTTCGCGCGATTCTCGCGGTTTGCGCGGGCGCGTCCACGTTCCCCGTCAGGGTGGTAGAAGACCTCAGACGCCTCGCCCCGGCATGCGCCATGAAGTTGCCAATCCCAGAAATCCGCATTCGGGCCGGGAAGCTGCTGAGTCATGGAAATCGCAGGCATGTACATCTCCGTGTGTGAAGTCGAACGTTGTCCCGCGCAGTGTGCCGGTCGATGGTGAACAATGGGTTTCTGCCAGGTTTCACCCAGTTAGATGTGAGCGGGGGCACGACAATTCGGCCACGCTGACATGCGGATATGTTTGGAAGTAAAACATTGGTGAATTGTTGGTGACGTCTTCGTAATAACCCTGGCGACAGGGTGTGGGAGGTTTAGGGGGATCGCAGCCTTGCAGCGTAAGCTATTGCCGATGCAGGCATCTTGCGCCTGCCCCTGCCCGCTGCACGAGTAATAAGGAGAGACGTCGTGGCCACATCCGACTCTGACGTCCGTCTCGCTGAACTCGTCCCTTTGGCGCAGGAAGGGGATAGTGGGGCGCTGCAGGAGATCATCAAGATCGTGCACCCGATGGTGCTGCGGTATGCCCGTGCGCGAATTAATTCGAGCCGCACCCCAACGGCGGAGGATGTTGCCCAGGAAATCTGCCTGGCGGTAGCCACGAGTGTGGAGAAGTACCAAGACACCGGCAAGCCATTCATGGCGTTCGTGTATGGCATTGCTTTCAACAAGGTTGCGGACGCACACCGGGCGCTGGCACGCGATAAAACGAGCCCTACCGACGAAGTCCCTGACCAGGAATTTTCCGGCGCTACCCCCGAAGATGCGGCGATGGTAACAGCGGGAAGTAACAGAGTGAGGGCTTTGCTCGATCTTCTAAGTGATAAGGCAAGAGAGATTGTCGTCCTGCGAGTGTTTGTCGGGTTGTCTGCTGAGGAAACAGCGGAGATCGTCGGCAGTACCGCGGGCGCAGTCCGCGTAGCGCAACACAGGGCGCTTGCCACACTCCGGCAGGCGCTCGAAGAGGAAGTTTAGGGAGGGTAGTCAATGGAACCAACGTCGATGTCCGGCCGTCATCGCCGCCATGATGAGCAGGATGTTCTGGCAGATGATGCCTTCCTGACTTCGCTGTCGCGCGGTATTGATCCGTCGGATGGTGCCGATGAGCTCGCATCGCTGCTGTTGGGTCTGCGGGATGAGGTGGAAGCGCCCATGCCGGACGCCCCGCTTGTCGACGAAGCGGTGGCCCCCGTCGCTCCCGTCACCTCCCTCGCTGAGCGTCGCGCGGCCAAGGATGCGCGCCGATTCCGGACGAGCCCGTGGATGGCTGGTCTGGTTGGCGCTGCCGCCGCCACCGTTGCTGTTGTTGGCACCGGCGCTGCCCTGTACAACGCAACCCCGGACTCCGCTTTGTGGGGGCCGTCCCAGGCTGTCTTCGGTGAGCGTCAGAATGTTGTTGAGCTGGCTACCAAGCTCGACGAGATTGAGAACATGACCGAAAGTGGCAATCTGGCTGGCGCCAAGCAGATGATTGATCAGCTGCGTGAGTCCATGAAGCTTGAGCGCGGCACCGCAGCGCCGTCTGCGCCGCGTGAGACCGTTGTGGTCACACCTGAGCCGGAGCAGCCCGCACCGCCGGTGCCGGCTACGGTCACCGTGACGGCAGAGCCGACGACTGTGACCGTGGTGGTGACGGAGCAGCCGAGCGGAACCACGACCACCGGTACCCCTACGGCGTCGTCGAGCACCCGTCAGAGTTCACCGGCAGCGCCGACGACCACGATTAGCTTGGCGCCGGGTGAGTCGGAGCAGTCTTCGCAGTAATAAAGGGATCTACCGCGCGTCGAGGCCGTCCAAGTAGCCCAGCGCGTAATCCCAGGGCACATAGGCCTGGAAATTTGGCTGGGCGCTCGGCTCATGCACTGGGGGGAGCTCGCCGTTCAGGATGGCGACCATGTTGTTGATCATGATGTCCCAGTCATAGAAGTGCATTTCTTCGCAGTCCTCGCAGAGGAACGTGATGCCGAGGATGCCGCGAGGCTCAAGAACAAGTTTGAACTCGCGGGTCTGGGCGAGATCGCGGAGGACAGCTTCGCGCTCCTCTGGGGTGAGGGGCTGGGGAACCTCGTCGTCCTCGATGAAGGACGCCGGGTCGTTGGGGTCGTCGGCGAACGGGTCACGAGGCATCATCGAGTCGAAGAACATGCCCCCAGCCTAGGCAAGGCTCTAACAAGGGGCCATTTCGGGGTCATGTGCTCTCATTGGGGGAGTGGGCCGAAACGCACTATGCTTGCTGGCTATAAGCGGAAGCGAGAAACAGCAAGGGAGCGACATGGGTAACATCTTCGGTTCTAATGATTCCGGCGAGAGGGTACATACCGGCGGGGATGACCCGTCGAAGGTGCTGCTTCGCGGCCTAACCTTTGACGACGTGCTGCTTTTGCCGGCGGAGTCTCACATCGTTCCGGGTGAGGTGGATACCTCGGCGCAGTTCACCCGCAACATTCGTTTGGGTATGCCGATTGCGTCGGCAGCAATGGACACGGTGACGGAGTCCCGCATGGCCATCGCGATGGCGCGTCAGGGTGGCATTGGTGTGCTGCACCGCAACCTGTCGGCGGAAGACCAGGCCGAGCACGTTGATGTGGTGAAGCGTTCGGAGTCCGGCATGGTTACGGATCCGGTAACGGCTACTCCGGACATGTCCATCAGCGATGTGGATGCGCTGTGCGCACGTTTCCGTATTTCTGGTCTGCCGGTGGTGGATGAGCAGGGCGTGCTGGTGGGCATCATCACCAACCGCGATATGCGCTTTGAGGCTGACTTCTCCCGCCCAGTGTCCGAGGTCATGACGCCGATGCCGCTCGTGGTGGCGCAGGATGGCGTGAGCAAGGACGAGGCGCTCAAGCTGTTGAGTGAGAATAAGGTGGAGAAGCTGCCGATCGTCGATAAGCAAGGCAAGCTCACGGGCCTCATTACCGTGAAGGACTTTGTGAAGACGGAGCAGTACCCGAACGCGTCCAAGGACAGCGAGGGGCGCCTGCTCGTTGCGGCAGGTGTTGGTACGGGCGAGGATTCCTACAATCGCGCGGGCCTGCTTGTCGACGCTGGCGTGGACGCCCTCGTCGTCGACTCCGCCCACGCACACAACAATCGCGTCCTGGAGATGGTCGCGCGTGTGAAGAAGGACTTCGGTGACCACGTCGATGTGATCGGTGGCAACCTGGCTACCCGCGAAGCTGCTGCCGCGATGATTGAGGCTGGCGCGGACGCTATCAAGGTGGGTATTGGCCCGGGCTCCATCTGCACCACCCGCGTTGTGGCTGGTGTGGGTGCTCCGCAGATCACCTCGATTCTGGAGGCTTCGGTGCCGGCGCACGCTGCTGGCGTTCCGGTCATCGCTGATGGCGGCATGCAGCACTCCGGTGACGTGGCTAAGGCACTCGCTGCCGGCGCGTCCACCGTCATGCTTGGCTCCATGCTGGCTGGCACGAAGGAAGCGCCGGGCGACATCGTCGTGGTCGGCGGCAAGCAGTACAAGCGCTACCGCGGCATGGGTTCCATGGGTGCGATGCAGGGCCGTGGTCTGACGGGTGAGAAGCGCTCCTTCTCTAAGGACCGCTACTTCCAGGCAGACGTGACCAGCGAGGACAAGCTCGTGCCGGAAGGCATCGAAGGTCGCGTGCCGTACCGCGGTGAGCTAGATGCCATCACCCACCAGATCGTGGGCGGTCTGCGTGCAGCGATGGGCTACACGGGTTCCGCCTCCATTGAGGAGCTGCAGACCAAGCGCTTTGTTCAGATCACCACCGCTGGCCTGCGTGAGTCCCACCCGCACGACATCACGCAGACCGTCGAAGCACCGAACTACAGGGGTTAATAGATGCGCGACTACGTTGAAATTGGCATTGGCCGCGAGGCGCGTCGTGCGTACGGCCTGAACGCGATCAATATTGTTCCTTCGCGCCGCACGCGCTCCTCGAAGGATGTTGATCTGCGCTGGCATATCGACGCATACACCTTCGACCTCCCCCTCGTCTCCCACCCGACGGACGCTCTGGCCAGCCCCGAATTTGTCATTGAGATGGGCAAGCAGGGCGGCCTCGGCGTGATCAACGCTGAGGGCCTGTGGGGCCGCCACGCGGACCTGGATGCGTCGATCAAGAAGGTCATCGAGCCGATCCTGTTCGCTGACCAGGACGTGCATGGCTTCCGTCAGCCGGGCGTGGCGGAGCTGCAGGAGCTGCACTCGGCGCCAATTGACACTGATCTGTTGTCTGAGCGCATTGCTCAGGTGCGTGACTCTGGCGTGACCGTGGCTGTTCGTGTGAGCCCGCAGAACGCTCGCGAGCTGGCGCCGATTGTGGTGAAGGCTGGTGCGGAGATGCTGTTCATCCATGGTGAGAACATCTCCGCCGAGCATGTCCAGGAGGGTGGGGAGCCGCTGAACCTGAAGGAGTTCATTGGTTCCCTCGAGGTGCCTGTCATTGCCGGTGGTGTGTCGGATTACACCACTGCACTGCACCTGATGCGCGCTGGTGCGACCGGCATCATCGTGGGACAGGGCTCCACCACCTCGCCGCTGGCGCTGGGTATTGATTCCAACCTGGCTACCCAGATCGCCGATGTTGCGGCGGCGCGCCGTGAGTACCTCGACGAGACTGAGGGCCGCTACGTCCACGTGATCGCCGATGGTGACATTGACACTAGCGGTGAAATCGCCCGCGCCGTTGCCTGTGGTGCGGATGCGGTCATGTTGGGGCAGCCGCTCGCTGCTGCGGCCGAGGCTGCTGGACACGGCTTCTACTGGCAGTCTCAGAGCGCGCACCCGCGCTTCCCGCGCGGCCTGATCACTCAGACCGAGTACGGCTACGGCTGGGTTGAGGCAGGTCTGGCGAGTGATGGTGGCGCATCCCGCGAGGACATCATTGCCGCGAGCGGTGCTGATCGTCCGAGCCTGGAGACCGTGCTGCATGGTCCGTCCACGAGCACGTGGGGTGGCTACAACCTCGTCGGTGGTTTGCGCCGTGCGATGGCGAAGTGTGGCTACACGGACATCAAGAGCTTCCAGAAGGTGAGTATCACCGTCTCGCAGTAGTTTTCCGCGCTCCTTCTACGGCCGCCTGGTGGGTTTTCCGCCGGGCGGTTTTCTTTGGTTTGGCTTACCTTCGTCAAGCGGTGTAGTCTTACGAAAATAAAAGTACGGCAAGACGTACTTTAGAAACTGCAATGACGGAATGTCGTTCTGATGGGAGATGAAAATGGCTATAGCACGGAGATTCGCAGCGTTTGCGGCAGCGGCAATGCTGCTGGTGGGTTGTGCACCGGCGGAGGAGGAGGCTACGGGGAAGGCCTCGGGGAAGCCGACGGTGTTGACCACCTTCACGGTCATCCAGGACATCGCGCAGAATGTGGCGGGGGAGCACCTCACGGTTGAGTCCCTGACCAAGCCGGGCGCTGAAATCCACGGCTACGAGCCGACCCCGGCGGATATTCGCCGCGCGACCAACGCGGACCTCATCCTGGATAATGGCCTGAATCTGGAGAACTGGTTCTCACAGTTCGTGGAGGACAGCGACGCACCGCACGTTACCGTGACGGAGGGCATCACCCCGATCGACATCACCGAGGACGAAGGCGCCGGCCTGCCCAACCCGCACGCGTGGATGAGCCCGCTTGAGGTGAAGACCTACGTGGACAACATGGTCAAGGCATTCTCCGAGCTTGCCCCGGAGCACGCCGCAGACTTTGAGAGCAACGGCGAGAACTACAAGAATCAGCTCCAGGAGGTCCACGACGGCATGGTGGAGGAGCTGTCCCAGCTGCCGGAGAAGCGCCGTGCGCTGGTGACTTGTGAAGGTGCGTTTTCCTACATGGCGCGTGATGCTGGGTTGGAGGAGCGCTTCATTTGGGCGGTGAACTCCGAGAACGAGGCGACTCCGCAGCAGATTTCCCGCGCTATCGAGTTCGTGAAGGAAAACGACGTCCCGGCGGTCTTCTGTGAGTCCACTGTTTCGGATGCACCGATGCAGCGCGTGGTCGAGGCCACCAACGCAACCTACGGTGGCACGCTCTACGTGGACTCGCTCTCGGAAGAGGGTGGCCCGGTGCCGACCTACCTCGACCTGATCAAGCACGACGCAGACGTGATCACCAAGGCTCTGACAGGAAAGAAGTAGTGCAATGAGCCAGCAGGGTACAGCAGCAATCTCGGTGCGTGATGTCACCGTCCACTATGGGAGCGTGCTTGCTCTCGACGGCGTCACCCTGGACATCGCGCCGGGGCGCGTGTGCGGGCTCGTCGGGATGAATGGCTCCGGTAAATCGACGCTGTTCAAAACGATCATGGGCCATATCCGGCCTGACGTGGGCACCGTGGCCATCAACGGCCAGGACCCCGCTGCTTCACGACGTTCCGGCGTCCTCGGCTACGTCCCCCAACGCGAAGCAGTGGACTGGGACTTCCCGGTCAGTGTCCGCGACGTGGTCATGATGGGCCGCTACGGCCAGATGGGTTTTACCCGCCGACCACACCGCAAAGACATGGAAGCGGTGGAGCACGCGCTGGAACGCGTGGAGCTCACCGAATTCGCCGACCGCCAGATCGGGCAACTGTCCGGTGGCCAGCGCAAACGGGCATTCGTCGCCCGGTGTATTGCGCAGGGGGCGGAGATTATGTTGTTGGATGAGCCGTTTGCGGGCGTCGATAAGCGAAGCGAAGCAACGATGACCCGGCTCTTCCGTGAGATGGCGGCGAGCGGATCCACGATCTTCGTGTCTACCCATGATCTGCCCGCGCTGCCTGACCTGGCGGATGAGGCGCTCCTGCTGTACCGCCGCGTGCTCGTGCATGGGCAGCCCGCGGAAGTCCTGAAACCAGAGAACCTCGCTGCCGCTTTCGGCCTGGATGTGATGAACCAATGATGTCTTTCCTCCTTGACCCCTTTGCCTACGACTTCATGACGCGAGCCCTCGCCACCAGCCTCATCGCGTCGGTGGTGTGTGCTGTGTTGTCGTGCTGGCTCGTGCTCATCGGCTGGTCACTCATGGGCGACGCGGTATCCCACGCAGTCTTCCCCGGCGTGGTGGTGGCATACCTGCTCGGCGCGCCTTTTGCTGTGGGGGCCGTGATCTTCGGCTTCCTCGCGGTCGGCTTGATCGGCGTGGTGCGCGACACGAGCCGCCTGAAAGAAGACGCCGCGATCGGCATCGTCTTCACCACGCTGTTCGCGTTCGGCCTTGTGCTCATCTCGGTGACGCCATCGCACACCGACCTGAACCACATCATCTTCGGCAACCTGCTCGGTGTGTCCAAAGCTGACCTCGCGCAAATCCTCGTGCTGGGTGCCATCACGCTAGCGATCCTCCTGCTCAAGCGACGCGACTTCACTCTGTTTGCCTTCGACCCGATCCACGCTCACGCGATCGGGCTGCGCCCGAAAATGATCGGTGCGGTGCTGCTCGCGCTGCTGGCGTTGACATGCGTGGTTGGGCTGCAGGCCGTCGGTGTCATCCTCGTGGTGGCCATGCTGATCATCCCCGGCGCGACCGCCTACCTGCTGACTAACACGTTCAGCCACATGCTGATCATCGCGCCGGTTATGGCGGCGGGATGCTCTGTGGTTGGCTTGTACGCCAGCTACTACCTGGATGCGTCGCCGGGCGGGCTCATCGTCGTGGCGCAGGGCGTGGTGTTCCTACTGGTGTATCTGTTTAGTCCGAGCCAGGGCATCATCACGAAGCTGATGAGGAAGAAGCCTGTCTACGCCGAAGTAGGGGAGGCTGTGGAGACGAACAACGCATCCGTAGCGATGTTGCCCAGCGGCACGGCCTGAGAAGCCTTATCGACGGTCACCTCCAGCGCCTCCGAGAACGGCGCACCTTCCGTGACCGTCAGGACGGCGCCGACGACGATGCCGTTTTCCTCGAAGTGCTTGAGCAGCTCCGGGTCCGAGTCCGAAATCCTTTCGACGGTGACCCGGAGTTTTTCTGTGCCCTTTTCCATGGCCGCGGCCATGTCCGTGAGGCTGCGGGCATCCAACGCGGGGACGGTACCGTCCGCGGCAGGGATGGGATCTCCGTGCGGGTCGCGCTCCGGGTGGCCCAGGAACTCGTCGAGCCGAGCGACGAAGAAATCGGAGACCGCGTGCTCCATGTTCTCGGCCTCGTCGTGGACCTGGTCCCAGGTGTAGCCGAGGGCGTCCACCAAGAACGTCTCGATGAGCCGGTGGCGCCTGATCATGGCCACGGCGTAGGTGCGGCCCTCGTCCGTCAGCTCCACGGAGCCGTACGGTGCGTGGGAAATCAACCCCTGCGAACCTAGCTTGCGCATCGCGTCAGACACCGAGGATATGCGCAAACCCGTCTGCCGGGAGATCAACGTTGCGGTGACGGGTTCAGCCGACCATTCCGTGAGACTCCAGATCACCTTTAGGTAGTTCTGGGTCGAGGTAGACAGGTCGTTTACGGACATAGGAATCACTCTACACGGGTTGAGCTCTTTTCTTACCGCGTCCTTGCATTGCCTGAATGACCGCGGCTGCGATCACCAGAAGGATCGCCGTGAACTTCATTTCCGAGATGTGCTCCGACAGCAGCAGCCAGCCGAAGAATGCGGCGATGGCGGGCTCGAGGGCGAGGAAGATGGCGAAGGTGTTGGGGGTGAGGCGTCGTAAAGCAATAAGCTCCAGCGAGTACGGCACGAGCGACGCAAGAACCGCGGTGCCCAGCGCGATGCCGAAGAGGTGGGTGTCCGACATGATGGTCAGCGAACCCTGCCAGCCGAGCGGCATGAGGGCCAGGCCACCGATGAACAGAGCCACCGCGAGACCACCCTGGCCAGGCACCGAACTGCCCGCGCGCTTGGATGCAAGAATGTACAGCGCCCAGAACACACCCGCTGTCAGCGTGAACGCAACACCAACCGGGTCGAGTGGGTAGCCGTTGTAGGAATTGATGCCCAGCAGCAGCATGCCGGTGAGCGCAAGGGCCACGCAGATCGCGTCGCGCACGGAGCGCGACAACAACGCGGCGAGAGTCAGCGGGCCGAGGAACTCGATGGTCACTGCGGTGCCGAGGGGGATCCGCTCGATCGCTGTGTAGAAACAGCCGTTCATGAACCCCATGGTCAACCCAAACGAGATCACGGCGCGCCACTGATCCGAAGTCCAAGCCCAAAAGCGCGGACGGCTTGCCACGAGAAGGATCACCGCCGCGAGAAGCAGGCGCAACGATGCCGTTGCCCAACTGCCGGCGTGCGGGAACAACTCAACCGCCAGGGCCGCCCCAAGCTGCAGCGAAATGCACGAGCCGATGATGCACGCAACGCCAAGCGGTGAGGTTGGAGAAGGAGCGGTCATGGCGGTTCAGTCTATTCAGGCCATGCGTTAAACTTTGAATCCGTGACTACCTCTCCAACTGCTAACGCGCATCCGCGCCCAGTCCTTGTTGTGGACTTCGGCGCGCAGTATGCACAGCTCATTGCCCGTCGCGTGCGTGAAGCGCGCATCTACTCTGAGGTCGTGCCGCACACGATCACGGCTGAAGAATTGAAAGCTAAGGACCCGGTTGCGCTCGTGCTGTCCGGCGGCCCGTCGTCTGTGTATGAGGACGGTGCGCCGAAGCTCGATCCGGCCATCTTCGAGCTGGGCTTGCCCACGTTCGGCATTTGCTACGGCTTCCAGGTGATGACTCAGGCGCTGGGTGGCACCGTGGCCAAGACGGGTTCGCGCGAATATGGCCGCACGAAGATGGATGTGTGTGGTGGCGTCCTCCACGCTGGCCTGTCGGAGCAGCATTCCGTGTGGATGAGCCACGGCGATTCCGTGACGCAGGCGCCGGAAGGTTTCGAGGTCACCGCGTCTTCTGAGGGTGCACCGGTCGCTGCCTTTGAGAATGCGGATCAGCGTATGGCAGGCGTGCAGTACCACCCGGAGGTCATGCACTCGCCGCACGGTCAGCAGGTGCTCACCCGCTTCCTCACGGAGATCGCGGGGCTCGAGCAGACCTGGACGGCGTCGAATATTGCAGAGCAGCTTATCGACGCTGTCTCGGCCCAAATCGGCCCCGACGGCCACGCCATCTGTGGTCTGTCTGGCGGCGTGGACTCCGCTGTCGCAGCGGCGCTGGTGCAGCGCGCGATCGGCGACCGTTTGACCTGCGTGTTCGTTGACCACGGTCTGCTGCGCCAGGGCGAGCGCGAGCAGGTGGAGAAGGACTTCGTGGCCGCAACCGGCGCGAAGCTGGTGACGGTGGATGAGCGTGACGCCTTCCTGAGCAAGCTCGCCGGCGTGACGGAGCCGGAGGCGAAGCGTAAGGCGATTGGTGCGGAGTTCATCCGTTCCTTCGAGCGAGCCGTGGCCTCCGTGCTGGAGGGTGAGGACGTGGGCTTCCTCGTTCAGGGCACCCTGTACCCGGATGTTGTGGAATCCGGCGGCGGCACCGGCACCGCGAACATCAAGAGCCACCACAACGTGGGTGGCCTGCCGGACGATGTGGAGTTCGAGCTTGTCGAGCCGCTCCGCCTGCTGTTTAAGGACGAGGTCCGCGCTGTTGGCCGGGAGCTGGGTCTGCCGGAGGTTATTGTGAACCGCCAGCCGTTCCCGGGCCCGGGCCTGGGTATCCGCATTGTCGGTGAGGTGACGTCGGAACGCCTAGAGACCCTGCGCAAGGCCGATGCCATCGCCCGCGAGGAACTCACCCGCGCTGGCCTGGACGATCAGATCTGGCAGTGCCCGGTGGTCCTGCTCGCAGACGTTCGCTCCGTCGGTGTTCAGGGTGACGGCCGCACCTACGGCCACCCGATTGTGCTGCGACCGGTTGCTTCCGAGGACGCGATGACCGCCGACTGGGTGCGCGTGCCGTACGAGGTGCTGGAGACGATCTCCACCCGCATCACAAACGAGGTGGAGGACGTCAACCGGGTGGTCCTGGACATCACGTCCAAGCCGCCGGGAACCATCGAGTGGGAGTAAGCCTGGGGTTTACTCAGCAAACTGCGCGGACACGGATCCGATGCGGTGCTTCACATTAATAGTGAGAAGCTCGCCGTCCTTGTCCGCGTTGTGCTTTCCTGAAGGGCAGGTAGTTTCGCCGATGGAGGTCTGGCAGTGCACCTCAACCGGCACGTTGTTCGGCAGCAGGATGTTGATCTCGCCGATGCCGTTGTTGAAGTTGACGGTCTTCGGCTCCTTGAGTGGTGCCAGGTTCGAGAGGTCAACGTTCATTTCGCCGACGAGGTTGTTGACGTCGGGGATGGATTGAGCATCCTCGTATGCCAGATGCACTTCGCCGATGCGGTCGGAGACGCCTACTCCAAAGACGAGGGGTGCCGCGACGAGCAGTGCCACCGGGATCCACAGCCACAGGCGCGAACTCTTCTTCTTAGGCTCCGGCTCTGGGGCCGGCTCCAGGGCAGGGTCCGGCAGGTGCCACAGCCCTGGCGCCGCGCCCAACGGGTCCCACGCCGGGGGAGTGGGGGCCGCGGGTTCGGGGCCAGCCGGGTGTTCGTAGCCTTCCGGTGGTGTGAACCGCGCAGTCACCGGCGGCTCAGGCTGTGTCTTCGGTTCCCGCGGCTTCTGCGGAGAAGGCGGGACCACGAGCCCAGCCGGCGGGACCGGCGTGCGCTGGTGCAGTGCCCACCACGCCACCGCAGCAAGAGCCAGACCACCGATGGCGGAGAACACCAGCTCGCCGCCAGCGCCCACGGACAAGGTGGGGAAGAAGATGATGAGCAAAACCAGCAGCACCCAGCCGGTGGTGCGGTCATCGCGCTCCGCGTCCGTCAGTTCTTCATTCGGCCGCGAGATCACCTCCGCGGGGCTGGCTGCCATGCCAAAGCGCGGCATGAGGAAACCACACAGGATGTAGGTGAACAGGCCAACGCCGAACACGAAGGACAAGGCGACGAAAGCGACGCGGACGAGCAATACGTCGATGCGGTAGCGCACCGCGATGCCTTCGCAGATGCCGGCGATGATTGCGTTTCCGCCCTGTTTCTTCGGGATGCGGGGAGGGCGGGTGTCCCACATTTCCTTCAGTGTCTCGTTCATGGTTCCAGTATGAAATGCAGGGGCGCGGAGCGGTATCGGGAATGACCCTGGTTTTTGGATTTCAGGGTTTACCCTGATTCGCGCCGCGAACAAGCATGCAAAGATAAGCGCATGTCCTATTCCAATGGTGCCTACCCGCGTTTTGTGCGCGTGGAGCAAGGGCGGGTTGTCGCAGGTGTCGCCGCAGGGTTGTCGGCGCATTTGCGTATCGACGTCACCTGGGTCCGCCTCGCCCTCACCCTCACCTCCTTCCTCGGCGGGATGGGAGTTCTGGCGTATGCGGCGCTGTGGATGTTCAGCCCGGTGGGCACGCCGCAGGAGCCGGTGATTGACCGCTACCGCGTCGGGGGTGCTGCGCATGCCTTCATGATCGTGGGGGCGTTTGCGCTGTGGGCCCTATCGGCAGGCGGTGCCGGCTGGTTCTTCCTGGTTATCGCGCTGGTGGCTCTTGGCGCGGTGTTGGCGTGGCAGGCCTATGACCGTGACATGCGCACCACCGGTTCCGTCGTGCTGTTGGCGTGTGGCGCGGTGTTGGTGATGGGTGGTGTCGTGGTCATTGCCCTGATGGGTGACCGCGGTGGGATTACTGGCGTGATCATGGCGGTTCTTGCCTCGGTGATTGGCGTGGGCATTCTGGTGGTGCCGTTGATTCTGCGGCTATTCCGCTCGCTCGTGCAGGAGCGCGAGGAGAAAGCGGTGGCGGACCAGCATGCTGTTATTGCCGCTCATCTGCATGATTCGGTGCTGCAGACACTCGCCCTCATCCAAAAGCGCGCGGATGATGCGGAGGAGGTTGCGCGCCTTGCTCGCGGCCAGGAGCGTGAACTGCGCGCCTGGCTTTACGACGCCCCCGCCACCCCCACCAGCCTCTTCGCCGCCCTCAACACCGCGGCGGGTGAGGTCGAGGACATGTTTAATGTGCGCATCCGGCCCGTCACCGTCGGTGAGGACCTGGCGCTGGAGGAGCACGTGGAACCCATCGTCTTGGCAGCTCGCGAAGCCATGGTGAATGCCGCGAAGCATTCAGGCACGTCCGCCATTGACGTGTACGTGGAACACATCGCTGGTGAGCTCAGCGTGTTCGTTCGTGACCGTGGAACCGGCTTTGATGTGGATGCTGTCCCGGCGGATCGGCACGGCATCCGCGATTCCATCACCGGCCGCATGGACAGTGCCGGCGGGACCGCCGCGGTGAAAACGGCCCCGGGCGAAGGAACAGAAGTGGTACTCACGTTGCCGCTGTAAAGTCGAGATTATGCAGCCAGTTCGCGTTTTTCTTGTCGACGACCACTCCGTCTTCCGCTCCGGCGTCCGCGCCGAGCTGGCTGGTGCTGATTCTGGGACTGCGGCGATTGACGTCGTCGGCGATGCCGGCACCGTCGCCGAGGCCGTTGCTGGTATCGCGGAGACGAAGCCCGACGTTGTTCTCCTGGACGTACACATGCCGGACGGCGGTGGCCTCGCCGTGATTACGCAAGCGCCGGGCCCGAAGTACTTGGCGCTGTCTGTGTCGGATGCAGCGGAAGACGTCATCGCTCTCATCCGTGCGGGGGCGCGCGGGTACGTGACGAAGAACATCAACGGCCCGGAACTCGCCGAAGCCGTCATGCAGGTGCATGGTGGGGATGCGTACTTCTCGCCGCGCCTCGCTGGGTTTGTCCTCGATGCGTTTGCCTCCGGCGGGGTTGTGGAGGATCCGGCGGGGGAGCCGGAGAAGGCGGGGGAGGGGGAGATCGCCGATAAGCTCACGCGCAGAGAGCTCGAAGTGCTACGGCTTTTGGCGCGCGGCTACACGTATAAGGAGATTGCGGCGGAGCTGTTCATTTCGGTGAAGACGGTGGAAACGCACGCGTCGAATGTGCTGCGTAAGACGCAAACGTCGAACCGCCATCAGTTGACGCGGTGGGCGTCACAGCACTCACTGGACTAGAAAATACGTTCGACCACGGGGATTGACCGTGTCGCCCACGCGGAGCATAATAATTCGCGTGAGTGGAACAAGTGTTCGTAAGGTTGATCTGGCTGCCGTGCCACTTGCTTCCTCGCGCGCCGAACAAATTGCGCAGCTGCGCGCCCAGATTTCGCAGATGGGAGGGGGTGCGCGGGAAGAAAGTGCGGTTCAAGGTCTTGACCTGCTGCCTATCGACGGGCCCCTGGGCTCCGTCCTTCCCGGCGGCCTTCCGCGGCGCGCAATCACACACCTGAGCGACACGCCGGGGCTGGTTGTGGAGTTGCTGCGCCATGTTACCGCTGCTGGTGGACACGCGGGTGTGGTGGGGTGGTCGGAGCTGTCTTATGCCGCGCTGCCGGCGGCAGGTCTGGAGCGCATCATCGCGGTGCCGGACGCCGGCGTGGATCCGCTGGGCGTGGCCGGGGTACTGGTGGAAGGGCTTGACCTGGTGGTGTTCCGTTCTCCGGTTGCGCTGGAGTTGTCGCCGGTGCGGGCCCGGCCGTTGCTGGGCAAGCTGCGCAAGGGCCATGCCGCGCTCATGCTGGTGGGGGCGACGGTGCCGTCGCCGGCGCTGTCTATGACGGGGGAAGTGGTGGGCTTCCACGGTATCGGCCGCGGCACTGGCCGCATCATGGGGATGGACGTGCGGGTGCGGGTCACGCAGAAGAACACGCGCCCGGCCTCGACTGTGGTCACGGTGGGTGACGCGCCGGCACCTGCCTTGCGGGTGGTGCGGTAGATGCGCGTGGCGGCCGTGTGGTTCCCGGATTGGCCGATCCAGGCGGCGCGGCTCGATGCGGGGGATGAGCTAGAGGAGCCGTTGGCGATCGGTGCGCATCATCGCATCAAAGTGGTGTCGCACGCGGCGCGCAAACTGGGGATTCGGCGTGGGATGAAGGTGCGTTACGCTCAGTCCGTGTGCCCGGATCTGACGGTGGTGGAGGATAATCCGGACCGGGATGGGCGCATGTTCGCGGCGCTCGCGGCGAGTTTCGATGATGTTGCCGCGTCCGTGGAGGTCCTGCGCCCAGGGCTCGTCGTCGTGGATATCGCCGCCGCGGGCACGTTCCACGGGAGCGAGGAAAAAGCGACGGAGATGCTTATCGACGCCGCCGCCCGCCGCGGCATCGACGCCCTCGCCGGCGTGGCTGATGAGATTGCCACGGCTGTCATCGCGGCGCGTGTCCCGGCGGTGGTGCCGGCGGGGCAGTCGGCGTCGTTTCTCGCCGGTCTTCCCCTGCGCATGCTGGTGGCGGAGACAAGCCTGGGTGCGGACGCAGACACCGTCGCTGCCCTGGGGCAGCTGGGAGTGGGCACGCTTGGTGAGCTCGCCGCGCTGCCGTCCACTGCCATATCCACGCGTTTTGGGCGCGCCGGGCTGCATTGCCACCGCATTGCGTGTGCTGCGCCGAACCGGCGGGTAGCGCCGGAGATTCCGTCGGCGGACCTGAGCGTGTCAGTGTCTCCGGAAGACCCCATCGAGCGTGTTGATGCTGCTGCCTTCGCCGCCCGTGCGTTGGCGGCGAGCCTGCATGAACGTCTCGCGGATGCGGGGCTGAACTGTCTTCGCCTCAAAGTGAAGGCAGAAGTAGACGGCGGGGAGATCGTGGAACGCACGTGGCGCACCCGCGAAGCCCTGACGGAAGAGGCCACGGCGGATCGGGTGCGGTGGCAGCTCGACGGCTGGTTGACGCACGGCGGTGCCGGGGCAATCACCTCCCTGATTCTTGAGCCGTTGGAGGTGGCGCAGCCGGATACTGCGGGGCAGTTGTGGGGCAGCGGTTCTGCCACGGGGCCTGGTACGGGGGATGATCAGGCGCGCCGGGTGGCGGAACGCGTGCAGTCCCAGCTCGGAATCGATGCGGTGGTGCAGCCACGCTTCGTCGGCGGGCGCGGGGTGGCAGAACGCGTTGCCCTCGTGCCCTTTGGGGAACGCGGCCCTGAGAGCAGCCACGCCGCCTGGCCTGGTGCGATCCCGCAACCTTTGCCAGCGCGGATTGGCGGTGGCTTAAACCACCCGGCATCACGGGTCACGATGATTGATGCCCACGCCACCCCCATCGGCGTCACCGCAGAGGCGCTACTCACCTCCCAGCCTTACGCCCTGAGCTGGGGTGGCAACAAGTACCTCATCACAGGATGGGCAGGCCCGTGGCCCGTGGATGGCGAATGGTGGGAGGAGACGCCCCACAAAGTCGCCCGCCTCCAAGTCATCGGCTGCACGCCACGTGATCAAGAACCAGTGGGGTGGCTGCTGGTGTGGTCGAAGCAGCAGTGGCGAGTCGAGGCTATGTATACCTAGGTACAGCTAGGTACAGCTAGCGCGCGATGTCAATGACAACACGCGTCGGATCCTGCACCGTCACCACGCTGAACGGGGCGCGGGAGTTCAAACCGATGACCACCTGGGTGCGGCCACCGGAAGTATCGGCGTTGACAACCTCCGCAACGGGACTGGACTTCCCGGCTCCATTGACGCGTTCGGGCGCGGAGGCTTCGGCGCCCACATCAGCGGGGAACACCGTGCCGTCAATGGACACGTTGAGGAACGCCGCTCCCTTCACCTTCACCGGCTGCCCAGTGGAACCGTGAACGGGGGAGGGGACGTAGTCCGCGAACCACCCCGGCTCACCATCACCGCTCATGGTGAGCGTGACGCGATCAAAATCGCTGTAGCTGTTCACCTCAATATCGGTCACCGCAAGACGCGCTGGTGCTGCCGGCCGGGTGGTCTTGGGTGAGGAGTTCATCGCGCCCAACGGCTCAAGGTCCTCCGGTTCCATGGGGTTGACGGCACCGCCGGTGCCGGCGACGAGGTCGGGGCGGGGGGGTGCTGGGGGCGTCGATAAGCATGCATCCCGCGAGCACAAAAGCGACCGTGCCTGAGGCAGCGGCGCATGCGAGCCGGGATGCAATCATGCGAAATACCCTAATAACAACCGTGAGAACACAAAAATGAAAACAGCCCAATCCGCAGATTGAGACCAAAACGTTGCACACACTACAGGTCCCGCCGAAGATAGGTTACCCTTAGTGCCATGCCTGCCGATTCCTTCACTTTGTGCTCCGATGTTGAGGTGGAGCCGCTTCCAGGGACGGCAAAACAGGCCACGGTCTACGTGCTTTATGAAGAACCGGGCCCATGGAGCCACGATGTCCTGGACGGCGGCACGTTCGGCGCGGAGCTCACCGAGAAGCTCAAAGCGCGCATGAAGAAGTACAACGCGGCGCTTCAACTCATCCGCCACCCAACGCGCGAAGGGCGCGTGATTGAGTCGCACCACCTGTACCTGGTGTTCTCCGACATCGGGCTGACGGAAGTGCTGCACGTGGATGGGCCGGAGGCGATCCTGGACCTGGACCTGTCGGGCCCGGGCCTCAATGGTGGGCAGGCGCGCGTCAATCCGCTGTTGCTCGTGTGCACGCACGCGAAGCGCGACCGTTGCTGCGCGGTGAAGGGCCGCCCGCTCGTAGCGGAGCTGGAGCGCCGCTACCCGTTCAAGAACACGGGCGATGTGGTGTGGGAGACCTCCCACGTCAAGGGTCACCGTTTCGCGCCGGCGCTGTTGCTGTTGCCGTGGGGCTACAGCTTCGGCCGCATGAACCTGGAGGCGACGGAGGCCATGCTGGCTGCGGCGATGCGCGCGCAGTATTTCGTGCCGGGTAACCGCGGCAGCGGCTTGATGTCGCCGCCCGCACAGGCCGCGGAGGTTGCGGTTGCCGCGCACCTGCAGCGCCAGGGCGAGGATGTTTCTTATGGGCAGTTCTCCGTCGAATCGGAGGAGGTCGGCGAGGATCATGCGCGCATCGTGCTTATCGACGGCACCCGCGCCCACACCGTCACCCTCTCCACCCACGCTGCCTCCGGGGTGATCTCCTCGTGCGGCGATGAGCCGAAGCAGGGCCGCTACTGGCAGGTGGATTCGCTGGAGTGCGTGGAGGGCGCTGCGAGGTAACTCAGCAGTGTCTCTCCCACGGACTCTATGACGTGGTCGCTGGCGGACTGCACGTCAGCGGGGGAGTAAGGGAAGCTGTGGGAGACGTCGGCAATGGCGTGCATGGGCAGGTCATTCCATGAATCGCCGAAGGTGTACAGCTCCACGTCGACGCGGTCACGGCCGAGGTGTGCCAGAACGTCGATGATCCCGGCGGCTTTGTCCCGCCCCGGCGCCATGACGTCGACGAAGTTGGCATTGCGGGCGTAGTTGATCTCGGGGTGAGCCTCGGCCCACGCGATGATTTCCGCCGTGTTGGCCGGGGTTGTAGCAGCGGTGTGGGGCAGCCAGAACACCAGCAGGGCGAAGTCGTGGTCGGGGATGTCATCTGCGCTCATGGTGGTGAAGCCGGCGATGAGGTCACGCCCGTCCTCCACGGAGAGGTCGGCGGTGGTATCGGCGAAGATCGCATCGTTGTCACCCCACGTCGTGCCGCACACCGCCAGCCCCGGGGTGGCACCAAAGCGCGCAACGGCTTCAACGAGCACATGGTTGGGCACCGGGTGGGTGTACAGCAGCTGATCATCCACGGTGGTGGCGGCGCTGCCGTTGGACAGCACGTGGAAGTCAAACAACCCCTCAGCGCCGGCGAGCCCGCGGGCGAGTTTGCTGCGGGACCGGCCGGTGGCACAAATGGCAACGTGCCCGGCTTCACGCCAGGCACGTAGTGCGGCAATGTCGGCGGCGGCGATGCCGGCGCCCGGGTGGTGGAGGGTCCCATCGAAGTCAAAAACTGCAACCTTCATGGGGCCCAACCTACCTAGCAACCCGGTTAGCGGCGCATCACCTTCGCCGAGAGCCAGTTGCCCAGAAGCTGGGCCAGCTGCACGATGATCACGATGGTGATCACAGCCACCCACGTCACGGCCGGCTGGTACGCACGATAGCCGTAGACGATGGCGAAGTCACCGAGGCCGCCGCCACCGATGTAGCCGGCCATGGCGGACATATCGATCACCGCGATGAAGATAAAAGTGTACCCCAGAATCAGCGGGCCGAGAGCCTCCGGGATGATCACGGTGCGGATGATGCGCCACGGGCCAGCGCCCATCGCGCGGGCCGCTTCGATGACGCCCGGGTCAATGGCCACGAGGTTCTGCTCCACGATGCGCGCCACGGTAAACGTCGCGGTCACGCACATGACAAAGGTCGCGGCTTCACGGCCAATCGTCGTGTCCACCACCGCGAGGGTGACGGAGTAGAGCATCGCGATCATGATGATAAACGGGATCGGCCGGAAGAAGTTCACCAGGATGTTCAGAACCCAGTAGATCGGCCGGTTCTGCAGCACGCCGCCGGGGCGGGTGGTGTAGAGGAACAAGCCGAGGACGAGGCCGAAGAACCCACCGACAAGCATGGTGATGCTCACCATGAACAGCGTGTCCAGCAGCGCCTGCCAGTAGGTGGGGCCGAGACGTTCCCAGTCCATGCCGGCTGCAAGAAGTGTTTCGATCATTTAGGCCACATCTCCTTGCGTGCCAGTGATTTCGCGAATGTGCGTGGTGGACTGCATGGTGCGGTAGAACTCTTCGATCGCAGCGTCGTCGCCGGTGAGGCGGACGGTCATCTTGCCGAAGGAATGCTCCTGCAGCGTGGTCACAGCGCCATGCACGACGTCGAGGCCCACGCCTTCTTCCTGCAGTTTCGCAGCCGCGGAGAAGAAACCGGAGTTCGCGGTGAGCTCCACGGTGAACAGGCGTCCTTCACCCGAGTGAAGCAGTTCGCGCTCTTCGCTTTTCGACGGGGTGTTCCTCAGCGACGTTGCCACAAACCTCTTGGACACATCCGTTTGTGGGTTGGAGAAGACCTCGTAGACGGAGCCGTGCTCCACAACCTTGCCACCTTCCATCACGGCGACCTTGTCGGCGATGGCGCGGATGACATCCATTTCGTGGGTGATGACCACGATGGTGATACCGGTTTGTTCATTGACCTTCTTCAGTAGATCAAGGACTTCTTGGGTGGTTTCGGGGTCGAGGGCGGAGGTGGCTTCGTCGGCAAGCAAAAGCGAGGGGCTTGTGGCGAGCGCACGAGCGATGCCAACCCTTTGCTTCTGGCCACCGGAGAGCTGCTCCGGGTAGTTCGTGCCACGGTCGGACAGGCCGACGAAATCGAGCAGTTCCGCCACGCGTGCTTTGCGCTCGGCGGCGCTCATCTCCGTCATCTTGAGCGGGTATTCAATATTGCCCGCAGCATTGAGCGAGCTGAACAGGTTGAACTGTTGGAAAATCATGCCGATGGAACGGCGCGCAGCACGCATCTGCTTCGCCGGCATGCCCACGATGTTCGTTCCATCCAGCAAAATCTGCCCCGATGTTGGGGTGTCCAGCCCGTTGATCATGCGGACCAGGGTGGACTTGCCGGCACCCGAGTAACCGATCACGCCCAGGATCTCCCCCGGCTCGACGGTCAGGTTGACGTCATCGAGAGCGACAACATCAGTGCCCTTCTTCGAGCGGAAGACCTTGTTTACGTCCCGGAATTCGATCCGGGTGCCAGTGCGAGACATAAGGGTTTACTTCGCGTCCTTTGCGTCTTCGACGAGGCGGTCGAGGATCTTGTTCAGGTCCTCCTTGGACTTCCGAACCTGGACGGCGGTGCCGTTGGAGTCCTCGTTCAGAGCCTCGGTGACCTCAGGGGTCTGCCAGATCTCGGCGAGCTTCTCGTAGGTCGGGTTATCAATGTCCTCTGCGCGGACAGCGAAGATGTTGATGTACGGCTCAGCCAGCTCAGAGTTCGGGTCGTCGGAAGCGACAGCGGTGGACGCGTCGATGCCGGCGCGGGAGAGCCAGTTGTTGTTGATGATCGCCGGGTCGCCCTGGTTGTAAGCCGTCGGGGTCTGGGAAGCGTCGACCGGGGTGACCTCAACCTTGGATGCTTCCTTGTCGATGTCAGCCGGAGTCGGATTCAGCTTGTCAGCGCCGTCCTTCACGGTGATCAGACCGGCCTGGACGAGCACGTTGATCGCGCGACCCTGGTTAGACGGGTCGTTCGGGATGGCAACCTTCTCGCCTTCGATGCCGTCGAGGGAATCGTGGTCCTTCCAGAACAGGCCGAGGGTGTTGATCTCAGCAGAACCGATGATGCGCAGGTCCTTGCCGGAAGACGCCTTGTACTGAGCCAGGTACAGGATGTGCTGGAACTTGTTGACGTCGATCTGGTTCTCAGCCAGAGCCGGGTTCACCGGGGTGTACTCAGAGAAAGGAACCAGCTCGAGGTCGATGCCAGCCTCCTTTGCCTTGTCCATGAAAACAGGCCAAGCCTTCTGGTCAGAGTCGGTCGTACCGATGCGGATGACCTGGTTCTCGCCGTCCTTCGGAGCGGCGGAGTCAGAGGAGTCAGAGGAGCATGCAACGAGGCCGGTAGCTGCCAGAATGGTGGCTGCGGCGGTTGCGATAACACGGTTAAGACGCATGTCGCTTCCTGCGCTTTCTTAGTAGGGGGTTGGAGTGTCTGGGAAAACCTATCACTGTGCGTACCGCTTAGTCTAGTTTTGCTTTCATGCTTGGTCTTCTCGCGCATAAAATCAAACACCCATTCGACGCATGGTGTCGAATGTGTGTACGATAAGCGCGTGCGTTTCAACGGTGGCAAAGCTTTGTCCTGGGCGCAGCTGGAGCGCATTCTCTCCGGCCGCCCAGGGCCTGCTGTTGTGCCGGTTTACAGGCTTCAACGTCCCTCACGCCCCTCCCGGCCCCCTTCGGTTGGGGCACGTGGCTTGGCCGCGATTCCCTTCGCTGAACTCCACGCCGTATCCACCTACAGCTTCCTCAGCGACACCGGTGGTGCTAGCGAACCGGAAGAACTTGTCGCCCGCGCCCATGAACTTGGACTGAGCGCTCTTGGATTGTTGGACCGCGATGGCTTTTACGGTGCCGTGAAATTCGCCGAAGCCGCTGCGGAGGTGGGCATGCCCACGGTGTTTGGGGCAGAGCTCGGCCTGTCCCACGCGCCATTGCCAGTGATCGCGCGTGGTCCGGAGGGCTACCGGCGCCTGTCCCACCTCATGGCGGACGCCCACATGGCCTCCGGGGAGAAAGGCGTGGTGCACTATCCGCCACTGCCGGCGATGGCGGAAGCGCTCGCGGGAACATGCGTCGTGTTGGCGGGTTGGCGGTGGGCGGATCACCTCGATGAACTCGTGGAATGCTTCGGCGCTGCCAATGTGGTCAAGGAATATGAGGCGACGATGGTGCCAGAAGACGCAGACCACCACGCCCTCCTGCGCGCCGCTAGACCGCCCGGTCTGCGGGAAATCCTCACCGCCGCCCCGGGTGCTGCCACGCGGGATGTGGCGAGGTTGGCGGGGGCGAAGAGAGCGTTGGGGCGCAGAGAAACAATCGGCGCGGCATCCGCTGACCTGCATCCGATGGGCGCGCCGTGGTTGCGCTCGGGCGAGCAACTCGCGGCGATGGTGCCGGATGGCGCGGAGCTGATCGCGGCGGCCGTGGAACTCGCGGAAGAATGCGCCTTCACCCTTGATCTGGTGGCGCCCGAACTACCGCGATTTCCCACGCCTGAGGGACACGACGAGATGAGCTGGCTCACCCACCTCGTGGCTGAGCGTGGCCGTCAGCGCTACGCCTCGCGGCCTGCGGACCTGCAAGAACAAGCCCTTAAACAGATTGAGCGCGAGCTGCGCGTCATCGAGCAACTAGGTTTTCCCGGCTACTTCCTCATTGTCAATGACCTGGTGGATTTCTGCCGCGAGTCCAACATCTTGTGCCAGGGGCGTGGTTCGGCGGCGAATTCCGCGGTGTGCTTTGCGCTTGGCATCACCAACGTGGAGCCGATTGGTGCGCAGCTGCTGTTTGAGCGCTTCCTGTCGCCGGACCGCGACGGCCCGCCGGACATTGACATTGATATTGAGTCCGGCCGCCGTGAAGAAGTCATCCAGTACGTCTACCGCACCTACGGTCGGGATAATGCGGCGCAGGTAGCTAACGTGATCACGTATCGCACGAAGGGGGCGGTGCGCGATGCTGCCCGTGCGCTTGGGTACCCGCAGGGTGCGGCGGATGCGTGGTCGAAAGGCTTGGCGGAGCCCCCTGAGCGTGTCGCTGAGCTGGCCGCGCAACTCAAAGGGCAGCCGCGTCACCTGGGGATTCATTCTGGCGGCATGGTGATCTGCGACCGTCCCATCGCCGATGTCGTCCCCGTGGAATGGGCGCGCATGGAAGGCCGCTCGGTCGTGCAGTGGGACAAGGATGATTGCGCCGCCGCCGGCCTGGTCAAATTCGATCTGCTGGGCCTGGGCATGCTCGAAGCGCTGCACCACATGATCGACCTCGTGCGCGAGACTACCGGCCGCGAGGTGCGTCTGTGGGAGCTTTCGCTTGACGACGCTGCCGTGTATCAAATGCTCTCCCGCGCCGACGCCATCGGCGTTTTCCAAGTGGAATCCCGCGCGCAGATGAACACCCTGCCGCGCCTGAAACCGCGCCGGTTCTTTGACCTGGTGGTGGAGGTGGCCCTGATCAGGCCGGGGCCGATCCAGGGTGGTTCCGTCCACCCATATCTGCGCCGGCGTGATGGGCGGGAGCCAGTCACCTATGACCACCCGGTGTTGGAGCGCTCCCTCGGCAAAACCTTGGGCATTCCGCTGTTTCAGGAGCAGCTCATGCAGATTGCTGTTGACGCCGCCGGTTTCACCGGGTCAGAAGCAGACTCGCTGCGCCGTGCGATGGGGTCGAAACGGTCACCGGCGAAGATGGCGGCACTCAAGTCGCGGTTTTTCTCGGGCTGCTGGGCGACCAACTCGATTGGGCAGGACGTTGCGGAGAGCCTCTGGCAGAAGATCGTGGCGTTCGCTGCCTACGGTTTCCCGGAATCCCACTCTCAGTCTTTTGCCTCGCTGGTCTACTTTTCTGCCTGGTTCAAGTACTACTACCCAGCGGAATTCTGCGTGGGTCTGCTGCGTGCGCAGCCGATGGGCTTTTATTCGCCGCAGTCCCTCATCCAGGATGCGCGGCGCCATGGCATCACTGTCCTACCCGTTGATGTCAACGAGTCCGGGGTGGAGGCCCGCTGCATCGACTCCGGCACCATCCGCGTCGGGCTGAACCTGATCAAAGGCCTTGGTGGGAAAGCAGCCGAGCGGATCGAAGAAGCCCAGGCAGTTCAGCCTTTCACAGACATCCCGGACCTATCCCGCCGCGCGGATCTCACCGTGGAACACGTCGAGGCGCTTGCCCGGGCGGGGGCGTTGGGGTGTTTTGGGGTGGACCGCCGTCAAGCTCTCTGGCAATCTGGCGTCGCTGCCACTGAGCGCGAAGGCATGTTGCCAGGTCTTTCGGCGATTAGCGCGCCTTCCCTCCCCGGCATGAACTCCTTCGAACTCATGGCCGCTGACATCGCAACCACCGGCGTCACGCCCGGACTCATGCCGGTGGAGATGGTCCGTGCGCACTTGGATTCTTTAAACATCGTGCCAGCTAGCGGGCTCAAGCAAGTTCCCGACGGCACCCGAATCCGCATCGCCGGCGTGGTCACCCACCGCCAAAGGCCCACGACCGCCGCCGGCGTTACTTTCCTGGGTATGGAGGATGAAACCGGCCTCATGAACGTGGTCATTCCCACCGGCTTGTGGAAGCGGCAGAAACTCCTCGCCCGCACGGCGAAGGCCCTTATCGTGCGCGGCATCGTCGAAAATGCCTCCGGTGCCGCCAGTATTCTTGCCGACAAACTCGAACCCCTCGACATGGGGGAGTGGCTCTCCCGCGGGTCCCGCGACTTCCGTTAAAAAGGGCGCGGTGAAGGATTTACATGCACCCGTCAACCCAAAAAATTAAAAGTGCTGGTAGATGTGTTTTTAGCCTTTTGTCTATCGAGTGTGCGCTTTGTGTCAAGTGATTGTCGAATCCTTCACCCGCCACCGCTGGGAGTGTGCTTAGACAGAAGCTAGTTTTTGGGTTACCAGTGCGTTCAGGGAGATTCCTTCATTTTCGGCTTCTAGCACGAGCTTGCGGTGGAGTGACGGCGAAATCCGAACATTGAAACGCCCAGAGAACTCCCGCATGCCAAGTGGCTGCGGGATTGGCTCGCCGCTCTCCAGGAGGTCGACTAGGACTTCTTCAACGAGAGATACGATGCCTTTTTCAGCCTCATCCCTGGAGTCTTCCAGCCAAGACAGCGACGGGAATTCCCGGACAGTGGCCACGAACTGCTCGTCTTCTTGTGACCAGCCGATTTGGTAGGTGTACTTGTCAGCGTTCATGTGCATTCTCCTCAAGTCGATCGATAGCACTTAAAACTTGTCGGACTTGATAAGGCTTGGCGGTGCCGCCTTTATCTTGGATATTGACCCGTGGATCGCCCGGCTACGGAGTCTTATAAATAAGGTGCGACCCTCCCCGGTTTCGTGCCTCATCAAAGTAGTGATCGCATACCTTCTTTAACTCGACGAACCGTATGTTCGATGGGGGTCGAGCGCATTTTTGCTAAGAGTTGTTCAATGCTTGAACCCATAGGCGCATAGTACCAAATGTAGTACCTCGTTTCCTTGTTCTTGGTCTTTCGCGGTTGGGTTGGAACGTCTTTGCCGGCGATGGGATATCGCACGAATATAAACGGGACATTGAAAGCAGCCTGATTCCGTCCAATCACCTTGCTTGGATAATCTAAGCGACGATGACTAGCAACAATATCCCGAAGGCAGCATCGTCCCAGGACATTCCGGCGGTGCCTAGCCCGCCCGCGGCTCCGCAACCACCGGCGCCACCGGCACCACCAGTGCCACCGGCACCGCCGGCTCCGCCTGCGCCGAGTTCTGTTGTGCCCGCGCCTCCTGCTGCGCCAGCAGCACCGACACCTCCCGCTCCGCCGGCACCACCTGCAGCTCCTGCGCCACCGTCGGCTGTTGCACCACCGGCACCGCCGGCACCACCAGCGCCACCCGCAGCGCCAGCGGCCCCAGCGCCGGCCCCCGCGCCAGTGAAGTCCGAGCAGCCCGCGCAGAAGACTGAACAGCAGCCTGCCCAAGACCCGACCCGGAGCGCAGCGCTGAAGCGTGTGCTCCTGTGGGCACTGGTTGGGGTGGGGGTTTTGGGGGTGGGGGTGTGGGCGTCGAGAAGCTTTTTGAGCTCTGACGCTGGACAGTCTTTCCTCGCGGCCTACCCGGGCCCCGCGCCGATGCCGGAGAGTGTGCCGGTGGGGATTCCGGCGTGGCTGAACTGGGCGCACTTCTTCAACATGTTCCTGATGGTGTTGATCATCCGGACGGGCCTGCAGGTGCGTACGCAGCGGAAACCGGAGGCGTACTGGCGGCCCAAGAATGGTGGGAAGAAGATCAGCCTGATGCTGTGGTTCCACCTGTTGCTGGATGTGCTGTGGGTGCTTAACGGCCTCATTTTTGTTGTGCTGCTGTTCGCGACGGGCCAGTGGATGCGCATTGTGCCCACGAGCTGGGACGTGTTCCCGAACGCGGTGTCGGCGGGCCTGCAGTACCTGAGCTTGGACTGGCCGACGGATAACGGCTGGGTGTACTACAACGCGCTGCAGCAGCTGGCGTACTTTGTCACGGTATTTGTGGCGGCGCCGCTCGCGATCGCGTCGGGCGCACGCATGAGCATGTGGTGGCGCAACGAGTGGAAGACGGCGAACAAGCTGTTCCCGGCGCCGGCGGCGCGTGCGTTGCACATGCCGGTGATGGTGTACTTCCTCGTGTTCATCGTGGTGCATGTGGGCTTGGTGTTCACCACGGGTGTGCTGCGCAACCTAAACACCATGTACGCGGCGCGCGGTTCGGTTGACCCGAATGAGTACGCGGGGGATTGGACGGGCTTGATCATGTTCCTGGTGTCGCTGGTGGTTGTCGCCGCGGCGGTAGCGGTGGCGCGCCCACAGTTCCTGGCCCCAGTGGCGCGACTGACCGGTGACGTGTCTGCCCGGTAGGGTGTGTACCCATGAACAGTGCCGATTCTGCCCAGGGCGGGCGTCATGCCCGCGCCGATGAGCCGGTGCTGACCTTGCCCACCACGGCGGCGGAGATGAATCCGGTGTCGCGGAAGCTTATCATCGCGCGGTATGCCTCCCAGACCTTGTGGGCGCTGGTGTTGGCGGCGTGTTTCGTCGTGCCACAGCTCATCGTCGGGGGTTGGTGGTGGTCAGGCGCCGCCACTATCGGCGTCTGGTACGTCTTCCAACTCATCATGATCCCCCTGCGCGTGCGCAACACGGCGTGGTGGGAAACCGAAGATGAGCTGCTGATCACTAAAGGCAAACTCCGCCAGACATTCACGCTGGTGCCGTATGGCCGCATCCAGTTCGTGGATGTCACCAGTGGTCCGTTCACGCGGCTCCTGGGCCTCAAGGGCGTGAGCCTTCACACCGCGTCGACCACGTCGGATGCGACGATCCCGGGTCTGCCCGCCGCCGAGGCGGACGCGCTGCGTGAACGTCTGGCCATCAACGCGCGCGAACGGATGAGTGGCCTGTGACCGAGTACCGTCGGGTTCACCGCCTCACCCCGCTGCTGCGCGTGTGGGCGACGGTGGTGGCGCTGACCACGATCGTGGTGTTCAATTTTGCTACTTTCGTGGCCGACGTGCTGCGGGATCAGCAGTTCACGGCCCTGTTGTTCGGGCAGATCGCAGGCTCGGTGGTGGGGGCGCTTGCACTGGTCTTCGCGGTGTCGCAGATCTGGTGGGCGCGCACGGGTTTTCGCTTGGGGGAGGATGAGCTGGAGTTGCGCCGCGGTGTCATCTCCACGCAGGTGCGGTCCGCGCGCTATGACCGCATCCAGGCGGTGGACGTGGTGGAGCCTTTCGCCCCGCGCCTCTTCGGGCTCGCCGAGGTGCGCGTGGAAGCGGCTGGCGGCTCGAACTCCGCGATCGAAATCGGCTACCTCACCCGCCCCGAAGCCGAGGCCATCCGCGCCGAGATCCTGCAGAAGATCGCCCCGCCCGAGGAACCGCAGGGAGACTACCTCGTCCCACCCATTCCCGTTGCGCGTTCGCTCGTGGGTGCAGGGCTTCGCTTATCGACGCTCTTCGCCCTCACCTGGTCCCTCATCCCCACCGTCACCGATTTTTCGGTGACCGTGATTCTGCCGGTGATCGTGGGGTTCATCCCGCAAATCTGGCGGCAGATCGACCAGTCTTGGCGCTATAACGCCACCCTTGACGGGGACGTGCTGCACCTGTCCTATGGGTTGGCCAACCGCCGCACCCAAGCGGTGCCGCTGGACCGCATCCACGCGATCAGCCTGTCCCAGCCGGTGCTGTGGCGACTGTTTGGGTGGTGGACGGTCACCGTGAATATTGCCGGTTATGGCCGTGAATCCAACAAAGCATCCGGCACATCGCGGCTGCTGCCGGTGGGGTCCTACGAGCAAGCCCTCCAGCTCATCGAGGCCATCAGTCCGCTGCCACGCGAACTGATTGTCAGCCCGGACTGGGACCTGAAGTCCCCGCGCCGGGCACGTGTGGCCTCACCGATTGATGCGTCGGGCCAAGCCCTTGCCCTCACCCCGATCGGGGATTTCGGGGACACCACCTATGCCACCACCAGCCACGGCCTGTTGAGCCGGCGGGTGGAATTCGTGGAAGTGCCCCACATTCAGGAGGTCACGCTACGCATTGGCCCAGTTCAGCGCGCTCTTAAGGTGGCGAGCGTCCGCTTTGATCTCGTACCAGGCCCGGTCCGGATGACGGCGCGGGACCTGGAGCTCCACGAGGCGTGGGAGCTCGTCGAAGCCCTGAGTGCCCGTGAGCTTCCGCCCGCCGCGGCTACACGCCACCCGGGAAGCCCAACTGACGCCACGCCTCATACGTAGCCACCGCTGCGGAATTGGACAGGTTCATGGACCGGCGCCCCGGCAGCATGGGGATGCGCAGCTGGTCAGTCACGCGCTCATGGTGGGAGTGCTCATGGGGAAGGCCAGTGGGTTCAGTGCCAAACAGCAGTGCATCCCCCGGCTGAAAAGCCACATCGGTGTAGCGGTGGGTGGCGGAGGTGGTGAAGGCGTAGATGTTGCCGTGCATAAGCGAAAAGCAACTCTCGATGTCATCGTGGACTTCAACATGCGCGAGATCGTGATAATCCAGCCCTGAACGGCGCAAATGCTTGTCATCGAGCGAGAACCCAAGAGGGCGCACGAGGTGCAGCGTGGCACCCGTGCCCGCGCACATGCGGATGGCGTTGCCGGTGTTCGGCGGGATGACGGGGTTGTCGAAGATCACGTGAAGCACACATCAAAGTCTAAGATGGTGGCCGTGACTGCGATCAAATTGGATGGAAAGCTCTACCGCGAGGAGATTTTCGCGGACCTTCAAGCGCGTGTCACGCGCTTGAAGAATGAACACGGCATCACGCCGGGCCTGGCCACGGTGCTGGTGGGCGAGGACCCGGCAAGCCAGAACTACGTGCGCATGAAGCACAAGGACTGCGAGCAGCTGGGTATCGCGTCGATCATGAAGGAACTTCCGGGCGACTGCACGCAGGAAGAACTCGACGCCGTGATCGAGGAGCTGAACAACGACCCGGCCGTGACCGGTTACATCGTGCAGCTGCCCCTGCCGAAGCACCTGGATGAGAACCGTGTGCTGGGCCTTATCGATCCGGACAAGGACGCCGACGGCCTGCACCCGGTCAACCTGGGTCGCCTCGTGCTCAACGAGCCGGCACCGCTGCCGTGTACCCCGAACGGGTCGCTGGCGCTGCTGGAGCGTTTCGGTGTGGACCTGAACGGCGCGATCGTGTGCGTCATCGGCCGCGGCGTGACCGTCGGCCGCCCGATCGGCCTCATGCTGACCAAGCGCGACGTCAACGCCACCGCCGTCCTGTGCCACACCGGCACCACGGACCTCGCCGCTGAGACGCGCCGCGCCGACGTGATCATCGCCGCCGCCGGCAAGCCCCACATGATCACCGCCGACATGATCAAGGAAGGCGCCGCGGTGCTCGACGTGGGCGTTTCGCGTGTCGACGGCAAAACCACCGGCGACGTCCACCCCGACGTCTGGGAAAAGGCCGGTTGGGTCTCCCCGAACCCGGGCGGCGTTGGCCCCATGACCCGCACCTTCCTGGTGCGCAACATCGTGGAGCGTGCCGAGCGCCTTGCCGACGCACAGTAACCAACCGTCCAGTCCGCCGCCGAGTCTGGACAACCCGCACGACATCTACAACCCACCATCAAAGCTGCCTGTGCGTGTGCAGCAGGTGATGGTGGCGTTGTTCGTACTCGGGTTCGTGGTGGCCACCCTGTTTTCCGTGACGGAACACTGGCGCCGTGCGACGTTCACCCTGGGCGCGGCGATGTTGTGGCTGACCGCCTGCCGCCTGACCTGCGATTCGCAGGTGATGGGTTTGCTCGCGGTGCGCTCCAGGCGTTTCGACGCCATCTTCACCGGACTCACCGGCGCCGCCCTCGTCTGGCTGGCGGTGTCGGTGGACGCGCTGGGGAGCTAGCGGCCCCTGCTCGGTGTGGGAGCCAGATGGTAGCCTGTTCCCATGGAAGCAACGATTGACTCTGGTGGACGGATTTTACTGCCTAAAGCTCTGCGCGAAGCCCTTGGTCTGACGCCTGGTTCAACCGTGGATGTATCAGCGTACGGGGGCGGAATCACCATCATCCCCGGTGGCCGGACGGCTGAAGTCGTGGAGACCGAAGACGGACGTTTGGTCGGACGAGGCTCGCAGCCAGTGACGGACGAGGACATCCTGGCGCTCATTGATGCGGGACGAATGTAATGGGCGTCATCGCTTTAGACACGAGTGCGGCAGTTCCGCTCCTCTTGCAAAATCACAGCAGTCACGAGCGAGTAAGGCGTTGGGCGAGAGGAAAGAGTCTTGCCCTTTGTGCGCACTCCCTCGCCGAGACATATTCCGTGCTGACCAGACTGCCTGGCGACAGTCGATTCACGGAAGCCGATGCGGTGAGAGTCATAGACGGGACCTTTGAGACGGTTCTTTGTCTTCCGGAAGCCGCTTCGCAGGAGGTGCACCAACGTTTAGCGAATGTCGGAATCAAGGGTGGTGCAGTCTACGACGGCCTTGTTGCGCTTACTGCGCTGGAAAATGAAGCGTCTTTAGCCAGTTTGGATAAGCGTGCGTACACAAATTACTTCGCTCTCGGTGTGGCGCTTGAGCTCATCCCGTAACTGCTAGATCTCGTAGTTACCGCGCTGCTTGGCCAGGTCGGTGGCCGAGGGGGTTTGGTCGGCCAGCGCGATGAAATTGCGCAGGATGTGGCCCATCTGGCGGGTCTCCACAAGGAAGGCATCGTGGCCGACGGGGGAGACAATCTTGTTCATGGCCAGTAGGTTCCCGATATTGCGGGACAGGTGTTCCTGCTGGTGGAACGGGTACAGGATGTCCGTGTCCACGCCCACGACCATGGTGGGCACGTTGATCTGTGCCAGGGCACGGTTGAGTCCGCCGCGGCCGCGGCCAATGTCGTGGCGGGAGAGGGATTCGGTGATGGTGACGTAGGAGCCGGCGTCGAAACGCTTGACCAGCTGTTCACCTTGATGGTCGAGGTAGCTTTGCACGGCGAAACGCTGGTGTTCGTCGCGGTGGGTGCCCAGTGGGTTTTCGCCGGGTTGGGCCATGGTGCCAAAGCGTTCGTCGATCTCCTGCTCGCCGCGGTACGTCAGGTGGGCGATGCGGCGCGCGGCAGCCAGACCCGCGTCGGGGGAGGAGCCGGTGCCGTAGTAGTCGCCGCCCTGCCAGTCCGGGTCGCGCACGATGGAGGAAATCTGGGCGGTCTGAATGCCGATCTGCCAGGCAGATGCGCGTGCGGACATTGCGATGACGCAGGAGTAATTGGCCCAGTCCGGGTACATGAGCGTCCACTCGAGGGCGCGCGCACCGCCCATGGAGCCGCCGATGACGGCGTGCATGCTGTTGATCCCCAGCGCTTCCAGGAACATCGCCTCGGCGCGTACCTGGTCGCGGATGGAAATAGCGGGGAAGCGAGACCCCCACGCACCACCGTCCGGGTGCTCACTCGAGGGGCCAGTCGAACCAGAGCAGCCACCAAGAACGTTGGTACACAGGATGCAGAACCGGTCGGTGTCCAGCGGTGCACCAGGGCCGATGAGATCGCCCCACCAGTTGGCCACATTCGAATCACCCGTCAGAGCATGCTCGACGATGATGAGGTTGTTGCGGCCATGGGGGTCGCCGCTGAACTCGCCCCAACGCTGGTAGGCGATCTCCACATCGCGGATGACCGCGCCGGCCTCCGTGGTCAGATCACCGATGCGCTGGGTGGCTAGTTCACCTTCGGGTGGGAGGGTGATCATGAGATAGCAGCAAACCCACGCTCGAGGTCAGCGATGATGTCCTCAACATCCTCGATGCCCACGGACAGGCGGATCGTGGCCTGCGTGATGCCGGCGCGCTTCAAGCCTTCCTCGTTCGACTGGGAGTGCGTGGTCGATGCCGGGTGGACGACGAGGGAGCGCACGTCGCCGATGTTGGCGAGGTTGGAGTGGAGATTGAGGGCGTCGATAAACGCCCATGCCTTCTCGCGCGCAGCGGACGGATCGTCGGAGGCCAGGTCGAAGGAGAGGACAGAGCCGGTGTACTTCAGGCCGAGCTTCTCCTTCGTGGCGTAGTGCGGCGACGACGGCAGGCCCGCGAAGTTGACGTGTGCGACCTCGTCCTTCGCGGCCAGGTACTCAGCCACCTTCAGTGCGTTTGCATTGTGCTTTTCGACGCGCAACCCCAACGTATCAATCCCCTGCAGCGTCACCCACGCGTTGAACGGGGAGATCGCGGCACCGGTGTCACGCAGGATGCCGGCGCGGGCCTTCACGGCGAAAGCCGCCGGGCCGAGGTCGGAGTAGACGAGGCCGTGGTAGGCCGGGTCCGGGTTAACAAAGTAGGGGAAGACCGGTTCGCCGTCGCGGGTGACGGTCCAGTCGAAGGAGCCGCCGTCGATAAGCGCGCCACCGAGCGCTGCACCATTGCCGGTGTAGAACTTCGTGGTGGACACGATGACGATGTCCGCGCCGAGCTCCAACGGCCTGACCAGTGCGGCGGTGGCCATGGTGTTGTCCACGATGAGTGGTACCTGGTTGCGGTGGGCGACCTCCGCGACAGCCGGGATGTCCAGCACATCCGCGATCGGATTGCCGAAGGTCTCGCCGTAGAACGCCTTCGTGTTCGGCTTGACGGCTGCCTGCCAGCTCTCCGGATCGTCCGGGTTGTCCACGAAGCTGACCTCGATGCCCTGGCGGGGGAGAGTGACCTCAAAGAGAGTCTCCGTCCCGCCGTAGAGGCGTGGGGAGGTGACAATGTGGTCGCCGGCGGAAGCGAGGTTCGTGATTGCCGCGACCTCTGCCGCCATGCCGGAGGCGAAAGCGACGGCTGCCACGCCACCCTCCAGGGATGCGAGACGGTTCTCCAGTGCCTCCTGGGTCGGGTTGGTGATGCGGGTGTAAATCGGACCCGGGTTTGTCAGGGCGAAACGGTCGTGTGCGTTCTGGGTGTCCTCGAACACGTAGGACGTGGTCATGTAGATCGGCTGGTTGCGTGCGCCGGTATCGGAGTCGACGCCTTGGCCCGCGTGGATGGCGCGGGTGTTGAAGGACCAATCATTAACGGCAGTGTTGTCGTACTGAGACATGCCCACAAAAGTAGGAGTCCCCCGTGGAGGGCGCAAGCAGTTGTGGTGTGGTCGGTTCTTACGAAAACGGAAAAAGTGGACCAAGCTGTCTATTTAAGTGCTGTGCCAGCTTGGGGCGGGTGAATTTAAATCTCGCGTAGCGGGTGAGGTCGAGACCGCGCACGGCTTCATGATGAAAGGTATCGTCGGAAAAAAATCTGTTCGTTCCGAAGGAGAATCGATGCCAGTCTCGATCCGTTTGATCTCACATGAAGGAGCCCATTTCCAAGCGCCTTTCGGTGATGGCACTGTCCGTTTCGGCGATAGCGCTGAGCAGGCTTGCGCGGTGCTAGGGCAGCCCGAAAGAGGTTCAACTGACACCACTCTGTACTTCAACGCCGCGCGTATTCAGGTGCATGTTGGCCGGGGCGGGGTTGAGTTCATGGAATTTGCTACCAACCCGAAGAAGGACGGCATTGACGTTGAGTGGGAAGGGCACATCCTCTCGCGCATGAACGCTATCGACTGTGCGGAGATGCTCATGGCATCCAATGATGGTGCCAGGGTCAATGAGGAGGAGGCGCCGTCGAGCTATGTCTTTGAAAAGCTAGGTCTCACCGTATGGCAACCGTATGCTCTCCAAGACGCGATGCGCGATTTGAGGGAAGCAGAGACCAGCGGAGATGAGGGCGAGCTGGAGTACTTCCAGGAAGAAGTCGACATGGCCGAGTTCTTCGACTCGGTGGGTATCGGCTCTCAGGAGTACATGAAGGGTTATTTCTCGTAGAAGGGGCGAATGAGCAAAGGGTGTGCCCACCCGGCCACACTGCCGAGCGGGCACACCCTTTCGCTTAACTCACGCAAACGGAGCTAGTTGTCCTCAGTCCGGTCGATGATCCGGTTGAAGGTCTCCGACGGGCGCATGACCTTGGTGGTCTTCTCATCGTTCGGCCAGTAGTAGCCACCGAGATCGGCTGGCTTGCCCTGGACGGCGAGGAGTTCCTCGGTGATCTTGGCCTCGTTGTCGGCGAGGTCCTTAGCAATCGCGGTAAAGCCTGCTGCGAGTTCTGCATCCTCGTCCTGCTTGGCCAGCTCATCAGCCCAGTAGGCGGCGATGTAGTAGTGGGAGCCACGGTCATCGATCTCGCCTGCCTTGCGGGACGGGGAGCGGCCCTCATCCAGGTAGCGCTCGATGGCGCGGTCCAGCGTGCGGCCGAGGATGCCAGCGCGGGTGTTGCCGTGCTTGTCTTCCTCGTGGAAGAAGGACTCGGTCAGCGCGAGGTACTCGCCCAGGGAATCCCAGCGCAGGTGGTTTTCTTCCTGTACCTGCTGGACGTGCTTCGGGGCGGAGCCACCAGCACCGGTCTCAAACAGGCCGCCACCAGCCATGAGCGGGACGACGGACAGCATCTTGGCGGAGGTGCCCAGCTCGAGGATGGGGAACAGGTCAGTGTTGTAGTCACGCAGCACGTTACCGGTGACGGAGATGGTGTCCTCGCCGCGGCGGATGCGGTCAACGGTGATCTTGGTTGCTTCCTCTGGGGAGGCAAACGAGATATCCAGGCCGTCGGTGTCCATGGTGGCTAGCTGTGCTTCGGCCAGCTTCTGGATGTTGGCGTCGTGGCCACGTGCCGGGTCGAGCCAGAACACGGTCTTCATACCGGACTTGCGTGCGCGGTCAACAGCAAGGTTGATCCAGTCCTCGATGGAGTTGCCGCGGGTGTGGCAGGAGCGCCAGATGTCGCCAGCCTCAACCTCGTGGGACAGCAGGACCTCACCGGTGGAGGAGATGACCTGCATCGTGCCGGCGAAAGGCATCTTGAAGGTCTTGTCGTGGGAGCCGTACTCCTCAGCCTTGCGGGCCATGAGGCCGACGTTGGGGGAGGTGCCCATGGTGGTGGGGTCGTAGGCGCCGTTCTCGCGGCAGTCATCGATGACCACCTGGTACACGCCGGCGTAGGAGGAATCCGGGATGACAGCCAGGGTGTCCTGCGGCTTGTCATCGGCGTTCCACATCTGGCCGGAGTTACGGATCATGGCAGGCATGGAGGCGTCCACGATCACGTCAGACGGCACGTGCAGGTTGGTGATGCCCTTGTGGGAGTTCACCTGCGCCAGATCCGGCCCCTCAGCGATGGCCTTGTCGAAGGCGGCGCGGATCTCTTCGCCGTTCTCCAGCTCGGACAGGCCGGAGTAAATAGCGCCCAGGCCGGACTCGCCGTCGAGGCCAGCATCCATGAGCTGCTCACCGTACTGGTCGTACACGTCCTTGAAGAAGGCGCGGACAACGTGGCCGAACATGATCGGGTCAGAGACCTTCATCATGGTGGCTTTGAGGTGGATGGAGTAGAGGATGCCCTCGTCCTTGGCACGCTTCACGGTCTCCAGCAGGAAGGCATCCAGAGCCTTAGCGGACAGGAAGGTCGCGTCCACGACATCGCCCTTGTCCACCGACATGTCATCGCGGAAGACCTTCTCCTGGCCGTCAGCGCCGGTGAGCTTCAGCGTCAGCGTGTCATCGCGGTCAAGGATGACGGACTTCTCGTTGTGGCGGAAGTCATTGGCATCCATCGTGGCCACGTTCGTCTTCGAGTCTGCAGACCAAGCACCCATGGAGTGCGGGTTCTTGCGCGCGAAGTTCTTCACGGAGCGCGGTGCGCGGCGGTCAGAGTTGCCCTGGCGCAGGACCGGGTTCACAGCGGAGCCCTTCACCGCGTCGTAGCGGCTGAGAATGTCACGCTCTTCGTCGGTCTGCGGGTTCACCGGGTAGTCCGGGATGGCAAAACCAGCGTCCTGCAGTTCCTTGATGGCGTTCTTCAGCTGCACCAGCGATGCGGAGATGTTCGGCAGCTTGACGATGTTGGCTTCCGGCGTCTTCGACAGCTCACCCAACAGTGCCAAGTAGTCCGGAACACGCTGCTCTTCGTTCAGGTAGTCCGGGAACTGTGCGAGGATGCGGCCGGCTAGGGAAATGTCGTACGTGTCTACGTCTACGCCTGCGTTTGACGCGAAAGCCTCCACGATGGGCTTCAGTGAGTACGTTGCCAGCAGTGGTGCCTCGTCCGTCTTCGTCCAAATGATCTTGGCCATGGGTCACCTCTACAAATTATGGTTCTATCTTGATCTTTGTTTCGACCCACTAGCGTACCTCTTTGCCTGTGAGCGTGCCCATCGTGCCCTCGGGGCTGGGCAATCCCCGGCGTTACCGTGGCACAGGTAGGGTGATCGGGCATGAGCCTCACCATTGCATCAGTCAACGTCAACGGGATCCGCGCGGCCACGAAGGTGCGCAATGAAAACAACTTGGGCATGTTGGAGTGGCTGAAGACCACTTCGGCAGATGTCGTGCTTATGCAGGAAGTTCGCGCCACGGAGGAGCAGTCTCAGGCCGCGCTCGCGCCGGCACTCGAGGCCGGCTGGCACCTTTATGTCGCGCCGGCCGCCGCAAAGGGTCGCGCCGGGGTGGGCATTTTGTCGCGCACACCGCTTATCGACGTCGCCGTGGGCATCCCCCAATTCGAAGATTCCGGCCGCTACATTTCAGGCCGTTTGGAGTGCGGGACGACGGTGGCGTCGCTGTACTTGCCGTCGGGAAGCACTGGCACTGAGAAGCAGGACGAGAAGTGGCGTTTCCTCGATGTGTTTGAGCCGCTGCTGGCCGAGTGGGCTGCGGCGAACAAGGACATGGTGATTGGCGGCGACTGGAATATCTGCCACCGCCGCGAGGACCTGAAGAACTGGAAGGGCAACACGAAGTCCTCCGGCTTCCTGCCTGGTGAGCGTGCCTTCATGGACGCTGTTTTCGGCGCCTTCCCGGATGATGAGGCCCAGGATATCGATGCGAAGGACGAGGCCGGCTTCTTCGGCGCCGTCGAGTACGAAAGCGACAACCGCCGCGCCGCCAACACTGACCCGCAATGGTTCGATGTTGCCCGTCGCCTCCACCCCGAGGACGCGCCGTACACCTGGTGGACCTACCGCGGCCAGGCCTTCAACAACGACGCTGGCTGGCGCATCGACTACCAGGCAGCCACCGCCAACATGCTCGAGCGTGCCCAGCGCGCCTGGGTCGAAAAAGCAGCGACGGTGGAGGAGCGTTGGTCCGACCACTCGCCGCTGCTGGTGGAGTACCGCTAGGCGTTCCAGGTCCGACTTCAGAACCTTTCCTCGCGGATAGCGCCGAGAATCTCTTGTGTGCTGGTGGACAGCCGGATTCGATTCTCGGCGCCGAGTTTCAGTGGCCGCGACGCTGGGGTGTAGGCCAGCCGTGGTTGGTGGGTGTTCCCAAGTCCGCTCACCTGAGCGACGGGACGACCGGGGTTTGCGGAAGGAAAGGTCATGGTCAAACACCTGCCTTGAAGTCGGACGACAGCTCGGAGTGGTTGATAGCGAACGTGCTAAAGCTCGATAGCGGCGAGATCCCGGATGCGCTGCGTGATCTTCACATTGCCCTTGCCCTCACGGTCACGTTTCATAATCAGCTTCGCAGCAGCCACTTGACCTCTATTGATCTTCGTATAAGTCGGAGCTGTTTCACGTGGGGATTTGTTTGTAGCGGTGTCCATCATCTCGCCTCCTTTTCATCTGCAATTTCGCTGGTGATCGTGTTGTCCATGTTATCTGATTCCGCCAAAGAATCCACCACGGTTTTTAGTAGCTCGTCGATAAGCTTTTGCTCCTCCGTTCCCAAGAAGGGCAGATCATCTAGAGAATCTAAAACAGCCACGCCGATTTGTACCGACGTTTGATTTTTGTCTTTGCACAAGTCAGCTGCCCAACGTACATTGGCGTACCACTCTTTGGATTGGTCCTGCTTACGGCTATTTCGAACTGTGTGATCAACTCCAGCCCATGCAATACCCGCTGCACAGATCGGACCGAATAGGCGTGCAATGAAATCAAGCGTAGTTTTCACACCATCAGGTGCGCTGGTAGCTAAAGTGATTGCGAAACCGATGGATGTGAAGACTGCAACGGCAGTAATCACCCACGGCACTATTTCTTTCCAGTTGTTCACTGTTCCCCCGTTTCGTAATCCCTGGAGCAGAGATACGAGATCCGATCTTAGTGTGCGCCCGCTCACGCCCGGGGGATACACTGGCCACTATGTCTAAACAGCGTGTCCTCTCTGGAATCCAGCCCACCGCCGACTCGTACCATCTGGGTAACTACCTGGGTGCCCTGAAGCAGTGGATTGACCTGCAGGATGACTATGAGGCGTTTTATTTCATCCCGGATCTGCACGCGATCACGGTGGACCAGAACCCGGAGGAGTTGCGTGAGCGCACGCTGAAGGGCGTGGCACAGCTGATTGCGCTGGGTATTGATCCGGATAAGTCGACGCTGTTCGTGCAGTCCCACGTGCCGGCGCATGCGGAGCTGACGTGGGTGCTGCAGTGCCTGACCGGCTTCGGTGAGGCCAGCCGTATGACGCAGTTCAAGGACAAGTCGGCGAAGCAGGGGCAGGACAGGACGTCGGTGGGCCTGTTCACGTACCCGATGCTCATGGCGGCGGATATTTTGCTGTACTCGCCGCAGCTCGTGCCGGTGGGTGAGGATCAGCGCCAGCACCTGGAGCTCACGCGCACGCTGGCGGAGCGTTTCAACGCGCGCTACGGCACAACGTTCGTGGTTCCGGACGGTTTCATTCCGGAGGGCTCGGCGAAGATCTATGACCTGCAGGAGCCGACGGCCAAGATGAGTAAGTCGGGTGCGAACCCGAAGGGTCTGATCAACCTGCTCGACGACCCGAAGACGTCCGCGAAGCGCATCAAGTCCGCTGTCACGGACAACGACGGCGTCGTCGCTTTCGACCGCGAGAACAAGCCGGGCGTGTCCAACCTGCTGGCCATCCAGTCGGCGCTCACCGGCGAGGCGATCGACGCGCTCGTGCAGAAGTACGAGGGCCAGGGCTACGGCGCACTCAAGGTTGATACGGCCGATGCGCTTGAAAGCTTTACGACGCCGCTTCGCGCCCGCTACGACGAACTAATCGCCGACCGCGCTGAACTGGAAAACATCCTGGCTCGCGGCGCTGATCGTGCACGCGAACTGGCTAATCCTCTCCTGGCGGATGTGTACGAGAAGGTGGGCTTCTACGCGCCGAAGCGCTAAAGGCCGTTAGAGTGGGGCGGACAACTATGTAGAAAGGACCGCCATCACATGGCTACTTCCACGTCACCCCGTAAGAGCTTTACGGACGAGCAGGGCATTGAGCGTGCCCACCCGACCCAGAAAGATGAGGGGGTTGTGGCTGAGGTGAAGGAGAAGGCTCCGCCGATCGCTCACCTCCTGCGCATGAATGACCGGTTTGGTGCGGAGGGCGGCAACCAGTTTGCTGCCGGTATTACCTACTTTTCCGTGCTGTCGATCTTCCCGCTGACCATGTTGCTCTTCGCAGCAATGGGTTTTGTGTTGGCGGCCCGCCCGGATTTGTTGGAGCAGATCCAGGATCAGATCGCGCAGTCCGTCTCCGGTGACACCGGCGAGATGATCAACCAGCTCGTGGAATCCGCGATTGCGCAGCGTGGTGCGGTTGCCGGTATCGGTTTGCTGACCACGCTGTGGTCCGGCCTCGGCTGGATGAACCACCTGCGCACCGGCATCAGCGCTATGTGGTCGCTGGATGCGAATGAGGGTGGCGGCAACTTCTTTACGAAGAAGCTGGCGGACCTCGTCGCACTCATCGGTCTGCTGGTGCTCCTCATCGTTGCCTTCGGCGTCACCGCAGTGGGCTCTTCTAGCTTGACGACGACTGCCATGGAGCACTTCGGTCTCGGTAATTTCCCCGGTGCCCGGTTCGTCGTGTTCCTGGTTGCGCTGATTGCCGGTATTGCAGCTAACTTCCTGGTCTTCTGGTGGATGATCGTGTTCATGCCGCGCACCAAGGTGCCGAAGAAGTCTGGCCTCAAGGGCGCCCTGCTGGGTGCTGTGATCTTCGAGCTGATTAAGCAGTTCTCCACCGTTATCGTTGGCTCTGCGACCGGTAACCCGGCTGGTGCCATCTTCGGTCCGATCATCTCCCTGATGGTCGTGCTCTACCTCGTCTGGCGCGTGGTGCTCTACGTCTCCGCGTGGACCGCCACCACCGAAGAGTCCCTGGAACTGGAAGAGCCGGAGATTCCGGAGCCAGCGGTGATCAACATTCGTGCCACTGCTGCGCAGCCGGGCAACACCGGCCGCAACATCGGTATCGGTGCAGCTATTGGCGCTGCTGGCGTCGCCGCGCTTTCGCTTTTGACGCGACGCTAAGCCACGTTCCCACGCCCGCCAGGGCGATCACCGCGGCCAAAACCGCGATGCCTTCCCACGGCAGCGAATCACCATCGCTGGCCGTGGGTTTTTCGTTGGGGGAGGGGGTTGGGGTGGGGTCGGCGGTGGCGTCGATAAGCGATGCGACTGCCTGTGAACGTGGGACCGTGTACCCCTCGTGAATGAGTTGTTGAGCTTGCTCCCACGCGCGGGCGCGATCGACGGTGGTGTCGAGCACGATGGACATGATGCGGCGGCCGTCGCGGTCGAGCGCGCCGACGAACGTGTGCTTCGCGTCATCCGTGAAGCCCGTCTTGCCGCCGATGCCACCCGGATCATTGAGGTAGAGCTTGTTGTCGTTGTAGACCTCAAACCCCTCGTATTTCGTGCCATCCGCCGTGGTGTAGCCGGGGAAGGGGTAGGACTCGGTGGAGATGATCTTGGTGAACACCGGGTTCGCATACGCCGCGCGATACGCCAGGCCCATATCCCACGCGGAGGTGGACATCCCCGGCGCGTCCAAGCCCGAGTAACTAGCGGCGCGCGTGTCCTTCATGCCCAGGTCAGCGGCCTTTGCGTTGACCTTCTTCAGGGCCTTCTCGTCCCCGCCGAGAGCCTGCGCGAGTGCGTGCGCCGCATCATTGCCGGACACCATCAGCAGGCCGTGCAGCAGGTCATCGACGGTGTACTCGCCGCCACCGCCCAGGCCCACCGCGGAGCCCTCCTGACCTGCGGATTCATCGCTGACCGTGACCTTCTTGTCCAACGGCAGCTCCTCGATGACCACCAGCGCGAGCAGTGCCTTGATGATGGACGCCGGGCGGTACCGCCCGTGCGGATCCTTCATCGCGATGACATCTCCCGTATCGATGTCCGCCACCAACCACGCCGTAGCCAGCACGTCATCGCTGACCGTGAAGCCATCCGGGGCGATGACGCCGCACGGCCCGTCATAGGTCACCGGCAGCGGTGTGGGCGTCGGTGAGCCCGGCGCAATGCGTTCCGACGTACTCACCGCCTCCGGCGGCCACGTCGCCTGCGGGCAGCCGTCCGTGTTCGGGGCGTGCTCGCGCGGGGCGGGCGTGATCACGGTGTCGGTGGGGTCGGTGGGATCGGTGTCTGCTGTGGCGATGGGTGTGGCGAGTGGCGCGGCGAGTAGGCCTGGCAGAGCCGCGGCGATGACGGCTGTTTTCAGGCGGGCGCTATGGGCCTTGCTATGGGCAGGAAAATCACGGGAAAACATTGTTGAGACAGTCTAGACCCGGTTGGCAGGTGGTCCTTTGTGGCGCGCCCGGATAGCTAAGCCTCACCTCAAAAATGCCCTCTGACCTGCAGTTAGTTAGTGCTAACTTGCTTGCGAGGGTGGATTGAATTGGCGTAGATATGGAGTCATGAGCGAAAAGGAATCCCAGAGCCCATCCTCGGCTAGCAGCGTGCTGCCTGAGCACTACCCGGAAGTCGAAGTAGAAACCCACGGCATGGGCGAGAAACTCAACCGCCTGCGTGCCGCTGTGCTGGGTGCCAACGATGGCATCGTGTCCACCGCGGCTGTCGTGGTGGGTGTCGCGGGTGCGACTAACTCGCTACGGGAGATCGCCACGGCTGGTGTCGCTGCCCTCGTTGGTGGTGCCGTCTCGATGGCGCTTGGCGAGTACGTATCCGTCTCCTCCCAACGCGACGCCGAAGAAGCCGCCATTGAAACCGAACGTGGGCTGCACGACGTCGACCCAGAGGCGGAACTCAACCACCTCGTCCAGGCGTACAAGAACTCCGGCCTGAGCGAAGAGACCGCCATTGCTGTTGCCCGCGAGCGCACGCGGATTGATCCGCTCGGCGCCCACCTGGAGATCCACTACGGCATTGACCAGGAAGACCTGGTCAACCCGTGGTCCGCCGCGACCGCCTCCTTCATCTCCTTCTTCCTGGGTGCGCTGCTGCCGTTGGTTGCTGTGCTTCTCGCCCCGGAGATGGCGCGAGTGGTGGTCACGGTGGTGGTCACCCTCATCGCACTGGCTATCACCGGTGCGATCTCCGCCAAGCTCGGCGGGGCGAAGCCAGCCAAGGCCGTGGTCCGACTGGTCGTCGGTGGTGGCCTGGCCCTGGCGGTTACCTACCTCGTGGGTACGTTGCTGGGCACTGGGATGGCTTAAATCCGGCTTAGGGGCCTGCGCGACAACGAGGACGTGCTACTGACTTTCAAAAGTTGGTAGCACTCCTGGTGTTTTAGAGGGGGTTTGCACGATTTTTGAAAATGGTGCACAGAAGGGGGCCCGAAACCCTGACGCGGCCCCAAACGAACCGACTAGAACTTCGAGAAACGCTTGACCAGAATCTCTTCGAGGCTCTTCCAGCCCTCGGCCTTATCGGTGAACGGGGCGGATGGCACGTAGCCGGCGGCCTCGGTGGAGCCGAGCATGTAGGCGAGGTAGTCCTGCATGCGGGGGTTGGCCAGGAGGAAGGAGTTCAACGAGTCATCGTTGGCCCAGTCGGCGGCATCGGCCATGAGCTCGTAGGCCTTGGCCATCTGCTTGGTGTCCACGGCGTCAACGCCCTTATCGATGTCAGCGGCGATGCCGTTGAAGGAGTAGGAGTTGTCCGGGTGGACGGTGACCTCGAGTTCACCGGCATTGGCCAGGTGCATGATGTCGGGCCAGGTGGAAACGGAGGCGAGGTCGTGGTCGTCATTGTCCACGATCCAGCGGGCCATGTGCTTGGCGGTGGGGAAGGTGAAGATTTCGCCGTACTTGCCCAGGAAGACCGGGGCGCCACCGACGTAGGTGCGCATGGTGTACACACCCTTGCCTTGGACGGTGATCTTGACCGGGTCGATGCCAGCCTCAGCCCAGGCGGAGATGTCGTAGGGGTCGGCGGCGGCGCGGGCAGCTTCGGCTTCCTTTTCGGCAGCGGCGCGGGCTTCGTCGCGGGCGGCGGTGGCAGCAGCAATGGAGTCCGCAGCGGCGCTCACACGGGCGGAGTCGAGTTCGGAGTCAGCGACGACGCGCACGGATTCGTCGAGGGAGTGCACCACGGTTTCCCAGTTGGTCAGCACGGTGCGGCCGACACCGGACCATTCGGACAGGCCGTTGTCGCCGGCGTAGTGCTCGTGGCCACGGTTGATGTTGCCCAGGATGGAGTGGGATGCGAAGAAGATCTGTGCGTCGCTGGCGCCGGCAACCTCAGCGAGGGAGCGGGCCAGCTGGAAGCCACGCGCGACGGCGGAGACGTTCTCGTGGCTGGGGCGTCCGGCGAGGTAGGAGGGCAGGCCGATGATGTCGTAATCATTCTTTTCACCGGGCACGACGCGGTCGTCGCCGCCGGCCTGGAAGGCTTGCCACTTCGGGTGGTCGGTGAGGTCATGGTCGGTGTGGTCCTCGAGGTAGACCAGCAGGGCCTCGGGGCTGTTGAACACCAGGACGTCGTCCTTATCGCCGAGGAAGGCTTGCCATTCGGTGCCACCTTGGCGCCAGGTGGGGGCCCACAGGGTGTAGAAGTCGCCCTCGGTCAAGGAGATTTTCACCGGGAGAATTGCGCGCGTACTCATGTGCAGCCACTTTACTCAATGGGGACATGATTCCGTGCGCTACCCCGTTGGTCGCCAGAAGCCTTTGAAGGGCATGCCGATGTTGTTGGTGCGCACGGGGTTCATTTGGACGGGTGTGCCGGCCTCAATCATCTGCCCGTCACCGGCGTACATGGCTACGTGTCCGGACCAGACGACGAGGTCACCGGGTTGGAGTTCGTCGTAGCTGACTTGCCGCCCGACGGCTTGGTTTTCAGCGGTGCGCGGGATGTCCAAGCCGGCTTGTTTGTACGCCCAGGAGGTCAGCCCGGAACAGTCGAAGCCGCCGGGCGCACTGCCACCCCACACGTAGGGGGTTCCCAGTTGGGATTTCGCGGCTTCCACGGCTGCGCGCCCCACGGCGTTACCGCCTTCTTGCTTATCGACGCTCCCCGGCACCCCACCATCAACCCCCTCCACTCCCGCGAGCTGCCGCAGTTCCGATTCGGCGGCGTAGGCCGCAGGTGCGGGGATGAGCTTTTCCCGGGCTGCGGCTGCGGTGACGAGTTCGGTCAAACGGGACACAAGCGGGCGTAGCTCGTTTTCTAGCTGGCCAAGGCGTTTGGTCACGGCGATGAAGGCTTCACTGGCAAGGTCGACCAAGCGCGCCATGATGCCGATGGCGCCCGGCCCTGCGAACAAAGCGGGCACGAGTGCGGCGGCTTGGGCGAGGAAGCGTTGGCCAATGGCAAGGATATCGAGGCCGGCGGCGTGGATGAGGGGAGCGGCTTGGTGGAGGGTGTCGGTGAGGGTGGTGCGATCGTCGAGAAGCGATTGGGCTGCGCGAAGCACACGCTGAGGGTCGGCGCTGACAGTGGCGGCGAGCGGCGCGACCGTGCGGAAATCCGGCAGTGGCGGGACGGTGACCTGGGGAAGTGGGGCGGGGACGGCGCGCGCGATGGTGGCGACGACGGAGCCGAGATCGAAGGTCATGGCGCAACCCCCTCGAAGACGCGGGCGGTGGAGGTGTCCACGCGCAGAGCTCCCGTGGTGAAGGCCTCCATGTTGGCGGCAGTGCGGTGGGCCTCGCGCGCGAGCAGATCCGTGTGCTCATTGATCGCAGCAACCGCGGCGTGGACTGCTGCGCTGAGCGCGGCAACGGGGCCTGCCTCCGGCAAGGATGGGAGAGCGATGGGTTGAGTCGCGGCTGCGTCCTCGCGCAGGTTCGCGATGTGGTCGGTAATGGTGTGAACGTCAAAGAAAAGATCAGAATGTGAAGTGCTCATACTTACTTTGACTGCCTTAACCCCCCGATCGGTTCCATCAGATTTGAAAATTTCTGGTTAGCATTGTGTTCATGCAGATCACAGTCATCGAACACCCGCTGGCAATTTCTCGTCTCACCCGCCTGCGTGACAAACGCACGAGCAATTCCAGCTTCCGCGCAGCCCTGTCTGATTTGGGCTCCATGCTCATCTACGAAGCATCCCGGGACCTGGAAACCGAGACCTTTGATTGTGAGACCCCGGTGGGTACCGCAACCGGCGTGCGCCTGAAGCAGCCACCGATCATCGTGCCTATCATCCGCGCCGGGCTCGGCCTGGTGGATCCGTCCCTGGCCATGATCCCGGACGCGCAGGTGGGCTTCATCGGCCTGGCGCGCGATGAGGAGACCCACGAGCCGGTGCCGTACCTGGAGGCCCTGCCGGAGGATCTGTCCGGCCAGCCGGTGTTCCTGGTTGACCCGATGCTGGCTACCGGCGGATCGCTGGTCCACGCGATTGAGCTGCTCACTGCCCGTGGTGCGGATGACATCACCGTGGTCACCGTCGTGTGTGCGCAGGAAGGTGTGGACCGGATTGCGGCGCTGGATGCACCGCTGCGCCTGGTCACCGCCACCATTGACCCGAGCTTGAACGAGGACGCCTACATCGTCCCGGGCCTGGGCGATGCGGGGGATCGCCTGTACGGTCCGCGCAATATTCACCTGTAGCGACTTTGCTGTAGACACCCCTGCGCGGCTGCGCTAGTCTCGCAGGGGAAACTATCTACCGTTGCTTCCGGGGGGAAGCGCACAGTTGGGGGGTGTCATGAGCGAATCAATCGACCCGTACGTGGAGCGAGCCAGCGGGCGCGAAAGTTTTGACGAGGCAGTCGGCGATGCACGCTGGGCCAGTCTCGGGTTTTCCATGTCGGAGCGGCTCCGCGCGATCCGGGAATTGCGGGGGCTGAGCCAGAAGCGTCTGGCTACGGTGGCGGGGCTGTCGCGCACCGTTGTGTCCAATCTAGAGCGCAACCAGCACACCGGTTCGCGGTCCTCGGATCCCACGTTGTCCACGGTGTATCGCCTGGCCTACGCCCTGCGCGTGCCGCCAGCGATGTTGCTGCCTGGCGTGGTGGATGAGCTGGGAGATGTCTGCTGGGAGCGCTTCGAACCAGTGTCGTTGGTGGAGATGCTCAACCTGGCGGAGGAGTCTGCTCTGCGCCCCGACTAACTGTACAGCTTTGTCTAGTAGTACAGTTTCACCCGTAATCGTTGGCGCCGAGAAGGGGAGTGTGCTGTGGGACTAGCTGCGCAGATTGACTCGTGGTTTACCGCTCACCGCGATGTGGTCATCGGGTGGCGCCGTCATCTTCACGCCAACCCGGAAGTGTCCCACCATGAGGTGGAGACCACGGCGTTCATCGCGCAAACACTGCGGGAGCACGGCCTTGAGCCGCACTTGTTCCCGGAGACAGGCCTGTACGTGGACATTGGCCCTGAGGACAATGAGAAGCTGGCCTTCCGCGCGGACATTGACGCGTTGCGCGTGGAAGAGGTTTCCGGCTTGCCGTTCGCCTCGCGCGTCCCGGGTGTATCGCACTCCTGTGGGCACGATGTGCACACGACGATCTGTCTGGCACTCGCGTGTGCCTTATCCGCGGTGGACCTTCCCTTCGGCATCCGCATCATCTTCCAACCCGCCGAGGAAGTCATGGATGGTGGTGCCCCTGACGTGATCAAATGGGGCGGCCTGGATGGCGTGTCCTGCATTTATGCGGTGCATGCGGAACCAAAGATCCGTGTCGGTCAGATCGGCGTGCGCACCGGCGCGATCACCTCTGCCGCTGATGTTCTGCGCATCACCGTGAGCGGCCCTGGCGGGCATACCTCGCGCCCACACCTGACCAATGATGTTGTGTACGCCTTGAGCAGCCTGGTCACCCAACTGCCGGGCTTGTTGTCGCGCCGGGTGGATCCGCGCACGGGTACCGTGCTGGTATTTGGTCAGATTGAGGCGGGCATCGCCCCGAACGCGGTGCCGAAGACCGGGCACATCGGCGGCACCATCCGCACCCAGGACATTGGAACGTGGCGGAGCTTGGAGCCGCTCATGGAGGAGCTGGTGGGCAGCGTCGTGGCGCCGACGGGCTGCAGCTACGAACTGGACTACATCCGCGGCGTACCGCCGGTGATGAACGATGACGTGGCTACCTCCGCTCTCGTTGAGGCCGCCCGCGCCGTTGACCCGCACGCGGTGATTCAGGCGCCGCAGTCCAGCGGCGGGGAAGACTTCTCCTGGTACCTCGAGCAGGTGCCAGGCTCCATGGCGCGCTTGGGCTGCTGGTCGGGCGCGGGGCAGAAGTATGACCTGCACCGGGGCGACATTGATATTGATGAGCGCTCGATCGATGTGGGAGTTCGCCTGTTCGGCTCCGTCGTTGAGCGATTCAGCCGGATGCAGGACGCACAGGCCGCTGCGTTGACCTAGCTGACCAGACTGACCTAGCTGTGTGATGTCTAGGGACTTTTTGGACACGGAGTCCAGAAGGTTTTTGGACGGGCTGTCTAGTGGCTTTTTGGACGGTTGCGGCGGTGGAATAGCCGGATGGCTATTCCATTGCATAAGCGTAGAAAGGTCGCAGATTTCGATCCCGTTCGTGACGGCAAGACGGTCACACAGTTTTGCAAAGAATTGGGGATCTCGCGACAGACGTACCACAACATCAAAAACCGGATAGCGCAGAAGGGCCGAGCAGGTATTGTGCCGGATTCGACTGCCCCGAAGAATCCGATTAAGAAATTTGACGAAGCCGACAAAATCGCAGTTGTCCACGCCAGGCAACAGTTGATGGAGCAGGGCTTGGATTATGGGCCTTGGTCGATCTACTACTTCTTGTTCGACTCTATCGGTGCCGATCGGACCCCGTCGCGTTCCACCATCGCCTTGTGGCTACAGGAGCTGGGGTTTCGATGCCAATGCCCGCAAACGGCCGCGGAGTTCCTATAAGCGCTTCACCCGTGATTTCGTTGGGGAACTCTGGCAGATCGATGGACTGGTCTATCGCCTCTTCGACCATGCGCACACGCTCGTGACGATTTACCAGATCATCGATGATGCCAGCAGATTTGATGTCGGAACCACAGCATTTGCTCTACCGGAAAACGGTACTGATGCGCGCGCTGCGCTGGCCGCAGCGTTCGCCGCCTACGGCAAACCTCAAGAAATCCTTTCTGACAATGGCGATGCGTTCGCCACCTACCACCGGGGTTTTCTCTCTGCTACTGAAACTTGGCTCGCCAGCGAAGGCGTACTTGCTATTGCTGGTTTCGCCCCGACAACCCAGGGAAAAGACGAGCGATCTCACCGTACGTTGACCCAGTTCCTCGATGCACGCCGACCAGTCAGCCTTGCTGAGGTCAACACATATCTTGCTGAATATCGCCAGGTTTACAACGAGCGACGACGCCACCAATCACTGCTGGTCGGCAAGATGCACATCACACCACGTCAGGCTTTCGATACTTTCCCCAAGGCACCGTCGCCTACGCATCCACTTGATCCTGATCAGATCTGGGCCCGCGTAGTTGCCTATAACCAGGCGCACAATCCACAAGCTGTATCCGACATGCTAAACGGCCCCGCGGAAGCGGCAACTTCACACGAGGCCAGCACCGATGACATGGCAGCTCAGCAAGGCGTACCTCCCACCGATGCCCCTACGTTAACGGTGCCTACGACAAATTCAACAAACTATTGGGGCATCCCAGACCAGCTCTGTGTGAGCAAAGATGGCGTTGTACGCGTGTGCGGCTTCGGTCTCTACATTGGTCTGAGGTTTAAAAATCGCAGGCTCTACTCCACGGTCACAGTCGATAACATTGCGGAGTTCTACACGGCCCACGATGGTGAATTCCTCTTCAGCGTGCCGCTGCCGATCACGTTGAGCCACAGGCCACCAGGTGGTCAGGTCAACATCAACCTCGTCGAAGGAATGAAACATCGTCAACCACCGCGGATGAACCCGAAATTATCCAAGCCCCGGCCGAAACGCAGGCTACAACCATAAGCCGCTAGAAATGTCCAAGAACACCATGGAGTCCGTGTCCAAAAAGAGACCGGACTCCATGTCCAAAAACCCTATGGACATAACAAGACTGACCTAGCTGGCCTAGCTAGGCCAGCTAGGTACATGATGCGCACATTTTTTCCTTGACCGCTAAAGTGGGCGGACGGAATCTTTAAAACCTGTTTGACGCAACCTGTGTAAGGAGACGTGCGTGTCCAAGAAAATTGTCATTATCGGCGGCGGCCCCGGCGGATACGAGGCAGCGCTGGTGGGCAGCCAGTACGGCGCGGACATCACTCTGATTGAGCAGCTTGGCGTTGGTGGCTCCGGCATTCTGCGTGATGTGGTGCCGTCCAAAGGCTTCATCGCTGGCACGAACGTGAAAACGGACCTTCGTCGTGCGGACGCCATGGGTCTGAAGCATGGCCTGGGTGATGTGAACCTGTCTATCCCAGCGCTGAATAACCGTGTGGTTGCTCTGGCATCGGAGCAGTCCCGCGACATTCGGCAGCAGCTGGAGCGCGCTGGTGTGCGTGTGGTGAACGGTAAGGGCCGCTTCGCTTCCCGTCAGGAAGGTCACACCACGCACCGTGTGAAGGCGGAGCTGCCGGACGGCACGATGGAAACCTTTGACTGTGACATGGTGCTCATCGCCACCGGCGCGTCCCCGCGCGTGCTGCCGGACGCTAAGCCGGATGGCCGCCGCATTCTCAACTGGCAGCAGATGTATGACCTGATTGAGGAGCCGGAGCACCTCGTCGTGGTCGGTTCTGGTGTGACCGGTGCGGAGTTTGTTTCCGCCTACGCTGAGCTGGGCGTGAAGGTCACCATGGTTGGTTCTTCTGACCGCATCCTCCCGCACGATGACGCTGATGCAGCGGACGTGCTGGAGCAGGTCCTGTCCAACCGTGACGTGACGCTGGTGAAGGACGCACGCGTGGACAGCGTGGAAAACACCGGTGATGGCGTGATCGTGCGCACCAGTGACGGCCGTGAGATCACCGGTTCCCACTGCTTGATGTCCATTGGTTCCATCCCGGACACCAAGGACCTCATGCTGGAGTCCCAGGGCGTAGACGTCACCCCGTCCGGCCACATCCACGTGGACCGCGTGTCCCGCACCAACGTGTCCGGCATTTACGCGGCGGGTGACTGCACGGACCTCATGCCGCTGGCATCCGTGGCCGCGATGCAGGGCCGCATCGCTATGTACCACGCGCTGGGTGAGGGCGTGGAGCCGCTGCGCGTCCGCACCGTCGGTAACGCTGTGTTCACGCGTCCGGAGATCGCGGCCGTGGGTATCACCGAGGCGCAGATCAAGAACGGCGAGTATGACGCCGACATCATCAAGCTCGAGCTGGCTACCAACCCGCGCGCGAAGATGCGTTCGCTGACCTCTGGTTTTGTGAAGATCTTCTCCCGCAAGGGCTCCGGCCAGGTGCTCGGCGGCGTGATCGTTGCGCCGACGGCATCGGAGCTGATCCTGTCGCTGACCATCGCGGTGACCAACAACCTCACCGTTGAGGAACTGGCTAACTCCATGGCCGTGTACCCGTCTTTGTCGGGCTCGATCACGGAGGCCGCACGCCGCCTCGTGCACAAGACTGACCTGAACTAAACGCAATCTCCCCGAGGAGCTGCCATGACTACATCCGCTACCGGAATTGGCAGGGAGGACCTGCCTACGTTTTCCAAAATCCTCGTTGCTAACCGCGGTGAAATCGCCGTGCGTGCTTTCCGCGCCGCCTTTGAAACCGGCGCGAAAACCGTCGCGGTGTACCCGCGGGAGGACCGCCACTGCTTCCACCGCCCGTTCGCGGACGAAGCGGTGCAGATCGGCGTGGCGGGCCAACCCGTCAAGGCGTACCTGGACATCGAAGAGATCATCCGCGCCGCTAAGCAGTCCGGCGCCGATGCGGTGTACCCGGGCTACGGCTTCCTCTCCGAACGCGCGCAGCTGGCGCGCCGCTGCGCCGAAGAGGGCATCAAGTTCATCGGCCCGTCCCCAGAAACGCTGGACCTGACGGGCGATAAGGCTGCTGCAGTGCGCGCTGCAGAGCGCGCCGGGCTGCCCACTCTGAAGGATTCGGAGCCATCCGCAGACCCGAAGGAACTGGCACGTTTCGCGGAGGACTTTGAGTTTCCGGTGTTTGTGAAGGCCGTGGCGGGTGGCGGCGGTAGGGGGATGAGGTTCGTCGAGAAGCGAGAGGACCTTGAAGCCCTCGCAGCGGAAGCGTCGCGCGAAGCGGAGGCCGCCTTCGGCGACCCAGATGTCTACATTGAGCGCGCCGTGATCAACCCGCAGCACATTGAGGTGCAGATTCTCGCGGACTCGCACGGCAACGTCGTGCATCTTTATGAGCGCGATTGTTCCGTGCAGCGCCGCCACCAGAAGGTCGTGGAAATTGCGCCCGCGCAGCACATCACTGAGGAGCAGCGCCAGAGCATTTGCCAGGACGCGGTGAATTTCTGCAAAGAGATCAACTATGAGGGCGCGGGCACGGTTGAGTTCCTCGTGGATGAGCGCGGCAACCACGTGTTCATTGAGATGAACCCGCGCGTGCAGGTGGAGCACACGGTGACGGAGGAAGTCACCGGCATCGACATCGTGAAGAACCAGATGTATATCGCTGCCGGCGCGACCTTGGATGATCTGAATATGCGCCAGGAGGAGATCACGGTGTCGGGTGCGGCGCTGCAATGCCGCATCACCACGGAGGATCCCACGAACGGCTTCCGCCCGGATTCCGGCACGATCACGGGGTACCGCTCGCCGGGTGGTGCGGGCGTGCGCCTGGACGGGTCCGTCGGGGTGGGCACGGAAATCACGCCGAACTTCGATTCGCTGCTGGTCAAGATGACGTGCCGCGGGCGCGATTTCCAGGTCGCTGTTGATCGTGCCCTGCGCGCGCTCAACGAGTTTGCGGTCAATGGCGTATCGACGAATATTGGTTTCCTCCGCGCCCTCCTCAGCGAACCGGACTTCCGCCACAAGCGCATTGACACCGGCTTCATCGCCTCACACCCGGATTTGCTGGAGGCGCCGTCGGCTGCCGATGATGCCGGCAAGATCCTGACCTACCTGGCTAACGTGACGGTGAACCAGCCGAATGGGCAGCGGCCGACGACCCTGCAGCCGTCAAAGAAGCTTCCCGACCGAGAGTACGGTGAGCTGCCCCGTGGTTCCCGCGATGACCTGCTGGAACTCGGCCCGGCCAAGTGGGCGGAGAAGCTGCGCAACCAGACCGCTCTGGGTGTCACCGAGACGACCTTCCGCGATGCGCACCAGTCCTTGTTGGCCACCCGCATTCGCACGAACACGCTGGTTGCCGCCGCTAAGCACGTTGGCCACCTGACCCCGCAGCTGACCTCCGTGGAAGCGTGGGGTGGCGCGACCTATGACGTGGCCATGCGCTTTTTGCACGAATCCCCGTGGATGCGCCTAGATGCCCTGCGTGAGGCCATGCCGAACGTGAACATCCAGATGCTCCTGCGCGGCCGCAACACCGTGGGCTACATCCCGTACCCGGAGTCCGTCACGCGCGCTTTCGTGAAGGAAGCCGCCGCGTCCGGCGTGGACATCTTCCGCATTTTCGACGCGCTTAACGACGTCTCCCAGATGCGCCCCGCCATCGACGCCGTCCTGGACACCGGCACCACCGTCGCCGAGGTAGCCATGGCGTACTCCGGCAACCTGCTCGATCCGGCGGAGGACCTGTACACGCTGGATTACTACCTGCGCCTAGCCGAGGAGATTGTGAACACCGGCGCGCACGTGCTGGCGATCAAGGACATGGCTGGTCTGCTGCGCCCGGCCGCCGCGGCGAAGCTGGTGGAGGCGCTGCGTTCCCGCTTTGATCTGCCGGTTCACGTGCACACCCACGACACCGCCGGCGGGCAGCTGGCCACCTACTTTGCCGCCGCTGCGGCGGGTGCAGACGTCGTGGACGTGGCCTCCGCGCCTTTGGCCGGCACGACGTCCCAGCCGTCCATGTCCGCCCTCGTTGCCGCATACGCCAACACGGAGCGCGACACCGGCCTGTCGCTTAAGGCAGTCTCCGATATGGAGCCGTACTGGGAGGCTGTGCGTGCCGTGTACGCGCCGTTCGAGTCCGGTATCCCCGGCCCGACCGGCCGCGTGTACCGCCACGAGATCCCCGGCGGCCAGCTGTCCAACCTGCGCACGCAGGCCAAGGCGCTGGGCTTGGCGGATCGCTTCGAGCTCGTTGAGGATTACTACGCCGGCGTTAATGAGATCCTGGGCCGCCCCACCAAGGTGACGCCGTCCTCCAAGGTAGTGGGAGATTTGGCGCTCTACCTCGTGGGCGCTGGCGTGACTCCGGAGGAATTCGCGGCCAACCCGCGCAAGTACGACATCCCGGAATCCGTCATCGGCTTCCTCCAAGGCGAGCTGGGTACGCCACCTGGTGGCTGGCCGGAGCTGCGGGAGAAGGCACTGGCTGACCGTGCTTCCGTGGACCACACCGTCGAGGTGCCGGCGGACCTGGAAGCAGATCTCAGTGCCGATGGTGCTGAGGCGTCGGGCGCGCGTCGTGTTGCCCTGGACAAGCTGCTCTTCCCGAAGCAGTACGACGAGCTCATGGAACACCGCCGCCTCTACGGCGTGACGGACCAGCTCGGCGACAAGGCGTTTTTCTACGGCCTCGAAGAGGGCAAGGAGATCATGGTCTACTACGGGGAGATTGAGGAAAATCAGTCCCCGTTGGTCGTCCGCCTGGACGCCGTTAGTGAGCCGGATGAGAAGGGCATGCGCCAGGTCATCCTCACCGTCAACGGTCAGGTGCGCCCGATGACGATTCGCGATGAAAACGCCGAATCCACCGTCGCCGAAGCAGAGAAGGCCGATCCGTCCAACCCGAACCACGTCGCCGCACCATTCGCCGGCGTGGTCAACGTGACCGCCAAGGTGGGCGATGAGGTCGCAGCCGGCGACCCAGTGGCCATCATCGAAGCGATGAAGATGGAAGCCACCATCTCCGCGCCCGTGGACGGGATCGTGGAAAAGGTGGCGTTTAGCCAGCCGACGAAGGTGGAGGGCGGCGACCTCGTCATTATCGTTAAATGATGCGCCTTTGCCGCGCCACCTCCACCGCGGCGGTGCGGTTGTCCACTCCGAGCTTGGAGTAGATGTGGATCAGGTGCGTTTTCACCGTGGCCTGGGAGATGAACAGGGCGGCGGCGATCTCCTTGTTGGAGGCACCCGTCTGCACCTGGCGGAGGAGTTCGATCTCGCGCGGGGAGAGCGCCTCGTCCGGGCGCATGACTCGCTCCGCTAGCACGTTGGCTACCTGCGGGGACAGGGCGCGCTCGCGGCGGGCGGCGCGCACCACTGCCTCGTGGAGTTCATCCTCCGGGGCGTCCTTGAGCAGGTAGCCCATCGCGCCGGCTTCCACGGCGGCAACGACGTCGGCCTGGGTGTCGTAGGTAGTCAGGATGAGAACCGGCGGCCCATCAGCCGCGACGAGACGGCGGGTCAGCTCAATGCCGTCCACGTTGGGCATCTGGATGTCGCTGACCACCACGTCCACACCCTCGGGGACTTTCGCTGTGCCGTCGGCGGCTTCGGCGACGACCGTGATGTCACCAAAGGAGTCCAAGACGGCGCGGAGGCCGGCGCGGACGACGGGGTGATCGTCGATAAGCATGACGTTGAGCATTAGTTCTCCTTGATGGGAAGCGTGGCGGCGAGGACATTTCCTTCGACCGTGAGCTCGCCGCCGGCTTCCGCGACGCGCGCCTGGAGGCCCTGCAATCCGTAGCCGAAGGGGCCAGTGATGCCGCGGCCATTGTCGTAGACGTCAACCGTGGCCTGCGTGCCCAGCTTATCCACGGTGACCACCGCCAAGCTCGCCCCCGCGTGACGCACGACGTTGCTGAGCGCCTCCCGCACAACGCGCTCAGCCACCGAGGCAGCCGGCTCCGGCAGATCCACCACCTGGACGCGCACCTCCAGCGGCTCACCCAACGCCTTCTGGCGGCGCTCCGCGGACCGCGCCAGGCGTTCGATGCGGGTGCTCAGGCGCTCCACCGGCGCGGCGGGCGCGGCATTGCCGGCGACGAAACGGCGGGCTTCCGTGAGATTCTCCGCGGCGGTATCCCGGATGGTGGCCAGGGTGTCGCGGGCGGATGAGGGCGCGCCGGCGGTTTCCAGCTCCTTGTCCAGCGCGCGGCCGAGCAACACGATGGAACTCAACCCCTGCGCCATCGTGTCGTGCACCTCCCGGGACAGGCGCGCACGCTCCTCCGCGCGGCCGGCCTCATGCTCCGCAGCGGCCAGGTGCTGCTGCGCGGCCTCCAGGTCAATGGCCAGCTGGCGGTAGTGCTCCGTCTCCGCGTTGAGCGCCTTGTAGGCGTGCACGATGCCCACGGCCAGCGCCGTTCCGATTGTCGGGCCGATCAGCCCACCCGGGCCGTCCGCCGGGAACGTCACGCTCAATGTGTAGGCCAGCAGCGCGCCCGTGAGCGCCAGGCCCCACCATGTTGGGAGCAGGAAGCAGGCGAGGATGGCCAGCGGGAACTCCATCCACACGAAGGTCGGGGACAGCGCGGCCAGCACCACCCACACGATCACCACCGCGCCCAGCCAGGCCAGCGCCTGCGGGCGGGAATGCGCGCGGCCGTGGTGGTGCCACACGGTGCCAAACAGGTAGATGGCGGCGAACAGCGCTGCGGCGACGACAGCGGGCCAGTGGTTCTCCCGGAGAGCGCCGATCAGGCCCACGCCCAACAGCGTGGCCACCAGCACGTGCAGGCTCACGCGCAAGGCGGCCAAAATGCGGTTGGAGGTCATGCGGGCAACCCTAGCGCCGCCACCGGTTGGGCCAACATCAACCGAACGGTCGATTCCTTTTTCAACCCGCAGCCCGATGTTAATCCCGCAGGTCACGGACACAATTGGAAGCATGTTCGTAGGAATCCGTGAAATCAAGAAAGCGAAGGGGCGCTTCGGGCTCATCGTGGGCACCGTCGCGTTGATTACCCTTCTCGTGGTTGTGCTGACGGGCCTGACCTCGGGGCTGGGCAAGCAGAACACGTCCGCGCTCGAGGCGCTCGACCCAGCCGCGGTGGTCTTCGAGGACCCGCAGGATCCGTCGTTCACCACCTCGCGCGTGCAGGCAACGCCAGGCACGGACGCGCTGGGCACCGGCCAGATGCTCGTCTCCGGTCCGGATGGCACGGAACAATCGGTCGCGCTCCTCGCGTTGCCGCGCGGCACCACGTTGCCCGGGGGAGAGGTTCTCAGCGATGGCGCGGTCGCCTCAGCCTCACTGAACTTTTCGCTTCACGACGTCCTCTCCCTCGCCGGCACCACCATCCCCGTCGACGCGGTCGGTGAGGACCTGATGTTCGCTCACACCCCTGTCTTGTGGGTCCCCACCGAGACCTGGCAGGAGGCTTTCCACACGGACGCTGCCGGCACCGTCCTGCTCTCCGATGATCCTGGGATTGAAGGTGGCGTTTCGTTGAAGGAGTCTTTCCAGGGCCTGCCCGCCTATGTCTCGGAACAGAGCTCGCTCAAGATGATTCAGGGCTTCCTCTACGCCATTGCTGCACTGGTCATCGTGGCATTCCTCACCGTCTGGACCATCCAGCGCAGCCGTGACCTGGCCATCCTGAAGGCCATCGGCGCCTCGAACAAGTACCTGCTCAAGGACGCCGTGGGCCAGTCCGCCATCCTCCTGTTCATCGGCGTGACCATCGGCGCCCTCATCGGGCTGGGCATCGGGTTCGCCATGGAAGGCGTCGCACCATTCACCCTGTCCTTCGGCGTGATCGCCCTGCCGCCACTGCTCGTCTGGGCGCTGGGTATGGCCGGCGCCGTTGTGGCCACCCGCTCCATCAGCAAAGTCAACCCCCAAAGCGCACTCGGAGGTGTCGCATAATGCCCACATCCAAGCTTGAACTCACTGACGTCACCGTCTCCTTCCAGGACGGCCAGGAACGCCGCACCGTCCTGGACAAGCTCAACTTCACCGCCGAACCCGGCCGCCTGACCTTCATTGTTGGCGAGTCCGGCTCCGGCAAATCCACCCTCCTCTCCGTCGCCGCCGGCCTGATCACTCCGGATTCTGGCACCGCGACCTTGGGTGGTGTCCCGGTGTCCAATGATCTGCGCCGCGACAAGATCGGCATGATCTTCCAACAGGCTAACCTCATCTCCGCCCTGAACGTCCGCGATCAGCTGCTGGTCACCGACCACATCCGCGGCATCAAACCGCGCAAGCAGCGGGCCGATGAACTGCTTGAAACTGTGGGCCTCGCCGGGCTCGAGAATCGGGACATGCACGCTCTTTCTGGTGGCCAACGTCAGCGCGTCGGCATCGCCCGGGCACTCATGGGTGAGCCGGAACTCGTGCTTGCCGACGAACCCACCGCCGCCCTCGACTCCTCCCGCTCCCGCGACATCGTGGAACTCCTCCGCAACCTGGTCGAGGACCGCGGCATCGCCTGCGGCTTTGTCACCCACGACCAGTCCCTGATCTCGGACCGGGACGACGTCTTTGTTGTCAGCGAGCACCAGAAGGCGCCGGCGCTGGCCTAGTCTCATGGCCTGGCTGCTATCAACTTTCTAAAGTTTGTAGCAGTCCTGGTCTTTTAATGGGGGTTTGCACGAATTTCAAAAATCGTGCAGCGCGTGGGAGGGAATGAGGCCGAGAGAGATGAGACTAGCGGTTGAGTACCCGGGTGAAGAAGCGGTCGAGGTCCGCAAACATCGTGGGCAGACTCGCGCTGGAAAACCGCAGCGGCACCCACCCTTCGATCGTCGCGTTGAGGTTGATGCTGGCGTCTTTGTTTCGCTGCTCGTAGTTCCAGTGTTGGATACCGTCGTACATCAAACCAAAGCGTTGTCCGCTCACGGGACAGATGAGAGCCAGGTCAAAACGGGTGATCCACTGGCCATTGGCTTTCACTGGGACTTGTTCTTGGAGGTGAAGGCCGTGCTTTCTGGCGACCTGCTCGGCGATCAACCGCATCTCGGTTTCTTTTGGTGATTCGGCCAGGGAAGAGGAGCGGATGAGGGCATCAGTCACCCAAACGAGGTTGAGGCGGTTCTTACAGGCGGAGAGGATGTCGAGGGGATTGATGGTGAGGCGACGGGAGACGTCGAGAAGCTGAATGGCCCTGATGAGCGTGGGGTGAAGATCCCCGCACGGCACGACATGCCAGCCGACTCTTTCGCGGCGTAGCTCCGTGAGCGCGTGTGCAACGGCGGCGGCGGGTGCGGCGATGGATATCCACTTTCCGTGAAGGCAGGCGCTCCACTTTTCGTGAATGTCGAGGGCTGCGCGTGAGATGTGGGGTTTTCCGGGACCAGCTTTTTGCGGGCGGGCTATTCGCTTCTCCGCGAACGCCGTGTCACACCCATCGCCCAAAAACTTCGCCCCGTACAGCGCTAGTGCGCCAAAGCCAGTCAGTGTCAGGTGCGGGTTTTCCAGGGCAAATGCGGCCGCCCGGTAGGCCTGGGGGATCTGGTAGCAGAGCCGTTGGTGGTGGAACTCGGCGTCGCGTTCGGCGAGTTTGGGGTCTATGAGTAGCTCCGGGGCCAGCCCAAACGTGTCCGAAATGGGCACGAGGCCTGGCCGGGAACCCAGTGGTTCGAGGTTGATGGGGCGGGTGATGGTCATTCCATTGAATAAATTGCTCATATGAGCTTAGACCGCCGTTGACCCCTGTTCGGTTCCCTTGGCCGGCGAAAAAGTTTCGAAGGGGTGGGTTGTGGGGGAGAGGATTGATCAGAGGGGGTGCCTGCTACCAACTTTGGAAAGTTCGTAGCAGTCCTGGTCC
>NZ_JAKMUS010000007.1 GCF_027570075.1 Corynebacterium meitnerae
CAGATTGGCCAGCAGGTGCGGTTTTATGTCGGGGAGGCGAAGTAGAGCATGTTAACTGTGATCATTATCGTGGCCATTTTTGCAGTCATCTCTGGTGCTCTGACTGCCGTGGTTGCAATCGCGCTAGTAAATACCCTCAGGGGCAGTAAACCCGCGGTGGCCGTGGTGGTGGACAACCTCGAAGAGGAAGGCGACGGTGGCAAGATTTGGCAGCCCGTGGTCGAGTTCGCCGACCAGGAGAACCGTGTTCACCGTGGCGCCTTGGATTTTCATCTAGCGCCCGCGATACCGCTTGGGACGGAGATTCCCATACGGTTTAATCCGCACGACCCCTCGGACGTGCGACAGTCCGCGAGCCGAATGGCCATTACTTTGGCAGTGTTTGGCGCGATAACCGCCGTCCTGCTTTTGCTGTTGTACGTTTTGTATCTCTTGGTCTAGGGAATAAGGAAAAGCGGCGCCCGTCGTGGGGAGCCACTTTTGGTTGCGGTGGATCTTGGGGGTTACCTGGGTTTATGCCGGGGACGGCAGGAACATCAGGATGAGAACCAGGCCCCAAAGCAGGTTGAAAATGCCGGCGCCGGCAGCTGCCTTGACGCGGGCAGACTCGATGTTGGTAGTCACGTCGCGGGTGTCAGCCTCAGCCGGGTCGAGTGCGCCGAGGGAACCTACGATCTTGCGCTGCTGCGGGATGACCATGGCAAACAGGAAGCCCCATGCCAGGACCGACAGGACGATGGCGGTGTGGAGGAAGTAATTGGAGCGGTATGCCTCAAAGTCAAAGGCCAGCACGGCGCCGCCTAGGAGGGGTGCGAGCAGCGAGATCAGGCCATAAGTGGTGGAGGTGCGGTGTAGGAATGCCGCGCGGCCGATTGCCTGGGCGTCGCCAGTGTTGGCTTCGCTGGCTGCCTTCGGGAACGCGGAGGTAGCCACCATGACGGGGCCGATCAGGATGATGGCTGCGGCGACGTGCAGGAAAATGAGAAAAGTAGTCATGGGTCACCACTCTACGGGGTGGGGTGTGTTTTGCATGCGCTGCGTGGGGGTCGGCGAGGGGTGGCTGTGTAAAATTTTACATTGCTGCGGTAACTATCTCGCGCTAGAAATCTGTGACCTGCAGGTATGAAATTTTAGTTTCGGCAGCACGTAAAATCTTACACGCGCTTTTCGGCGAAACCCCGGGCCCGGGCATCAACCCTCGTCAGAACGGCAGTGCCGGCAACCCGAGCATTGCCGGAAGCGTGGCACAAGACCGACGCATGGCGGCTTTGTCGGCGCGGGTGACGGGGAGACCGTAGGCATTGGCCACGGTGGCCAGGCGCCGGGAGTAGTCGCACCGGTAAGAGCGGGATGAGGGGAGCCACTGGCTGGGGAGTTTGTCGGACTTGGACTGGTTGGCGGCAGATGAGGTGACGATGAGGTTGGCCGGATCGTTGGCAAAGGTGCGGCGCTTTTCATCGGACCAGGAGTGAGCACCCATGTCCCAGGCGGCGCGGAGGGGGAAGACGTGGTCGAGTTCCACGTCTTCCGGCGGGAGGGGGTCGCCGGTGTACGGGTCGGTGATGGTCACTGGTTCCCACTGGGAGTAGGGGATGGAACAGGTTGGTTGATCGTAGGCGGCAGCCATGGCAGTTTCGCGGGTGGTGCAGCCGGTGGGTTGGTAGGCCCAGCCATCGCCGAATTTCGCCCGGGTGTAATCGGGAGCGGTTTCCCGGGAAGGAAGAGTCAAGGTGGTGCTAATAGGCGGTGTGTGGACAAAAGGAAGGGGCACGACCGCAACGGTGAGTGCGGTCAGTGCCCCAAGATAAATGTGGAAGGGCTTCATACCTCCTTAGACTGCGCGAGGACCGGTTTGGTTCCCTCCCTGCGCAGAAATGTTGGAAAGTGCCTGGTGGAAGTCCTCATTCGGGTGGCTGAGTGCGTAGTCGACGACCTTGACGTGGGTGTCGAACTCGGACTCAGACTCGGCGGTGGGCTTGGTGGCCAGGGAGACCACGACCATGGCGATGGTGGCGAAGATGAAGCCCGGGACCATCTCGTAGATGATGTCGGAGGTTGCCGGAAGGGAACCCCACACGAAGACGGTGACAGCACCGACGATCATGCCGGCCATAGCGCCCGGCGCGGTAAGGCGACGCCAGAACAGGGAGGCGATGATCACCGGGCCGAAGGCGGAGCCGAAGCCAGCCCAGGCGAAGCCGACGAGGCCAAGGATGGTGTCGGACGGGTTGAGCGCCATGACGATGCCGAGGATGGCCACGATGATGACCATCGTGCGGGACGCGATGAGCAGGGTGGCCTGAGACGGTTCTTTCTTGGCAAAGACCTTGAACAGGTCCTCCACGAGTGCGGAGGAGGTCACCAGCAGCTGAGAGGACATCGTGGACATGATGGCGGCCAGAACCGCGGTGAGCACCAGACCGGCAAACAGCGGGTGGAACAGGATGCGCGTCATGTCCAGGAAGATGGTTTCAAAGCCTTCCTGGTCGACGACGGAGTGCTGGGTCTGACCGAAGAAGCTGGCGCCGATGATGGCCGTGAAGATCGCGCCGAGGAAGCACACACCCACCCAGATCAGACCGGAGTTGCGGCCGGAGCGTGCCTCAGCCGGGCTGCGCAGCGCCATGAACCGGGTGACAATGTGCGGCTGGCCCATGTAGCCCAGGCCCCACGCGAGGTTGCCGATGATGGCCGCAGCGGACACGCCCGTGAAGAAGTTGAAGAAGTCCGGGTTGCCCTCCGGCCACGGGCCGTAGGCGTGGTTGGTGGGGAAGGAGAAGATGTCGCCGGGGTTGTCAATGGCGAACAAGGCCATGATTGGCACGATGGCCAGGGCAGCGAACATGAGCACGCCCTGGGCGACGTCGGTGTAGGACACCGCGAAGAAGCCACCGATGAAGGTGTAGATCACGGTGATGGAGCCAACGATGAGCAGGCCCCAGATGTAGTCACCCTGGAAGGTGGACTCGAAGTAACGGCCGCCGGCCACCATGCCGGAGGACACGTAGAACGTGAAGAAGAAGATGATGATCAGCGCGGCGATGACACGCAGGGCACGGGTTTGATCGTGCATGCGGTTTTCGAAGAAGCTCGGCAGCGTGATCGAGTTGTTGGCTACCTCCGAGTAGGCGCGCAGACGTGGCGCGACCCACTGCCAGTTGGCCCAGGAACCGAGGAAGAGGCCGATGACAATCCACAGTTCGCTCATACCGGAGACGAACAGGGCGCCCGGAAGGCCCATGAGGAGCCAGCCGGACATGTCTGATGCGCCGGCGGAGATACCTGCGACGAATGCGGGGAGGTCACGGCCACCGATGACGTAGTCGCCGTAGGCGGTGGTTTTGCGCCAGCCGTAGAAGCCGATGCCCAGCATGACCCCGAAGTAGATGACGACGGCGATGATGATCCAGGTGTTAGCTGACATGCGCACGTCCTTTCTGCAGAGTTCTGCATAGTTCTGCGTAGTAAGGCAAGAGAAAATGTCACACCTGTCATGTGACAGGTGGAAAGTGTGGTCAGAATATCGCACGTGGGGTGTGTGCGGGGTCACTGGCTCCTTTTTATGAGAGGAAGCTCGGGCGGTGCGTGTCGCCGTGCGGTGGTAGAAAAGACCTTATGCCTAAATTCCTTCTGCACGGCCTGTGGTTGCCCGGGTCTGGTCTCAACCTGTGGGTTGAGCGTGTGGAGGGGCACAAAATTGTCATGCCGTCCCAGGTGCCGGAAGGCACGTTCCCGGCGGTGGTGGAGAGCTTCTTGCAGGATGGCCGGTTCCGTCGCCGCGATCCGGTGACGCTGCAAACCCCAAAGGGAAAGCAGCTGCAGCTCAAGGTTCCTACGGCTGCGTTCTCACCGAGTGAGACCGTCCAATTCCTCAGCACGGTAGCCATGTTGGATGAGAATTCACCGGCAGCCACGACGGCACAACGGGAAGCCATTGCGCCTGATCTGTACTGGATCATTCGCCTGTACAACGGCCTCATCCGCTTCGTTCGCGCCGGGCGTGTGAGCATCCGCGTTCGTCCGATTGAGGGCTTGTGGTTCCCGGAGTGGCAGTTGGGTACCGGTCTGGAGGAGCGCGGGTGGCTCGCGGCGATGATCGCGGCCGCGCCGGGTGTGATCACCGCTAACAACATGAATCTGGACGAGGATGTGGCCACGAATCTCGTCCATTGGATTGCCACGGCACTTCTTGCCGATGAGCGTGAGCAGTCCCGCGCCTACCCGTGGCACGATTTCGCGGAGGCGCTGCTTACCTCCTCGGCACTGCGTCGCGGCGGTTCGACGGTGTCGAAGCAGATCGCACAGTGGAACGGCTCGATTACTGCGGTCAATGTGCAGCTCGTGTTCATCGTGGAGGAGCCCGATGATGAGCAGCTTATCGACGATGTGGGGAACCCCACCGCAACCCCCGAGGCTGTGCAGTGGCCGGTGCGTGCCCAGGTACGCGCCGGTGGGGATGCGCCGCGCCCGATCCGGGTGAGCGAGCTCGACCGGGCATCTCTGTCTAGCTTGCGGGAGCAGCTGCGCACGGCAGTGAGTGTGTCTGATCTGTTGGATCCGGATAAGCATCCGCGCCACCCGTTTACGCCCACGACGCAGCGTGACGGTGACTGGGATTCCTACCTCACCACCGAGGAGATCATGCGCCTGGTGGACACCACTGCGAGCATGTTGAACCTCCACGGTGTGAGGATCATGCTGCCGGCAGCCTGGCAGCGCATGGAAACAACGGCGAAGCTGACGGTGTCGGAGCCGGATACAAGTGATCCGGGTGCTGTGCGCCGCTTCGGGGTGGACCAGCTGGTGTCCTATGACTGGAAGCTGGCGCTGGGGGATACGGAACTAACGGAGCTGGAGATGCGCCGGCTCGTGGCCTCCAAGTCCGGGTTGATCAATCTCCGCGGGCAGTGGGTGCTGGCGGATACGCGTAGCTTGGCCAAGTCCCGCAAATATATTGAGTCCTTGAGCAAGAAGGAAGTGGACACGGGGCTTATCACAGCTGAGGAACTCCGCCAGCTGGCCTTGGAGGCCGCAGCGGAGCATGAAACTAGTGGGTTGGACATTGAGGGGGATGCGCACTCCCCGGTATGGATGCAAGCGCTCATTGGTGGCACTGACCGGCCAGCACCCACCCGCCAGGAGATTCCGGACACGGTGAAAGCCGAGCTGCGGGACTACCAACGCAGGGGAGTGGACTGGCTCTACTTCATGTCGCGTAACCAGCTCGGCGCAGTGCTGGCTGATGACATGGGCTTGGGTAAGACACTGCAACTGCTCGCCTTGCTCGCGGTGGAAGCAGAAAAGAAGGAGAAGACTGGCCCCACGCTCGTCGTCGCACCCACCTCCGTGGTTGGCAATTGGGCGCGGGAGGCTGAGCGTTTCGTGCCGGACCTGAAAGTAGGTGTCCACCACGGTTCCAATCGCTTGAAGGGTGACAAGCTCGTGGAGTGGATTGGGGAGCTGGACCTCCTCATCACCTCCTATGGTGTCGCCGGCCGTGACTACCTAACCCTCGGCCAAGTGGACTGGGACCACGTGGTGTTGGATGAGGCGCAGGCGATTAAGAATGCGGCGACGAAGGCGTCGAAAAGCGTGCGTGCGATTCGGGCTCGCCACCGCATTGCTTTGACGGGCACGCCGGTGGAAAACAGGCTGGCGGAACTGCGCAGCATCCTCGATTTTGTGAACCCGGGGATTCTGGGCTCCCAGGCGTTTTTCCGCAATCACTTTGCCAAGGTGATTGAGTCGCGCCGGGATGAGGAGCTGGCGGATGCCATGCAGGATCGGCTGCAACGGCTCACCGCGCCGTTTGTGCTGCGCCGTCTGAAGTCGGATCCGGCGATCGTGGAGGATCTGCCGGAAAAGACGGAGCAGGTGGTCACGGTGGATATGACGCCGGAGCAGGCTGCGCTGTACACCGCGCTGGTGGAGGCGATGCAGAAGGAACTGGAAAGTCGCACGGGTATTGGGCGCAAGGGGCTGGTGCTGTCCACCATCACCCGGATCAAACAGATTTGTAACCACCCGGCGCACTACCTGGCTGATGGTTCGCCGGTGACGGAGAAGGGCAAGCACCGCTCCGGCAAGGTGGCCATGCTCATGGAGCTCATTGATCAGGCGATTGAGACTGATCAGCGCGTGCTCGTATTCACCCAGTACAAAGCCTTCGGTGACATTCTGCAGCCCTACCTGAGCGACAGGCTCGGCCAACACATCCCGTTCCTGCATGGCGGGGTGAGTAAGACCGCGCGCGATCAGATGGTGGCGGACTTCCAAGATCCGAATGGTCCGCGGGCGATGATCTTGTCCCTGCGCGCTGGTGGCACTGGCTTGAACCTCACCGCCGCGTCGATGGTCATCCACATGGACCGGTGGTGGAACCCAGCGGTGGAAAACCAGGCGACGGACCGCGCGTACCGTATCGGGCAAGACCGCAACGTGCAGGTGTACAAAATGATCACGCGCGGCACGATGGAGGAATCCATCCAGGACATCCTGGACGGCAAGCTGCAGCTCGCCGGTGCTGTGATCGGCGAAGGCGAAGGTTGGATCACGGAGCTGGGTGCGGATGACCTGGCAACACTGATGAGCTACCGCGATCGGGGAAAGGAGTAGACGATGGTGCAACGACCCCAAGAGGGCAATGTCACCTGGGTGAACTTTGGCCAACGCAAGAAGGTCAGTTCCGCCGAGGAAGCCCGTCTTGTCACCGGTGAGCGCGTGGACTCTAAACAGGTGCTGAAGACACGTGCGGGGGAGACGCACGAGCAGCCAGAGTTCAGCGATCCGGCGCAGCTGCTCTACAACGCGGCTATGCGCGCGACGGACCAGGGGAGATTTACCCGCGGGCGCCGATACGCGGAGGGCGGCAACGTTCTGGACCTCCGCGTGGAAAGTGGACGTTTTGTCAGCACAGTCGCAGGCTCCCAGAATGAGCCATTTAACGTGATGGTCCTCCTGCCGTACCGCGAGGGGCCGGAGATCACAGAGGCGCTGGACATGATTACGCGTCAGCCCTCGCTGCTGGACCTGGCGCGCCGGGGCCGCTTTGACCGTGGTCTGCTGGACATTCTGTTTGCCAGCAGTGATGAGCGGTTCCGCTACCGTTGTGATTGCCCTGATCTCAGTGATGTGTGCAAGCACGCGGTGGCGGTGTCGCTGAAGGCGGCGGAGCTCGTTGATTCGGATCCGAGCATGGTCTTCCGCCTGCGCAACCTGGATGTGAATACGCTCGATCAGCAGCTACGCGAAACCGCGGGGCAGCGGGCGAAGGATTCTGCGGCGGAGGGCTCAGAGTTTTTCTGGGCCGGCCACGAATTGCCGGCGCTGCCACAGCCGAAGGTGGCGCCGATGATTGAGGATTCGGACTTGGATTTGCTGCATAAGGCCATGCAGACGATCTCTTTTACCAATATTGACCAATTGCGCGCGGTGTCGGATCTGGAGGATCTGTATGACGCGTTGACACGCAACTAGAGCACGAGTGTTCGACAGTCTCGGGTGGCGTGTCGCACCCCTCTGATAGAAGTGGACAGCATGAGTGACGGGCTTGTTTTCATCCATTCTTCGGATTTCCAGCTAGGAATGACGCGGTGGTTCCTCAATGCGGAAGCGCAGTCGCGTTTCGACGATTCACGGCTCCGCGCCATCACCCGCCTCGGTGACCTCGCGGTGGAAGCTGGCGCAGAGTTCATCGTTGTCGCCGGTGATGTGTTTGATGCCAATGCGTTGAGTGAGACCACGATGGGCCGTGCTTTGGATGCGATTGACGCGCTGCCGGTGCCCGTGTATCTGCTGCCTGGTAACCACGACCCGCTGGTGCCCGGCGCTGCCTTGGAGAAAGCGGATGAGCGCGACAACATCACGGTACTTCGCGATAGCACCCCGGTGGAGCACCGTCCTGGAGTGGAGATCGTCGGCGCACCGCTTCTGGCGCGCTATGCTTCCGAGGATCTGGCGGCGAAGGCCATTGCGGACCTAGAACCCACGAATGCCATCCGCATTCTCGTGGCCCACGGCCAGACGGAGGGGCGCAGCGGGGATGAAGCCGAGGTTCTGCTGTCCCGTCCGAATCTGGAGCGCGCGCTGAAAGACGGTGTCATCGACTACGTTGCGCTCGGGGACACCCACTCCGCCGGTCCTATCGGGCCTACCGGCCGAATCTGGTTTTCTGGTTCGCCGGAGACCACGGATTTCCACGACCGGCGGGAGAACGTGGCCGGGAATGAGGTGAATTCGGGGAAGGCGTTGGTGGTGAGCGTCGATAAGCAAAGCATTGAGGTGACCGAACATCAGGTGGGCGAGTGGACCTTTGACGCGCTGCACTGGGATGTGGCTGATGGTGAGGATGTGAAGCACCTGCTGGCTGAGCTGGAGGCGTACCCGGAGAAGGGGCGCACGGTGGTGAAGTATTCGCTGGCCGGCACCTTGGGCTTGGAGGCCACCCGGGAGTTGGAAGCGGGCTTGGCGGCGCAGGAGCATGTTTTCGGCGCGCTGTACCCACGCGATCGGATCATGGATTTGCACCTAGAGCCCGGCGATGACGAGCTTGAGGCACTCCCCATCACGGGATACGCGCGTGACGCGATGTCGGAGCTCATTGACAGCGCGAGTGGCGCTCCAGGGGGAGACACCGCTGCGCGTGACGCCGTGAACCTGCTGTTTCGTCTGAGCAAGGAGGCGAACTAATGCGCATCCACAAACTGGTCATTGACAATGTGCGCGGCGTGGAGCACCTCGCGCTGACGGATATTCCGGATACCGGCGTGATTCTCATCCACGGTGATAATGAGGCCGGCAAATCCACCATCCTCGATGCCCTCGATGCGGTGCTCACCGCGAAGCACACGTCCACCGCGGCGAATATTCGCGCACTGAATCCGATCGGACGCGACGAGACCCCTGCGGTGGAACTCGGCGCCACGGTGGGGCCATACACCTTCACGGTGTACAAGAGCTTTGCTAAAGGTGCGAAGGGTAAAACCGAGCTGAAGATCACCGCGCCCGTACGCGAGGAACTCACCGGTGAACAGGCGCACAATCGCCTGCGGGAGATCCTCGAAGAGCATGTGGATGAGCAGCTTTTTAGCGCGTTGTTTATGCGCCAAGGTTCCTTCACCGATGTCATTGAAGCAGCTGGCATTCCGTCCTTTACCCGCGCGCTGGAGCAGACAGGCACGGATGCTGGCTCAGCCGCAGGGGCGGACATGCTTGAGGATTCGGGCCTGATGCAGAAAGTGCAGAAGGAATACGAGAAGTTCTTCTCCCCGAAATCTGGTGCGGAGAAACAGAACCTCAAGGACGCTGATGCCGCGGTGGCTGCGGCGGAAGAAACCGTGCGCGAATCCGCGGCCCGCAAGGCTGCCTATGAGGATGACGTGGATGAGTACGCGCGCAGTGAGCAGGAGATGCGCACCATCGCAGCCGAACTGCCCGACGCGGAGAAGGAACTCGAACAGCGCGAAGCCGAAGCTGCCCAGGCACGCGAAGTTGCCGGCAAGCTCACTGAGGCGAAAGACAAGGCTGCGCGCGCTACTACGGACCGTGAACGTGCCGAGGCGGACCAGAAGTACCGCACGACGTTGACGGAGCGCGCAGAGGCAGCAGCAACGGAACTGAAAGAACTGACCGCACTCGTGGAACCCGCGCGGCAGAAGGCCGAGGCGGAAAACGAGCGCGTGGCGGAGAAGAAGACCGCCCACGCCAATGCCCGTGAAGCACTGGTTGCTGCGCGTCAGGCCACTGCGGATAAGGAGCGCGCCCGCGAGCTTGCCATCGCGCATGAGCGCATCGGTGATGTCGAGGATCAGGTTGATGAGCTTGACCGGGTAGACAAGGAGATCGCGGACCTCGTTGCAGCCCTGCCCGCGCGTCCTGTGACGGATGATGATGTTCGCGCGATCGAGGGAGCTACCCAGAACGTCGCCTTGCAACGCCGACTGCTCGATGCCGCGGCCGCTCGCCTGGATCTCACCGCCACCACCGCGTCGACGGTCACCGTTGATGGGGAAGAGGTGGAAGTCAGGGATGAGGCGACATCCCTCGCCCTGCATGACGGTGTCCAGCTGACCATCGGTGATGTGACGTTGACCTACCGGGCTGCCCCCGGCACAACCAATGCGTCCCATGCGGTGGAGGATGCCGAGGCTGAGCTCGCGCGTGCGCTGGAAGCCGCAGGATGTGAATCGCTGGAGGAAGCACGGAAGCTTCGCGACGCACACCGGGACACCACCGCCACCCTTGCCACCCACCGTGCTCGTCGCGCTGACATCCTTCGTGGCAAGGAGCCGGAGGAACTACGCCAAGAGCTGGTGCGTCTGCGTGAACTTGCGGGAGTGTCCTCCGAGGACAGTGCCGGCAATGACGGTGTGATCCTCAGCGTTGAGGATGCCGATGCTGCGCTGGAAGCTGCACGTGCCACGGAGAAGGACGCCGGCGAAGCAGCGCATGTTCTTGAGGTGGAGCTCGCTCAGCTGGCTGCCCAGCCTGATGCGGCGAAGCTCGCGGATATTGAAGCGCGCGTGGCTAATCACACTGCGATCCGTGACGCTGCCCAGGCTGAGCTCGATGCCGCACGGGAGAAGGTCAGCGATGCGGACTTGGCCACGGCCGCTGAGGAGGCGGTACACGCTGAAAAGGAAGCTCAGGCAGTTGTCGAGGAACTCATCGCCCAGGTTGCGGAGGTTGATCCGGAGCAGGCAGAAAGCCTCCGCGAGGGTGCTGCCAACCGCGTAGCTAACCTCACCCGGCGCTATGACGCTGCCCGCGACCGCAAGCTGGAGCTCGGTTTCCGCGTGACCAGTGCGGAAGGCGAAGCTGAGGCCCTGGACAAGGCAGAAGCCGCGTTGGAGGCAGCACGGGTGCGCCGGGACAGGCTGCGCCGCCAAGCAGCTGCCATCAAGCTGCTGCACGGCACCCTTGTTGCGCACCGTGATGCGGCACGGGCCAAGTATGCGGCACCGTTCGCACAGGCTTTGCAGCGCTACGCCTCCCGCGTCTTTAGCCCGGGCACCGAGTTCACTCTGGATGAGTCGCTGCAGGTCACCGCCCGCACGCTCGACGGCACGACGGTGGACATGAACCAGCTTTCCGGTGGCGCAAAGGAGCAGATGGCGCTGCTCACGCGATTCGCCATCGCGGACATGGTGGCGGGGAATTCACCGGATGCGATGCCGGTGGTCGTCGATGATGCCTTGGGGGCCACGGACCCCACGCGCCTGGAGTTGATGAACGCATTGTTCACCCAAGTGGGTACACGCTCCCAGGTGTTTGTGTTGACCTGCTTCCCGCAACGCTTCGACCGTGTTGCCGCTGCCAAGAGTGCTTCGATCCAGGAGCTGAAGAGCCGGCGGTAATTCGCGGGTGGATTCGCGCGCCCATCTGAGGGTTGGCTAGTCTAGGCCAGTATGACAGCCGAACCCCGCTGGCTCAGCGATGAAGAGCAGGCGTTCTGGCGGTTGCTTCTGGCAGCCGACCGGACCCTCGAACGAGTAGTGGATACCGCATTGAATGAAAGTGCGGATCTCTCGAGCCCGGAGTTTGCGGTGCTGGTTACGCTGTCCGAAGCTGAGGATCGGCGCTTGCGCCTGCGTGAAGTCTGTGCGGAGCTTGGCTGGGACCGTTCCCGCACGTCCCACCAGATCACGCGTATGGAACGCCGCGGATTGGTGTCCAAAGAAAAAAGCCCGGGCGATGCCCGGGGCGTGATGGTGTGCCTCACCGAAAGGGGGATGACTCACCTGGAGCAGGCTGCGCCTGACCATGTTGAGACGGTGCGCCGCGCGGTCTTTGACCATTTGGCCCCCGCCGATATTCCCGCGATCTCGCGGTTCTTTGAGGGCATCCTGGCTGTTGAAGCCAATGACGATGTGGATGCCCCCGCAGCTAACTAAGCGCGCTTGATGCCGGAGCCGTCGATCTCGATGGCGATTTTCTCACCAACCAGTGCTCCGCCGGAGTTCAGCGGTGCTTCGAAGTCAATGCCGAAGTCCTTGCGGTTAATGGTGGTGCGTGCCTCAAAGCCAACGCGGGTGTTGCCGTAAGGGTCAACTTCCGTGCCGAAGGTCTCCACGTCTAGGGTGACGGACTTGGTCGTGCCCTTAATGGTCAGGTCGCCGGTGACGGTGCCGTTGCCGGAGGCGTCGACGTCGAATGCGGTGGACACAAACGTCATCTGCGGGTGGTTGTCCGTGTCGAAGAAGTCCGGGGTGCGCAGGTGTGCATCACGGTCAGCGTTACGCGTATCGACGGAACCCGTCTCCACCGTCGCCTCCACCTTGCTCTCTGCCGGGTTCTCCTGGTTCACGGTCAGGGTTGCCTCGAAGTCGTTGAAGTTACCGCGGACCTTGGTCACCATGGCGTGGCGCACGGTGAATCCAACGGTGGAGTGGGTGGTGTCAAGGTCGTAGGTACCGGTCAGAGTGTTGGTCATGGTGACTCCTTAAACTATTTTCCTAAAGCTGTTGACGTGTCCCCAATGGGACTGTGCTCAATAGTAAGTGCAAGACGGTGACATGTCAACAACATTTGTGAATTTTCTTCAGCGGGCCGGTTTGTCAGGTGCCAATAGGGGAGTGCTAGATTAGGGAGCGCTGTCACAGCATGTGCAGTACGCTGCACAGTTTGACTGTCTCCGTAGCTCAGTGGATTAGAGCATCGGTTTCCGGTACCGAAGGTCGCAGGTTCGAATCCTGTCGGGGACGCGTTTGTCATGAGTCGCGTCATAGTTGACAGATCAGTCGCGACATGGTGGACAAACCGGCGTCTTGGTTTTTATTTTCCAAGGCGCCGGTTGTGGTTTTTAGGTCAGGGGTGGGTTGCCTTTTCGCCAGTATGGTTTTTGGTAGTTGTGGGATGTCTCTATGTAGCGCTCGGTGATAATTTCGGCTGTGAAGCGCGGGAGAGACTCTCGCGCCGATGGCAGAGCCTCAGCGGCCCGTCATATGCCGAACGGGGAATGTAGGCGACTAAGACTGCTTGGTGCCTTGCCTGGCTGATCCCCATCCGTCTGCGCATCACGCGGCTATTAGCAGGTGTCAACTATGTTGTGACTTCGGACAGCGCCCCTCCTTTTGTCCCGGTGGGTCACCAGCGACGTGTGATCGTCTGCCGACACGATTGCCGCTGACGAAGCCGCAGTCCAAGCGCCCATGTGACCGTATCAGAAGGCGCCCTCTCGGCGAGGATTCAGATCCAAAGGCGACTTCGACAGCCCGTGAGAGTCGGCGGTTGAGCTGGGGAAATCGAGTTCGTTCTGCATGGCTAGAAGATTTTCACAGTCGAAAAAGTGATCCCCTCGGGGTGCACAAGGGGGTACGTTTCGATGCGTCGGCACGGAGTGCGGCTATGACGACGGCGTGTTGGCGAGAGAGTGTGCGTAGTTGCACTAGAAGTCGCCCAAATTCGAGGGTAGTAAAAATCCTAATGTGGGGGTGTTATGCCTAGGCGTTTATTGAAATGTGTTCTGCGCGGTTACCTGGGTCGGGGACCGTCGGTGCTTCACTCAGGAGGTGGCCTCCAACTGCCGCTTCAAGCCCTCCAACTCGGCTTGCGGATCGTTCGAACCGGCATACGTCACGAGCTCAACGTAGTTCGGGTCATCAATGTGCAGACTCGGTAATGGGTGTTCCCTAATCCGGCACAGCACAAGACCGTGGCGCAACAAGTCGTGCGACTTTACCGTGTCTAGTTTCGACTTGGCGTTGTGCCAGTACGACCCGTCGTACTCGATGCCGAGCGTCCGGCCGTCTGGCAATTCCACGAGCACATCAACACTCCACGAGGAGTGGTTCGTGAATTGGTCGGAGAGCACCCGCTTGCCGGATGCGGAATTGCCCCACACCTTCTTCGCTGCTTTCACGTAGAGCAGCTCGACTGCGGACTTTCCTACGGTTTTGCACTCGGGGCAGCCAGAGCCGTTGATCCTCTGCGCGGGCATAGCCCTCCACGTATGCGTCGGGTCAGTCGGGCACACCCACAACGGCGGCGGGCTCAGCTTCGACGTGTTCGGGCGTAGCTGCCAGGGACTCGCATCGTTCTCGTCCGACCACTGCGCCGCAACGTCCGGGTAGTGGTACGCGAGAGAGTCGAGGATAGTTTCACAGAACGGGCAACGGTAGCGCTCGTACTTGTCCCTGTTTCCCACTACGTCCTGCCACTCGTGACCGCACACAGGGTCGAGCCACCATACATTGCGCGTTGACGTCGGTGGGATGGCCCCGAGCAGTAACCCCTCGTTTTTCGTCGGGTGCCATTGCGAGGTGATTTCCGGCGTGAGCCTGGACTTCACCTCGCCGCTTTTCGCGGCGGCAAGATTGCGTTCCCGAGTCTTGATCCCGATGCACTTCCGGCACTCGTAGAAACTCGCGTCCTGCGGCGTTGTGCGGATTGTGTGTCCCCTTTCGCAACGAAATGTGAACGTCTGATCCGACAACGCTGGAACGTCAGCCGGGTCGATGTTCGGTTCGTTCCACACAGCGGCGAGCTCTGGCACGTCCGCGACGGAGCTGAACGCGTGAGCCAGCCGCCAGGACAAAGCGCGGATAGCGTCCTGAGCCTTCTTCTCGCGCCACTTCTCCTCGTCGCACTGCCTGCAACTGCCGCGTTTGAACATCTCGTCAATTCGGCTCTCAAACGTGTGTCCGTTCGGACAAGTCCACCACGCCGTCTTTCGAGAGCCCTTCTTTGCCGTACGCCACAACTGCTCGGAGTTCTTCTCCTGGTCCCACCAGGACACACACTCGTCTGTGGCGTTTTTGACCAGGTTGGACCCCACCGCCTTCGAAGTGCCGGCCGTTGCTGTCTTGTTGGACTTCACACATGTGCAGCCCCAGCCAATGTCGCCCACCCGCTCTGCGGTAATCATTCCGCAGCGCTTGCACTTCACTCTGTGTGGGTCGTTTTCCAAGCATGGTTCTGTGAGAGGACCTAGATAGGTGTAACCGTTCTCCTCCGCTGTGGCTTTGACGAGCTCAATGGACTCCCGCGGCGAATCTTTGTCTAGTAGCGCGCGCTGGTCACGGGCCCATCCTCGCCAGTAGCACGCTCGACAAGTTTTCTCGTGCCGGCTAACGGTCTGCAAAACGTATTCGAAGCGGTAGTGCCCTTCAAATCCACAGCAAGTACAGCGGGTAAGTAAATACTCCTTGGGCTTTGTAAACGGTTCGAGAAGTCTCAAGCCAGCTCGGTCGTAAATGTCGCCAAGGTGTTTTTCGCACCATGCCGGCTTTGTTCGAGTGCGAAAAAGCGCGAACTCGTCGCAGCCCTCGGCACTGCACACCTGGGTCGTTGCCATACGCCTACTTTAAGTGTCGGAGGCTGGAAAGCAACGGAGTTGTGCGACTCGAAAGCAGGTTTGCCCCAGGGACTGTTCTGTCGGGCCAGTGTCGTGCCCCCGGCTACTGTGTTAAGCAACGAAGGCGCACGCCAAGAGAGTTAAGGAGACACTGTTGGGCAGACAACAACGCCTTGAGTTGACCTGGACGAACAAAGACAAGGCACTCATTCCAACCGAGCAAGGCCGCTATGGCTACACATGGGTAGACCCCCGAGACCCGAGGTACTGCGAAACGAGAGTCTTAACGGTGGACGAAACGGTGACCGGGACAAGGGCAGAGAAAGAGGAGGGCACAACCTACTCTGAACGCGCGGACCTGGAGCCACAGGCAGACAACTTGCTCATTCTGGGCGAGTCTGGCGACGTACTCGAAGCACTAACGCGCATTCCGGATTGGTCTGGAAAGTATGTCGGAAAGGTCAAGTGCATCTACATTGACCCGCCGTTTAACACCGCTCAGACCTTCGCCAACTACGAGGACAACCTCGAACACTCCGTGTGGTTGACAATGATGCGGGACCGACTGCTACACCTGCGCGACCTACTCAGCGAGGACGGTTCGATTTGGGTTCATTTGGACGATGTGGAAAACCACCGGATGAGAGTTCTGCTCGATGAGGTGTTTGGGAGCGAAAACTTCGCGGCAGAGGTTGTTTGGCAAAAAGCGGACTCGGCGAGAAATGACGTGTCCGGGTTTTCCGCTGACCATGACGTAATTCTGGTGTATGGGAAGTCGTCTGCTACTTCGCTTAACCGCATGGAGCGCACCGCCGCGGACAATGAGCGATTTTCCAACCCGGACGGAGACGAACTCGGGATCTGGTTCTCAGACAACCGAAGCGCGCCGGGTAGCATGAGCGGGAAAAGGCAGCACCCCGCTGTTTTTGGTATACAGCACCCCTTCACGAAAGAGATTGTGTACCCTGCACCCGGCAGGCACTGGGCTTTTGGGGCGCCCCGTATTTGGGAGGCCCTCTCTCAATATGGGGTCTTTGAGTGGGGGTATCCTGACCTTGAAAGACGCGCCCACCAGACTGGTCTGCCTAGAAGTGTTCTCCGCGCAGATATTGGTGACCTTCTTATCAACCCTGCCAGTACAGAGGATGCGATGCAACGTGCAAGTGAACGCATGAAGCAGGGGAACTGGCCAGAGTTCTTTGTTACGGAAACTTCGTTTGGGCGTAAGTCGTACCCACCAAAGGAAGGCCAGCCACCGCGTACTTGGTGGACCAACGAGCACGTAGGCCACAACCGCGCTGCGAAATCCGAGATTAAGGCTTTATTCCCTGGGAGGAACCCATTCGCCACTCCAAAGCCAGAACTCCTCCTTGAACGCATCATCCATATCGCAACGAACCCCGGTGACGTCGTCCTCGACGTGTTCGCCGGTTCGGGAACTACCGCTGCCGTCGCCCAGAAGATGGGCCGCCGCTGGGTGACCTGTGAACTCGTGGAGGACACGTTCAACCGCTTTACACGCCAGCGCCTGGAGAAGGTTGTCAACAACGAAGACCAGGGCGGCATCACACTTCAAAAGGAGGAGCGCGCGGATGCTACCGAGAATGGTCTGCCAGAAGGCTTGACTCCGGAGGAAGCGCAGAAGTTCACTTCCCTGCTGAATAAGACCATCAAGAACGACGACGAGCTCAAAAAGAACCCAGTGGTGAAGCGACTCAAGGCCATGACCAAGACCAAGCCGGTCAAGAGGGTGGTCAACTGGCGAGGAGGCGGTGGTTTTCAGGTCGCACACCTTGAGCCTGCCTGTTTCCACTACGACCAGGAGGTGGCTTTGACCACCCTGACCGAGCACGCTACCGGCGACCTGCTCGTGCGCTCTGTAGCGGCACAGCTCCGCTTTGCACTCACTCCCGAAGACCTGCATTTCGACGGCGAGCGCGGCCGCGAGCATCTCGTTGTAGTCGAGGGCGTGCTTGACGAGGAGAAGATCGACGAACTCATGGCTCACCTCCCAGAAGGTCACTCCGTCCTGTTCGCTGCGACCGTGGTTGACGACTTTGCCGGCGAGCATGTCCGGTCGTTCAAGAATGGCTCGCGAGTCGTTCACGTCCCGCTTGAGATTTTCCCGTACTCCGACGCTGCCGAGGAGGAGAAGTGAGCATGGCACAGAAATTGAATCTCTCCTACGACGAGAACCTGGTTGCAGAACTCACCTCGAAGTTCACTCTCCGCGCACCGAACTCCGAAGCGCTTGCCGACCTGGTGAAGCGAATCGAAGAAGGCAAATACGACGCTTTAGAACCGCTGGTGCTCAACCTCGCAACGGGTGCTGGCAAGACCTACGTCATGGCCGCGTTTATTGAGTACCTACGTCGCCAAGGCCACCCCAACGTGATGGTGGTCACCCCGACGAAGGTTGTCCAGGACAAGACCATCCTCGACTTCTCAGAGGGCTCGCACCGCTACATTGGCGGCTTCGATATTCCGCCTCGGCTTGTCACTCCGGGTGATGTGTCGAACTTGCGCGTCAATGAGGCAGCCGCCGACTTGTTTGTCGGCGAGGGTGCCTCAACGCTCTATGTATTCAACGTCCACCAACTCTTTCCCCCAAAGGAAGGCGGCAAGAACGTCGCCACGGGCGAGGAAGCAGCGCGCCGTAGGACCTGGAAGTTCCAAGAGGAGTCCGGAGCCTTAGCGCAGAGGCTTATCGACACCGAGGACTTGGTCATTATTGCCGACGAGTCCCATCTTTTCGGCACCACTGCGAAAACGTTCCGCAACTCTCTGACCGCGCTTAAACCGGCTGTAACCGTGGGGCTGACAGCCTCGCCGGACGAGGACGACGACATTGTCTACCGTTACCCGCTGTGGCGTGCTATCCAAGACGGTTACGTCAAGCAACCGGTACTGGTCTACCGTGAATCGGGCTACGACTCGGAAGACCGTCAACTCCAAGACGCGTTGTCGCTCCTGGCTATCAAGGAGGAGGCGTACGCGAACTACAGGGCCGCACACCCGGACGGCAAGAAGACTAAACCGCTGCTGTTCGTCGTCTGCTCCGGCGTGCCTCACGCAACTGAGGTTGCCGAGCGGCTTCGCGGCCCGGGCTTCGTGGGCGACCCGCTCGCGGTGCTCCAAGTCGACAACGAGCACAACGACAACACCACCCAGTCATTCTTGCGTTATCTCGACACGGACCACTCTCCGGTTCGCGTGATCGTGTCGGTCAACAAGCTGCGCGAGGGCTGGGACACGAAGCGCATTGCGGTGATGTGTACGCTGCGCACAATGGGCTCGGAGGTGCTGACCCAACAGGTTATGGGCCGAGGTCTCCGTTTGCCGTTCGGGGCGCTGACTAAGGTGCCGGCCATTGACGAACTAGACATCTTGTCGCACGAATCCTTCGTCAAACTGCTGGAAAGTGAGAATGTCCTTAAGCAGTTCGGTATCGAAGACGCGGTGCGAGACGGCGACGGCACAGAAATCATCACTCCGCCTGGAACGACCAACCCGTCGCAAGTGGGCCCTGGCACCGGCACCGCCGGTGGTACCTCCACTGCCACCGGTGAGACTGGCAGCACGGAGGTGCGACCTGGCGAGGGCACGTTTACCTCTGACGAAGTAACCATTGCGCCAGGCGGACGCACCGTGGGCACACGAGCACTAACCGACGAAGACGACGTGACCAAGGGCGTCGAGGTTTTCACACCGGTCGTTGTCTATGTCAATAAAGAGTTCGCCGGCACCACCTTTGACTTCCCTTCTTCGACCATGACGAAGACGAAGAAGCAGTTTGAACTGGTCGACGTCACCAACGCCGCCGTTGTCGAGCAAGCACGCAAAGTCACCGACACCGACGAATACTTGGCCCGCACCAAGATTGGTGTCGCAGAAGAGGGCAACGCTATTGAGCTCGACAACGATGAGCGCTTCGCCGTGCCGAGTTTCAAACAGACGTCTTCCCAGGTGGCAGCGGAACTTATCCGCCGCGTCATGGGTTCCGGCGCGGTTGCCGCGACGGCAGAAAACACCAGCCAACTCAAGCGCCGTATCGTGCCGGCCTTTATGGATGCGACCAAGATTGACCAATGGACGGAGAAAGCCAAGGAGTCTGCGGCCCGGCACCTTCGAGAACTCGTGGTCGAAGAGTCCAAAAAGGCGCACGCCCAGACCGGAACGACGGTGACTATCCACCCGGTTACTTTGCCCATTGACGACTCGTTCGTTTTGGAGCTCGACAAGAAGGTGCTGCAACTGCTTGACCGGCAAGCGAAGAGCGCGAGTAAGGCAGGCTTTAGCGACGCCGAGTTCTACGGCACCTGGAAAAAGGGGTTGTTCGAGGCGGCCCGCTTCGACTCGTTTACCGGTGAATACCGCCTGGCGGCTTTGCTCGACCTTGACCCGAATGTCGTGTGGTGGAAACGTATCTACGCTCACGAAGGTGCAAGGGTGGCTTATACCCCGCACAACTCGTACGTGCCCGATTTCGTCGTTTTCGACAAGGAAGGCACTCACTGGATTGTCGAAGCCAAGGAAAACCGCGGCCGAGACGACGAGCGCGTGCAAGCCAAGCGCGCAGCCGCGGAGCGTGTGGTGCGCCAACTCGTGGGCATGCCGGAGTACGAGGACCAGACCTGGGGCTACCTCATTGCCTACGAGGACGACATTGCATCTTCCGACTCGTGGGCCGACTTGGTTGCTGGTTCGGTGACGGAGCGGATGCCGAAGCTGTAAGAGTGATTGCCGAGTTGGGCGGAACTGACCGCCGTCCAACTTGGTCTATACTGCCGGGCCATGCGCGACATCTACTACCACCAAGGTAATGTTCACCCGCGGGCGATTATCGCTGAGCAGCGAGAAGACGGCTGTTGGGTCATGGAAAACGAAGGCCAGACAATCGCTACCGCACTGCCCACGGACAGGTTCTTTATCGGTTTTATGGAGGCTGTTGAGGAGCTCGTTTGGTCTACGAATGGTCGGCTCAATATAGCCGCCACGGAAATTCGCGACATGATTCGAGACGGGGCCGAATTGGCGTGGCTGCGAACCAAAGAGGAAGTGCGCAGCCACAACGAAAGGCACCCGGACACTTTGTACCTCGACCTCAATGGGTTGCACACTCACCGATTCGAAGACTTCCCGGTGCTTTGGACTGCTTGGATAAATAGCGACAAACCCCTCATACACGAGGACCACGAAGACTGGAGGGTCCCGCTCGTGGCTTTGTACAACGCCTAGAAAACTCGCCCCAAAGCTCTCGGAATTGCACGGCTAGTTCGAGGAGCAGGGGCAAACCCACTAGATGCGAGTGTTAGCTGACTAGTTATTCCTCGGAACTGGGCTGGTCTGGGAACCACTCCAGAACCTGGGCAAAGTGCTCGCTTCCACGCGGGATGACATTGAGCGAGACAATGCCGGCCTGGTTGAGGCAGTCCTGACCAATCGCCTCCACATGGTCGAAGAAGACATCGTCATCCGAGAAATCGACCGTCGCGTCGACCGGAACGAACCTCGACACGGGCAGCGGGTCGAAAGTAGCGAACTCATGCTGTCTGTGTAGACGAAGCGGCTCGCTACCTTCCCACTCAATCCCGAGTCTCAAGTCGTACACGCCGCTACCACTTCGTTTACTCATTCCGCGCGCGGCGAGCATGAAGTCGGCCACAAACGCTTCGATGAAGAATGCAGCAACCGCCGTTCCGTTTTCCTCTGTAACCGGAAGGTTCACCAAAGCGGACACCGAGCCGTCGTCATGGAAGCCTAGGTACGACTCGGGACGGTTCGTCTCGTCAGCTAGTAGGACGTAGCGCCAGCTACGAAACCCTCGACGTGGGTAAACGTTACTGAAATACGCCCCGAGCGGCGTCTCAGGGCGCCTGTACCCCCACAGATTGTCCCGCTGGTTCACAAGCCGGTTGACGAACTGGCTTACGTCCTGGTTTTCCATAGGCACCGGCACGGTTTCCGTGGTTGGCCGCGCGACGGCAACAGCCCAGTAACCATTTGATGCGGTCAAGTCGCTGGTACGTCCATAGAGGTCCAGCAGCATCTGGCGCTGCTCGCGGGATGTGGCAAATCGCTGTTGGTAGAGACGGGCGATTTCCGACTCGGGAAGCCAGCCGGTGTCCGCTCCGTGGCGAACCGGAACCTGGAACTTCTTGTCCTTGTCAATGAGCATGTGAGGCACTTGCGGGCTTGCTGGGACTACGACTACTAGAGCTCTCGGACCGTCATCCGAACCGAGGGGAATGAGCTCAACGTTGTGCAACGGTGGCGTGACATGGTTGTAGGCAACACGCTGGTACGCCTGAACGTAATTGTCATCGACCACGCCGACATCGAGGCGGCTACCCGCATGACTTTTATTGTCCGTCACACCGTAGACGAGCACCCCACCCCCGTAGTTAGCCATGGCGGCCAAGTCCTTCTTTACATCCGACTGGGCCAGGGACTCTTTCGGCGGCAGCGAGCGTTTGAAGTCCAGCGACTCGGATTCCGGGACGCTTTCCGCGACGGCCTGAGTGACCATCTCATCGGTAATCGGGCCTGCGGACAGTCCGAGAGCTCGGTGCAGTGAAGTGAACATGTACTCCAGCGTAGGCAGTATTAAGAAACGGGGTCCGAAGCGTTTGCCAGGGTCGGAGCCCTGATTTTCAACCGGGAGCGGAACCCGGTATAACCGGGATGCGACCACGTACCTGGCATAAGTAGTCAGGGGATTTTCTTTACGTCTCTCTAACGGTCTTTACGGCTTCGGTGGCGGCGGCCACCAGTTCCCGGTCAGTTAGTTTTAACTTAAACTATGATTGAGCTGGGCTGAAAACCGTGGTCTAAGGAGGCACGATTGGGTCAAATCTCGGCCGCCAGCGAATGTATTACTGTCACCGTAGACAGAGAGGGCGTTGACATTCCGAAGTCCGTCTTTCTTCATCTCTTCGAGCAGTCTTTCAAGAAGTATTCTGCCCCCTACAGAGACGCAATTGACAAGGGAAGAATCTCGCTGTCCGAACTGCAAAAGCTCGCGCACAAAGCCGAGATTCCCTGGTGCCTCTTTTTCGCACCCGAGGAACTCGTTAATGAGCAGGTTCGCCATAAAGCTCAGGAGCTAAGAAAAGGCGTTCCTCGCCGGGACTCCATCAGTGTCGGGACGAGAGGGTCCGTCGATGTGAGCGAAGTTGACTTGATTGTCATGGACTTAATGCGCAAACAGGCGAAATTGCGCGAATATGGAGGCAAAGCGCCCGACAACAAGATTCTAGGATTGCTTCAAAAGCAGAGTGCTCTGAGTACAGAAGATCAGGCTCAACTGCTCGCGGACAAGTTGGATTTCTCCTATCCCCAATTCCAGCAGTGCAAGGATGCAGGAGCAGCGCTCGACTACTTCATCAGCCGATTAGCAGCGCAAAACGTCTTGGTTTCTCAAGGCGTTGAGGATCAGTTCATGCCCCAGAGCACACGCGACATTGGGTGCAGTGGGGTGACTATTCGAGACAAGTGCTACCCCTACATTTACTTGACCAGGGGAAGACACGACGATCACCAAGAAGTTCCTCGGCGGAAAATCTTTACCTTAGCTCTGCTCACTGTGCTCATTGCTCAAAAGCAATTTTCAGTTGTGGAATGGAATGACGGCAACCCCGAGAGTTTCGAAATCGAATCGGAAGGAGTCTTGGCATACGGCATCGCTGCCGCTTTTCTGATGCCTCGTGACCGCTTGAACCCAGGGAACCTCGAAACTCTAGAGGGAGTGAGGGAGGCCGCTAAGCATTTTCAGGTGACCCCGAGTGCTTTGGTGGTTCGATGTGCAAGGTCACAACTCATGCCGTGGGATCGTGCAACAGATTTCCTCGACCAACTGCGTCGAGAGTTTCAAAGCGCCCCTAAATCTGAAAACCGGGGCCGCCATAAGCCCGAGAACGCGATTGCGAAGTTTGCTAACCACGAGTTCGTGCGGCGCATGTTCGATGCCTTAGATGCCGGAAAACTGTCGGAGAGTGAATTTCGGCTGGTTGTGACCCACAACAAGTTGGTCAAACGTCAGCTTCTAGACCTCCGGAAAGCTGTAGAGTGATGTACCTGCAAACCCGATACATCATTGACACAAACGTGCTCAACAAGATCGACGTTCACGAACGAGCAAGTCAATTCTTCACGACCAGTTGCTTGCTCCCAGATGCCGTACTCGATGAAGCCTCCGGTTTCCCCGACATCGAAGACCTTCGAAAACTGAGGTACCCGACCACAGTGGAGCTACTCAGGATATTGATGGAGGTGATGACAACAATCGACATCAAGGACAAGCGAGTAGTCAATCTCTGGAAAAATAAGGGTGCTGCCGATCCAGTCTTAACCGCAGTGGTACTTCATACCCGCGAGCAGCAAAGGGATTGCTTTCTTAAGGATAAATGGGTGATCGTTACAGACGACGGGGGCGTTCGCTATCTCGCGAAGAAACACGACATCGAAGTCTTGTCAGGCGACCATTTTCGGGACATCCTGCATGAGAGAATTTCCAGTTAGCCTGCTTTTGCTGCGCCATAACTTAGCAAGTGATCGACACCCCCGACCTAGCGACAACGTGGCTACGACGACATGCTCAAAGCATGACCTCACACCACGACAGCTGGGCCGCCGAAGCAGCCCCCGACAACTTCTACGCTCTCACCATGAAAGGCTCCGCCCCGTACCCCGCAACGGGGTCTCGACTCGAAGTCCGAGACGAGAACTTTCACCTCTTGTCCGTCCATTGGTCGGCGACCGCAGCACTCGGGGAAACAGGCGAACGGTTAGCCCGCGGCGAGAGGGTTGCGGTGTACCTTGCGCGGTGGAACAGGATCGAAACCGACAACGACCCTCTACTCAAAGAGACGTCCTAGCCTTAATCGAACCTTGCACCCCTGCGGTTGTTCACCACCCTGGGCTCTAGGCAGGCTGCTGGCGTATGAGCCACCACCAATTTGACGAATCAGAGATCGAGTTTCTTTCCGTACCGGTTCCGAAACGGCGGCGCCCCGAATCGGTCCTTCTCCATCTCGACTTGTTCCTCGACCGCGACGAAATGTCCCACATGAACGTGTTCCTTGGCCGCAATGCCGAGACTGTGCGACTGCTGGGCGCCGACGGCGAACACGTCGAGTTCGACGTGGCAGAAGCGAAGAAGTTCTTGACCGCGTTGGTGAAGAACTGCGACCGCGCCACCGGACTCGTGACGCTTGAGGCCGACGCAGACCCGCGGGACTTGTCGATGTGGGAGCGCTCGCGGCTTGTCGCTGAAACCCACATGGAGAAAGACACCCTTGTTGCCGACACCGGTGTCTACGAGGACGCACCGCGTGAGTTGATCGACCCTCGCTTCGGCAAACAGACCTACGCGGTCTGGACAGAGTGTGGCACCGAGTTTCTCGGCCGCACGAACAAGCTCGCGCTCGCCCGGAAGATCGCGGATAACTGCCGGAAGGAAGGTCTGACGGCCGTGGTGTGTCAGACGCGGCGGTGGTTTGTGCCGGCTGGTGAGTAGAAGTCAGCGCGGTGATTCTGCCCGTCCAAGGACGAGCGCTCTACCCGAGAATTGATGCCCCGCCCGCGACCCGGTTGACTCAGGGGGTGTTCGGCCGAGCCAACGAAACTGCCTAGCCAGAGGGAATACCCAGAAGCTAAAATCTTCTCCTAGAACATTTAGGGAGGCTAGTGAGCGACTTAGACAGGTTTCGCAACGAAGGACGGCGTAAGCGTAAGACTACCGTCGCGTGGACGGAGTCCACAAAACCGAGCGGGGAGTCAGATCGCCTTGCGGGTGACCGGGAGCTCTATGAAGTTCTCAGGGAACAAGGCTTCCAAGGCAAGGACTACGACGATTTCGAAATCGAGCTCATGGGGTACGGGTTCGCCTGTATCAAGAAGTGGATTCTGACGAAAGAACTGCTTTCTAAATGCCGTGAGAAATTGAAATTCGTCCCCAAGGACGAGGACGTCCGTTTAGACCTTCTCACCCCAGATGAGGCAGAAGAAATTGCCCAAGACATCGTCGTGGAATCCGTCCTCGGGTTTCGGGAAGACGCGCTTGTTGGAGGAAATTGGTCACCGACTGGTGGAGCAAGTTTGAAGACCTTCTTCGTCGGCAGGTGCTTGATGGAGGCGTGCCGGGTGCTGAAACAACGTGCCAAAGAGCTCAAGAGGACTGCACGCTACATACAAGAGGTTGAAGAAGATGACCTGCTTAACCTGCCTTCACGCGAAATGCCGTTGGAGACGCAATTTGAACGCGACGACGAACTGCGCCGCGTGGCCGGGTTGCTTTCGGAGAGAGAGTTGGAAGTCGTGCGTCTGCATGCTGAGGGACTTTCTGCGAAGGACATTGCGGACAGACTCGGAATGCTTCCTCGCAATGTGAACAAAGCATTGGAAAGGGCGCGGGCGAAAGCCAGAAAGCATAGGAACGAAGGAGGCGTGGCATGACTAGCCGTTACAAAGAGGCGTTGGGGCGCTCGTCGTTTGGCACTCAAGAGGTGCGCCAAATGCGGTCGAAAGTGTCGAATGAGCAGACCGCAGAAATGGCAAGGAAACTCGCTCAAAAACGTGCTACTACCAGCAAAAAGGGGAAATTCGTACGCTTGCCCCCTAAGACTGAGTAACGGGGCCGAGTTGGCGCTCGACCCCGTTGAGACGAGAGATTAGTCTCGGTCACCACTTGGACGTGATACACCGAGTCTAACTGAGTTGACAGCGATTCACCCACGAAACGCGCTCACTCTCGTCAGACTCCATAGGAGGTTGTCGAGAATGGCTCGACGAAGTGTTAATCGGTCTGCAAAGACCGGCAAGTTCGTTTCCAACGCGGCTAGGGGTCGGTGGCCTAACAAGACCACGACTGAACGAGTCGGGAAAGGAACCAGCAACAGTCGCACCGTAACCCGCTCTGCAACAACGGGTCGCTTCGTTACGAAGCGTTGGGGCGACGAAAACCCCGGCGGAACCATCCGCCAGCAGGTTTAGCCGAAGAAGTCGGCTCCTGACGGAGTCGGCTGGCTAGAAGACCCCATTCATGCTGACTGAGTTCGGCATGAATGGGGTCTGTTATTTCTCTAGCGGAGACTTGCGAAGAGACATCTTCCCGGAGCGTGCTCAGCCTGGCGCCAACGTCGGTTTCGTAGTCGGCATTTTGAGCCTGCTGGTTGGTGTGCTTGCCGCTACCGTCGTGGTGCAGCGTCGCCGCGGAGCAAGGGGTTAGGAACTCAAGCGCTTCCCGCGCGGTAAGGCGGCGTTCTCCAGGTGGAGGGCGCCGCCTTTTTGCGTACCTTCACGAACGGTTGGAATGTGGGCGCGGGCGAGTCGCGGCGGTTTGACGAAACGGGGGTAGAGGCGGGGTTCGGTGCGGTGGCGTAAAAGTCGTGGTGAGAGCGGTGGCTTGGAACATTTTGGAGTGGAGCGTGGAACGCTGGGTGTTAGGGTGTGGGGTTGGTGCAGGTGAGGGAGTTTTCTGAACTCCCCTAATGAGTCGCGTCATAGTTGACACTATGAGTTGCGACATCGTTGACAAACCGGCTGGTTTTGTTCTGGCTTTTCAGAGCGGGAATCAGCCGGTTTTTCGTTATGGCCTCCTGTTGAGCCACTGACGCAATAGGGGGAAATTCTTTGTGATTGAATGGCACAAAGAAACAATATCCAGCGGATCTGGCTACCGAAAGGAAGAAGGTGCATGGGCTATGACTCTCAAAATGAGGAACGCCACGGTTCGAGCAGGTCGCCGGGGAGTGGACCTGATGGAGACCACTCCGCGTCCGCTGCGGACGAAAGCGCGCATGGAGGGGAACGATCCCCGGTTGACCATTTACAACGGTTGGAAAACGACATTCAGCGCGCTGGACGACAGTATCCAGAAAGCTCTCTCTACGAAGTAAGAGGGCAAGTTGGTTAGAACCGTCCGTAAAGAAGAGGATGACAAGATCGACTAACCCGGTTGGGTCCGGGAGCCCCTGATGCGAAGGAGTCTGGTCTTTTCCGCGCTCTTAGCCTTCGGGGTTGAACTCGACTGAGTCGATGATCTTCTCGATCTCCTTCTCGGACAAAGTGGTGGCCATGATCTCGAGGCCGGCGGCGCCGCCGGTGCCGGAGGAGACGAATACCCATGCGCCTTTGACGGTCTCGCCTTTGGAGCCGTTGGTTGTCCAGGTGGTCAGTTTGGCTTCGTCGGCGTTTGTGATCTTGAGGTCGCGGGATTTACCGAGTTCAAATTCCGTGCCGTGTGTGGTGCTGAACTGGGCGTTTGCCTCGAAGTAGCCCATGTTTGCCATGGCGGTGGGACCCTGTCCTTGGTTGGAGCTCATGCGGGCGATGTCCGTGGGGTTTTCTTGGTCATTGGCCCATGATGTGGTGAACCCGTTCATGGTGGGCTTGAAGTTGGGGTTCTCGGTCCAGCCGTCGGGAAGTTCGATGGAGATTCGGCCTTCTTTGGCGCGCTGTGTGCCCTTGGTGTCGGACTTGGATGTGTCCTCCGAAGCCTGGGCGCTGTCTGATTCGGCGGGGCTAGAGGAACCGTTGAAAGCTCCTAGGGTGCATGAGCTCAAGCTCAGCAGGGTGGCGGAGGTGAAAAGAACGGTGATCGTGGCTGCAATGGAAGCTGGTTTCATGATTCTCTCCAGATTTGGGCTTTGCCCACGAGGGTAACGGGGAATGTGAGGTGCGTCTCGTTGTGTAAACGAGCGAATGGAAGGAAGCTGTTAGCCTTTTGCCCATGAAACCTCAAGCGATTCTTGGAACCTTGCTCGCCGGCGCGATAGGCATTCCGGTGCTGACGGTGTTGCTCAACAGCGTTATTGGTGATCCGGAGTACTGGTCGGCGATCAGCGCGGTGACTATGGCGGTGGGGGCGACGCTGGCCACCGCGTGGGTTGGCTTCCTAGATACGTACCTTTTCGTGGTCTCACGCAGGGAGCCGGTGGGTCCTGGTGTTTTGGTTACGGCCTTGGTGGGCAGCGCAATGTTGTTTATCGGGTTCGGTTCGACGGCGCTTGCCTCGTGGGAAGAGGTGCAGGCAGGTCAGGCGCTGCCGATCATTAACCTCTTTATCTTCTTGATCCCGCTGGGGCTCATCGTCGTGGCCGTTGCTTTTCTTATGGCGTTGGCCAGCAAAAAACGCGGTTAGAGTCCCGCCATCGCAATGATCTGAACCAGCACGTTAGTGCACATATGCAGGATGAAGCCGGCCCACAGTGAGCGGTGCCACCGGGTGACCAGGGCGAAGGAAAGACCAGCGAAGAACGTGTAAATGATCGCAGCCGGCGCGATATGCGCGAGCCCGAACACGAGTGAGGAGAGCAGCACGCTGGCAGCCGCGGGCATGAGGCGGTCCAGGTAGCCCATGATGAGGCGGCGGAAGACAACCTCTTCCAGGAATGGGCCGATGAGCAGATATGCACCCAGAGTGAATAGAACGAGCGCGGTGCCTTCGCCATATGTATCTGACCGTTCACCCGGCGCCATGCCAAGAAGCGTGCTGACGATCGACGTACACACCGTCGCCCCCACAATCGCCGCGGGGACCTGCCACACCAGGTGCCAACCCCGTGCGCCTAGCGGACGGAACCCGAGGGGAAGACCACGGCGTTTGAGGTAGGTGACTAATGTGATGGCGGGGATGACGAGGGCGAGCACGATCAGCACCGGCATGAGGACCTTGATGCTGGTGCCGCCACCCACATCCTTCAGGCCAAACGCGGAACCGATCAGCAGAACATAGACCGCCAGCATGGCGACGATGCCCACGAGCATGTCTTTGAGCTGCGGACGAATGCTGAGTGGATCGGGAGTACTCATTGTGCTGAGTCTAACGTCCACGGGATTTTCCGGCTCCCAGGAAACATGGAGACAACCCCGATGGAACCGGCACCTGTTCATCATTGCTCTACATGGTTCATGCCCCATAGTTAATGGTGCGCGCGTGAGAAGCGCGGCACGGGAAAATGACAGCAGATCGGCCCGCACCCCTCCAAAAGGAAGGTGCGGGCCGATCTGTATTTCCTTAACTCGCCCACCTAACCCGTCTTTTTTCGTCACGTGGCTGTAAAGATTTACATGGCGAAAAAGTGGCTCAGGTGAAGTGCCAGGTAGAGGATTTCTGCTGTTGGGTAGTTACCATCGCAATGTAAATTTTTACACAGAAGTGAGCGTGCAGGGGCTAGCGTGCGGGGGCTGAAGGCGCCGGAGGCTTTGCCGCGTCAGTCCACCACGAACACGATCAGATCACGCGGACCGTGGACGCCCTCGACGCGGACGAGCTCGATGTCGGAGGTGGCCGATGGCCCGGAGATGAGCGTGGTGGGCAGTTCCGGGTCCAGTTTGGCAAACATCTCTGGCACGCCGTAGACCACGGAATCCATGGGAACGATGCACAGGTGGCGGTCGGGGACCAGGCTCAGGGCGCGTCGGCCGCACTTACCGGCGCCGGCCTCAGACTGGAGGCAGATGGTGCCGGTTTGAGCAGACGAGACGACGGAGCTGGTCACAACGGCGTCCACATCATTCAGCGTTCGCGGATCGACGGTGACGTCGTCGGGTTGGGCGTTGCCACTGAAGGAAGCGAAAAGGTCACTGTCCAAGCCTTGGGCGTAGCGGACCTCTTTAGCGTTGTGCTCGCTGAGGACAGAAGCGATTGCCTCCGGAAGGTCGCCGGAGCTGACTTCCTTGACGGTGGCCTTGTAATCCACGAGGCGGTCCACGAGCATCTCGCGCAGCTCATCGCGGGTAAGCGGGGACTCGGTGCGGTACTCGCGAACCGGTTCTACGCTGGCCGGGGAATGGGACAGCTGGTGGGCATTGCGGATGCGGGAGAGGATGTCCTCTTTAGCGGTAGCCATTAGTTTTCCTCCTCCTTGTGGGTGGGGATGCCTTCAGCGCGGGCGTTGGCGAGCAACTGCTGTGCTTCGTCCGATGCGAACCACTGGCGGAAGGACTTCTTGGGTGGCACGGCCACGTCGCGGTAGTTCGTCCAGGCGGAGATTGGTGGTGGCATCTTGTCGATGACACCGTTGAATCCACCGAGGATGCGGCCGAGGGCGACCATGCGCACGGCCTTGTCCCAGAGTGCGGAGTGGCCCCACAGCTGCCCGATGGTGGCAAACATGGCGCCCTCGATGGGCGGGCGGTGGTTTTCCACCTTCTGGTGGCGCATCTCCAGCAGGACGTCGGTAATCGGGATCTTCACCGGGCAGACCTCATCGCAGCGGCCGCACAGCGAGGACGCGTACGGCAGGGAAGCGGTGACGTCATCGGCGGAATCCATGCCGGCGAGCTGTGGGGTAAGGATCGCACCGATCGGGCCCGGGTAGACGGAACCGTAGGCGTGTCCGCCGGCGCGCTCATAGACCGGGCAGACGTTCAGGCAGGCGGAGCAGCGAATGCACTTGAGTGCCTCGCGGCCAATCTCATTGGACAGGGCAGCGGTACGGCCGTTGTCCACCAGCACGATGTGGAAGTCCTGCGGGCCATCATTTGCCGTCACACCGGACCAGATGGAGGTGTACGGGTTCATGCGTTCGCCTGTGGAGGACCTAGGGAGCAACTGCATGAACACTCCGAGATCCTCGTACTTCGGCAGGATCTTCTCGATGCCCATGACGGTGATGAGGGTCTCCGGCAGCGTCAGGCACATGCGGCCGTTTCCCTCGGATTCCACGATGGACACGGAACCGGTCTCCGCGATACCGAAGTTGCAGCCGGAGATAGCCACCTTGGCCTTCATGAACTGCTCACGCAGGAAGGAGCGGGAGGCCTCCGCAAGTGCAGCGGGCTCGGAGGTGAGGTCCGCGGGTGCACCGGGCATGTTCGCGGTGAAGATATCGCGGATCTCCGCCCGGTTGCGGTGGATGGCGGGGACGACGATGTGTGACGGGAAGTCGTCGCCAAGCTGCACGATGAGCTCTGCCAGGTCGGTCTCGCGGGCGTGGATGCCGTTGGCCTCCAGCACGTCGTTAAGCGCGATCTCCTGGGTGGCCATGGACTTGATCTTCACAACATCGGTTTCACCCGTCTTTTTGATCAGGTCCGTGACAATCTGGGAAGCCTCTTTGGCATCGCGTGCCCAGTGGACATGGCCACCGCGTTTGGTCACATTCTCCTCGAACTGCTCGAGCAGCTCCGGCAGGCGAGCGAGGGTATCGCGCTTGATGGTGGAACCCGCCTCGCGCAGTGCCTGCCAATCATCCAGTTCATTAACAACGCCCTGGCGCTTGAGACGAATCTGCGTGGTGGCGTAGTTGAGGTTGCGGCGCTGAGTGGAGTTGTTCAGCTCCGTCTTGGCGTTCTTAGGAAACTTGTCGTACTCACGGAAATGCCCCAGGTCACGCGGTGCGTGCGGCGGCATCGTGGGAGTGCCCAATCCGACCTTCACAGCATCTTCTCCTTCGTGTACGCAGCGGATTCCGGTGTCCATGGGTGCTCGCGGGTAGAAGCGAGGATCTCCGCGATGTGGATTGCCCGGATACCGGTGTGCTGGCGGGACATCGCACCGCCGATGTTCATCAGGCAGGAGGAATCACCCGCGGTGACGTACTCCGCCTGGGTGTCCTTGATGTGTCGCACCTTGTCGGAGACCATGGCGGCCGAGACATCGGAGTTCTTCAGGGCGAAGGTGCCACCAAAACCACAGCACTCTTCGACGTTCTCCAACTCGACGAGCTCCAAGCCATCGACGGCCTTGAGTAGATCCGTCGGACGGTCACCCACCTTGATGAAGCGGCGGGAGTGGCACGTGGAGTGGTAGGTCACGCGGTGGGGGAAGAACGCCCCTACATCGGTGGTGCCCATGACATCCACGATGAACTCTGAAAGATCAAGCGTCTTCTTTGTGGTTTTCTTCGTGCCATCCACGAGCGCCGCAGTGCCGTAGCGCTCCGCGATACGCGTGTGCTGTTCACGCACCGCACCCGTGCAGGACCCGGAAGGGGTCACCACGTAATCAATAGAATCGTCCGCAAACACATCAACGTAATTCCGAATCATCGGCACAGCCTCACGCTGGTACCCGGTATTGATGTGCATCTGCCCGCAACAGGTCTGCTCCGGCGGGAAGACCACCTCACACCCAAGACGCGACAACACCAAAGCTGCCGCCTTATGCGCATCAGGGAACAACGCGTCACCGATGCACGTACTAAATAGCGCTACACGCACTGCTGGCTCCTTTCTGGGTCGCTTTCGGCCAGCTGGACCAAGGCGGAATCAGGCAACCGCCCTATACAGGCGACGCTACTCCTCATCCCACCCGCATGCCCGCACTCATGCCCGCAGACATGATGGGTGATCCCCGCTTGGTATCGCGCCGGGAAGCTCCTCTAAACTTGGCCCCCATGACCCCAGCTGACCTTGCCACTACCGTCCGTACCGTCACCCTCGAAGCGCTTTCCGGGCGTGACCTGCCGGATGGCGCCACACCAGAATCGATCGTTCCTGCCACCGTCACCGTGGAGCGCCCGCGTAACCCGGAGCACGGTGATTACGCCACCAACGTTGCTTTGCAGGTGGCCAAGAAAGCTGGGATGAACCCGCGTGAGCTCGCGCAATTGCTTGTCGACGGCCTTGTGGCCAACCCCGCCATCGACTCCGCAGAGATCGCTGGCCCGGGTTTTATCAACCTGCGTCTGGGCGCTGCGGCGACCGGCGGCATCGTGGCCAACATCCTGGAGCAGGGGGAGCGCTTTGGTGCCTTAGACCTGTACAGCGGTGAGAAGATCAACCTGGAATTCGTCTCCGCGAACCCGACGGGCCCGATCCACCTTGGTGGCACCCGCTGGGCGGCCGTGGGTGATTCTCTGGGACGCGTGCTGGAATTCGCCGGCGCGGAGGTCACCCGCGAGTACTACTTCAACGATCACGGTGGTCAGATTGACCGCTTTGCGCGCTCGCTGGTGGCAGCAGCCAAGGGCGAGCCGACGCCGGAGGATGGCTACGGCGGGGAATATATTCAGGAGATTGCACGTGCGGTCGTCGATAAGCATCCTGATGCTTTAGACGGCGACGCTGACACTGTGCAGGAGACCTTCCGCGCGCAGGGCGTGGAAATGATGTTTGAGCAGATCAAGTCCTCCCTGCACGAGTTTGGCACGGACTTTGATGTGTTCTTCCATGAGAACTCCCTGTTTGAGTCCGGTGCCGTTGAGCGTGCGATCCAGACCTTGAAGGACAACGGCAACCTCTATGAATCTGAGGGTGCATGGTGGCTGCGTTCCACGGACTTTGGGGATGACAAGGACCGTGTGGTGATCAAGTCTGACGGCGATGCTGCATACATCGCTGGTGACATCGCGTACGTGGCAGACAAGTTCGATCGTGGCCACACGCTGGCGATTTACATGCTGGGCGCTGACCACCACGGTTATATCGCGCGACTGCGCGCGGCGGCTCAGGCACTGGGCTATGACCCGAAGGCTGTGGAAGTGCTCATCGGTCAGATGGTCAACCTCGTGCGCGACGGCAAACCGATGAAGATGTCCAAGCGTGCTGGCACCGTGATTACTCTCGACGACCTGGTGGACCTCATCGGCCGCGACGCGGCGCGCTACTCACTCGTGCGCTCCTCGGTGGACTCGACGCTGGATATTGATCTGGACCTGTGGGAGAAGCAGTCCAACGACAACCCGGTGTACTACGTGCAGTACGGCCACACCCGCCTCGCTTCCATCGGGCGTAAGGCAGCAGAGGCCAATGTGTCTGCTGAAGGTGCGGACCTGTCTCTGCTGACGCATGAGAAGGAAGGCGACCTCATCCGCACCCTCGGTGAGTTCCCCGCTGTGGTCAAGGCTGCTGCGGAGCTGCGTGAGCCGCACCGCATCGCGCGCTACGCCGAAGAGCTGGCCAGCGTCTTCCACAAGTTCTACGACGCCTGCCAGATCCTGCCCAAGGCGGGTGAGAACCCGGAACCGATCCACTCCGCACGCCTGGCCCTTGCCGCCGCGTCCCGCCAGGTCCTGGCCAACGCTCTTGGCCTGCTTGGTGTCACCGCACCCGAAAGGATGTAATTCATGCTTGATCCCGTACTGAACACCGCGAACTTGTCGCGCGATGATCTACTGCGCATGCGCCACCAAGAGGCTGGCTGCTTCAATGATCTGCCCGCTCACGTGTGGCCGCGCAACGCCAAGCGTGAGGAGGACGGCTCGGTGTCCATCGCGGGGGTCAAGCTGACCGACATCGCCGCGGAATACGGCACTCCCGTCATGGTGGTGGATGAGGAGGACTTCCGTTCCCGTTGTCGCGATATGGCGCAGGCCTACCTAGAGCCGAAGAACGTCCACTATGCCTCCAAGGCGTTTTTGACCACGCGTATTGCCCGTTGGGTGAATGAGGAAGGCCTCTCCCTCGACGTGGCTAGTGAGAACGAGCTTCTCATCGCCCTGGCTGCGGATTTCCCAGCCGAGCGCATCACCGTTCACGGGAACAACAAGTCTGAGTCCTTCCTGCGCACCTGTGTTACCCGCGGTGTCGGACACGTCGTGGTGGATTCCCACCAGGAACTGGACACCCTGAACCGAATTGCCGGTGAGGAGGGCGTGGCCCAGGACGTGTTCATCCGCGTGAAGCCGGGCGTGGAGGCACACACGCACGAGTTCATTGCCACAAGCCATGAGGACCAGAAATTTGGTCTGTCCCTCGTGTCCGGCTCCGCTTTCCGAGCTGTGCAGACGGCCCATAATGCTGAAAACCTCAAGCTCACTGGCCTGCACTGCCACGTCGGTTCCCAGGTCTTCGACGCCGAAGGCTTCAAGCTGGCTGCATCCCGCGTGCTGGGCCTGTACGCCAAGATCTACCGTGAGCTTGGCCTGCAACTGGACTACCTCGACCTTGGGGGTGGCTACGGTATTGCCTACACCGTGGATGAGCAGCCGCTTGACGTACAGGCTGTGGCAAAGGATTTGTTGCGCGCAGTCGAGGATGCGGCAGGGGAGTTGGGTATCACCCCGCCGACCGTCATCGTCGAACCCGGCCGTGCGATTGCCGGCCCGGCAGCTGTCACGGTGTACTCCGTGGGCACCGTCAAAGACGTTCACGTGACCGATGATGCAACGCGCCGATACATCGCTGTGGACGGAGGGATGAGCGATAATATTCGCACCGCTTTGTACGGCGCTGAGTATGACGCGCGAGTGGTCAATCGCCTCACCGAAGGCGTGCCACACGCGACGCGCCTTGTCGGATCCCACTGCGAATCCGGCGATATTTTGATCAATAATGCCCTCTGGCCAGACGATATTGCGCCGGGGGACCTCATCTCCCTCGCCGCGACCGGAGCGTACTGCTACTCGATGGCGTCCAACTACAACTGCTTCGGCCGTCCCGCCGTAGTCAGTGTGAAGGAGGGCACGGTGACTCCGATGGTGCGCCGCGAGACAGTAGAAGACATACTCGCTAGGGAGTCTTTGTAAACTCTTAGGGCATTGCTGTCCACCCGTCCATCGTTTCAACGACACAGGAGAACCATGACTGCGCTAAGCGCCGAAGGCAGGAACGGAAACTACCCAGGCAAGGGCATTGGGCAACCAGTTGGTGTTGCCCTGCTTGGTATGGGAACCGTGGGTACAGAGGTCTTGCGTCTGATTAATGAGTTCTCCTCGAACCTGGAAAACCGCATTGGTGGCCCGATTGAGGTCCGCGGCGTAGCCGTATCGGACCTGAGCAAGAAGCGTCCGGTGCTGGAGAACTTCCCGGATATCACGGTCACGGACAATGCCCGCGAACTCATTGACCGCGACGATGTTGACGTTGTGGTTGAGGTCATCGGTGGCATTGAGTACCCGCGTGAGCTGGTGCTCGCCGCACTGAAGGCCGGCAAGTCCGTGGTCACCGCAAACAAGGCCCTCATCGCTGCGCATGCGGACGAGCTGTCGGATGCTGCGAATGAGGCCGGCGTGGACCTCTACTACGAGGCAGCTGTTGCTGCAGCTATCCCGGTCGTGGGCATGCTGCGTCGCTCCCTGGCTGGTGACCAGGTGCAGCGCATCTCCGGCATTGTGAACGGCACGACCAACTTCATCCTTGACGCCATGGCTTCCACGGGCATGGGCTACGACGAAGCGCTGGCTGAGGCAACCCGCCTGGGCTACGCGGAAGCTGACCCGACCGCGGATGTGGAGGGCCACGATGCTGCATCCAAGGCTGCGATCCTCGCTTCCATGGGCTTCCACACCCGCGTGACCTATGACGATGTTCACGCTGAGGGCATCACCACCATCACCGCGGAGGACATCGAAGCAGCGAAGGCCGCCGGCTTCACCATCAAGCTGCTCGCCATTTGCGAGAGGCTTGTCGACGACGCGGGGGTCACCTCCGTCTCTGCCCGCGTGCACCCGACGTTGGTGCCGAATGAGCACCCTCTGGCGAGCGTGGATAAGTCTTACAACGCTGTCTTCGTGGAAGCGGAAGCCGCTGGTCGCCTCATGTTCTACGGCAATGGCGCGGGTGGTGCTCCCACCGCGTCTGCTGTGCTCGGTGACCTGGTCGGTGCAGCCCGCAACAAGATCCACGGTGGCCGCGCCCCGGCCGAGAACCCGTACGCGAACTACGCCGTCGCTGATTTTGGCGATGTGCCGACGCGCTACCACATCGATATGTCCGTGGTTGACCGTCCGGGCGTACTCGCGGAGATCTCCCGCCGCTTCGCTGCGCAGGGAATTTCCATCTCCGCTGTGCGTCAGGAGGAATCGGGTGAGCATTCCCGCCTCATCGTGGTTACCCACAAGTCGTTGGAGCGCAAGCTCGGTGGCATCGTCGACGAGCTGCGTGACATCGACGAAGTCCGCGAGATCAACTCTGTGATCCGCCTCGACTCCTAAGCCCCACTGAGCATTCCTCAGCCGCGTTAACCGGAAGGACTCTTCGTGAGCATTGACCTTGAAGTGGGCCTGCGCGCCCGCGTCACCGTGCCTGGCAGTACCGCCAACTTGGGCCCCGGCTTTGACACCCTCGGTCTTGCCGTAGGTATCTACGACACCGTGGAAGTAGAAGTCACGGCCTCTGGCCTTGAGGTGGAGATTTTCGGCGAGGGCGCCAATGACCTCCCGCGCGATGCCTCCCACCTCGTGGTCAAGGCGATCAACTCGGCCCTGCACGCCGCTGACGCTTACGCACCGGGACTGAAGGTGACATGCACCAATAACATCCCGCAGTCCCGCGGCCTGGGTTCTTCCGCTTCCGCTGCTGTTGCCGGTGTCATCGCTGGCAACACTCTCGCAGGGAGCCCACTGAGCACCGATGACGTGATTCAGCTCAGCTCTGCTTTCGAGGGCCACCCGGATAACGCTGCTGCCAGCGTTGTCGGTGGGGCAGTGGTGTCCTGGACGGACATCCCCGTCGATGGTGTGTCCCAGCCGGAGTACCGCGCTGTGCCGTTGAAGGTGCACCCGGATATCAAGGCCACCGCACTGGTGCCCAACTTCCACGCGTCGACGAATGCCGTGCGCAAGGTGCTGCCCTCGCACGTGACGCATACGGACGCCCGCTTTAACGTCTCCCGCACCGCCGTGATGACAGTGGCAATCCAGACCCACCCGGAATTCCTGTGGGAAGGCACCCGCGACCGCCTGCACCAGCCATATCGTGCGGACGTTCTGCCGGTCACGGCTGAGTGGGTCAACCGTCTGCGCAACCGTGGCTACGCTGCCTTCTTGTCTGGCGCTGGTCCGACCGCGATGGTGCTGTCCACGGAGCCGATTGACCCGAAGATCCTCGAGTCCGCGCGTGAGGATGGCCTCCGTGTACTCGAGCTCGATATCGCCGGCCCTGCGACGGCGGAGCTGCTTCGTTCTTAGACGCTAGGCCTTCGACGTCGGCTTAGTCGTCGTCCTGGTCCGGGTCGGGCACCGGAATGGTGTCCTCGCTGGTGTCATCCGCGTCCGCTGCTTCGGCTGCGGGCGCGGTTTCATTGTCTGGGCGTGTGCCGGGGCCGGGGAGGGCGATGATGTCGAATTCGTCTTTGGCCAGGTGTTCGCGCAGGTCGATTTTGTCGAATTTGCCCACGGAGGTTTTGTCGATGGAGGCGACAAACGTCCAGTACTCCGGCGCCATCCACGTGGGCAGCTCCTGCTGGAGGTCCTGGCGGAGCTTCTTCGCTAGGTCGATTGACGGTGTGACATCGGAATGCAGAACCGTGACTGCCAGGGGGCGCTCACCCCACTTCTTGTCCGGGTAGCCGATGACGGCACACTCAACGACCTCGTCCGCCTCCATGATGAGGTTTTCCAACTGGGCGGAGTAGATCCACTCGCCGCCGGAACGGATGACATCGCGGGAGCGGTCATACAACGTCATGAACCCGTCGGAGGTCACCGTGCCCACATCACCAGTGCGAAGCCAGCCGTCGGCGGTGAAGAACTCATCGTCCTCCGTGACTTCCTTGCCACGGAACACCGAGGCGTACTCCTGGGTCTCCGCATTGGTGGGGTGGTAGTAAGCAGCAGCAACCATGTTGCCGCGAACCTGGATCTCACCATCGCTACGGTCAGAACCGGAGACGATCTGGCCATCATTGACCACGCGGTAATCCAGCCATGGTGCGAACCGTCCCTGGGATACGCGGTAAGCCCAGCGGCGCTCACCGCCGGCACCTGAAGGCGGGCGGGCAACTGTGCCCACGGTGGAGGTTTCCGTCATACCCCAGACGTGGACCACGTCCACACCGTAGCGTTCCTCCCACACCTTGATCAGGGCTGGTGGGGCAGGGGAGCCACCGACGTAAAGTTCCGTGAGCGACATGCGCTCCGGCGGGTTGTGCAGGTAGTAGACCATGAGCTGAATCCACAGGGTGGGCACACCATGGGCCACGCGCGGGTGAGTGCCAGCGATGAGCTTGGCCAAGGTCGGCGCAGACACGTCCGAATCCGGTAGCACCAGCGGGGTGCCCGCCAGAAACGCAGTGAAGGGAACACCCCAGCTGAGCACGTGGTAGATCGGGATGCAGCACAGGAAAGACTCGCCGTGAGTAATGGCAAGAGAGTCTGTTGCCCGCAGACTCATGGCAGTCAGCCAGATAGAGCGGTGTGAATAAGCTACGCCCTTCGGTGCTCCCGTCGTTGCCGTCGAATAGCAAATGGCTGCCGCAGTGTTTTCGGGCAGTTCGGGCCAATCATAGAGGGTCGACTGCCCGTCGAGAAGCGCCTCGTAGCTGTGCACAGACACGGAGTCCGGCAGGTCTTCAGTAAGCGGCGCGACAGGCTTCGTCCCGGTGAAACAGACTGCGCGGACCTTCGGGCACTTCGGCAAAATGCGCGCGAGCTTCGGCGCCAAGCGTGGATCCGCAACCAGAACCTCCATCTCGGAGTGGTTGATGATGTAGGTGATCTGATCTTCCAGCAACTGCATGTTCAGCGGCACGAATACCGAGCCCTTTGCGGCGACGGAGAACATCACCTCCAAGTGCTCCGCGCAGTTGTACATGAGCGTGCCCACGCGCTGGTCCCCGTCAATCCCCAAAATGTCATTGAGTGCGTGAGCAAACGCGGCGGCGCGGGAGCCGATAGCCCCAAACGTGGTTTCTTCGGCGGTGCCCGTGCGCCACGTGGTCACCTTTGTCGTGGAGTGCACTGAAGAGCCGTAACTTAAGATACGGCCGACGGAAAAAGGCACTTCCTGCATGGTGGCGAGCATGCCCACAACTCTAGCGCGCCACATTTTTAAGCGGGGCATTCCACCGCACCGTGGTTTCGTGGTCTACAATGAGCCACTAGATCGCGACCGTGGTGGATTCTCACACGGTCAGGGGCGTATTCGCATCTGTCTGCGCCGCGCCGCATCCACCAATTACTTACAACCGCACCGCGTTAATCCATTCACTACATGGGATTGCGTTTGTGCGAGTCCGATCTAACGTGCATCACCTTCCTTGACGCAGGGTCACCGCTATGAGAGTTTGTGCACCATCACCGCCAGGAAGGTAGGGGACGTTCACGCCGCGCGGAATGCACGCGCCGGACGACACGATGAAAGGACATCCGTGACCGATACGGGTAACGCAGCGAGCCAAGACCTCGCATCGCTGAAGCTGCCGGAGCTGCGCAAGATCGCAGCCGAAAAAGGCCTTCGGGGGACCTCCGCCCTACGCAAGGGCGAGCTGATTCAAGCCATCACCACCGGTTCTGTACCGCAGCGCGCACGTCAGCGCGCGAGCGAGCAGGCTGCCGCTGAAAAGGCACCGGCTGAGGACAGCCGCGAGAAGAAGCCACAGAACAAGCAGGAGAAGCAGGAAAAGCCGGAGAAGCCCGCTCAGAAGGAGCAGGGCCAGGAGCAGGACGATCAGCGTTATGAGTCCCGCTCCGCAGCTCGCCGCGCGCGCCGCAACCGCGCGAAGCATGCCGAGCAGGAGCAGAACGACAACTCTGAGAGCTCTTCGCGTAACGACGATCGATCGGACCGCAACAACCGCGATAACCGCGACAACAACGACGGTCAGGGCTCTGATCGGGATGGCCGTGATAACCGCGACAACCGTGGTGGTCGGAACAACCGCGACAACCGCGACAACCGCGATGGTGACGGCAATGGCCGCCGTGGTCGCCGCAATCGCCGTAACCGCCGTAACCGTGACAACCACAATGGTGGCGGCAACAACGGTGGCAATAACAACGGCAACAACAACCAGGACTTTGATCCGGAGGATCTGCAGGAAGTCGCTGGCATCGTGGACATCGTTGACAACAACGCCGCGTTTGTCCGCACGACCGGTTACCGGGCGAACCAGGCCGACGTGTTCATCAATAACAACCTTGTGCGCCGTTGCGGTCTGCGCTCCGGCGATGCGGTGATTGGTCAGGTTCGTGCGAACGGCCAGAGTCACTCCCACGGCAGTGGCCGTAACCGTCAGCGCTACAACCAGCTGGTGCGCGTGGATTCCATCAACGGCATGACCGTTGAGGACGCGAAGCAGCGCCCCGAGTTCCACAAGCTCACGCCGCTGTACCCGAACCAGCGTCTGCGCCTGGAGACGGAGCCGAACATCCTGACCACGCGTGTGATCGACCTGGTCATGCCGATTGGTAAGGGCCAGCGTGCACTCATCGTCTCCCCGCCGAAGGCTGGTAAGACGACGATTCTGCAGAACATCGCGAATGCGATCGCGCAGAACAACCCGGAGTGCTACCTCATGGTCGTGCTCGTGGACGAGCGCCCGGAGGAAGTTACGGACATGCAGCGCTCCGTCAAGGGTGAGGTTATCGCCTCCACCTTTGACCGCCCGCCGAGCGAGCACACCGCGGTTGCGGAGCTCGCGATTGAGCGCGCGAAGCGCCTCGTGGAGATGGGCCAGGACGTTGTGGTCCTGCTGGATTCCATCACCCGCCTTGGCCGTGCGTACAACAACTCCTCGCCGGCATCGGGCCGCATCCTCTCTGGTGGTGTGGACTCCAACGCGCTGTACCCGCCGAAGCGTTTCCTGGGTGCTGCCCGCAACATCGAGGACGGTGGCTCCCTGACCATCATCGCTACGGCGATGGTGGAGACCGGTTCCGCTGGTGACACGGTGATCTTCGAGGAATTCAAGGGCACCGGTAACGCGGAGCTCAAGCTCGACCGCAAGATCGCTGAGCGCCGCGTGTTCCCGGCCGTGGACGTCAACCCGTCCGGCACACGCAAGGACGAGCTGCTGCTCGCCCCGGAGGAAGCCCGCGTCATGCACAAGCTGCGCCGCATCCTCTCCGCGCTGGATCCGCAGGCCGCTATTGACCTGCTGATCAAGCAGCTGAAGAAGACCAAGAACAACGGTGAGTTCCTCGTTGGTGTTGCGCAGTCTGCGCCGATGGCCGCTGATGTGGATACAGAGGAGTACCAGTAAATGGCCGGATCACACGTATCACTCGTTGATGACTATGTGTCTGAGTACCAGGGCATCCAAGCCCAGATGTCAGACCCAGAGGTTGTCGGCGACCAGGACCTGTTCCGCAAGCTGTCTAAGCGTTACGCGCAGCTGCAGCCGATCATCAACGTGAACAACGACCTCAACCAGGCGCGCGAGGACCACGAGGCAGCCAAGGAAATGGCCTCCGAGGACAAGGAATTCGCCGAAGAGGCAACCCGCCTTGAAGGTGAGATTGTCCGCCTGGAGGAGGAGTTGGCGGATCTGCTCGCCCCACGCGATGAGCACGATCCGGATGACGTGATCATGGAGATCAAGGCTGGTGCCGGTGGGGAAGAGGCCGCTCTGTTCGCGGCCGACCTTGCCCGCATGTACCAGAAATACGCTGAGAAGCATGGCTTGAGCTGGGATGTCTTGGACGTCTCTGAGTCTGATCTCGGCGGTGTGAAGGACATGACGGTGTCTGTGACCATGAAGAATCCATCCCGTGATGGCGCGTGGTCCATGCTCAAGTTTGAGGGTGGCGTGCACCGCGTGCAGCGCATCCCCGTGACGGAATCGCAGGGCCGTATCCAGACGTCCGCTGCTGGTGTCTATGTCTTCCCGGAGACCGAAGAGGTCGGCGACGTTCAGATCGATGAGAAGGATCTGCGTGTTGACGTCTACCGTTCCTCCGGTAAGGGTGGCCAGGGCGTGAACACGACGGACTCCGCTGTGCGTATCACCCACCTGCCCACGGGCATTGTGGTGACCTGTCAGAAGGAACGTTCGCAGATTCAGAACCGTGCGCGCGCGATGCAGGTTCTGCAGGCTCGCCTGGAGCAGATCGAACGCGAGAAGGCTGAGGCAGAAGCCGCTGAGGGTCGTGCTTCGCAGGTGCGCAACATGGACCGCTCGGAGCGCATCCGTACGTACAACTGGCCGGAGAACCGTATCTCGGATCACCGCATCGGTTTTAAGGCCAACAACCTTGACTCGGTGCTCGATGGCAACATGGATGACCTGATCACCGCTCTGCAGACGCATGAGCGCCAGGAGCGACTCGAGGCGGAGCACTAGTCCAGTGCGCTGGAACTCACCCGAGCTCGCATCGCTTATCGACGATGCCCGGCGCCGCTTCACCCACGCCGGCATCGCATCCCCCGACGTCGACGCGACTGTGATCGCGGCGGCGCTTTTGGGGGAGTCATCCCGTTTGGCCTTGCGTTTTTATTCCCCAGATCAAATTCCCGCGTCCTTCGCTGTCGCCTATGAGGCGGCAGTAAAGCGGCGTGAGAAGCGTGAGCCGCTGCAGCACATTGTGGGCTCAGCACCCTTTGGGATTCTTGATCTCAGGGTTGGTCCCGGCGTGTTCATTCCGCGCCCGGAAACGGAAGTGCTTGCTGAATGGGCAGTGACGGAATTTGAAAAGCTCAGCGAGGAATACGAAGGCCAGCCGGATGAGTCCATCATCGTGGACTTGGGCACAGGGTCTGGTGCGTTGGCGATCTACATTGACCAGCGCGTGCAGGCTGATGAGGTCATCGGCGTGGACCTGTCACCGGTTGCGGTTGAAGCTGCCATGGACAATGCACACGAGCACGGCTCCGCTGTCCGCATCATCGAGGGCGATATGACGGATCCGGATCTGCTCAGCGAGTATTCCGGGCGCGTTGCCATGGTTGTCTCCAACCCGCCGTACGTGCCTTTTGCTCCGCAGGAAGCAGGATTGCTGGATCCGGAGGTCTACCACGACCCGGAAACAGCAGTTTTCTCTGGTGAGGACGGCATGGACGCCATCCGTGGCCTCATCCCGGTTGCAGCGCGTCTGCTCATGCCCGGCGGGCTGCTGGGGATTGAGCATGATGATTCGACGGCGGCGGTGACCCGGGAACTCGTGGAAAAGCAAGGCTGCTTTGAACACGTCCGAAACCTAAAAGACCTCACTGGTCGGGACAGGTTTGTCACCGCGAGTAAGGTACAACCCTAAAAGGAGGATCATCGCCGATGCCGAGCAGAGTGTATGACTGCCTGGACCCACAGGGCCGCAAAGAAGGTATTGAGGCTGCCGCAGCCGCTGTTAAGGCTGGCCAGTGCGTGGTGCTGCCCACCGATACCGTGTATGGAATCGGCGCGGACGCATTCAACCCGGACGCCTGCGCCAAGTTGTTAGCCACGAAGCGCCGTGGCCCGGATATGCCGATTCCTGTGCTCGTGGGCTCATGGACCACGATTCAGGGGCTGGTGCGAGAGTTCACGGACACCGCAAAAACTCTCGTTGAAGCGTTTTGGCCTGGTGGCCTGTCCATCGTTGTGCCCGAAGCCCCTTCTTTGCCGTGGAACCTGGGCGATACCCGCGGTACCGTGCTCCTGCGCATGCCGTTGCAGCCGGTGGCAATTGAGCTCCTCCGTGAGGTTGGTCCGATGGCTGTGTCGAGCGCGAATATCTCCGGTCAGCCGCCGGCAGTGACCGCTGTTGGCGCGCGCAACCAATTCGGCGAAGCTGTTCAGACCTATCTCGATGGCGGTAAGGCTGAGGTGGGGGAGCCATCCACCATCATCGATATTTCTGGTCCGCGTCCTGTCATTCTGCGTGAAGGCGCCATCGCGGCGGAGCGTATTGGTGAAGTTCTTGGACTTGACCCGGAGGACTTGCGGCGGAAGGACCGCTAACTCATGACGGGAAGCGGCGTACCTCTGCGCGAGCTTGGCCTGGTGATCCTCCTTGCGGCAGTGATCACCTACTTGGCCACCGGTCCTGTGCGCTCATACCTCGTGCGCACCGGCCGCGTCGCAGAGATTCGCGCCCGTGATGTACACACGCAACCCACCCCGAGTCTCGGTGGTGTGGCCATGTTCACGGGCTTTTTGTCTGCGATTTTCTTGGCGATGCAGTTGCCGGCGCTCACCCGCGGATTTGCCCCGGTCACACCAGAAATGACAGCGGTTGTGGTGGGAGCCTTCCTCATCGTCGTCGTCGGCGTCATCGATGACCTCTACGAGCTCGGGGCGCTCGCGAAATTCGCGGGCCAACTCTTAGCGGCACTCACTGTCTCCGTCATGGGCCTGTCCTACAACGTCATCTTTTTGCCTATCGACGGCGGCACCACCCTCATCCTCGACCGCACCCAAGGCATCATCCTGTCCACGCTGATCATTGTGACCTTGGTGAATGCCTTTAACTTCGTCGACGGAATCGATGGGCTTTGCGCTGGCCTTGGCCTTATTGCGGGTGGCGCGATTTTGTTGTTCTCTTTGACGCTGCTCCACGACCAGGGTGGGGCAGTGTCTGCTTATCCGCCCGCGATCATCTGTGCGGGCATGGTGGGGATGTGTGCTGGCATTTTGCCCCACAATTTTGAGCCGGCCCGCATCTTCATGGGGGATACCGGCGCAATGCTCATTGGCTTGCTCTTGGCAGCTGCGTCGATTTCTGCATCCGGCAAGATCAACCTTGCTTTGTACGGCACCGCTGATGTCGTCGCCCTGATCAGCCCGTTCATCGTCGTGCTGGCGGCGATTGCTCTGCCGGTGGCGGATCTTGTCATGGCTGTGGTCCGGCGCGTGTCCCAGGGCAAGAGCCCATTTTCCGCGGACCGCCAGCACATCCATCACCGGTTGCTCGCCCTGGGGCATACCCACCGCCGCACCGTCCTGGTGCTGTACATGTGGGTTTCCGCCATCGGCTTTGGCACCGTGAGCTTCTCCATCTTCCCGGCACGCTATGCTGCGCTGTTACTCATCGTCTCCGTTCTTCTGGCCGCAGCGGCTACCGCGGTGCCAGTCTTTCAGGGCAAGATCGGGCCGGTTAGCGCGAACGAGTAGGATATGGGAGCGTGACTTCCTCAACCACTCCCGTAGAGAACCCCGCTGAGTTCGACGACCCGCAGGCGCCCCTCAAGCGCGCCCTCAAACTTGGCGGCTGGGCCCTCGTTGTCCTGACCATCGTTTCCCTTGCAGTTTGGGGCGGAATGCGTGATCTGCCTGGCATCTGGGGCGTTCTTATTGGCGCCGCGATTGGCGGGGGATTTGTTCTGCTGACTGTGGTGTCGGTTCTGGCCACCTCGAATACGTCGCCAAGCACCACGATGGCCGTTGTGCTGGGAAGCTGGACGCTCAAGCTCGTCGTTTTGATCGCGGTGCTTTTTGTTCTTCGAGGCATGGACTTTTATGACACAGCTGCGCTCGGCGTGACCGTGATCCTGGCGCTCATCGTTGTCCTGGGCTCTGAGGTCTGGGGCATCATGACCACGCGTGCCACATACGTGGGCTAAGTCTTCGGATAAAAAGGGCGCGGGGCGACACTGCCGCGCCCTTTTTCTCTCCCCCTGAAGAGCTCCTGTGACTGAGCTAACAAACGCCTATGACCAGCCTTAATGGGGTCCGGTGGGAGAGTGCCCACTTTTGGGTGCGACAAGCTCCCCCCAACATGCCCGTTTCTACGGATCGGCTGATAGGCTAATCGCGGGTTAGAAGGAGAGAGCTACACCTTTTGGGGTTACCTGCCCGCTTCTTCTAGATCATCCCCTGCACCGCGGTAGCTGATGTGCGACGGAGTCCGCCGCGGGAGGCAGATTTTGAAGACGTCCATCGCACCGCACATGAAAATTGTGCGGCCCGAGAACGGGAGAGAACGCTGAGCGTTGCAACTTTGGCCATGAAGGGTAGCTTCCACGTACCCGAACTGGACCCAGAATTTTTCCCGGGGCAATACTACGGCCAAATGCTGGGGGAGGACTTCCTCGGCGGTTGGTTCGCGCTGGACCGCATCATGATTGTGCGCCTGTTCATGGCGCTCATCCTTGTGGTTCTTTTTGCAATCGCCTTCCGGAACCCGAAGCTGGTTCCGTCTGGTCTGCAAAACCTTGGTGAGGTCGCAGTGGACTTTGTCCGCCTGCACATCGCTGAGGACATCTTGGGCAAGAAGGAGGGTCGTCGATTCCTTCCGGTTATCGCCACGATCTTCTTCACAGTGCTCTTCATGAACGTGGCCACGATCATCCCTGGCCTGAACATTTCGCCTAGCTCCCGTATCGGTCTTCCGATCGTGCTGGCAGTGGTCGGGTACTTCACGATGATCTACGCGGGCGCTGCCCGTCACGGCTTCGGCAAATACGTGAAGCACTCACTCGTGATTCCTAACTTGCCTCCGGCACTTCACCTTTTGGTTGTGCCGATCGAGTTCTTCTCGACATTCATTCTGCGCCCGGTCACCCTGGCTCTTCGTCTTATGGCGAACTTCCTGGCTGGCCACATCATTCTCGTCCTTCTGTACTCTGCTACGAACTTCTTCTTCTGGCAGCTGAACGCTTGGACGGCACTGAGTGGCATGACCTTGATCGCAGCGATCCTGTTCACCCTGTACGAGTTGATTGTTATCTTCCTGCAGGCGTACATCTTCGCCCTTCTGGTCGCGGTGTACATCGAGCTGTCGTTGCACGCAGATTCGCACTAGTCAGGCGCGAACTGACTGACACTGGCCAACTGAATAACCCCACAAACACTTTGTCACCGCTCGGGCCTTGACCAAAGGGCCGGGCACCAAGAAAGGGAACGACTTTCCATGAACGAGATCATCCTCGCCCAGGCAGCAGAAGCTACCAAGTACACCGGCCTCGGCACCATCGGCTACGGCATCGCAACCATCGGCCCGGGCCTCGGCATCGGCATCCTCGTCGGCAAGACCGTCGAGGGCATGGCACGTCAGCCGGAGATGGCTGGCCAGCTGCGTACCACCATGTTCCTGGGTATCGCCTTCGTCGAGGCCCTGGCACTGATCGGCCTGGTCGCCGGCTTCCTGTTCTAAAGAAACTCTTCAACCCAGAAGTTTCGTAAAACCATTTAGATCAGGAGCACCGCATGACGAACGTCATCTACCTACTTGCAGCCGAGGGGGCAGAGCAGTTCCCGCTTGAGGGCGGTAACTCCATCCTGCTGCCGAAGGCTTACGACATCGTCTGGTCTCTCGTCGTCTTCCTCGTCATCTTCTTGCTCTTCTGGAAGTTTGTGCTTCCGAAGTTCCAGGAAGTGCTCGCGGAGCGCGAAGACAAGATCAAGGGCGGTATCGAGCGGGCTGAGACCGCACAAGCGCAGGCAAAGGCTGCTCTGGAAAAGAACAACGCTCAACTCGCTGAGGCACGCGCCGAAGCTGCGGAGATCCGCGAAGCTGCCCGTCAAAAGGGCAAGGAGATCGAAGCAGAGGCACGCGTCAAGGCTGAGGAAGAGTCCCGTCGCATTGTCGAATCTGGTGAGAAGCAGCTGCTGGCCTCGCGTGAGCAGGTCGTCGCAGAGCTTCGCAACGAGCTGGGCCAGAACTCTATCAACCTCGCTGAGGAGCTCCTCGGTGCTGAGTTGTCGGATTCCACCCGCCGCTCCAACACCATCGACAACTTCCTGAGCCAGCTGGACACCGTGTCCGCACGCTCGGCTACCCGGAAGTGAGGGCGTCGATGAGAGCAGCGAGCCGCGAAGCACTGTCGAATGTTGCGCAGAAACTGGACGCGTTCATTCGTGACACCGACAGCGCTGACACCGTTTCCGTAGCAGCCCAGACCGGCACCGAGCTGTTCCTTGTTGTGGACCAGCTTGAGAAGGACCGCACTCTGCGCGTTGCCGTTGCTGATGCTTCCCTCAAGGAAGAGCAGCGCACCGGGATTATCAGCGAGGTCTTCGGCAACAAGGTTGCCGAGCCGACCTTGAACATCCTGCGTGAGGCAGCAGCACAGGTCTGGTCCACGCCGCGCGAGTTCCGTGCAGGACTCGTCCACCTGGGCCGTCGCGCACTTCTGCGCGGCGCAGAGAGCGAAGGCAAGTTGGAAACTGTCGAAGAGGAACTCTTCGCACTTTCCCGCCTCCTCGAGCGCGAAAGCGAACTCACCCAGCTGCTGTCCGACCGCACTGCCACCGCAGACCAGAAGCGATCCCTTCTGGCCAACGTGCTCTACGGCAAGGTGACTATGTACACCGAAGCCCTGGCACTCCAGGTGGTGGGTCGTCCCGAGAAGAACCCGGTCGACGATATTGCGGGCATCTCCCGCGAATCGGCCGAGTTGACCGGCAAGACCGTTGCAGAGGTCACCTCCGCAACCGAGCTTTCCGCTTCTCAGCGCGACGCATTGGCAGAAAAGCTAGGCAAGATTTACGGCCGCGAGATGGCTATCCACACTGAGGTTGACCCCAGCCTCCTCGGCGGTGTGACCATCCGCGTTGGCGACGAGCAGATTGACGGCTCCACGCGTGGCAAGCTTGCCCGCCTGCGTGCCGACATGGCTGCCAACACGGCTTACTAGAACAAAAATATGCTGGAAGAATCTACCGAGAGCAGGAAGAACATGGCGGAGCTGACGATCTCCTCCGATGAGATCCGTAGCGCGATAGCGAACTACACCTCGAGCTACTCCGCGGAGGCCTCCCGTGAGGAGGTCGGCGCGGTGACGTCGGCTGCAGATGGTATTGCCCAGGTTTCCGGGCTGCCGGGCTGCATGACCAACGAGCTGCTTGAGTTCCCGAATGGCGTCATCGGCGTCGCTCAGAACCTTGAGACCGACTCCATTGGTGTCGTGGTCCTGGGTAATTTTGAGACGATTTCCGAGGGCGACAAAGTTGTTAGGACCGGCGAGGTCCTGTCCATCCCGGTCGGGGATAACTTCCTCGGCCGCGTGATCAACCCACTGGGTCAGCCGATTGACGGCCTGGGCCCGATCGAGTCTGAAGAAGAGCGCGTGCTCGAGCTTCAAGCTGCCGGCGTTCTCGACCGCCAGCCGGTCGAGGAGCCGATGCAGACGGGCATCAAGGCTATTGACGCGATGACCCCGATCGGCCGTGGCCAGCGCCAGCTGATCATTGGTGACCGTAAGACCGGTAAGACCGCGGTCTGCATTGACACCATCCTTAACCAGAAGGCTTTCTGGGAGACCGGCGACAAGACCAAGCAGGTCCGTTGTATTTACGTCGCCATCGGCCAGAAGGGCTCCACCATCGCAGGTGTGCGTCGCACCCTCGAGGAGAACGGTGCCCTGGAGTACACCACCATCGTGGCTGCTCCGGCCTCCGACTCTGCAGGCTTCAAGTGGCTCGCACCGTTCGCCGGTGCAGCTCTGGGCCAGCACTGGATGTACCAGGGCAACCACGTCCTGGTTATCTACGATGATCTGACCAAGCAGGCTGAGGCATACCGTGCCATCTCCCTGCTGCTGCGTCGTCCGCCGGGCCGCGAGGCGTACCCGGGTGACGTCTTCTACCTGCACTCCCGTCTGCTGGAGCGTGCAGCGAAGCTGAACGACGAGTTGGGGGCAGGTTCCCTGACCGCACTTCCGATCATTGAGACCAAGGCGAACGACGTCGGTGCCTTCATTCCGACCAACGTCATCTCGATTACGGACGGTCAGTGCTTCCTCCAGTCCGACCTCTTCAACCAGGGTGTCCGCCCGGCTATTGACGTGGGTATCTCCGTGTCCCGTGTCGGTGGTGCAGCGCAGACTAAGGGTATGAAGAAGGTTGCAGGTAACCTGCGTCTGGATCTGGCCGCATACCGCGACCTCGAGTCCTTCGCAGCGTTCGCGTCTGACCTGGATGATGCGTCGAAGCGTCAGCTTGAGCGTGGTCAGCGCCTCGTCGAGCTGCTGAAGCAGTCTGAGAACTCGCCGCAGCCGGTGGAGTTCCAGATCATCTCCATCTTCCTCGCTAACGAGGGTGTCTTCGACTCCGTTCCCGTCGCTGACGTTCGCCGTTACGAGGCAGAGCTCCACGAGTTCATCCGCGCTGAGGCCCCTGAGGTCTACGCGCAGATCGACGGTGGTGCAGCGCTTTCCGACGAGTCCCAGGAGACCCTGCGCCGTGCCAACGAGCGCTTCGCATCCTCCTTCCAGACCTCCGACGACGAGCACATCGTGCGTGAGCCGGAAGCTGATGCTTTGGATTCCGATGAGGTGTCCAAGAACCAGCTCACCATCCCTCGCAAGTCGCAGAAGCGCGCTTAATCGGATACACGCCGGTTAACGCGGAAGTTCACACTTTGAAAAGAAACGACTAAGAGAAGGGAGGAGCACACACCATGGCAACACTTCGCGAATTGCGTGACCGAATCCGGTCAGTCAACTCAACGAAGAAGATCACCAAGGCCCAGGAGCTGATCGCTACTTCGCGCATCACCAAGGCCCAGCAGCGCGTTGCTGCGGCACAGCCGTACGCCAACGAGATGCAGGACGTCATGGAGCGGCTTGCCGCTGCAACATCCCTGGACCACCCGATGCTCCATGAGCGTGAGAACGGCAAGGTCGCCGCAGTGCTCGTGGTCACGTCTGACCGCGGCATGGCTGGTGGCTACAACCACAACGTTCTCAAGAAGGCTGCTGAGCTCGAGAAGATGCTCGAGGAGTCCGGGTATGACGTAGTCCGCTACGTCACCGGTGGCAAGGGCGTCACCCACTACGACTTCCGTGATCAGGAGATCGCGGGTGCGTGGACTGGGTGGTCCCAGGATCCGTCGTGGGAAGCGACGCATAATGTGCGTCACCACATGATCCAGGGCTTCCAGGCAAGCTCCGAAGGCGAAGCGGATTGGCGTGAAGGCCTGCGTGCGCCGCAGGGGCAGCCGGTTATCGGTTTTGACCAGGTGCATGTTGTGTACACGAAGTTCGTGTCCATGCTTTCGCAGGAGGCCACTGTCCACCAGCTGCTTCCGATCGAGCCCGTCTTTGAAGACGTGGAGTTCGAGCAGGAAGATCTGCTCACCACTTCGGGCAATGTGCAGCCGGACATGGACTTTGAGCCGGATGCAGAGACCCTGATGGAGCAGCTGCTTCCCGCGTACGTTTCCAGGTCGCTCTACTCGATCTTCTTGGAAGCGTCCGCAGCGGAGTCTGCATCGCGCCGTACGGCCATGAAGAACGCAACGGACAACGCCACCGAGCTGGCTGGCGAACTGTCCCGTGAAGCCAACCAGTTGCGTCAGGCAAAAATCACCCAGGAAATCACCGAGATTATCGGCGGCGCTGGCGCGTTGTCCGGTAGCGGAGAAAGTGACTAAATCATGACTACAGCTCAATCTTTTGATGAGCGTAACGACGAGCCGACCGGGGCTGAGGACAACGTCGCAGCCTCCGGTACCGTCGCGAACACCGGTGCTGGCGAAGGCCAGAAGCCGCAGGGTTCGGACAACGGCCGTGTCGTTCGCGTCATCGGCGCAGTCGTCGACGTGGAATTCCCGCGCGGCGAACTGCCGGAACTCTACAATGCGCTGCACGTCGAGGTCGAGCTCGAAGCAGTTGCAAAGACCGTGACGCTCGAGGTTGCTCAGTTCCTGAGCGACGGCCTCGTGCGCACCATCGCCATGGCCCCGACCGACGGCCTCGTCCGCGGTGCCAAGGTTGTTGACACCGGTAACCCGATCTCGGTGCCGGTCGGCGACCAGGTCAAGGGCCACGTGTTCAACGCACTCGGCGACTGCCTTGATGATCCGTCTGTGGGCAAGGACGGCGAGCGTTGGGGTATCCACCGCGAGCCGCCGGCCTTCAAGGATCTTGAGGGTAAGACCGAGATTCTCGAGACCGGTATTAAGGTCATTGACCTTCTCACCCCGTACGTGAAGGGCGGCAAGATCGGCCTCTTCGGCGGTGCAGGTGTGGGTAAGACCGTTCTCATCCAGGAGATGATTACCCGTATTGCTCGCGAGTTCTCCGGTACGTCGGTCTTCGCCGGCGTCGGTGAGCGTACGCGTGAGGGTACGGACCTCTTCCTGGAGATGGATGACATGGGCGTCCTTCCGGATACCGCCCTTGTCTTCGGTCAGATGGATGAGCCGCCAGGGGTCCGTATGCGCGTGGCCCTGTCCGGCCTGACCATGGCGGAGTACTTCCGCGATGTCCAGAACCAGGACGTGCTGCTGTTCATCGACAACATCTTCCGTTTCACCCAGGCAGGTTCGGAGGTGTCCACGCTGCTCGGCCGTATGCCGTCCGCCGTGGGTTACCAGCCGACCCTGGCTGATGAGATGGGTGTTCTCCAGGAGCGCATTACCTCGACCAAGGGCCGTTCGATTACGTCCCTGCAGGCCGTTTACGTGCCGGCAGATGACTACACCGACCCGGCTCCGGCGACCACGTTCGCTCACCTGGATGCAACCACCGAGCTTTCTCGTTCCATCGCCTCGAAGGGTATTTACCCAGCTGTGGACCCGCTGACCTCGACCTCCCGTATTCTGGAGCCGGGTATCGTCGGCGAGCGCCACTACGAGGTTGCTCAGAAGGTGATCAACATTCTGCAGAAGAACAAGGAGCTGCAGGACATCATCGCCATCCTGGGTATGGACGAGCTCTCTGAGGACGACAAGATCACCGTTATGCGTGCTCGTAAGATCCAGCGCTTCCTCGGCCAGAACTTCTTCGTGGCTAAGAAGTTCACCGGTGACGAAGGTTCTTACGTTCCGCTCGAGGAGACCATTGACGCCTTCGACAAGCTCGCTACCGGTGAGTTTGACCACTACCCGGAGCAGGCCTTCAGCAACCTCGGCGGTCTGGACGACGTCGAAGCTGCATACAAGAAGCTGCAAGAGAAGTAGGAGTAGCTCATGGCTGAAATCACCGCGCAACTGGTATCGGTTGACCGCATGCTGTGGAAGGGCGAGGCGTCCATCGTCACCGCTCAAACCACCGAAGGTGAGATCGGCGTGCTGCCTGGTCACGAGCCGTTCTTGGGCCAGCTCAAGGATAACGGTGTCGTGACCATCACCCCGATCAGCGGCGACAAGATTGTCGCTGCTGTTCAGGGCGGGTTCGTCTCTGTGACGGGCAACAAGGTCACCATTCTCGCGGACTTTGCTATCTTCGCCGATGAGGTGAATGCTAACGAAGCGTTCGATGAGAATGATCCGACTGCGAAGGCTCGCCACGAGGCTGAGCAGGCGGCCCTGCGTCGTAAGGGCAGCGCCTAGTTCTCCGGCATTTTCTAGCCCCCGTTGTTCCCATGCGGAATGGCGGGGGTTTTGCTTTTTGCTTATTGACGCCAAATCCCCAACTTTTGGCTGTTCAAACGTTGCTGTGAAGCTGGGTACACTATGTGGTTATGAACGTGCTCTGGATCGCTCTTGGCCTTGTTGCGGCGGTGTTTGTCGCGGCGGGCGTGTGGCGGTTTTTTGCAGTACGTAAGTCCGGCACCCAGGCGTTGATGCGTGCGTTGCCGGCAGAGAGCATTCATGGTTGGCGCCATGGCATTGTGCGTTACAGCGGTTCCAGGATGAGCTTTTACATGCTACGTTCGCTGTCCTTTGGCGCTGACGTAGTGCTGAGCCGCCATTCCATTACCGTTACTGGTAGGCGAGAGGCCACCGAGACCGAGCGGGAGTTTATGCCCGAGGTTGAGGTGGTCATTGTGTTTTCTGGGGACGGTCGTGAGTTCGAGTTTGGCTGTGATCGGCTGACGGCGATGGCGTTGGTGTCGTGGCTGGAGTCCGCACCGGATCGTCGTCAAGTGCGCTCGGACATGAACGTTTTGCGGCACCGCGCTTTCCGCACGAACCTGTAGCCCGGCTAGGGTAGGGGCCATGCGTCTTGTTATCGCCCGGTGCTCAGTGGATTATGTTGGTCGGCTTGATGCCCACCTGCCACTCGCGGACCGTCTGATCATGGTGAAAGCCGATGGCTCGTTGTCTGTGCATGCGGATGATCGCGCCTATAAGCCTTTGAACTGGATGACTCCGCCGTGCACGATAACGGAAGAACCCATCGTGGATGTGGACGGGGAGGAAACTGGTGCTGCTCTCTGGGTCGTGGAGAACCCGAAGGGAGAGCAGCTGCGCGTGACCATTGAGGAGATTCACGCGGACGTGACCTACGAACTCGGCGAGGATCCTGGCCTGATCAAGGACGGCGTGGAAGCGCACCTCCAGGAGCTGCTCGCGGATCATATTGAGACGCTGGGGGACGGCTTCACCCTCGTCCGCCGCGAATATCCCACTCCTTTGGGCCCGGTGGACATCATGGCGCGCGATGAGAACGGCGCTGCTGTGGCCGTTGAAGTGAAGCGCCGCGGTGGGATTGACGGCGTGGAACAGCTCACCCGCTACGTGGAGATGTTGAACCGTGACGCACTGCTGCGGCCGGTGCGCGGCGTTTTTGCGGCACAGGAAATCAAGCCACAAGCCCGCACCTTGGCGGAGGACCGCGGCATTGAGTGCATCACGCTTGATTACGACGAACTCCGTGGTATCGAGTCCAACGAACTCCGCCTCTTCTAACCGTCATGCCACGCCGAAACCGCCGGGCCACCGGTAGAGCACCGCGTCAGCTGCCACGCGATGGCAGTGCGTACTGGGGCACCCGGGAAGAAGAGGGGCCGAGCTGGGCAAACGGCGAAATGTACCTCGTGCGTCAGATGGGCTCAGCCTCTGCCACGAAGTTCTACATCTGCCCACGCTGTAACCAGAACATTCCACCTGGTGTCGCGCACATCGTGGCATGGCCCCGGGATACGGGTGGGCGGGCTGATGACCGCCGCCATTGGCATCGCCACTGCTGGGCCTCGCGTTAAAGAAACGCCGCGGTCCTTAGCGCAGGCGGTAGTACTGCACGCTCATCGCCGGGATGTGGAACACCGCGGACTGCTCGAAGCTATCCCACGGGGTGTCCTCCGTACCCACAACACCTGCCAGCTGGTTGCCGGCACCCTGGTAGCGCGAGTCATCGGTGTTGAGCACGAGCTCCCACTCACCGGCACGAGGCAGGCCTAGGCGGTAGTCCGTCTGGGAGGTCCCGGACAGGTTGATCACCGTCAGCAGCGGGGTCCCGTCAGTACCCCAGCGGATGTAGGCGAGGAGGTTGTTCTGCGAATCATCCCCCTTGATCCACTGGAAGCCCATCGGGGTGTTGTCCTGGCTGTAGAGCGCAGGGGTGTCCCGGTAGAAGTGGTTGAGATCGCGCACGAGGGTGCGGATGCCGTGGTGGTATTCGCTGTCCCAGCCCTCAAGGTTGTCCCAGTTGATGGAGCCGGCCTCAGCCCACTCGGTGGTCTGACCGAATTCACATCCCATGAACATGAGCTGCTTGCCCGGGTGGGAGAACATGTACGCGAAGAGGGTGCGCACACCGGCGGCCTTGTTCCACGCGTCACCGGGCATGCGGGACCACAGTGAGCCCTTGCCGTGCACGACCTCGTCGTGGCTAAACGGCAGCACGTACTTCTCAGAGAAGGCGTAGACCAGCGAGAAGGTGATCTCGTTGTGGTGGTAGGAGCGGTGGACTGGGTCTTCGGAGAAGTACTGCAGGGTGTCATTCATCCAGCCCATATTCCACTTGAGGGAGAAACCGAGGCCGTCAGCAGACGTCAGTGCGGTCACTCCCGGCCATGCGGTGGATTCCTCGGCGATGGTCACAATGCCCGGGTGCTCGCGGTGCACGGTGGCATTGAATTCTTGGAGGAATTGCACGGCATCCAGGTTTTCGCGCCCGCCGAACTGGTTGGGCAGCCACTCGCCAGGTTCGCGCGAGTAGTCGAGGTAGAGCATGGAGGCCACTGCGTCCACGCGCAGGCCGTCCAAGTGGTACTCCTCGAGCCAGTACAGAGCATTAGCCACGAGGAAGTTGCGCACCTCATTGCGGCCGAAGTCGAAGACGTAGGTGCCCCAGTCCTTCTGTTCGCCGCGGCGCCAGTCGGGGTGTTCGTAGAGTGCCGTGCCGTCGAAACGCGCAAGGGCCCATTCATCCTTGGGGAAGTGGGCGGGCACCCAGTCGACGATGACGCCGATGCCGGCCTGGTGGAGCGTGTCCACGAGGTACTTGAAGTCCTCCGGTGAGCCCCAGCGCGCAGTCGGAGCGTAGTAGCCGGTGACCTGGTAGCCCCAGGAACCGCCAAAGGGGTGCTCGGCGACGGGCAGGAATTCCACATGCGTGTAGCCGTGCTCAACGAGGTACGGGACGAGCTCTTCGGCAAGCTCACGGTAGCCGTAGCCGACGCGCCAGGAGCCGACGTGCACTTCGTAGATACTCATCGGCGAGTTGGTGGCGTCAATGCCAGGGCGCGCCGCCATCCACTTGTGGTCCGACCAGGTGTAGTTGTCTCGCTCAGCGACGACCGAGACGGTTTCCGGCGGGGTCTTGGTTCGCTTCGCCATGGGGTCTGCCTTATCGACGACCCGGCCATCTGCCCCCTGCACCTTAAATTTGTATTCCGCCCCGGGCTCAATACCCGGGATGAAGATTTCCCACACACCGGTAGCACCCAGCGTGCGCATGGGGTACTGGTTGGGGTTCCAATTGCAGAACTCACCGACGACGGCTACGCCCTTGGCGTTGGGCGCCCACACAGCGAAAGCGGTGCCGGAGACCTGACCCATTGACGTGTTGTAGGTGTGCTGGTTCGCACCCAGAACTTCCCAGAGACGCTCGTGGCGGCCTTCACCAATGAGGTGAAGGTCAAAGGATGTCAGTGTGGGTAGGAAGTGGTACGGGTCCGCGATGATGACCGGATCGCCCTCCGGGTACGTCACCTGGAAGCGGTAGTCAGGGGTGAGTTCGTCCTCCAGCCCAACGACCCAGATGTCATCCCCCACGGGGGTCATAGGCAAGCCCTGGTTGTGAATGAGCACTTCCACGTGCGTGGCACCCAGGATGCGGGTGCGGATAACGGATCCAGTGGGGGTTGCGTGCCACCCATAGAAGTCATGCGGCGCGTGGTGCTGGCATTGCAGCAGGCGCTGGCGGTCTTCCTCAGGGATAAGCAGTGCGGGGTCGATGTCGGTCATGGTGGGGGTTATGTCCTTTCAGGCGCTACTGGTGGCCCATCCTACGGGCGGTAGTCCTCGTCGGCGATGCTGCGGAAGGAGAGGCGGGTGCGAGCGGGTTCGTCGATACGCGGGAGACGGAAGATGTGCGCGACGTTGTCCACGGGGCTCAACCTCACGTAGTTGCGCATGTTCCATTCGTATTGGGCGCCACTGACCATGTCGTGCACAGGGAAGGATGCGCCGGGCGCAAGGCCGAGGGCGTCCATGTTGAGGGTGATCATTCCCTCTTGCGCGTAGGTCGGGTCGAGGTTGACCACGGTGAGCACGCTGTCGCCCGTGACTGGGTCAAACTTGGAGTACGCGATGATCTGGTCATTGTCCACGGTGTGGAACGTCAGATTGCGCAGCTGCTGGAAAGCCGGGTGCGCGCGGCGGATGCGGTTGAGCAGCGTGATGTACGGCTCAAGCGAGTCGCCGCGCTCCAGTGCTCCTTGGTAGTCGCGCGGGCGCAGCTGGTACTTCTCCGAGTCGAGGTATTCCTCACTGCCAGGGGCAACTGGCTCGTGCTCGTAGAGCTCGAAGCCGGAGTACATGCCCCACAGCGGACTCAGCGTTGCAGCCAGGGTGGCGCGGATAGCAAAAGCTGAGCGGTTACCCGTCTGAATAAACGCATGAAGGATATCGGGCGTGTTCACCCAGAAGGACGGGCGGCTGATGTCAGCCTGGCGCACGCAGTCCTGGGCAAAGCCCGTCAGCTCCTTCTTCGTGGTCTTCCACGGGAAGTAGGTGTAGGACTGCGAGAAACCGGCCTTCGCCAGACCCAACAGACGCGCCGGGCGAGTGAAGGCTTCAGCAAGGAAAATCACGTCTGGGTGTGTGTTGTGCACCTTGGCAATGAGCCAGTGCCAGAAATTCGCCGGCTTGGTGTGTGGGTTGTCCACGCGGAAAGTGGTAATGCCCAGCTCAACCCAGTGCATGACCACGCGGTAGATCTCCTTGTAGATCTTCTTCGGCGCGTTATCAAAGTTGATGGGGTAGATGTCCTGGTACTTCTTCGGCGGGTTCTCAGCGTACGCGATGGTGCCGTCCGGGAGCACGGTGAAGAATTCCGGGTGGGTTTTCGCCCACGGGTGGTCGGGTGCGGCCTGCAGTGCCAAGTCGAGGGCGACTTCCAGCCCCAGTTCCTGGGCGCGGGCAATGAGTGCGCGCAGGTCCTTCTCCGTCCCCAATTCGGGGTGGATCGCATCGTGCCCGCCTTCAGCAGAGCCAATGGCCCACGGAGAGCCGACATCGCCTTCCTCGGCCACGAGAGTGTTGTTCGGGCCTTTGCGGTTGAGCGTGCCAATAGGGTGGATCGGAGGGAAGTACACGGTGTCAAAGCCCATGGCAGCCACGCGCGGCAGCGCTTCCATGGTTGTGGCAAAGGTTCCGTGGACAGGGTGGCCGTTTTCGTCCCAGCCACCGGTGGAGCGCGGGAAGAGCTCATACCAGGAGCTAAAGAGAGCCTTTCGCCTTTCGACGTTCACCTCACACTCCGGTCCCTCCGTCACCAACTCGCGCAGGGGGTGGGTGGCGAGGGCGGCCGCAACATCGTCAGCAAGCGCTGGCGCGAGACGATCCCTCAGTGGGGCCTCGGCCTCCAAGGCTTTGGCCGCGGAACGCAGGAGCGCACTGTGCGGGGAGTCCTTGGCGGCGCGGTTGAGAAGCTCCGCACCGTGGATGAGGTCATTGTCCATCTCGGCCGCGGTCTGGCCGGCGGCGGACTTCTTGGTCACGGCATTGCGCCAGGTGGCAATGGGATCAGACCATGCCTCAACCCGGAAGCGCCACAGCCCGGGGGAGTCCGGAGTGAACACAGCGTGGCAGTAGTCCGGACGGCAATCCTCTGCGGTCATGGGGAGGCTAAACGTGCGTCCGTTGGGGGAGGTGACCACGACTGTGGCAGAAATCGCATCATGTCCTTCGCGCCATATAAGCGCGGAGATCGGCACAACCTCCCCAACCACTGCTTTGGTGGGCAGGGCACCGTCGGTGGTGCGGGGCCTCACGTCGTCGATTCCAAGTCGGCCAATCGCCATTGTTGTCACCTTCGTCCGGTTCGGTGTTGCCGTTGTGCCACTGGTTGGGAACACCAGCGCACAGTCGGCTCCCAGCCTAGCGGAGGATGGCGCGCCGAGTCGGGGCACCGAAAGGAGAAAAAATGCGCCACAATGGTGGGCGTGACTGATGCACCAACGAATGACTTTGATCTTGCTCCAACGAACCCTGACCTCCTCCTCGATTTTCGTGGGGTGGAGTTCCGCCGCGGTGGGCGCACACTGGTGGGCCCCGTGGATTGGCAGGTAGAGCTCGATGAAAGGTGGGTCATCATTGGCCCTAACGGTGCCGGCAAGACCACGCTGGTCCGGATGGCTTCGGCACAGGAATTCCCGTCGGAGGGAACAGCCTTTGTTCTGGGGGAGCAGCTGGGCAAGACCGATATGCGTGACCTGCGTGCCGTGATTGGTATGACCACTACGTCCCTGGCGAATCGCGTTCCAGCCGATGAGATCGTGGAGGACGTGGTCATCTCCGGCGGCTATGCGGTGATTGGCCGCTGGCGCGAGGAATACGAGGATGTGGACGTGGAGCAAGTCCACGATTCGCTCGAACAGGTTGGTGCGCTGCACCTGTTGGGGCGCCGCTGGGGAACACTGTCCGACGGCGAGAAGAAGCGCGTACTCATTGCCCGCGCCATCATGGTGAACCCGGAGCTGCTCATCATGGATGAGCCGGGTGCAGGGCTGGACCTTGGTGGCCGTGAGGATCTCGTGGGATATCTCAGTGAGCTCGCGCTCGATCCCGATGCACCCGCCATCGTGATGATCACGCACCACGTGGAAGAGATCCCATACGGGTTCACCCACGCCATGCTGTTGGACGAAGGCTCCGTCGTTGCGCAAGGGCTCATCGACGATGTGCTCACCAGTGAGAACCTGACCAAGGCATACCACCAGCCCATTAAGATCACCAAGGAGGACGGACGCTTCTTCGCGCGGAGGGAAACGCGGGGAGGTGCGCACCGCGTTTGATGATCTGAAGATCATCAAACGGGGAGCACAAGGATGTAAAAAGAAGGAAAAGGAGGTGACCTGTGGCACGGCGCGATGAAGAAGACATGAAGGGCATCAACTATGGCCGTCTTTCGGCCACGGTGATCCTCGTGCGCGATGGGGTGCAAGGCCTTGAGGTGTGGATGCAGGAGCGCGTTCTCACCATGGCTAATTACCCCGGCATGACTGTCTTTCCCGGCGGGGGCGTGGATATCCGTGACTTCCCGCTGAACAAGGACGAGGCAAAACAACTCTGGTCCGGCCGTTCGGTGAGCGACCTTGCCAAGCAGCTCGACGTCAAGCCGCGCCAAGCCCACGCGCTTATGTTCGCTGCCGTGCGTGAACTCTTCGAGGAGACAGGCACGCTCTTGCTCGTGGACGACTCTGGGACCCTCCTGCGCGACGCCCGCCCCTTCCACCACGCTCGCAAGAGGCTGGAGAGCCACGAGCTCTCGTTTACGGAGCTACTGGAAGAAACCGGCCTGGATGTGGACGCCTCGCTGCTCAAGCCGTCCGGCCGTTGGGTGGGGAAGTCCGAGAAAGGCGTCTGGTTCGACACCTTCACCTTTATCGCCGAACTGCCGGAAGGCCAAGAGCCGGATGTGACGACGGGGGAGGCCAGTGATGCGAACTGGTTCCCGCCGACCCTGTTGCTGGATGGCTGGCGTCAAGGCCTCGTCCGGTTCGCCCCATCCACGTGGGCGCAGCTGTATGACATCTCCGAATTCAACAGCGTGGCTGAGATCATGGAGCACGTGAAGGGCCTGCCCATCGAAGCTGTCGTGGGCGACCCAGTAGACATTCCGCGGTACCGCGAGCTGTTCGAGTCCAACCCCGTCAACCGGATAGGCAAGCAATTTGAGCTTTAGCCCAGAAGACGTCCACTTCCTCATCGCACACGCAGAGGAGATCACTGCGGCTGCAGATAAGGTGGAGCTGACCAAGAAGAGCGCCCTCGCGGACCACAAGAAACTGCACGGCCAGTTCGGTGATCGCACACGCGCGGTCATGGAACTCATCCAAGCCCGCCAGACGCTTGCCCCCAAGATCGGGGAAGAGGCAAGCAGCCAGTGGCTGGCGGATAGTGATTCCGCACAGCAAGCCACCCCGCACGCTGTCGCACAGATCCGTGCTGAACGCATCGCACGCGCCGGGGCGTCCCTTGTTCATGACGTCACGTGTTCCATCGGTACGGAAGCCCCCGCGATCACTGCGACAGGGATGGACTACCTGGGGACTGACCTGGACTACACGCGCCTGCTCATGGCACAGCACAACTTGCGGGTAGTTACGGGGAAGCGAGGTAGCGGAACGGCGTGGGTTGCCCAGGCCGATGCCCTGGCACCCGTGACCACACCGGCTAGCAGTTCCGGCCCGCGAATCCGTGCCTGCTCCGGCTCCGGGCCCGGTCGCGTTATCGTGGCGGATCCCGCGCGCCGGGCTGATGGGCGCCGCATCACGGACCCGGCCAAGCTCATCCCGCCGCTGCCGGATCTCATCGACGCCTACCCGGGTGCGGCATTGGCTATCAAATGTGCGCCGGGCATTGATTACTCGGAGTGGCACGGCCTTGTCAGCGTCGTGAGTGTGGACGGTGGTGTGAAGGAAGCGTGCCTGTACACGCCCGACCTCGCGGACCATCGCCGGGAGGCCGTGGTCATCCGGGACGGTTTCATGGAAACGGTGACGGATGATGGGGGTGCGGTTGACGTCCATAAGCCAAAAAGCTTCATCGTGGATCCAGACGGCGCGATCGTGCGCGCGGGCCTTGTTCAGCAGTGGGGCGCGCGCCACGGGCTGACCATGCTCGATCCGCACATTGCTTATCTATCTGGTGATGAGTTACCGCAAGGCTATTCCGGATTTCCATTCATCGAGGAGGTGCCGTTGAAGAAGCTGCGGCCCGCCCTGCAAGCGCACGGCGCGGGTGCGCTGGAGATCCTCGTTCGCGGTGTTGATGTGAACCCTGACCAGCTGCGCAGCAAATTGAAGCTCAAAGGTTCCCGGTCGATGGCTGTTGTCATCGCGCGGGTGGGGGATAGTGCCACAGCCTTCATCTGCGATGCGCGCGTGCGCTAGGCTTGGGCGTTGCAAAATTCACAACGGAAGGTGATTTTTCCATGCCCACCATTGCTGTGTTGGTGAAAAACGTGCCCGACACGTGGTCGGCGAAGACGCTCGAGCCGGACAACACGCTCGATCGTGCGAGCGCCGACAATGTTCTCGATGAGATCAACGAGTACGCCGTTGAGGCTGCTCTACGTCTGCGTGATGCTGGCGATTACAAGGTTGTCGCTGTGACCATGGGGCCGGAAGGCTGCGAGGAAGCATTGCGCAAGGCCATCGCGATGGGCGCGGATGATGCAGTTTCGCTTATCGACGACGCCCTGGCCGGCTGCGACGCCATCGGCACCGCTTGGGCCCTGCACAATGTGTTGAACACTCTCGATGATGTGGCTCTGGTGATCGCCGGCAATCAGTCCTCGGATGGTGAGACCGGTGCTGTGCCTGGTCTGCTGGCTGAGTACCGCCAGATCCCGGCCCTAACGCAGGTGCATGGGCTGCGTCTTACCGGTGATGTGATCGCCGGGACACGTGAGGATGACCACGGCACGTGGGAGCTGGAAGCGCCACTGCCGGCCCTGGTGACGGTGACCGAGCTTGCGGACAAGCCGCGTTTCCCGAACTTCAAGGGCATGATGGCTGCGAAGAAGCACGAGATCACACGCCTGAGCCTGAGCGATATTGGCGTGGATCCGGCACAGGTGGGTCTGGCCCATGCTGCGACGTCCGTCACCGCCGCATCCGAGATCCCCGCCCGCGATGGTGGCGAGGTCCTGGAAGGCCCCGCCGCCGACATTGCCGCCCAGGTTGTTGAGCGCCTGGCAGAACGAAACCTCATCTAAGGAGCCTTGATTCATGCACGTCTACGTACTTGTTGAACACACGGGCTCGACCTTGAGCCCCATCACCGGTGAACTGATCACCGCAGCACGCCCGCTCGGCGTGGTGTCCGCTGTTGTTGTTGGTTCCCCTGGGGACGCTGCGGCGCTGGCGCCGTCCTTGGCTGAGCTTGGTGCCGCCCAGGTGATCGACGCTTCGGCCGAAGATTACAACTCGCGCCTGATCACTCCTGAGGTGGATGCGTTGCAGGCCCTCGGTGCTGCCAACCCGGCGCCGATTGTCATCGCAGCAACCGCCACGGGCAATGAGATCGCTGGCCGCCTGGCTGCCCGCTTGGGCGCTGGTGTGCTGACGAATGTCGTGGGTATCGCTGCGGATAAGACTGCGCAGCATGAGATCTTCGGTGGCGCTTACAAGACCACCGCTGCCGCTGGTGGCGCAACCCCGATTTACACTCTGCGCCCAGGCTCCGTGAAGGCAGTGCCGGAAGCTGCTGCCGGCCAGGTGGCCCCGATGCCACTGCCGGCTGCCACTACTCGTGATGTCCGCGTCACGTCCTTCACCCCGAAGGTGCGCGCTGACCGTCCGGAGCTCACCCAGGCGGCCACGGTTGTCTCTGGTGGCCGCGGTATCGGCGATGCAGACGGCTTCCGTACCTATGTTGAGGGTCTTGCGGACGAACTCGGTGCCGCTGTTGGTTCCACCCGTGACATCGTCGATCTGGGCTACGCCGATCCGGAAACCCAGGTGGGGCAGACCGGTGCCACCGTGTCCCCGGACCTGTACATCGCACTGGGTATCTCGGGCGCGATCCAGCACACCTCCGGTATGCAGACATCCGGCACCATCGTCGCTGTGAACCAGGACCGTGACGAGCCGATCTTTGCTATTTCCGACATCGGTGTGGTTGCTGATGTCGAGGAGTTCGTGCCCGAACTGATCAAGGCACTGCAGGCGCGCAAGCAGTAAACCTGTGGTGAGCTACTTCGATCACGCCGCCACCACGCCCATGCGTCAGGTGGCGGTTGACACATGGGTGGAGCATGCCCACTTTCTCAACCCCGGCGGGCAGTACCGCTCCGGCCGTGAGGCGAATGCCGTGCTGGCCCAAGCCCGCGAAACCATCGCGGGCATTCTGGGCGCGGACCCTGTCGAGGTGATCTTCACCGGCTCCGGCACGGAGGCCGATAATTTGGCCATCCGCGGTTTCGCCGGGACTCCTGGCGCGCGCATCGTGTCTACCCCACTTGAGCATCCCGCGGTGCGTGAAACTGTCACGGACCTAGAAAAGCGTGGCGCTGCAGTTGACCTGCTGCCGGCGGGGCCGGATGGACTCGTGCAGCTTACATGCGCCCTCGATCAGCCCGCCGACGTTGTCACGTGCATGTGGGCCAATAATGAGACGGGCGCGATCCAGCCCATCGCCGACGTTATTTCCCGTGCCACCGCCACCGGTTCACCCGTTCACGTGGATGCGGTACAGGTGGTGGGCCATTTGCCGGTAGATTTCCATGCACTTGGCGCAACAACACTCGCCGCCAGCGCCCACAAGTTTGGCGGTCCGCGTGGCGTGGGCATCTTGCTCGCGCGCCGTTCGCCGGCACCTTCCCCGGTTCTCACCGGCGGGGGACAGCAGCGTGGCCTGCGCCCGGGAACCGTGGACGTCGCCGCAGCAGCAGCCGCCGCCGCCGCACTGGAAGAAGCGGTGGCAGAGATGGATGCGGAAAACAAGCGACTCTCGAAGCTTCGCGATGATCTCATCGTCGCCGCCACCCACTCCATCCCGGATGCTTACGCCACGGTTCTTGGGGCGGAGCAGCCGCCCCACGTCTTGCCGGGCCATGCTCACCTGGTCTTCCCTGGGGCCAATGGGGACGCGATGATCATGCTCTTGGACAGCCACGGCATCGAGGCATCCACGGGTTCCGCGTGCAACAACGGTGTGAATCAGCGCAGTCATGTCCTTGAAGCGATGGGGCTGCCCGCGGATCACGCGGATGGCGCATTGCGTTTCACGCTCGGACGGACCACCACGCAGGAGGACGTTGATCGCCTCATAACAGTCCTGCCTGACGTGATTGAAAAAGCACGAAGCGTGGGGTCTCTCTAGTCCAGAAATTCTGCGTGTCGCATGAGGCGTGTGTGACTTGTGTGAACTACGGTGCAGAACATGACTCGTTTTATGCGCCCCGCAGCCCTGCTCACTTCCGCTGCAATCGCCCTTGGTGGCATCTTTGCCGCCGGTAATGTGAACGCTGATAGCCCCGCTGATTGGGTTAATGGCGTGGATGTTTCCCACCACCAGGACACGGGTGGGGATTCCATCGCGTGGCATGAGGTGCGCGACGATAACCACAAGTTCGCCTTCATCAAGGCGACTGAGGGGCAGGATTACACGGATGACGCTTTTGCCAAGTTCGCACAGGGCGCTATTGATTCCGGCATGGCAGTGGGTGCCTACCACTACGCTCGCCCGGCAAAGGATCCGGTCACGCAGGCACAGAACCTTGCCCGTGCCTACAACTCTGTTCCGGGCCTGACCTTGCCGCCGGTGCTGGATCTGGAGGTCGACGAGGGCCTAAGCGCCGAGCAGCTCACGGAGTGGACCCGCGCTTTCCTGACGGAGGTGGAGAACCAGACTGGTCGCCGCCCGATTCTGTACACCTACCGCTACTTCTGGTTGGAGCAGATGAACAACACCGGCGAGTTCGCCGACTACCCACTGTGGCTGGCTGCCTACCAGAACACCGCCCCGGCACCGGTTGGTGGCTGGGACAAGGTAGACATCTGGCAGCGTTCTGAGTCCGGCCGCGTCGCCGGCATCAACACCCCGGTGGACTTGAACCTGTTTAACGGCAACCATGGCCAGTTCGCACGCTTCCTTGCTGGTGATCTGAACGCCACCGGCGGCATTTTGGAGCCACTGCAGGACCAGCCGATCGAAGGCGGTATCTCTGACTCCTTGCGTGTCCTTGAGCAGTCCAACACGGCTCTCGCCGCAGCCATTCTCGGCATGGCTTCCGGCGTGCTCGCCCCGGAGCAGGTAGAAAACGCTGCCCAGACCTTCGGCTTTGATGCTGGCGATGCCCACAACATCGCGGACACCGCCCGCCTCCAGGTGGAAAACGGCACCCTGCCTATCGATGACCTGAACAAGATGATGGTGGGCGACGAATACTCCGTCGGCGACCTGCTCATCCTCCTGGACAACGCCAACAAGCAGAACGAGGGTAAGTAGCTTCTAGCCCGCAGGTGCGTCCTCGCGTGGCGTCGCGGAAGCCGCCATATCGCGTGCCCACCTGTCACCGTTGAAATGAGCGGGCACTCCGCCCCCGAGCAACCTCCGGGTCAGCTCGGGGGTTTCGCGTATCTCGGCCCGGGAGCCAATCAAGATGATGTTGCCGTAGCGCCGTCCCTTCAGCATCGGCGGATCAGCAATCACCGCCAAGTGCGGGAAGACCTCCGCCATGCCCGCCAGCTCCTCGCGCGCTTCTTTCAGGTCACCGTGCGAACCGCAGTTAGCCACGTACAAACCATTCGGGGAGAGGGAGCGGAGGCACTGGCGGAAGAAGGGGAGTGTCGTCAAGCTTTTTGGCGTCGTGGCTGACTCGAAGACATCGCGGATGATCACGTCGCGCGAAGACTCAACGAATCCGTCGGTGACTTCGCGCGCATCGCCCACGCGGATCTTCACCAGCGGCGAGCGCGGAATATCGAATTTCTCCCGCGCGAGCTGCGCCAAATCCATGTCCCATTCCACGACCGTGTTACGCGAATGCGGCCAGACATGCGCGAAGTAGCGTGGCAGCGAACACCCTGCGCCGCCCAGGTGCGTCAGGCGCGGCTTCTCCCATGCACGGGTTTCTTCGATCGCGGCGGCGATCCAGCGCATGTATTCGAAATCGAGGCGCTCCGGCTCACCCGGCACGATGTGCGAGCTGGGAACACCATTGACGAGCAACAGCATCGACCCGTCCGGTTCGTGGATGATCTCCGCGAGGCCGGTGTCAATCTCAAAGTTTTCGCTTTTCTGGGCCATACCTGCCGAGACTACAGATCCACATCCGTTGCTCGGAGATAAGCAGTGGCGGCGAGCCACCCGGCCAGCGTCAGGACGGTGGACGCGATTGTGACCTGGATTATTGTTACTTCGTTGATTGTCCCTGCTTCTGCGACTGCACTGCTGCCCAGCCATAGGGTGTCAGTGAGTAGCCCTGGTGGCAAGACGAAGCGGGCGAAGGTCGCACCTGAAGCGAGAACGCCGAATGAGAAGATGCTGGCGACCAGAGCGATGGCGATGGGACCTGTGAAATTGCGAATCACCATCGACAGCAAGGACTGCCATGCAGACACCGCAGCAGCTGGCAGTAATGAGAGAAGCGCGACCACACCGAATGAGCCAGGTGGTGTGCCGGGCACGCCGAGGACAAAACCCACGCCGATGGCCAAGACAACGAGCACTGCCTGCATCGCTGCCACCGCAATCGTAATCGCGGCGATTTTGGAGGCGGTCAAACTGCCCGCCGACCGGGTGGAGGTAAGCAGCGAATGCCAGTTGTGGCCGCGGTGCTCGACGCGCCAGGCAGCGGAGGCGATGATGGCGATACCGGCTGTCATGAAGATCATCCCGTAGAAGAGCATGATCTGGGAGAGATAACTGGTCCACCCGGCATCGAGTTGCCCTTGGTTACCCGCGTAGTTTCCAGCCCCGATTGCTACCGCGATGAGCGGAACGAGAGTAAGTACAGCCCACATGTGGGACCTGCGGAATTTCAAAAGGTCGTTACACAGCAACTTCATGTTTTCTAGAGCTCCTTCTGATCGAGCATGCGGGTTGCCGCAGTAACAACAGCGACGGCGGTGATGATGTAGATGCCCCACACGCACCAGTGCGGGGTAGTCGGCGCGATGCCTGAGTCACCAAAGGTGAACGGGGTCAGCATGGCGAAGTATCCGAAAGGATTGATAGCGGCCAGCCATGTCGGCGAGAGCAGTGCGGCAACGCCGAGGAAGCCACCGACGACGCCGATCGCCAGAACAACAATCTGGGAGTCGGTCACCGCAGCCAACCACAACATGACGGCGAGCAGGGTAAGTGAGGTGCCGAGTGCTCCCAGACCGAAAAGCACCCAGGTGGAAAGCATCTCGGAGCCCGGTACCGGGGCGCCCATGAGGAGAGGTACGGCAATGACGCCTACGAATTCAACGAGGTTGAGCATGGCCACGAGCACCGTCGCCACGGCGAATTTGCGTACGATCAGTGTGCTCGGTGGCACACCGGCGATGGCGTTGAGGCGCCACCCGCCGTTGACGTTTTCGGTGTCCACCACTCGGCTGGCGACTACAGCCAACTGCAGGGGCGACAAGAACGCCAACGCCATGCAGTAGCCGACAAGATGACCAGCCCAGGAAGTCTCGGGGTCCGCGCGGAAATCGTCTATGCGGCCCCCGGCGAAGAGATTCATACCGGCGAATAAGACAATTCCCGCACACAGCAGGAATCCGAGCAGCACGACCTTGGTGCGGCGCAGCTTTGCAATTTCGACGATCATGCGCTCAAACCCTCCCGGCCCGTCAGTCCGATGAAGATCTCCTCGAGGCTTCGGCGTTTGCGCACTACCTGGTGCAGTGGAACTCCGTGTCTGACCAGGTGGGCGCAGACATCGGCGACCTGATCATCACTGAGCCCCTGTACTTCGAGTCCGCCAGCAACCTGCACGGGGCTCAGGGCAGCCAGAAGCGATGCGGCGGCCTCTGCAGAGGGGGTTTGGATGAAGAGGTCGGGGAGTTGGGCGTCGTAAAGCTCTTGCTGCGAGCCTTGAAAGATGAGCCTGCCCCGGTCGATGATGGTCAGATTCGAGGCCATTTTCTCGATTTCGGAGAGCAGGTGGCTGGATACCAGCACCGTGCGGCCTTCGTCCCGGGCGAGGCTGACGATAAGTGCGCGGATTTCCTCAATACCAGCCGGGTCGAGGCCGTTGGTGGGTTCGTCGAGGATGAGTATCTGCGGGTCGCGCGCGAGCGCCATCGCGATGCCGAGGCGTTGCTTCATGCCAAGCGAGTAGTTCTTAACCAGCTTGTCCATGTGGTCGCCCAGGCGCACGAGCTCGATCGCACGTTGCGCATTTTCGGGAGAGGCGCCGAAGAGCCGCGACGCGATCTTCATGTTTTCGCCACCGGTCAAATGCGGGTATGCGGACGGCGCTTCGATAAGTGAACCGACGCCGGCGAGTACTTCGGAGCGGGTGGCGCGGTTCATGGGGCGCCCGAGCATGCTGATTTGGCCACTGGAGGGTGTGACCAAACCGAGCAGCATTTTCATGGTGGTCGATTTGCCTGACCCGTTCGGACCGAGCAACCCGTGCACGGTACCGGGCTTAACATCCAAGCCAAGGTTGTTGACCACGGTTGTGCCACCGTACGTCTTTGTCAGACTTTCTGTCCTGATGATCGATGATGTCTCCATGCACTCAAGGTTCCCGCACCACCAGCAGGTTCCGCGTCGGCGCGGGGCATGATCTTCGCTGTCCTACTCGGGTATGACGCGCTCTAGGAATCCAGCAAGTCTTCGCGCGCAACGAGTCCGGTCCGGTACGCGAACAGCGCGGCGTGGACGCGGTCGCGTGAGCCTGTTTTCGCCAGGACACGCCCGACATGTGTCTTCACCGTCGGCATGGAGATGAACATCCGCTCGGCGATCTCCGCATTCGACCAACCACGCCCGACTGCGACCAGGATCTCAGTCTCCCGCTCAGTCAACTCGTCCAAGGCGAGTCGGTCAGTGGGAGATAGCGGCACATCGGCTTCTGCAGAAGAAGCGTTGAGCTTATCGACGATCCGTTTCGTCGCCCTCGGTGAAATCACCGCATCACCCGCCGCAGTGGTGCGGATACCGCTCAACAGCGTGTCCGGCTCTGCGTCTTTGAGCAGGAATCCGCTCGCTCCCGCAGACAACGCCCCCATGACGTAACCCTCGTCATCGAAAGTGGTCAGTATGATCACCTTTGCTTTGGGGAAGCGCTGGAGGAGCTGGCGTGTGGCCGCGATGCCGTCGAGGACCGGCATCTGGATGTCCATGAGCACGATGTCGACCGGGTTAGCGGCCATCGCCTCCAGGGCCTCTTCACCGTTGCCAGCGAGCCAGCCCACCGATAGGTCCGGCTGGTAGTCCACCACAGCGCGGATGCCGTGGAGGAAGAGCAGCTGGTCGTCGACGAGACCGATGGAATGGGTCATGGCTCGACCCTATCTGCATGCTGTAAAGGCAGGCGCGCTTCGGTGAGCCAGGTGTTGTTGTGGGAGGGGGAGGAGGTAAGGGAGCCGTCGATAAGCGATGCTCGCTCGCGCATCCCGCGGAGACCGTGACCGTGCTGGTGTTTGGCGCCGGGCGTGAACCCATTTTCGAGGCAGATTGCAGCCTCGGTTGGATGCCAGGCAACGGTGAGCCGCGCAGTGCCGTCACCGTGCTTCATCGCATTGGTAAGTGCTTCTTGGACGATGCGGTGGATTGTCAGCGTCGTGCCCGGGTCGAGTGGGGGCAGCGTGCCTTCTACGCTGTAGTCGATGTCGAGTCCGCCCGCGCGGCTAGTGGCGACAAGACCATCGATATCGAGTGCGGGAACGAGCGGCTCGACAGGGCGCTGCTCCCCGCCACGCAGTAGGCTGAGGACACCGCGCATTTGGCGCAACGATTCCCGGCCGACCGTGCTGATCGTGCGCAGCGCGTCGTCGGACGAGGCTCCGTAGCGTGCTCCGTCGGCCTGCGCCACGATGACGGTGAGAGAATGCGTCACAATGTCGTGGATTTCGCGGGCGAGATGCGCGCGCTGTTCAGCTGCCACACGCTCGAATACATCGCGCTGGCGCTCGAGCTGGATCTGTAGTTCCTTCGCTGCCGCTTCCTCCGCACGGTGCCGCAGTTCACCGAGAAGGAAGGCAATGACGAGCAACGTGACGCTCCATGCGATGTACGGGGCGCGCACAGGCAATGGCAACGTCACCAAAGCTGGGGCGATAAGCGCCGTCGCGGCGATGTCGCCGGCAAGGAGCATGGTGGCCACGACATACCGTACGGGTGCGGGAAGGTGGCGCGCGATGATGTAGGCGGTGATCATCGCAACACCGATCACCCCGGTTGGTAGGTTTTCAGTGCAAGAGCAGGCTGCGAGCACCACGACGCACGACGCAATGGTCACCCACGGCCAGCGACGGCGCGTGAACGGCGCGGCACCCGCGCATACGACAAGGGCTGCGTCGAGCAAGCCGAAACCTGTCGCGAACGGGCTGATGAGGCAAAACGCCACGAGCACGAGCGCTAGAAGTACGTCCCGGGGTCGAATAAGCTCAACCTCCACATGATTGGTCATGCTTTGCCAGCGTAATTTCCGGGCGCATCACTGTCGTCGTACCCGGGTACCACATTGCGCGCCGGGCATTTTCCGTCCTGCGGTGACGCGACTACACTCACGCCACGTGCGAGTTTTGGCAGCAATGAGTGGCGGCGTCGATTCCTCTGTGGCGGCGGCGCGGCTTGTCGATGCCGGACACGATGTCGTCGGCGTTCACCTCGCCCTGAGCAAGGACGCGCAGCAAACCCGCGAATCTGCGCGCGGCTGCTGCTCGATCGAGGATTCCGCCGATGCGCGCCGTGTGTGCGACAAGCTGGGCATTCCGTTCTATGTGTGGGATTTCTCCGACCGCTTCAAAGAGGACGTCATCGATGACTTCGTGGACAGCTACGCCCGCGGTGAGACCCCCAACCCGTGCCTGCGCTGCAACGAGAAAATCAAGTTCGCAGCTTTGCTCGAGCGCGCGATGGCTCTCGGCTTCGACGCGATAGCAACAGGCCACTACGCGCTTATCGACGACGCTGGCAACCTCCGCCGATCCACCGACGCCAACAAGGACCAGTCCTACGTCCTCGGTGTGATGACGCGCGATGAGCTGGACCGCTGCCTCTTCCCGGTCGGTGATACCGAGAAGCCACAGATCCGTGAGGAAGCCGCCGCCTATGGTTTCTCCACTGCGTCAAAGCCAGATTCTTATGACATCTGCTTCATCCCAGATGGAAATACCCAGGCGTTTTTGGGCAAGTCCATCGGCATGCGTCCCGGCATGATCGTTGACCAAGATGGCGCGGAGCTCAAAGAGCATGACGGTGCTTTCCAGTACACGATCGGCCAGCGCAAGGGTCTGAACATCCGCGTGCCCGCTGCGGACGGCAAGCCGCGCTACGTCACCGACATTGACACTGAAACCGGCACCGTCACCGTCGGCCCGCGTTCGGCCCTGGACGTGACCACGATCCACGCCGATCGCCTCAAGGTTCTCCATCCTGCGATGACCGAAACTTCCGAGAGCGGAGCTCCGCTCTCCGCCCTCGTGCAGATCCGTGCCCACGGCGGTGTGGTGAAGTGCCGTGCTCATGTGGACCTAGAAGCCGACACCATGACTTTGGAGCTCGCCGAGCCGCTCTCCGGTGTTGCTCGCGGCCAGGCTGCCGTGCTGTACCTGCCGGACCCTGATGGGCTGGGTGACATCGTGCTGGGTTCCGGCACGATCTGCGGGACGGAGTCAGCGTGACGGCCTTTGGCCTGGGGCCTATGCCCGGCACCGACCTCATCCAGGCCGCGGACGTAGTTCTCTCTGAACTACCGACACCGCACATCCCACAACTACCTGCCCGCGGTGTGGGCTCGGATCTGATTGGCCGTACCGCTGCGCTGCTGCCACTCAACCTCGACATTGGGCCCCGCTCCTGGCGGGTCACACGTCGCCCACAGATCGCCACCATGCGTGCCCGCGACCAGTTCGAACGCGACCTGGATCTGCTCGAAGAACTCTGGGCCGGCAAGCTCACCGAACTCAAGGTTCAGCTCGTCGGTCCGTGGACTCTTGCTGCCCAACTGGAAATGGCTAATGGCCACCGCATGATCACTGACCGTGGCGCGACACGGGATATCGCAGAGGCGCTGGTGTATGCGGCGGGGCAGCATAGGAGAGATGTGGAGAAGCGATTCGGCGTGACCACGCTGTTGCAGCTCGACGAGCCGGCACTCGAGAGCGTGCGAGGTGGAACGGTCAAAGGAACGACGGACTACGAGGAGATCCCTGCCGTTCCCGACGAGCGTCTCCTGGAGGCCTACGAGCCCTTCGGCGAGCACCTCCTCAACGCACCGCAACCTTTGTACGGGGCAGACTGGTTCACCGTGAACCTAGCAGGGGAGTTCGACTGGGATGCGTTGGCCGGCGCGCTCGACCGTGGTGCGCGAATAGCTGTGCCCGTGATGAAACCGCGGGACGTATTCAACATCTTTGACCAGCTGCAGATCGACCCGGCATTGACGGAGATCGACGTTTACGCCGCACCTGGCCCGACGCTGGTCATTACCGCCGCTAATTACCGTGCGGCGGCGGAGATGATGGACGCGCTGAAGAGTACACAGTAGGAGAATTGAGCGCCGTGTCCTCAAAGGGGACATGCGTATCGAACCTCCGTAGCTGTTCCCAAATGCTCTTGGCGTCCGCACGATTCTTGATGTGACCTTGCTGCACCGCGCGGAGAAGAACTTGCTCAGAACCGAAATGGTGGACGGATCGTTTGCGGGCGATTTCGCGGGCATCGCCATCATCTACCAACATGGCTACCTTGCGTCCTCGTTCCTGTTCTTGGAGGCAGTGCGCCAGGCACATGAACTCCCCAAGATTCTTTGCCTTGCCGCCTTGGTATGAGAACGCATAACCAGCGAAACCGCGAACAATGGGCAATAGATCAGCAGTTTCCTCAAGGATGGAGAAGTACTTAGAACTCAAAAGTCGCATCCACCGGCCGTGGGCATCGCGAAATTGAGGCTGGGATAGCTTTCGCCCCATCTCATTGACCACTACCTGAGGAAGATAGATCGGATTGGGCCCGGCAAATTTAATCAACAGGTCATGCTTATTCGCGCACACGAATGACAACAGGATCGACGTATCGGAGACGATGAATGCGCGTGATGCTGACACGGTGGTTTAGTCCTCGCCGAAAAAACTATCGAGGCTAGAAAACGGGTCCGCCTCGACTATCTCCGAATCATCTTCGATGAAGAGACCATCGAGTTCTTCACGTACCTGCTGCGGTGAGATTCCTCGTGCGAGAGCAACTGCTTCTGCTGAGACCTCGCCGCTGAGGTACGCCTGGGTAGCGTCGGCGACAATACGTGGCGCGGGTCGGGGAGTAGATGCTCGGGCAACCTCTGCATCGTATTCATCCCGCCAACCGAAACGTGACGCGAGGGATGGGGCTGACCAGGTGCGTCCAAGTTCGGTGGCTCGACTAGGCGTGATCAAGCCCGCGCGCCGTAATTGGTTCAATGCCACGCGCGGCGAAATCTTGTAACGCTGCACAATATGCGAGAGAGCTTCGGCCGTACTCGGATCGTGTCCCTCCAGCTGTTCTTCCAAAGATTCAAGCGGACACAGAACATGGGCGGCAAAAGAATCCGCGCGTTTTTCTGCGTTGTAGTTCAGACATGGATTCAAGTTGGACGCGTTAGTCAGGTCACCGGCATAAATATGCCCAACTTCGTGGGCGAGTGAGAAGTTCTGCCGGAATGGAATCCCGGAAGTGGCAACCCCGATCACGATATTTCGGGTGGCGGGGTCTTGGACCGTCAACGCGTCGACTTTGTCGGGGAGATCGGTGATGAGCAGGTCTGCGTCGACAAGCTCGGTGAGATGCTCGATCCGTTCGATGGGGCCGAGGGCAAGTTGATGCTGCCGGCGAAACCGCTGGGCGAGTTCGATGCCTTGAGCGTTCGGCGATAGGTTCTGTCCGGACAGGCGCCTATTAGGAAGCACGAGAACCGAGCACTTCCTGGAGCGTATTCCGCAGCTGGAGCTGTGCGGTGAGGCGGTCAAGGGCGTCGGTGACATCGACGCGGTGCTTGGAGCGCGCCGCCCACATCTTTCGTTCGCTCAACGGCTTGGCATCGGTCAGTTCGTCCAAGCTCACGCCGAGTGCCCAGCTCAATGCGAGAAGTTCACTAGGGGACGGAGTCTTATCGCCCTTTTCTATGCGGACGATGCCCGACTGAGACAAAGCTCCGTTTGTGGCTTGAGCCAGTGCGCGCTGGTTCATGTCACGAGCCACGCGCAGAGTTTTTAGGCGCCGACCAAAATCAGCTGGAATATTCATGCTGAATCAAGTCCTTTCAAAGTTGATTCAACTGTAGTGGGCCTCATGCGCTCTGTCTAGCTGGGACTGAAGTCCGTCATGTGCGGCTTGCGTTTCTGTACCCTTGGAACGAACTGACTCACTGGCAAGGAGCGCTGCGATGATCTGGAAACACGACCACTACGAGTGGTACTACATCCTGATTTTCAGCGTGCTCTTCGGCTTCGCAATGAGCAACGTGTTCGACAACCTTGCCTTGGCCATCTCAGTCGGGTTCGCTTTCGGTCTGTCGATAGCTATGGCGTTGGGGGAGAAGCACCGTGCGAAGGTCGAGGACGGCAATCTGATCTTCGGGGTGGGGAAGAAGGTTGAATCAATCCCGCTCAGCGATGTCGATCATGTGACCTTCGACGACTCGAAGGGCGAGATGGTCGTGCAAACGAGCGACGGCAGCACGCACACCCTCGACGCCGGCTGGGACAAGAAAGGTCTGTCGACGTTCGTCAACGAGGTTAAGGGCGAATACCAGCTGTAGTTGGCGCAGACATGGCTAGCTGATCATCGGCCACGCCGTGTTGATCGTGGAGGTGTCACGTCCGCGGGATTCCATGTATTTGCGGAAGTCCGTCTGAATCTCAAAATGCTTGACGGCTTGGAATTCCATGAGCTCATCCAGGTCCTTCTGGGCCAGCTCCGGCCAGACGGAATTGACCTGCTTCCAGGCAATGCGCGCAGCAGCCATCGCATCGGAGGTGGCCTCGTGAGCATTTTCTAACTGCACACCATAGTGCTCCGATAGTGCGCCGAGATTCCGCTTGCCGCCCTTGCGGTAGCGGTCCATCGCGCGGTCAATGAGCAGTGGATCAAACACCGGGCCCGTCACTGTGAAATCGCCGGTCAACGCGCGCAGCACCGTCAGGTCGTACGGTGCATTGAACACGATCAGGGTGAAACCGTCGTCCCAGGCCTGCTTGATGGTGTCCACGGTTTCCTTCAACACCTCGTCATGCGGGCGCCCCTCCGCGCGTGCCTTCTCCGTGGAGATGCCGTGGATCGCAGCAGCCTGTTCAGGGATCTCCACTCCTGGGTCAGCGAGGTGTTCGGTGGCGGTGACCTCGCGGCCGTCGATACGCACGAGCGCTGAGGTCACAATGCGTGCCTCAAGCGGATTCGCCGAGGTGGTTTCAAGGTCGAAGGAGAGCATCCGCGACGCGTCGAAAGTAGGCATGGTGCTCATTCTAATGAGCCACGCGACACGCACATCTTGACCTTGCCCCTAGGTCAACGTTCACACTAGGAGCCATGGGTGATTACACGATCGGAGAAATGGCCGACATGCTCGGCCTGAGCACCAAAACACTGCGGCACTGGGAGGCGCGCGGGCTGCTGGAACCGTCCCGCACCTACAGCGGGTACCGCATGTACTCAGATTTTGATGTGGAACGCTGCGCAGCCATCGCGCTCTACCGCGGCGTGGGCATGTCGCTCGAGAGCATCGCAATGCTTATCGACGCCCCCTCCCACACCCTCCGATCCGCCCTCAACCACCACCGCGCGGAACTAGCTCGTCGGCTCGCTGCTGTGAGTGAGCAGATTGATGCGGTGGATGACCTTATCAACGAAACCATGAAAGGACAGATCAACATGGATGCAATGAAGAAATACCTCGGTGAAAAGATGCCGGAATACCAGGCAGAAGCCGAGGAACGCTGGGGTGATACTGCCGAATGGGCGCAGTCCCAAGAGAAACTGGCGCAGATGGGTGAAGGTGACTTCGCGCAGCTACAGCGCGATCAGGAGGCCTTTGCCACGGATCTGGTTGCTGCACGAGACGCTGGGGTGGAGGCTGGCTCTGACGAAGCCTCCGCGCTCGTCGCGCGCCACCGAGAGATGATCGGGCAGTGGTACGAAGTCACTCCCGCCCGTCAGCTTATTTTGGCGCGGATGTACGTCGGTGATGAGCGCTTCCACGATGCGTATCAGGGGGCGCAGGGGTATCTGCTGGAACTCGTCGAAATGCATGCTGCTGCTGAGGGCGTGGACGTGGCAAACCCAGAGTGGTGAGGGGGTGCTTTCGGGAGGTCGATATTTCTTACATCGCGCTTTTAGCGTCCTGGGCGTTTAGAAGACCAAAACGCGAAAGTGGTGAGATTTCTCGACCTCGTCCGAATAACCCCCTCCTGGTTCCGCGCATCTACACTGGGGCAGCGTGACTGAGAATAACGGCAGCATCGATAAGAATCTCCTCCGCGAGTGGGATGAGCTGGCTAAGGAGGTCCGCCACCACCGAGACCTGTATTACAACGGTGACCCGGTGATCACGGACGCGGAATTCGACAAGATGTTCCGCGCGCTTCAGAAACTCGAAGAGGAGCACCCGGAATTGGCCGTTCCGGATTCGCCGACCAAGGAAGTCGGCGCCCCTGTCACGAACACAGCGTTCGCGGATGTTGAGCACCTTGAGCCGATGACCAGTTTGGACAACGTGTTTTCGGCGGAGGAGCTGGCAGATTGGCTAGCCAAAACCCCCGGCCCGTATCTGACGGAGCTGAAGATCGATGGCGTGTCCATCGATCTGGTCTACGAAAACGGCAAGCTTGTTCGCGCCGCCACGCGTGGTGACGGCCGCGTGGGCGAAGACATCACCGCAAACGCCAAGGTCATCGAGGACATCCCGCACGAGCTCAAAGGGGACGCACCAGCTCTCGTGGAGGTCCGCGGCGAGGTGTTCATCCGCCCGGAGGATTTCCCGGAGCTCAACGAGCTGCGCCAGAAGGAGGGCGGAAAGCCGTTTGCCAACCCACGTAATACAGCGGCTGGTGGCCTGCGCCAGAAGGATCCGGAGGCGGTGCGCACCCGCAAGTTGCGCATGATCTGCCACGGCATTGGCGCGCGTGAGGGAGTTGAGTTCACCTCCCAGCACGAAGCGTACGAGAAGCTTGCGTCATGGGGATTGCCCGTCAGTGAGTACACGAAGAAGGCTGAGACAGCCCAGGAGGTCCAGGACGCCGTGACCTACTGGGCCGACCACCGCCACGATGCCATCCACGAGATGGATGGTGTGGTGATCAAGGTCGATGACCTGGCTACCCAGCGCCAGCTCGGTTTCACGTCGCGCGCGCCACGTTGGGCGATCGCGTACAAGTACCCGCCGGAGGAAGTGACCACGAAGCTTCTGGATATCGAGGTCTCCATCGGCCGCACAGGCCGCGCCACGCCATACGCAGTCATGGAGCCGGTGTTTGTTTCCGGTTCGACGGTCGCGATGGCCACTCTCCACAACCAGACGGAGGTCAAGCGCAAGGGCGTGCTCATCGGCGACACCGTCGTTGTGCGCAAGGCCGGGGAGATCATCCCGGAGGTCCTCGGCCCCGTTGCGGATCTGCGCGACGGCACTGAGCGCGAGTTCGTGTTCCCGAAGAATTGCCCGGCGTGTGGCACGGAGCTCGCGCCCGCGAAGGAAGGCGATGCGGATTGGCGTTGCCCCAACACCCGCTCGTGCCCAGCTCAGCTCGGCGCGCGCCTGGAATACATCGCCTCGCGCGGAGCATTCGATATCGAAGCGCTCGGCGAGAAGGGTGCGCATGACCTCATTGCATCGGGTGTGCTTATCGACGAATCCACGCTTTTCGACCTCACCGTCGACGACTTGGCAAAATCCAGTGTGTACACCACCCAGAAGGGAGCGGTGAATGCGTCAGGTAAGAAGCTCCTGAGCAACCTGCAGGAGAAAAAGAACACCGATCTGTGGCGTGTGCTGGTGGCTTTGTCGATCCGCCATGTTGGGCCGACGGCAGCGCGATCGTTGGCGGCGCGCTATAAGTCCATGGATGCGCTGCGTGCTGCCTCGGTAGAAGACCTCGCGGAGACCGATGGCGTGGGTACGATCATCGCCGAATCCTTCAAGGCATGGTTTGAGGTGGACTGGCATGTGGACATCGTGGACAAGTGGGCCGCTGCTGGCGTGACCATGGAGGACTCCGCGGAGGATGCAGCACTGCAGACTCTGGAGGGCCTGACCATCGTGGTCACCGGCACCCTGGAGAATTTCTCCCGCGACAGCGCCAAGGAAGCGATTCTTTCCCGTGGTGGTAAGGCCTCGGGTTCGGTGTCGAAGAAGACGGACTACGTCGTGGTGGGGGAGAACGCGGGTTCCAAGGAGCAAAAGGCACGCGACCTGGGCATCACCATCTTGGACGAAGCCCAGTTCGAGCAGCTGCTGGAAACCGGCGAGATTTAGACCGAATCACCAGGCTTCATAGTCGTTGTCGCGCCCAGGCAGCGACTTGAAGAAGATCTCTTCATCCCCACGTGCCTGCCCCAGAATGAGGAAGAAGAGTGGGGAAGCATCCAAATTGGGAAGCTCATGGACGACACTGTTCATGAGCTCTGCTACCTCGCCCCATGGGTCCCGACGGATTTCCTCGGCGAAGACCCGCCAGTCAAAAACATTGCCGTATTGCAGGGTGGCGACGTACACCTCGTAGGGCCACGAGGAGATCGGATCCTTTGGCGATGCCGAGACGTTTCGGAACATCTGCGGACGGATTACGTGAGACATGCAGCCAACTCCTTACACGTGGCTTCTACCCGTGACCATGAATTCCAATCGGCTGAAACACCCTTGTAGTTCGCAAGCGAATCTCGATTCCGGGTGTCTGCAGGATTCGGTGCCGCCAACATGAAGATCAGCTCGGAAAGAACTGAACCATCGGTTTCGGTCATCTCGGAGTAGTACGAATCGATGTTGGAAAGAATCTCGCAGGCTGTCTTGATGCCCAATTGGGAGCTAACGGCAGCTACGTCGAGATAATCGCGCACTTGGTTTCGGCGGACGATGAGAAAGGCCTTTGTGCGTAGGACTTCGGCAATTGTAGGAATCCGGAGGGGGTCCCCCGATGGGAGAGTGATCTCTTCGATCTCTAATGGGGTTTTACGTCGTAAGTTACGAAGACCAGCTTGATAGTCATCGAGACTGCCCATAATCGTCATTGGCGGCTTGGAGGCGCGTGGATCGGTCGTCCAGCCCTCGAGCGCCATAACCGATTCAAGAACTGCGTCGTAGCGTCCTTGAAGGTTTTGGATCACGTGATCATGATCGAACGACATGCGGTGGCCAGCGTAGAAAACGGCCGCACTTCCTCCGACGAGGACGGCATCTGGCGCCACTTTCTGCAGCTTAGCCGCTGACTCATAGAGTTTTTCCATGTCGTTCATGGTGACAAGGATAGTTGGATGTTACCCGTTGGGCTTAGTAGCTGAGTTCTAGCTCACCAGGGCGCCCACGATGGCACCGAGGTCGCCGATGTGGTTGACCTCGGAGGCGAGGAAGTCCGGGCCGCCGGTACGGCCGACCACCATGTAGAGGCCGGTGGTACCCAGAGGGGTGATGGCCAGGGTGGAATCGAGGAGCCACCAGGCATCGGGGACCCACGTGTCGATGTCGTCGCGGAGGATGCGGGCGTGGGAGACGTCGATAAGCTTGGGCGCGGAACCGTCATCACCGGGGGCAGCTTGAGACGCAGCGACGCGCTCGCTGCCAGTCTCAGTCTCGCGGAGGACAACGGCCCAGGATGAGGTCAATGCCATGGGCATGACGGAGACGAGCTCCTCCATCGCGGCGGGCAGATCGTGGACCTGGTTAGCCACGCGGGCGAGCATTTGGACTTGCTCGCGGCGGTCAACGCGGCCGGTGAAGGGGCGAATGGAATCAACCTCCACGCCCTTGACGGACGCAGCGGCGGTGATGAGGGAATCAACCATGACGCCGGTGGGAAGTTCCACCACAATGTCGTCGGTCACCATCGCAGCGTCGCCAGCAAAGACGCTTTCAACGATGTCCACGGATTTGATGTTGGCGTCGACCATGCCGAAGGCCTCGGCGAGCTCGCCGAGGCTGCCAGGGGTGTCTGGAAGGACAACACGGATCAGGTAAGACATCACATCTCGTCTCGTTGAAAGTCGAAAGGGGTGCTGCCGTAGTATAAGGGCGACCGAGACTATTACCAATGATTTTAAGAAGGTGGGCACCGTGGCTGAAGCCTCAGGAATCTCCCGCGACGAGGTCGCAGGCATCGCGCGACTCGCGCGGATTGCCGTGAGCGAAGAGGAATTGGACCAGCTCGCAGGCCAGTTGGACACCATTGTTGAGGCTGTCTCAGCGGTTCAGGCTGTAGACACCGAGGGTGTTGAGCCGATGAGCCACCCGCACTCGATTGATGCGGGTATGCGCGAGGATGTACTGCGTCCCACGTTGACGCAGGAGCAGGCGCTCGACCAGGCACCCGAGGTCGAGGAAGACCGCTTTATGGTTCCGCAGATTCTGGGGGAGGAGCAGTAAATGACCGAGTACACCATTCCCGCAGAAGGGCTGACCAGCCTGCCGGCGCACGTTTTGGCTGAGAAGATCCAGGCCGGTGAGGTAACTTCCCGCGAGGTCACCCAGGCGTTCCTTGACCGCATCGCGGAGACCGATGACACGATCGGTGCGTTCCTTCACGTTGGTGCGGAGGAAGCTCTCGCAGTTGCCGACGAAGTGGATGCGGCCGTCAAGGCCGGCGAAGCCCCGGCATCCCCGCTCGCGGGTGTGCCGCTGGCGTTGAAGGACCTGTTTGTCACCACCGATGCGCCGACCACGGCTGCGTCGAAGATGCTCGAGGGCTACATGAGCCCGTACGACGCGACGATCGTGTCCAAGATCCGTGCCGCGAAGATCCCGATTCTGGGCAAGACCAACCTGGACGAGTTCGCCATGGGTTCGTCGACGGAGAACTCCGCCTACAAGGTCACCCGCAATCCGCACGACCTGGACCGCACCCCGGGTGGTTCCGGTGGCGGTACGGCCGCAGCGCTGGCTGCTGGCCAGGCACCGCTGGGCATCGGTACGGACACCGGTGGTTCGATCCGCCAGCCGGCATCCCTGACCGGCACCGTGGGCGTGAAGCCGACGTATGGTGCGGTGTCGCGTTACGGCATGATCGCCAACGCTTCTTCGCTAGACCAGGCTGGCCCGTGCGCCAACAACGTGCTGGATACGGCGCTGCTGCACCAGGTCATCGCTGGCCACGACGAGTTCGACGCCACCAGCGTTGACCGCCCGGTGAGCCCCGTCGTCGAGGCTGCAAAGCAGGGCGCTACTGGTGACCTCACCGGCGTCAAGGTTGGCCGCGTGAAGCAGTTCGGCGGCGAGGGGACGCAGGCGGGGGTTGCGGAGGCCGTCGATAAGGCAATCGCACAGCTCGAGAGCCAGGGCGCGGAGATCGTCGAGGTGGATTGCCCCACGTTCGAGCACGTCATGGGTGCGTACTACATCATTCAGACATCGGAGGTCAGCTCGAACCTCGCGCGTTTCGACGGCATGCGTTACGGCAAGCGCGTCGGCGACGACGGCAAGAACTCCGCTGAAGAGGTCATGGCTCTGACTCGTGGTGAGGGCTTCGGTGATGAGGTGAAGCGCCGCGTCATCCTGGGTACCTACGCTCTGTCTGTTGGCTACTACGACGCGTACTACCTGCAGGCACAGCGCATTCGTACCCTCATCGCGCAGGACTTTGCCAAGGCTTTCGAGCAGGTGGACATCATCGCCGGCCCGGCAACGCCGACCACGGCTTTCAAGCTGGGCGACAAGATCGATGACCCGTTGGCCATGTACAACTTCGACCTGTTCACCCTGCCGCTGAACCTGGCTGGTCTCCCGGGCATGTCTGTTCCGGCGGGCACCGCCTCGGACACGGGTCTGCCGGTTGGTCTGCAGCTCATCGCGCCGGCGTTCGCCGACGAGCGCCTCTACCGCGTGGCAGCAGCCTTTGAAGCCGGCCGTTAATCCCTGGAATACCCTCGCAGCGCTGGCTGCGGGGTATTTTCTCGTTCTCATTGATCAGGGCTTCATGCCCGTGATCACGCCGCTGTTGCCTTTCGACGTTGGCAATGCCGTCTGGCTCACCAGCGTGTACCTGCTGTGCACGGTTGCGCCCATGCCGGCGTCAGGGCGTTTGGGGGATGCCCATGGGCAGCGCCGCGTGTTCCTCATCGGGTTGGCCATTTATGTGGTGGCCCTCGTGTTCGCGGGTTTGTCCTGGTCCTTCGCGTCCTTGGTTGCGGCCCGCGGACTACAAGGCTTTGGTGCGGCACTCTTCCTGCCGCAGGCCTTTGGGCTTATCCCGCGTGTGTTCAGTGAGGACCGCCAAGGGCGTGCCTTTGCTGCGTGGGGAGTCATCGGTTCGGTGGCCTCCCTCATCGGGCCGGTGGCCGGTGGTGCGATCGCGGAGTTTTCTGGGTGGCGTGCGGCTTTCTTGGCCCAAGCTGGTCTTGGTGTCATGGCGCTTATCGCGGGGCTTATTGCTTTGCCGACGCTCCCTTCCCACAACCAACGCATCTACCTCCTGCCTGTTCTGCTGTCCTTCGGCGGGCTGGGCTGTCTGGTCTACGGCATCCAATTCGGTGAATGGCTTGCTGTCGTTCTGGGGGTTCTGTTCTTGGGGCTCCTCGTGCTCTTCGCGCAGCGGGGGAGCGATGAAGGTTTTCTTCCCTTGGAGCTTTTGCGCGACCGCTCCTTCACGCTAGGGGCAGTCGGCGTGGCGGCGATGGGCTTTACGGTCGCCTCGATGTTCATTCCGCTGATGTACTGGCTGCAGACAGTCGCTGGTGCAACGCCGAGCCAATCGGGGTTGATCACGGCACCCATGTCCGTCCTCGCTCTGGTTCTGACCCCGGTTGCGGGGTACCTGACGGATCGACGCGATCCTGGCCGGTTGTGCGTTACTGGTTTTGGGGTGTCCGCCGCGGGAATCGGTCTGGCCATTGCGCTTATTCAAGCCGGCGCAGGTGTGTGGTGGTTCCTGGCGGTCACGGCGCTGCTGGGCATCGGCGGTGCCTTCGTCTGGGCCCCCAATGCGGCGGTGACCATGCGCGGTATCGCAGACCACCACACTGGTGCGGCATCGGGGTTGTACAACACGGCACGCCAGGTGGGTAGCGTCATCGGCGTTGCACTGGTGGGCACGGTGCTGGCCTCCGGAGCCATTGAAGCCACTGCGGGCAAGGCTTTGGCGCTGCCAGCAGCAGCCATGGTGGTAGGAGCACTGGCGTCTCTGGTGCTCGCGAGCGGTCGAAGGCGAGCCGTCGCGGACATGCCGGCGTAATCGCGCTAGTCTGGGACCCATGCGTCTTGCCACACTGACCTCCGGCGGCGACTGCCCCGGCCTGAATGCTGTTATCCGCGGTATCGTCCGCACCGCGAGCTCCGAGTTCGGCTCCACGGTGGTGGGGTACCGCGATGGCTGGGTGGGTCTCATGGATGATCTGCGCGAAGACCTGTATGACGACGCGTATATGGATTCCATCCTGCTGCGCGGCGGCACGATCTTGGGTACCGGCCGCCTGCACCCGGACAAGTTCAAGGCCGGGATCGATCAGATCAAGGAGAACCTCGCGGATGCGGGAGTGGACGCCCTCATCGCCATTGGTGGCGAAGGCACCCTCAAGGGCGCGAAGTTCCTCTCCGACAACGGCATCCCGGTGGTGGGCGTGCCGAAGACGATTGACAATGACGTCAATGCCACGGACTACACCTTCGGCTTTGACACCGCAGTGTCGGTGGCCACGGATGCCATTGACCGCCTTCACACCACGGCGGAATCCCACAACCGCATCCTCATCGTTGAGGTGATGGGCCGCCACGTGGGATGGATCGCGCTGCACGCCGGTATGGCTGGCGGTGCACACTACACCGTCATCCCGGAGGACCCCTTCGATATCGAAGATATTTGTAAGTCGATGGAGCGTCGCTTCCAGATGGGGGAGAAGTACGGCATCATCGTCGTCGCCGAAGGCGCTGTGCCGAAGGAAGGCACGATGGATGCCGGCCTGGGGGAGGAAGACGAGTTCGGCCACAAGACCTTCAAGGGCATGGGGCAGATTATCGGCGATGAGATCCACAAGCGTCTCGGCTATGACGTGCGCACCACAGTCCTGGGCCACATCCAGCGCGGTGGTACCCCCACCGCCTACGACCGCGTGTTGGCTACCCGTTATGGCGTCCACGCCGCGCGTGCAGCACACGAAGGCAAGTTTGGTATGTCTGTTGCCCTCCACGGTGAGAACATCGACCTGGTCCCGCTCGAAGACGCCGTGGGCACGCTGAAGCGTGTGCCAGAACACCGGTACAAAACTGCTCGTGCCATGTTCGGCTAAGCCGACATACTGAGTAGAATTTTCTCGCGTGCGAACTCTAGTCACCGGCGGTGCCGGATTCATCGGATCACATCTCGTAGACCAGCTCATCAGCAATGGCCATGACGTTGCTGTTATCGACGATTTGAGTTCCGGCAACCCCGCTAACCTCCGCCACCACACGAATGTGGAGCTGGTGGAGGCGGATGTGAGGGGCGAGGGGCTGGGGGAGATCGTCGATAAGCTTGCTCCTGAGGTGATCTTCCACTTGGCAGCGCAGATCGACGTGCGCGCCTCCGTCGCCGACCCGGTGGCGGATGCGGAGACGAATATTGTGTCCACCATTCGTCTCGCGGAAGCAGCGCGCCGAGCTGGCGTGCGCAAGATCGTGCATACCTCCTCAGGTGGGTCGATTTATGGCGTCCCAGCGGATTTGCCTATCAGCGAAACCTGCCCACCAGACCCCCATTCCCCGTACGCCGCGTCCAAGCTGGCCGGCGAGCAGTACCTGAATGTGTACCGCCATTTGTACGGGCTGGAGTGCAGTTTCATTGCGCCCGCGAACGTGTACGGGCCACGCCAGAACCCGCACGGGGAGGCCGGTGTGGTGGCGATTTTCTCCGAGAACCTGCTGCACGGTCAGCCCACGAAGATCTTTGGCGGCGGCACGAATACGCGCGACTATGTCTACGTCGAGGACGTTGCGCGCGCGTTTGTCCTGGCCGCGGGGGATAAGGGTAACGGGATGCGCTTCAACATTGGTACGTCCATTGAAACGACGGACCGTGAACTGCATACGCTGGTGGCCAAGCATGCGGGAGCGCCAGATGCCCCTGAGAATCATCCAGCACGCCTCGGTGATGTGCCGCGCTCAGCGCTCGATGCCACCCGCGCGCGTGAGGTCCTGGGCTGGGAACCCACGGTGAGCCTGGATGAAGGAGTCTCCCGGACCGTTGACTACTTTCGAGGAGCATGATGAGTTTTTGTGAAACCCCCACGATGAGCAATGAGTGGGTCACCCTAGAGCCACTGAGCCCCGCGCATGTGGAGTCACTTGCCGCGCACGTCGGTGATCTGTCGGAGCTCTGGTACTTAGACCACATTCCTACGCCAGAGGGGGTGCCGGCGTACATCGATACGCTGCTCGCTGAGCAGAAACAGGGCACCCGCGCGCCGTGGGCGATTGTGACGCCGGAAGGCCAGGCTATCGGCGTGACCACCTTCTTCCACCCCGACCCGGCGAACAGGAACATCGAGATCGGCTCGACATGGCTGACCAAAGAGGCGCAGGGTACCCCGATCAACAAGGCGGCGAAGCTGCTTTTGCTGCAGCGCGCGTTCGAGGAGCTTGGTTGCCTGCGCGTAGAGATTCGGACGCACTACATGAACCGTCAGTCGCGCACGGCTATTGAGAGCCTCGGTGCGAAGCTGGACGGGGTGCTGCGCCGCCACAAGATCCTCAAGAGCGGTCTCGTCCGTGACACGTGCGTGTACTCGATTCTGGACACGGAGTGGCCCGAGGTGAAAACCGCGCTCGAAGCCAAGCTGCGCAGCTAGATTGCGTCCAGCCCGATGTCCAAGACCCTCACAGAGTGCGTGAGCGCCCCCACGGCCAGGTAATCTACGCCCGTTTCCGCATATTCACGCGCATCACTGAGCGTGAGCCCACCCGAAGATTCCAGCTTCGTAGCCGGGGACATCGCATTTCGCTTATCGACGGCCTCCCTCGTCCCCTCCACCCCAAAATTGTCCAGCATCACCAGGTCAGGCGTGAACGCGAGCACCTCCTCGAGCTGGGTAAGGTTATCCACCTCGACTTCGCGGGGGAGGTGGGGGAAGGTGGCGGTGGTGCGTCGATAAGCTTCGGCGACACTTCCCACGCTGGCGACGTGGTTGTCCTTGATCAGCACCGCGTCGCCCAAGCTCATACGGTGATTGACCCCGCCGCCGCAGCGCACGGCGTATTTGGCAAGGTCACGGTAACCAGGCAGCGTCTTGCGGGAATCCCGCACACGGGCGTGGGTGCCGGCGAGCGCCTGGGTCCATTCGTTGGTGTGGGTGGCAATGCCGCTGGCGTAGGTGAGCAGATTCAATGCGGTGCGTTCCGCGGACAAGATGGCGCGTGCGGGGCCAGAGACAGTCGCGAGATGATCGCCGGGAGCAGCCGCGTCACCGTCCACTGCGTGGATGTCCACGGTGATGGCGGGGGAGACCTCGTTGAATGTCCAGCGCGCGGCGTCAAGGCCCGCGACGACTCCGTCCTGGCGGGGTACGAGTGCTGCGGTCAACTGCACATCGGCGTCGATCGTTGCTTCTGTAGTGGCGTCCGGACCATGCGCGAAATCCTCCGACAGGCCAAGGCGGATGAGCCGCAGCGTGGCGTCTTTGTTCAAACCCTGCACTGGCTTACTCCCCGCTGCCTGGGTTGCCGATGGCGATCATGTGCTCCAGCGACTGCCGCGCCTTCGCCGCGACATCCTCCGGCACAGTGACCTCGTCCTTCATGTCGCGCAGGCTGGCCACGAGCTTCTCCGGCGTGATCATCTTCATGTACGTGCACGATGCCTGCGGGTTCACCGGCTGGAAGTCCGTGTTCGGGGACTTCAGTTGCAGCTGGTGGAGCATGCCCACCTCGGTGGCCACGAGCACCGTGCCCTGCGTGTCATGCGCTGCCTGGTCGAGCATTCCGCCGGTGGAGAGCATGTGCACGCGGGATGGATCGATGACGCCTTCTCCCGCCAAATAGATCGCGGAGTTGGCGCAGCCGCACTCTGGGTGGATGTACAGCGGCGCATGGGGGTGGGCAGCTGCCTGTTCGGCGAGTTGCTTGCCGTTGATGCCGGCGTGGACATGGCACTCGCCAGCCCAGATGTGCATGTTCTCGCGCCCCGTCATGCGCTTGGCATGGGCGCCGAGGAACTGATCAGGGCAGAAGAGGATCTCCTTGTCCGGATCAATGGATTCCACGACCTCTACCGCGTTGGAGGAGGTGCAGCAGACATCGGTGAGCGCCTTCACCTCAGCGGTGGTGTTGACGTAGCTGACCACCACGGCACCGGGGTGTTCGTCCTTCCAAGCCTGGAGCTGCTCGGCAGTGATGGAATCCGCCAGCGAGCACCCAGCGTCCGCATCCGGGATCAGTACGGTCTTGTCTGGGCTCAGGATCTTCGCACTTTCTGCCATGAAGTGCACGCCACAGAAAACAATGACATCTGCATCCGTCTCAGCAGCGATGCGGGAGAGGGCCAAAGAATCGCCGGTGAAATCAGCAACATCTTGGATCTCTGGGATCTGGTAGTTATGCGCCAGAATGACGGCGTTTCGTTCTTTCTTCAGTTTTTGCACTTCATCGGTCCACATGTGTTCAATGTAGCCCGCTTTAGTCTTTATGAGGGCAAATCCACCCCCAATGAACATGTTTCACACAGTGGGAGTTACAGTCCACGGTATGGAATTGACGGGAACTGAACAGAATCAGAGCACACAAGATCGCTCAGCTTTCATCGCCACGGTTGGATTCCCAATCCTGGTGATCATCGGTGGCATCATCGGTTTTGCGGCCCCGAGCGTCGTCGCCCCCATCTCGGGATGGACGACCTGGCTGCTGGGCATCGTCATGTTCGGCATGGGCCTGACGCTGACGGGCAATGACTTCGTCTTTGTGGCGAAGAAGCCACTGCCGGTGTTGATCGGTGTGGTTGCTCAATTTGTGATCATGCCGTTGGCAGCCGTCGCCTTGACGTGGGCGCTGCGTCTCCCGCCGGAGATTGCAGCCGGTGTCATCCTCGTTGGTTGTGCACCCGGCGGAACGTCCTCCAACGTTGTGTCGTACCTTGCGCGTGGCGACGTGGCCCTGTCCGTCACCATGACCTCTGTGTCCACCCTGCTGGCACCACTGCTCACCCCGCTGCTGACCCTGTGGTTGGCAGGGGAGCACATGGATGTCAGTGCCGGCCCGATGGCGCTGTCCATCCTCAAGATGGTTGTCCTGCCGGTTGGTCTGGGGCTGTTGGTGCGCTTCTTGGCGCCGAAGTTCGTCGAAAAGCTTCTGCCGGCGTTGCCGTGGGTATCCGTGACGGCGATCGCCATGATCGTGGCCATCGTGGTTGCGGGCTCCCGTGACAAGCTCGCGCAGGCGGGTCTTATTGTTCTCATCGCGGTCATCCTGCACAACGCCATCGGCTACGCGCTCGGCTACCTCACCGGCAAGGTGACGGGCCAGCCAGAATCAACGGCGCGCACCATGGCTGTCGAAGTGGGCATGCAGAACTCCGGCATGGCGGCAACGCTTGCCACCGCATACCTCAGCCCACTGGCGGCGCTGCCTGGCGCAGTGTTCTCCGTCTGGCACAACCTGTCGGGTGCAGTTTTGGCGCTGATCTTCCGCGCCCAGGACCGAAAGAAGCAGTAACTGGAGCTATCGTCTCGGCGGTAGCGGAAGGGCATTACACTGGTCAACTATGACTGCGTACGATCTGATGGATTACCACGAAGTACTGGACAAGTACGACCCGGTTATGGGCCTTGAGGTGCACGTCGAGCTCGGTACCGAGACGAAGATGTTCTCCACCTCCTCCGCACACTTCGGTGCAGAGCCAAATACAAACGTTGACCCGGTGTCGCTGGGTCTGCCTGGCGCGCTGCCGGTGGTGAACGCGAAGGGCGTGGAGTGGGCCATCAAGATCGGCCTGGCTCTCAACTGCAAGATTGCGGAGTCCTCCCGCTTCGCCCGCAAGAATTACTTCTACCCGGACCAGCCGAAGAACTACCAGATTTCGCAGTACGACGAGCCGATCGCATACGACGGATACCTGGATGTTCTGCTTGACGACGGCACCGAGTGGCGCGTCGAAATCGAACGCGCCCACATGGAGGAGGACACGGGCAAGCTGACCCACCTGGGTTCTGCTTCGGGCCGTATCTCCGGTGCGACGGCGTCCTTGGTTGACTGCAACCGTGCGGGTGTGCCGCTTATTGAGATTGTGACCAAGCCGATCATCGGCGCCGGCGAACGCGCGCCAGAGGTCGCCCGCGCATATGTCGGTGCGTTGCGTGAGCTGGTCAAGGCTCTCGGCGTATCCGATGCGCGCATGGACCAGGGTTCCATGCGCTGTGACGCCAACGTTTCCCTGCGTCCGAAGGGGCAGGAGAAGTTTGGTACGCGTACGGAGACCAAGAACATCAACTCCCTGAAGTCCGTCGAGCAGGCTGTGCGCTACGAGATGCAGCGTCAGGCTGGCGTCCTGGAAGAGGGCGGGGAAGTGGTGCAGGAAACCCGCCATTACCAGGAGACCGATGGTTCCACCTCCAAGGGTCGCCCCAAGGAGGAAGCGAGCGAGTACCGCTACTTCAACGACCCTGACCTGCCGCCGGTGATTGCCAAGCCGGAGTGGGTGGAAGAGATCCGCGCGACCCTGCCGGAGCTTCCGTGGGTCCGCCGCGCGCGCATCCAGGAAGAGTGGCAGCTGCCGGAGAAGGAATTCCGTGATCTGGTCAACGCTGGTGCTCTCGACCTCATCGTGGACACCGTCGAAGCCGGCACCACCCCGGATGAGGCACGTGCATGGTGGGTTTCCTACATCGCTGGCAAGGCCAACGAGGCCGGCACCGAGCTCGATGCGCTGGGTGTCACCCCAGCCGATGTGGCACGTGTTGTCGCACTAGTGAAGGAAGGCAAGCTCACCACCAAGCTCGCCCGCCAGGCTCTCGACGGCGTCATCGCCGGTGAGGGCAATGTCGACGAGGTTGTGGCTAAACGCGGCCTTGAGGTCGTGCGCGATGACGGCGCCATTGAAGCAGCCGTCGATGAGGCGCTTGCTGCTAACCCGGACATCGTGGAGAAGTATAAGGCCGGCAACACCAAGGTCACCGGCGCCATTGTTGGTGCCGTGATGAAGGCGACGCAGGGCAAGGCGGACCCGAAGTCCATCAACGAGATCATCGCGAAGAAGCTCGCCGACTAGCTTCACGACGTCCCTCGCCCCGGTCAGCCTTTCCCGCTACCGGGGCTTTGGCGTTGAAGGGTCGGTTTGACTATGGCACCTTCCAGCGATCCGCGACCTGATGTTTTGCCTGGCGCCCTTCGCCATAGTCAAACCGCATCTAGGGGGTCCCAGAGAGGCCCAGAAGGCCCATCCGAGAAGTCTGACATCCCGCCCGCACCCCAAAATCACGAAAACCCCGTGACTTGGCATTTCAGGAAACGGGGTTTCGGAGGGCGGTGAGATATCTCGACTCCGGGCGGAAAGCGAGGGGAACCCTCGGCCTACACTTTTGCCCCGGTCAGCCGTTCCTGGCTGCCGAGGTCTTGGTCCAATCGCGAACACGGGCAGGGCTGCAACCAGCATCGAGGATCACCTGGGCATCAAAGGATGCCAGGGCCTCGATCGGGTTGGTGAAACCCGCTACCAGTGATCCGAATGCGTTCATGCCACGCACACTAAACGTAAAAACCGAAACACGAAACTATCAGCCAAAACGGCCTATGGATAACTCAACAACTATCCACGGGGGTGAGCACTAAAGCACGCAACGAAACAGGCAAGAAGGCCACATAGCCAGCGAGAACAAGACGAGTTTCCAGCCCGGGAAAGGAGTTTTGGACGGTTGCAACGAAAAGCTACTTCGATTCGGGCTTGACGGCTGGGAACTCGCCCGTGGCGTACATCTCCTCGTAGGCCTTCCACTGAATCTCGTCGTCCTTTGACTCGGGGGCGCCTTCGTAGCTCTCGGACTCAGGGTCGAGCGCGGGGACATCGTTCAGATCGAAGTCACTCTCCGGGTCGGCGTCGAGGTCAGCAGCGACCTCCTCCTGCACGGACTGCCAGAGTTCCTGGTCAGCAACATGGGAATCGGCGACGAGGTCCTCAACCTCAGCGCGCTCTGAGCGAGTCAGATCTTCCATGTCCGGATCGAGCTGCGTCTCGGCGAGCTCCGCGAGGCGTTCGCGGCGCTCCGTCTCCTCCTTGATATTGCTGCGATCGCGGAACCACGCGACACCCATGACAATGCCGAGGATCAGGCCGAGGTAACCCAGGAGTGGGTAAACCCAGCCCACCAGATCAGCGAAGCCAATAAAGGACAGGGCAAAGCCGATGAAGACAGCGATTGCGTAGTACAAGCGGAACTTCTTCGGCTTGTCGTGGCTCAGGCGGCGGCCGAGGGCGTAGAAGAGGCCAACCGCGGTGTTGTAGATCATCAGGTAGATGACGATGGAGACGAAGGTGCCCACCGCCGGGTGCATCGTGGAGAAGACCATGAGCAGTGGCAGATCCGCATCCATGATGTTCTCCATGCTGAAGAACAGGATGAACACCAGGATCATCAGCAGAACCGCGAACATGATGCCGCCGAGCAGGCCACCCTTACCGGCCTGCGCGGGGTTCATGTGGGAGCCGGCGAAGACGAGCATCATGGAGCAGTCCATGATCATCACCAAGGTGGCGTAGTTCAGCGCGGTGATGAACCAATTGTTGAACGTGCCAGACGCAGGTGTATTGGTCTGCGCGAGCTCATTCAAGCTGGCGGCGTTCTCCGGCATATTCATCAGCGTGATCACAAACGCGCCCAGCAGGCAGATGATCAGCAGGGGAGTGATGAAGGAGATGACATTTGTCAGCTTGTCGATGTCCAGGAAACCGGAGCCGATAAGCAACACGACCATGATCGCGGAACCGATCCATGTGTCGAAGCCAAACTGCTGGTTCAAGTTCGAACCTGCGCCAGCCACCATGACAAAGCCGATGCAGAACAACGTGAACATCGTGGTCACGTCCATGTAGCGGGCAAGCCATGGGTGGGAAACGCTCTTGAACACGGCACTGTGATCATCAGCCATGTAGTAGGAACCGAGCTGGTATACCCACGCGCTGAAGATCGCAATGGTGATGCCGGCGATGGCGGCACCGATGATGCCGCGGTAGCCGAATGCAAGGAAGTATTGAATGACCTCCTGGCCCGACGCGAAGCCAGCACCAACGGTGAGGCCTACAAGCGCAAGAGCCACTTTTAAGGACTTATTCATAGAAAAACCTTTAGAAATTGAAAAAATGTGCGCCATAGAGGTTATCAGAGAGGAATTATTACGGTTTCAAGCACCTTTTACCCAGTAATTAACAAGACGCCACGACAGGTTGCCGTACACGCGGTGAAGGTCCCCGAAAACAGCTGGCTGCTGACTTAGATTGGTGTGCATGACCGATACTGGCAGCACCCCGAACAAGAAACTTGGCCAAGAAGCACGCGAGCTTAACGACGCTGACGTCTTCCTCGACCTCGACGAGTCGCTGGATGACATCCCCGCTGCGCCAACATCGAATATCTACACCCGCACGGGTAAGGCTGCGCCTACTGAGGTGCTGCCAGCAGCGTCCACTGAGCCAAGCAAGGACGCCACGCTTGACGACGAGCCGATCAAAATCGTGGCAGGAGAACCCCAAACGCCTTCCACTCCGGAACCCGCACCGGCGGCTGACACGAAGGATACGAAGGGTGTGAAGACGGAAAGCCTCGCGACGGTTTCTGCGGGTGCTGCAGCACCGACTTCTGCGCTCAGCCCTGAAGAGCCGGTAGCGGAGGACAACGTTGAACCGGCAGCCCCGGCAGCGCAGCCAGTGTCCCTAGATCGCGGCACCATGGACTTTGGTGTCATGATTCTGCGCGTGGTGTTGGGCGCGGTGCTCACATTCACCGTCCTTGGAACGTTCTTCCAGCTGGGCACGAATGAGGGTCTGGCTGCCCTCCAAGACCAGCTGCAGCAGGCTGGCCACGCTCAGGCAGCAGCGCTTTCTATTGCTGTTCCGACGATGCAGCTTGCTGCCGGTGTGTTCCTTCTGCTGGGTTTGATTACCCCGCTCGCAGCCACGGTGGCAGTGGCCGTCACCGGCTTCACAGCATTGGATGCTGTGGCCGGAACGGTGTCGCCTTTCAACTGGGACCCGGCCGCGTGGCTGGCAGTTGTTCTGCTGGGTATGGCCCTAGCGGTTCAATTTACTGGCCCTGGCGTCATCGGTATCGATTACGGCCGCAGCTGGGCGCGCCGCCCACTTGCTAGCTCGTGGCTCGGTGCCGCTGTTGGTCTCGCTGTTGCCGGACTTTTGTGGTGGTTCCTGTAAACGCCACTCGGAGGATGCGGTGTAGATCAGGTATCCGATAAACACCGCTAGACCCATCAGGCCGATCAGGTTGCTTGCTACCCAGGTTGTCCATCCAACATTGCCGGGGTCGCTCTCGGGCGCCAACAGGTAGCCCGGGACGACCCATGCGCCGGCGGCGATGGAAAGAATGACGCGCAGCGCCTCTTCACGGACGATGAGGATTACAGGCAGCGCCAGAATCACGCCTGCCCAGTGGTGGGAGACTGCATACGGTCCGCCGATGGAAATCCCCAACACGACGATGAGGAGGGCTTCCACGCTTCGGTTGTGCTTCTCCAGCTGGTAAGCCACGTAGATCGTGGCGGCGGCGAAGAAGACAAAGATGAATGGCGTGACAGCGCCCACCTGGTCCACGCTCAGCACGCTTCGGGACAGAATGCCGCCGAGGCCCTGGTTGTTCGGGTAGTTCACCTGGCCGCCGCGGTCAGTCTCGAAAAAGATGACTGTCCAGAAGTCCACGGACTCCTTCGCACGGGCGATGAACCCAAAGATGACGGTGACAAAGAAGAATCCCGCGGCGCGGGCGAGTGACCACCAGTCCTTGCGTACCAAGAAGATGATGGCGTAGGCAGCCGGTGTAATCTTCACGCCCGCAGCCAGACCAATGCCAAGTCCACGAATCGGCTTAGGGGTGTACCCCAGCACGTCAGCGGTGACCAGGAACACCAGGAAGACGTTGATCTGGCCGAAATACAGGTTCGCCTGAATCATGTCCAAGCACGTGGCAAATCCAGCCAGGGTGATGGCCCAGTACGGCCAGTCCTTAATACCGGCGCGATGGCAAGCCATAGCCATGATGCCCACGACGCACGCAACAATCGTGGCGTTCCACACGATGTCCATGAAGAGTTCCCCGCCCACGGTCAAGGGGAGGAACAGGACAGCCGCAAACGGTGGGTAGATGAAGGCGTATCCGCTGCGGGAGGGGAAGCCGTCGTAAAGCGGATGCCCGTGCCGGATCGCATTGCCTGCGTCGCGGAAGACACCGACATCCAGCAACCTGCTATCGAAAGCCGTGAGGTAGCTGTTGTACAGGTTCACCGCGCCCAGCGTTACGGCGAGCACGATGAGCAGGAACCGGATGATTAGTCGAGTTTGCGCACGGCGCCCTTGTCCGCCGACGTTGCCATGCGCGCGTAGGCCTTGAGCGCCTTCGTGACGTGGCGAGTGCGATTCGGTGTCCATGGATTGTCCTTTGTTTCCATCGCCGTGCGGCGCTTATCAAGTTCTTCGTCGTCCACTTCGAGGGACAGGATGCGGTCGCGCACCGAAATGCGGATGGTGTCACCGTTCTCAATCAAGCCGATGAGACCACCCTGGGCAGCTTCCGGCGAAATGTGGCCGATGGACAGACCAGATGTACCGCCGGAGAAGCGGCCATCGGTGATGAGGGCGCACACCTTGCCCAGGCCTGCGCCCTTGAGGAAGGACGTGGGGTGGAGCATTTCCTGCATACCCGGGCCGCCAGCGGGGCCTTCGTAGCGGATGACCACGACATCGCCCGGCTGAACCTCACGAGACAGAATCATGGACACGGCCTGCTCCTGCGAGTCGACGACGCGGGCAGGGCCGGAGAACTCCCACAGCTCCTGGTCCACGCCAGCTGTCTTCAGAATGGCGCCGTCCTCGGCGAGATTGCCACGCAGAACCACCAAGCCACCATCGGAGCTGAACGGGTGGTCAAAGTCGTGGATGACACCGTTGACAGAGTCCGTGTCCAGGCTGTCCCAGCGGTTGGACTGGGAGAATGCTTCGATGGAACGCACACCACCAGGGGCAGCGTGGAAGAGGTCAATGGCTTCTTCGGTTGCCTTGCCGCCGCGAATGTCCCAGTCATCGAGCCATTCCTGCAGGGTGGGGTAGACCACCGAGTGGACATCGGTGTTGAGCAAGCCAGCGCGGTTGAGCTCACCCAGGATGGCGGGGATGCCGCCAGCGCGGTGCACGTCCTCAATGTGAGCGTCACCGTTTGGAGCGACCTTGGAGATGCACGGGATCTCATGCGAGAGCTCGTCAATATCCTTCAGGTCAAAGTTGATCTCACCTTCCTGCGCAGCGGCAAGCGTGTGCAGGATCGTGTTGGAGGACCCACCCATGGCCATATCCAAAGCCATGGCGTTACGGAACGCATCACGGGTGGCCACATTGCGCGGCAGCACGGATTCATCGCCTTCGCCGTAGTAGCGGCGGCAGATGTCCATGATGGCAGCGCCAGCGCGTTCGAACAGGCGGCGGCGGGCAGTGTGCGTAGCCAACGTCGTGCCGTTGCCCGGCAGGGAGAGGCCCAGTGCTTCTGTCAGACAGTTCATCGAGTTTGCGGTGAACATGCCGGAGCAGGAGCCACAGGTCGGGCAGGCTGAATCGACGATGCGGTCCAGAGCCTCATCGCTGACCTCATCATTCGCGGAGTAGGAAATCGCGTCCACGAGGTTTGTCTTCGTACCGGACTGCGCAATGCCATCCACGACGACAGCCTTACCGGCCTCCATCGGTCCACCGGACACGAAGACAGCGGGGATGTTCAGGCGCATCGCCGCGTTGAGCATGCCCGGCGTGATCTTGTCGCAGTTAGAAATGCACACCATGGCATCCACGGTGTGGGCGTTGACCATGTACTCAACCGAGTCGGAGATGATCTCGCGGCTGGGCAGGGAGTACAGCATGCCGCCGTGGCCCATCGCAATGCCATCGTCGACAGCGATGGTGTTGAATTCCTTTGGAATACCGCCTGCTTCACGTACGGCCTCAGCAACAATGTCGCCGACGTTCTTCAAGTGCACGTGGCCGGGCACGAACTGTGTATACGAGTTCACAATCGCCACGATCGGGCGGCCGAATTCGTTGTCTTTGGTTCCGGTGGCCTTCCACAGAGCGCGCGCACCAGCGGCCTGGCGGCCAACGGTGGTGACCCGGGAACGGAGAGGGATCGCGTTGGGCACGTGCTTACTCCTTGTCTGCTTGTGCTTCTGTTTCCGCGTGTTCTTGCACGTGGGCTTCGTACTCTTCCTGTGTCATGAGCACGGAGTTGCCTTCGGTGTCGGTGACTTCCACCATTCCGTCTGCTGCTTCCGCGGCCTCCGTAATCACGTCGGTGATACGGCCCTGGGATGCTTCAGACAGTGCCGGCAATGAATTGAACGTTACTCCGGGCAAGGGGAATTGCTTCCCATTCTTGGTGGTAGCAAGAGCCTTCATGCCCTTGAAGGACACGCCTTTGAGTTCTTCCCACGGGATTTCTTCGTTTTTACGGAAGAGGTAGGTGATGGAAACGCCCGACTCATCAACCCGCGTGTGTGCTTTGAGCACCCACAGGACGAAGACCACCGGGAAAATCAGGACCCAGCCCAGGTAAAGCGGGGCCCATGAGATAGCAATGAGCCCAATGCCCGTCATCAAAGCCACCGCGAGGAGGTGGGTGCGGTCTGGAGTGAACGTTCGGCCGACAGAAGTCATGGGTGTCATGCTATCCAACTGGGTGTCATTCAAGGCAGTCACGTGAGGGTTACGGTCGTACGGGCTCGCTTATCGACGATTCGTTGACCCCTTGCTCAGTCGGATTCTGCCCCGGCTGTTGCGGGCTGGTTTGGTCCGTAGGGGCATCAGTTTGGCCAGTTGTCGGCTCAGCCGTGGTGGCCGTTGCCTCAGCGGTGTTAGTGGGGGTGACCTCGGTCGTTGGTACGGGCGCCTGGGTTGGTGTCGGTTGTGGCTGTGGCGTCTCAATCACTGATGAGGGAGTGCTGATCCGTGGTGGGGCAAGAATTCCTGAATTTTTATCACTGCTCTCCGCCGAATCAAGCGTCAAACCACGGAAGACAAGGAGAATGAAGAAGAGGAGGATGAGCATGCCAGTGGACGCGCGGACGCGGCCACCAAGGGTGCCGAAGGAATAGCGGCTCTTCTTGGACTCTTTGTCCCTATCCTCTTTGTTCTGCGTCGCCGGATCATCTTCCGGGGCGGTGTTATCCGCCTTCGTGGGGGTACCAGCGGACAAGCCCATGCGCTTGCCTTTATTGGCATCCTCCTCCAGCAGGGCAGAGGCGATGATCGGTTTTGTCTCGGGCTGCTTTTCGTGTTCTGTTTCCCACTGGTTCCACTCCGAGGCATAGCGCTTCCCAACGAATGCTGGGGTGAAGGCGGTGGTGCGGGTGTCGTTTTCGTCGAAAAGCGGTGCATCCGGCATGGCTGCGGCTGAACCGTACTCATCGAAGAACTCGTCGAGGAGGTACACGCGAATGGCGCGCTCGATGGGGAACTGGTCACCCGGGCTGCACCGCACCATGAAGCGAATATCCAGTGTCCACGGCATACCAACGGTGTTCGGCGGATTGAGTGCAGTACCTGGCTGGCACAGCAAATCACCCTGGATGAGCGGAACAATATCTGGCTCCGAAATCGCACGACGTGCAGCTGCTTCCGCCCGGGAGATGACCTCCTCGGTGTTGTGCGAACCCAACAGGGGCACGGGCACTTCCACGAGGGCGCGCGACCAGTGGTTGGAATTATTGATGCACACCTGGGCAGCAGAGTTCGGAATAGTCACTGTGTATTGCTCAAGCGTGCGCACCTGGGTGGCGCGCATGGTGATCTGAATGACGTCACCGGTCACATCAATGCCATTGCCCTGGAACGTGACCAAGTCGCCCACGCCGTACTGCTTCTCCGTGAGGATGAAGAAGCCGGCCACGAAGTCAGCGATGATCTGCTGTGAACCAAAACCAATCGCAGCCGACACGACAGTGGCGGGGATGGCGGCGCCGGCAAGCGAGAAGCCGAGCTGCTGTAGGAAGAAAACAAGAATGAGAAAGTATGCAACCAACTGGGCAATATAAATGCCTACGCCGGCGAGCGCGAGGGAAGTTTTACCCTCATTCGTGTCTTTAGATTCAGATACCTGACGTTCCACATAGCGGTTGGCCAGGCGGCCTGCGCGGGGAACCAGAAAGGCAAGGACAAGTAAAAGGGCCAGGTTAATACCGGTGTCGGCAAGCCAACGCCAGACCTGGTCAAGAATCAGTGAGAACGGCATAACACAAACAGAGTAGCTCGATGAAGCTGAGAATGGGCTGATGAATCGTGTATGATATTCAGCATGACTTTTATTGGGCTAGTAGTGGTACCGCGCGGCGCTTCGCGTGACTGATGCTTCTTTAAGCATCGGATCCGGTTGCACAAACGGCCGATTACAGCAAGCGCCCCCGCCAACACAGCGGGGGCTTTGTTATTGGTCACCCCAAGATCACATCCCCAGGCTGGGTGTGATTAAGTCTGGTAAAACACCGAAAAGGCCTCACATAAGGAGTTTGAGGGAATAGTGGCAGCGTCACAGAAAAAACAGCCCGAACGCATGACAGGTGCGGAGGCGATCGTCCGCAGCCTTGAGGAGCTGGGCACGGACATTATTTTCGGTATTCCGGGAGGAGCGGTACTTCCGCTGTATGACGCCCTGTTTGCCGCCAAGAAGCTGCGCCACGTCCTCGTGCGCCATGAGCAGGGAGCGGGGCACGCGGCTGAAGGTTACGCCATTGCTTCCGGCAAGGTTGGTGTCTGCCTGGCCACCTCCGGCCCGGGTGCAACTAACCTCGTGACCGCGCTGGCTGATGCTTACCTGGATTCGGTGCCGATCGTGGCTATCACCGGTCAGGTGGGTACCGCACTGCTGGGTACGGATGCCTTCCAGGAGGCGGACATCCGCGGCATCACCATGCCGATCACCAAGCACAACATCATGGTGACTCGCGTGGAGGACATTCCCAAGGCTCTCGCGGAGGCATTCCACTTGGCGTCCACTGGTCGCCCCGGCCCAGTCCTGGTCGACTTCCCGAAGGACGTTCAGAACGCTGAGCTGGATTTCGAGTGGCCGCCGGTCATTGACTTGCCGGGCTACAAGCCAACCACTCAGCCACACAGCCGCCAGATCACCCAGGCCGCGAAGATGATCGCTCAGGCTGAGCGCCCAGTCATTTACGCCGGTGGTGGCATCGTTAAGGCCAATGCAGCAAAGGAACTGCGTGAGTTCGCTGAGCTGGCGGGTCTGCCTGTGGTGACTACGTTGATGGCGCTGGGCACGTTCCCCACCCACCACCCGCTGAACATGGGTATGCCGGGTATGCACGGCACCGTTCCGGCGGTTGCAGCGTTGCAGAAGGCCGACCTGCTCATCACCTTGGGCGCGCGTTTTGATGACCGTGTGACGGGCGACCCGGAGCACTTCGCACCGGATGCGAAGGTGATCCACGCTGACGTCGACCCAGCCGAGATTGGCAAGATCCGCGCTGCTGATGTGCCGATCGTGGGTGACGCACGTGAGGTCATCAGCCAGCTCATCGATGTGTTCAAGAAGGGCAAGAGGGCATCTGCTCCGAAGATCGATGAGTGGATGGACTACCTCGGCGATATGAAGGAGCGTTTCCCGCGCGGCTACGAAAAGCATGCTGATGGCACGCTCTCCCCGCAGTTCGTCATCGAGACCCTGTCCAAGGAAGTGGGCCCCGACGCCATCTACGTTGCCGGCGTTGGCCAGCACCAGATGTGGTCGGCACAGTTCCTCGACTTTGAGCAGCCGCGCACCTGGCTCAACTCTGGTGGCCTGGGCACGATGGGCTACGCCGTTCCTGCCGCACTGGGCGCGAAGGCTGGTTGCCCGGATAAGGAAGTGTGGGCGATTGACGGTGACGGCTGCTTCCAGATGACCAACCAGGAAATCACCACCGCCGCTGTGGAGGGCTTCCCATTCAAGGTGGCCCTGATCAACAACGGCAACCTCGGCATGGTGCGCCAGTGGCAGACGCTTTTCTACGACGGCCACTACTCCCACACCAAGCTGCACCAGGACACCACGTACATCCCGGACTTCATGGGCCTGGCTGCCGCGCTTGGTGCCGAAGCGATCCGTGTGACCACGGAGGAGGAAGTCCTTCCGGCTATCAAGCGCGCTCGCGAGATCAATGACCGCCCGGTTGTCATCGACTTCGTCGTCGGTGAGGACGCACAGGTGTGGCCGATGATTGCAGCTGGCAGCTCAAACTCTGAGATCCAGTACGCGCGCGATCTGCGCCCGCTTTTCGACGAAGAGGTGTCCGCTGGCGAATCTCCAGCAGATATCCACGAAACGATCGCTGATGCGATTGATGATGACAATGACGAGGAGAACTAAGCATGACCACTAATCATCTTTATGACGACGTGACCCGTAGCGTCCTGTCCGTGCTGGTTCAGGACGTCGAGGGCATCATCACCCGCGTGACCGCGATGTTCACGCGCCGTGGTTTCAACCTTGTCTCCCTGACTTCCGCGAAGACGGAGACCCCGGGCATCAACCGCATCACTGTTGTCGTTGACGCTTCGGAGCATGCAGTCGAGCAAATTACGAAGCAGCTGCACAAGCTTGTCGACGTGCTCAAGGTCCTCCGCTTGGAAGAAGATTCCACCATCGCTCGTTCGCTGATGCTGGTGAAGGTGAACGCCAATAACAGCAACCGCCCGCAGATTGTGGACGCTGCGAACATCTTCCGTGCCCGTGTAGTGGATGTTGCCCCGGATTCAGTGGTCATTGAGGCAACCGGTACGTCCAGCAAGCTGCGCGCACTCTTGGATGTCCTCGAGCCGTTTGGTATCCGTGAGCTCGTTCAATCTGGCCGTGTGGCACTCAACCGTGGTCCGAAGACCCTGGCTCCGTCCAAGTCTTAAAAAGTTTTTCACCCCCGTCTCACATAGTTGGACGCGTATCCCGTATAGTGGGAAACGCGACTGACACATCTCAAAAATTTTGAAAGGTTCGCTCATGGCTATTGAAGTCTTTTACGACGACGACGCTGATCTGTCCATCATCCAGGGCCGCAAGGTTGCCGTGATTGGTTACGGCTCCCAGGGCCACGCACACGCTCAGAACCTGCGTGAGTCTGGCGTTGAGGTCGTCGTGGGTCTGCGCGACGGCTCCAAGTCCGCGGAGAAGGCTCGCGAGGCTGGCTTCGAGGTCAAGTCCAACGCTGATGCCGCTGCATGGGCAGACGTCATCATGCTGCTGGCTCCGGATACTTCCCAGGCTGAGATTTTCAAGAACGATATTGAGCCGAACCTCAACGACGGCGACGCACTGTTCTTCGGCCACGGCCTGAACATCCACTTCAAGCTCATCGAGCCGGCTGAGAACATCATCGTCGGCATGGTTGCTCCGAAGGGCCCGGGCCACCTGGTTCGCCGCACCTTCGCTGACGGCAAGGGTGTTCCGTGCTTGATCGCTATCGAGCAGGACCCGAAGGGCAACGGCCACGACTTGGCTCTGTCCTACGCTGCTGCAATCGGTGGTGCCCGCGCTGGTGTCATCCCGACTACCTTCGAGGCTGAGACCGTCACCGACCTCTTCGGTGAGCAAGCTGTTCTCTGCGGTGGCCTGGAAGAGCTGATCATGAATGGCTTCGAGGTTCTCACCGAGGCTGGCTACGAGCCGGAGATGGCGTACTTCGAGTGCCTGCACGAGATCAAGCTCATCGTTGACCTCATCTACGAAGGCGGCATTGCCAACATGAACTACTCGGTGTCTGACACCGCTGAGTTCGGTGGCTACCTCTCCGGCCCGCGCGTTGTTGACGCTGGTGCCAAGGAGCGCATGCGTGATGTTCTCAAGGACATTCAGTCCGGCGAGTTCACCCGTCGCCTCATCGCCAACGTTGAGGGTGGCAACAAGGAGCTCGAAGGTCTGCGCGCCAAGATCTCCGAGCACCCGATCGAGAAGACCGGTGCTCAGCTGCGTGACATGATGTCCTGGGTTCAGAACCCGCTGACCGACACGGCTCGCTAAATAACTCGAGCATTCACCGCCTGGCCCGACTTTCATGCCGGACCAGGCGGTTTTCTCATGCCCAGGATTACATTGGCAACAACACTACGTGGTTAGCCAGGCGGACGCGGCAACAACGATCGCCTCAACACCGCGATCAAGCGTGGGTTGGAGGTCCGGGGCGAGTTCCCACGTAGCCACCAGGCAAGGTGGCGAGCACATGCTGGCCAAGATAGGCCTATTGCCGAGAGTAGAGACATGAGGTGGAAATCATAGCCACAAGCATGGGCGACGGGTAGCTCGCGGCCGGTAGTTTTATCAACCTGTGTGGCGGTGGAGGCATAGCTTTTTCCCGACGCTTCCTTGACCGGTAGCCCGTCGATATCGGCACGCGCTGCTACCGTCGGGCCCTCAC
>NZ_JAKMUS010000008.1 GCF_027570075.1 Corynebacterium meitnerae
AATAACGATTTCCTGTAGCACTTCGGGGAGTCCGTCGCGGGCAGACGCCCAGACCGCCGGTCAAGTCCCGTGTAGTGGTGTAGCGGTTTGTGCTTTCGGCTCGGTATGAAGTTTGGGGTTGTGGTCAGGCGGTTAGTTGGTGGTGGTCGCCATGATCACCTCCTGGGTGGTGCATGAGGTGTTTGGTGTGTTCGAGTGCCGATAGTGACATGTAGCGCTTTTGCTGGATCCAATCGTCGTGCTGCTCTGCGAGGACTGCACCGACAAGCCGAATGATGGATTCACGGTTCGGGAAGATGCCCACAACGTCGGTGCGCCGGCGGATCTCCCGGTTGAGCCGCTCGGTGGGGTTGTTTGACCATACTTTCGTCCAGACTGGTTTCGGCGCTGCGGTAAACGCCAAGATCTCATCGAGTGATTCCTCCAAATACGCCGCAACCTGCGGGAATTTCGGTTCCAGTAGGTCGACGACCTCGCGGGCTTGAGCCCAGGTGGATGCGGCGTCAGGTTGTTGGAAGATCGTCTGGAACATCGCAGAGACCATCGGCCACTGCATTTTGGGGACTTTCTCGTAGAGGTTCTTCGCGAAATGGGTGCGGCACCGCTGCCAGGAGGCATCAGGCAGCACTTCGGAAATGGCGTGCTGGATGCCTTCGTGGGCGTCACTGGTGATAAGGAAGACACCGCGAAGCCCGCGAGCTTTTAAGTCCTGGAAGAAGCCTTTCCACGATGCGTTGGATTCCGCGGTGGCGACGTGCATGCCGAGCATTTCGCGATACCCGTCGGCGTTGACCCCGGTGGCCAGCAGCACTGAGCATTTGACTACCCGGCCGCCTTCGCGCACTTTGATCGTCAACGCGTCGCAGGACAGGTAGGCGTACCCGCCGGGGTCGAGTGGGCGGTTTCTGAAGTCTGCGACCATCTCGTCGAGTTCTTCCGACATGCGCGAGACTTGTGATTTCGACATGTTGGAAATCCCAAGGGTTGCCACCAGATCGTTCATCCTGCGGGTAGAAACCCCTTTGAGATAGCACGTGGCAATCACGGTCGATAGTGCCCGTTCTGCTCGTGAGCGGCGCTCTAACAGCCAATCTGGGAAGAACGCGCCGTGGCGCAGCTTTGGTACTGCCACGTCGATCGTGCCGACACGGGTGTCGAGGTCGCGGTGGCGGTACCCGTTGCGGTGGTTGACCCGCTCGGTAGAAGTGACGCCGTATTCAGCGCCGCAGACGGTGTCAGCCTGGGCGGAGAGGATCTGGTTGATAAACCCTTGCAGCATCTGCCGCATCAGATCCGGCGACGCTTGGGCGAGCAGATCGTCCAGATAGGTTGTCGGGTCGATAGAATGCGGTGCAGCGGTCATCGTCATGTTCCTTTCGGTGAGATGTGGAAGTTGAGTCGAAAGGTTACTGGCGGTGGCCGCCCCACTATTTCCTAGGGTCCACCATCAGCAAGCGTTACACCACACTAAGGGACGCAACCCAGACCGCCAAGGACGCCTGCCCTCAACTCCGGAGAGTTGCGGGCAGTCCTGGGATTTTAGAGGGCTTTTCGCACAACTCCCGAGAATCGTGCACAGCATCGTGCACAACGGCCTCGACGGAGCACAAGGGAGCAATGCGAAAACCCGCCAGCCGATCACGGCTGACGGGTTCCACGTCCTGTGGAGCATAGGAGAATCGAACTCCTGACCTCCTCCTTGCAAGGGAGGCGCTCTACCAATTGAGCTAATGCCCCTTTGTTCCGAACTGGTGGGCCTAGCAAGAATCGAACTTGCGACCTCATCGTTATCAGCGATGCGCTCTAACCGACTGAGCTATAGGCCCGCTCGGAACTTCTAGAACATTACCCAGACGACCTATACAAACACAAATCGCCTGGGTAACGGCCCTTTTTACCGCTCAACAAAAACGTGTTTAACGGTAGTCAGTGAGCTCTACTTCCACGCCGCCAACAAGCCCGGTCAGAGCGTTGTAGAGGAAGGCGGTGAGCGGGGCCACGAGCGCCACGAACACCACGCCAATGGCGCCGAAGAGGGCGGCGATGGCGAGGACGAACGGGAAGTCGATGGCCGTGTCACCACCCACACCGCTGATCAGGGAGTTCATGGACGCGACGACGCCAGCGGCGTCGACGGCCATGTACAGAACTGATACCGCGATGAGCCACGCAGCGAAGCCGATGAGCGCCATGCAGATACCAATTTTGAAGGCGCTCATCGGGCGGACCTTCGTCACTGTCACGTTGCGTGCGGCCATGCGTTACTCCTCAGTCTCCGCCGGAGCAGAACCAGCCACGTCCTCGAGCGTCTTCTCGCCCTTGGCCACGGCGGTTGCTTCCTCTTCGCCTTCGTCTTCGACGTTGACGTCGATGGCCAGGAGGTCCACACCGTCGTTCAGGTCCACGAGGCGAACACCCATGGTGGCGCGGGAGGACGGGCGGATCTGGTTGACTTCGGTGCGGATGACACCGCCGGCGGAGGTGATGGCGAAGATCTGGTCGTCTTCTTCCACTGCCAGGGCGCCGATGAGCTTGCCGCGCTTCGGGGTGTACTTGAAGGTCATGACACCCAGGCCACCGCGGCCCTGCGGGGAGTATTCCTCGATCGGGGTGCGCTTGCCGTAGCCGCCGGAGGTAGCTACGAGGAGGTAGTCGCCGTCCTTGACGGTGGTCATCGCCAGCAGCTGGTCGTCGCCGCGGAAGCGCATGCCCTTGACACCGGCGGTTGCGCGGCCCATCGGGCGGAGCTGGTCATTGTCCGCGGTGAAGCGGATGGCCTGACCCTGCTCAGAGACAAGCAGGATGTCACTGTCTTCGCTGACCAGGGATGCGCCGATGAGGGCGTCGCCTTCGTTGAGGTTGATGGCGATGAGGCCGGCGGAGCGCGCGGACTCGTAGTCGGTCAGGCGGGACTTCTTCACACGACCATCGCGGGTGGCCAGGACCAGGTACGGGGCGTCCTGGTAGGTCTGGATCTGGATGATCTGGGCGATCTTCTCCTCCGGCTGGAATTCCAGCAGGTTTGCCACGTGCTGGCCACGTGCGGTGCGGCCGGCCTCCGGCAGTTCGTACGCCTTCAACCTATAAACACGGCCGAAGTTGGTGAAGAAGAGGATCCAGTCGTGGGTGGAGCAGATGAAGAAGTTCTTCACCACGTCGTCCTGCTTCAGCTCAGCTCCGCGCACGCCCTTGCCGCCGCGCTTCTGCGACTTGTAGGCATCCACCTTGGTGCGCTTTGCGTAGCCGGTAGAAGTAATGGTCACCACGACGTTTTCGCGTGCGATGAGGTCTTCCTCGGTCACATCACCGGTTGCGGCGACGATTTGGGTGCGGCGTTCATCGCCATGCTTATCGACGACCTCCGCCAGCTCCTCTGCCACAATCGCCCGCTGGCGCTCCGGCTTGGCCAGGATGTCTTTGTAGTCGGCGATCTCGGCCTCAATAGCGGCCAAGTCATCCACGATCTTCTGGCGTTCCAGGGCTGCCAGGCGGCGCAGCTGCATGGCGAGGATGGCGTCGGCTTGGACCTCGTCGACGTCGAGAAGCTTCATCAGGCCTGCGCGTGCTTCGTCGACCGTTGGGGAACGGCGAATGAGCGCGATGACCTCATCGAGCATGTCCAGTGCCTTCACCAGGCCGCGCAGGATGTGCGCGCGCTTTTCCGCTTCGTCGAGGCGGAACTGGGTACGGCGGACGATGACCTCGATCTGGTGCGCCACGTAGTAGCGCAGCATCTGGTCGAGGCGGAGGGTGCGCGGCACGCCGTCCACAAGCGAGAGCATGTTGGCGCTGAAGTTGGACTCGAGCGGCGAGTGCTTGTACAGGTTGTTCAGCACAACGCGCGGCACGGCGTCGCGCTTGAGGGTGATGACGATGCGCATGCCTACGCGGTCAGACGACTCGTCCTCGATCTTGGAGATGCCGGTGAGCTTGCCCGTGGAGACCTGCTCAGCGATGCCGGAGATGAAGTTATCCGGGTTGACGTTGTACGGCAGCTCCGTGATCACGATGACCTGGCGCGTGCCCACTTCCTCAATCTCGCTGACACCGCGCATGCGGATGGAACCGCGGCCGGTGGTGTAGGCATCCTTGATGCCCTGGTCACCGACGATGAGGCCGGCGGTGGGGAAATCCGGGCCCTTGACGCGTTCCATGCACGCGTCCAGGGTGGCCTTCTCATCCGCGTCGTAGTTGTCCAGGATCCAGTAGATGGCCTCCGCCAGCTCGCCCAGGTTGTGCGGCGGGATGTTGGTGGCCATACCCACGGCGATACCGGAAGAGCCGTTGAGCAGCAGATTTGGCACACGGGACGGGAGCACGTCCGGCTCTTGCGCCTTGCCGTCATAGTTCGGGGAGAAGTCCACGGCGTTCTCACGGATATCGCGCACCATCTCCATGGACAGCGGCGTCATCTTGCACTCCGTGTAACGCATAGCTGCCGGGCCGTCATTACCGCGGGAGCCGAAGTTACCCTGGCCGTCTACCAGCGGGTAACGCATGACCCACGGCTGGGCGAGGCGCACCAGCGTGTCATAAATAGCGGAGTCACCGTGCGGGTGGAACTGACCCATCGTGTCAGACACCGGGCGCGCGGACTTTACATAAGAACGCTCCGGGCGGTAGCCGGAGTCATACATTGCGTAGATGATGCGGCGGTGCACCGGCTTCATGCCGTCGCGCACGTCAGGCAGTGCGCGGCCGACGATGACGCTCATTGCGTAGTCGATGTAGCTGGTCTGCATCTCCTCATTGATGTCAATGGGGAGGATGCGGTCGCCGAGCTCACCGCCGAAAATATCGTCACTCAAGGTGTTGGCCTTTCAGTTAGAGATAGATCCTCTACGCAGTTTACGCGCCTTTAGCGCCTTTCGGCCCGTGCCATGCGGTATCAGAGTGATACCATCACCCCATGGCTATGACCCTCAGGTTGTCCACTGAAGAGGACCGCGCCCTTGTCCTGCTCGCCAGCGCGTGGGGCTGCAGCAAGCAAGAAGCCGCGAAGCGCTCCATCGCCATTGCCGCGAGCAGATTGCTTGACGACGCCGCCGTGCACTCCCTCGCCCAGGAGACCATCCCCGGCCGCCCCGCCCTGGCCGCCCGCATCCGCCGGGCGCGACCGCATGAGGCGGAGTAGGGGCTGACTAGAGGCTAAGCAGAAACCAATGACTCCCCTGTCCCCCGAACAACTCCTCATCATCGCCGACGAAGCGTGCGCGAAGTGGTCCACCACCGTGCGCAGCTTCTCCGCCATCTGCGCTGCCGCCGCCATTCCCGGCGCGCGCATTGAGGGCATCCCGGTCTTCGACTCCCCCACCGCTGCCGCTGCCGCCCTGGCCCGCGGCATCGAACGCCTGGAACCTCTCACCGCCCACAATAAGGAATTCGCCATCGTCGCCGCGGAGATTTACCTGCGGCGCTGACGCTGAACCGCCAACAGGAACACGCCTCACACCGTGTCTTTTCCACGGAAATAGATTCCATGTCATGAAACCACCGTGAAAGTTGTAAGCTTTTGCTTGTAAAAACCTTGGCACTATATCTCCCTTTCCGGGAAGGAAGCATTTTTATGAAGCTCCGCTCTTACACCGTCGCTCTGGCCACCACCGCCGCTCTCGTAGGCGCTGGCCTGGCCGTCCCCTCCGCCTTTGCGGACAACATCACCTCCGCCACCCCCACCGCCGCTACCGCCGCCGCCCCGTCCGCACCCGTGGACGGTTTTTCTTGGCCCAACGTTGAGGTTGTCGCCGGTGATGAGGTGACCATTAAGCCATCCAAGGAGGCTACGGATGACTACCGCTTCAGCGGCATCAAGGATGCCCACGGCTGGACCTTCACCTACGACAACAAGACTGGCATCTTCACTGCAAAGGCCCCAGTCGATGCACGTCCGGGTCAGGCGATCACCATCACCACGGAGGTGTCCAAGCTCAACGCCGACAAGACCAAGTGGGAAGTAATCGGCACGTACAAGCACACCGTCACCGTGATTGAAGGTGGCAACAACCACGCCAACACCCACGAGGTCACCTACGACAAGCTGACCGTCAAGGAGAAGCAGTCCGCCACCGCGAACCGCAAGGGCGATGTTCCCGCTGGCACGACGTACGCCATTGAGAAGAAGTCCGATCACATCAATGCCACCGTGGACGAAAACGGCAACATCACCGTCACCCCGCACGCGGATACCGGCGCTGGCTCCACCGCCTACGTGCACCTGAAGATCACCTACCCGGACACGTCCTACGAGTACACCAACCTCTCAGTCATCGTTGCTGACAAGGATGGCAACACCACCCCGCACAAGGACCGCGACAACGCCAAGTACGACCCGGAGTGGGCACCGTCCACTGACCTCAACGGCAACGCTGGCGTTCCCACCACCGCGAAGCAGACCAAGGACGTCCCTGCCGGCACGAAGTTCGCCATCGTCCCGAAGTTCGCCGAAAACATCGCCGAAATCCTTGAGACCTCCTTCAACGACAAGGGCGACCTCACCGTCACCCCGAAGGCGCCGCTGAAGGGCGATACCAAGATTGAGTTCCCGGTGGATATCACCTACCCGGACAAGTCCTCTGAGCAGAAGCTGGTCACCTTCAAGGTGGTCACGGGGGGCAAGTGGGATTCCCAGAAGACCACCATCATCTACCCGGACATCACCACCCCCGCCGACCAGCCCGGCACCTCCACCCCGCAGAGCGACGCCCCCAAGGGCACCACCTTCGCCCTCAACGCCAAAGCCCCCAAGGGCTGGACCATCAACGTGGACAAGACCACCGGCAAGGTCACCGTCACCGCACCGAAGAACAGCCCCGCCGGCCTCACCGCCGAGCTCCCCATCAAGGCCACCTTCCCCGACGGCAGCTCCAAGGCCTACAACGTCAAGTTCACAACCACGGAGCCCAAGAACAAGCTTGCCGACGCCCACAAGGTCACCTACCCCGACAACACCAACGTTGAAGCCGGCAAGTCCGCCACCATCACCCCGACCGTGACCCCGGCCGCACCGGCGGGCACCAAGTTCGTTGGCCCGAACCAGGACAAAGACGGTGTGAAGATCTCCACCGACGAGAAGACCGGTGCCATCACCGTCGAGAGCAGCAAGGTTGGTACCGAACTCACCATCCCAGTCACCATCCAATTCCCCGACGGCACCACCAAGAAGGTGAAAGTGAAGGCCACCATCACGAAGCCGACCACCACCAAGCCGTCCGAGCCATCCGAGCCCACCAAGCCGAGTGAACCGTCTGAGCCGAGCCAGCCGACGGAGCCCACTAAGCCATCGGAGCCCACGGAGCCAAGCGAGCCGACCGAGCCCACCAAGCCGAGTGAACCGTCTGAGCCGAGCCAGCCGACGGAACCGACCAAGCCATCGGATCCGACGGAACCGACTAAGCCCACCGAGCCCACCAAGCCGACCGAGCCGACTAAGCCGACGGAACCCACCAAGGACCCGAAGCCGACGGAGGACTCTAAGCCGACGGACACCAATAAGCCGGACTCTTCCGCTGAGGGCTCGTCCACGGGCGGAATCATCGGCATCGTGTTGCTGATCCTGGGTCTGCTGGGTGGTCTGGGCTTTGGTGTGTGGAACTGGATGAACAATAACGGGATGCCCCGTTAGTTCTCCTGATGGTCAGTTTCAGCGGTAAGATTCCCGGCATGAAGAAGCTCACGTCTGTTGCGATGGCAGTTGCACTGTCCACGTCCCTTCTCGTGGCCCCCGATGCGGTGGCCGCGGATGGGTCTAGTGGTTCCCCGACGAATTCGGTGAGGGAGAACAAGGACAACGCCGACGCGATCCCTGATGGGTATGAGGTGCCGGAGCCGCCAACCTTCGGCAAGGCCTACACCGGCTCGGCACCTCTGTCGCTGTTCCTAGCATTCGCAGCAACGGCAGCAGTGCTGGGTGTCATCGCACAGTTCCCGCCGATTAAGGCGCAATTGCAGCGCTGGGACGCGGAATTCCAGAAGCGGCTTGAGGCATTCAAGCAGCAGGGAACAAACTAAACCCTCGTCCGTTTCGACGAACCAGACCCTCGTGTGGCATACCCACCGGGGGTCTGTTACATTTGTGGCTGTTGTGGTTGCAGTGGCAATTGTGGTTACAGCAACTAGCGGTAGCTCTTGAACACAGAGCACCCCGTGCGGATGACCGAAGCAAGACTGTGGCGGAAGAACTGCAACACATATTCCTCAGGGATAAGGGGATAAGCCCCCGCGTATGAAAGCGGGCGTGCTTATCCCCTTTCTTCAATCCCAGAAACAGCCCATGGCAGCACGCTGCCCAGCCCCGCCTGCCCAGAGCTCCGGAATATCGTGCACAACCCTCCGTAAAACGCCAGGACTGCTCTTAACTCCCGAGACTTAAGAGCAACCACACCGCCGCACAGCCCCCAACCATCCACCCCCACCCCGAAACCAACCCGCCAATCCCCCGGTGGGGTAGCTTGGAACTCGTAAGACACGGGGTGCCGTCCGCAGTCGGCTGAGATTACACCCGTTGAACCTGATCGAATTCGTATTCGCGGAGGAATTGTCTATGAGTGACATTCGCGTACCTAATAAACCTAATAAACGCATACCCAACGTTCTCACCATCGCCGGCACGGACCCGTCAGGCGGCGCCGGTATCCAGGCAGACCTGAAGGCTTTCTCCGCCGCAGGCGCCTACGGCATGAGCGTGATCACCGCCGTGGTGGCACAGAACACCCAGGGGGTCCGGGCCTTCCAGGCGCTTGACCCGGAGTTCGTCTTTGACCAGGCAGCAGCCGTGTTCGAGGACGTCCAGGTGGACGCGGTGAAGATCGGCATGGTGGCCAACGCGGGCATCATCGAGGCGATCACCAAGGCCCTGGACCAGTACACGGACAAGGCCACCTGCCCGGTGGTGCTTGATCCAGTGATGGTGGCTAAGAGCGGGGATAGTCTCCTCGACGCGGATACGGAGGGCGCCCTGCGCGAGCAGCTGGTGCCGCGTTCCACGTTGATTACGCCGAATCTTCCGGAAGCATCGGTGCTCCTCGGCTTAGACGCGGAGATGAACAATCTCGATCAGATGCAGGAGAACGCAGACAAGCTTCTCGCCCTCGGCTGCGACTGGGTGCTGCTCAAGGGCGGCCACTTGGAAGGCCACACGAGTGAGCTGAGCACGGACATCCTCATCGGCCCGGACACGCGCATTGAGCTCACGGCCCCGCGCATTGCCACGACGAATGACCACGGCACCGGCTGCACGCTGTCCGCTGCCATCGCCGCGCGTTTGCCGCGCATGGACATGGAGTCCGCGGTGCGTGAGGCGAAAGATTACCTCACGGCGGCGCTCAAGCACGCTGACCAGCTCAATGTGGGTCACGGCCACGGCCCGGTCCACCACTTCCACAATCTTTGGAGGAACAATGCCTAGATTCACTGAGGAATTGCGTGACACCCACCGCGAGACGTGGGATGCCGCCGTCAATCACAGGTTCGTGCAGGAGCTTTTTAGCGGCTCAATCCCCAACAACGTCATGGCCGGATACCTGGTGCAGGACTACCGCTTCTTGGACAGTTTCCTGCAGCTGCTCGGCGCAGCGATGTCCACGGCGGACGATCTCGCCCCGCGCCTTCGCCTGTCCCAGTTCATCGGCGAGGTCGCCGGGGATGAGAACACCTACTTCCTTCGCTCCTTTGAAGCGCTGGGCGTGACCGAGGAGTTGCGCGCCAACACCCCGGATTCCCCCGCCTGCACCGGCTTCACCGGCCTCATGCGCGAGGCAGCAGAAACTCGCTCCTACGCAGCCGCCCTCGGCGTCCTCGTGGTCGCTGAGTGGCTCTACCTCGACTGGGCCATCAAGGCCCCGGAGAACCGCCCGGAGAGCTTCGTCCACAACGAGTGGATTGAGCTGCACGACTACCCGGAGTTCCACGACCTCGTGGCATTCCTCCGCAGTGAGGTGGACCGCCTCGGTGAGCGCAGCAAGGAAGACCGCCGCATCATCACCGAATACTTCGGCCGTGCCGTGGCACTGGAACTGGAGTTCTTCAACAATTCCTACGAGCAACCCCTAGAGGTGTAAGAACATGAATCTTCTGGAGCTACTCAAGCAGGACGCCCCAGAGTGGGACGCATACATCCACCACGAGTTCGTGGAGGATCTTGGGCAGGGCACCCTCCCCCTCCCCGTCTTCCAGGACTACTTGGTGCAGGACTACCTGTTCCTCGTCCAGTACGCCCGCGCCAACGCGCTTGCCGCCTACAAGGCTCGCACCCTGGGTGAGGTTGAGGCCGCAGCGAAGGGTCTGTCTGCCACTATCCATGAGACGAATCTGCACCGCCGCCTGACGGAGCGTTGGGGCATTACTAGCGACGAGCTCGACCACGCGCCGGAGAAACAGGCCACCGTTGCCTACACCCGCTATGTGCTGGACACCGGCATGGCTGGTGACCTGTTGGAGCTGCAGATCGCACTGGCCCCCTGCCAGATCGGCTACGCCGAAATTGGCACCTACCTGGAGCCGAAGCTCACCGCGAACCCGGATCACCCGTACAAGGAGTGGATCCAGGAATACTCCGGCGACGCGTTCCAGAATCAGGCCGTGTACATGACCAAGCTTCTCGACGATCTCCTGGCCGTCCCCGCCGAAGAGATCAAGGGCACGAAGCGCTACGAGCGCCTCCTGGATATCTTCCGCACCGCCACCCGCCTGGAGGCAGACTTCTGGCAGCAAGCCGTGGACTCCGCGAAGTAGGCGGCCCCTCCCCCATTTAAAACGACGAACCCCCTGTGGGCCCCACCGAAATGGTGGGCGCTCACAGGGGGTTTCGCTGTCCCTACTTACTCGTTGGAGTTAGTCGGGCGGGAAGACCCACCCTTCTTGGAGTCGTCCTTCTTGGAGGATCCTTCCTTCTTGGAGGACTCTTCCTTGGAAGAACCGTCCTTCTTGGAAGACCCGTCCTTCGATGACCCATCCTTGTTGGAGGAACCTGCGCCACCGATGGACGTCTTGGCGTCACCCACTGGGTTGGAACACCAGTCGTACAGGACTGCACCAGCGGCAACCATTGCCAGGATGACACCGGCTGCCTGGCCGATCTTCTGGATGTTCGGGTCGTTTGCAAAGCCCTGGAGCTGTGCGTTGACCTCGTTCACACGACGAGCCATCTCGTTGAACTGCTCGTTGTCCTGGCCGTGGTGGCCGTGACCGTGGCCGAAGTCCGGCGTGTTACGACGGATCTGCTCCTGGATCTTCGCATTCATCGCATCCAGCTGGCCCTGGACCTGGCCGATGTACGGCTGAACCAGCTTGCCACCCAGGCTTGCCAGCAGGCCGATTGGCAGCAGCCACAGCAGCGGGGAACGAACCGCGTTACCGAAGCAACGCTTTGCCACCTCGCCACCGTTCGAGCTCGGGTTATTCGGATCCACCGGAGGCGTCGGGGTATCCGGCTGATCCGGGTTATCCGGCGTGTCTGGGTTGTCCGGGTTGTCCGGGTCCGTCGGCTTATCGCAGTTGCACTTGGTGCCAACGCGAATCTTACGATCCTGCTTTTCCTTCGTCACCGTCTCGGTGGTCTCCGGGTCGCCAACAGGCTCACCGTTTACAAGCTTCCAGGTCTTGGAAACTTCCTTCTCACCAACGACACCAGCCTGATCCTCTTCAACCTTGCCGGCTTCGAGGTTCGGGTCGTACTCAACGATGGTCTCGTACGGAATCTCCTCGGTGTGCTTGTCCGTCAGCTCGGTCTGGTTCTCAGCCGGACCAACCTCGATAATGCGCGGAGTCGGGTCGCTGATCTTCTCAGTGGACTCGTCCTTGTTCACCTTGCCGTTATCAACAGTCACCGTGACGGTGTGCTTGATCTCGCCAGGCGTGCCCTCCTGGACAACCTTGGTCTCCCCCGGCTTCAAGTCCGGGTTCACGCGGATCTCGGTCTCGAACGGGGTCTTCTCAGTCCATTCGACCTTGTCGGTAACAGGGTCAGCCTTGGTGCCCACGCGGATGACCGCGTTGGTCGGCTCCTTGGTGCGCTCAGTCGTCACAGTCGGCTCGCCGGAAGGCTTACCGTCCACGATCTTCTGAGTAGAGGTCACAACCTCAGTACCCAGCTCGCCCTGCTTATCGACGATCTGCTCGCCCGCCTTCAGATTCGGATCGAAGACGATCTTCGTCTCGAACGGAACCGGCTTCTCCGTCTTGGTCACAACCTCGCTGTCGTCAGCCTTTGGGCCGTACTCGATGATCTGCTGAACCGGCTGCTTGGTCACCTTCTCGGTGGTGTTCACCGTGGAGGTGTTGTCCTTCGCAGTGAAGTCGGCGGTGAATTCCTTCTCGCCGTACTCACCCTCCTGGACGACCTTCATCTCTCCCGGCTTCAACTCCGGGTTCACCCGCACGATCGTGTCGTACGGCAGCGGCGCGACCCATGTTGCCTTGTTCGTTGCCTCAGCAGGCTTGGTGCCGACAGTGATGATCTTCTCCACCGGCTCCTCGATGGTCTCCTCGGAGATCTTCGGGTCGCCAGGCTTGGAGTTGACGATATCGCGTTCGATCGTCACCTTCTTCTTGCCAGGCTTACCCTCCTGAGTGACCTTGGACTCTCCCGGCTTCAGGCTCGGGTCGTAGACGACCTTCACATCGTACGGAATCTCAGTCTCAACGGACTCGGTGTTCTTTCCGGTGGTCTTGGTACCAACACGGATGATCTGCTTGACCGGCTCCTTGGTGCGCTCAGTGTTCACCTCAGGATCACCAGACGGCTTGCCATCGACAATCTTCTGAGTGGAGGTCACAACCTCAGTACCGGTCTCACCCTGCTGATCAACCTTCTGCTGACCTTCTTCAAGGGAGTCATCAAAGACGATCTCGGTCTCGAATGGAACAGGCTTCTCAACCTTGGTCACCACAGAGGTGTCCTTAGCAGCAGGACCGTACTCAATGATCTCGTTAACCGGATCCTTAGTCTGCTTCTCCTCAGGGGTCACCGTTGCCTGATCACCCTTAGCGGTGAAATCAGCAGTGTAGGTCTTCTCACCCGGAACACCCTTCTGGACAACCTTGATCTCACCCGGCTTCAACTCCGGATTCGGACGAGTCTCAACCTCAAACGGAACCTGAGCAGTCCAGGTCACCTTCTCCGAAGCCTCAGACGGCTTCGTACCAACCTTGATCACCTGATCAACAGGCTTCTTGGTGATGTCCTCGGTGACCTGCGGGTCACCCGGCTTGGAGTTGGTGATGTCGCGCTTGACCGTCACCGTCTTCTCACCAGGAACACCCTCGGTCACAACCTCGGACGTACCAGCCGCCATGTTCGGATCGAACTCGATCTTCACACCGAACGGAACCTCGGACTTCACGGTCTCAACGTTTTCACCGGTGGTCTTGGTACCGATGCGGATCTTGGCCTTCTGCGGGGCCTTGGTCTCCTCGATGTTGATGCTCGGCTCGCCGTCCGGCCTACCGTCCTTGATCTTCTGGGTGGAGGTAATGGTCTGCTCACCCGGGACGCCCTCTTCCTCGACAACTTGCTTACCGGACTCAAGGGTGTCGTCGTAGACGTACTCGATCTCGAACGGGACCTCTTGGGTCTTCTTGCTGGTCAGTTCCTGGTCAGGGAGACCTGGACCGACCTCGATGATGCGAGGCTGCGGCTCCTGAGTGACCTTTTCTTCAGCTACCGAGGCTTGATCACCCTTAGACGTGAACTTGGCAGAGTAAATCCTCTCACCGTTCACGCCCTCCTGGATAACCTTCATTTCACCAGGCGCAAGCGCCGGGTTCTCGCGAACCTCGGTCGGGTACGGAATCGGGAACTTCCAAGAGACGTCCTTGGCGCTCTCGGCTGGCTTGGTGCCGATGACGACGACCTCGTTGACCGGATCAATCGGCTTGCCAGTTGCTGGATCAACGACGCGCTCCCACTTGCCGTCCTTGTTCATCTTCTCTGCACCCGGCTCGCCCTTTGTTTCTACCTTGTACTCGCCAGCAGGGATGGTGTCGTCGTACTTGTACTCGACCTTGAACGGAATCTCGCGCTTCAGAACGTCAATGACCTTGATCAAAGCGTTGGTGACGTCCTTGGAGCCGTCCTCATAGGTCACGGTGACGGGGACCTCAATGCTGTCGCCCGGCTCTGCGGTTTCCGGCGAAGTGGATACAACGTTGCCCTTGTCGTCCAGGCCGACGATCCAATCACCGTTAGCAGTGTTGACCTTGTAGGTCGGATTGCCGAACTCGTTGGTGCCGCCAGTCGGCGTGAAACCCGGGGTATCCGGATCGATGACATAGGGGTTCTTGTCAGCAACCTTGACGTTAGCGCCCGCAGGCTGGCTGATCTCCAGCGGCGAGGTTGCCGTATCGCCTGGGTACACGGTCTGCGGCGGGATGCCAGGTTCAGCCTCGTAGTTGTTGGTCAGCTTCACCACAGTGGTGACTGGCACCAGCGGCGTGCCGCCATCTGGAGTGTTCACAGTGACGTTGATGGTCTTCTTGTCACCCGGCTTGGAGTCTGCCGGCGGGGTGGAAGATACAACACCGGTGTTCGGGTCGACCTTGTAATTCCAGCCGTCAACTTCCTGCTCAGTGATCGGTTCGCCGTTCTCGTCCTTGCCGAAGGAGAACTTGGAACCCTTAGGGGCGTCCTGAACCTGGTGGTTCACGGCCTGGTTCGGGCCAGTCGACTCAACGGAGTATGTGGGAGAGAAGTCGCTCTTCAGAACGACGACAGTGCCCTTGACCTCTTGCGGCTTGTCAGCGTTGTCGTAGTGCGCGAGCACCGGGACGTTCAGGATATAGCCCTCGGGTGCGGTCCTCGGGATCGTCGTGGTGAGTTCACCAGTGTTTTCGTCAATCTTGACGGTCCACGTTCCGCTGTCATCCGTGTGGGTGTACTCGGTCTTGCCCTCCGGGAAGGTGTAGCGCTTCGGGGCCTCATCGGTCGTGTTACCGCTCAGGCCGCGCTCAGGAATCTCAGGCTTGAGTGAGACATTTGCGCTCGGCTTGTTGGTTACCGTGTCGTAGTTCGGGATCTTGATGTCAACGATCGCCTGGAACTGGGTCTCGATCTCGTCCGTGGTCTGGTCAGGGTAGGTTGCCTTCACCTTCGGAGTGATGATGGTGCCCGGTGCGACGGTGTCGTCCGCCTTCGCGGTGACCTTTCCGGTCTCGTCGACCGTCACGGTCCAACCTTCAGGCACGGTGGACTCGTCGATCTCGAACTTAGCCGGGTTAACTGGCTTGTGGCCCTTCATGATCGACTTGGTGCCCACCTGGGCGGTGAGTTCGTCACCGATAGTGCCCTTCGTCAGGCTCGGGCGCACCAAGTCAGTGACCTGGGTGTTATTCGGGTCGACAACCACGAGGAGTTCCAGCTCGTCCGTGGAGCCGTTCGAGTACTCCACCGTCACCACAGGGCGTGCAAAAGTGCCCGGGCGTGGCTCCTTCGGAGCGATGACGGTGACGTTGTAGTCCTCGTCCATCTTGACGCTCCAACCCTCGTAGACGTACTTCTCGTCCAGGGTTGCCTTAGCTTCGAAACCCTTCTGATCCTTCTTCTTCGCCAGTTCCTTGATCAGGTCAGGGGTCTGGGTGAAGGTGACCTTCTGTGGCTCGGTAGCAATCGGACCGGTAGCACTGTCGACGCCGGAGATGATCGACGCGTCGGTCTTGTCGTACTTCGGGTCGTGGTATTCGGTGTCGTCCAGGGAGAACGCCTTGGAGTCGATGACGTTCGCCTTGCTGTAGCGATCCAGCGAGTTGGAGCTGTCGAAGGCTCCGTCATGTTCGATCCACTCATTGTTGTTCTTAGCTGCAGCCTTGAGCTGGTCCACGCTACGCGGCTTTGCCAGAACGGAGAAGTTGACGTTCTTGTCGGTCGCCAGGTCAGTACCGCGGTACTCCGGCCAGGTGAAGTAGATGTCACCGGTCTTTTCGTCGATACGCAGGCGCTGTTCACCGCCAGAGACTGCCGGATCCGTAGTGCCGATGAACTTGCCGTTGCCGTCATAGGCCTCCACGACCATGCGGGACATCGAGTCGTCTGTACCGCCGTTCTGCACAGCAGGAATGTTGACGGTACCGACCTTGGTTTCGCCCTCAGGCCCAGGGACGATGACGTGCTTCTCCCAGTCCTCCCACGACACCGTAATCGGGTTACATTCGATGTTTTCGCTCGGCCACGGGTTTACAGTAGCGCTGAATACCGCGCTGGTGCCTTCCGTAGCTTTCAGGCCCGAAGTATGGTCCTTCTTGTAATTGCTCTGCCAGGCGTAGCGCACAGGATTGTCGGCAGTGGCCGAAGCGAACTGCCCGACCTTCTCATCGGTCATCTCTGCGTAGATATTCAGGTTTCGTTGTACACCACCACCAGTAATCTCAATGGCTTCGTCAGCCTTGTGCGTGACGCTCTTGCCAAGGAAGGTCTGGCCGGCCTTCATGGAAGGCACCTTGCCGGTATTCAAGACGCCGCCAAGGTTCGCCCCATTGGTGAAGGACCAATCGGCGAACGTGCGGTCCTTCGAGTTATCAAAGGAGACGCTCAAGCCCCACAGGGTCTTGTCGGGGCTGTCCGCGGCCGGCTCCAGGGTGTTCCAGCTGAAACCAGCCTGGCTGTGGTTAGAGGTGTTGCTCTCTTCAACAACACACGACCCGGCCGGCAGGTCGGAGGCCTTCTGGGCGTCCTGCTCTACCGCGCCGGACTTGTCGCGGATGCCACCAGAGAGTGTTGCTGCAGCAGCCTCTGTGGCAACGGGACCGGGGCCGACGACAGCGAATGCGCCGAGGGCCAATGAAACGACTGACGCAGCGGCTATCCCGGAACGGGTAGTCGTGCGTGTACGTCGGGTTGATTTAGTCACACTTACTCCTTTTGACTATGCAACCGTGAAATGGGGATACCCATCTCAGGTATCTATGGTTACTGTGCCAAATAAATGGCCATTTAGCCAACTAAAAATCCGGGGAAGTGCCAGATAGATACAAGTTTTCTCAGGATTCTGGTTGAAACCTGCAACGCGAGTACGACGCAAGCAGGAAATAGTTGCGTGCGGAAGCTCTTTTCCCGTGAGATACCTTAAGCTATGGGTATATGTGATATTTATCACAGTGACTCATGTCCAAGCCCCGCGACAAAGCGTTCAAAGCGGTCAGCGATGATCTGTGGTTCACGCGCCCACCGGTTATGCCCCAGGTTGCCGGAGAGATCCTCCGCCTTACGCGGGGCCTTTTCCAAGTGCGAAAGAAGGTACTCGCACGACGCCAAAGTGCATTCCGCATCATTGGTAAAGCGGGTGAGTAGTACCGGCACGCGGACATTCTTGATCTCCTCCGCGTAGTTGATGTCCTGGCCCGCGAGATTGGCAATGCTGTTGGTCCGATTAAACAAGGACCATTCGTACACATGCCGGCCGGATTGGCGGCCGTAACCAGCAATATCCAACGCGCCGCCCGGCCAGAAACCACGAAGCTTGGCCACCTGGCCCATGAGCTGCCCGCCCAACAGAGCGCGAACATACGCCCGCCCGGTGAAGCCGCGGTGATACGGGCTGCCAGTGCCCACACCCATCAAACCCTGCACGTTCAACTCTTTAGCCTCCGGGCGGGCGAGGAACATAGAGCCCACCTGGCCACCCATCGAGTGGGTAAGCATCACCGTGGGATAGTCCCGCGGCAGGCCCAGCTCTTTCTTCGCCGCCTCAATCGCCCGCGGGTAATCCTCCGACGCCAGGTTGTGATAGCCCCACTGGTTGTCCGGCATCGCTTTCGTGGAGTTCGTACCCTGGCCGCGCAGCTCCCCAATCGCCACGTTGTACCCACGTCCCGCCAACTCACGCGCCAACGGGCGGTAGTACCGGGCGCCCATGCCAAAGCCCGGCCACATCATCACCAACGGCGCATCCCCTACCGGTGCATCCGGTGTAAAGCAATACACAGTGCTCACAGAATGATCCGGCAAGTAGGACAACGTATAACGCTCAATCACAGACATGGGAAACATTCTGCCAAGAAACAATGCGGGAAGAGGGGGAACAGCTAAAAAGAAACCGGAGGCCGTCGATAAGCAAAAATATCGACGACCCCCGGCAACCTCACCGCGCACTACACGTCGAGGAAACGCACATCCTTTGCCTTGCGGGTAATGAAGGAACGGCGCGCAGCCACGTCATCGCCCATGAGGATGGAGAACAGCTCATCCGCACGCTGAGCATCATCCAACTCCACGCGACGCAGCACACGGTGCTCCTTATCCAGCGTGGTCTCCCACAGCTCGCCCGGGTTCATCTCACCCAGACCCTTGTAGCGCTGAATGCCATCATCCGTGTTGATCTTGCGGCCAGCAGCCAAACCAGCCTCCAACTCCGCGTCACGCTCCGCATCGGAGTACGCGTAGCCCGGCTCACCCTTCTGCCACTTCAGCTTGTACAACGGCGGGTTAGCCAAGTACACGTGACCATTAGCAATCAGCTCCGGCATGAGGCGGTACAGCAGCGTGAGCAGCAGCGTTGCAATGTGCTGGCCATCCACATCCGCATCGGCCATGAGCACGATCTTGTGGTAGCGGAGCTTCGAAATATCAAACTCATCATTGATACCCGTGCCCAGCGCCGTGATGATCGCCTGAACCTCATTGTTGTTCAGCACACGGTCAAGGCGCGCCTTTTCTACGTTGAGGATCTTGCCACGCAACGGCAGAATCGCCTGGTACATCGAGTCACGGCCCTGCTTTGCGGAACCACCAGCGGAGTCACCCTCCACGATGAACAGCTCGGAGACAACCGGGTCCTTCGAACGGCAATCCGCCAGCTTGCCCGGCAGACCACCCAAGTCCGTCGCGGACTTACGGCGCACAGACTCACGCGCCTTACGCGCTGCCTCACGTGCCTGGGAGGAAGACACTGCCTTCTTGATGATCACCTTGGCCTCAGCCGGGTTCGCATCAAACCAGTCATTCAGGTGCTCATTGACAGAGCGCTGCACGAAGCCCTTGATCTCCGAGTTACCCAGCTTCGTCTTCGTCTGACCCTCGAACTGCGGGTCCGCCACGCGCACAGAGATCACCGCGGCGAGACCCTCACGGCAGTCATCGCCCGTCAGGTTCGGATCCTTATCCTTGATCAGCTTGTGCTCACGCGCATAACGGTTCATCAGCATGGTCAGCGCTGCACGGAAACCTTCCTCGTGCGTACCGCCCTCATGCGTATTAATCGTGTTAGCAAACGTGTGCACCGACTCCTTGAAGCCGCTGTTCCACTGCATGGCGATCTCAAGCTCATGCTCCTCGCCCTTGGCCTCAAAACCAACGATGGACGGGTGAATCGCCGTCTTCGTGCGATTCAAGTGGTTGACGTAATCCACCAGGCCGTCCGGGTAGTAGTACGTGACCTTCTTCTCACGCTTCTTCTTCGTCGCCGGGGCAACACCGGTCTCATCGTTGCTGTCCTCGGTCTTCTCCGTGTCAGCATCAGCGTCTGCGTCATCGAAAGAATCGCCGTCCAGAGCCTGGGCCGTATCGCCTTCCTCAGCGATCGCCTCAAGCTCCAGCTCCTCATCGGAGACACGCTCATCCTTCAGAACAATGGTCAGACCCTTGTTCAGGAAGGCCATCTCCTGCAGGCGGCGCGCAATCGTGTCGTAATCAAAATCGACCGTCTCAAAAATCTCGGCGTCCGGCCAGAAACGAATCGTCGTACCCGTGCCGCGCGCGTTATCGCCCTCAATGAGCTCATCCGGCACCGCATTCTTGAAATTCTGCAGCCAGTGCTTACCGTCGCGCTTAATATCCGCCTCAACACGAGTGGACAAAGCATTAACGACGGAAATACCCACACCATGCAGACCACCCGAGACCGCATAGGACTCCGAGTCGAACTTGCCGCCCGCGTGCAGCTGCGTCATCACAACCTGCACCGTCGGCGCACCGGACGGGTGCATCTCCACCGGAATACCACGGCCGTTGTCCACCACCTGGACACCACCGTCCGCGAGCAGGGTCACCTCGACCTTGTCCGCGTACCCAGCCATCGCCTCATCGACGGAGTTATCCACGACCTCCCACACCAAGTGGTGCAGGCCGCGCACACCGGTCGAACCGATGTACATGCCGGGGCGCTTACGCACCGCCTCCAATCCCTCAAGGATGGTGATCGATGACGCGTCATAATGCGGTTGTTGCTCAGCCACTTTCCCGAAACTCTCCTGTCACGGCGTTCAATACGTCTCTAACCCACGCCATCTTACACGCTTGTGGTTCCCCACAGACGCACCGCCAGCGCCAGCGAGAGCGCGTTTCTCGCGCGATTTCAGGCAATCCGAACTCAGGGCTAATGAATAATGTTCAAAGAACTGTTCCACCGTGCAAGAACTCTGACTTCTTAGACAGAGCAACTTCCACCATGTTCTTCTCAGAAATTAGTTGTGCCGCATCGCTATCCACATAGCCAGCAATCTCAATCAGGTTGTCTAGCTCGTTCGCAATATTCTTACCTAGCAAATGCTCATGGTGGGCAATCCTGTTTCGCAAACGTGCAAAGCGATTCAGCTTGTCACGCAATTGTGCTCTCCGACCATTGAAATTTGGAAATGCCTCTTTCAGGCACGGTTGCCAAAGAGTCTGTTCATAATTCAGAAACCCTTTCCCAGGTGCAGAACTCCCCTCATTAAGAAGACTAATCCAGATGCCTAATGACACTTTTCCAACGAAAATATCGCCTGTGATTGAGTCAGTTCGTTTACGCCGCTTGACCTCGTTCAACTTCGTCTTAAAGGCCTCATAGTCTCTGGAGGTCAAAAGGAGATATCGCGTCTTCAGAAAATCTCCTTCTTTGGAATTCTTCACGAAGTTCTCACCATCGCGTACCAAAGTGTGCCAACCATCAACCGGTGAGACATCGAAATATGCGCAAAGGTGATCATTTATTGAGTTACGAACAATCACTTCTACAAATGAAATCCACGGCCAAAGCGCGCCCGAAACAAATGAGTCCCAAAAATAAAGGCGGGCAGCAGCGATCTCGAGCTTTCTATGAAACTCGAGTTCTCCTTCACTCTCAGACAAGAGCTCAATTGGCGCTTTGCCTAGAGAAGGACAAGCCCTCACAGCTGCCTCACGGTAGGTATCCATGCGCGGTTCGGATACCAAAAGATCCATATCAAGATCACTAAACTTCAATTCCCCGCCCCCGAAAATTCAAGTGCCCCGAGCGTCCTGTCGAACAGAACCTTCGCCTTACGGCTCAATCTCGGAGCTAACACGATTCATGCTAGTTCCTAACTTTTCTTCAGGCAAGTACTTTACCCATACGTATCCCGCGGCCCCCGGCCCTTGACGTGGAGGGGCCCGTACCGCCAGTTCTTGGTCTTTGGCGGGTAGACATGCAGCTTCGTGATCACGCCGGGGCCGATCTTCTCCGCAATCTTGGACAGCACCGTGGACTGCATGTACTTCAGGTTTGTCGCCCACGCTGTTTGGTCGCAGGAGATAAAAACCTCCCCGTTTTTGATCATGGTCACCTCGGTGTGCTGGGCGATCTTCTCCCCCACCAAGGACTCCCAGTTGCCCATCACCCAGCCGTGCGCGATGGATTCCGTCCACTCGCGCTGCGCGATCTCCTTCTTGATCAGGGACCCAAAGCCCTTCACGGCATAGCTGCGCGGCAACGCGCGCCCATCCGCACCCGTCGGCCGGCCAAAAAGTGGCCGAGTTTTTGTCGCCTCCGGTGTGAGGTCCAATCCCGGAACCATCACTCCTTCTAGTGTCGGGTTGCCCTTACCGGTACTGCGCCGCGGAATGACGTTGGCGCCCTGCCGGTTCAAGTTTGGCAGTTTGCCGCCGCGGCGCTTCGCCGTGGCGCGGAGGTTCTCAAACGTGGAGGCGACCAAGTCTTGTGGTGGGGTGTGCTCGGTCACTGGTCCGCCTCTTTCACAGTGGCCTCCGTAATGCGGGAGATCCCATCGACCATCTCCACGAAGTAGCGCGCGGACACATGGTCGTCGAGGTTTTCCGGCAGGTCATCGCCGACAGCGGCAGTGATGAGCACTTGCTCTGCTTCTTCGGCGACGGCGACGAGCCGTTGACGTCGTTTAGCATCAAGCTCCGCGAAAACGTCGTCGAGAATCAGCACCGGCGCCGAACCATCCGCCGACAGCAACGCGTACTCCGCGAGGTGGAGCGACAGTGCGAAAGACCAGGTCTCACCGTGGCTGGCGTAGCCCTTCGCGGGCTGTTCGCCCAGCATGAGCACAAGGTCATCGCGGTGCGGGCCCACCAACGTGGTGCCGCGATCAATCTCCTCGCGGCGGCGGCGCGACAGTTCCGTAAGAAACGCAGCTTCGAGGATCTCCACCGTGATCTCCTCGTCGCCGGCGAGTTCCTTCACCGCGCGGTCCAAGGTGGATGAGTAGCTTATCTGTGCGGGCCGGGATTCCGGCGCCACCGACGCATACGCCGCGTGTACCTGTGGTGCCAGCTCATTGGTGAGCTTCATCCGGCCAGCCACCACCTGGGCGCCGAGGCGTGCCAGCTGCAGATCCCATGCGTCGAGAGTGCTCAGCGCACTGGCGCCATCATCGTCGTTGTATCCCCTGCGCAGAGCCATATTCGACGTCCGCAAAAGCGCATTGCGCTGACGCAACACCTTGTCATAATCCGCCTTCGCCCCACCGAAACGCGGCGCGCGAATGGCAGCCAGCCCGTCCAAGAACCGGCGGCGTTCTGCCGGCTCCCCCGCCACGAGGGCGAGATCCTCCGGCGCGAACACCACTGTGCGCAGGACCCCAAGGATTTCGCGCGGGGACTTCAACCGCGTCCGGTTAATCTGCGCCTGGTTCGCCTCCCGCGGGCTGATGAGCAGGTGCGTTGTCAGCTCCCGGCCTTCATTGACCGTGGTGGCTGAAATCCTGGCATTCGCGGCACCCGCCCGCACCAGCGGCACATCCGAGGACACCCGGTGGCTGGCCAACGTCGCGGAGTAAATCACCGCCTCCACGATGTTGGTTTTGCCATGGCCATTGCGGCCCGAAAACACCGTGACCCCCGGCTCGAGCGACAACGACAACTCAGGCCATGAGCGGAAGTCACGCAGATCGAGTTCGCGGAGATACACAAAAACCCCCGGGGTTTTTTGATGACAGCTGTTTACCTGGCGTTTTAACCCGGCAGGCGCACCGGCATAAGCAGGTACGTGAAGTTGGTGGCCGGAGTATCAAAGCTTCCGTCCGCATTCGCCTCCGGCATCTCCTCCGGCTCCGGGATCATGATCGCTGGGCGGGACGATTCCGTGAAACCAAAGACCACACGGTCCGTAGGAATCACCGACAAACCATCGCGCAGGTAGCCCGAGTTGAAGGCGATGAGCAGCTCATCCTCACCCGTGAACGCACACTGCAGGGACTCGCTCGCCTCACCGGAATCAGCACCGGATGCAAACAGCGTGACCTCGCCCGGCTTGAAGTGCATGCGCAGCTGCGCATTGCGGTCAGCCACCAGGCTCACGCGGCGAATAGCTTCCACGAGCGGTGCAATTTCGACGCTTGCCATCGACGTATGCGTCTTCGGCAACAGCGGCTGAATGTTCGGGAACTCCGCATCCAGCAAACGAGTGGTGGTTTCACGGTTCGCGGAGTGCAGACCAAACAGGCCTTCCCCACCCACGTTGTCACCGGTACCCACGGCGATTTCCACCGGCTCTTCCAGGTGCGTATCCAGCGTGCGCGCATTGTCCAACAGCGTCTTCGCCGGGATGAGCAACTTTGCCTCCACGTCCTGGCTCACCGGCTCCCACTCCAGGGAACGCAGTGCCAAACGGAAACGGTCCGTCGCAGCCAGTTGCACACGGTTGCCGTGGACTTCCATGTGCACACCCGTGAGCATCGGCAACGTGTCATCACGGCCGGCAGCGGAAGCAACCTGCGTGATAGCACCCACAAAATTCGAGGTAGACAGCCTGCCGGTCACCTCCGGCAGCGTTGGCAACTGCGGGTAATCATCCAGCGGCATGAGCGGCAGCTCAAAGCGCGCGGACCCACCCTGAAGCAGCAGGCGCTTGCCTTCGACCACCGACACCTCGACCGGCTTCGCCGGCATGTTGGACACAATGTCCGCCATGAGCTTGCCGGCTACAGCAACGCGACCCGGCTGATCCACCTCGGCGCCGATGCGCACCCGAGTGGATACCTCATAGTCGAAGCCCGCGAACTCCAAACCGTTGTCATCAGCAGTGATGACCACTGCACGCAGCACCGGCTGAGTGTTCTTCGTAGGCAGGTTGCGGGCGACCCACGCGACAGCGTCCGTCAGGTCATCCTTGTGCACGCGGAATGACACGTTGATGTCGTCCATGATCTGCTCCTTGGTGGTCGGAAGAGGTGGGAGCTCATGACTGCTCATCGGCATTAGCCCCACATCTGCCCAAGATTACAAGTTCTGCGCTCCACCCTAGGCAGTGGGTGCGAGACGCACCACTTGTGGTTCCCCGTCGCGGCGCCCGAGCCGCCGAAGTTATCCCCACGCTCTCTTTCTCTTGGGATTAATACTAAGAAAAGAACCGGTAAGAACAATAGGTCCTGTGCATTCTGTGGAGATCCCGGTTTCGGTGCACGGTAATTGTGATTTTGGGGTGTGAGCCACGGGTGTGGACAACCTGTGGATAACTCGGATCATCTGTGGAATTTCAGATTCTTATTCCCATTCCTCACAGCCGAAGGTGAGTTATCCACCCCTCACTCACAGCCTTGGGCACACCATGTGGAATCAGGGACGATGCTGCTAAGGGCCTGTGGATAACCAAAACTGTGACTAATCTCATTTAATTACAACGGTGGAATTACACAGGTGTGAATAACTCTGTGGATAACTCAGCGGGAAGGGTGAGGGGGAGACGTGGGTTAAGTGTCAAGGCCCGTTGCCCCGCTGAGCCACCGGCTCTCTGTGTAAAATTTTACATTGCACCGGTAACTACCAAAAGATAGAAATTTTCTACCAGGGGTTTCATCCGGGCCGATTTTTTGCGTTGTAAATTTTTACACACGCCAGGGGACGTCGAAAAGCAAAAAAGACCGCCCCACGTGGGAGCGGTCCTTGTTATGAACTGAGTTAGCGTGCGCGGACTCGATTTTTGATGATCTGGGTGAGTTCCTGGATCTCGTCGTAGGTCTCGCGGTTCTCTGTCATTTCCTTGCGGATCTTCCGGTTGGCATACATGACCGTGGTGTGGTCCTTGCCGCCGAACTCCTGGCCGATCTTGGGCAGGGACAAATCTGTCAGTTCGCGGCACAGGTACATGGCCAACTGGCGAGCATGCGCAACGGTGCGCGTCTTGCCGGAGCCGGTGAGCCGATCCATAGAAATACGGAAGTACTCCGCAGCTACTTCCTTGATGGTGGCGGCAGTAATAGTGATGTCGCCTTCATCAGGAAGAATGTCGCGCAATGCAACCTGGGCAACCTCAAGCGTGATCGGCTCATTGATCAAGGAGGAGTACGCCGAGACCCTGATCAATGCACCTTCGAGCTCACGAATGGAGGACTCGAATTGGGACGCGATGAGGGTCAGCACATCGTCACTGACCTGGGTGCCGTCGGCGGCAGCCTTCTTCATCAAGATGGCAATACGCGTTTCCAGGTCTGGCGGCTGAATATCCGTGATCAACCCGCCCTCAAAGCGCGTGCGCAGGCGATCTTCCAGCGTGGTCAGCTGACGCGGCGGACGGTCAGAGGACAAAATGATCTGCTTATTCGCCTGGTGCAGTGCGTTGAAGGTGTGGAAGAACTCCTCCTGAGTACCTTCCTTACCTTCCAAGAACTGGATGTCATCCACCATGAGGATGTCCAGGTCGCGGTACCGGCGCTTGAAGGATTCCTGCCGGTCATCGCGCACTGAGTTGATGTAGTCATTCGTGAATTCTTCCGAAGACACATATTTAATACGCAGATTCGGCTGCAGCACGCGGGCGTAGTTGCCAGCCGCGTGGAGCAAGTGCGTCTTGCCCAGGCCGGAGCCGCCCCAAATGAACAGCGGGTTGTAGGCACGGGCTGGGGTTTCCGCCACTGCGACGGCCGCACCGTTGGCAAAGCGGTTGGAGGAACCAATAACAAAGTTCTCAAACGTGTACTTCGGGTTCAGCGACGTCTCACGGTTTGGATCCACCGCCGGCTTCTCACGCGGAATACGCTGCGGCGCCGGCACAATCGGGTGCGCCGACTGCTGGCGGGGAGACTCCTCCACCAGGTTCTCCTGCTGCTGCGCGTGAATTCGGGCGAGCTCATCAAGGCCCATCGGTAGCTGTTCGCCGGCGATGGGTGCGGAAGGTGCAGAAGGTACAGAAGATACAGCCGGCTCCGGTGCTGCCGGTGCTACCGATGCTGCAGTGTGCTCCTCCCCTGCCGACTGCGAGTAGGTGGAGTACCACTGGCGAGCGGGTTGGCTCTGGGGTTGGGCAGGTTGATCTGGCTGGACCGGTTCTGCTGGCTCTGGTGCCTGCTCTGCGGGAGAACCTGCAGAAACTGTCACGGCTAGGGTGCACGGCATGCCCATGCGTTGGCTGAGAAGTTCACTGATGTGCGGGGCCAGGCGGGTTTCCACCACGTTTTTGGCGGCGGCGTGCGGGGCGGACAAAATGCAGTAGCCCTCGCCGAGAACCACCGGGTGGCAGAGCTGTAAGTAGGCGCGGTCACCGGGGGTGAAAGTGGGCACGTTGGAGTTGGGGCGCTCGGAGAGGGTGAGCAGTTCGGCAACGATGTCGTGCCACAGGGCGTCAAGCCCCTGCTGTTCGTGTGCCATGCCTCTCCTACCAATTTTTCAGGAACCGGCCCCACGGTTATCCACGGGACTATTCACATCCGCGGCGGGATGGAATCCCCGCTCTTACCTTGTAATCCACAACTTTATCCACAGGTGTGAGTCTTTGAGTTGTGGGGTTTATCCACAAGATATGCCTCTCCCTGTGGAAAAACAATTAAGACTCAAAAACCCGCTGTGACCTGCTCGTTTGAAATAGTTGGTGCAAAAACCTCAAGTGATAGTTGAGGTTTATCCACAACGGGGACCAAAACGTTCTTGTGAAGTTGTGGTGATAGAAACTTTCTACTCGGTAAGCACGTGGACTGTCTAGAAAATGGCTTTTTCCGGCCTTCGCTGAAGTGGGGTCGGGGGGTCGCTGAAATCGGGGTCGGGACAACGTGGTGGTGTGATTGACAGGTCTCTTGCAGGTTGCCTCGGCGTGTCGCTTTTGACCTGCGGAAAAACACACGCTTGTAATTTCGGGGGTAGTTAGGAAACCAGTTGCTCGCCCCCGCGCGTCGATTTGTCAGCAGGGCTAACGCTGCCGTATTCTGTCGTGGTCTGTCACACCTGTCACAGGGTGTGCGTGAGAGCGTTATCTGCGCCGAGCACCGGGCCGCAGCCCACAACAACCCCAGGTAGTGGGGTGGATGGGAAGCGAGTCAGCTCGGATAACGCATGCCTCAAGCCCGAGGATCAGTAGGACTCGAGCTACCTAAGAGCAATCTCACTACTAGAAGTTTTCCGGCTGCCTTAACCCCGGAAGGCGTGTGCACCACCGCACCCACGTTGGAGCAGTGGAGTACCGCCGCAGGCCGCCACGACGTCAAGGAGTCACCGTGCCTAAGCGGACTTTCCAGCCCAATAACCGTCGTCGTGCCCGCAAGCACGGCTTCCGTACCCGTATGAGCACCCGCGCCGGCCGCGCCATCGTTTCTGCGCGCCGCAAGAAGGGCCGCAAGAGCCTCACCGCGTAAGTGCTTTGTAGTGCTGCCACGCCCACATAAGCTCACGTCATCGGCGGACTTCCGCCATGCAATGCGCAAAGGTGGACGTGCTGGCACCCGCACCGTAGTGGTGCATTACTACACCCGAACCGAGCCCATCATCACTGGTGGTCCACGGTTCGGGTTAGTTGTATCTAAGCAGGTAGGTAACGCTGTTGCCCGGCACCGGGTGAGTAGGCAGTTGCGGCATCTGTGCTTGGAGATCGTCGATAAGCTTCCGCGCGAAACCGACGTTGTCCTGCGGGCACTCCCGGCGAGCGCGGAGGCCTCAACCGAGGACCTGCGTAAGGATCTGGCAAACGGCCTTAAACGAGCGGCCGCGAAACACGCATCATGAGCCCACGTAATCCCGCACAGCGTGTCGTCCTTGCGTTACTGCACCTTTACCAAAAATATCTGTCACCCCTTAAAATGGGACCAACATGCCGCTTCGAGCCCACATGCAGTGCCTACGCTTTGACCGCCGTGTCAGAACACGGCGCATGGAAAGGTAGCTGGCTCGCCGCCACCCGCCTATGCAAGTGCGGGCCATGGCATCCAGGCGGATACGACCCCGTACCACAAGTCAGGAGTTAGACCCCAGTGCTGAATTTCATCTACTGGCCGATCTCTGCCGTCCTTTGGTTCTGGCACAAGGTCTTCGGCTACATCTTCTCCCCCGATTCGGGTGCCTCCTGGATCCTGGCCATCGTGTTCCTCACCTTCAGTATTCGTGTGCTTTTGGTGAAGCCGATGGTCAACCAGCTCCGCTCTGGCCGGAAGATGCAGGAGCTCCAGCCGAAGATGGCGGAAATCCGTGCCAAGTACGGCAAGGATCAGGCCAAAATGGCCGCGGAGACTCAGAAGCTCTACAAAGAAGCCAACATGAACCCACTGGCCAGCTGCATCGTGCCGCTGGCGCAGTTGCCTGTGTTCATTGGTCTTTTCCACGTGCTGCGCTCCTTCAACCGCACCGGTACTGGTGCCGGTGGCCTGGGCATGAGCGTGGAGCAGAACCGCAACACGGCGAACTACATCTTCTCTCCTGAGGACGTGCAGTCCTTCCTGGATGCCCGCGTGTTCGGCGTGCCGCTGTCGTCCTACATCTCCATGCCGCAGGAGCAGTATGCAGCGTTCGCCCCAGTGGACTTCACCAAGACCAACATCATCATGGTGGCTCTGCCGCTGATCCTCATCAGCGTGGTGATGACGCACTTCAACGCCCGCCTGTCCATGAAGCGCCAGCGTGAGCGCATGGCTAAGCGCAAGGCTGAAGAGGCAGCAAAGGGCAAGAAGCCGGCAAACAACGGCCCGATGTCGCCGGAACTCATGGAAACTCAGATGAAGACCATGAACGGCATGATGCTGTGGTTCCTCCCGGCAACGCTGCTGATCACGGGTGTGTTCTGGCACATCGGCCTGCTTACCTACATGGTGACCAACAACGTGTGGACCTTCGTTCAGTCCACCATCGTCTTTGCCAAGATGGACCGCGAAGAGGCCGAGGAAGAAGAAGCACGCCGCGAGGCGAAGCGCGCTTCCGCACCGCTGCCGGGTGCCCGCAAGGTGGATAACCGCACGAAGAAGCAGCGTCAGGCAGACGCAAAGAAGCAGAAGTAGAGCCCATGTCGGACAACCTTTCCCACGCTGAGCCAGCTCCCGCCGCTGCAAGCACCGTCTTCGGTGACCGGCTGGAGCTCGCCCAGGCCTACCACGACTCGCTGGCCACCACGGCAGCGGAGCGTGGCTTCATCGGCCCGAAAGAGGTCTCCCGTCTGTGGAGCCGCCACATTCTCAACTGCGCTGTCATCTCCGAAGCATTCAGCGAAGGCCAATCCATCGCGGACATCGGCTCCGGTGCCGGCTTGCCTGGTATTCCGCTGGCCATCGCGCGCCCAGACCTTTCTGTCACGCTGATCGAGCCGCTGCTCAAGCGCTCCTCTTACCTCGGTGAAGTCAAAGAGGAACTCGGCCTAGACAATGTCACCGTCATTCGCGGCCGCGCGGAAGAGCAAAAGAAGATGCTTTTCGACGTCGTGACCTCCCGCGCCGTCGCCCCCCTCGGCAAACTCGCCGTCTGGTCGCTGCCGTTGGTGCGTCCGGGAGGGGCGATGGTGGCGATGAAGGGGGCGTCGGTAAGCGAAGAGCTTGAACGCGACGCGAAGGTCATTGCGAAAGCTGGCGGCGTCGACGCGGAAATTTTCACCGCGGGCGATGCTGTGCTGGAGCAACCCACCACCTTGATCCGCATTACGCGGGCAGGCTGAACGGATGTCGCAGGCATTTATTAGAGTCTGTGTGTAACAAGTTTTGATGCAGTCACTTTAGGAATACTTTAGGGACACTTTAGGGAGCAACGGGAGGCCACGTGGACGACCAGCAGTGGGACGACACCCCCATCGCGGCCGCCGCCCGCCGCGCCGCACACATGAACACCGGACAGGCCACCGTGCCCAAGCCCGATGAGCCCCGTGTGATCACCGTGGCCAACCAGAAGGGCGGCGTAGGTAAAACCACCACCTCCGTGAACATGGCTGCCTCCCTGGCCAAACTCGGCTGCAAGGTCCTAGTGATTGACCTGGACCCGCAGGGCAACGCCTCTACCGCTCTTGGTGCCGCCCACCGCGATGGGGAGACCTCCTCCTACGAGGTCCTCATTGGCGCCGCCACCGCGGAGCAAGCCCTCCAACAATCTGACCCGAACTTGTACTGCATCCCTGCCACCATCGATCTCGCCGGCGCGGAAATTGAACTAGTCAGCCTGGTCCGCCGCGAATACCGCCTGGCCGACGCGTTGCGCCGCGGCTTTTTGAAGCAGCACGAATTCGATTACGTCTTCGTGGACTGCCCACCATCCCTCGGCCTTTTGACCATCAACGCGATGAATGCCGTGGACGAAGTGATGATCCCTATTCAGTGCGAGTACTACGCACTCGAAGGTGTGGGCCAGCTGCTGAACAACATCAGCATGATCCGTCAGGCACTCAACCCGAACCTGCACATCTCTGCGGTGCTACTGACGATGTTTGACGGCCGCACCAAACTCTCCGAACAAGTCGCCGCCGAAGTCCGTGGCCAGTTCGGCGAGGTGGTGCTCCGCAACGTCATCCCTCGCTCCGTCAAAGTGTCCGAGGCCCCCGGCTTTGGCCAAACCGTCATCGACTATGACCCAGGCTCCACCGGCGCCATGGCTTACTTCGACGCAGCCAAGGAACTAGCAACCCGCGGTGACTATCAGCCGCACCCAACCACAGGGCCCATCGGCGTGAGCCCCGAGATCGCCGCCCAACTCGGCCAGGAGGACAACTAATATGGCGCAACAGCGTAAAGGCGGACTAGGTCGCGGTCTCGCTGCCCTGATCCCATCCAACCCGGACCACCACCAGAAGACCGGCCCGCTGGGTGACAGCGCCGCCGACGTGATCATTGGCGGGTCGAAGGGCGCGCGGAATGCTGGGGCTTCTGCTTCTTCTTCGGGTTCCTCTGCTTCTTCTTCGGGTCCCTCTGCTTCTTCTTCGGGCGCACGCCCGAAGAAGGGTGCCCCTTTGATTCCTGGTGCACCGGTGATTGGCGGCTCCGCAACTGGTGGTAAGCGTTCTGGCACGGTGCCGGCTGCTATGGCCAGCGCTGATTCTTTCGGGGCGACTTACCAGGAGATCCCCATCGGGGACATCTTCCCCAACGCCAAGCAGCCGCGTACGGAATTTGATGAGGATGAGCTCGCCGAGCTGGTCCATTCCGTTAAGGAATTTGGTCTACTGCAGCCGATCGTGGTCCGCCCAGCCAAGGACGGCTACGAGCTCATCATGGGTGAGCGCCGCTGGCGCGCGTCCTCCAAGGCGGGCCTCAAGCACATTCCCGCGATTGTGCGTGAGACCTCCGATGAGGACATGCTGCGTGACGCGCTTCTGGAGAACATCCACCGCGTCCAGCTGAACCCCCTCGAAGAAGGTGCTGCCTACCAGCAGCTTCTTGATGAATTTGGGGTCACCCAAGAAGAACTCGCCGACCGCCTGGGCCGCTCCCGCCCGACGATCACGAACACGATCCGCCTGCTCAACCTGCCTGTGCCAGTGCAGCGCCGTGTCGCCGCTGGTGTTTTGAGTGCCGGCCACGCCCGTGCACTGCTGGCCGTCAAGGCCGGGGCAGAAGCCCAGGAGCAGCTGGCGGACCGTATCGTGGCGGAGGGCCTGAGTGTGCGCGCCACCGAAGAGGCTGTCGCCCTGCTCAACCGTTCGGGTGCGCTGCCGGAGAAACCCAAGCGTCAGCCCACCCCGCAGCCGGAATTCCTCACCCAGGCCGCTGACCGTCTTGCCGATGAATGGGACACCAAGGTCTCCGTCACCATGGGTAAGCGCAAGGGCAAGATCGTCGTGGAATTCGGGGACCGCGAGGACTTTGAGCGCATCTTGGCCCTCATCGAGGGCCGGGAATAGGGAGATTTAAGGCTGGCACTCGAGAAATCTGACAGTCGCGCCGAGCCCTTGAAAGACCAAAACCCCCTGACCAGGGGGTTTAAAAATTGGGCTAGCGGGGCTGTGTTAGAAATCTCGATTGGCCTGCAACCTTTAGTCGCGTTCCTCCTGCAGGAGCTCCTTGAAGGAGTAGGTGCCCGTCGGCTGAGTGTCCTGCTCCAGCAGGTAGAGGCGCTTGACGGCGACAACGATGGCCTCGGCGATCGCGTCGCGCTGGGTTGGGTCGGTGACAATGGACACGTCATGCGGGTTAGTCAGGTAACCCAGCACTACTTCCACAGACGGCATCTCCGTCATGCGGAGCAGCTCCCACGTGCGGCCGTGGGTGTAGCAATTGCCCAGCTCCGTGCGCGCAACAATCTCACGCTGGATGAAACCGGACAGGGTTTCACCGGTCATGGAGGACGCGCCCTGCTCCGAACCGAAGTAGAACGTGGCCACACCGTTGGCCTTGTCGTTGTGGTAGCGGTCTAGCTGCAAAGAGATGAGCAGATCCGCATCAAAACCATTCGCCATATCGGCGCGCGCCTTCGGCGTGGGGTGATCACCGCGGGGGCGGGACATGATCGTCTCCATACCGGCAGCGATCATGCGGGCCTCCACGCGGGAGGCCAGATCCCACAGGATTTCCTCCTCGGAGATCTGTCCGTGGGGGCCAGTGACGTTCATGGTGTTGGCCACATCAATATTCGGATCAATCACCACGCGCTTACCCGTCAAACGTGGGCCAGCCATGCGGACAACCTCACGCTCACGGATCGCCTGGGTGGAACCACCAGTGATGCGGCGACCCAGCAGACTCAGCGCGTGGAGCGTTTCCGGCCCACACATGCCGTCATCCTGGATGCCGTAGTTCAACTGGTAATTCGACAGGGCCTCATGCGTATCCGCACCGAAGTGGCCATCGATGCGGCCGGAATAAAAGCCCAGCTCCTGGAGCTGCTTTTGCAGTTGGCTCACGTCATCACCGACCATGATCTGGTTCGGCTGGTAGCTCAACACACGCGCGCCAAGAGTGTAGGAAGCCTGACGCAGTTCGCGCAGCGTCAAATCATCAATCTCACCCGAGGGCAAAATCCCGCGCGACTGCTGGAAGGCTTTGAGGGTGTTGGCCAAGTCTTCGTCGAAAAGCATCTCTTCCGGCGAGAACTTACGGCGACTCCACTCCCCCACGTCGCCTTCAAAGCCGGTGAGCAGGCCCAATCGCGCAAGCGTTGAGCGGACCTCAGCGACGCGCGGGCTCGAATCCCCGACCCCAAGACGTCCTATCACTGCTCACCTTTCTTTGTTAACACGTACCGGACCAATCTTACTGTCCGCACGTAGCAAACTGGCGAAGGTCCCTCGAGAGTTTAAAGGTGTGCCTCGAGGCGCTCGATGATGGCCTCCTTCGGCTGCACGCCAACGAAGTTATCCACCACTTCCCCATCCTTGAAAATCAGGAGGTTCGGGATAGACATGACCTGGTAGGTGGCAGCGAGCATACGGTCCTCGTCCACATTGACCTTGACCACCTTCGCGCGGCCGGCCATCTCCTCAGCGACCTCTTCGAGTGCCGGTGCCAGGGCGTGGCACGGGCCGCACCAGTCAGCCCAGAAGTCCACGAGCACCGGACCGTCGGCGTCAATGACCTCATTCTTAAACGTGAACTGATCAGCTTTGATAGAACCCTGCATTGTTTGCTCCTTTATGGGTTGTGGTTGATGTGTTTCCCGGATGTGTTTCCCTATTGTGTCCTACGGCGCCACGCGGTGGGCCGGATTGGAAAACAACCTGAAAACTTTTAGATGGAAGCTGCTTTTTACAGCGCTTCCAGGTAGTGCTCCGCATCCAGGGCCGCGCGGCAACCGGAGCCGGCAGCCGTGATGGCCTGGCGGTAGTAGTTATCCACCAGATCACCTGCGGCGAAGACACCCGGAACAGAGGTCTTCGTGCTTGGGTGCTCAACGGTGACGTACCCAGCCTCGTCCGTAGCCACCTGGCCGTCAAGGAAGCCGGAGCGCGGATCGTGGCCGATAGCCACGAACATGGCGGTGGCGTCCAGGGTGGATTCCTCGCCGGTCACCGTGTTCTTCAGGCGCAGACCATTAACCTTGCCGCCGTCCTCGAGGACCTCTTCCACGACGGTGTTGGTGAGAATCTCAATCTTCTCATTGTCCCGCACGCGGTCCAGCATGATCTGGGACGCACGGAACTCCTCACGGCGGTGAATGAGCGTGATCTTGGAACCAAAACGGCTCAGGAAGGTTGCTTCCTCCATCGCCGAGTCACCACCACCAACAACGGCGATGTGCTGGTCCTTGAAGAAGAAGCCGTCACACGTTGCGCAGGTGGACACGCCGCGGCCGGTCAGCTCCTGCTCACCCGGGATACCCAGGTGGCGCGGTGCCGCACCGGTGGCCAGAATGACAGCGCGGGCAGCGTAAACCTCATCGCCGACGTGGACCTTCTTGATGTCGCCGTCCAGCTCAACGCTATCCACCAGCTCAGCGCGCAGGTCCGCGCCGAAGCGCTCTGCCTGGGCACGCATCTGCGTCATCAGCTCGGGGCCCATGATGCCGTTTTCAAAACCAGGGAAGTTTTCCACCTCGGTGGTGTTCATCAGCTCACCGCCGAACTCCCAGCCCTCAAACACCAGCGGTTTAAGGTTGGCGCGCGCGGTGTACAGCGCAGCGGTGTAGCCGGCTGGGCCGGAGCCAATGATGATGACGTCCTGCGTTTCTGACGTGGTGTTCGGTTCGGTCATGCGTGCCAGTGTAACGCGCTCCTGCGACACCGGCTTATCCCAGCCCTCACCTGCACTTATCCCACCGGTTCGTCCGCAAAGTAGTCCACGATCATCTCGCGCGCACGGTGCCGCCGGGACTTCACGGTGCCGGGTGCCACGCCCAGTTTGCGGGCGGCGTTGTTGATGCTGAACCCTTGGACGTCGATAAGCATGAGCGCACGCCTGTTGGCTGATGGCATCTTGGCCAAGATCTGACGCAGCGCCATGATCCGATCGAAGTGCGCCAGCGGTGTGTACGCAGCGGCGGTGACGATGCCCGGGCCCATCGTGTCCTCATCATCCAGGCTCAGGTGCCGGCGCTTGTTGTCCGCGCGTTTCGCGTGGTCATAGCCCGCGTTAATCACCAGCCGGCACAGCCACGTGGCCAGCGCCGCCTCCGAGCGGAAGGTATGCATGTGCAGCGAGGCCTTCAGCAGCGCCTCCTGCACGATGTCCTGCGCATCTTGGTGCGTGCGCGCATTCTTGCGCGCCACAGCAATCAGACGCGGAGTATGCCTATCGACGATCGCCGCAAACGCCCGCACATCCCCCTTCAAATACGCCGCCGCCAAAGCCTCATCCGACCAAGCGCGCTGTGTGCGCTGTGTGTGCTGAGCTTTTCTGCGCTCAATGTTCTTCATCGTGTTGTTCATGGTTGTCCCCCCAGACAATCCCAATACCCCGATATGTGTCCTTGACATGTGCCCTCATTGTGGCATGCGGGTAGACGCCATGCCAGCAAAAAGTGTCCACTTAAGTGGACATCGGCGGACAAGATTGTGGAAGGATCATGGCGGCCAAAAAGTCGGGGGCTTTTTGCTCACCGTTTCGTGCGCACTTAGCGCGTACGCGTTCCGACGATGGTGATGTCCCGCATCACCGCCGGTTTCCCATCCCAGTCGCGCTCTTGCGTCGGCGCCTTGATGGCAACGACGACGCCACTGAGGTCCTTGAGCTCACCCTGCTGTGCCTGCTCGGCGACCGTGATGGTGAAGCGCTCCTCCGGCAGGGTGCCGTTGGCAATCACAGGCAGGTCCGCATCGGTGGCGGACGCGCCGGATGGGAGGGCGAAGACCGTGTAATCCAGCCCGCCGGTCTGGCTGTCCAGGATGATGCTGCGCGGGGTGAAGCTGGTGCTCCCGGCGCGCTCAACGGCGGTGAGCACGATCCGGTCGCCCGGCTCAACGGTGGCAGTGGTGGCGGTATCCCCGTCCGTGAGCGGTGCGAAGGTGGAGTTGGTGGACACAGAGGAGATGATCACTGGCAGGCGCACTGTGTCGCCGGAGTCCTTTTCTTCTTTCTCCAGCTGCTCTGCTTGCTCTGCCTGTTCCACCGAGTTCTTGGTCACTGGCGCATCGGGGTTGCTGCTGAAGTGGCTGACCACGTAGACGGTCAGGGCAGCAACGGCGACAACCGCAACGATGGCGATGGACACCAGTGCCGTCGTGCCGGCGGTGCCCACATCACGCGCGCCAAAGCCAGCGACACGGGCCGGTTGCGGTGTGGTTTCCGGGGCGGGCTGGGGTGCTTCTAGGGGTGCTGCTGGGCCTTCTTCCAGGCCGTCTTCCAGGTCTGCGTCTGGTTGGGTGGCGGACATGAGCAGTTCACGTGCGGAGTCCCAGGCGGCGGCATCGGCCTCCGCACTCGCGTTGGCCAGCACCGTGGGGAAGGCCAGAACCACCACGCCGCTTTCGGTGACGCGCATGCGGTTGCGGTTATCCAGACCCAGCGCCAGGCCCTGTTCATGGGCGTATTCCATGGATTCCGTCAGCGGCACCATCGCCTCATGCACGGCGTCTTCCAGCAGCGGCGTGGTCGATTCCGCCACGGCCTGCAGGGAGGAGCCGGCAATCCACTCCGCCACGACTACGCAGCCGGTGCGGTAGGAAATGATGTCAATGATTGGGGCGACTGCCGGCAGATTCAGCTGCGCAATTTGGCGGGTGCGGTGGGCAACCCCAGCAGCATCGAGGGCAGCTTGTCGTGGGGTGACTGGTGCCAGCGGAGCGGCGCCACACGTATCTACGAAGGTCAGGGCCACCATCCGCCCGGTACGCAACTCCGTTGCCTGCCAGAAGCGGGCATTGCCGGCGGAGCCGTGATCGCGCAGGAGACGGAAACGCCCATCCGATACTGCCGCGCCGGGCACGAGACGCGGGCCGCGGACAACACCAGCGGACATGGGGGGTGGGATGGGGGAGGCGTTGAAGGTGTCGTCGATAAGAAATTGGACCGGAACCTGCTTGGCCGCAACTGTGTCTGCGGGCGTGGTGCGAATGATCTTGTTCAGGCCCGGGATGCGTGCGAGCGCGGCGCCGAGGCTACGGACTTCCGCGAGGTCGGAGAAGGACAACACGATGCCGGTGACGATGACGAAGATGATGCCCAGTACCGCGACTTGCACCAGCAGACCCACCGAACCCGGAATGAGCGGCGGCAGGATGCGCAGGAGGTAGCGCGCGACTAGTGCTGCGGCGATACCCACCAGGCCGGCTGCTGCCGCCCACACGGTGGTGTGCAGGACAGCGCGCGCGCCGAGGTTACCCAGCTTGCGGTGCAGCAAGAACGCACCGACGATCGCGCCGGCGACAAAACCGAAGCCGTTGGCGGCACCGAGCAGCACCACGACCTGTTCGGGGCTGGCCGCCACGGTGGGCGCGAGCATGGCCAGAACCACCTTGGTCACCGTGATGCCGGCGATGATGAAGGTGGGCGTCCAGGCCTCTTCTCGCGCGTAGAACACGCGCAGGTGCAGCATCACTAGGGCGTACGGGATGAGCGTGAACGCGGAGAAACTCAGCGTCATGCCCAGCGTGCGCGCATCCGTCTCCGTGAACTGGCCGTAGTGGAACAGTGCAACACCGATGTCGGGGCCCAGCGCCGTCATGAAGATGATGATGGGAATGAGCGCGATGAAAGTGAGCTTCGTGCCCAACGTCAGGTCACGCACCACCGCCGCATCATCGCCATCGGCCGCATTGCGGGACAGGCGCGGCATGATCGCGGTGAGAAGGGTGACGCCGATGATGCCGTACGGCACCTGCAGCAGCAGCCAGTGCTGCATGTAGATCGCCGGGGCGGAACTGTAGGCCTCCGAGGCGATGCGGTTGTTGATGATGTAGCCCAGTTGGGAGATAGCAACGTACGTGACAATGGCTACGGCCATGCCACCGAACTGCTTCAGGCGGTCATCCAACCCCCACAGCGGGCGCAGATCAATGTTGAGGCGACGCAGCGCCGGCACCATGATGAGGCACTGCACCACCACACCCAGCGTGGTGCCCAGACCCAGCAGCAGCACGTGCGGGTCCATCACGCCGGTCGGATCATCCTTGTCAATACTGCCTGGCAGCAGCATGTACAAGGCCAGTACCGCGATGGACACCAGGTTGTTCACCACCGGCGCCCACGCGCCGGGCCGGAATACTTCCTTGGTGTTCAACACCGCCATGAAAAGGGAGAACAACCCGTAGAACATGATCTGCGGTAAGAGCAGATAGGCAAAGGATGTGGATTGGATGACATTGACTTCACCGTCCGCATCCAACATCACCCGCGTGAGCAACGGCGCCGCTATCACCGTGACCACGGTGACCACCGTGACCAACGTCAGCGTCAGCGTGAACAGCCGCCGGATAAACGCCGCACCCTGATCCGGGTCCTCCTTCTCCGCGCGCACGAGCACCGGCACCACCAGTGCGGTGAGAACCGAGCCGAGCACGATCTCCGTGATCATGTTCGGCAGCGTGTTCGCCGTATTGAAGGCCGACGCCACTGCACCGCCAAGCGCGGAGGTGATCATCACCGTGCGGATGAACCCGGTGATGCGCGACATCAACGTCGCCACAGCCATCGAGCCGGTTGAGCGCACGACAGAATTGTCGCTCGTGGGCTTGCGTTCAAGCTGCGTCACAGGTGCTCCAAAGAGATCAAAGAGAGTTATGGCAGAACCGCCAGGGGGCTACTGCCAGGGGACTATGCGTATGTTAGCCCTCTTGCGCCACAGCTTGTACCCCGTTAGACCCGCGTGACCCACGCCGCTTCCCCCGCTGGAACATCAACGCCAAAACGAAGAGCGCGCTGGCACCGGCGATGATGATCCAGTTCTGCACCGCACCACCGGCGGTTTGGACCGCGATGTCCACCGGTTGGGAGATCGGCTGGCCCTTCGGGGTGGCCAGGTAGAGCTGCAGTTTCGTCTGGTCTTCGCGGTCTTCCAAGTCGGCCGTCATCTGCAGGGTCAGTGAGCCGCGCGCCGGGATGCGGAATTCAGCCGGTGTGTTCAGGTGCGCGCCAGCGGGGCCGTTGTACAGAATCGATGCGTCCACCGGCAGCGGCAGACCGTTTTCCGCCACGATGAGCAGCGGCGATGACTCAGACGCGCGGGTGTACACGTTGCCCGGTGGGATGAGGTTGATGGCGGCGCGCAGACCAGCCAGGGCATCGCGGTTGCCGTTGAGGCGTTCTCGCGTCCGTTGCTGCGCCTCCATGTACCCGGTGTAGGACCGTCGGCCCGTCACCGTCAGTGCGTTGAGCAGATCTTGGCGCAGTGGCAGGGTGTAGCCATACTGCGTCAGCGCGATGGCGGGGTCGCTGCCGAGGAGGGCGGTGAGATCGTCGATAAACGCCCCCTGCTGCGACGCATTGAGCACTTCCGTGTCGGAGTAGACCGTCGGATCGGCCTCCAGCAGGCTTGGCGCGCCGGCGATGAGCTGCGCCGGATCAGCCGGCAGGCGCATGTAGTCCTCCAGGCTCATGGGCACGCTTGTGCGCTCGCGGAACAGTTCGGCGACCGTCTCCATCACCGCGCGCGCCGTCGTGGGCTCCCACGCAGCCGGCGGCGCCACGAGGACAGGCTCCGGCGCCTCAGAGCTCTCCCCCACCACAACGTGCGAATTCGCCAGCGTGCGCACCGCCGTCGCCGCCGTAGTATTGCGCGCTACTTCCGAGTCCCGCGTGTAATCAAAGCGCAGGTGATCGTCCGAAAAACCCGTTGTCTCCGGATTCGGCCCCGTCGTGGCCAGGATCGACGCGAGCTGATAATCAAAGCCCACTGAGACCACGCCGGGCCGCAGATCCGTGAAACGACTATGCGCGGAATTCACGTTCGTGGTGTTGTTAGCCACCAGCACGCGCACTGTTTCCGCTGGTTGCGGCGCCGCAATCCCCGCCGCATTCGGCATCGCCGGATCATCGAGGGTGCTCCGCTGCTCACCTTCCACGCGCCCATCCGGCGCACGGTCCGCGGTGTCGCTGGGATTGCTTCTCGACGCTTTCTCCCACGCCGTCTGCATCCCCACCTCCGGCACCGTGGACTGGCTGTGATCAGCCCATCCCATACCGGCCACGGACTCCTCGGTGACGTAGCCAGCCCCCGGCAGCACCACGTTGCGCGTGATCGGGGTGTCCAAGACGCGTTCGGCAGTGAACGTTCCCCGTTCCACTGCCTCACGCATGAGCCAGCTGTTACCAGTACGTGCCACGGCTTCTAGGTCCGTGTTGGCCCACGGCATGGCCAGCACGCACTTGTCCTTCGCCGCTGCCTGGATCTTCTCCAGCCACGCCGTGGCATCATCGGCGCCGGTTCCTGGCGTGGAACCCGCCCCTGAATCAGAACTACCCCAGGAATCACGCAGGCGCTGGCGCTTCTCCGCCGGTGCTGGCCTGTCATCATTCACGGTGTAGCCGCCCGCCATCCTGGCCACGGTGTCCAGCAGCGCCGGGTCCACCGCCATGCAGGTTTCATCCCCGGCACCCAGCTCGGCATAAATATCCACCAGCTGGTCCAGCCGGCCACCCGGCGCGATCTGCCCCGCCAACTGCTCTGACTCCAGAATCAGCGGCGGCCGGTTCGGTGCCTCTCCCGTCTCCCCCGGCACAATGTCAACCGGTGCGGTGATCGGGTACAGCACGGACATGCCGGCGGGCGTGCGTTCAAGCTCGTCAACGCCTGACGTCCCCTGCGCACTCCCCTGCCCAGTCCCCTTCACCGTCATGTGCCAGCGCTCCGTATCCACGATGGCACCGGCATTCTCGGCCACGACCATCACCGGGCGCGTCACGGTGGTGGGGTGTTCTTCGGCGCTGAACGTGACCTCTACTTCTACGTCCCCGCCTGCTGGGACGCTCGGAACTGTCACCTGCTCACCGGCAATCGCGTACTCCCCCACCTGCGCCACCGTGGCTGCCCGCGCATCCGTCAGCGACCCGGAGACCGGTCCCCGGCGCGGCGTCAGCGTCAGGCCGGTGGCGGGTTCAGAGCCTTCATTGTGCACCCGCACCTTCACCCGGATGGGCTCGCGACTGGGGGCGGTGGAGGGGGCGCTCATAAGCGAAATACCCACACCATGCGTGCCTTCGCCTAGCCTGATCTGCGAGTTTACCCATTGGTCCGCCACTGCCGGATTATCCGGCGCGAGTGGCACCGGGATGGACTGCGCCGCTGCGAGTGGGAGCCCAGCAGTACACGCCGCAGCACACACCGCAGCAGCCATCAAAATCCCCCGCGCACCCTGCGCGCCCCGCGACATCACCGCGGAGTCACCCGCCCCGCATCACGCTCCGCGAGCGCCAAATCCGGCATCCGATCAATCGCGATGCGCGCCAACTTGCGCTCATCCGCGTACGCCAAATACTCAATCAGCTCACTGATGGGCACCCACGCGACCTCGGTGACCTCCGGGTCGTCGTTATTCAGCACCCCATCGACATAGCGCAGCAAATTGTGGTGCACGGTCTTATGAATCCGCACGCCATCGGACACAAACCAGTAATCAATGACGCCGAGCTCCTCAAACGGCTCGCCCACGATGCCAGTTTCTTCCCACACCTCACGGCGCGATGTTGCCCACTTATCCTCGCCGGGCTCCACGTGCCCCTTCGGCATGGACCACAGCAGCCGCCCACGCCTATCAATACGACCAATCAGCGCCACATAAATCCGCGCCAGATTCACCGACCCGTCCTTGCGCACAGCCTCCGCCATGCCGGACACAACGAGCCCACCCGCGCTCGTCTCGTCCCGCGTCTCCATGTTGTGCACCGGCGTGTACGTACGCTTCGCACCGCTTGTCGACGAATTCGGGCGCCGATAATAATTTTTCCCGCTCTGCTTACCCCCGCGCTTGCTGCCGCGCTGGTTATTGCGCTGGTTATTGCGTTGATTCCCGCGCTGGTTGTTGCGCTTGCGGTGTTTGTTGGGGTTCTTGTCCCCTGAGTCCTGCTTCCCTGACCCCTGCTTGTCTGGGCTCTGTTTGTTTTGCGCATTGTTTTGCGCATGGCCAGACCCACGGCGGCGCCGGCGGCGCCTCCGCTGTCCTTGGCCTTGGGGCGGGGTGTTCTCAGTCATTGTGTCCGATCGTATCTGGCAGGCTCATATATAGGGAACTAAGGCCTGTATGGTTGGGCGGGTGAATACTCCGACGAATACTCCGGTGAACAATCCGACGAACACGGCTGATCCCGCCGGGCTGTTTAACCTGCCGGAGAAAGGGGACTCCACCGCGTTTATTGGGTTGTTGGCGCGGGCGGAGGGGGCCGTCGGAAAGCTTGAGGCTCTCCTTGCGCCGTTGGCGAGCGCTTTTCATGCGCGCGGTGAGTCGTTGTACCTGGTGGGCGGGCCTGTGCGCGACGCGATGCTGGGGCGGCTGGGCCATGACCTGGACTTCACCACCTCCGCGCGCCCTGAGGTCATCCACGAGATTCTCGATGAGTGGGGCGAGGCCGTCTGGGACACCGGCATCGAATTTGGCACCGTGTCCGCGACGAAGGACGGCCAGCAGGTGGAGATCACCACTTTCCGCGCTGACCTGTACGACGGCGTGACCCGCAACCCCGAAGTCACCTTCGGCGACACCGTCGAGGGCGACCTTGTGCGCCGCGACTTCCGCGTGAATGCGATGGCGATTGAGCTGGCTGCCGGGTCTTCTGATTCTTCGAGCTCTGAATCAGAGCTCGAATTGGATTTTCATGACCCTTGCGACGGCCTGAAGGATCTGCTCAACCACGTTCTGGACACGCCGCAGGAGCCGGAGGTGAGCTTCCGCGATGACCCGCTGCGGATGCTGCGCGCGGCACGGTTTGTGTCGCAGCTTGGCTTCACCGTGAGCCCACGCGTGAAGCAGGCGATGACGGATATGGCGGATGAGATTAACCGCATCACCGTCGAACGCGTGCAGGCGGAGCTGGACAAACTCATGCTGGGCATCCAGCCGTGGGCGGGCATTGACCTGCTCGTGGAAACTGGTCTGGCCGATCATGTTCTGCCGGAGATCCCCGCGTTGAAGCTGGAGCGCGATGAGCACATGCAGCACAAGGATGTCTACGCCCACTCGCTGACCGTGCTGCGTCAGGCAACGGAGCTTGAGGACCCGGAGGAAGGCCCTGACCTTGTGCTGCGTTGGGCGGCGCTCATGCACGACATCGGCAAGCCGGACACGCGCGAGTTCCACGAGGGGGGCCGCGTCTCCTTCCACCACCACGAGGTCGTGGGCGCGAAGCTGACTCGCCGCCGCATGCGCAAGCTGAAGTACCCCAAGCACGTCATCGCGGATGTCAGCCAGCTGGTCTACCTACACATGCGCTTTTACGGTTTCGGCGAAGGCCAGTGGACCGATTCCGCCGTGCGCCGCTATGTCACCGATGCCGGTGAGCTGCTCCCCCGCCTGAACAAACTCGTGCGCGCGGACTGCACCACGCGCAACCCCAAGAAGGCTGCGCGCCTGCGCCGCACCTACGACCACCTGGAAGAACGCATTGCGGACCTCTCCGCCAAGGAGGACCTCGCCCGCGTCCGCCCGGACCTGGACGGCAACGAGATCATGCAGATCCTCGGCCTCAAGCCCGGGCCTGAGGTGGGCAAGGCCTGGAAGTACATGAAGGAACTCCGCCTGGAGCGCGGCGAGCTCGACCATGATGAGGCCGTCGCTGAGCTCAAGGCCTGGTGGGAGGCCAACCATGGCTGAGTTCTTCTACGCTGACCGTCTCTTCTCCGCGCTCGAGCGCGAGGAGCCCGCCCCCGGCATGCTCATGCTTGCCGCGCCGGGCATGCTTAGTAGCGAATTCGCGCGCACCGTCGTCCTCATCATCGAACACAACCTGGAGCACACCCTCGGCGTTGTGCTCAACCGCCGCAGCGAAGTCGCCGTGGCCAATGTCCTGCCGGAATGGCTCGACTACGTGGCTAAACCGCAGGCGCTCTACCTCGGCGGACCGCTCGGCCCGCAGGCCGCCATCGGTGTTGGTGTGACCACTTCTGGCACCGTCATTGAGGACCATCTGGAGTTCACCCGCCTGGCCAACCGCCTCGTCCACGTGGACCTGCGCACCGACCCCGCCATGCTCAACGGCCTCCTCGAAGGCGTCCGCATCTTCGCCGGCTACGCCGAATGGGCCCCTGGCCAGCTCGACGACGAGATCGAGCGCGGCGACTGGTACGTCGCCCCCGCCCTGCCCTCCGACGTCATCGCCCCCGCCGGCACCGACCTCTACAGCGACATCATGCGCCGCCAGCCCATGCCGCTGCCGCTGTTCTCGACGTTCCCGGCGGATATTGATGACAACTAGATCCGAAATCCGCGGCGGCATCCGCGACACCTGGCTCGTTGGCCTCGGCCTCATCCCGCTCGGCCTCGCCTTCGGCCTGGTCATGGTCCAAGCCGGCTTCGCGTGGTGGTGGACACCCATCTTCTCCATCATCATCTACGCCGGCTCGATGGAATTCCTCGCTGTCCAACTCGTCTCCACCGGCGTCGGCCCACTCTCGGCCGCGGTCACCGGCTTCATGGTCAACTTCCGCCACATTTTCTACGGCCTCACGTTCCCACGTCACCTCATTTCCTCACCGCTTGGCCGCGCGTACAGCACTTATGCGCTTACCGACGAGTCCTACGCCATCTCCTCCTCCCGCCCCCCAACCGCCCCCAACTCCGGTGCCCGCGTTCTGACCATCCAGATCCTGTGCCAGTTGATGTGGGTGCTGCCCGGCATTGCGGGGGCGTGGTTGGGGGCGGCGATTCCGTCGTCAGTTCTGGGCGTCGATTACGCGCTGACCGCGCTTTTCATCGTCCTGGCCTACGAGGCTTTCCGCGCGAATCCGGATTTCTCCCTGCCGCTGACCGCCACCGCGATCGCCGCGCTTCTCGCCGTGCTCGCACCCAGTTGGCTCCTCATGGCCGGACTCAGCGCCTACTTCCTCGTGCTCATCTTCCGCTTCGCTAACCCCGGCGCGGACCGCGCCCTTGAGCTGCGCGTCGGCCGTGATTCTTCAGGTGGTGAAAAGTAGTGGGGGTTTTTGGTCTGCCTGAGGGCGTCACCCTAACCATGGTCGCCGCGGTACTCATCCCCGTGGCCATCGTCACCGTTCTTCTTCGCGCCCTGCCCTTCTCCTTCCTCCGCCTCCTCAAAGGCAGTCCTTTCATCGACTTCCTCGGCGCCACCATGCCCGTCGGCGTGATGACCGTCCTGGTTGTCTACACCTTCTCCACTATCGCCCACGACACTGCCGTCCCTCACGGTCTGCCTGCTGCCCTCATCGCCGGCGCCCTCACCCTCGCCCTCCACGCCTGGAAGCGCCGTGCCGGCCTCTCCATCCTCGCGGGCACTGCGGCGTACATGGTGTTGGTTAATGTGGTGTTCTAACTGGCGTTTTAGCTGGTGTTTTAATGCCCATGTAGTTTTGTTGCCAAATTGAACGTTTGGCAAACTTTTTGGGAACTCGCTGTTCAGGGCTCTTTGCCAGCGTTACTCTGCAGTTGCTGTCTCACGTACTGCTTTTCCCATTCAAGGAGCTCCCATGAAGCGTCGTTTCATTGCTGGTGGCTTTGCCGCGGTCACTGCACTATCTCTGTCCGTGGCTCCCGCTCATGCTCAGCCTAGGGACGACAGGACGTCATCGTTTGAGCAGGTCTATGGCGTTGAAGGCAGCACTGCGAAAAGGCTCGATAAAGCTCGGGAAGAAAACGATGACGCTGCCTACGACCGTCTTGCTAACCAGGCCCATGAGTTTGAGTTAGCCACCGCAGGTTCCGTGGCCAATGACGAAATGTTCAAGTACAAGATCGGCACCACCTTCGATCTTCTGCTCGCCTCCGGCATTGCTGCCGCGCTCCTCGCCATCCTTGGTGGCGTTGCGTTTCAGCAGGGCAAGATCAAGATCTCGTTCTAAAACCCCGGGACTTTTTGTCCAGTCCACCACAACCGCACTCTCACCGGAGGAGTTCCCATGAAGCGTCGTTTCATCGCCGTCGGCTTTGCCGCCGCTACTGCCTTATCCCTCTCCGTTGCGCCTGCTCGGGCCGAGGAGAACATGACCTCTTCGTACGAGTACGTCTACAACGAGAAGAGCAGCATGTTCAAAAGGCATGCCGAGGCTCAGAACACAGGCGACAAGGCTACGGAAGAGCGTCTTCGCAAGCCACTCGAATTCTATCTGAAGTCCATTGCAGGTTCTTCCAAGAACGACGAAGTGCGGGGCTACCCGACCGGCACCACCTTCGATCTTCTGCTCGCCTCCGGCATCGCTGCCGCGCTCCTCGCCATCCTTGGTGGCGTTGCGTTTCAGCAGGGCAAGATCAAGGTCTCGTTCTAAAAACCCCGGGACTTTTTGTCCTGGGCGCTATTCCTACGCCCACACCGCGTACTCGACTAACACCATCATTTGAACCCTCACTCAAAGGAGATCATCATGAAGCGTCGTTTCATCGTTGCCGGCCTTGCTGCCGCCACCGCCCTGTCCCTGTCTGTTGCGCCGGCCCAAGCTCAGAACAACTGGACGTCGTCGTACAACGACTTCTTCGGCCAAAACGGCAGCTCGTCTAAGCGGATGGGTCAAGCTGCGCGGAAGGGCGATGGCGCCGAGGTAGTCCGCATCCAAAAGGAGATCTACGACGCACGCGCCAATATGGATGGCTCCATTAAGAATGACAGGGCGAATGGGTACAAGTACGGCACCACCTTTGACATTCTGCTTGGCACCGGTGTTGCTGCCGCGCTCCTCGCCATTCTTGGTGGCGTTGCGTTCCAGCAGGGCCTGATCAAGCTCCCGTTCTAAAAACCCCGGGACTTTTTGTTCTGAGCGCTATCCCTACGTCCACACCGCGTACTCGACTAACACCATCATTTGAACCCTCACTCAAAGGAGATCATCATGAAGCGTCGTTTCGTCGCTGCCGGCCTTGCTGCCGCCACTGCCCTGTCCCTGTCTGTTGCTCCGGCTCAGGCCGAGCCTGACATCGAACTCCCAATGACTTCCTCCTACGAGACCAGCAGCAAAAGGATCGACAAGCGCCTGAAGGACGCTAATGCTTCCGGCGATGGGAAGAAGATTAGTCGTGCCATTGACATCGCCTCAGCCTTTGAAAAGTTCATGAAGCCTTCTTACGACAACGACCTGAACAACGGGTACAAGATCGGCACCACCTTTGACATTCTGCTTGGCACCGGCGTTGCCGCCGCGCTCCTGGCCCTCCTTGGCGGCGCTGCGTTCCAGCAGGGCCTGATCAAGCTCCCGTTCTAAAAAGTCCGGGACTTTTTCGCTGCGCTTTCGGGGTGGGGATTACCCCCACTCGATATACCTCTGCCTGAGAAAGTTCTTAGGAAAGATCATCTCTATGTCTTGACAGGCAAGCACTATCCGGCACTTTCCCTATCAAGCTGAGGCTCAGCTAAGAAGTTACGCCAGATCTTGCGGGGGGGGGTTCTAAGTTAACCTCCGACTATTGCCAACATTTTTGGCAGGTTCCGCACAGCTTCTGCCCCGAAGAAGGAGATCCCTCATGAAGCGTCGTTTCATTGCTGCTGGCCTTGCTGCAGCCACCGCCCTGTCCCTGTCTGTCGCCCCCGCTCAGGCCGCTGATAAGCCGGGCTTGAACAAGGATTCGTCTTCCCAGGTGACGGATGCCGAAGTTCTTGGATACGCCTTCGGCCGTGTTGTGGTTGAAGGACTTTTCCCGGGGCAGGGCGTTTCCCAGCCTTACTTGGGTTCCTCTAAGGCTGGGATGTTTGACCTTCCAAAGGACAAGGCCGGTGCCCAGCAGGATCTTGGCAACGCAGTTGTGAGCTCTTTCCGCAATGACGCTAACCGTGGCTACAAGCTCGGCACCACCTACGACATCCTGGTCGGCACCGGCATCGCAGCTGCCATCCTCGCACTGCTCGGTGTTGCGCAGCAGCAGGGCATGATCAAGCTCCCGTTCTAAAAAGTCCGGGACTTTTTGGTCTGAACTAACCCCAACCACTTCTTCGTGCTCGAACTGAGTGCGGAGGGGGTGGTTGGGGTTTTGGTTTGGTGGGGGGCGTCGATAAGCAAATAGCTCCTTGAGCTGCGGTGAACATTCTATGAATGCGCTGCTTGATTGGTGGATTGGCCCTAAGCTGTGCGTGCTTGAAACTAGCTTAAGGAGTACCGATGAAGTCCCGTTTTGTTGCTGTCGCGTTGGCTGCGTGTGTGCTTGGCGGGGTGGCGGCGCCGGCGCATGCGGAGGCGGGCCGACCCGTTGACCAGCGGAGTTCTGTGAAGCCGTTGTTGGAGATGAGCTCGGCGGAGAATAGTTCGCAGTACTGGTCTTTTGCCACGGATGAGGAGCTGAAAACCAAGTGGGATGAGGCCGTGCGCATGGGGTTCTTCTCCCCCACGATTGAGAAGATCTACGACCTCGAGATCGGGGACGTCACCTGGCAGGAGCGCGAGGCGGCGAATGAGGGCAAGTTTGAGGCGAAGCCGACGGCGAATGAGGTGCTTGGCAGCTCGCTGAAGTGGGATGCCGCGCGCGGACAGCAGCTGGGCACGGCGCTGAATTGGTGGATTGCACTTGGCGTGATTGGCACTGTGCTGACTGCTGGTGTTGCGGCGTTTCTGAGTGGTGCTTTTGAGCGGGTGCCGGCGCTGCAGAACCTGCTTTAAGGGTTCATTCTCCACAAGATTTCAACTGCGCTGACCTCGGCGTTGTGTATAAGTGTTCGAAAATAGCGCCTATTTAATGCTTCGGGGCAAGGGGCGTGTCGCACCCATGTGAAAGTATGTTCGCATGTGCTCAAGGTGAGTGCATGGCAACGACTTCGCTTGGGAAAGGGGGCGACATGAGTGCACCGGTAAAGACGCCAAGTTTTGCGACGGAGAACCCGTCCGATCCGGTCGCGCAAGCGCATTGGGCACTCCGCAAAGCCGAGTATGAGCTGTTCAAGGAGTACGCCGAGGGGGATGTTGAGCTGGTGGATAGCCGCGACTTCGACCAGGAGTACGCGCGGTTATCCAAGTCCACTGGCATGCCAAAGTGGCAGGTAGATAGCGCGGTCATGGCCTACATGGCGCTGCGGGAGCTGCCTGGTTTGAGGGAGTTACAGCAGGAGTTTCAACGCTTGGACCTGCCACGACTGAAGGCCCTGAGCGACGCGATGGACAGCTTCGGGGAGAACGCCACGCCGGAGGTCTACGCCGCGGTGGATGCGGTGATGGTGGAGATCTTCACCCCGCACCGCCACAACGCCGCGCTGCCCACGGTGAGCACGATCAAAAGGAGAATCAACAAGCTCATCGCGGACTTCGACAACGCGGCGGCGTTCTGCCCGGAGAATCGGAAGGAGCGTGAGGAGCGACCAAAGAACATCCCGCCGGGCTCATGTGACGTGACCTTCCACAATGGCCGCGTTGGAGCCAACCAGAGCGGGATGACCATGATGGGCGATATTGCCACGATGGCGATGACGAGGGCGATTATCGACGCAACTGCGCGCTCCCACGGCCTCACCCTCGAGGAGACAGTGCTCAAGCTGTTGACCGGCGAGATCACCCCGACAGGCAACGCCACCGTCAGCGTGTATGCGCCCAAAGGACCTGATGGGTCGGTGGATCTGACCAAATCCGTGTTCTTCCCCGGCTTCGGCTGGACCAATGCGGTGGCCACGGAGAAATTCCACTCGCTGGCCGGGCTGAACGGGTTTGAAGCCAAAAACCCCGCCACTTTTGTGGACCTGGAATCCACCGCCACGCACACCGTCAACGGCCACGATGCACCCGAGAAGGTCAAAGAATTCGTGCGCATGCGCGACGGGCACTGTATCTTCCCTGGCTGCACCGTCCCCGCCCGCCGATGCCAGCTCGACCACCGCATCGCCTACGAAGAAGGTGGGCCCACCACCGCCTCAAACCTCTACTGCCTCTGCCAAAAGCACCACAACGTAAAAACCGATAAAAGGGCCTTCTACCTGCCCGATCCCTTCACCGGCGACATCGTGTGGCTCTTCGCGGACGGCACCTACGCCATCACCAAACCCGCAGGCTTCCTCCACGACCAAGTCACACTAACAGCACCGCGCTGGGTCTCCACGCTCAGCCAGGTCCGCCGTCACAAGCAAAAAGTCGCCCACTTTTACGCAAAAGCGCACAAGCTTATCGACGGCTACGAGGCCGGCACCCCCTACCCCACCACCATCGAAGCGCTGGAGAAACTCGAACAAGAATACGGCCTGAAATTCCCCTTCGCCCCCGAACCGCCAGCGCAGGAGCCTGATCCGGACTACGAGCCGCCGCCGGAAGATGATGAGGTTGCAGAGGAGGTAGATGACGTGGGTGCTTAAAGCTCCGGGAACTTCGCGCGTGCCTCCGCCCACAGACCCTCAAAGTGGTCGGCGGTGATGCGCTCCGCCTCGATGCCCTCGAACTGGTCGTAGGTGTCCGGGTGCGGGACGGTGTCGAGGGGGCGGTTGGCGTTGCCGATGACGCGGCCGTCGATAAACGCCCCCACAATAGCGTGGTCCGGGGTGAGCTCAATCATGCGCACCATGCGGCATTCGTGCGGGCTGAGTTCAACGAGTTCGGCGATGTTGACCACGGAACCGGCGCCGGGGATCGTCAGCGTGGTGCGGACAAAAAGTCCCGGGGTTTTTGCGTCGGGCAATGCTCCCCCTACTCCCGCTCGCCGGCGAAGACGGTGCCGCCCTCTTCGGTGACGGGGGCGGGCATCATGCCGGACTTGGACGGACCGTCAACGACCTCACCGGTGGCGATGTCGAAGATGGAACCGTGGGCCGGGCAGCGCACAGTGTTGCCGTCGACCTGCGTGATCGGGCTGCCCTGGTGCGGGCAGGTGGTGGAGTATGCCACGAATTTGCCCTCAGTGGGCTGAGCGATGATGAACTTACCGACGATCACCGCACTCCCCACCGGAACCTGCGTCGCCGCGACCTCTGCTGACGCGGGCTTACCGCAGGCGGCGAGGAACGCACCGGCAAAGGTGGTAGCGGTACCGAGGATGAACATTCGGCGCGAGCAGGTCGGGCCGGAAGGAGTCTGAGCGGCTGGGTTCTGGGCTGTCATGGTTTCAGGGTAGCGCGCTTCATGGCGGTGACGTAGTCGGTGAGTTCGGTTTTCAGGGCGTCCATGTCGCGGATGGTGCCCGGGTTGGGGTGGGCGTAATCCACGTGGGCGTCGATGATCTTCGCGATAGCGGAGCCGGTGATGGCACCGGAAGCGCCGGCGGCGATGGCATCGGAAACGTGCTGCGGGGTGGAGATGCCGAAGCCGAGGAGCACGGGGGCGCCGCCGTAGGAGGTGATGTTGGCGACGACGTCCGAAAGCCCTGTCGTCTGCGATTCGTGCTCGGTGCCGGTCACGCCGTCGCGGGAGATGGCGTAGATGTAGCCGCGGGAATGGGCGGCAACGCGTTCGAGGACCTCGGGACGGGCCTGAGCAGGGGCGATGAAGACGGGATCGATGCCCGCGGCGGTGGCGGCCTCAACGAAGGGGGCGCCTTCGCGCACGGGGGCGTCGGGGACGAGGACGGCGTCGGCGCCAGCGTCGTGGAGCTCTGCGTAGAACTTCTCCAGACCGCGGACGTACGGCACGTTGGCGTAGACGAGCATGCCGATCGGGGTGTCCGGGTGGCGGCGGCGAATCTCATGGATCTGATCCAGGCAGGAATCCACGGTCGCACCACCGTCGAGGGCGCGGAGGTGGGCCTTCTGGATGGTGGGGCCGTCAGCCACGGGGTCGGAGAAGGGGACGCCGAGTTCGAGGGCGTCGGCGCCCGCGCGAACAAGCGTAGAGATGATCTCCACCGCATCGTCGGCAGATGGGTCGCCGAGCATGACGAATGGGACAAAAGCTCGCTCATTTTTTGCTTCGAGGGCTTCAAACAGTGCGGTGAAACGGGACATTAGTTGGTTCCCTTCTCTTCGTCAGTGTCATCGGTGTCGTCAGTGACCACGTACTCCGGGTGCGCTTCCAGGGTCTGGCGGACGTGGGCGATGTCCTTGTCGCCGCGGCCGGAGAGGGACACGAGGATGGTGGTCGGGGTCTGGGACTTCTTGGCCTCCTCCGCGCGCTGGAGCGCGTAGGCGAGAGCGTGGGAGGACTCAAGGGCAGGGATGATGCCCTCATGGCGGGACAGGTTTTGGAAGGCGCGCAGGGCTTCCTCGTCAGTGACGGGCACGTACTTCGCGCGGCCGGTCTTAGCCAGGTGGGCGTGCTGCGGGCCGACGGCCGGGTAGTCCAGGCCGGCGGAGATGGAATAGGACTCCTCAACCTGGCCGTCAGGATCGCGCATGAGGTAGGACTTCGTGCCGTGCAGAATGCCCATGGTGCCAGCGTAAATAGCGGCGCCGTGCTGGCCGGAGTTCACGCCGTGGCCGCCGGGTTCAGCGCCCACGAGTTCGACGGATTCGTCGTCGATGAAGTCCGCGAACATGCCGATGGCGTTGGAGCCACCACCGATGCAGGCGACGACGACATCCGGAAGCGCACCGGTCTGCTCCAGCATTTGGTCCTTCGCCTCGACGGAGATGACCTTGTGGAACTCGCGCACGATCGTGGGGAATGGGTGCGGGCCGGCGGCGGTGCCCAGGAGGTAGTGGGAGTTGTGGAAGGTGGCGGTCCAATCGCGCAGCGCTTCATTGACCGCGTCCTTGAGCGTGCCGGAACCGGAATCCACGCCGACGACCTCAGCACCCATGAGGCGCATGCGGTAGACGTTCGGTGCCTGGCGTTCCATGTCCTTTGCGCCCATGTAGATGACGCAGTCAAGGTCCATGAGGGCACACGCCAGGGCGGTGGCAGTGCCGTGCTGGCCGGCGCCGGTCTCGGCGATGATGCGGGTCTTGCCCATCTTCTTAGCCAGCAGCGCCTGACCGATCACTTGGTTGGTCTTGTGGGCACCGCCGTGCACGAGGTCTTCGCGCTTGAGGAAGATCCGGGCGTAATCATTGCCGCGCGTGAGGTTCTTGGCTTCCCACAGCGGGGTCGGGCGGCCGAGGTAATCGTGGAGGAGACGGCGGTATTCGTCCATGAACTCCGGGTCGTTCCAAGCGTCGACAAAAGCCTGTTCCAGCTGGTCAAGCGCGGGAAGCAGCGACTCAGCAACGAACTGCCCGCCAAACTCCCCGAAGTATGCGGGAAGGATGGTTCGGCCGCCGTCGCGCGAGGCGGTGGAGGCAGTGGAATCAGTGGAGTCAGTGGAGTCAGTCATGTGGATTCCTCCGTGAGAATGATGAGTTCAAGTTAGTAGTGAAAGTTTCGGATCCGCTCAAACACGGTACGCAGCGCGCCCGCGTCCTTCTGTCCGGCCCACTCCCCTGCTTCGGCGGGGTATTCCACGCCGGAGTTGAGGTCAACGCCGAGGCAGCCGACAGACAGCGCGGCGTCGAGGTTGTCGGCGCCGATGCCGCCAGCGAGGAGGCTATGCGCGCGGACCTCGTCGGGGATGGTGCTCCAGTCGAATTCAGAGCCGGAGCCGCCGTCCTTCGCATCAAGTACAAGCTTATCGACGTCCCCCGCCAGCCCCCGCGCAATCTCCGCCCCATCGGGGTGCGACATGGAGACGGCACGCCAGATCTGAGGGGTGTTGGTGAGGGTGGAGAGGTCGGCGCGGATGGCGCGAATAAGCTCCTGCTCTGCAGCGAGGCTCCCCTGGTACGGCGCGTGGATCTGCACGGCGTGGATGGGGCCGTCGACGCTGGTGATGAGGTCAGCCCAGCCTTCGGTGCGGCGGCTGACGGCGACGTAGTGGAGGCCGGGCTCGTGCGCCATGATGTTTTTCGATGTTTCACGTGAAACATTGCGCGGGCTGGAGTCCTCGAAGATGAGTCCGCCGTAGACGGCGCCGGCGGCGCGAGCGGCTTGGGCGGCGGACCAGGAGGTGAGACCGCAGACTTTGTTGGGGCCGTAGACGAGCATCCGGGCGGCCCAGTCGATGTCGGGGGTGCCGGTGAGTTGGGAGCCGACGAGAAAGCCGTCGGAGTGGCCGCCGAGGCGGCGGACGGTTTCCACATTGCTGATGCCGGACTCGGAAACGATGAGGGCGCCTTCGGGCGCAAGGGGTGCAAGACGTGCGGATCGGTCCAGATCAATGGATAGATCGTGCAGGTTGCGGTGGTTAACGCCGAAGATCTTGGCGCCGAGTCTGGTGGCGCGGGCGGCCTCCTCTTCGTCGATGACTTCGGTGAGGACGTCGAGGCCGAGGCGGTCGGCTTCGGAGTGGAGGCGGGTATAGGTGGCGTCGTCAAGCACGCTCAGCATGAGCAAGATGGCGTCGGCGCCGAAGTAGCGCGCGGCGTGGATCTGGCATTCGTCGATAATGAAGTCTTTGCACAGCACCGGGAGGTGTGTGGTGGAGGCGACGGTGGCCAAGTGGTCATAGTCTCCCCCGAAGCGGTCGGGCTCGCAGAGGACGGAGATGCCGGCGGCGTAGCGGGAGTAGATCGATGCGATGGTGCCGGGCTCGTAGTGCTCGCGGATCATGCCGAGAGATGGCGAGGAGGACTTGCACTCCATGATGAAGCGCGTGCCGGGGCGAGCGAGCGAATCGTAGAGCGAACGCTCGGAGCGCGGCAGGGTCAGCGGGTCCACGTGGGAGATGCGTGCCTTAATTTCGTCAAGGTGACGAAATCGGCCTTGGACAATACCCTCCAAAACCGTTGGCAGCCCCTCAGAATGGCGCACAGCGGATTTACCCTGGGCAGAGGGGATAAATTCAGAGGGGTTAAGATTAGGCGCCATAATTCGCTCCCTCGTGCTTGGCCAACCATTCGCGGACGGTGCCGTTAGTCAGGAGCTCGGTGGCCTTGGTGACGCCCTCGGCCATCGTGTCGGTCATGCCGTAGAGGTAGAACATCACGCCGGCGGTGGCGGCGACGGCATCGCGGTGGGCGTCGGGGCCGGTGCCGTCGAAAATAGCGCGGATGGCTGCGGCGTTCTCCTCGCCGTTGCCACCTTCCAACTCCTCGAGAGAGTAGGTGGGCAGACCGAGGTCCTCCGGGGTGATGGTGTAGTGCTCGATGTTGCCTTCGCGGTCCAGCTCCCAGACTTCGGTGGGGCCGTGGACGGCGATTTCATCAGTGCCGGCGCCGTGAGCGATAAGGGCGCGGCCACGGCCAAGTTCACGCATGGTTTCGGCGATAACTTGGCCGAGAGCCGGGTTGGCAATGCCCATGATCTGGTACTCAGGGCGCCCCGGTGCGAGCAGCGGGCCAAGGGTGTTGAACAGGGTGGACACACCCAGGGTCTTACGCACCGGCTGCACGTGGGCGATCGCCGGGTTGTAGGCGGGGGCGAAAAGGAACGTGAAGTTGGAGGCCTCGAACTGGCGGACAGCACGGTCCGGGTCCAGGTCAAGTGGGATATTCAGTGCTTCCAGCACGTCGGCGGAGCCGGACTTTGAGGAGACGGAACGGTTACCGCACTTGATCATCTTTACCCCGGCAGCAGCGGCGACGAGGGAGGCGGCGGTGGTGATGTTGATGGTGTTCTTGCCATCACCACCTGTACCGGCGGTGTCCATGAGGCCCTCACCGGTGATGGGGAACGGACGGCCAGCAGCCAGGAAGGCCTTGGCGGCACCGGCGATATCGGCGAAGGTTTCGCCGCGGGTGCGCACGGTGGCAAGGAGGGCGGCGATGTGGACATCGTCATAATCACCCACGGTGAGTGGGGTGAACGCCTCGATGGCCTCCTCTAGCGAGGGGTTCTTGTTATCCAGAAAACGACGGAAAATTCCGAGGGATTTTTCACTAGCCATTGTTGCTCACCTTAACTTTCACGGATTCCTTCTTCTCTAATAACTGCCTCACACACCGCTCCAGCAGCACGGGCCCAGCCGGGGTGAGGATGGACTCTGGGTGGAACTGGAGGCCGATGGACATGCCATCGGTGGTTTCTGCTGCCATGACAACGTCGCCGACTTTGGTCTCGGTGCGGGCAAGCACCTCGATGCCGGCGGGGACATCGACGCTGCCCAGGGAGTGGTAGCGCGCCACGGGAACGAGGCGCCCTGGGGTATCGCCGTGTTCGGGGCCACTGTCAATGGTCAGGCCGGTGAAGAGGGGGCTGGCTACGCCGGCGTCGGTAAGCGTCATTGCTTCGCTGACACCATGGACTGGGCCGCAGGGGCTGACCGTGCCACCGAAGTGCTCGATGAGAGCCTGGTAGCCGAGGCAAATGCCGAGGATGGGAATTCGGCCTTGAGCTGCGCGGATGAGGTCCATCATGCAGCCGGCGTCGGCGGGGTAGCCGGGGCCGGGCGAGAGAATGATCACGTCGGGTTCGGCGGCGAGCACCTGGTCGACGGAGACGGTGTTGCGGAACACGGTGAATTCGATGGCGGGCTCGGTGATGGTCGTGAGCGCGTCCACGAGGTTGTACACAAAGGAATCTTGGTTATCCAGCAGGACAACGCGGGCGGGCGAGTTCATCGGATCACCTCCACGGTCTTGGCCTGCGCCATCGCAATGGCATTAAGCACAGCGTAGGCCTTGTGCAGGGTTTCATCAGCTTCGGCCTGTGGATTGGAGTCACGGACAACACCGGCGCCGGCCTGCACGGTGGCCACCCCAGCGCGGACGAAGGCGGAGCGGATAACAATGCAGGTGTCGAATTCGCCGTTGCCGCGCAGGTACCCCACCGCCCCACCGTAGGAACCGCGACGGGTGCCTTCGAGTTCGCGGATGAGTTCGGTGGCGCGCAGCTTCGGGGCGCCGGTTAGGGTGCCCATGTTCATGGAGGCGCGGTAGGCGTCGAGGGCATCGAGGTCGTCCGCAAGTGTTGCGGTGACACGGGAGACCAGGTGCATGACGCGGGAGTAGCGGTCCACCTGCAGCAGCTCACGCACCTGGCGGGTGCCGGGGCGGGCCACACGCGCCATGTCATTGCGGGCCAGGTCCACGAGCATGGTGTGCTCAGCGATCTCCTTGGCATCGGTGCGCAGTTCCAGCTCCATGCGAGTGTCCAGCTCATGGGTCGCACCACGCGGGCGGGTACCGGCGATGGGATACAGCTGCACTTCGCGGGTCGCGGCGGAGAACTTCAGGTTGGATTCCGGTGAGGCACCGAAGAGCTCGTACGGCTCCCCCGCCCGATCGAGCCCGCGCACGTAAAACATGTACGGTGACGGGTTGGAATCACGCAGCTGCTGGTACGCCGCAAAAGCATCCGGGCACTGCGCTGTGAACGCGCGCGCCGGGACGACCTGATAAATATCGCCGTTATAAATATTGTCTTTCAGCTTGTCCACATCACGGCGGAACTCATCATCCGCCAAGCTCGCCTCCACGCGCAACGTGCCCTCACCCTGCGGGGTTGTGGGTGCGGGGGTGTGCGCTGTGCGGATCAGCTCAGCAAGCTCAAGCATTCGCTTATCGACGTCCCCCGTCCCCCAATCAACCCCCGACAACCGCGCCGTCGACGCGCGGTGATCAATGGTGAGGACGATCTCGGCGAGGATGAACTGGAAATCCGGGTAGGTGTTCGTGCTCTCATCGACGGCCGGCAGTTCCTCGAACGTGGCCAGGTAATCAAAGGCGAATCCACCGACGACCATGGGGAGGACATTCTCGGAGTCGGAGTAGCCCGCATCGCGGGTCAGGGCGCGCAGGACCTCAACCGTGCTCGGGGCAGTCAGGCGCTCACGCTCATCCGCGGCCGTGGACGGTGGGAAGCTGAACGTGACCGGCTCGCGTGAGGTGAGGTAGTCGGCCAGCTGCTCCGTCAGGCGAGCAATGATCTGCTTCCCCGCCGGGCTCAGCGGCTCCGCCACAACCTCGTGGCCGTTGCACGTCAAACGCACAGACGCGCCGAGCACCGCCACGGACTGCAAACCAGACTTCGTGGTGATGTCGGCGGATTCCAGCAGCACCGTATCCGTGAGTGTTGTGCCGCCAAGGTGAGCGAACAAGGCGGAGGCATCGGCGTGGTACGCCACGTCCATGTGTTGAACACGGGGTGAAGGATTGCTCATGCTGTCAAGCTTAGGCTGGTGATGAGGCATTTAACTCTGATCCGCCTCACGCGCTGCATTGCGGAGCGCATCCAGGTTCACCGCGGGCGCCGGGGTGGCGTCGGTGGAATTGGTGGAGTCGGCAGAGTTAGCGTTGGCGGCCCGAACGTCGTCGATAAGCCGTGCAGCACGCGCACCCATGTTCCCGCCGAGCGCACACGCGACAACCGCGAGCACAGCGAGCACCGCTGGAACAAGCCACAGCCAACCGGAAGCGATGAATGAAAACGCCGCGCCGAATGCCAGCGCAGCACCCCCGAAGATCAAGTACGGGCCCACAATCCGGTGAGCCTGCACCCAAATACCTTCATCCTTACGCACCTCTGGGACACGCAAACCCACAATGCTGTTACCTGGCAGGCGACCCGCAGTAGCGAGCGCACCAGGAATCAGCAGAGCAAGAGCACAAACGATGAAGATAATTCCGATAATGGCGCCAGCAGTCATGCCTAGAAAGTCTACTAGGGGGCAACAGTTTCGTATTGGGAGGTTCCGTGATGGACAATGCAGGAGTACATGTCAATTCCTGTGCAAAGGTTTCTACTATGAACTCTAAGTCGATCACCCGGTCGCTGCTGTTCTGGATTGTCGTGGCCATCATCCTCGGCATCGCTTGCAGCTTCTTCTTCCCCGTGTGGCTCGCCCGCATTTTCATTACCTTCAACGGACTGTTCTCCAACTTCTTGGGCTTCTTTGTCCCGGTGCTCATCTTCGCGTTGATCACCCCGGCCATCGCCGGTCTGGGCAAGGGCGCCGGCAAGTGGCTGGGCCTCACCGCCGGCATCGCCTACGGCTCCACTATCATCTCCGGCCTCACCGCCTGGGGTCTCTCCGTGGCGCTGTACCCGTGGCTGCTGGGCGACCAGAAGCTCATCACGGCTGTGGATGACGTGGAGGAGGGTGCTTTGTCCCCCTTCTTCTCTGTGGAGATTGATCCGCCGTTCGCTGTCATGACGGCTCTGGTGCTGGCCTTCTGCGTGGGCATTGCTATGACCGCAGTGAAGTCCGACACGATGTACAAGCTGGCCACCGAATTCGAAGGCGCGATTATGAAGGTGGTTACCTCCTTTGTTATCCCGCTGCTGCCGCTGTTCATCTTCGGCATGTTCCTCAACCTGGGCATGAACGACAACATGGGCGCCACCCTCACCGCCTTCGGCAAGGTGCTGGCTCTCGCTGTCATCATGACCATCGTGCTGCTCGTTCTCCAGTACCTCATCGCTGGCGCTGTCGCTGGCGTCAACCCGGTGACCGCGCTGCGCAACATGCTGCCGGCCTACTTCACCGCCCTGGGTACCTCCTCGTCTGCAGCCACGATCCCGGTCACCCTCAAGTCCACCCTGAACAACAAGGTGGATGAGAACGTTGCCGGCTTCGTCGTTCCGCTCTGCGCAACGATCCACCTGTCTGGCTCCATGATGAAGATTGCCCTCTACGCCTTCGCCGTCATCTACATGGCTGGCATGGACGTCTCCTGGGGTCTCTCCCTCGGCTTCATCCTCCTGCTCGGCATCATGATGATCGCCGCGCCGGGCGTCCCAGGTGGCGCCATCATGGCGGCAACCGGTCTGCTCGCCTCCATGCTCGGCTTTAACGACGACATGGTCGCGCTCATGATCGCCGCCTACATCGTCATCGACTCCTTCGGCACCGCAGCCAACGTCACCGGCGACGGCGCGATCGCGCTCGTGGTCAACCGCTTCGCTGCTGGCAAGGTGGAGCGCATTTCGGCCGATGATTCTGAGGAGCAGGAGCTTATCGACGAAAGCGCGTAGCTTCGCTAACCCCTCTTGGCTTTAGCCAAAAACCGATGTTTCACGTGAAACATCGGTTTTTTTCTTTGCGCGCCTACGATGGAGCGCATGGCTTTGGGATCAACAGCGAAGATCGCCCTCGGAACCTTAGGCGCCGCCGCTCTCGTCGGTGTTGGCACTACCGGACTGATTTATTCACTGACGGACGCGCCCGACCCGGCGCAGTTCGTTGTTGAGGTGGGCCAGGCTCCCACCGTGACTATCGACGACCCCCAGGACGTCCTCTCCCCCGAGGATGAAGCCCGCATGCTTCGCGACGCTGAACGCCTCGACCACCCCGCCGTGGTAAAGCAGCTCCACTACCTCGTCTTCGCCACTAACCACGAGAATGTTTTCGACTCCGTGGAAGAGTACGTGCGGGACGCCTACCCGGAACTCATTGGCAATGCGGAGAACGACGATGACCGCTTCGCCGATGGCACCGCCATCATCGGCGTGGGCCTTGATCCCCGCCAGGCGTTTGCCTACTACGGCGACGACGTGGCCGCCGAGCTCCAGGTCGATTACGGCCAGCGCGATGAAGAGGTCCTCGATGCCATGGAGCCCGGCGTGCGCGACGGCAACATCCCGGCTGGTCTTTTCGCCGCCGCCAAGACAGCTTTCGACGTGGAGGCCGCCGAGGAATACGGCCTGGACAAAGCTAATGGTGACCGCGGCGGGTGGGCCTTTGGTGGCGGTGCGGGCGCTGCTGGTGCCACTGCCGCCGTTGGTGTGGCCGTAGGCCTTTCCCGGCAGAGCCGACGCCGCAAGCTGGAGCAAGCCCGCGAGGACTACAAGGCCGTGACCGGTGAGTACGCGGCGCTATCCGGCCGCCTCGATGAGGTGGACATCCGCGCGAGTTCCCTGTCCTCCGCCTTCGCCGATGCGGAGATGCGCAAGCAGTGGGCGGAGGTCCGTGATCGCTTCCTCGGCTACCACGAGACCGTCAGTGGCGCCGGCGGGATCGGCGATATTGACATGACCAATGACAAGCAGGTGCTGAAGAACAGCAAGAAGCTGCGCGATGCCGCTGAATCGGTCGAGCACGTCTCCAACGCCGAGGACAACATCAACCGGATATTCAACATTGAAAATGGCGATGCCACCACCCGCCGCACCAGCCTCACCGATCTACGCGAGGACGTGATGGAGGCCCGCGTCGGCGTAAAGAATGATCGGTTGAGCTACGAGCTTGGCCAGCTGCTGGAGCGCATCAACTGGCTCGACTCCAACCCGACGGCCCCGAACTTCATGGACGAATTCGTCCGTGTACTCGGTGATTACCGCCTGCTGCTGGACCAAGTGAAGAAGGAAGAGTTCTCCGACGTCAAGGAATACGAGCCACTCCACCGCCCAGCCATCTACGAGCGTGATTACTACTACCCCGGCTACATCAGCTACGTGTCCATGAGCAGCTGGCACGACAGCAACGTCCGCGCCCACGAAGACGCACAGTCTTCCTCCAGCACCCGCCCGGGTGTGTCCTCCTCCGGCTTCAGCGCCTCGGGCAGTTCCTCGTCGTTCTAGGAAGAAGTTCTAGGAGAAACAGCATGACCGCTATCTACTACGCCAGTTTCTACGGCTCGACCAAGCAATACGCCGAAGAACTCGCCACGCGCCTTGGCACCACCGCCGAGGACATCACCGAGGACACTGCGTCTGCCATCCGCGCCACCGATGAACCCCTGATCATCCTCTCCCCAATTCACGGGCCTTCCCATCCTGGTGTGAAGGTGGTGAAGGAGCTGGGTAAGGAGGGCGTCGAGAAGCGAAAAGTAGCCCTCGTGACAGTTGGCATGACTCTTGACCACGTGGTTGAGGCGCAGGACCCGGCCCGCGCGCTGCTCGGCGACCTGGCTGAGCATGTCGAGCGCTTCTACCTGCCCGGTCGGCTGAACTACTCCGAGCTCAGCCCCAAGCACCGCAACATCATGAAAGGCCTGATCACGATGTTGAAGCTCAAGCCCGGCAAAACCGAAAACGAGCGCATGATGATTGACACTTACGGCAAAGACACTGATCGCGTCGACCTTGGCAGGCTCGACGCGATCATGGAGTGGGCTAAAAAGTAGGCGAGTTTTTACTGCGCCTGAGTGTTGTTGTTCTGCTGGTTCTGGAGATCCTTTGACATCTCGCTGGACAGCTGGCTGGACTCCTCTTTCAGGTCAATCTCACCCTTAGCGGCCTGAACGATGAGGATGATGGGCGCAGCCACCACACCAACGGCAAGGAACACTCCGATGATCGGCAACGTAGCGCGCTGAGCCCAGACCGAGGAAGCATAGAAAGGGCCGGCTGGGTAGCCGGTGGGGGCCTCCACCGGCGCAAAAACAAACGAGAAGTAATTCTGAGCAGAGGTCTGCGCGTGGTGCGCTGCTTCACCCAGCTGACGCTGAACATCCTCGATGGTCAACGCATTAGCCTGCGGGGTGGCGGTGACTGGGGACAGTGCGATGGCCGCAGCAACAGCGGCAGCGGTGAGTTTCTTCATGGGTGCTCCTTGGGAAAATGGCCATTGGGCTGGGAAAACGCGTTCCAGTATGGAAGTTATCAGCATTGTTCTGTAACGAAGATTCTGCTCCTGTTTTCACCTCAGTGCGGGGGTAAACAAGCCATGTTTCACGTGAAACATCGCTAGAGGTGTCCGGGCGCTGTGCTGGTGGGGGCGACCTATTACACTGGCTAACCATGACTAACGCGACTGGACCGGCGTACCGCTACACGGCGGGTATTGCCAACGAGATTGAGCAGAAGTGGCAGAAGTACTGGATCGACAACGGGACGTTCAATGCACCGAACCCGGTGGGCGATCTAGCTACGGGTGAAGGTGAGCTGCCGGCTGACAAGCTCAATGTCCAGGACATGTTCCCCTACCCCTCCGGCGCGGGCCTGCACGTGGGTCACCCGCTGGGTTACATCGCGACGGATGTGTTCGCGCGCTACAACCGCATGTTGGGCAAGAACGTGTTGCACACGCTCGGCTACGACGCGTTCGGTTTGCCGGCGGAACAGTACGCCATCCAGACGGGTACGCACCCGCGCACGACCACGATGGCGAATATTGAGAACATGACGCGTCAGCTCGACGCGCTGGGTCTGGGGCACGATCGTCGTCGTTCGGTGGCCACCACGGACCCGGAGTTTTACAAGTGGACGCAGTGGATCTTCCTGCAGATCTTCAATTCCTGGTTCGATGAGGATCAGCAAAAGGCGCGCCCGATTAAGGAGCTTGTCGACGAACTCGAGGCCGGTACCCGCACCACCAAGGATGGGCGCGTGTATGCCGACCTCGACGCGGCGGAGAAGCAGAAGGCTATCGACGAATTCCGCCTCGTCTACCTGTCTGATTCCATGGTCAACTGGTGCCCGGGCCTGGGCACGGTGCTGGCAAACGAGGAGGTCACCGCTGATGGCCGCTCGGAGCGCGGCAACTTCCCGGTCTTCCGCAAGCGTCTGCGTCAGTGGATGATGCGCATCACCGCTTACTCGGACCGGCTTCTGGACGACCTCGAGCTGCTCGACTGGCCGGACAAGGTCAAGGCAATGCAGCGCAACTGGATCGGCCGTTCCCGTGGTGCGGAAGTAACCTTCCGTGCGCAGGGTCCGGCAGGTCAGGAATTCGGCATCGACGTCTTCACCACCCGCCCCGACACCCTCTTCGGTGCCACCTACATGGTTCTCGCGCCGGAGCATGAGCTCGTGGATGAGTTGGTGGCAGAGGGGTACGCAGGGGACGTCGATAAGCGATGGACCTATGGCGAAGCAACGCCGAAGGATGCTGTGGCGGCGTACAAGCGCGCGATCGCGGCGAAGTCTGACGTGGAGCGTCAGGAGAATAAGGAAAAGACCGGTGTTTTCCTGGGCTCGTATGCCGTGAACCCGGTGAGCGGTGAGAAGGTGCCGGTGTTCATCGCGGATTACGTGCTCATGGGTTACGGCACGGGCGCGATCATGGCGGTGCCGGCGCACGATGAGCGCGACTACGAGTTCGCTACGGTCTTTGGTCTGCCGATCGTGCCGGTGCTCGACGGCGGCAATATCGCAGAAGAGGCCTTCATGGAGGATGGCCCGCACATCAACTCCGCGAATGACCGTGGCCTGGACATCAATGGTCTGGGCAAGGACGAGGGCATTGAGAAGGCCATCGCCTGGCTGGTCAGCGAAGGTGCTGGCCAGGAGCGTATTCAGTACAAGCTGCGCGACTGGCTGTTTGCGCGTCAGCGCTACTGGGGCGAGCCGTTCCCGATCGTGTACGACGAGAACGGTGTGGCGCACGCGCTGCCCGAGTCGATGCTGCCGGTCGAGCTGCCGGATGTGGAGGACTACAACCCGGTCTCCTTCGATCCGGACGACGCGGACTCGGAGCCCTCTCCCCCGCTGGCGAAGGCCACCGATTGGGTGAATGTGACGCTGGATCTCGGCGATGGTGAGAAGCAGTACACCCGCGACACCAACGTCATGCCGCAGTGGGCAGGATCGTCCTGGTACCAGCTGCGCTACATCGATCCGACGAATGCGGACAAGTTCTGCGACCTGGAAAATGAGCGCTACTGGACCGGTCCGCAGCCGGACAAGCACGGCGCGAATGATCCGGGTGGTGTGGACCTTTACGTCGGTGGTGTGGAGCACGCGGTGCTGCACCTGCTCTACGCCCGCTTCTGGCACAAGGTGCTCTTTGACCTTGGCTACGTCAGCTCCAAGGAGCCGTACCGCCGCCTGTACAACCAGGGCTACATCCAGGCGTACGCCTACACCGATTCCCGTGGTGTGTACGTGCCGGCCGCTGAGGTTGAGGAGAAGGACGGCAAGTTCTACTACAACGGCGAAGAGGTCAACCAGGAGTACGGCAAGATGGGCAAGTCCCTGAAGAATGCCGTTGCTCCGGATGACATCGCACGGGACTTTGGTGCCGATACGCTGCGTGTTTATGAGATGTCCATGGGACCGCTGGACACCTCCCGCCCGTGGGCAACCAAGGACGTTGTGGGTGCACACCGCTTCCTCCAGCGTCTGTGGCGCCTGGTCGTCGACGAGGAGACCGGTGAGGTCACCGTCAGTGACCAGCCGATGAGTGAGGAGGATGCGAAGCACCTCCACCGCACCATCGCCGGCGTGCGCGAGGACTACGAGCACCTGCGTGATAACACCGTGGTGGCCAAGCTCATCGAGTTCGTGAACTACCTGACCAAGTCCCGCGAGTCGACCGGCAATGTTTCACGTGAAACGGTGGAACCTCTCGTGCAGATGGTCTCCCCCGTCGCGCCGCACATCGCCGAAGAGCTGTGGGCACGCCTCGGCCACGAAGGCACGATCACATTCGAAGCGTTCCCGACCTTCGATGAGAGCTTGCTTGTGGACGACACCCTGGAAATCCCCGTCCAGATCAACGGCAAGGTCCGCGCGCGTGTTGACGTGCCGACTGAAGCGTCCAAGGACGAGATCGAGAAGATCGCGCTTGCCGACGACCGCGTGGTCTCCCTCACCGAAGGCAAGAACGTGGTGAAGACCATCGTGGTGCCGGGCCGCATGGTCAACCTGGTGGTTAAGTAGCCGGAAAGGGTGTCGGTCGTGAGTCAACGCTCTGCCGCGATCGGCGCCCTCGTGGGCTATTCGGGCGTGGTCATTGCCTTGACCATGCTCAAAGCTTTTTATCGGATCGGCTACCTGTGGGATCCCGCCAACCAAATGCGGCGGGGACTTTCCCTCGCCCCCTTCGATGATCTGATTAATGCCAGCTCATGGTTCGGACCCGTCTTTGAGTACGGCGGGAATGTCGCATTCTTCGTGCCCGTGGGCATGCTGGCTTACATCCTCTTCCAGCGCGTATCCCGCCCACTTCTTGCAACGACCCTGCTCGGAGCTTGTTTCAGCCTGGCCATCGAGACATCCCAATACATCTTCGCGCTTGGCTACAGCGACATCGATGATCTGCTGATGAACACCCTCGGTGCCTTCATCGGTGCCGTACTGGCCAAACTATTCGGCCCGAAATTCCACTGGTTCTGGATCGGACTGGCATCCCTAGCGACCATCATCTTCGTCGGCCTAGTCATCGGCGGCGAAAGCCTGGGAGATCCCAGCAAGGTGAAGCAACTAAGTTAAGGGTATCGATTTAAGGGGGTTATCTTGACTAAAACGACGGGTAAGAAGACATTGTTTGTCTTTATGGATGAATCAGGGTGTTGCGCGCGTGCATTTAGTAACACCGTGGTGAGTATCGGGTAACGCGATGGTGAGTATCGAGTAACACTGCAGTTTTCGGGGAAACTGAAGTACGAGCTAATGGCGCAAGGTAGCGAGGACCTAGAGTTTCACGCGACTGAGAATTCTCGTGGAACCAGAAAACGGGTTCTCAGTTGTATTAGCGAGATGTCAGTGCTCCGTGTCCATACGTTATGGGTTAATAAGGCCTTCACTACCCCACATTTGCAATCTGAAGTTGCTCTTTTGGGATTATTTGGAACGGAGATGGCCCGATGGATAGAAAAGACTCTAAGGAAAACAACTGACGAGCAGGTCATTATGATCTTCGATTCAGTACTTACTGCCAGACAGCAGAAGGCCTTCCTGAAGGCCGTAAAACCCATTTTGAGTAATCTTGGTGTTCCCTACCGTGTGTTGTTCCACCCTGTTAAACAAGATCTGAATGGACAAATTGCTGACTATTTTTCCTGGGCTACGTTTCGGTCTCTTGAACGAAACGACTGTGAGGCTGCAAAACAGTTAAATAATGCCGTCACATGGGATTATTCGAATCTCTTTAACGAAAAGCGGGAGATCTGTTGGGTACGACCCAAATAAAAGCGACCACCCCACCTATCGCACGGGGCGAAAAGCCTTTAGGGGCTCTTATCAGCAGGGTGGAACCTTTGAGTTCAGTATAGGTTGTGCGTGGTGGTACGTCTAGCTACTTAATTGAAAAACTTCATCACAACTCAACGACGGTGCGGCCATGGCGGGCGTTGCCAGCGAGCAGGTCGGCGCCGGCTTGGATGGCACCTTCGAGGTCGACGGTGTCGGTGTAGGAGCGGAGCTTGTTCACGTCGAGGGATTCGGCGAGGATGGCCCAGGCCTCATCGCGGAAGGCGGCCGGGGCATCGACGGAGTTGATGCCGGCGAGGTTGACGCCGCGGAGGATGAAGGGGATCACGGTGGTGTCCAAGTCGGGGCCGGCGGCGAGACCGCAGGCGGTGACGGTGCCGCCCCACTGGACCTGGGCGAGAAGGTTAGCCAGCGGGGTGGAGCCGACGGTGTCGATGGCGCCGCCGAAGCGGGCCTTCTGCAATGGCTTGCCCTTGTTGGCTAGTTCCTCGCGGTCGATGACGTCGATGGCGCCGAGTTCACGCAGGTAGTCGCCGTGTTCTTCGACGCGGCTGGTGATGGCAGCGACTTCGTGCCCGCGGGCGGCAAGGAGCTGGATGGCAATGGAACCAACACCGCCGGTGGCGCCGGTGACAGCGACGGGGCCGCGGACAGCGCCGGCTTCGTGGTCAGGGCGGGAGTTAGTGAAGCGCTCGTAGGCAGCCACGGACATGGCGGCGGTGTAGCCGGCGGTGCCGATGGCGGCGGCGGTCCAAGCATCGAAGGTGTCGGGGACGCGGGTGATGTGGGCGGCGTCGATACGCAATTCGGGCGTGTAACCGCCATTGCGGCGTTCACCGATGCCCCAGCCGTTGACGGTGACGAGTGTGCTGTCCTCGAGCGTGCCCACAGCGTCAATACCAGGGACGATAGGCAAGGTGCGTACGACGCCCTTGTTGCCGGCGAGAGCCATGCCGTCCTTGTAGTTGACGGAGGAGTGGCTGACACGAATGAGGGTGTCGCCCTCCCCGGCGTGTTCGGGGGCGGTATCGACGATTGCAGGGCCGTTGTCAGTAACAAGAAGAGTCTTCGTAGCGGTCATGTTTCCCAGGGTAGGCATTTTGTTCCTAGACTGTGCGATATGAGCGCGCAGAATCCAGACGAACGCGGTGCATTCACCCGCATTGTCTTCCCTGATGGTGAAGAACCGGACCCGCGTTTCACGTTGGCGAATGAGCGCACGTTTTTGGCGTGGACGCGTACTGCGCTGGCGTTTCTGGCCGGTGGCATTGCTCTGGAGGCCTTCGGTCTCGGCGGGCTGAGCCCCGAGGCACGCCAAATGGCGGCGGTGGCACTCATCCTTGTGGGCGCCGCAATTGCGATGGGGGCGGCGGTGCGATGGGTGCGCATTGAGCGCGCGCTGCGGCACAAGAAGCCGCTGCCCGCGCCGGGCATCGTGCCGGTGTTGGGTATTGGTGTGGCGTTGGCTAGCATCGTCGTGCTGCTGGGGCTGTTCTAGAGGCGGGGTTGGTTATGCCTCGTCCTGCCCGCTCCCCTATCCCGGTGGTTGATCTTGGCCTGCAGCCGGAGCGCACTTCCCTGTCGTGGACACGGACTGCCTTGGCCATGCTCGTGGCATCACTGACGCTCCTGCGCTGGTCACAGCCCTACTCAGCGTTAGTTTTCGGGGCAGTTGGCCTGTTGTGTTTCATTGCGCTGGTGATCATTGCGCGCAACCGGGCCCAGTACCGCGTCGGGGCGGAGGGCATCGAACAGGAGCAAGTGCGGGCCAACGTGTTCGGTGTTTTTGCCGTCACCCTGGGCATGGCGGTGTTCGCGGCCATTGGCCTTTTCCTGGTGGTGCAGGCCGGGTAGCGGGGCTTATTCGTCCGGGAAGGTGAGGTAGATCCCAAGGACCTCATCGCCGGGGACGGTGGGGACAATGTGGTCCGGGGTGGAGCCCTCCTCAAGGATGCCAAGCGCGATGAACAGATTCACCACAAACTCCGGGTCGCGTGGTGGCTTAGTTGGACCGGTCGGGTCGACTACCCACCTGAATACGTTGAGGGCGCTTTCGCTGTAAACGGTGTGGAAATAGAAGTACAGGGCATCCTCGACTACCTCGATGAGGTTGTTCGCGTCCTCAGCGTTGTCCAAGCCGCGAAGGCTGGTGCGGAGGTAGTCATCTTCCGTTCGGAGGAAATTCTTCAGTTCCAGGAAGGCGCGCAGTGCATTGAGGGGCGGGACGGCCTCCGCCGTGTGGTTGCCGGGGCCAAGGGTGAGGCCGATGTTCTCAGCCAGGGTGCGCACATCGCCGGCACGCAGCATGCCTTTCTTGGTCAATTTCACGCCGTCGACGCAGTGGTACAGGAAGGAACGGACGTTGCTGACCAGACGGGTGAAGGGGTAGATATCAAACTCCTCACCCTCCGGCAGGTGGTCGGCGAAGAACTCCGACATCGCGGAGATAATGGCTGGGTTGCGCTCCGGGTTGGGGTCGAAAGAGATGATTTGCTGCAGGTCAGGGCGGGAATTGATGAAGGCATCAAAGTCATCCGCGATGTTGGGGGTGTGCGGGTCTGACGTGAAGTCGGGTTCGGCGGGCATGAAGAAATCCTCGGATGTAAAGGCCATGCGTTCTGCCACGGTGGAGTGATCAGCCGTGGACAAACGCTCAATGAGGCGCTCCGGGGACATCACAGGCATGAAGCTGAGCAGCAGCGGGGAGACGCGCATATCTGGTTCGAGCCCAGCTGCGAGGCGGCGGGCTTCGTGATAAAACGCCGTCATCATCTCGGGCCCACCGCAGGCTTCGATCACGTCAGGTCCTTGCGCGTCCACGAGGAGGGGTGCCGGGGAATCGACATCCGTGATGCCGAGCACGTCCAGCCGGATCGTCCAATTCGCTGCTGGGTCATACACGTAGGTCATCTCACCGATATCGCCGATGGCCAGCGTGGTTTCATCCTTCTCCTCCGCGCCGGGGGCAGCGGTGTAGAGGGTGCGTTTGCCGTCTTCGTCGCTGATGTAAATGTGGTTGGTGGTGCCGGAGAAGCCAAAGGCTGCGTCGATAAGCGTGGCAAACGAGCCCAGGTGCATGTTGTCAGAAACATTGACCAACCTGGACACTTCCGGGCTGGAACCCTCCAGTGACAGAAGCAGCGTCATGATCATGGGGCCAACAATACGGCGTAATTCCAGCTCATGTGCGCCGATATTGTCCACTTAAGTGGACATCGGGAAAATTTTTGGGCCTCTAGCTACCGCCAAGCAGAATCGCGGAGACAGGCCGATCCGCCGCGTTGACCACGTTGAGGGTCTTCGCGCCGGGACGTGTGATGGCGATGGTTGCGGGATCCAGGCTCGCATTCTCCAGGAATAGGCCCGTCTCCAGTGCAATCATGCCGTGCGTGAACGTCTCATCCACCACGAACACGAACTCCGCGCCGGGCTCCACCCGCAGCTGCGCGCCGAGCATCGGGCGTGCGGTTTCCACGGGGCTCGTCTGCCCAAAAAGCTTACCGACGAACACCCGGCCCTCCCCCGCCTTCACCCCACCAAACCCAACGAGGGAGAAGGGCTCCGGCGAAAACTCACCGAAATCCATGGTCGTGGGCGTGCATGCATTATCGACGATGCCCAGCTGGAAGCCAGTGCGCAACGAGTGCGAACCGGCCAGCAGCGTCCCTTGGCTGCTCACCCACGTGACCACCTGCTTGTTGGGGTTGGCAGCACGCGCGGAAGTCCAGCCACTGAAGGTCTCACCGTCCGCCAACGGCAGGCGACGGAACGTCACCTCAGCTGCACCCGGACGTGGTGTTGGAGTCATGCGGCCAGGCTACATCAGCGCAAAAGGGGGCGGGCGCGGAAACTGAGCTCGGCGGCAGCGAGGAGAGCCAGCGCCGCGGTGATCAGCAGCGTGCCGGGGAAGTACCCAGAGTCCACCGGCAGGGCACCGACGGCAGAACCACTAGCGATGCCCACCTGGAACGTCACCACATAAATCGAGGACGCCCGGTTTTGGTTCGCCTCCCCAGCATGCAGGAACAGAGTGGTGGCAGCGGTGGGCAGACCACCACCGGAAACACCGAGCAGCATGATCACGGCCACGGCGAGAATTAACCCGAGGGCGGGTGCTGTGCCGCTAAGAAGCAGGGCGAGGAACCCAGCCAGACCAGCAGTGAGGATCAAACCAGTACCCAGCGCATTCATGCGCAGCATGCGACGGTCCGAACGCTTGCCGGCGGACAGCACGCCCACGATGCCAAACAGCCCGTAGCCGAAGAGCCCAAGAGCAACGAAGGAGTGGCCGAGGGTGTGTTCCACGAACAGGCCCAAGTAGGTGTAGGTGCAGAACAGCGCGGTGATGACCAAGGCCAGGTACACCACCAGTGCCGGCAGTGCGGAGCGCTTCTGCACTCCCTCCTCTTTGCCACGTGGCGGGACAGCGGGCATGGAGGGCAGGAAGAATATGAGTAGGACGAAAGCCACGGCCACCAGCGCGCCGAGGATCCACGTGGCACCACGCCACCCCACGGCACCGCCAAGCAGCGTGGTCAGCGGGGAGCCCGCCACCAACGCCATGGTGGACCCCAAAGACACCACACCCACTGCTTTCGCCGTCATGCCCGTTGGGGCGAGGCGCGCGGCCATGGGGTTGACCAAGGACCAGAACAAACCGTGGGTCAAAGCCGCACACACGCGGCCGGCAACGAGCATCCAATAATTGGCGGCCAAGCCCTGTAGCACGATGCCCAGCAGCAGGAAAATAAGCGTGGCCATAAACACCGGCTTACGGTCAAAGCGCGAGGTCAGCTCCATGAGCGGAATAGTGATGAGGGCGACGATGCCGGCGTACACCGTCATCAGCAACCCCACCTGGCCCTCTGTCACACCGAGGTCAGTGGCCATCGGGCTGATGAGACCGATGGAGAACATCTCAAAGGTCACGTACACAAACGCCGCGAAGCCCATCGCATTCAGCGGCAGGTAGGGGAAACTCTGAGAAGTAGAAGACACCTTTGAAGACACCTTTGAAGACACACTGCAACGCTAGACCTGCGGGGGTGGAAATGCATGTTGCAAGTGAACGTCGAGAAGCAACAAATCGTGCTAAAACATGAACATGCCTAATCAACCGCCACCATGGACGTCGCGTCATACAGGCAAGACGTATCCAACGATCCGGCAGTTCGACGGCAAACACCTCGCTGCCGTCGTGCTGTTCATCATGCTGTGCGGGATTCTTGTGGTCGCCGTGAAGCAGCTCCCACGCGGCACAGTCAAAGCAGCGCGTCAGGTTGCCGGCGCGATTATGGGGATCATCACCACCGCGTACTTCATCTGGGTGCTCAACCCGAAGCGCCTGGTGTGGGATGAAACCGCGCCGTTCCACATCACTGACCTGCTGCGATACATCACTCCCCTGGCGCTGGGCACTGGCAATCCGACGGCGACGGCGCTGTCCTATTACTGGGGGCTCTTCCTCAACCCCATGGCTATTTTCTTCCCGGACATGGCGTTTGTGCAGGACAAGAAGTGGCTGCAGGAGCTGGCCTACTGGTACTTCCACATCATGGCCACCGTGGTACCCGTCGTACTCACCTTCGGCCTGGGCTACCGGCCGAACTGGAAAGACTGGCGCGTGGTCGCCGGCATCACCATGGTGTGGGCGGCAGTGTCCGGTGTGGCCAATAAGGCCACGGGCGGCAATTACTTCTTCTCCAACGGCCACCCGCGCGGCTGGTCCCCGCTGAAGTTCTTCGGCCCGTGGCCCTGGTACCTGCTCATCTGCGCGCCGGGTCTGCCGTTCGTGTTTGCGCTGATGACAGGTGTGTGGCGCCAGAACCGCTAAAAACCCCGGAACTTTTTGGCACGATTCGCCGCAGGCTCCGCGGGCAGAACCCGGAGCTTCGCCGTGGCTGCCGGGATGGATTCGGCGATCTTGGAGGCACTTGTCGGCCCTGGCCCGAACTCCGTCTGTGCGGACAGCCACGCGGCAGTGGCGTGAATGATCACGGATTGCGCGACCCCCAAGGTGGCCCTGCCCCACCGCGCCTGCTCACGCGCCATGCGTGCGCCCATGATCCCGGACAGCACGTCGCCGGAACCAGGCGTGGCCGCCCACGATGAGCCCGTGTCCACCACGATCGTGTGGTCCCGCGCCGGGTCAGCAACGATGGTCGCGCGCCCTTTGCGCACAACAGTGCAGTTCAACGCCTGCGAAAGAGCCTGCGTCTCCTCCCAGCGGCTCGCGGGCTCAATGCCCAGCGCATCGCGGAGCCGCTCAAACTCGCCGTCGTGCGGGGTCAGCACCGTCTCACCGGGCCGCCCGCGCAACAATTCGCGCAGTTCGGGGTCGGTGGAAAGGAGGGTGAGGCCGTCAGCGTCGATAAGCAGTGGCTCCTCGCGCCCCAACAACAGCGCCAATTCGCCGCGCGCCTGCGAATCCGTGCCCACGCCCGGCCCGAAGACCCACGCTTGCACGCGCCCTGTGTCCTCAAGCCTTTGCTTCACGACGACCTCCGGCAGCCCCCTCACCACCTCCCCCGCCTGCGGCCCCGCATACCGGACCATCGCTTGCGTGGCGCGCACCGCACCCGTTGTGGCCAGTACCGCCGCACCCGGGTATGTGGCACTACCAGCGCGAATGCCCACGACACCGCCGGTGTACTTGTCGTCGTAGAAGCCCGGCTCCATGAGTGGCTCATTGTCGGCGGGGAGTGTGTCAAGGCTGTCCGGCCACGGCTGTGGTGCCTCGCCTGGGACGGCGCGGAAGAGCAGCGTGTCGCTGGTGCCCAGATCCAACTCATCCGCGATGGTGTGGCCATCGGCGATGGACGGCTGCGCCAACAACTGAATCCCACACTCCGGCGCCAAACCATGCGCCCGGCGCCATCCGCCAAATGTCACCGTCGCATCCGCCGTGACGTGGATGTCCCCGCACTCGCCCGTATCCGCATTGACGCCGGATGGCACATCCACCGCCAGCACGCGCGCGTACCAGTCTGCCAGGCCGTCGAGCACCTCTCCGACCTGCTCGTCCAGACCACCCGCGCCCCCGAGACCCGTCAGCCCATCGATGGCGAGGCGGTAATCACGGTAATCCTCGGGTGCGTCTTCGAGCACCGTGCCCCCAGCGTAGGTGAACGCCTTTAGTGCCGGCTCATGGGCACTTCCCCACGCCAACCACGCATCAACCGCGTGCCCTGCCAGGGCCAGCTCCGCCCCGGCATACAACGCGTCGCCCCCATTGCCGCCCTTGCCCACGAGCAGCAGACATCTTGGTGTCTCCCTGAAATCTCCCACCGCATCCGGCCAGCTCAGCATGGCCTCCGCCGCCTCAAACACGGCGTGAGCTGCGGATTTCATCAGCTCATCTGGCGCAGTCTGGGCCTCAAGCAGGGGCTTTTCGGCCGCACGGATCTGTTCAGCTGTGTAGGCGTGAAGCATGAACCCCATCCTAGGCGCGTTAACGCTAGCGGTCGAGGGGATTAACCCACTGAACCTCATGGAAGCGGGCAAAATCACGGTCAAATGAACACACTGAAGTGCCATGCTCGATGGCAAGGGCAGCGAGATGGGCATCTGTGACGAGATTGCCCACAGCTTCATTGTTCACCGTGATCATCCGCAGGATATGAGCATGATTGAGACTCGGGGTTGGGATCCATGTGTTGGGGTGTTCGATCCATGCCTCAATGAGATCCGATGCTGCTGCGGGAGAAAGCGGATGGTCAAAAAGCCTTGGGTTTGTACAAATGCGCTGAAAGGCGATGAGAGATACCCAAGGGAGCCCGACTCTCTCTGGACCACTTAATGCTGATTCCAACCAGTCAGAGGCTTCGCGGTGATGAGACGAACTGGAATCGACAGCGTAGATCAGGACGTTTGCGTCAACGATCATCGGAGTATTCCTGCTCATCGAGCAGACCAAGAACCTCACTCACGTTTGTGCAATCCACTTTCATACCCATGTTGAAGGTCTTCTGGCGGAAAGGTTCCTGATCAGGCACCACTTTCAAGCCATCGCGGGCAAGCTCATTGATGACGTGACCGATACTCGAGTTCTGCTGCGCGGCCGTGGTTTTGGCGGCCATGTACACGTCATCGTCCAACCTGATAGTGAGCCTCATGAGGTCAACCTATCACCATTGGTGATGCAGGTAAAGGGCCTTTTGGCCTACTGGCAGCCCGGACACCAGTACAGTTTGCGGCCCTCCACCACCTTCATTTCAATGGGCGTGCCGCATATGTAGCAGGGATCGCCGGCGCGACGGTAGACGTACACCTCGCCGCCGTGATCGTCCTTGCGCGGGGGCCGACCCATCGCCTCTGGGGTGTGCTCGGGGCGGACGGTGTCGATCCGGCCATGGTCGACGCCGTAGTCCATGAGCTCGGCCAGATCCGTCCACACCGCGTCGAACTCGCTGCGGCTCAACTGATTGCCGGGCACCGACGGATGAATTCCCTGCCTGAATAGCACCTCAGCACGATAAATATTGCCCACACCAGCGAAAAGCTTCTGGTCCATCAGCTGCGACCCAATCGTGCGCCGCGAGCGCGAGACCCGCTCAAACAAGGCGTCAGGCGGCTCCTTCTCCACGATCGGATCAAAGCCAGACTTATCGACGATTCCATCCGCCTCCCCCTGCCCCACCAACAGGCAAGCCTGGGGTCCACGCAGATTCGCGGCCACAGTGCCATTGGAAATGTGCAGACGCATCTGCCCCCACTCCTCCTCCGCTGGCTCAAAGCGAAGCGAACCAATCAACCCGAGGTGGATGTACACCACCCAGGTGTCCCTCTGTTCCGTCTCGAAGGGAATGAACAGGTGTTTGCCGTGGGCGTGGGCGGTGGTGAGGGTGGAGCCGTCGATAAGCTTGGCTTCTTTCGCGAACCTCCCCTGCGGGCTGGTGACCTCAACCTCGCGGCCACCGAACTCGTGGTTGAGTTGGCGCGCGAGGCGGTGAAGAACGTGACCTTCGGGCACTTACTTCGGCTCGACTGGGTTCTCAGAGACGACAACACCGTCCGAATCAGCGTAAACGTAGTGGCCAGGGACGAATTCGATGCCACCCAGGCGCAGCACGATGTTCTGCTCCCCCACGCCATCCTTGTTGGACTTACGTGGGTTCGTGCCCAGGGCCTTGCAGCCGAAGTCCATGGTGGCCACCACAGCCGAGTCGCGGATCGGGCCGTTGATGATCACGCCGGCCCAGCCATTCTTCACGCCAGCGGCGGCGATCATGTCGCCCATGAGCGCGGTGTGCATGGAGGCGTGACCGTCCACGACGAGCACCTTGCCCTCGCCCGGGGAGTTCAGCGTCTTCTTCACCAGGCCGTTGTCCTGGAAACAGGAAATCGTCTGGATCTCGCCGCAGAATTCCACCTTGCCGCCATAGTTGCGGAACTGGATGTCGCAGCTTTGTACGTCTTTGTCGTGGATATCGGCGATGTCGGCGGTGGCGATGAACTGGATGTCCGTCATGGGGTTTGTGCTCCTTCGTTTGTGGTGTTTTTCGGGGATTGTTGTTTATTGAGTTTACGCTTTTCAGGCCGTGTTTTGGGGTGTGGTCAGCGCCGGGTGGCTTGTTTTCGTCGGACGTGTGGGCTTGATCCCGGCGGAAGTTGTGCACGGTTTTCGAAAGTTGAGTGCACGTCCTGGGAAAATAGTGATTTTGTGCACGGTTTTTTAAATTCATGCACAGCCGCCCAGCCACAGCCGACGAAGCCGCCCAAACCCAGCCTGGTCCAAAGCGAAAACCCGCACTACACGCGGCAGTGCGGGTTTCTAGTCAGATCAAGCTACAAGCTTAGAACTGGCCTTCCTCCGTGGAGCCCTTGAGGGCGGTGGTGGAGGAGTTCGGGTCGACGGTGGTAGCAACGCGGTCGAAGTAGCCAGCGCCAACCTCGCGCTGGTGCTTGACAGCGGTGAAGCCGCGCTCGGAAGCTGCCTGGAACTCGCGGTTCTGCAGGTCGACGAACGCCGGCATGCCCTCGCGAGCGTAGCCGTAAGCCAGGTCGAACATGGAGTAGTTGAGGGCGTGGAAGCCAGCCAGGGTGATGAACTGGAAGGTGAAGCCCATCTTGCCCAGCTCCTTCTGGAACTTGGCGATCTCCTCTGCGTCCAGGTGGGAGGACCAGTTGAAGGACGGGGAGCAGTTGTAGGCGAGCAGCTGGTCCGGGAACTCAGCGTGGACGCCCTCGGCGAACTTCTTAGCCAGCTCGAGGTCCGGGGTACCGGTCTCCATCCAGATCATGTCAGCGTACGGAGCGTAGGACTTAGCACGCTCGATGCACGGCTCAACACCGTTCTTGACGTAGTAGTAGCCCTCAGCGGAGCGCTCACCGGTCAGGAACTTAGCGTCGCGCTCATCAACGTCGGAGGTCAGCAGGGTTGCAGCCTCAGCGTCGGTGCGGCCGATGACCACGGTCGGGACGTTGAGGACGTCAGCTGCCAGACGAGCGGAGGACAGGGTGCGGATGTGCTGCTGGGTCGGGATGAGGACCTTGCCGCCGAGGTGGCCACACTTCTTCTCAGAAGCGAGCTGATCCTCCCAGTGGGTACCAGCGGCACCAGCCTGGATCATTGCGCGCTGCAGCTCGTAGACGTTGAGGGCGCCACCGAAGCCAGCCTCACCGTCAGCGACGATCGGCACGAGCCAGTTGTCAACGGAGTCATCGCCCTCGACGCGTGCGATCTGGTCTGCACGGGTCAGAGCGTTGTTGATACGACGGACAACGTTCGGCACAGAGTTAGCCGGGTACAGGGACTGGTCCGGGTAGGTGTTGCCGGAGAGGTTAGCGTCACCTGCAACCTGCCAACCGGAGAGGTAGACAGCCTTCAGGCCAGCGCGAACCTGCTGAACAGCCTGGTTACCGGTCAGGGCGCCGAGGGCGTGGATGTAGGAACCATCGCCCTTGGTGATGCCGTCCCAGAGGATCTCAGCACCGCGACGTGCGAGGGTCTGCTCCTCAATGACGGTGCCCTGCAGAGCCTCAACCTGCTCTGCGGTGTAGTCACGGGTAATGCCCTTCCAGCGCGGGTTCTCGTCCCAGTCCTTCTGGATTTCCTGTGCGGTACGAGCCTGTCCTGTGGTGGTCATGTGGTCCCCTTTCTGACGGGATCTAAGTTGGAAGCTTCCACTCAACTTCATGTTGTGGGCGTGTGCGTGTGCACATCGCTGTAAACATGGTGAGTTGAGCCACGCCCTAGGCGTTCAAGACCAGTATCCCTACCTGTGAACCTCTGAGTCAACACCTACGGGCGGTTACATTCCCTCAGGGGGTGAGATCGCTCGGGGTGAGTGGGGTGTTTTCTTGCTCGCTTATCGACGAATCCGCCGGTCACACCCGCCACCTCCCCCGCGATGGCGTGGGGGTTTAGGGCGTGTGTGAATTTTTGTTTTGGGTGGAAAGGCGGGCAGGGATGGGTGTGGAGATTCACGAATTCGGGGGTGGTGGGGGGAGCGTCGATAAGCAAATGCTTAACGCAGGTGACCGTCATCACTAAGCTGGCCTCCACATGCCCGCGCCACAGGAGCTCCCTACAATGGGTGGGCGAACATAACGTTTGGCCGAAAGGATCTCATATATGACTACGCCGCAATTCGAGGACCGCACTGAGCGCGTCGAGGTCGCTGGGCTGGCTGTTGCCCGCCCGCTGTACGACTTCGTGGTGGAGGAGCTGCTCCCCGAGATCAACATTGACGCCGAGAAGTTCTGGGGCGATGTTTCTGCTTACCTCGCAGACCTGACCCCGAAGAACAAGGAGCTGCTGGCTCGCCGCGATGAGCTGCAGGCCACGATGGACCAGTACTACCGCGACAACCCGGGCCAGCCTGACCCGGCAGCGCACGAGGAGTTCCTGCGTTCCATCGGCTACCTGGTGGAGCAGCCGCTGGATGGTGCGATCCGTACGGAGAACGTGGATCCGGAGTTCGCAACCGTTGCTGGCCCGCAGCTGGTTGTGCCGATTACGAATGCACGTTTTGCTATCAACGCGGCGAACGCTCGCTACGGCTCCCTGTATGACGCGCTGTACGGCACTGACGCTATCCCGACGGATGGTGGCGCTGAGCCGGGCAAGGGGTACAACCCGGTCCGCGGTGACCGCGTGATTGAGTGGGCACGCAACTTCCTCGATGAGGCTGTGCCGCTTGAGGGTGCATCCCACGCTGACGTGGACTCCTACGAGGTTGCGGAAGATGGCTCCCTGAAGATCGTGTCTGAGGGCAACGAGGTCGCCCTGAAGGACCCGGCTGTCTACCTCGGCTACCAGGGCTCCAAGGACGCACCGGCCGGTATTGTGCTGCGCCACAACGGCCTGCACATCATCATCAAGATCGACCGCGAGCACCCGGTGGGCAAGACCGACCGCGCTGGCGTCTCCGACGTTGTTCTGGAGTCCGCTGTCACCGCGATTATGGACTTTGAGGATTCCGTCGCAGCAGTTGACGGCACCGATAAGGCTGGCGCATACGCCACCTGGTTCGGCCTGAACCGCGGCGACATCTCCGAGACCGTGACCAAGGGCGACAAGACCTTCGAGCGCACCCTGGCTGATGACGTCACCTTCACCTCTAAGGATGGTTCCGAGGAGTCCCTGCACGGCCGCGTCATGATGCTGTGCCGCAACGTTGGCCACCTGATGACCACGCCGGCGATCCTCGTTGACGGCGAGGAGGTGCCGGAGGGTCTGCTCGACGGCATCATCACCGTCGCCGCTGCTATCCCGGGTCTGCGCGAGGACAACGCTCGCGGTAACTCCCGCGTTGGCTCCATCTACGTGGTGAAGCCGAAGCAGCACGGCCCGGACGAGGTTGCCTTCACCAACGAAATCTTCGACCGCGTCGAGGCGATCCTGGGTCTGCCGAAGCACACCGTCAAGGTGGGTGTCATGGACGAGGAGCGTCGCACCTCCGTCAACCTGGATGCCTGCATCATGGCTGCTGCTGACCGCCTGGTGTTCATCAACACCGGCTTCCTGGACCGCACGGGCGATGAGATCCACACCGCTATGCAGGCCGGCCCGATGGTGCGTAAGGCAGACATGCAGACCGCACCGTGGAAGCAGTCCTACGAGAACCACAACGTTGATGCTGGTATCGCTCACTCCCTGCCGGGTCGCGCACAGATTGGTAAGGGCATGTGGGCTGAGACGGACCACATGGCTGCTCTGCTGGAGAAGAAGATCGGCCAGCCGCGTGAGGGTGCAAACACCGCATGGGTTCCGTCCCCGACCGGCGCTACCCTGCACGCCACCCACTACCACCAGGTAGATGTCCACGCTGTTCAGGATGAGCTGCGTGCTGCTGGCCGCCGTAACTCCGTGCCGGGCCTGCTCACCGTCCCGGTCAGCACCGAGGGCGATGTCTGGTCCGATGCAGAGAAGGCTGAGGAGCTGGACAACAACTGCCAGTCCATCCTGGGCTACGTGGTCCGCTGGGTTGAGCAGGGTGTTGGCTGCTCCAAGGTGCCGGACATCCACGATGTGGACCTGATGGAGGACCGCGCAACGCTGCGTATTTCCTCCCAGCTGCTGGCTAACTGGCTCGTCCACGGTGTCATCACCGAGGACCAGGTGCTGGATTCTCTGAAGCGCATGGCTGTGAAGGTCGACGAGCAGAACGCTGGTGACCCGAACTACCTGCCGATGGCTGCGGACTACGACAAGTCCATCGGTTTCCAGGCTGCGAAGGACCTCATCTTCAAGGGCACCGAGTCCCCGTCTGGTTACACGGAGCCGATCCTGCACGCGAAGCGTCGTGAGTTTAAGGCTGCACACGGCCTTGCTTAAACAGCCCTAGGGCTGTTTAAGCAAGCAAAAGCACGGGTCCAGGCCTTAAGCAAGCATTGAGGCCGAGAGCTCTGAGCCCCGGTTGACCCCTGCCCGCGAAATTTTTCGCAGGCCAAGTCAACCGGGGTTCTTTTGTGCTTTGTGGGTGTAGTGTTTAGTGCCGATAACTACGACGCAAGGAGGAACCATGGCGTACTCAGTAGGGTTCGACCGCCAGAAATATATTGAGATGCAGTCGGAGCACATCTCTAAGCGTCGAGAAGAAATCGGCGGCAAGCTGTACCTGGAAATGGGCGGCAAGCTTTTCGACGATCACCATGCCTCCCGTGTCCTCCCCGGCTTCACCCCGGACAACAAGATCGCCATGCTGGAGCGCATCAAAGACGAAGTCGAAATCGTCGTGTGCGTGGCTGCGCCGGACCTCGTGCGCCAAAAGGTGCGTGCTGACCTGGGCATCACCTACGAAGATGAGGTTTTGAGGCTTATCGACGTCTTCCGGGAGCGCGGCTTCCTCGTGGAGAACGTGGTGATCACCCAGTACGAAGCCGGCGCTGAACAAGCCGACATGCTGCGCGACAAACTGGAGCGCCTCGGCGTGACAGTGCGACTGCACCGCGTCATCCCTGGCTACCCGAATGACATTCCGCGCATCGTGTCGGAGGACGGCTTCGGCCGCAACGAGTATGTGCAGACCAGCCGCGATGTTGTGGTGATGACCGCGCCGGGCCCGGGCTCTGGCAAGCTGGCTACCTGCTTGAGCCAGGTGTACCAGGACAACCAGCGGGGCACGAAGGCCGGCTACGCCAAGTTTGAGACGTTCCCGATCTGGAACCTGCCCTTGGAGCACCCGGTGAACCTGGCCTATGAGGCGGCGACGGTGGATCTGGATGACATCAACGTCATCGACCAGTACCACCTGGCGGCCTACGGCGAGCAGGTCTCCTCCTACAACCGCGACATTGAGGTGTTCCCGCTGCTCAAGGCCTTGCTGAAGGAAGCCACGGGCACGGAGCCGTACCAGTCCCCCACCGACATGGGTGTGAACATGGCCGGCTACTGCATCTCCGATGATGCGGCGTGCCGGTATGCGGCGGAGCAGGAAATCGTCCGTCGTTTCCTGATCGCGCAGGTGGATTTCCGCCGCGGTGACGTGGATGAGCAAGTGCCGGTTCGCGCCGCGAACGTGATGCGGAAGGCGGGCCTGACCGTGGCGGATCGCCCGGTGGTGGCGCCGGCCCTCGAGGTCGCGGAGGCCACCGGCAATCCCGGTGCGGCACTGGAACTTCCGGACGGCACGATCGTGACCGGCAAGACCTCTGACCTGCTTGGTCCGTCCGCGGCGGTGCTGCTCAACGCGCTGAAGAAGCTGGCCGGTATCGCGGATGAGGTGCACCTGCTCTCCCCCGATGCGATTGAGCCGATCCAGCGCCTGAAAACGCAGTACCTGGGTTCGCGTAACCCGCGCCTGCACACGGACGAGGTGCTCATCGCGCTGTCTACCTCGGCGGCGGAGGATGATAATGCCCGCCTGGCGTTGGAGCAGCTGCAGTCCCTGCGTGGGTGCGACGCGCACATCACCACCATCCTGGGCTCGGTGGATGAGGGGATCTTCCGCTCCCTCGGGGTCCTAGCTACCACGGAGCCGCAGTACTGGCGCAAGGCGTTGTACCACCGCCGCTAGGCGTAATTTCCGGCCACGGCGGGAACTTCTTAGACTGGACACATGCAAGAAAAGATCCTGCTCTACTACCAGTTCCGCCCCATCGCCGACCCGGAAGCGGTCCGCCTGTGGCAGCGGGATCTGTGCGAGGGCTTGGGCCTTCACGGTCGCATCATCATCTCCCCCGACGGCATCAACGGCACCGTCGGCGGCGACATGGACGCCTGCAAGACCTACGTGCGCAAAACCAAGGAATACTTCCGCGGCATCGAGTTCAAATGGTCTGAGGGCGGCAAGGCGGACTTCCCGAAACTCAGCGTCAAAGTGCGCGATGAGATTGTCACTTTCGGTGTGCCGGAAGAATTGCGTGTCGACGGGTCCGGGGTCGTCGGCGGCGGCCGGCACCTGAAGCCGGAAGAGGTGAACGAGCTCGTCGAAAAGCGTGATGACGTGGTCTTTTTCGACGGCCGCAATGCGTACGAGGCGGAGATCGGAAAATTTAAAAACGCCGTGGTGCCTGACGTGAACACCACGCATGACTTCATCGCGGAGCTGGAATCCGGCAAGTATGACTGGATGAAGGACAAGCCTGTGGTGTCCTACTGCACTGGTGGTATTCGTTGCGAGATCCTGTCATCGCTCATGATCAACCGCGGGTTTGAAGAGGTCTACCAAATCGACGGCGGCATCGTCCGCTACGGCGAGAAATTTGGCAATCAGGGCCTGTGGGAAGGTTCGCTCTACGTCTTTGACAAGCGCATGCACACCGAATTCGGCCCGGAAGATGACCCGGATTTTGTGCAGCTCGGCCACTGTGTTCATTGCGGTGAAGCCACGAACCAGCACTACAACTGCGCCAACGAACCGGACTGCCGCCGCCAGTACTTGAGCTGCCCGGACTGCCGGGAAAAGCAACCGTACTGCTCAGCCTGCTCCTACTAGGCCCTTTTTCTACTAGGCCTTTTCTAGCTGGTCGTTTACGGCCAGCTAGGCGCTGTCGGCTGCGAGAATGCCGATGGTGATGGTCAGCCACCACATGGCAAACGGCACGATGGGCAGCCAGAACACGCCCATCCAGGGCATCCAGCGCTCGTAGCGGTTGAGCTTGCGGACCATGATGATGGCGCAGCCAAGAATGCCGGCGACGGGTGGGATGGAGCTGATCACTGACCACGCGGTGCGCCACGTGCCGGTGCAGAGCCAGGTTGCTTCGCCGGCTTCACACAGCGGGCCACCCATCATGCGGGAGATGAACGCGAGAATGCCTGCGACGAGGAAGGTGATTGCCACCGTGGCAGCTGCGAACCAGAGCGCTTGCTTGGTTGAAGCAGCATTGCGCTCATTGACCTCTTTCGGGTCCGGCTGATCCGCTAGTTCATCAAAGCTGTGCGGGGTTGGCCGAACCTTGTTGGAGTAGTCCGCAGCAGCATGCAGGTCATTTTCTGGGTGGCCAGGGGCGAAACCGGGACGATACTCATGGGAAGCCATGTGGCTCAGTCTAACGCCGCAAGATCACAACGGGTACCGGGGCATGATTCAGGAACTTCGCTGTCTGCGAGCCGATATACACGTGACCTTTGCGAGTCTTCGTGTGCGGGGAGGAATCCAGGAAGAGGACATCACCCTTCTTCCAATTCTGGGATTCCACAACGGTGCGCCATCCTCCGCCAGAACTCACGCAGGTTTCTACCGCGAAGTTCTTAAGCTCTTCGTGGGGGTCTGAAATATTCAGATCGTGGGCCACATTGTTCACCACATCCCAGGCGCGGTCGAGGAGGGCAAGGGAGGATTCATTCCATTCGTCCACAAGCGGGCGATGAGTGATGTCATCGTCGTAGCTGTACGTTTCCTCTGGTGAGAAAGCCATGATGCGCAGCTCCACATCAAGCGTGAGCGCGAGTGCGGCCGCAAGTCCGATGCCACGGGTCGAATTTTCAGCGGCCTCTGCGGTGTCGAGGAATGCGAAGTTGACGCGCGTGATGCCCTTCTTGGTCAGCTTGGTGCCGCGCGGAACAATGCCCGCCGACGCCGGTGCGGAGCGCAACAGTGCATCGGCAGAAGAACTAGGAATGAAGCGGCCCTTCGCGGCCCTCGGCTTTGAGCCAAACAGAACAAGATCCGCGCCAAACCGCTTGATTTCTTCTTTGAGCAGCTTATGGCGCGGCTTTCCGTCACGGAATACAACGAATTCTTTGTCCCATGCGCGACTGGGAACGTACTCTTTCATCGCTTTGCGCACGGCTTGCGTGCGTTCATCAGCCGTGTGCTCGAGCCACTTCTTGTATTTCTTGCTCGATGTGGAGCGCAATGACCACGGGCGCGGCGCTGTTGTGAGCACCCTGATCTCTACAGGGAGGGATTGCGCAAGCCACCCCGCAAAATACACAGCCTCTTCCCCCGAATGATCCCAGCAGACGGCGATGCGTAAAGGGCGCTCGCTGTCCATCGACGACAAAAGTGCAGGCAAATGCAGATTCTCGGCCATATCCTGAAGAGAGTGTGGGACGACAGAAACTTCGTTGCGAAGTTACTTGGATCTTATCGGTCCCACGGGCGGAGTGCTAGAAACTCATGTGCACCTAGGCCAGATTGTGGGTGGTGTAGAGCTCCGACAGCTTCTCAAACACCGGAACAGCGTCCTTGAGCTGCTGAAGATCATCAGCGTCCAGGGTGGCCAGCATCTCCGTCACGTACTTGGTGCGCTCTTGTGCCACACGGTCGTATTCAATGCGGCCGGTATCCGTAATCTGCACGCGCACGCCACGGCGATCTGCTTCATCGCGGACGCGGTGGATCAGTTCGCGCTGCTCAAGCTGGTGCAAGGTGTTGGAGGCCGTGGGCATGCGGATGCCTTCCTCCTGTGCGAGCTGGCTAATACGCATCGGGCCGTTCTCAATCAGCCGCTCCATGATGGACAGCTGCGGACCGGTGAGGTCCGACTGCTCAGCGATGCGGAAGTAAGCAACGTAAAGCTTCGTGAGAAATGGGCGCACGTCTGCCGCGACTTCGTGTGCGACATCCATTTTGTTTGTCATGGCCACCATCGTAGGCAATTAGTAGGTAAAAACGCCATTTATGTCATTAATTTCGCGTAAGTAAACGTTAATGGGCGTACAATCGCCGACCGTGTTTCGTCTCAGCGCTGAAGTGTCCCACGAATGGGAACGCCGTACGACGTTGCGGGACTATCACGCCGGGCACATTCCTAAGGAAGAACTCTGTGACGCGGACTTCCTATTGAAAGCCGCGGCCGAACACCACGGCACCGACTCGGCCCGCCCCTGCCCCATATGCGAAGGCGTCATGCAAGACGTGCTGTGGATCTACGGTGACAACCTCGGCCGCCGCTCTGGCACCGCGCGTAGTGAGGCAGAAATAGATGAGATCACGGGGCAAGTTGGCCCGATCACTGTTCACCGCGTTGAGGTCTGCCGACGCTGCGGTTGGAACCACCTGCTCACCGAAGCACGGGCAGAACCGGTCCCGGACTAGCCCGGACTGAAGCTATCTGACGCCTCTGGTGCTCCTCTGCTAATCCTCTGGTGCTGTGATTTGAGGGTGAAGCAACTACCCTGAAGTAATCTGACCTTTAAAAGTGTCCTAATTAGGCAGGAAGAACACTCCATTGTCACGCGAATCTGACTCCCGTAGCTCCCGTGGTGCGCACCAACGCAAGGACGCGAGCATGCGTAATGAGGCGCCGAAGCGCGCCGCCGGCAGCAACTCTTCTGCACAGCCGAAGAAGGCAAAGAAGGTTGTGAAGAAGACGGTTAAGAAGACAGTGAAGAAAACTGTGAAGAAGACCGCGAAGGGTGCCGGTGGTGCGGCGGCGGCGAAGTCCTCGTCGAAGTCCTCGTCGAAAACTGCCCCGAAGTCTTCCCGCCCTTCTGGTGCACGGCGTAGTCGTGCAGGCCAGTGGTGGGCGGCGCTCGCGCTGGCGCTGGTCCTTGTTCTCGCTGTGCCGTTGACTCTGTTTGGTGTGAACTACGTGCGTGCGGATTTGCCCGCGCCGGGTGAGATCCAAACCGCGCAGATCTCCACGATTTACGCGTCTGACGGAACGACGGAACTGGCACGTGTGGTGCCGGCGGAAGGTAACCGCCGGCAGATCACGCTCGACCAGGTACCGGAGCATGTTCAGAATGCTGTTCTGGCTGCGGAGGACCGTGATTTCTGGAACAACTCCGGTTTCTCCTTCACCGGTTTCGGTCGTGCGTTGCTGGGCCAGCTCACGGGTGATGCTTCTGCTGGTGGTGGTTCCACGATTACGCAGCAGTATGTGAAGAACACCATCGTGGGCAATGAGCGCTCTTACGCCCGTAAGTTCAACGAGCTGGTCTACTCCATCAAGATGACCCGCAATTGGTCCAAGGAAGAGATTCTGCAGGGCTACCTGAACACCATTTACTTCGGGCGCAACGCGTATGGCATTCAGGCAGCAGCGCAGGCCTACTTCAACAAACCTGCCTCTGAGCTGACGGTTGAGGAAGGTGCGGTGCTGGCTGGCCTGATTCAGCTGCCAAGCCAGTTGGATCCGTGGAACAACCCGCAGGAGTCGGAGAACCGTTGGAACTACGTGCTTGACGGCATGGTTGCAGAGGGCTGGTTGAGCCCAGAGAAGCGCGCCGAGGCGCAGTTCCCGGAGACGCGTGATCCGGCGACCTACTCCGCATACACGGAGGCAACGGGTGCGAACGGCCTGATTAAGAACCAGGTGATTGAGGAGCTGTCCCACATCGGCATCACCGAAGATGATGTGACCAACCGTGGTTTGCAGATCACCACCACCATCGACCCGCAGGTGCAGCAGAACATTCTGGACACGGCGGAGGCACAGTTGGCACCGCTGCAGGAAGATGCGCGGACTGGTGTGGTGGCCATTGATCCGTCGACAGGCGCTGTGCGTGGCTACTACGGTGGCGATGACGCATCGGGCTGGGATTACGCAAACGCGGGCCTGCAGACGGGCTCGACGTTTAAGATCTTCGGCCTTGCTGCGGCTCTTCAGCAGGGTATTCCGCTGTCCGCGACGTATGACTCCTCCCCCGTCACCGTGGGTAATGCGCGCATTACTAACGACGGCGGCGGCGGTGGCGGAATGACCACCGTGGCTGAGGCGATGAAGAACTCCTACAACACGTCCTTCATCCGCATCCAGTCTGATCTGGACAATACGACGCAGGACACCGCGGACACCGCACACGCCCTGGGCGTGGCACGTTCCCTGCCGAACATCCCGCACACCCTGCAGGAGCCAGATGGCGGCCAACCGTATGACGGCATTGTTCTGGGCCAGTACCAGTCCCGCGTCATCGATATGGCCACTGGTATGGCGACCTTGATCAACCGTGGTGTCTGGCACCCGACGCACTTCGTGCAGCGCGTGACCTCCGCCGATGGTGAGGTGCTCTACGAGTTCGATCCGGAGTACAAGGAGCGCCGCATCTCCGGCCAGGTGGCAGACAACGTGATCCAGGCGATGCTGCCTATCGCTGGGTGGTCTAATTCCTCCCTGGCTGGCGGTCGCCCGAGTGCCGCGAAGACCGGTACCGCCCAGTTCGGTGACACCGGTGGCACCAAGGACGCCTGGATGGTTGGCGGTACCCCGCAGCTGGCTGTGGCCGTGTGGGTGGGTACCGCGGACAACACCTCGCGTATCTACAACGCGTGGGGCGGCAACATGTACGGCTCGATGACGCCGGGCTCGATCTGGAAGGGCGTGCTGGACAGCTCCCTGGCCAACAGCGAGATGGAGCAGTTCCCCACCGCCACCCCGATCAACTGGGGCGTGAATGCCTACAGCGGCGGCACGTACCCGATCACCCCGATCTACACGAACCCCTACACCGCCGAGTCTGACGCGCCGGAGGAAGCCCCAAGTGAAGCTCCTGCACCGGAGCCCGCTCCTGCACCGGCTCCTGCTCCGGCACCGGCACCTGATCTGAATCTCGGAGATTTGTTGGACAGCCTGGTGGGTTAAGGGGATTCGGCGTGACAAAAGGATGGGCGCACCCCGCTGACCGCGTACAACCCGCACTGACAGAGCCCGCCGCGCAGGGTGTTATCGCGGCGCTCGGCGGGCCGATGGGTCGCTTCGCGCAGATCGGCCGCGGTCGTTGGTGGACGCCGTTGCGCGCCATCATCGCGGTGGCGTGGGTGTTCCTCGCGCTCGGTGCGCTAGCCAAGTCAAACTGTGCGCGAGGAAAGCTTGTGGACGGCGCCTTGCAGCTCAACTGGGACGGCAACCGCCAGTACACGTCCTTTTGTTACAACGACATCGTTCCGCTCTATGGTGGCCGCGGGCTTGATCAGCCGGGTTTTGTCTACGACTACTCGTGGGTGGAGGGGGACCTCACCCGCTATATGGAGTACCCGGTTCTCGGTGGCCTGTTCCAGGGCCTGATGGGCTGGATCGCGCGCACGACGTACCCGCTCATGGACTGGGCACTGCCCGAGTCTGGCTGGTACTTCTATGTCACCGCTTTCGTCATGGCCCTCATCTGGGTGGGCACCGCACGCATGGTTGCGGAACTGGCGGGCAACCGCATTTGGGACACCATCTTGGTGGTGGCCTCTCCCCTGCTGATCATGCACGCGTTTACGAACTGGGACATCCCCTCCATCGCATTCATGGTGGGCGCACTGTTGGCGGCGCGGAACAAGAAGTTCTGGCTGGCTGGTGTGCTCATCGGCTTCGGTACCGCTTTCAAGATGTGGCCCCTGTTCCTGCTGGGTGCCTACCTTGTCATTGCGCTGCGTCAGAAGAACCTCGTGCCTTTCCTGAAGATGCTGGCCGCCACTGTTGTTTCCTGGCTCGTTGTCAACGTGCCGATCATGCTGCGCAACTATGACGCCTGGCATGAGTTCCAGCGCCTCAACACCGAACGCGGCTGGGAATGGACCACGATCTACGCGGTGATCTCCCGCGCAACCGGGTGGACGGGGTTCGACTCGGGTGAAGGCGCACCCGTCATCCTCAATACGGTGACTCTCGTGCTGTTCCTCTCTGGCTGCCTCTTCGTTCTTATCGCCGGGCTGAAGGCGCCGCAGATGCCGCGCGTGGCGGAACTCTTCGTCCTTATCGTTGGGTTCTTCCTGCTCTTCAACAAGGTGTGGAGCCCCCAGTACTCGCTGTGGCTGATTATCCCCGCGGTCCTCGCACTGCCCCACTGGCGTCTGCTGCTCACGTGGATGACGGCGGACATGCTCGTCTGGCCTATCCTCATGTGGCACATGATGGGCACCGACAACCTCGGTCTGCCAGGAGGCGCACTGAACCTCATCGTCCTTATTCGCGACGGACTCATCGTGGCCATCATGGTGCTTGTCGTCCGCCAGATGTACGGCCGCCGCCCGGACAAGGTCCGCGATGCGCACTATGGCTGTGATCCCCTACTCACCACACCCACTGATTGGGAGGAAGCGAAACAACAATGGGAACTGCAACCATCCTTGGAATCTGCTCCATCTTCATCGCCTTCGGACTCTTCGGTGCCTGCTTCTGGACAGTCGTGAAGAAAAAGCCGGTGGGCCTCGCCGTCACGCTCGGCATCCTGGCCTTCATCTTCATGACGATCCTGCCCGTCTCCCTCGCCGTCTTCTTCGCCGCCCCCAACCCCTAGGGTTGGTTTGACTATGTCACGCTGCGCCCAGCAAAAGCCCAGGTCGCCTTTTCTCGCTTGAGCACATAGTCAAACCGGGTGAAGGCATGAAGAAACTAGCGACGATTGCCATTGCCCCCACCCGCTAGCGTCACCGGTGACATCGATATCGACATCGATATCGACATTGATCCGGAAGGGCTCGTCCTGGATGTGGATAGGGACGATTAGGGGGCTGGCCCCGTGAGCGTCGATAAGCAAAAGCAATTTCTCCCTGCGTAACCCCTGGGGTACGCTGGTGAGGTTGCTTGACGTAAGCGACCCTCCTGCCACTGCCACAAGGGCGGTGGCCGACATCAATGAAACGACCATAGGAGGTGATGAGGTCCCGTGCGTCACTACGAAGTAATGATCATCCTCGACCCGAGTCAGGATGAGCGCACCGTTGCCCCGTCCCTGGACAAGTTCCTCGAAATTGTCCGCAAGGATAACGGCAAGGTGGAAAACGTTGATATCTGGGGCAAGCGCCGCTTTGCCTACCCGATCGACAAGAAGGAAGAGGGTGTCTACGTAGTAGTCACCCTGGATTGCGAGTCCGAGACCGTCCAGGAGCTCGACCGCCGTCTGAACCTGAACGACAACATTCTGCGAACCAAGGTTCTGCGCACCGATAAGAAGTAAGCGCACGAACTTTTAGAACGAGAGTTCTTCGTGCCGGTATAAACCAGTGCAAAAAGGGCTAAAACCCCAGCACAAGGGCAATGTTCACCCTAAGCTATATGCTTGGGTGTGAAAGAAAACCAGCACAACTACATGGACTCACTCGCATAAAGGTAAAGGTAAGGACAAAACATCATGGCACAGGGCGAAACTCCCATCACCGTCGTAGGCAATCTCGTTGCTGATCCGGAACTGCGTTTCACGCCGGCTGGCGTGGCCGTAGCTAACTTCCGTATCGCATCCACTCCCCGCACGTACAACCGTGACACGGGCCAGTGGGATGACGGGGATGCTTTGTTCCTGACATGCAATGTGTGGCGCGGTGCCGCCGAGAATGTCGCTGAATCCCTGACCAAGGGCATGCGCGTCATTGTTAACGGCCGTTTGCGTCAGCGTTCTTACCAGACCCGCGAAGGCGAAAACCGCACGGTATTTGAGGTCGAGGTCGACGAGGTCGGCCCATCCCTGAAGTACGCTTCCGCTTCCGTGTCCCGGAACCCGCGTGAGGGCGGTTCCGGCGGCGGCTTCGGTGGTAACCAGGGCGGCCAGCAATTCCAGAACAACCAGAACACTGGTGGTTTCGGCGGTCAGAGCCAGGGCGGCCAGGCCCAGGGTGGTCAGGCTAGCCAGCCAGCGAATGATCCGTGGAACTCCGCTCCTCCTGCCGGCGGCTTCGGCGGCATGGACGATGAGCCCCCGTTCTAAAAACGCAGCATTTCAATAACAACGAACATCTTTCACGAAAAGGAAGGGTAAGGATTCATGAAACTGATCCTCACCGCTGCCGTTGAGAACCTTGGTGAACCCGGCGATATTGTCGAGGTCAAGGACGGCTACGGACGTAACCTTCTGCTCCCCCGCGGCCTGGCTATCGTGGCTACCCGCGGTGCTGAGAAGCAGATTGAGGACATCAAGCGCGCCCAGGAGCAGCGTTCCGTGCGCGACTTGGAGCACGCGAAGGAGCTGCGCGATCAGCTCGACCAGCTGCAGGGCGTGACCGTGAAGGTCCGCACCGGCAACAATGGCAAGCTCTTCGGCTCTGTGAAGCCGGCTGACATTGTCGCTGCCGTTGAGGCAGCTGGCGGCCCGGCGCTGGATAAGCGTCGCGTTGACGTACCTAAGGGTCTGGTCACCCGTACCGGTGGCTACCAGGTTAAGGTCAGGCTCCACGATGACGTGGAGGGCAAGGTGAACTTCGAGGTCGTGAGCGCTTAATACCGCTTAACGGCGATTGACAGGGCGAAAGCCCTTACATCAATCCAACGACAACAGCATTAAACGCGGGTCCCACTTGTGAGGAGTGGGGCCCGCGTTTGTTTTGTTTATGGGTTGTGCACAGGGCCTGTGGATAACTAGTGGATAACTGCTGCTCGCGGGGCGTAGAAAGGTAGCCAAACGGTAAAATTAAGGTAATTCTCAGGTATTGTGCGAACCTGCTGGTAGCGGTTTTATTCACTGTTCGAAGCCGATTGTATTTATGAATATAAGTGTGATGAACTGGCAGTATGGTGCGGCGTGTGGAGATCTACCCGAGTTATCCACAGGTTATCCACAACCGTGGGTGGGGGCGTGTGGAAACCGACGTGCGTTTAGGGTGAGTTATCCACAAGGGGTTGTGGATAACTGGTGTGGAAGGAGTTCTGGAAGAGAGTCGGACGGCGTTTGCGGGGTAACATCAAACGAACAAAGGGGACGATGGAGGTAAGCGATGACGGTAGGCGGAAACACCGCGGATAACACCGCTGGCGGGGATGCGCAGAATTATGACGGGGATAGCTTTGACAGCTTCGCGGACAGCGCGGTGCCACCGCCGCCACCACCGGAGGAGTTCGGGTCGCGCGGCGGGGGATCGCGTTATGGCGATAAGTCTGATCGCGGACGCGGCTTCACTAAAGACCGCACTGATCTAGCGGAGTACCGTCAACCACCCCATGACCGCCAGGCAGAGCAGGGCGTGCTTGGTGCGATGCTGTTGAGTTCCAACACGGTTGTCGATGTGATCGAGGAACTGCGCGTGGAAGATTTCTACTACCCGGCGCACCAGTTGATCTATCAGGCGATTCTGGACCTGTACTCGCAGGGTTCTGAAGTCGATGTGCTGATTGTTTCCGGTCGCCTTGATCGCATGGGACATCTGGAGCGTGCCGGGGGAGCACCATATCTGCACACGCTGATTTCTGAAGTGCCAACGTCGGCAAACGCCCGCTACTACGCGGACATCGTCGCGGAGAAGTCCACCCTGCGACAGCTGGTGGATGCCGGTACGCGCGTGGCGCAGCTGGGCTATGACGGCGGCGAGGGCATGGAGATCGAATCCCTCGTTGACCGCGCGCAGCAGGAAATCTTTGCCGTCGCACAGAAGCAGACGGGTGAGGATTACCGGCCGCTGTCGGAGCTGTTGAAGCCAACCGTCGATGAGCTTGCTGCTTTTGAGAAGGACGGCGGGCTCGCCGCGGGTGTGCCCACCGGCTTCATTGACCTGGATCGCTTGACCAACGGCCTGCACGCCGGCCAGATGATCATCATCGCTGCCCGTCCTGGTGTGGGTAAGTCCACGCTGGCGATGGATTTTGTGCGGTCTTGCTCCATTCACAATGGTCTGACCTCCGTGATCTTCTCGCTAGAGATGAGTGCCTCCGAAATCGTCATGCGCCTTCTCTCCGCCGAGACAGAGATCAAGCTCTCCGCGATGCGTTCCGGACAGATGGAGGAGAAGGACTGGGAGAAGCTCACGGAGCGTCTGCGAGAGATCCAGCAGGCACCGATCTTCGTGGATGATTCCCCGAACCTGACCATGATGGAGATTCGCTCCAAGGCGCGCCGCCTGAAGCAGCAGCATGGTTTGGACCTGGTGGTGCTGGACTACATGCAGCTGATGAGTTCCGGCAAGAAGGTCGAATCACGCCAGCAGGAGGTCTCGGACTTCTCGCGTCAGCTCAAGCTGCTGGCCAAGGAGCTCGAAGTCCCCGTGATTGCGATTTCGCAGTTGAACCGTGGACCGGAAGCGCGTACGGATAAGCGCCCGCAGTTGGCGGACCTGCGTGAGTCCGGTTCGTTGGAGCAGGACGCGGACATCGTTATGCTGTTGTACCGCCCAGACTCCCAGGACAGGGACAACGAGCGTGCTGGTGAGGCCGACATTATCGTGGCCAAGCACCGCGGTGGCCCAATTGACACGATCGCGGTGGCGCACCAGCTGCACTACTCGCGCTTTGTCAACATGGCGCGGGGTTAGACCGAACCTGGGTTACGTCAACGCCTTCCCGCGCTGCTCCGGCAGCGTGAACGCGGCGATGCCGGCCACAGCAAAAGCGACAGCGAAGACGCCAAAGACGGCCATCGACCCACCCCACGCCAACACTGGGGGAACGATAAGCGGGGCGATGATGGAACCGATGCGCCCGAAGGAGGCGCCGGCGCCCGTGCCGGTCGCGCGGATGTTGGTGGGGTAGAGCTCCGGGCCGATGGCGTAGAGCGCACCCCAGGCGCCGAGGTTGAAGAAGGACAGCAAGCAGCCCGCGGCGATGATCTGCCACGGTGCCGCGGCTAGGCCGAAGAGCACGGCGGAGAATGCCGAACCCGCCAGGAAGGTGGACAGGGTGATGCGCCGGCCCCAGATCTCAATGAGCCACGCGGCCGCCGCATAGCCAGGCACCTGCGCCAACGTGATGATCAGCGTGAAGCTAAACGAGCGCACCAAAGTGAATCCCTGGTCCACCAACAGGGATGGGATCCAGATGAAAGCGCCATAGTAGGAGAGGGAAACGCCGAACCAGACGAGCCAGAAGGCGGCCGTTCGGCGCCTCAAAGCAGGGCCCCAAATTCCGCCCGTGAATTCAGGTTTGTCCATAGCGTCGGGGGAAGGGTCCAGATCCTCCAGGTCAGCGGGATCAGCAGCCGCTTCAAAGGAAGCGACAATCTGCTCCGCCTCCTCGTGCCGGCCCTTGGACTCCAAGAAGCGCACCGATTCTGGCAGGCCCATCCGCACGTAGATGGCATACAGTGCCGGCACCGCGCCGAGCGCGAAACCCCAACGCCAACCGTTCTCGCCCTGCGACACCACGAAGGTGCCAATCACCGCCGCGAGAATCCAGCCGACAGCCCAGAATCCTTCGAGGATAACCACCATGCGGCCACGGCTACGGCGCGGAGCAAACTCGCTGACCAGCGTCGACGCCACAGGAAGTTCAGCGCCCAGACCCAGGCCGACGAAGAAGCGGAAGACCAAGAGCGCACCGACGGACCATGCCAAGGCGGAAGCGCCCGTGGCCAAACCGTAGACAAGCAGCGTTGCGGCAAAGATCTGCCGGCGGCCGAACTTGTCCGCGAGCAAACCACCCAGCGTGGCACCAATGGCCATGCCGATGAAGCCAACGGACGCGATCCAGGACGTGGTGGATTTATCCAGGTCCCAGTGCACGGCCAACGCCGCGATGATGAAAGACACCAGGCCAACATCCATGGCGTCAAGCGCCCACCCGATGCCGGAGCCAACCAAAAGTCGGCGGTGTTTTGATGTGACAGGCAGGCGGTCGAGCCGCTCATTTCGGGTGGTCATAGCGGAAAAGCCTACTCAGCCCCGCCGCAACCTCAAAGAATTAGTTACAACGAAGACGGAAGAGAATGCCATGGCGATACCCGCGAACATCGGGTCAAGCAGGCCGAACGCTGCGACAGGAATGAGGATGACGTTGTAAGCGAATGCCCAAAACAGGTTGCCCTTGATCGTGCGCAGGGTCCGCCGCGAGAGACGGATCGCGTCAGCAGCGCTGCCCAAGTCACCCCCCATGAGGGTGATATCCGCAGCTTGAATGGCCACGTCCGTGCCGGACCCCATGGCCAGGCCGAGGTCCGCGGTGGCAAGAGCGGCGGCATCGTTGACGCCGTCGCCGACCATCGCCACGGTCTTGCCCTGGGCTTGAAGCGTTTCGACGACCTCAACCTTCCCCGCCGGCATCACCCCCGCCGTCACACATTCCTGGTCAATCCCCACTGCCCGTGCCACGGCGTGCGCGGCACCCGCGTTATCGCCGGTGAGCAGGTGCGGGGTTAGTCCCAGGGAACGCAGATCCGCAATCGCCTGCGCGGATGTTTCCTTGACGGTATCGCTGACAGCGATGACACCAGCAGCGGAGCCGTCCACGCTGACCGACACTGCAGTGGCGCCTTCTGCCTCGTACGCTTCCGCCTCAGGGCCATGGCCACGGCCGACGGTGACGCGGGTGCCGTCGATAAGCGCCCGCACTCCTTGACCTGCTTCGGAGCTGAACTCTTGAGCCTCCGGGAGGGTGAGCCCTCGTTCGGTCGCGGCTTCGACGATGGCGCGTGCGATCGGGTGCTCCGAACCGGCTTCCACCGCCGCGGCGAGCGCGAGCACCTCATCGGCGCTACGCTCAGAGCCCGCAGCCGGGGCCACCGAATCCACCGACATATTGCCGCTGGTCACAGTGCCTGTTTTGTCCAGAACAATCGTGTCCACCTTGCGGGTGGATTCCAGGATCTCCGGCCCCTTGATCAGCAGGCCCAGCTGCGCGCCGCGGCCAGTACCAACCAGGATTGCGGTGGGTGTGGCCAGCCCCAACGCGCAGGGGCAAGCGATGATGAGAACGGCGACTGCCGCGGAGAATGCTGCCCGCGCATCATGCCCGATGAGCAGGTGCACAACCAGCGTGATCAGCGCAATGACGATCACTGCCGGCACAAAGACACGGGAGATTCGGTCCACCAAGCGCTCCACGGGCGCCTGACCGGCCTGGGCATTGCGGACCAACTCGATCATTTGCGCCCAGGTGGTCTCTGCGCCGACGCGGGTGGCCTCAATGGTCAGGCGGCCAGACAGGTTGACCGTCGTGCCGGTGACGGTGTCACCCTCGCCGACGTCCACGGGAACAGATTCACCGGTGAGCATGGAATTATCCACCGTCGACGAACCGGAAATGACAACGCCATCGGTAGCGATCTTCTCACCCGGGCGCACCACAAAATGGTCACCGACCTGCAGTTCAGCGGCAGGGATGCGCACCTCTTGGCCGTCGCGGAGAACACTAGCGTCCTTCGCGCCCATCGTGGCCAGCTCCCGCAACGCCTCAGAGGACCGGCCCTTTGCCTTCATCTCAAACCAGCGGCCGAGCAGCAGGAACGTGATCACTACCGCGACGGTTTCAAGATAAATCGGCGGTGCTTCGTGCCCAGCTGGGCTGGTGATCTGCACCCACAGTGCCCACAAGGACCACACGTAGGCAGCCGTCGTCCCCATGGAGATCAACGTGTCCATGGTCACCGCGCCATGGCGCAGATTCGTCCACGTTGCGCGGTGGAAAGGAGCGCCAGCGACGAAGTACACCACCGTGGTCAGCGCGAGCACCGGCCATTCCCAGCCGGGGAACTGCAGCGCATGGACCATCGACAGGAGGGACACGGGCAGCGTCAATATCGCTGACCAGATGACGGTTCGCTTGAGCTTCTCCGTCTCCTCATCGCGCACCGCATCCATATCGGGAGCATCCGTGTCAGCCGGGGCACCAGTGCCACCGACCACGAAAGCCTCATAGCCCGCATCGCGCACAACCTGCACGAGGGCATCCGGATCAGTCAGCGCCGGATCAAAATCCACCGCCGCAGTTTCAGTGGAGTAGTTCACCGTGGCCTCGACCCCGGGAACTTTGTTCAGTTTCCGCTGCACCCGTGAAGAACACGAAGTACAGGTCATGCCCATCACACCAAGATCAAGGTGGGTGGGAGTAGGCGTGTTTGTCATGTTACAGCAGGGTGTAGCCAGCTTCCGCGACGGCTTCAGCAATCTGCTCACGGCTAAAACCGGAGCCAACAACCTCGACGCGACCCGTCGTATGATCAGCCTTCACGCTGGTCACGCCAGGGATCTCGCCGATCTCCTCATTGACGCTCGCCTCACAGTGCGAGCACGTCATGCCTTCTACGTTAAAAACAGTTGTCTCAGTTGGTTCAGTGCTCATGGGGCCCATAGTACGCGAACTTTAGACGTCGATAAGTGAGAAGCCCGCGTACTCAACCGCGAACTCGATCTGCTCATCAGTGAAGCCCTCGCCTGTGACCTGCATGATTCCGGCCTCAACGTTGATGTCCACACCCTGCGTGCCCAGCACCTGGCTCACTTCAGACTGGAGTTTTTCAACGGACTCAGCGTCCTGAGGTCCTTCGAACCGGTAGTTCTTGGTCACGATTGCTCCTTTTCTGCCCCGAGTGGGAATGAATCGAAACTGAGTGGGGTTGAACTCACTGATAGACGTTACCCGAGTAGCCCGAAAGGATTAATAGTGAGCACCATTAATATTACGGAAGACACGTTCACCAAGGTCATCGAGGAAAATGGCACCGTCATCGTGGACGCATGGGCCGATTGGTGCGGTCCGTGCAAGGCTTTCGCACCGACATTTGAGAAGGCTTCTGACAAGCACGAAGACATCGTTTTTGCCAAGCTCGACACTGAAGCCAACCAGGGCCTCGCTGCCGCGCTGCAGATCCAGTCGATCCCCTCGATCTTCGCCTTCCGCGACGGCATCCTCCTCACCCAGACCTCCGGCGCAATGCCGCCAGCAGCGTTTGAGGAGTTCATCCAGGCCGTCCGCGACGTAGACATGGAGGAAGTCCGCCGCGACATCGCCGCACAGAACGCACAGCAAGACGAGGCTTAAGGCCTTTTCGCTTATCGACGTCTCCCCCCACCCCTTTCCCGCTCCACCCGAGCAAAAAGTGGTGGGGTTTTTGATGCCGACGGGTGCGATGATTCCCACGTAAACTAGACCCCTGTATCTGCTCCCTACTTATTTAAAGGACGCGCAATCATGGCTAACCCTTTCAGCAAGGGCTGGAAGTACCTCATGCAGTCGTTCGATTCGGCGATTGATGAGAATGCTGACCCGAAGGTCCAAATCGAACAGGCCGCGAACGCGGCGAAGGAGCAGCACAACGCGATCACGCGTCAGGCTGCGGAGATTATCGGCCAGAAGAAGCAGCTGGAGATCAAGCTGAACCGCCTGCGTGAAACCCAGGCTGACCAGCAGGCGAAGACCAAGACGGCGCTGCAGATGGCGGATAAGGCTGCCGCTGAGGGCGATTCAGCCAAGGCACAGGAGTTCAACAACACTGCTGAGGCGCTTGCCTCCCAGCTGGTGGCAACTGAGCAGCAACTCGCGGACCTAACCACCCAGTATGGTGCCGCCGAGCAGGCAGCCAAGCAGGCTGAGGAAGAACAGCGTAGGTCTGAAGCGCGCCTGGAGGAGCAGCTCGCCGAGGTGAACCGTCTCCGCGCCCAGGTTGACCAGGCCAACATGCAGGAGATGTCTGCGCAGGCGATGGACACCATCGGCCAGTTTAATGCCGATGATTCCGTGCCCACCCTCGATGGTGTGCGCGACAAGATTGAGCGCCGCTACGCCACCGCGCTAGGCCAGCAGGAACTAGCCGAGTCCACGGCCACTGGTGCAGAAGGTGTCATGGCTGAGATTGAAGCCGGCCAAGCGGGCGCTGATGTCGCGGCAACGTCCAAGCTGGCGGAAATCCGTGCAGCTATGGAGAAGGAAGCTGCCACTGCCGGCGAACTCACCCCGGGCACCGAATCCGGTGGTGCTCAGGGCGTGGAGGCTGGGCAGTCAGACGCTAGTGCCAAACCTGAACACGACTAGGTCTGGTTCTAATTCTGCGTCCGGCGGATGTTGATCAGAACGCCGCGAATCCCTGAGTGGAAACCGTCGCGCAAATTCACGCGCTGGTTCTCACTCAGCGTGTATTCGTGAAGCGTTTCGCAGGCGAACTGAAGGAGCGGGCGATCAATCTCCGGGGGCAGACCGCCGCCGGAGAGCATGTGTGCCTTGTCGCGCTGCTCCGAGGAAGCCGCGTTATCGAACCACCAGGTTGCGTACTGTTGTCCCACGTCAAACGGTGTTTGGAACCCGGAAGAGGTCCACACTTCCTCCGGCAGCGGGACATAACGGGAACGCAGCTTCCGGCGTGGTGCCATCATGGACGGCTTCGGTGTGTGTGCCGCGCCATTGTCGCTTGTGGTTTCAGCCAGCTGGGCTGGTGATGGTCCCGGCTTAGGCGCCGGCGCCGGTTCGGGTGCGGGTGTTTTCTCCGCGACAGCTTCTTCCTCTTCCTCTCCGCCAGGATCTGCTGCAGCCTCCGGGTGCGCCGTGAATTCAGGTTTCGTCATAGTCTCCGCGACAGCCTCTACTGCAGGCTCCTTAGGAGTTCCTTCAGGGGCGGTTTCGGGAGCTGTTGCGGGAGCTGCCTGGAAGTTCTGTTCGGTGTCGGCCTCGGCGTCGTCGACAAGCTGGGCAGACAGTGGCTGCTCACCGTCGGGGCGAGGGATGTCGCACATGCCCTCGTTGTCTTCCATTTCGGCATCCGCGAGTGGACGTTCGCGGATGCTCGGCGGGAGGGGGCCTTCAAGGATTTGAAGTTGCATCGCGTCGGCGAAATCCTCGCGTGGGTCCAGGATCGTCGTCGTGTCACACGCGTGGCGTAGGGCAGAGGACATGGAATCCCAGCCGAAGCCATAAAGGTGTACGCGGATGCCGGCGTTGGTGGCTTCCTCGACGCCTGGGATCATGTCCGCATCGCCACTGACCAGCACGAAATCGGTGTATTGCCCGCGCATGGCATTGACCACGATGTCAGCAACCAAGCGGGTATCCACACCTTTTTGTGTGCGACGTTCACCCCACTCAATGAGTTGACCTGTACGCAGCTGAACGCCGTCGCACGTGCGCAGTGCGCGCTGGTAGCGGTGCGGGCCCGAGTCGGGGATGCCGTCGTACCAGTACTGACGGTGAATCGGCTGATCAAGCTGCTGCGTGATCATGCCGGAAAGATTGGCAACGACCTCTGGGAGGTCAATTTCTAACTGAGACCGTGCTCCTGTCTCCCACGAGTTGTAAAAGCTCGCGAGCAGATAAGACGTGTCCACAAAGACGAGTGTGCGTTCAAGCATGGCTCCTGATTTCCGTATCTATTCATGTAGCTAAAAAGTTTTGTCGTCCACCCAGTGTGCCTGACTTGCGTGGGTCTCGCTAAGAAATCTCGTTGACCAGCTCTGAGCGGGCCCACATAGGTGGCTTCTGCCCTGTTCAACGCACTTCAGCGCCAAAAAATTCTCATGCTTGTATGGTTGGTTACGCAACTGACTAACCGGAGGTGTTTCGTGGGCAATGACGCTGAGCCGTTATTCCTTCAGATCGCTCGTCTCATCCAGGAGCAGATCATGGACGGTGAACTCGAACCTGGGCAGCGCGCTCCCTCAACGAATGAGCTCGCCGCATTCCACAGCATCAATCCCGCCACCGCGCGCAAAGGGCTGAGCTTGCTTGTCGACGCCGGAGTCCTTGAAAAACGCCGCGGCATCGGGATGTTCGTCACCGACGGTGCGCGGGAACGCATCGTGAGCACGCGCCGCGAGGACTTCGCCGGCGACTACATCGCACCGCTTATCGACGAAGCCTTGCGCCTCGACTACTCCCGCACCGATCTCCACGACCTCATCGACCGCGTCGCAGAAAGTAGAGGAATGTACCAATGACCGTTCACATCTCACGTTTGGCTCACAGCTTCGGCAAAACCGATGTTTTGCAGGGCGTCACCTTGGACTTCGGTCCCGGCATTCACGGCCTGCTCGGTCGCAATGGTGTGGGCAAATCCACGCTGCTGAAGATCATCGGCGGCCAGCTCAAACCAGATTCAGGCATGGTCAAAGTCTTTGGTGAGCGCCCCTTCGACAATGCCCGCGTCATGGACAACACCTGCTTGACCGGCGTGGATACCGCATACCCCGGCACGTGGTCCGGCACGGACGTAATCAAAGGTGCGCAGCTGCGCTACCGCACGTGGGACCCAGCGCTTGCCGACGAGCTCATCGCCGATTTCGTCATGGGCGGTGCCCTGAGCACCCGCTACGACAAGCTCTCGCGCGGACAGCGTGCCATGGTCGCCATCATTATCGGGCTGGCATCGGGTACAGAGCTTTTGCTTCTCGACGAACCCTATGTCGGCCTCGACACCCACAACACGGACGTCTTCTACCGCCATCTTCTTGCCCAGGCTGATTCCGGCCGGACGATTGTGATGGCCACGCACCATATCGACGATGCGGCAAAAGTCCTGGATGATGCGGTGATCTTGGGGCGTGATGGGGTCGTGCTCAAGCAATGTGCCCCTGAGGATGCTGATGAATTCGCTGTCGCGGGCCCGGACCTTGTGCCCATTTACGACGCCCCGCGTCATGCTCGCGCTGCCACTTTCGACGACCTCATTGAGCACTACTTGGAGGTGTCCTAGATGAATACGAGTCTGGTTGGGTATTTCCGCCACCAGTTCGTCGCGCCACCGCTGACCCGACTGATCTGGATGACTCCGATATTGGCGATGCTTGCATTCGGGCTGCTTTATGTCACCCGTGATTCAGTAGTCGGCGTCATATTCGGCCCAATGATCCTGACGGCCGTCATGATCGGGGCGTTGTCGTCGGAGGACACCGCCTATACGGCATACGGGATGCCCAAGTCTCGGGCCAAAAAACTCACTGCCATGGCTGTTGTCCCCTCAGTGGTGTTCAGCGCGGGCATTGCGTTGGTCGCGCGCCCGGACTGGGTTGGAGCCGCGGGCGCACTCGTGGCGCTGGTGTCGGGGCTGCTCTTCGGCGGGCAATACATAGCCGGCGATGGAGTGGCTGATGACCGGAAGGCGGGTTCGCATCTTGGAAGCGGCAGCTTCGAATTCGAATTGATCTTCAAACCGCAACTGTTGTGGGCTCTCGCTGTGGCCATTGCGCATTGCGGCTTCCTGTACCTGTCGGACTTCATCGGCAATGACAGATTTCGCCTGCTCTTCGGTGGTATACCGATCATCGTTTGGTACTCCGCTTACTGCATGCAGGGGATCGGCATCCCCGGGCCGGCAACTGGCGCGAGCTATGGCGTGCCGCGCCGACGCTGGCTGGCATTCTCATGGGTGGCTGCGCTGGTCTCGGTCGCGGCGTATATCGGCGTGGCTGCTCTGGCATCGCCATCCGAGTTCTCCTGGGCTGCAGTGATCACCATCGGTGCCGGCGGTTGTGCCAGTGCCATCATCGGCGCCGCAGTGAAGATCTGGCGCACGGAAGTGGGCATGGGCCCCGGCTACCTGATGTTCTTCATTGCCAATGGGGCATCCAATGCCCAAGGCTTCCGCGACGGCGCAGTCATCTTTGCACTGGTGACAGCCGGAATCCTCGCGTTGATCGGCATTGTCATTCAGGCTGGGTATCTCTTGGGTTCAATCAGCCCGAAACATGCTCAAAAGAAGCTCTGAAAAACATGACCTAGCCAGCTGATTTGTGTTGTTGTGTGGGTGTGTGTAGCTTTATGTGAGTCAGCGTGACCGACAACGCCCCGCCAGACAGTCTGATTGGGACTGGGTTG
>NZ_JAKMUS010000009.1 GCF_027570075.1 Corynebacterium meitnerae
TAGTTGCGCCTAGTTGCGCCTAGTTGCGCCTAGTTGCGCTCGGTGTGTGCCATTGCCAGCACGTCGAGGCGGCGGTCCAGCTCTTCCTCAGTGAGCTTCTCACCGTCGACGAAGCCGAGGTCGATCGTGGCCTGGCGGATGGTGATGCCCTCTGCGACTGCGTGCTTAGCGATCTTGGCCGCGTTCTCGTAACCAATCGCGGAGTTCAGCGGGGTCACGATGGACGGGGAGGACTCAGCCAGGGTGCGCATGCGTTCGATGTTGGGCTCAATGCCGTCGACAAGCCTGGTTGCGAACTGGCGAGCAGTGTTCGCCAGCAGACGCGAAGACTCGAGAACATTGCGCGCCATCATCGGGATGAACACGTTGAGCTCGAACTGGCCCTGGGTGCCACCGAATGCCACGGCCGCGTCATTACCGATGACCTGTGCGGAGACCTGCGTTGCCGTCTCACACAGAACCGGGTTGACCTTGCCCGGCATGATGGAGGAACCCGGCTGCAGGTCCGGCAGGTGAATCTCTGCCAGGCCAGCGAGAGGGCCGGAGCCCATGAGGCGGATGTCGTTGGCGATCTTGTACAGGGAGACAGCCACGGAGCGCATCGCGCCGGAGAACTCAACGAGGGAGTCGCGGTTAGCCTGCGCCTCGAAGTGGTTCTTTGCCTCAGACAGCTGTGTCACGCCGGTGAGCTTCACCAGCTCCTCGGTGACCTTGCCACCGAACTCAGCCGGGGTGTTGATGCCGGTGCCCACAGCGGTACCACCGATGGCCAGCTCGCCCAGACGGTGCAGGGTAGCCTCAACACGCTCAATGCCCAGCTCGATCTGGCGGGCGTAGCCGGAGAACTCCTGGCCCAGGGTGACCGGGGTTGCGTCCATGAGGTGGGTGCGGCCGGACTTGACCACCTCGTGCCACTCAGCAGCCTTCTTAGCCAGGGACTCCTGCAGAACCTTCAGCGCCGGAATGAGGTCGTTGGCTGCCGCTTCCGTCGCCGCCACGTGGGTAGCGGTGGGGAAGGTGTCGTTGGAGGACTGGCCCATGTTCACATCATCGTTCGGGTGAACCTCAACACCGTTCGCCTTCGCGATGGACGCGATGACCTCATTGGTGTTCATGTTGGAGGAGGTGCCGGAGCCGGTCTGGAAAACGTCGATAGGAAATTCGGCGTCGTGCTTACCGTCGGCGATTTCCTTCGCAGCGGCGATGATTGCGTCAGCCTTGGTGGCGTCCAGCTTGCCCAAGTCCTTGTTCACCTGAGCACATGCTGCCTTGAGCAGGCCAAGTGCGCGGATCTGCTGTGCTTCAAGCCCACGGCCGGAGATGGGGAAGTTCTCCACCGCGCGCTGGGTCTGTGCACGCCACAGCGCGTTGACGGGGACCTTCACTTCACCCATGGTGTCGTGTTCAATGCGGTATTCCTGATCAGCCATTGTCATCCTTTGCGGTTGAAACGTTTTCCGGCGCGGTTGCGCCATCTGTCACACTCGCCATTATTCCTGATTTTTGGCAAACCTGACTGAACCCCGGCTGAACCTCGGCCCGAGAAAACCCCCAACCTTACTTAGACTGCTGCAGACCCCTGTTTGGTTCCATTTATTTTGAAATTAGGGAACATCTCACAAACCCTTTACGCAGGGCTTTTGCCGCGGTTACGGTGGCGGGCATGAACTTGCTTACCCGTTTGACGCAGATCCCGCTGGAGGAGCTCCGCGATTTTGATCGTGAGATGTTCCTCGCGGCGGGTCTCTCACCCGCCCGTGTGGGGGAGTTGGCGTTGGTGCATTCTGCGTATTTCGGGCACGGTGCGTCGAAGCAGACGACGGCTGCCGCGCATGAAGCCAGGCTGACGGTGGACCTGCTCGCCCAGATTGAGCGCAGCATCGGTCACGTCAAGCGCAAAGGGGAGCGGGATGGTTACCGTTTCCGCCTCATCCAGGCAGCGGTGGACAAGGCGTCCACGTGCGCAGCGCTCGCCCGTTACGCGAAGACGATCGTGCCGCAGAAACCCAAGACGCGGACGAAGAGCGCCCGGTTTATCGCGCCGGTGAATGGGATCGGCGGCGTGATCATCATGGGGGATGAGCACGTGATGGCTGACCTGGAGGCGTATACGCGCACCGGGATCAATCCGGATCTGCCCGCCGGCCCGCAGATGGCGGAGGCGTTTGAGAAGCTCATGCGTTCGGGGGAGGGGGTTCCGGCCGCCGCGCCGCGCCCGCTTATCTTGGTGCCAGCGCCTCACTTATCGACGATCATCCACGGCCACGGCGACGACATCATCCTCGGCCTGACCGACGGCACCACCATGACCGGCGCAGAGTTTGTGAACAACTACCTCTGCAATGAGGAATACGGCTTGGAGGCCGCGTTGTTCCACCCGACGGAGGGGCCGGTGAATCACTACAGGGAGCGCAGATTAGCAAGCGCGAAGCAACGCGTCTTGGCAAAGGCGACGCAGCCGATCTGCACCAACCCGGACTGCCGGATGCCCGCGGACCACTGCGAGATCCACCACGTGGAGCCCTGGCGATACGGCGGCGAGACGAACATGAACAACCTGGCTGTCTTGTGCAGCTACCACAACCGGGTCAACGACGATGACCCGGACAAACACCAACGCGGGCGCGTCGCGATACAAAGAGGCAGACCCATCTGGGTCTCACCCACAGGGTATGCGCGCAGTAACAAACGACATCCGTACGGGGCGATGGAGTCCTTATACCCCGAGCTCATTCACGCTTAAGGGCCACTAACAGAAAATGGACCCGGCGGAAGCCGGGCCCATTGGCATGCCTGAAAACCGGAGCAACCGGATTAACCAGATTAAGCAGATTAAGCAGTCGGACCGGAGTAATCGATCACGGAGTACTCGCGCAGCTTAGCCAGCTTGTGCAGGGACTCAATGTGGCGCACCGTGCCGGACTTGGAGCGCATGACCAGGGAGCGGGTGGTGGCGCCGTCAGCGCGGTAGGACACGCCACGCAGCATGTCGCCGTTGGTCACGCCGGTGGCGGCGAAGTAGCAGTTGTCGGAGCTCACAAGGTCGTTGATACCCAAGACGCGGTCAAGGTCGTGGCCGGCGGCGAGGACCTTCTCACGCTCCTCGTCGGACTGCGGGGCGAGCATGCCCTGGATCTCGCCGTCGATGCACTTCAGTGCGCAAGCGGTGATGACACCTTCCGGGGTGCCGCCGATGCCCATGGCCATGTCGATGGAGTTGTTGTTGCGTGCCGCGGCAATAGCGCCAGCGACGTCGCCGTCCATGATGAAGCGGACCTTTGCGCCGGCTTCGCGGATGTCGGCGACCAGCTGGTTGTGGCGGGGGCGGTCGAGGACGACCACGGTGACGTCGCGAGGCTCAATGCCCTTCGCCTTCGCCACAACCTCAATGTTGTGCGCAACGGGTGCGGTGATGTCGATCTTGCCTGCTGCCTCCGGTCCGACGGCGATCTTGTTCATGTAGAACGCATCGGTCGGGTCGTACATCGTGCCGCGCTCAGCAGCGGCGATGACGGAAATGGAGTTCGGGCGACCCTCAGCCATGAGGCGGGTGCCATCCACCGGGTCAACAGCCAGATCCATGGCGGCGCCCTGACCGTTGCCCACGTTCTCGCCGTTGAACAGCATCGGTGCCTCGTCCTTTTCACCCTCACCGATAACGATGATGCCGTCCATGTTCACGGAGTTAATCATCTGGCGCATGGCATCCACCGCCGCACCATCGCCCTCGTTCTTCTTGCCGCGGCCGACCCACCGGCCGGAAGCCAAAGCCGCCGCTTCCGTGACGCGGACGAGTTCCATCGCGAGGTTGCGGTCCGGGGTTCCAGCGGTGTTAGACATGTGTTGTTGCCTCCTGAGGCGTGGTACGTGGGGAATATGGGGTGGAAAGCCACGCGGGCGCAGCCATTCACCTCCCTATTGTGGCACCTTTGGGGGTCCGGTATGTCCGGTTGCCCACCTAATCGGGGGAGTCCGTGGCCTATCGGGTGGTCCGTGACATACTGAAGCGCGTGGCTAAAGAGAAACCGCGCATTTTCCAAGACAGCCGTGACATCTCGATCAATGTCGTGGTCATCGTCGTCCTCATGCTGCTCGCTGTCGGCTTTACGGGGATGTGTTCGTTCAACCCCGGCCGCCCGGAGAACGGGCCGGTGCAGGAGGTTGATGGGCAGACCTTCCTGGGTATGGAGGCCCGCGCTGTCGATTTCGCGGTGCGCTACCCGGAGCTGCCGGAGGGATGGGTGAACAACTCCGCCCGCCGCACCACGTTGAGCGGCACACCCGCCCCTGTCATGGGCTGGGTCACGCCGGGGGAGGGCTTCCTCCAGGCCACGCAGACGGGTGTGGACGAAGACACTGCGCTGAAGGAGATCGACGCGTCACCGCGCACCCTCAACCGCACTGAGGATGTCGCCGGACATGAGGCGAAGATTTACTCCTCCGACTACAGCGACGTGCGCGACGTGTGGTTCGTGGATCTCGGCGACGAGCGCCTGCTCATCACAGGCGCCGCCGAGGATGGAGAGTTCCGTGAGCTCATCGAGAAGTTCGCGGCCACTCAGCCACTCGCCAAGTAGCTTATCGACGAGCCCTACTCCCCGGCAGTTTCCCCTTCCTGGGCAGCCCCCTCCGGCTCTTCCTGGGCAGCCCCCTGCGATGCTCCCTTGGTAGCTCCCTCCTGGGAGCTACCAAGTGCTGCTTCGACCCGCTCCTGGGCACCGTTGAGGAGGACTTCGCAACGCTTGGCCAGGGCCTCGCCGCGCTCCCAGTATTTGAGGGATTCGTCGAGGCTCATCTGGCCGAGCTCGAGGATCTTGACGGTTTCAATGAGCTGGTCGCGTGCCTGCTCATAGGTGAGGGTTTCAGGCGCCGGGAAGGCGCTGTTGTTCGGGGTGCCTTGGCCGAAGGTGTTCTCTGTCATGGTGTGTTCCTTACATTTATTCTGCTGGGGTGGTGGACATGCCGGCGGCGGTGATGGAGCCGTCGCCAACCCTGATGCGTAGCGGGGAACCCGGTGGCGCCTGGCTGATGCTGGTGACCACTTCCGGTTCGGACCCATCGCGCGGTTGCACCTGAACAACGGCGTATCCCCGCGCCAATGTTGCGGCAGGGCCAAGAGCTGATACTTGGGCGCGCAGTGAGCGGATCTCGGCAGATTCCTGCGCGAGTAGCCGTGAGATATCTCGGCGGATGGCGCCCTGGGCGCGCTCCAACTCCTCCCGGCGCAGAAGAATCGGTGTGAGCGGGTTCGCCAGCACAGGCCGTGACCGTAGCTGGCTTAAGCCGTGGCGCTCACGCTGGACCCAGCCGCGGAGGGCGGCGGACATGCGGGAGCGGGCTTCGTCGATAAGCGAAAATTCGGCAGCGACATCAGGTACGACTCGTTTGGCCGCATCGGTGGGCGTGGCGGCGCGCAGGTCCGCGACGTTGTCCAAAACGGGGTTATCCGGCTCGTGCCCGATCGCGGAGACAACCGGCGTGCGGGCAGCGGCGACGGCGCGCTGCAACGCCTCCTCGGAGAATGGCAGCAGGTCCTCGACGGAACCACCGCCGCGGGCGATGATGATTACGTCCACGGTGGGATCCGTATCCAATTCCTGCAGCGCGGCGATGACCTCCGGCACCGTGCCGGGGCCTTGCACCGCAGTGTTGATCACGCGGAAGTCCACGGCTGGCCAGCGATTCTGCGCCACGGACAACACATCGCGCTCGGCTGCCGATCCGCGCCCAGTGATCAGTCCCACGCGGCGCGGCAAATAGGGCAGCGGTAGCTTGCGCGCCGGATCGAATAGGCCTTCACTATTGAGCAGTGCGCGCAGACGCTCAATCTTGGCGAGCAATTCACCCTCGCCGACGTGGCGGATCTCCGTGACCCACATGGAAAACGTGCCGCGCCCAGCGTAGAACGCGGGCTTACCGCAGACGACTACGCGGTCGCCGTCCTTGAGCGGTGCCGGCATGGAGCGCAGCAGATCCGTTCGGGCGGTGAGCTGCAGACTCATCTCCTGCTGCGTATCGCGCAACGTGAGGTAGGACAGCTTCCACGTCGGCTTCACGTTCACCTGGGTGAGCTGCCCTTCGATCCACAGCCAGCCAAGACGTTCAATCCACTTCTTGACGCTCTCGTTGACCTGGGCCACAGACCACGGAGTCTCTGGTGTGCTCTTCGGCGGTTGTCCCGGCGCTGGTTCCGTCACTGTGCTTGTGCCCCCTTTTCCTTGCATGTGAACCGTCGTGCGGGCCAGCTTACCTTTCCCGCGGCGATCCATTAGTCTGGGGAACCATGTCTAGCACTGGTAAGAACGTCCTCCTAGCCGCCCCCCGCGGGTACTGCGCGGGTGTTGACCGTGCTGTGGAGACTGTAGAAAAAGCGCTGGAGAAGTACGGCGCACCGATTTATGTCCGCAAGGAGATCGTCCACAACAAGTACGTGGTGGAGACGCTGTCCCAGCGCGGAGTGATCTTCGTGGAGGAAACTGATGAGGTGCCGGAAGGCTCCCACGTGGTCTTCTCCGCCCACGGTGTGTCGCCGGCAGTGCGTGAGTCGGCGGTGCGCCGCAACCTGCTCGCACTCGACGCGTCGTGCCCGCTGGTGACCAAGGTCCACAACGAGGTGAAGCGTTTCGCCCGCGATGGTTACCAGATCCTCCTGGTCGGCCACGAAGGCCACGAAGAGGTCGAAGGTACCGCCGGTGAGGCCCCGGATGTCGTGCACCTTGTTGACGGGATTGAGGGTGTCGAGTCCGCCCCCGATTTCCCTGAGGATCAGAAGCTCGTCTGGCTGTCCCAGACCACGCTGTCAGTGGACGAGACGATGGAGATCGTTGAACGCCTGCGCGAGAAGTACCCGAATCTGGAGAACCCGCCGAGCGATGACATTTGCTACGCCACCCAGAACCGCCAGGTCGCGGTGAAGGCGATTGCACAGCGCTGCGATCTCATGATCGTGGTGGGGTCCCAGAATTCGTCGAACTCCAAGCGCCTGGTTGAGGTTGCTCTGCAGAACGGCGCCCAGGACGCTCACTTGGTGGATTACGCGCACCAGATTGATGATGCGTGGCTTGACGGCGTCACCACCGTCGGCGTGACCTCAGGCGCATCCGTGCCGGAGATTCTCGTGCGTGAGGTGCTTGATCACCTGGCGGAGCGCGGCTTCGACAACGTTGAGGAAGTCACCACCACGGTGGAAACCATTACCTTCGCGTTGCCGCGTGATCTGCGCGCACCGCGGCGTAAGGAGGCCTAGTCGCCGTACAGGTCGTCGCTAAGCCTGCGGCGCACTTTGTTCGCTGCGCTTGTCGACGAGCTTTTCGACGCATCCCGCTCCCGCCGCGCCAACAACTCATCAACGGTGACCCGGTTGTCGTTGTTGCGGCTACGGTTCCGTGCGCGGCGGCGAGTGGTGGGGGCAGGGGTCTTTTCTGCCAGACGTTGACGGGGTGTGGGGGTTGTAGTGCGCTCCGGAAGTTGACGCGAGCGGGAGGCTTCGCGGACGGAGCGTCGATTAGCTTCGTTGGTGCGGCGGCGTTGGCGGAGTTCGTGGCGGCGGATGTCGTCGTTAAGCCGCTTAAGCAGCTGATAGCGCACGAACGCGATGAGCAGCGCGCCGAGTGTCACCATGGCGAGTACCGGGAAGAACTGCACCAGCGGGTACAGGATCACCAGCACCGATGTGCGGCCCAGTGATGTTTGCCCTTCCGGCAGTGAAAAGTACGCGTTGAGTGTGCCGGTGAACAGCAGGAAGAACGTGAACAACACCGGAATTGAGACCACGGTGATGAAGAGGCCGCGCGGATTCACAAACGTGGCCACAACCACGGATGCCAGCGCAAAGATGGCCAGGAACGGCCAGCCGATGAACTCTGTGTAGAGGGAGATCAGCCCGCCGGTGACCAAAGCGGCAATGAGAATGCCTAAGCCCGAGCCCAATGAGAAGCCGGACAGCGTGGTGTCCTGGGCGGGCGCGGATCGTGGTGAGGCATGAGACACGATCCAACATGTTACCTCGGGGGCAGCTCCGTTTCGTGGAGTACTCGCGCGCGGGCGGAGACAGATTGAAGTTCTGTGGGTGGCGTGGAGGATTGGGCAGGCAGATCAAGGTCGCGGAGGCGACGCGCGGTGACGAGGACACGTGAATCCATCGACCCCAGTGTCGCGTTGAATGCTTCTACCGCTTTATCCAAGGAGGAACCGACGCGGTTGTAGTGCTCCGTCATCTTGCCCAACCGCGCGTATAGCTCTGCACCGAGGCGCTGCACCTCGATGGCTTTGTCCGACATGTCTTCGTGCTGCCACCCCAACGCCACCGTTTTGAGCAGAGCGAACAGGGTGGTGGGGGTGGCGAGGACGATGTTGCGCGCAAACGCGTCATCCAGCAGTTGCGGGTCCTGTTCCAGCGCGGCGTCCAGGAATGGGTCCGATGGGATGAACAGCACAATGAATTCCGGCGTTGGCTGGAACGCGGTGATGTAGTTCTTGCTGGACAGCAGGTTCACGTGTGAACGCAGCAGATGGCAGTGGTGGCGCAGGTATCCCGCTTTCTCCTCCGGGTCGTCCGTGGCCAACGCGTCGAGGTAGGACGAGAACGGGACCTTCGCATCCACGAGGATGTTGCGGCCGCCGCTCAGCCTGATCACCATGTCGGGCCGCAGAAGCTGGCCATCCACGCGCGCGGTGGCCTGCACATCAAAATCGCAGTACTTCTTCATGCCGCCCAGCTCAACGACGCGCTCCAGCTGCATTTCACCCCACCGGCCGCGCACATTGGGGGAGCGCAGTGCAGTAACCAGCTGGTCCGTGCGGTCGCCTAAGCGTACCGACGCCCTCGTCACCGCCTGCACCTGCGCCGCCAACGCTGACTGCGCAACGGCACGGTGCTCATCCATGTCGCGCACTTGGGTAGAAAGCTTCTCCACAGTCGACCGGAGGAACTCCAATTCTTGGTGCTGGCGCACTGCGTACTCCGGATACTCCGCCGCGGCAGTCTGCTGAGTTCCATGGGATGGTGCGTGGGGCGTGGTGCGCTGCCGCAGCAAGGCATAAGTAGCAGCGCCGACCACCGCGCCAACGATGAGCCCAAGGAAGAACGCGAGAAAAAGGGGCGACGCAGAGGTCGCCTGAGTGACAGGTGCAGCAACAGTCATGCACCCACCGTCTCACACGCTGAAGACACGCACGCATGCCGTCGCCGAATGAGTCGAACAGTTATTCGGTTTCGTCCGGCTGTTCTGTAGGACGGTTCCGGCGGGGAAGACGCGAAACGAGCCGCTCGATGCGGTTGCTGTGAGCATCGTTGCCCTTCTTCCGTCGCAGGGGAAGCTTGTCGAAGGGGATGCGGAGGCCGGTGGGGGCGGGGGAGGCGTCGATAAGCTCCTCGGTGATGTGTGGAGCGGCCCACCCGCTTTGATCAAAGAGGTCCTCGCGAGCCTTGGCGCTTTCGAGTTCTTCGGCTTCGGCGAGGGCGCGGCCGACATCCGTCGAGAAGCTGAGCTCATTGGCTGTGACTTCTCCTGCGTGGAGCTGGAGCATGTCCTGGATGTAGCGGAAGACCACCGCCATCGTTGCGGCCACGGGCACAGCGAGGAATGCTCCCATGAGGCCGAAGAGGCCGCCGCCGACCGTGACTGAGACCAGCACGACCACCGGGTGGAGGTTCATCGCGCGCGACTGCAGCAACGGGGAGAGCACATTGCCTTCGAGCTGCTGAACGGCGATAACAATGCCCAGCACGATGAGCGCCTGCGTGAAACCGAGCGACACCAGCGCGATGAGCACTGCCAAAGCACCCGCTACAATCGCACCCACCAGCGGGATGAAGCCCGCCATGAACGTGATCACGGACAACGTGAAGGCCAGCGGCACGCCGACGAGGGAAATACCAATGCCGATGAAGAACGCGTCGATGAACGACACCACCGCTTGCGCCCGCACATAGCCGCTGAGTGTGTCCCACGAGCGGGTAAGCAGCTCCGTCGCGTGAAGGCCTGCGCGGCCGCCCGTTGCGCTGCGCACCCAGGGGAGGAATTTCTGGCCGTCTTTCAGGAAGAAGAAGGTGAGCACGAGCACCACCACGAAGGTGACGGCCCACGATGTTGCCGTACCAATGCCGGAGAAGATGCCGCCCGCGATCGCCCCGGCGCGGTCCTGCAACCACGATGTGGCCTCTTGGAACGCGGCATCGACTTTCTCACCATCCAGGCTGAACGGCAGCACGTCCTGGTTTTGGATCCACAGCTGCAGGTTCTGCACGCCATGCCCTGCTTGGCTGAACAGCACGCGTGAGTTGCGCATGATGTCCGGCAAAATGATGGACACGAAGAACATCAGCACCGCTACGGCTAGCAGCATAGAAATCAGCGCCGCGACCCCGGAAGGGATTCCGCGGTTGCGCATGAATGTCGTTGGCGGGGCGAGCACCGTGCACACGATGAGTGCGAGCACCACCGGCAACACGCCAGCCCAGAACTTGCCCACCAGGTACGCGAGCGCGCCCAGCAGAATAAAAATCGCGAGTATGCGGAGTGAAAACAGGGCAGTGGAGCGCACCCACGTATTGAGAACTACGGAGCGGTCCACGCGATTGTCATACACGTGGGTGTCGGCCTTGGGGCTGCCAGCTTGCTTCGCGTCACTCGCTTTCACCTGATCAGCGAGTGCTTCCGGCGACTCATGCGTGGCGCCGCTGGTGGCAGCGTCACTCTTCTTCGTAGAACTCACGTGCCCTATTGTGCCCGAGCAATTGCTTTTCGACGATCCCTTCCCCTCATTCACCCCACACAAACCTCCCGCGCGTGTTAGCTTTGCGTGAAACCTTGGCCCTGCGTAGAGAAAGAATCTTGTCCCGTGTCTGTAACTACCCGATCTTCTCGTTCCCGGACGTTGTCAACCCTTGTTGCTTCCACCGTGTTTGCGGTGGGCGTGTCCATGGCCGCTGTTCCAGCGGATGCCCAGACCACAGCCAATAACCCCATCACCCTGAGCCACGTTGGAGTGGGTGCGACGGATTCTGAGATGAATTTCTCCTGGCGCACCAAGTACAGTGGCCAGGAATATGTGAAGTACTACCCGTCGGGTCAGCCGACCGCGGACCGAGTCATCCCTGCGAACGAGGCTAATTACGGAGCCTTGCTCTACCGCAGCAACCATGGCACGATCACCGGTCTGCGCCCGGGCACGGAGTACACCTACCAGTTGGGCTCTGACACCGGTGGCTGGAGTGAGCCGGCGACGTTCCGTACTCAGAGCAGGGGTGATTCGTGGAACTTCCTGGCGATGGCGGATGCCCAGATTGGCGTGAACGGCCAAGTGGCACAGCAGGCCGAAGCATGGCGTGAAGCGGTGAAGCAGGCCACGGGCAAGGCCCCGAATGCGCAGTTCATCCTCCACGCTGGCGACCAAGTGGAGGGCTGGGGCAGTCAAGTAAAACAGTGGGAAGAATTCTTCTCCCCGGAGCAGGTGCGCTCTTACCCACTGGCGCTGGCCATGGGGAATCATGAGCGGTACCCGTCGAAGCTTGAAACCCGTCACTTCAACGAGCACGTAAACTTCCCCAACCGCGTCGACGGCACGGCGAATTACTACTTTGAGCGCAACAACGCCCTGTTCATTGTTCTGGATAGCAATGAGAGCAGCGATGCTGCGATTGAGCAGCATGCCGAGTTCGTCCGCCAGACTGCGGCGACGAAGGGTGCGGGCAAGGACTGGATCATCGCGGTTATGCACCACTCGCCGTACACGCACAGCTCCCACGCCAAGAAGGATGCTGACGTGAAGCGCCTGCGCGAGCAGCTCTCGCCGGTGTTCAGCGAGGCTGGCGTTGACCTGGTGATCGGCGGGCATGACCACATGTACAACCGTTCGCGCCTCATGAACGGTGTGGAGCCGGTGGATGCAAATAAGCCTGCCAAGTCGGGTGATGTGCTGCGACCGAAGAAGGGCGAGGTCCTCTACCTCACGTCCACCACGGCCGGCGGCGGCAAGTACTACCACTTCCATGACGTTAACGGCGTGGAGCGCAAGGAATTCACGTCCAGTACCGAAACCGACGGCACGGAGTACGCCGATCCCGCCATCGCTGTGTGGCAGCAGGATTACACGCCTGACTACTCCGTCGTTGACGTGAGCAAGCACAAGCTCACGGTTCGCACGTACAACGTCGCAGACAATTCGCTTGTCGACGATGTCACCCTCGACCACAGCCCCCTCTCCAACCCAGGGCTGGGCGATGGTGGCGGGTCGTCGGCGGAGGGATCGTCGACAGGCGCGATCGTCGGCATCGTGATCGGCGTGCTCGCTGCGCTGCTCGGCGGCCTTGCGCTGCTGGCGCCGCAACTGCGTGATCTGGCGGCGCGCTACGGCATCCGCCTCTAAGCTGCGCGGGCCCGTCGGCTATCATGGGCCCTCGTGAGCCTTACTCTTGGAATTGTCGGTCTGCCCAACGTGGGCAAGTCCACCCTGTTTAATGCCCTGACCCGTAACGATGTGCTGGCAGCGAATTACCCGTTTGCCACCATCGAGCCCAACGTTGGCCTCGTGCCGCTGCCGGATGCGCGCCTGAACCGCCTGGCTGAAATCTTCGGCTCGGCCGAGATCCTGCCGGCGACGGTGTCCTTCGTGGATATCGCCGGCATTGTCAAGGGTGCGTCCGAGGGTGAAGGTATGGGTAACGCGTTTCTGGCCAACATCCGTGAGGCCGACGCGATCTGCCAGGTCGTTCGCGCATTCTCCGATGACAACGTCATCCACGTTGACGGCCGTGTTGACCCCGCCAGCGACATCTCGGTGATCAACACCGAGCTCATTTTGGCGGACCTGCAGACCATTGAGAAGGCCCTGCCGCGCCTAGAGAAGGAAGCGCGCAAGGACAAGGACCTCGCCGCGCAGGTGGAGGAGACCAAGAAGGCGCAGGCCATCCTCGAATCCGACCGCACGCTGTTCGCAGCCGCGAAGGCCGGGGAGATCGACCTCGCGCTCGTCCGCGACCTGCACCTCATGACGGCCAAGCCGTTCCTCTACGTCTTCAACTCCGACGAGGGCGTGCTCACCGACGATGCCAAGAAGGCCGAACTGCGCGAACTCGTCGCCCCCGCTGAGGCCGTCTTCCTCGACGCCCAGACGGAAACCGAGCTGCTCGAGCTTGACGACGAAGACGCCGCCGAACTCCTCGCCTCCGTCGGCCAAGACGAACCCGGCCTAGAAACCCTCGCCCGCGCCGGTTTTGAAACCCTCGGTCTGCAGACCTACCTCACCGCCGGCCCGAAGGAAGCCCGCGCCTGGACCATCCACAAGGGCGACACCGCCCCCAAGGCAGCCGGCGTGATCCACACCGACTTTGAAAAGGGCTTCATCAAGGCCGAAATCGTCGCCTTCGAGGACCTGGACCAGCTCGGCTCCATGGCTGAAGCTCGCGCCGCCGGCAAGGTCCGGCAGGAGGGCAAAGACTACGTCATGGCTGATGGTGACGTCGTGGAATTTAAGTTCAATGTGTAGCTAAGGGCCTTATTAATTGCGTTTGACAACACGCGCTCCTATTTGCCGTCGTATCTCACGAGACGCTGACGTGGATGGCCGCACCATCGACCTGCGGCCTCAGGACTGTGAAGCCATTGCAAAGCAGCGTGGCTTGCACGTTGGACATAGGGCATAACGACGTCGATCAGTCCATTTCCGCGTCAAAGAAGAATGTGGCTCGCCCCAACTACGACGCCATGGTGGCATCCTTTGAACGCGGCGAAATCGACGCGATCATCTGCTGGGACCTCGAACTACCCGCCCCACGTCGGTGGATAGTCCGATCGGTCGGGCAAAATTACTCCCGCACCACAGCGCAATCAGGGGTGCACCTTAAAAACATCCTGAGGTGGGGGTAACTCCCCCCTCGTTGCCCAGAGACAAAATACGCTAGTGGCGTCTGTATGACGCCCCGAAGGTAGGACAAATTCCAATCCAGAGAGGTCTTGCACTATTGCGGTGCGGTTGTCTTCTTTCTCACCGTATTGCACCCTGCTAAATTAATTTGATACTATAGACCCATGTTGATTTCAGGTTCCGTTTTCATTCGGCCGCTCACCAACCGCTAAGGCGGTTTTCTCCCTCCCGCGGGTCAAAAACCGCTCCGGTCCTTTAGCCGGGCGGCCATTTGCCATGCCCGGCTCCGTTTCAACTCCACGGAGCACACCTGATGTCTACATACGGATACGGCCGTCACGAACATGGCCAAAATTTTCTCACAGACCACAAGATCATCAACTCCATCGTCGATCTTGTAAAACAAACCTCCGGCCCCATCATCGAGATCGGGCCGGGAAGCGGTGCCCTCACTCACCCGATATCCCGCTTGGGGAGGGCAATAACGGCAGTTGAAGTGGACACAAAACTAGCTGCCAAACTCACAAAAAAGACCGCCTCGGCGTCGGTCGAAGTGGTCCATGATGATTTCCTTAAATTCCCGTTACCCGCCACTCCCTGCGTCATTGTGGGAAACATTCCCTTTCACCTCACCACTGCCATTCTTCGAAAGTTGTTGCATGCGCCGGCATGGACTGACGCTGTACTCCTCATGCAGTGGGAAGTCGCTCGCCGCCGGGCCGGGGTAGGCGCAAGCACGATGATGACGGCTCAGTGGTCCCCATGGTTCACGTTTCACCTTGGTTCCCGAGTACCAAGGTCTGCTTTCCGTCCACAGCCTAACGTTGACGGGGGGATCTTAGTGATCCGCCGGGTGGGTGACCCGAAGATCCCGATAGAGCAGCGCAAAGCCTTTCAGGCTATGGTGCACACCGTTTTCACCGCCCGGGGACGCGGGATAGGGGAAATTCTCCGAAGGGCAGGGTTGTTTTCATCACGTTCAGATACACAATCATGGTTGCGCTCGCGAGGAATCGACCCCGCAACCCTACCCCCCAGATTGCGCACCAGCGACTGGATCGATCTCTTTCAGGTGACTGGTTCCTCTCCATCGCACCATCGGCCAATTTCACAATCGGGAAGTAGTCAACGCCCTCCTCAACGCAAAAAACGAGGCCGGCGGCGTTAATCCCCCCGCCACCCAAACCGAAATCCACCAGTAGTAGTGGACGACCAGTGCTGGTCTACCGTGAGCCGCGTTATGACAGTGACGTGTTCTCGTCGGGCACAGTCATAGTTCCCGGCGTTGCCGGCGACAGGGTTCTATACCCAGCAGCGGGGCCGATCAAAATTACCCGCTCGGGGGACGACCCTGCTGGTGGTTTCGATTTTGATGGAAGCGAGGAGACATAGCCCCTCGCCAACTACCCGTAGCTGGCGAACAGTAGCTCCCGGTGTTGGCGCTCGTTGGTGCGTTTGCGTGCCACACCGAAGCTTTATCTACTTCTCGGTCCAATTCGTCGTGAGCCTTGAGCAGAATTTGGTCCATCGCTAACGGGTTGTAGTGCTCCGCGAGTGACCGCTCGGGGTGTCGCTCGCGTGCCCGCAGCACCAACTGTCCAGCGTCGATGATTCGCTGCTGCGCCTTCTCATTTAGTTCACACAGAGCTGGTCCGAAGGAGTAGCTCCCGATGTACTCCGAAGAACGGAAAAATGAATAGTGGGGATATATCAACCTTCCACTTTCCATTCTTCCGGCTCAGAGTATTGAGGGGTCTGGGACCGGGTCCGTAAACCCTTAATGTTTTTCGCGCACAGCGATTTTTTAGCGACGCACCCTATAAGTTTTCCGCAGAACCTGTATGTGTTTCTGTGCACCCCATATGTTTTCTGTTTTAGCGGTATTTCGTTGCTACTTCCGCACGCGCGCATCAAATGGTTAGTTATCGCCGACACTCCGTGGAGTTCAAGTTCAACGTGTAGTGCTTAACCTCTGCGATGAACTCTTTGATCCCGGGACGTGATGAGGACTGGGGCTATTGTGCTCCCCCGAACGCTACGGCCCGGGGACACGAGGCTGTGTCGCAGGTGCAAGCGAGAGGACCAGGAGCGAAACACAGACCGCTGAGTCGACGCAGTCACGGTAAAGACGGAGCCGTCTAGGCGGTGCTCGAGGTTGCGCGAGATACGGTGACGCTGGGCGTCGGTAAGCGATGCGCATTCGGCGACATCGATGGAAAGCTGGACTTTGCCGTCCGTCGTGTTGACGCCCTGGCCGCCTGGAGTCGACGATTTCGCGAAACGCTCCGTGAGATCGGCGGCGATGACCGCACCGTCGGGGATCCCCGGGCCGGGCGCTATGGTCAGGTCGTTCATGCCGCCCAGCCTAGGTGCCCACAACCCTTTCTCGTCTCGGCGGAAGCGGAGACCGCGTCGCGACGGCCGGGATCCAGCCTCAGTATTATCCTCGTCACCGGTTGATTCGAACGCTTTTTGCTCCTCCTTCTCCCGTCGGGCTTCGATTTCAGCGGCCTCCGTCGGTGGCAGTGATCGCTGGATCCCTCGAACTACCGGTTCCGATCAGCGGTCGAAGGATTTTCGCAGCAGCCGGACCTGCGGCGCCGGTGCCGCCGCCGTAGCCTGACGAGCATCCCCGCCATGGCGGCCATCACGACGGCGGTCCCGGCACCGATGATCCAGGGATTACCGAGGAGCCCACCGACGCCTGCAAGTGCTCCGCCCGCCGCGATGAACGGCAGGCCGCAGCAGAGCAGCGACGGAAGCGCGCAGCATGCCAGCAAGAGCAGCCCGGTCACTGCAGCGACGACGGGACCGGCGCGCCATTCGTCGCGGTCCTGATCGGCGCTCATCGTCTGCTTCAGGATGAGATCTCCCCGATTGCCTGTGTTGCCGTTCATGCGCAGCACGACAGCAGCGACGGGTCGGTGGTGAAGGCCTTCGCGGCGATCCGGATGCCCTCGGCCATGGTCAGGTAGGGGGCCCAGGTGTTGGCTACTTCGGCGATGGTCTTGCCGAGCACGTGGACGCCTGTGGCGGCGAGTTCCCCGGCGTCCTTGGCGACGGCGGTCAGGCCGAGGATCTCGTTCGTCTCGGCGTTCACGACGATCTTGATGAACCCGCGGGTGTCGCGGTTCACCAAGGCGCGGGGCACGTGGTGCAGGGGCAGGACGCGGCAGTCGCAGCGGATCCCCGCGGCGAGGACGTCCTTCTCGGTCATCCCGACCGCGCCGATCGCGGGCCCGGTGAACGTCACCCGCGGTAGGCGGGCGTAGTCGACGGACCGGTCGGCGTCGGCGAACGCGTTCTCGGCGACGAGGGTGCCGTGGTGGGCGGCGACGTAGACGAACTCGGGGTGCCCGGTCACGTCGCCCGCGGCCCAGACCCGCGGGTTCGAGGACTGCAGCCGGTCGGAGACGACCACCTCGCCGGAGTCCCCGGTCTTCACCCCGACCGCATCGAGGTTCAAGCCGTCGGTGACGGGACGGCGTCCGAGGGCGACGAGCACTTGGTCGGCGCGGAACTCCTGCGAGCCGCCGGACACGTCCGCGGTAACCACGACCTGCCCGGTCGCCGCGTCCCGGGACACCCGGGTCGGCACCGCGCGGCGGACCACCCGGATGCCCTCGTCGGCGAACACCTCCTGCAGTGTCCGGGACACCTCCGGCTCCTCCTTCGACGCGAGCCGGGACCGCACGAGCAGCGTGACCTGCGAGCCGAGGCGGGCGAACAGCTGCGCCTGCTCTAGGGCGACGTAGCCGCCGCCGAGCACCAGCAGCGACTCGGGGACCTCCGTCAGCTCCATCGCCGTGGTCGAGGTCAGGTATCCGGTCTCCTCCAGGCCGTCGATCGGCGGTGCCCACGGGCGAGAACCAGTCGCGACCAGGTAGTGGTGGGCCTCGATGGTCTCGACGCTTCCGTCGGATCCGGCAACATCGAGAACCGGCGCATCAGGGGTGCCCACGAACGAGGCGTCGCCGCGGAGGACCTGCCAGCCGTAGGAGTCGGCGACGTCGGCGTATTTCTCGCCGCGCAGCGACTCCACCAACGCTTGCTTCCCAGCGATCAGCGCGGGCATGTCGACGGGATCCGCCGTCGTCGCGATCCCGGGGAACCGGGTTGCGGCGTCGACCGCGACGTGCCGCGCGCCGACCGCGGCAATGAGCGCCTTCGACGGGACGCAGCCCGTGTTCACGCAGGTGCCGCCGAGCGTCCCGCGCTCGATCATCACCACCGACTTCCCGAGCGTGCTGGCGCGGATCGCAGCGGCGAACGCGCCGCCTCCCGATCCGATGATGGCGAGATCGTACTTCGTAGGCATCGCTACTCCTGTCAACTCTTGGCTTTCTGCTCTGTCTCAGCCATACTGGACCTTCCAGTGCAGGGGAAGGTCAAGCGCGGCCACGGAGGGAGACAGCAATGTGGATCGGAGAACTCGCCGAGAGGGCGGGCACTACCGCGAAGACCCTTCGCTTCTACGAGGAACAGGGCCTTCTGCCCCCGACCGAGCGCACGCCGTCCGGATACCGCGACTACGCGCCCGAGACGGTCGCTCGGATCGACTTCATCCACCGCGGCCAGGCCGCGGGCCTCACCCTCGCCCAGATCCGCCAGATCCTCGACATCCGCGACGGCGGCCATGCGCCCTGCGAGCACGTGCGCGACCTGCTTGACGTGCGCCTCGCTGAGATCGAGCAGCAGATCGCGCAGCTCTCCGTGCTGCGCGACACTATCGCGGACCTTAGCAAGGACGCCGCGCACCCGGATCCTGAAACGTGCAGCACCGATCAAGTGTGTAGGTACTTGTAGACGGCGGGAGTCAATGACTCAAACGCTACAACCCCGATATGCGCTAGCGCATGTCGATGCCGCCGGTGCCCACCTCGATGATTTTTGGTGGTGGCAGCGATAGCACACAGCAGCGGCATCGGGGCGGAGGCCTGCAGCGTGAAGTGGTGGACTCGGAAGGACGCGTTGTTCACGCCGATTTCGTCCGCAGCCTGGGTGATCTCCAGACGAGTCTTGGCGATCTTTTCCGCAGATGGCCCGCACTAGCTGCCGAAGGCGTAATGCCCGAAGCTTAAGAAGCCGAACGCTTTCATTGGATAACACTCCTTTTGATGGTGTTAACGAGAGGGAGTAACTTTGCAACGACATACCGTGGAGTTCAAATTTAGCGTGTAACGCGGAGCGTTAATGACGTTTCGCGTTATTGGGGGGGTAGGTTTAAGAGCGCTGTCTCTAACTCCGGTTTTCGTTCGGCCTCGGTCCATTCCGCTACCTCGTGTGTAGAATCTGCAAGCGGTATCGGGCCGTTGAACTATTAGGTTCACCCACAGTTCCCGTGCCTGCACGCACCGAGAAGGACCAGGTGGTGAACTCGAATGACTCGCCTGGTCCAACGTGTGTGCGCTCGGCGCGTGGTTTAACTCTTATAAGACTTGCCGGTCACAGCCTCAGCGTTTCGCTCGTGCAGCCCGCAGGCCGTTCAAGATCACGATGACTTCGGCGACTTCGTGAACCAACACGACGGCGGCCAGGCCGAGCACACCGCTGATCGCCAGTGGCATCAACACGATAATGATGGCCAGAGACAGCACGATGTTTTGGTTGATGATCCTGCTGCCTCGGCGGGCGTGCTGCAGCGCCTGCGGGATCAGCCGGAGGTCGTGGCCAGTGAAGGCGACGTCAGCGGACTCGATCGCGGCGTCAGAGCCGGTTGCTCCCATCGCAATGCCCACCGTTGCGCCCGCCAGTGCCGGCGCGTCGTTGATGCCGTCGCCGATCATCGCCGTCGGCGTCTTGGAGGAGAGTTCGGCGACGATGCTTGCCTTGTCCTCCGGGCGCAGCTCGGCGCGCACGTCGTCGATTCCGGCGATTTCAGCCAGCGCCCGGGCGGTACGAGTGTTGTCGCCGGTGAGCATGCTCACTTCCACATCGTTGGCGCGCAGGGTCTGCACGGCTTCGGGCACCTCGGGCCGCAGCTCGTCGCGGACGCCGATCGCTCCGGCGAGGGTGTCATCGACGGTGACCAGGACGCAGGTCTGGCCTTCGGATTCCATGCGCTCAACGTCTGCCTTCAGTGGCCCGGCGTCGATCCACCGGGGGCTGCCCACCAGCAGGCGTCGGCCTTCGACGGTGCCGCCGATGCCATGTCCGGCTTCCTCGCTGATGTCCAGGGCGGCGGGTGCTTCGGGCTCAGCTGCCGCGATCGCCGCGGCGAGGGGGTGCGTCGATTGCTGCTCAACTGCCGCAGCGAAAGCAAGCACCTGAGCCCGATCGAATCCCTCTGCCGGGACCACTCCGTTAACCTCGGGCTGGTTGCGGGTAAGGGTTCCGGTCTTGTCCACCGCTAGGTGACGGATGCCGCCGAGTCGCTCGAACGCCGCGCCGGACTTGATGACCACGCCGAACTGGCTGGCCGCGCCGATCGCGGCCACGACCGTCAGCGGCACGGAGATTGCCAGCGCGCACGGCGACGCTGCGACCAGGACCACCAGCGCACGGGTGATCCAAGTCTCTGGGTCACCCAGCAGCGAGCCGATCACGCCGACCAGCACTGCCAGGATCATCACCCCGGGCACTAGGGGTTGGGCAATTCGGTCGGCGATCCGGGCGCGGTCACCCTTCTCCGCCTGCGCCTGCTCGACGAGGTCGACGAGTGTGGTCAGCGAGTTGTCCGTTCCAGCTGCGGTCGTCTCGACCTCCAGTACACCGGCGGAGTTGATTGCTCCCGCGGGCACTTCGTCGCCGGGCGCGACCTCCTCCGGAATGGATTCTCCGGTGATCGCTGAGGTGTCAAGGCTGGAACGTCCAGACCGAATGATGCCGTCCGTGGCGATCCGCTCCCCGGGGCGCACGAGCATCAGCTCGCCAACCACGAGGTGCTTCGCTGCGACCTCGACCGCCGTGCCGTCGCGCAGTACTGTCGCGGTCTGCGGCACTAACTTCAGCAGTGCCCGCAGTCCGCCCTGGGCCCGGTCCATCGCCTTGTCTTCCAGTGCCTCAGCGATCGAGTACAGGAACGCTAGCGCCGCGGCCTCTCCGACGAAGCCAAGGATCACCGCGCCGACCGCGCTGATCGTCATCAGCAAACCAATGCCGAGCTTGCGCTTCGTGACAAGGTTTCGGATAGCGCCGGGCGCGAACGTATACGCCCCTAGCAGCAGGCCGACCCAGAACAGTACTGTCGCGGGTGTCTCTACCCCGGACCAGTCCAGCGCCAGGCCTATGCCGAGGGCTACGCCGGAGAAGATCGGCAGTAGCAACTCGGGGTCCTTCCACCATGGCCGATCGAGTTCTTCGATCTCTGTGGCGGGTTCATGTGCGCATCCACACGCCGAGCTCATGCGTCCGCTCCCTTCTCGCCGCAGCCGGGCACCGAGCATTCAGGGTCGATGCACGGGGCGTTTTCGTCGACAGCCAACGTCGCGTTCACCAGCGCGTTGAGCGCTGCCGCGAGGTGCGGATCGGCGATTTCGTAGCGTGTCTTGCGGCCCTCCGGCTCGGCGACGACGATGCCGCAGTCGCGCAGGCAGGTCAGGTGGTTCGAGACGTTCGAGCGGGTCAGGTCCAGGTCGCGCGAAAGCACGGCCGGGTAGCTCGGGCCGTCGAGTAGTGTCATCAGGATTCTGGAGCGCGTCGGATCCGCCATGGCCCGGCCGAGCCGGTTCATGACGTCGAGGCGTGAAGCAATGGTCAGCATGTGCTGAACAATACATCGTGTGCTGAACTATTCAAAATGCGCTGAACTGACAGTTACGCGAAGGTCCTGCGACCTGCAAGAATTAGTCGATGGGATAGCAGATGACTGATCCTTTGTGGTTCGGCTGCCACCCAACGCGGGAGCGACGTGGGCGGCGAGGTTCTCGAGAAAGTAACTTTGCAACTACATACCGTGGAGTTCAAGTTCAATGTGTAGCTAGGCTTCGGGGTTGCCCACGCAGAACTCGTTGCCTTCCGGATCCTGCATGACGGTCCATACCAATCCCGTCGCCTCGTGGGTACCGAGTTCGGTTGCGGCTAGCCCCTTCAGCCGTTCCGCCAGGGCTTCGCGGTCAGCCCCGTAGCCGTCGATATGCATGCGGTTCTTCCCGGGTGTGGGATCCTGTACACGCTGAAATCCCAGCGCCGGAGTGGAATCAACCATGACGAAGTCCCCGTAATCTGCGGCGATTTCGCAGCCTGTGGCAGCGGACCAGAACTCAGCGAGCTATGAGGGATCGTGGCAGTCGAAGGTGATCTGCCGGATCGTGAGATTGACATTAATCATGGCCCCTCATTGTGAGGATGGGATCCGACAAATGCAATGCCCTGGCGAGCGCATGATTACTGTATCCGCGAAGTTCACCGGGTTTCTTTGAAGCGATTCGTGACTAGTCGAGCAGGCTGCGATAGTGTTTGCGCGCCTTCATCGAGTGGATGATCGTTTCGGTGCCGTCGTCCCAGATGGGAATGACGAGCTCGATCAGCCTCATTGAGCCGTCGAACCCCAGGCGTAATTCCCGTTGAGGGTGCTCTTCGTCGAGTGGGCCTTAAAAACACAACCTGTTGTCGCGGCAGTAACTGAGTCCTCAGGCTTGATGCCGTGTTTCGTGGCGCTACGGCGTACGTCCATGTCTAGATGGCGTTCTTTAAAGCTTCGCGGATTGCCTGAGACCGTGACCATCCGTTGGCAGCTGCATACTTATCGAGGCTCGAGATCTCGCGAGGGGAGAGTCGAATAGAGATAACCTTCGCAGCATCTTCACCACGAGGTTTCCTGCCTCGACGACGAAGCGTCTCCACGTCGTAGCCGTTCTCAGCTTCGGCTACCCATGCGTCGATTTGCTCTTCGCTGACTGGTTGCCCGTTGATAGTTTTCATGACAGCAATCGTAATACGGAAATGGTTCTATCGGCTAGGGTGAGGTTACTTCCGTTCGACGCTCCGTCGAGTTTAAATTTAACGTTTAACGCGATACGTTATTGACGCTTCACGTTATGGGGGATAGGGTGAAGCATGATCCAGTCATTCGCCAACAAGGACACTGAGCGTTTGTGGAATCGAGAACGTGTGCCCTCGATCGATTCCCGCATCCACTCAGTGGCGCTGCGTAAATTGCGTCAGCTTGGCTACGCGCAGAGCCTTCAAGAGTTGCGGATTCCGCCGGGAAACCGTCTCGAGGTATTGAAAGGGGATAGGCGGGGTCAGCACAGTATTCGCATCAATAGCCAGTGGCGGATCTGCTTTCGGTGGACGGCAGCTGGTCCAGAGGAGGTCGAGATCGTTGACTATCACTGACAAGCTTCCACCAGTACACCCTGGTGAAATTCTCATGGAGGACTTCCTCAAGGAGATGGGGATTACGCAGCATAAGCTTGCTGTTTCTATCGGCGTCCCCCCTCGCCGGATCAACGAGATCGTCCACGGAAAGCGCGCTGTTACTGCCGATACCGCGCTCCGTTTGGCGAAGTTTTTCGGGATGAGCCCGCAATTCTGGCTGGGGCTGCAAGCGCAGTATGACTTGGATGTGGCAGAGGATAAAATCCTCGCCGAGATTGAGCAGATCCAGCCGCTGCAAGCTGCCTCGGCGTAGCTTTGCTTTTTCAATCCAAAAGATGATGAGTTCCGTCTTTGGAGCCTGTGCTTCTAGCGAACCTCAGTGCTTCTTGGGAGTGTTTATTCGGCTGCCTACCGACCGCTATGAGCGCTCGGACAGCCTTTAATCTTGCCTTAATTCTTGCTCTGCTGCCTGTAGCGCTTGTTTTAGAATGGCTATGTCGCTTTCGGGTACTTTCCACGTTTTCGTCATTTTTGGATGGTCTAAGCAGCGATTCAAGGAATCGATAATTAGTCCGAGTTGCCGATTATGGTCGCCATCAAGGAAAGACTGATAGTCGATTTTCAGTCGAAACTCTAAATCCTTTTGTTTATTGTTGCGGCGTACAACCTCGGGAAGCTTCATTTCCTGCATAATCGGTCCTTCTAGGATCGCAATGTATGCCCAGCACCAGTCTTCATATGCATCAGAAAACTGTTTGTCCTCAATATATGAATTAACTATTTTCTCAATCTCATTCGCAATCGTGCTGTATGCGTGCCCTACAGTGTGCTCTGCTTCAGCGGAATTCCACAGTCTCATTTTGTGTTTTCCTTGGTGTCTTTTGTGCCTTACCGATCCGAATTTGGTTAATGTTGGTCGGCTATCAGGATATTCGTTCTATTGGGCAGTACTTTATGTTGCCGAGGGGGGCAATGCGGAGACGTTTTATCCACACATGCGTAGTAGTGCGCCGTTGCCATCTTGCCGTTGGCAATCGTATCCGCGCCGCCGAGGAAGCTCTGTCCGGCACCGACCTTGTTATGCTGGCGGGCGACGATGCCGTCCATCTTTGGAACCGCGAACTCACTGGGGTTCAGCCCGTCGAAGTGGTTTTCGTCGATCAGCCTCCAGTCACGGATGAGTAGGGGAAAATCATGAAGTTGATTGATCCGAACGAGCTTTTTAGTTCTCTTGAGCAGCTTGATCCCGCCATAAAAAACAAAGGCAAGATCCCTGACATCGATGCAACGTACACCGAGTTCATTCATCGTTATGCCGGGGTAAGTATCACGCCGGACATTGTTCTGTATGGCTATCAGAAGGTGCTCGAGTGGAATCGGCGAGCACGTGGCGATGGTTTGCCCGAAGATCTGTTGCTTATCGGGCAGTCGGGGCAGGGCGATGAGTGGTTCTTGAGCGCACGGCGCAAGACAGTGTTCTTTTTCGATCACGACCAGGGGGAGTACGGAGGGCCAGAGAGCTTCCTCGATCTGGAGATCGACTTCACTGGTTTTCTCAGGATGGGGTTCCTGTTGTCGGAGCTGGAGGAGAAGCTTGACGAGGGGCAGGAGATCGATGAACACGAGCAGGAAGTTTCGGACCTTCTGAACAGCATCCATCCGCAACTGCGTGAGAGGTTTCCCTTCAACTATTTTTAAAGATTGCAGCTTGGTATCAGCTCACGGTCGTTAGCGGAGGCGCGATGTCGACGCCTGTGGCAAGTGCGCGGGTGTGGGCGTCCTTGACGGCATCGACCAAAACGGAAGTATCGGGGTTCTCGGGAGCTGTGGCGCCGAAAGGGCGTTTCCAGTCACCCCAGGGACGTGACTGTTCCGAAGGACTTGGCCAGCACTCGGGCTTTCTTCAGTGCTGCAGACGAGCCCTTCTTCGCTGCCAACGCACCGATGCCGTCCCACGCGTTAGCCGGGACGTAGCCCCGGCGGGTGGCTTCGAGCAGGATCTCGGCGTGCAGCGTCACAACGTCGAGGACACGGTTCACCCACGTGGGTACCGTCTCCTGGTTTCCGGCGAACCACAGGGGTTCGCTCAACGTTGGCCACAGGAACGGCAGCATTTCAGGCTGTTTTTCCAGGGTGTACACCACCCGCGCCGGGCTCCACACCTCGTGGTACGGCAGCAACCCGATCGTGGCGGCCTTCACAGCAGCGGAGCCGTACGCCTCTTTTTCGGCCAATTCTTGTAGTCGTTCCGCTGCCCATTCCCGCTTCTGGTGGACGTTGTCGGCGCGAACCCCTGTGTAAGCGATCAATACCGCAATAAGCGCGTCGGAAAGCTCAGGTGTAGCCTCGCTCCGGTTTCTGGAATCATCTGCAACCAGGGCGTTGCCGTCCCAATAGAGCCAGCTTTCCTTGCCTTCCGGCTCGTCCTGGTTCACGCGCTTGGAACTGGCCTGCCTTTCTTCCCGGATCTCAAGGAACTCTCTGGTCAGGCTTTCAATCTCGAATACGGACGCCGGGTAGCTGGGAACAACCATGTCGAATTGCAGGTGGGGCTGCTTTGTGTTCGAACCTGCCTCGCGCAGCGAATACGTCGCCCCATCCGGGATGTTCGGCTTGGTCCCGGCCGCTGTCGGCCAGATCCGTTCGAACAGCGCTACGTCGAGCGCAGGCGTGGCAGGCTGCGGAGGTTCCACCTGCCGGTCGGGCAGTTGCTTGACGACGCCCCTAGCCGCGTCAACCGCCTTTGAAGAACCTTTCCGAGCCGCGAGCGCGCGTACCCCCGGCACCTCCAATGCTGACGCCGGTGCAACACCTGAGCTGACCGCAGCCAGCACCTCGCCGACGTAGTCCTGCATCGCCTGAGCCGCCTCGGCGGTGCCTGCCAACATCCGCGGGGTTTTGGCAGAGGCGACGAGCACGTCATCCAAAAGTGGCCAGACAACTGACAACATGCCGCGGTCCGCTGCCTCGCGCAATGACTCGACGAATGATCCGATGTTGCGCAGCTGCCCGTCCCAGTCGAGGTAGTTGATATCGGCTACACCGGGCACCATCAGCCCGCGCTCCCAGGCTTCTTGCAACGCCAACGCTGACTCCGTGGCATGCTCCGGGCGGCCGTGACGCTGGACCGCAAGCAGGTTCACCGCCGCGCCGCGCTCAAGTGGCTTGGCGCTACGAGCCAGCTGCCGGGCCATGATTGACGCCACATGCGGATCGCGTCGATGAAGCTCGACGTTCAGCGCGTCACCCCAGTTGGGGAACACCCCGAAATAGGCCCCGATCCGGTTTTCCAGGTTCATCTTGCGGTTCAACCCGACCAATGATCTGGGCCAGACCAAGCTGTCATCGTGATCTGACAAGGTAGAAGGTGCCTCTGGAATGACGAATGGCCTCTTCAAGTAGGACGTGATTACTCGGGCTGCGCTGCGAACCAGCTGCTTGCCGTCTAGCAACTTCACCGGGACCTCGGGCAGGTTCGCGTTGGCATCCGCTTTCGTCACGTCCAAGCGAGCTAGCGCCAAAACCAGGTCAGCTTGCAGCACTGGGACGCCCGCGGCCGCATACTTTTCCAAGGACGCAACGAGATCGTCGAACTCGACACTCAGATCAACCCGCGATGGCTGCGACAGCAGGCAAGGAATCTGTCCGAGGTGGTCCAATGCGCCTTCAAGATGCATGTCCCACAGGGAGCCTCCTGTTCGCCAACGAGGGCGTGCCGGTTCGTCCGCCAACCAGTTGCGGACGGCGTCTGCCCAGTACACCGCCGAGATCCCACGCAGCGCCCTGCGGGTGTCATCTAGGCTGTGGTTCGCCAGCGCGACCGCCAGTGCCAGGAACCGGTCTGCGTCAAGGCCGAACAGAACAACGTCACCGCGAGATTTCAACACGCGAAGCGCTTCCGTCAACGCCTCCGGGGTGACTTCACCCACCTCAAATCTTGGGACGTCCCACAGCTGCGGAGTTGGCTGCCACAGTCCGGTGATCACGGGCTCGTCGCTTGGGGCTGCGGGGCTCATGTTCCAATGTGTCAGCACCGCTTCAGCCAGCTTGACCGTGGCCTTGTCCGGCGACTGGGCAAGTTCACTCAGCCTCTCGTATAGCAGTTCAGCACTCGGCTTCCCGGGAAAGTCTCGCTGCTTCAAGGCGGTCAACACGTGTCGCACTGCCTTCTTCGTCTTCGCATAGAGGCACGCCAGAGCTACTTCGCCCACCAGATCGTCGGCCACATTCGCAATCAGCCGAGGACCGAAGCCCTCGACAACCGGCCCTTCACCGTGGCTTAGGACGGAGATCAGCGCGTCGACGCGGGAGACCAGTTCATCGTCGGTCACCGCAATGTCGTTCATGATCAACGACGTGAGCTCTTTGCGGTCACCTGGACGCGCCGCCGCATCCAACGACATGAAAAACTGCTCTAATCCCGCGTCGCGCTCGATTAGCCCTGCTTTGACCGCAGCGGAAAGCAGCTTGCCGAAGGACCCCGTCATCGTTACTCCCGAACGGAGCACTGCCTGCCAGTGCTGGTCAAACGAAGGACGCAGTTCTTCAAGAGTCGGGAGCACGTGTTTTTCTGGCCATGCGATTCCGGCAACGTCGCCGGTCAGGGCCGCAAGCGCAACGATGGACCAGTCTTGGAGGTAGCCGACCTTGTTTGGGACGGGTAGTCCCATCTCGCATACCAGCCGGACGGCGGCCTCCCCATGTGCGGACAGGGAGTACTCAGACGCCCTCAGGAGAGGGATGCACACCTCATCGATGAATGTGGCAGCGTAAGCCTCTCCGCGTTGGGCAACACATCTAGCCAAAACAACATCGTCGGTGTACTGCAGTAGCGACACTGCCCTGGGCGGGGTCACGCCGAGGCGCACAGCGAACAAGGCAAGCATGGTTTCATTCACGTTCACCGCGCTGATCCAGCCGATATAGTTGGATCTGATTCTCCCGTACTCACCCCAGTTACCGGTTTTTAGTCCGGCGACGGCCGCTTTTTGTTGTTCTTTCGTGCCTAGCGGCAGCGTTGGCGCATCGGCGACATCAGCCTTGTCCCAACCTAATTCGCGGAAGATTTCAACGGCCTCATGCAGCCTCGGATTCACTGTCATTAGAGTCCTTGTCGTTCGGTGGGGCTGGTCGATTGCGTCAGCATTACGGCGAGAACGTGCTTGCATGGCCCACGGTCGCCTGCATGTGAGAGATACCAGGTGCAACTGCAGGTGGCGCCCTTCTCGGGGACGTCAGTATCGGGGCCGAGCCGCACGCCGTATTCAGCGTCACCCGATGTGACGGTCCAGGCATCCGAACCAGCGCTTCGCACGGCGCCAGCGGACACGAGCTTCTGCGCTGCGGTCAACCGTGGATTGTCCTTTTCCACCCGCTCGGGCGTGTCTGGCAGTTCGCGGTGGAAATAGGCTTGGTCGTTGACATCCCACCCCACGCGGCCAGAGGCCGCGAGCACTGCCAGAGCGGCTTTCACTCGAGACTCGGGAAGCGCGGTGTCCTTGGCAAGGCGGTGTACATCAATGATCGGCTCAAAAGCCAACATGGCGCTCACCAGGTCGGCGTCTTCCATGACGTTCGGTTCGGCCAGCGAGGCCAGTAGTGAGCCTTCGCCGGAGTACCCGCGCCATTCTTTATCAGTCAGCCCGAGGGTGAGCCGAGCGTCCGGAAGCAGCAGCGTGATCATTGCTCCAACGGTGTACTCGTCGGCGGGGCCGTGGACGACGAGCCCTTGCGTGTGCGGCAACAGCCGTTTTAGGGCGCTTAGCCGCTGCAGACCACTGACCAGCACCGCTCCCGGCGTCGCCACCGCACTGACCTTTACCGCACCACGGGATGAGGACAGCCAGGCTGAGTGCCCGGACGAGCTCGCAGGGGGCAATCCTGCAAGGAATCGGCGTGCACCCGAGGCCGGCACCCGGAACGCCTCGACGAAGCCTTGCTGCGTCTGCGCCGCGTTGCCTAGTGCAGGCACCCAGCGTAACGGCATTGTCACAGGACGCTCAACCGTGGACGTCGTCAGCGTCGCCGCCCGCAGACCCTCTGCGCCGACGTCGAGATGCAGAAGTTCGTGGCGCGGCAGATTGGACAGCATCACCCTGGACGTGGGGCCGATGTCGACGTTGGTCGTGCCACGCCCGATGTCACCGCCGTCAAGGCCTGAGCCCATCACCTCGAAGCACGCGTAGACGGCGTTGCACCCCGAGAAACACTCGGCCCGCAGACGATCGCCGTGTGCGGAAAGAATCGGGTCACGCTCCGCCATCGGGGTGAAGTTGTAATAGCGGGTGGCGGTGATGTCTGCGAGTGTTACGAGCCCGCGTGCGAGCACCTGCGGGTGGGTTGCAAATCCATGGAAGAAACTGGGGGACGCGTTAAGACCATCAGGCTCTAGCCCGGGCGCGAGTGCGAGCGTCAGCCGGTCATCTACGAGAGTGGTTTCTCTGGAGAAGGTCCTTACCATTTAGTCCTCCAAGCCAGTGCCCCTTGTCAGTGGCAAGCCGTATTTACCGCTCAGCTTACGTGACCTCGCGTGAGGTTGCCGGATGGTTGTGATGGCTTGGCTGAAGCCCACAATAAGTACCTTTTCGCTGCAGTTTCCTTGAGTACGTTCGGGTTCGTGAAGGCCCGCGCATGCTCGAAACGGATCCAGAACGCGAGGGATTTTCGGAGCAACCCCGAACGATTCGCGGTCACGCCCTAGCGAAGGTTCGTGGATTGGTGCATACGGCGAGGTTGTTCTTGATCCATGTAGTCAAGATCTTGGCCTCGGGGCGGTCCCTTTTCTTGAGTTGTTTGCGTGCTCGCACGTTGAACCCAACGCGGTAGGTGATGGGTCGGGGTTGGTATTCGTCGAGCACGTTTGAACTACGTCGATTAGAGTTCTGCTCCAAGTGTCGCCCGAATCCATTCACAAGGAGAACGACATGTTCGGAATATTTGGCAAACGTTCCGGCAAAGCCGTCCAAAGCACTCGCCCCGAGCCCACCTACGAAATGAGCGACGGCCCGGCAGCCGAGCATCATCGACGAAGAAAAGACAGCCCTTCAGCTGGATATGTGACCACTACACCCGAAGGAACCCCAATGCGTGACATCGAAAGCCTCATCACCGTCGACGATCCGGCCTGGCCGCATCTTCAGAAAGCATTAGCCGAATCCGACGCTGTCGTGTTGCCCGTCGATCCAGAGCGAGGCCGCCACTCGCTGTGGGGATTGCAGGTCACCGCCGCGTCGCCGATGGGGGCCGTCGCACTGCACACTGGCGGCATCGTCGCCGACCACGGCTGGGTGCGTTTGTACGGCGGTGGCAGTGAGGACTTGCCCAGCATCACTGAAGCGAACGGGTTGAGCGGCCCCGTTTCGGCACCACCCGGTGCGCTCGTCGTCGGGCACGATGTCCTAGGAGGCCTCTTTGCTATCGACGGCGGTGCGCTGGGCATTGCGCCTGGCGAGGTTTGTTACTTCGGTCCGGACACCCTTACATGGGATGGGCTCGGTGGCGGTTACTCGGCGTTTCTTGCGGCTATGCTGGGCGGCGGACTAGAGGTGGTCTTCGAGGGACTGCGCTGGCCTGGTTGGCAAGACGAGGTGGCACAGTTGGCGTTGTCACAGGGCATTGCCCTCTACCCGCCGCCGTCCACCGTTGAGGGCAGTGACGTAAGTAAGGCGTCGAGGTCGGTTGTCAGCATCCGGGAGTTACTGGGCACTGAGTCACGCTAGGGTCGGTGCAAGGTGTAGGACCAAGATTCCTGTAGCGGGGGCTGGGTTTCGCATAGACTGCGCGCATGGCATTCCCCGTTGAAGAATCACGAATCCGCGCTGCTGAGGAAGCATTGGGCCGCACCTTCCCAGACGTCTTGCGGCAGCGCCTGATGTTGGAGAACGGCGGCGAAATCGACGACGCCGACGAAGGGCTACTGGTTCCTCTATCCGGTATACGACGATTCAGACCGTCGCCGTCTCTCACGTTCGGCGAATCACGTGGTCAAGGAAACCGAAACGTGGCGTTCCCAGGCCGACGGATTTCCGCAGGAAGCCATCGTCGTCGCAGAGGATCAGGAGGGAAACGCGATTGTTCTCCTGCCTGGCGATGACAACTTCTATGTCTGGGACCACGAATCGCGGGAAACGGAGCCGATCGAGTTGCTTTTCGACGAGTAACGCTCGTCTAAATCGGAACCGAACCGGAGCGGTGTGGATACGTGCATGCTCGAGAACGGATACTGAACATGGGTGAGTTTCGGAGCACCCCGAATGGTTCGCGGTTACTCCCTACCGAAGGCGCGTGGATCGGCACATCCATCGAGGTTGTTCTTGATCCATGTTGCCAGGATCTTGGCGTCGAAGCGGTCCATCTTCTTGAGTTGCTTGCGTGCTCGCGCGGTCAACTCAACGCGGTAGGTGCTGGACTGAGGTGGCATTAGTCGAGTTCAGCGAGCACTTCGTCGATGCTGAAGCGTTCGCCGGAGTCGTGTGCCATCGCTTCGCGAAGTTCTTGGAGGTCGTAGGAATCTTCGATCTTTTCCAAGATGGCGGTGCGGGCGAATTCGGAGACGGTGACGCCCTCGAACTGTGCGAACTTGCGCACGAGTGCAGCATCTTGATCACTCATGCGCACTGTCATTGTGCTCATTGTTTCTCCTTGTCACTGCTCTGAATACAGTGTATTCAGGCTCGTGGGCCGCTGACAAGGTGTGCATGGAGGGTAGTGCCTAAGACTTTGAGGCGTGCAACTAACGTTCCGCGCTCCGCCCCGCCAGCGTCAGCCCTCCCGCTAGGCCTTCTTGCGCCGCGAAAAGACGGTGGGGTTTGTGCGCGCATATCCCACAGCGATGATCGTCAGGGCGGCCACTGCACCGAGCATGGTTTCGGCGGTGCGGGCAAGCAGCATGGGGACGACTGGGGCGTCGTCGACAACTTGCACCATCAGCAGTGCTGTCGGGGTGATGAAGCTGGCGGCGATGGTGTAGTTGCGGGTCACGTACATCTCAGTCAGGTATTGCAGGATGATGATCCATACGACGATCTGCCAGCCCTGCAGCGAGTGTGACAGCAGGAAGCCAGTGACGGCAATGCCGGTCAGCGTGCCAAGGACGCGCTCGATGGCACGGAAATACTGCATCTTGAACCGAGAGTTCACCAGGGGAGCGGCGGCGGCGACCATGGCCCAGTAGGAGTGGGACAGCGAATCAAAAAGCGCCACCGACATCAGCCCCAGAATTCCAGCGAGAAGCGGGGCGAAGAAGAAACGGCTGGCCTCAACCACAAGGCGTTGGCGCGGCACTCGGCCGGCGTCGGGGGTGCGGGTGGGGACCTCGTCCTTCTTGGCATCCCCGCCAGGACCTTCACCGATGAGGTGAGAGACCTGGCCCAGCAGGAGACACACCAAGGCCGCACCACCCGCGATAGCACAGGCGAGCAGCGGATGAACCGGGTTGCTCAAAGAGCCGACGGCGGCGATGGAGAAGATGATGAACACGGAACCCGTCGGCTTCATATTCGTCGCCAAGGCGATCGTCGCCCATATCGACGACGCGATGGACGTCACCACCAATAAGACCCACGGGCTGAGCCCAAACCACGCGATGGTCGCGCCGAGAGTCACCATCAGGGTGAGCGCGATACCGGAGAGAATGTGGTGTTTCAGACGCACCTTGCGCGTAGTGTGCCGGCCATACACGCCGGTAAAGGCCGAAGTTCGCGTAAATGGCAAGATCAAGTCGCCCGAGCGCCAACAGCGTGAACATCGGGATGGCCACGCCAAGTGCGGTGCGGAAGGCGGGAATGTGGTCGCGTTGCGCAGGGCCCATCGTGAAGAGTGGACTGAAATGACGCAACGTAGCCTCCATCCCTCATGATTGCGGTGCAAGCGATACTGTAACGGCCAGCGGTTGAGACCGTGGTCGCGGAGGCGGTGACACCAAGAGCACAGCTATATATTGGTACGCAGCCCACCAACCAAGTAAGAGAAGGACACGTCGTGGCAGAAGGCATCGATCCATCCGACCCATCCAAGGTGCGCGTAGGAAATGAGGAGCGCACTGCGGCGCTTGACCGTCTGGGGGATCACTTCGCCAAGGGCTACCTTGACCTGTCGGAGTTCGAGGAACGCACGGCACAGGCGGCGGTGGCACGGACGCGAGCCGATCTGGCAGCGTTGTTTGGGGATATGCCGGGTGGGGAGGAGACGTCGATAAGCACTCCCGAACTCGACGACATGCTGGTGCGGAAGAAGAAGCTCGACCGCGCGCTTGGTGTGCTGTGGTCGCTGACGATGGTGGTGTTCTTCGTCGGGCTCTTCGCGCTTGATTGGGATTATTTTTGGGTGGTGTTTCCCATCGCAGGCCTAGCGTCGTGGGGCCTGTATGAGTTCTACGGGATCAGTGACGAAGAGGATGAGGTCCTCGAGGAGATCATGGAAGATGAGCGGCTCTCCCGTGCTGAGCGCCTGCGCATTGAGAAAGAGCGGCGCAAAGAGCTGGGGATGTAGCTATACCGGCAGCCCGCGAACACGCCGGCGGTGACGGTTGATCAGTGCCGCGGCGGTGCCGGCGCAGAGCAGCGCGGTGACCACCCAAATGGACTTCAAACCAAACACCACGTAGCAGCGGCCGCCGAGCAATGCGCCGCACGCGAGTGAAGACCAGAGCGCAAAATTCATGAGCCACGCGCTGTGGGGGCCGCCGAAGAGCGCGGCGACGAAACGTTGGGCCATCTTGACCAGGGTGCCCGTCATGTATGTCAGGGAGATGGAGACCTCGCCGCCGCGTTCAAACGTGGAGTTCATTGCGCCGACGGTGAACGCGAGGAAGTAGACCGACGCCCTTTCGTGCCCAAGCACCAGCAAGAGGGAGGACACGCCGGACATCGCGCACACGAATAGCAGGACGGCCTCGCGGGTGCGGGTGCGCGGAAGGTAGCGTTGGCCAAGCTGGCTGATGAACGCGCCGGCAGCCACACCAGCTAAGAACGTAAGCATGAGCCCACCGGCGATCGCGACAACATCCCACTGGCTTGCATTCGCCGCGGCGGTCAGGCGCGTGGTGTTGCCCGACATGAATGACAAGAAGTAGCCGCCCAGGTACATAAAGCCGATCGTGTCCACGAACCCGGTGATCGACGACAGATAGATCGCCAAGGCGTGTTCGCCTCGGCGGTAATCCCTCATTGCGCTCATCTACATCGTTGCCTTTACTTGACCTCCACCTTGGACGGCTTCAGCATGAGCCCGCCGAGTGGGAGAGAGGTATCGGAAGGGTACATGAAGGTCTTGGTGGGAACGGTGAGCGTCACACGCTTGCCGACGTACGGCTCCCACTCCGCACTATCATCCCTCTGGCGTTCCTTCTTGCCCACGACGCCGAAGTCATTGACTTGGGTGTAGTCCGACCCCGCCTTCATACCGGTGATTTCCACGGGCTTGTCAAAGATGATCACGTAGTAGACGTTGTTCGGGTCTTCCGGATTAGGGGCCGGGCGGCCTTGCAGTGCTTCCTCCGTCGACCACGCGCGGATGACACCGTTGAGCGTGACGGTGTCCCCGGAGGCGCTGCGCTCCTTCGACGGTCCGCCCTCAAATTCGGACAAATCCACGAGATCCGTGCCGTTGCGGCCACCGGGGATGAAGCCCTCAGGGGCAATGGAACCTGCAAGGCCTTCGCTCAGCACCGACGTGTCGGTCGACGGTGTCCACTTGATCACTTGGTGGTCGGGGAGAATTGTCATGTTGTCAAAATCCTCGGATGGGCCACTCTTGGCCAGACCGGTGCCGTCGAGGGTGTATTTCTGCGACGTTGCCGTTGGCGAGGTGGAACGTGAATCTACCTGGTAGACACCGGTACCGGCGGCAGAAGATTCCAGGCGGCTGCGCGCGCCACCAGCGCTGGCGACACCGAAGATGAGGTTCTCAGTCGACGCCGTGGCTGTGCCGTCTTCCGCACCATCAGTAGTGAAGACGATCACCGGGTTGAACTCCGTGCCCTCCACGGCCAAGAGCAGTTCAGGGTCGCCGCCGCCGTTCGCTTCCACGAGGGCGTAGGAGTATTCACCGGTCGGGGTGTAGCGGGCAGCGGGGTTCACGGGGTACTCGCCGGGGTTTGCAAGGATGGAGCGGTAGGTGGCGGCCCAGGTGGCGTCGTCAAGCGAAGGCTCTTGTGATGTGCTCTCTGAACTGGATTGCGCGCCTGGCTCCGGCAAGGAGTCGCTGCTGCACGCGCTGAGGGTAAAGAGCATGGTGGCGGAGAGTACCGCGACGGGAAAACGCATTGTCATGCGATTGAAACTATCACGACACGCTCAGTGAGTTCTCAGGTGTCAGGAAGGTGGGGGTGGGGGTGCTCATCCGTGTCACCAGCATGAACGGGTGTTTGTGGGGATCAAGAAAGGAGAAATCTATGAAACGCTGAAAATTTTTAGCCCGATACTTCTTCATTCTTGGCGTGGGCATACTATATTCCTCTACAAAGTAATCTTGATCACGTCTAGACGGCATGTGTTCTGCAACACATGATGGCTGGACGGTGACGAAAGAGAGGTAATCGTTTGAGCACCGAAGGCACGGAGAAGATGAGTCGCCTTGAGCGTCTCTTGATGTGGCGTCCCTTCTCCACAACGGCACGTACGTTGATCATTCTGGCCCTTGTGGTCCCGCTTCTTTTTTCTGGACTGTTCATGTGGGCGATGTGGGATCCGACGGGGTCTGTCCCGCAAACTCGCCTCGCTGTGGTCAACGAAGATAAGGGTGTTGACCGCGGTGAGGGCGCAGGGCTGGAGAAGTTCGGCGACAAGGTGGCTGAAGGTCTGACCTCGCGCGACTACCTCGACTTCAAGGAAGTCTCCGCGGAGGAAGCCCGCGACGGCCTGCTGAAAGGGAAGTACCTGTTCACTGTGACGATTCCGGAGAACTTCTCTGAGAACGTGGTCACCGTGATTGATCCGGAGCCGAAGCAGGCAGAGATCCTCATTGACTTCAACGATTACAACGGCACCAACGGTGCTGTGCTGACCGCAGGCCTGGTTCCGCAGATCCAGGCAGAGGTCGCCGCTGAGGTCTCCCGGACTTACGCGGAAGAGGTTCTGTCGGGTATCAACGAGCTCGGCGACGGTATTCGCGCCGCGGCTGATGGCTCCAAGCAGCTTGACGACGGTGTGGGCCAGCTCCAGGACGGTGCCGGCCGCGCGATCGACGGCATCAATCGGCTTGACGACGGTGCGAACCAGCTCCACGACGGCACCGGCCGCCTCGTACCCGGTACCACCGAGCTGAACGATGGTGCTTACCAGCTCAAGGACGGCCTGCACCAGCTCAGTGGTGGTACTGACCAGCTGGCTGATGGTGCGCGCCAGATTGACGAGGGCGTGAACCAGCTCACCGGCACGCTCATCCCCGTGCTGGAGGGTGTCCAGGGTGGCGTAGCACAGCTGCGTCCGGTGATTGATTCCTTGCGCGCCATGGGTTTGCATGAGCAGGCCAACAAGATTGAAAGCTCCCTCGGTCGCTTCCTGCCAGGCAGCGAGAAGAACTTGGTGAATGACCTGAAGCGTCTGAGCGCAGGTACCGGTGAGCTGTACGCGAACCTGGCGGATCCGAACATGCCGTACCGCAACGGCCTGAACCGCCTGGTGGATGGTGCGAACCGTCTGGCTGACGGTACGGATCAGCTGGCTGATGGTGCTAACCAGCTCCGCGACGGCACGACCCGCCTCACCGACGGCACAGGCCAGCTGGTCGACGGTGGTGCGCAGCTCGAAGACGGTATTGGTCGTTTGAAGGATGGTTTAGACGAACTGTCCACCAAGCTTGGTGACGGTGCTCAGCGTGCACCTTCCGTCAAGTCCCTGGACCAGTCTTCCGAACAGATCGCTGTGCCGATCCTCTTCCAGGAAGCAAACCTCCACCCGACGCAGGTTGTGGTGGACCCGGCTGACCCGACTGTGAAGAAGCCGTCGAGTGGTTTCTCTATCCTCGGTCTCGTCGTGATCAACTTCCTGCTCATGGCAGTGGTCTCCATTCTCTTGCCGCACGCGATTGGCCGCCGCCACAAGGCCTCCGGTGCAGTCGGCCCGGTCATGAGTGCATGGGTCCGCATGTTCGGCATCAACGTGGCGCTGACGGCGCTGCTGGGCTTCGTGTCCATCACGCTGGGCTGGCGTCCGAGCAGCTGGATCGTTGCGATCCTGGCTCTGCTGCTTATCGACGCAGCTGGCACGTCCATTTTCCAGTTCTTCCGCATCCTCTTCGGACGTGTTGTGGGTGCACTGTTCAACGTCGGCTTCTTCGCCATGGGCCTCTTCGTGGCCGGCGCAGTATGGCCGCTGTCCACGCTCCCGGCGCCACTCGCAGCCCTCAACCCGCTGCACCCGATGAGCCACGCACGCAACCTGTTCGTCCGCTCTGTCGATGGCATCTACGACGGCACATTCTGGCTGGCATTCATCGTCCTCGTTGTCTCCGGTCTGGTGGCAGTGGGTGCGTCCGTGGTCATCTACGACGCACGCCGCAAGGCCCTGCACATCCAGGACCCGAACGAGAACGAGAAGCAGCGTGAGGAATACGCTCGCGAGATCCGCGAAGGTGAAGAGCCACTGGAGTCGGTGTTCTCCCGTGGCTAAGCGCTGGAGCGTTTAGCTAGAAGTAAACCGCGGTCTTCCTTTCGGGGAGGGTCGCGGTTTCTTTGCGTCTTGTTTAGGTGACCAGGAGCCAGATAGCCACGAAGTGCGTTATCGCGGCGATGATGGTCAGCGTGTGGAAGTGCTCGTGGTAGCCGTAATAACGGGCTTGACGGCCGGGCCATTTGAAGCCGTAGATGGCAGCGCCGACCGTGTACAGAACGCCACCGGCGAAAAGCAGCCACAGCACGGCACTGTTTCCGGAGCGCAGGAGCGTGGGGATCAACGGAATAACAATCCACCCCAACCCGACATAAATGATGGGGGAGAGCCACCGCGGGTGCCCCGGCCACAGGAGTTTCAGGGCCACGTTGGCCAGTGCACCGCCCCACGCAACGGTGAGGGTGATCGCCGCCATTCTTGGCGGCAGCGCGATGACGCACATGGGGGTGTAGGTGGAGGCGATGAAGACGGCGATCATCGAGTGGTCCGCGCGCCGCCACCCTTCGACGCCACGCTGGGTGCGCCAGGGGAAGCGGTGGTACGTTGCTGAGACCGTGAACAGCGCGGTGAGGCCAAGCCCATAAATGGTTATGCCCAAGGTTTCCCACCACGGGCGCATCATCCAAGAGTAGGTGATAAGGACGGTGGCAGCGATGGTGGCTACCTGCGCCGCAAAAAGGTGCGCCCAGCCACGCACGAGGGGGCGCTCACCGCGGTCAGCGATCCAGCGGATCTTCTGGATTTGAGAGCTCTGCAAGCTCTGCAAGTTCTGTGAGCTTTGAGTATCGTGCGCATCACTGGTGACGGTCATGCCCGCCATTGTAGGGCGCGGATGTCAGCATCAGGCAAGGTGAGAGACGAATCACCGCGCAGCCCGTACACCACGACGTTGCCGTAGGTCCGGGAACTTAAGACCTCAGGGGTGGCGATTATGCCCACCTCATCGAAGACCTCAGCCATCCCCGTCAGTTCCGTCGCGGAGACGGGATGTCCCACGCGGTCGCCGACGTTCGCTAGATAGATCCCTCCAGGAGCAAGAGCAGCCGCAGCAGCGCGGTAGAACGCCGGCGAGGCAACATGCTCCGGGGTTGTCGGGCCCGCAAACACGTCCCGGATGATGACATCGACGGAACCGGCAGGCATGGCATCAACAGCCGCACCAGCATCGCCGTACCTAAACGCAATCTGCGGAGGCAGATCAAATGTGGTGGCGATGAGCTCGCACAAGGCACGGTCGATGTCCACCACAATGTTGTTTGACTCCGGCCACACGTCCGCACAAAAGCGCGGTAGGGAGCAGCCGGCGGCGCCGAGGTGAAGGAGGGTGGTGGGGGAGGCGCAGAGAAGCGAAAAATGCGTTCGCACAGCGGAGGCGATCCACTCCATGTAGTCGAATCCCAGCACGCGCGGCGCGCCGAGCACAACATAGGACGACGGAACCCGGTTGAGCTCCACGACAAAAGCCCCGTCACGCAACGGATCGGCGACGATGTCCACCGTGCCGGTATCCACCGGGTAGGTGCCAATGATCCGTTTCTTCGGTGAGCGGGGCTTTCCGCGTGCCATTTACCAGACAGCCACGAAACGCATGAGCAGCTGCGCGATCGGATCCGGGAATGGCTTGCGCAGCCACTTGAGCACACGGTCAGTGAGGCTCACCGCGTGGTGCTGGACGTACTTGATCCACGGCTGCTTGGAGTAGAGCACCTTGATGGTCTCATCCGCGATGTCACCAGGGGTGAGGTTCACACCCATGCTCTTCACGGACTGGGCATTGACGTTGGCCACCTGGGTCGCGGCCCACAGCGGCATCATGTCGTGGACGCGGATATCGTCCTTGCGCCACTCGACGGACAAAGCCTCCGTCATGCCGTTGACGAAGAACTTGGTGGCCGAGTAGGTGGAAATCTCCGGCTGCCCGAAGATGGCGGACGCGGACGACATGGAGATCATCACCGCGCCCTTCGTCGCCTTGAGGTACGGGTGGGCAGCCTGCGCGCCGAAGGTGACGCCAAGGCAGTTGATGTCAAAGAGTGCGCGGATCTTGTCTTCCGGCTGATCCACCAGCAGGCCGTCGATGATGATGCCAGCGTTGTTGAACAGGAAGTCCAGGCGGCCACCGGTCTTTGCCGTGAAGTCCGCCAGCGCCTCATCCCAGTTGGCGCGGTCTGTCACGTCGAGGTGGCCGGTGATGAGCTGGCCTTCAGGGATGTCGTCTGTGCCCCACGTGGTTTCCTGCACGTCGTAGGAGCCGACGGTCCAGCCAAGGTTGAGCAGGCGCTGAGCTGTTGCCTTACCAATACCGGACGCGCCACCGGTGATGAACGCTGCTGGACGCTGGGTCGCGTCCGCTACAAAGTCGGCGGGCTTGACGTACGGGGTTTCGCTGAGGTCTTCATGAAAGGGCTTTGCAAATGGGTTCCACATGCGTTCAACACTAAAACTAAAAAAGGGGCCGTGTGGGCGAAATCACAAAGAAATTGTGACCGCCCGCACAGCCCGATGAAGCCTGGTGCGAAGGGGTTAGCCCAAGAACGCCTTGTCCGACAGCGTCGCACCCTTGATGTTGGCGAATTCCTGCAGCAGGTCGCGCACGGTGAGCGTCTTCTTCAGGGCCTCATCGGCCTCGTAGACGATGCGTCCCTCGTGCATCATGATCAGCCGGTTACCCACGCGAAGCGCCTGCTCCATGTTGTGCGTGACCATGAGGGTGGTCAGCCCGCCATCCTCCACGAGGCGCTGGGTCAGCTCGGTCACGAGGGCGGCGCGGCCGGGGTCGAGGGCGGCGGTGTGTTCGTCGAGAAGCATCACCTTCGGCTGAGTAAACCCGGCCATGAGAAGCGACAGTGCTTGGCGCTGACCGCCTGAGAGAAGCCCGACTTTGTGTGTGAGGCGATTCTCCAGGCCGAGCTCGAGCGTGGCCAGCTGCTCTTTGAAGAACGTGCGGCGCTTCTCGGTCAGTGCGCGGCCGAGACCGCGGCCCTTGCCACGCAGGTACGCCAGCGAGAGATTCTCCTCGATGGTCAGGTTCGGCGCGGTGCCCGCGAGCGGGTCCTGGAACACGCGCGCGATCGACGTGGCGCGCTGGTGCTCCTTCATCCGCGTCACGTCCTTGTTGTCCACACGCACCGTGCCGCTATCCGGGCGCAGACGGCCCGACACGAGGTTGAGTAGCGTCGACTTGCCGGCGCCGTTGGAGCCGATGATGGAGACGAAATCGCCCTCCGCGAGGGTCAGGTCCACGCCATCCAGCGCCACGCGTTCATTGACGGTGCCCGGGAAGAAGGTCTTGTGTACGTGATTAATCTCAAGCATGAACAGCCTTCTTTTCGCTTATCGACGATGCCTTCTTCCCCGGCTTACCCACTCCCTTGCCCATAGCCTGGAACTTGGGCAGCAGAAGAGCGAGAACAACGAGGACGGCGGAGACGAGCTTCATGTCGTTCGGGTTCAGGCCAACCTGCAGTGCCGCGAAGATGATGAGGCGGTAGAGAACCGCGCCAACAACCACGGCGAGGATCGCCTGCAGCAGGCGGGACTGGCCGATGACAGCCTGTCCCACGATGACAGATGCGAGACCCACGACGATGAGGCCGATACCCATGGAGATATCGGCAAAGCCCTGGTACTGCGCCACAAGAGCGCCGGCCGTGCCAACGAGGCCGTTGGACAGTGCGAGAGCCAGGATCTTCGTGTTGTCGGTGTTCACGCCGAAGGACGTGATCATCGGGTCATTATCGCCTGTGGCGCGGATGGACAAGCCTAAGTCTGTGGTGAGGAACCAGTAGACGATAAAGGCCAGTGCAATGACGACAGCCGCCAGCAGCGCCACGCCACCCCACGTGCCCATGATCTTGGCGTCTCGCAGGGGAGTAAAGACCGTGTCCTGGCGCAGCAGTGGCAGGTTCGCCCCGCCCATGATGCGCAGGTTGATCGACCACAAGCCGATCTGGGTGAGGATACCGGCCAGGAGGCCGTCGATACCGCCCTTGGTGTGCAGCAAACCGGTGATGATGCCGGCAGCAAAACCAACGACAAAGCCCATCGCCGTGGCTGCAAACGGATTCCAGCCAGCGACGATGAGCACTGCGGCTGTACCGCCGCCGGTAGTAAAACTTCCGTCGACGGTCAGGTCGGCGAAATTGAGGACCCTAAAGGTGAGGTAGACGCCAAGCGCCATAACCCCATAAAGGATGCCTAGTTCAAGTGCGCCGATCATACAGTCTCAGCCTGGTCCTTAATCTCCTGCGGAATGGTGACACCCTGGGCTTTAGCTGCGTCCTCGTTGATGACGTAGCTGTACTTCGTTGCCTTTTCAACCGGCATCTTGGCTGGATCCTCGCCGTCGCGCAGGATGCGGATGGCCATCTCGCCGGTCTGCTTGCCCAGCTCCTTGTAGTCAATGCCGATAGTGGCCACTGCGCCACCCTCAACAGTGCCAGCCTCAGCTGCGATCACCGGGATCTGCTTGGCTTCAGCGGCCTGAACCAGGGAGGAGATGCCGGAGACAACCATGTTGTCGGTGGGAACGTAGAACGCGTCCACGTCACCGATGGCCTCGACGGCCTGCGGGATCTCGTTGACGGAGGTCACGGTCTGGGTGACAATCTCCCAGCCACGCTTCTTGGCCTCTTCCTGGGCAGCCTTCACCTGGATCTCGGAGTTGACCTCACCAGAGGAGTAGACGATGCCGATCTTCTTGCTCTCCGGCACCAGCTGGGAGATGAGGTTGAACTGCTCCTCCAGCGGGGTTTCATCGGAGGTGCCCGTAGCGTTGCCGCCCGGCGCGTCCATGGAGTCCACCAGCTGTGCCTCCACCGGGTCAGTCACGGCGGTGAACAGAACAGGTGAGTCCGTGATGTTCTGGACAACAGCCTGTGCTGCCGGGGTAGCCACAGCCAGCACCGCGTCCAGGTTGGAGGTAGCGAACTGCTGGGAGATGGTCAGCGCGGTGGCCTGCTCGCCGTTAGCGTTCTGCTCATCCCACTTGACCTCGATGCCGGCCTCTTCGAAGGCTTCCTTAAAGCCTGCGGTTGCAGCATCGAGAGCCGGGTGCTGGACCAGCTGGTTGATACCAATGGTGTAGGAGCCGTCCTTGCCGCCAGCGTTGTCGCTGGAGCCGCTGGAATCGCTAGAGCAGCCAGCCAGGGCGAGGGTTGCCGCCGCAACAGTGGCGGTCACGGCACGGGAAAATGTGCGTTTGAACATGAGTGAGCCTTCCGGTTCGTGGTCTACCGCCTAGTTCGCGGAATGACGTAGACCATATCCCAGATCCCTTGTGACTCATGCACGAATCGAAGAATTTTATACAGTTTTGTGGAAAAACCGCGGGTTTTAGGTGTTATCGCTCCACGTCCGCGTCTTAGCAAAGAAGAACGCCACCACCACGCCGAGGGCCAGCACAGCCGCGGGGAGAAGGAGAGAGGTACTCATCGCCGCCGCGAGAGGTTTCTGCGCCAGCTGCGCGGACATCATTGCCGCGATCGCTGCCGAACCAATCACCGCACCCACCTGCCGCAGCGTGTTGTAAATGCTTGAGCCCGCACCAGCCAGCGCCGGGTTGAGGTTCCGCGTGGCAATCATGGACAGCGGACCCCACATCATGGAATTGCCCAGGCCATAGAACACTGAGATGAGCAGCATCCAATTCGGGTTAATACCGGGATGCGCAATGAGCGCCGATGCCGCAATGCTGGCCGCGGTCACTGTGAGCCCGCAGAGCGCAATCGGTTTCGGGTCGCGCGTATTCGTGAGCTTGCCTATGCGCGGTGATAACGCCCCCGACACCACCCCCGACGGCAAAATCAACAACGCCGCCTGAGTGGGCGTGAGCCCTTGGACCTGCTGCACATAAATCATCCACGGAATGGCAAAGGTGGACACCCCGAAGCCGACGCAGGCGATGGTGAGGGAGGCGAGGGTGAAGTTGCGGTCGTCGAAAAGCGAAAGCGGAACGAGTTGATCGCGCGTGGTGCGCGATTGCCACACCATGAACACGGCGAGCAGCACGAGGCCCATGACGATGAGCGCGGCTACGCGATAATCCCAGTTGAGAGCTTCGCCTTCTTGGATGCCGAGGATGAGGCAGAACATGCCGGCCGCGGACATGGCCACGCCGAGCCAATCCAGACGGCGCGCTGTCAGCGGAAGTGTGGGGACGTGCTTGGCCGCGAGGAAGAGGCCGATGATGCCCACCGGGATATTGATGAAGAAGATCCACTCCCAACCCCCAAGATCCAGCACGAATCCGCCGAGGAGTGGGCCGACGACCGTGGCCACACCTGCCGTGGCGCCCCACACGCCCATGGCGCTGCCGCGCTGGGCGGGTGGGAAGGTGCGGATCATCACCGACATCGTCTGCGGCGACAGCATTGCCCCGCCAAGGCCTTGGAAGGCGCGCGCGATGATGAGAAGTTGTACTGTTCCCGCCAGGCCGCAGGCGAGCGACGCCAGCGTGAATAGCGCGAGGCCCGCCAGGTAGAGAACCTTCGGGCCGAAACGGTCGCCCAACCGGCCGGTGATGAGCAGTGGCACCGCATACGCCAGCAGGTAGGAGCTGTTGACCCAGATGACCTCGTTGTAGCTGGCGTCCAAGTCAGCGGCGATGGCGGGGATGGCCACCGCCACGATTGTGGAATCCACCAGGATGATGAAAAATCCCAGCATCATCGACCACAGCGCCGGCCATGGGTTGTTTGTCTGCGTCACACGTACTCCTTGCTACCGCTGCTCCCCGTCAGCGGGGTCTGACGTGCGAAATCTACCCCTTTTGGGCCCGGGAGTCGAGTGGGGTGTTCGGGGCCGGAGTCAGCCCCGCATCGGTGTTACGGCAGTAGAGCCTTGATCTGCTTCTGGATCTCGTCTGTGAACTGCGGGTTGAAGAAGGCCAGGCCGCCGATCAGCGCCGCGATTGCGGCGAGCACGCCGAAGAAACCGAGAACGCCCTTGGCAGCCGGGGAGGAGCCTTCGCCCGGGGAGTCGTGGCTGGAGCCGTGGCTGGAGTCGTCGCCGGTGCCAGTACCATCGCCAGCGCCAGTGCCCGTGGTCTTCACCGGGAGGAAGACGTCGGTCTTGGCGTCGGTGGTGATGCGCAGGCGGGCATCAGCCGGAGCGTTGGCCGGGACAGCGAGCTTGACGGTTGCCTTGCCAGCCTCGCCGAGGCCCTTCTCGCCAAGCGCCGGGTCGATCGTGGATGAGGCTTCTGCCAGCTTCTTGCCCTTCGTATTCTCAAGGGACACGGTGACGGTGGTGGCGGTGTCGTCCTGGGTGTAGATGAGGGAGGACAGATCAATGGTGTTCTCCTCACCCGCCTTCAGCGGCTCGTCCACCTTGACGCCCACAGCGGACTGGCCACGCGGCGCCTTCTTCTCGTCGCTCTTGAGGTACTGGATGAACGCATCCACGTCGACAAGGCCGATGTTGGTCATCTCGGAGCCCTTCGTCAACGCATCGAAGCCGTCGCCGCCGCCGAGCAGGAAGGTGGAGCCGGCGATGATGTAGTCCTTGTTCGGATCCAGCGGCTTACCGTCAATGTTCACCGAGGTGATGCGGTTGCCCTGCTCCGCGTCCGGGTTGTAGGTGTAGGACACGTTGTTAGACAGGCCCAGTGCCAGGCGCGGGCGGTCAGCGCCCGGTTTCCACTGCTGCTCGAGGGTTTCCTTGAAGTCTGCGCCCTTGATGGTCTTGTAGGAGTTCTCATTACCAAACGGCTGGACGGAGAAAGCCTGCTGGTAGGTGATATCACCTGCCGGCAGGTCGTCGCGCACACCACCAGCGTTCATCACACCGATGTCCGGAGTGACGTTCGAGTTCGCTGCGATGGACCACTTCGCTGCCTCAGCCAGCAGGTTGTTGAGGGAGGACTCGACACCACGGTTGGAGCCGGAATCAGCGCCCTCGTTCTTGCCGCGCGTGAACGCCTGGTCGATGGTGGCAACCTGCTTCTCACCCTCCGTCTTGGCCTGCTCCACTGCCTTGTCGACGATGGCGGCGATCTCCGGGTACTTCTTGTCGCACGCAAGGATCGTTGCATTATCGACGACCTTCGCCTCATCCACCGTCACCTTCTTCGTCGCACGGTCGATGCTCAGGTCCACGTTGGCAAAGCCCTGCGAGTACTGGCCCGCTTGCAAAACCACCGGGGTATCGGTGCCAGTCGGGTTGACGTAGGCGTGGGTGTGGCCAAGGAAAGCAACGTCGACGTTCTGGAACTTATCCGGGGTGATGTCACCGGCGTGGACCAGGGCGACGACGACGTCAGCCTCGCCGGACTCTTTGAGCTCCTTTGCCACAGCGTTGGTGGTTTCAACCGGGTCATTCCAGGTGATGCCCTTGATGCCGTCCGGGCTCACCAGGTTCGGCATATCAGCCGTGACGGTGCCAATGAAAGCAACCTTCACGCCGTCGAGCTCTTCGATCGTGTACGGCTCGGTGCCCTTGACCGTCTCAGCATTGGCGGCCAGGTAGGAGAACTGCGCATCGGGGATCACACGGTCCGACAGGTCCGCTGCACCCTTGTCGAATTCGTGGTTACCCACAGCGGAGACCTTCAGGCCCATGGTGTTGAGGACGTCGATCGTCGGGGCGTCGTCAAGCAGCATTGCCGCGAACGGGCTGGCGCCGATGTTGTCGCCGGAAGAGGTGAAGATGTGAGCGTTACCGAATGGCTCCGCTTCCTTGTCGATCGCGCACTTCAGGCGCTCCGCGCCGGGAACCGAATTCTCAGGCTTGCGGGAATCCTCTTTGTACTTGAAGCGACCGTGGAAGTCAGTGATGTTGGAAATGGAGATCTTGGCGGTCGTTTCATCGGCCGACGCCACGGGAACGGTCAGTGCGGTGAAAGACAGTGCGCTGATCGTCGCAGCAGCGATGGTGGCGCGCAGGGAACGGATGCTCATGTGGAAAACCTTGTGTCTCTTGTGTCCAGGGAATGCAGGTCAACCACAGACGCTAAAAATACAAGGTGTCCCGGGAGTGAATCTGACGTGACACTTCAATGAAAAACCGGCCCACGGATTGCGGGCCGGTTGGATCAGGTCAGGACGGGGTGTTTAGACGCCGTCAGTCTCCTGCGGGTCACCGTCAGCGTCCGCCTTTGTCTCGTGGCGGGTGCCCGGCTTGTGCTCTGGCGGAGCGTAGATGGAGTACAGCTTCGCTGGCACGGAACCTTCGTTGGTGAAGTTGTGCCACTTGCCGGACGGGACGAAAGCTGCCCAGTCCGGGCCGACAACCTGGTCAACTTCCAGGTCATCCTCGCTGGCGCCGATCATGGCGCGGAGTTCGCCGGCTTCGAGGCGCAGGAACTGGTCGTGGCCACCGTGGATCTCAGCGCCGATCTCGCCTCCTGGCGGGATGGTCATGACGGTGAGCTGGAGGTTCTCGCCGGTCCACAGGGTGTCGCGGAAAGCCTCGTTGTCCAGGGTCGCCTTCTCAATGTCGACGACGTATGGGTTCGGTCCGTGGTCGTTATCAGTTGCCATGGTGTCCTCCTTAGGTGACGAATAATCAGGCACTTCCCATGGTAGCGCCGTTTATGCTCTTAGGAGCCGAAAAGATTCTGCAGGTATCGTGCGGGCATGAGCAATGACAACGTCCCCGAGCGCATCAAGCAGGCCGACTCCCGCCTGAAGTACATCACCAGCGCCAACGATCGTTTGGAAGCTGTGGGGGAGCAGATGACCGAGGATTGGGTGCAGTTAAGCAAACTCATTGAGTACTACGAGTCGCAGTGGGGAGCAGACATGGAGCGCTACCCGCACGCTCATTATGGAGTGCTCTCCGAAGATGGCGTGTGGAATGAGATGGGCCGGTTCTATGAGGCGCTCAAGGAAATCCGGGATGTGTCCACGCGCATCGTGCGCGAGTACGAGGGCGAGGAGGCAGGGGAGGCCTAAGCTACGTCCGCCGCCTTCTCCACAGCCCGCTCTTCGCTGAGCTTCGCCTCTGTCTCCGGCGTGACCGGCTCCTCCACAGCGCTGACGCTGTCCTGATTACCCACCTCATGGGGTGCGGCTGGCTTGATGCCAAAGAACGTGCCCAAGCCCTTCACGTTGAACTGCGTAGCCATGTAGCGCGAATTGTTCGAGGTGTTCCACTGCGACACCACGAGGTCAAGGTTGTCCAGGGTGGAGCCGGGCACGATGTAGCCGCCGTAGAGCTGCGTGAAGTTGTTCTCATTCTGCTTGCCGGACCAGCCGTTCGGCCCCGCGACAACCACGTGCGCAGGTGTGATCGCATTCCAATCTGTCGCGATGGTGGGGGAGATGCGCACTTCAATCGAGGCGGTCTGCTCATTGAACATCGCCAGCACCCAGTGGCCTTGGATGTAGCGCAGGGACATCTCACCGGCGCGCACGTTGTCGCTGAGGATCGGAGTCATCGCCGTGCCCCACGCACCGGTGCGCGGGTTGAAGCGCTCCCATCGCGCCGGGCTCGCAATATCAGCCTCACGGAATCGCGACAGGTACACCGGATGGTTGCGCTTGAATTCAGACGACACCACGTAGATGTACCCGTCCGGCCCCATCTCCCAACTGATCAGGTTGCCCATTCCATCGAGGTGGTTCGCAGAGTTTTTGCTTATCGACGTCCACCGTGCACCCCCATCCACCGACGTCCAAATCTCCGTCTGCAGCACATTGCCGATGCCCCGGTTCCACATGCCTTGCATGTACAGGGTGCCATTAATGTTGATCACGTCGGAGGGGATGAGCGTAAGACCGTCATCGTGGCGGTAGTCCACGAGCTGCTTCACCTTGTTGCCGTCGTTGAGCGGAGCGATGAAGCGGATGCGGCCGTTTTCATCGCGCACGGCGCGGACACCGACGGGGCTGAGCCAGTCACCCTGGCCAAAGCCGTTGCCTGTGAAGGAATCACCGAAGATGACGCCGAATTGTTTGCCCAGTTCTTCCCCAATTCCCAGCGGCACCATGATGCCCAGGTCGATGGCGCCCAAGCCGACGACGTGTTGGTGCCTGCCTAGGAGATCACCGATGAGTTTGACGGTGAGTCCTTCGCTGACCTTCGTCAGTTCCTTGGCGGGACCCTGCGGCGCAGAGCTGCCGGAGCTGCCGGAGCTACCGGAGCTGCCAGAACTCAAAAACGCGCCGCTGGAGCTCTGCGCCTCGGCAGCCGGGACACTCACAATGCTGGCAAAGGTAGCGGCGGCAACAGCGGCCCCTACCAAGCGGGATCCACGTGAGCGGGATGGTGTCTGGAAACGTGGTGACATGGCTGGCATGGTCGGGGCAGCTCATTTCTTCATGAGGGGTTAGTTTTCCCGAGGAACTCTATCAAGCAACCGCCCTACAAGCTGGATTAGTCGGCTTTGCGGTGGCGCGGGCCATCGCCCAAACGATTGTCACGTTCCGCACGGCGCAATCGGACTTTCTCCACCTCAGACAGGTACGACTCCTCCGACGCCACTGTGTCCTCTGTGTCCTCGTTGCTCGGGGTGAAGGCGACGGGGGCGGGGAAGTATTGGGTGGGGGCGTCGTCGAAAAGCAATTCGCGCGGTGCGCCTGGAACGGCGACGGTGCGCGCGGAGTCTTTGGGTGCGGGCTGATCATCGGGGTCGATGGCGGCGGCGCCTTCCACAGTCACCGCGATGGTGCCGTCGGAGAATTCAAAGACGTGGAATGGCTGTGGCTGCGGCATCTCCGCAACCGGAAGGACGGGAAGGTTGCGCACCGCATGAGCAATGGAATGGCGGGCAATGTCCAGGGTGATGGAACCGTCCACCGCCATCGCACGGGCGAAAACAGGAGCCTCGCTGAGACTGTCCAGCAGTGCCATCACGATCTCGTTGTCATGCTCACCAACGGTGCCCAGCACGCGGCCCTCGCAGGTGACAACGACGGTCTCGTCGTGGACATTCAGCCCCACGAGCCAGTGGCCGGGGGACATGAGCATCGTTTCCGTCGCCGTGTAATCACCACCGGCAACCTGGACGAGGATGCCTTCGTTGGCGTTGCCCTGCGGCAAGACCACGGCCTCTGCCGGTGCATTATTCCGCGGAACGACGAAGGGTGCCGGGGCGATATGCACGGTGACGCCGTAGATGCCCGTGGCGCGATTCAGCGCAAAAGTTGCGTGCGCACGAGGGGTGATGCCGCGGGAGTGAAGCGATTCCACGAGGGGAAACTCAGCGCGGGTTTCGGCATCGATCTCACCGATGACCGCTCCAAACGCAAGTGGCCAGCGCACGCGCCATGTGCCGGTGAGGGGATACGGCTCGAGCTCCACGGTCGTGCCAAGATCGCGGCCGGGGCCGGCGGTGGTGGAGATGTGCTCAAAAAGAATTGCCTGCACAACATTGCCCACGCGCACGCTCATGCCATCGCCCAAGACGGTGGGGATGAGCGGGTAGCGAGGGGTGGAGTCCATGAGTCACAACTCTAGCCCGGCGTCCCGGAAGCGGCCGAAAGTGTTGCAAATGTTGCCAATGTGACTAAAGTTATTCAAGTTATAGCGTTATTTTTCCGACGCAAAGGACTTTTCTCACGATGATGCGCTCCCGGCGTCCCCTGTTTTCACGCCTATCTGCGTTCACCGCAGCCGCCCTCCTTGCCGCCATCCCCGCGCTGAGTGCTGCGGGCGGTGTGCCTGCTGCACAGGCGCAGCCTGCGCCGGTGGTCTCGTCGCTGTCCAGCGCTATTGGCCCCCTCGGCCAACCGACGCCGGAGGCGCAGCGTGCCGTAACTGACTTTGCTAACCAGCCGTGGGTGCCTGCCCAGGTGAGGGATGCGTTGCTGAAGGGCCTGGCTTTCGCTGCTGGTACCGGAGAGATCGGTGGCCCGCCGCTGCCGGACAATGCGCCGCGCTTCCATCAGGCTTTCTGGCCCACGGTGTCCCAGAACTGCATGGGCCCGGGATTGACCTCAACGGGGACCGCTATTGCGGTGCCGGGGCCTGCGGATATCCCGGTTCCGGCGCCGAAGGCGGGGCAGACCACGTTCGTGTTCACGGCGCTGGGTACGCAGGCGGCTGCGCCCGCGCAGGGGCAGATGCACGTGTACTGGGTCAACCTGGGCAATTTCCGTACGGGTGTAACGCCACTTGAGAACAACGGGATTAACCCAACAGGACCGGCAACCCTGTCCGGGGTTGCAGATACCGGGTCCGGCACGATCCTCGCGGTTGTTGCCGGAGCGGTAAATACAGGCGGCAAGAGCTGCGGGTTCATCCCCACGGCGCTGGCGGCGACAGTTAAGTGACAAGTAGCTGAGTAAAGGTCAGGAGAGGAGAGAGACACCATGACCGCTGTTCTTCACCCGGTGAAGCAGGAGACCTTCGATATGGCCTCGAACACGAACACGGACCCCAAGGGGTATTTGCGTGAGGTGGACACGTTCAGGGTCACGGACTTCGGCCTTTACATGGCCCGCGGGGCGAACCACCCGAAGTTCGGGTACCTCGAGAGCTGGCTGCTGCCCAAGCTGAACCTCCGCGCGAACATCTTTCACTTCCGTGAGGGTGTGGACGTGGAGCAGGATTACTACTTCGACGTCGCCGAGATCGACATCGAGGGCGAAGTGTGGCGCACGCGCGACCTCTACGTCGACTTGGTCACGGTGCAGGGGGAAGCGGTGGATGTGCTCGACATCGACGAGCTCGCCGCCGCCACATCCGCTGGCCTCATCAGTGCTGAGGACGCGGAAAAAGCCATCGACGCCACCCTCAACGCGGTGGAGGGCATCACCCGCCACGACGATGATGCGATGGAGTGGCTCCGCGCCCAGGGCATCGAGCTGACGTGGGCAGAGGAAGTGGAACTCACTCCCGTCGCATAAACTGCGCGTGAACATCCCTTCACGGACCTTCACGGAAAGGTTGGCTCATGGCCGGAGGCCTACTTGCACTGCTTGACGACGTCGCCCTGATCGCCCGCACCGCCGCCGCCAGCGCGGACGACGTTGCAGCTATGACAGCAAAAACATCGGCAAAAGCTGCTGGTGTTGTTATCGATGATGCTGCTGTCACCCCTCAGTACGTCACCGGCGTGACTCCGGCGCGTGAGCTGCCCATGATCTGGAGGATCACCAAGGGCTCGTTGCGTAACAAGCTGCTGATTATCCTCCCGATCGCGCTTCTTCTGAACGCGGTTGCTCCCTGGGCACTGGTTCCCATCCTGATGCTGGGTGGGGCGTATTTGTGTTTTGAGGGGGCGGAGAAGATCGTCGATAAGCTTCTGCATGATGCGGAAGAACAAGTCGACCGCGCGGTGAACCGCGACGAGGCGGATGAGAACACCCTGGTCAAACGTGCCGTGACCACGGACCTGATCCTGTCGGCGGAGATCATGATCATTTCCCTCGACGAGGTCGCGGATCAACCGATCTGGATGGAATTCGCTGTGCTCGTCGCGGTGGCGCTGTTCATCACGACCGCGGTGTACGGCGCGGTGGCGCTGCTGGTGAAGATCGACGACATCGGGCTGGGCATGATCAAACGTGACAAGGCCCCAGCAGTTGGCCGGGGCCTGGTGAAGGGCATGCCGTATGTGCTGCAGGCGATCGGCATCATCGGCACCGTGGCCATGCTGTGGGTCGGTGGGCACCTGATCATCCGCGGCCTGCACGAAGTCATCGGGTGGCATTGGCCGCACGATATTCTCCAGCGCGGTGCGGAAGCTGTCGGCGGGGGAGCGGCTGGCTGGTTCGTGGATACCGGAGGATCCCTCGTGGCGGGCCTGATCGCAGGTTTTCTGGTTCTTGCCGTCGTTGAAGGGGTGCGAAAAATCGCGGATAAGGGTAAGGCGGAGTAAGGTTTAACCGTTCAAAGCCTGCCCGCACTCCAGTGGGCGGCACACCCCACGCAAAAGGAGATCGCGTGTCCCACCCAGAGTTCCGCAACGTAGCCATTGTCGCCCACGTTGACCACGGCAAGACCACCCTCGTCAACGCAATGCTGGAGCAGTCCGGCGTTTTCGGTGACCACGGTGAACACGGTGACCGTGTCATGGACTCCGGTGAGCTCGAATCCGAACGCGGCATCACCATTCTGGCGAAGAACACCGCTATCCGCCGCCAGGGTGCTGGCAAGGACGGCAGTGACCTGGTGATCAACGTGATTGACACCCCGGGCCACGCCGATTTCGGCGGTGAGGTTGAGCGCGGCCTGTCTATGGTTGACGGCGTTGTGCTGCTTATCGACGCCTCCGAGGGTCCCCTCCCACAAACCCGCTTCGTCCTGGGCAAGGCCCTGGAAGCGAAGAAGCCGGTGATCATCTGCGTGAACAAGACGGACCGTCCGGATGCGCGCATTGATGAGGTCGTGGAAGAGGCGCAGGATCTGCTGCTCGAGCTTGGCGCTGGTCTGGAAGATCCGGAGGCTGCTGAGGCGGCGGAAAACCTGCTGGAGCTGCCGGTGCTGTACACCTCCGGCCGCGCTGGTCGCGCCTCCCTGGAGAACCCGGGCAACGGCGAACTGCCGGCTAATGAGGACCTGCAGCCACTCTTTGACGTCATCTACGACGTCCTGCCTGAGCCGTCCGCAGACATCGACGCTCCCTTCCAGGCACAGGTGACCAACCTGGACTCCTCTTCCTTCCTGGGCCGTATCGCGCTGATCCGCGTGTTCCGTGGCTCCGTGAAGAAGGGCGACAACGTTGCCTGGGTGCACTACGACGAGGACGGCGAACAGCACGTTAAGAACGTCCGCATCGCCGAGCTGCTGGTCACCGAAGGGCTGGAGCGCGTCCCCGCAACCGGTGACGTCGTGGCTGGCGATATCGCCGCTGTGTCCGGCATTGACGAGATCATGATCGGTGACTCCCTGTGCGACCCGAATGACATTGCACCGCTGGAGCGCATCAAGATCGATGATCCTGCGATCTCCATGACCATCGGCGTGAACACCTCCCCGATGGCTGGTCGTGGCGGCGGCGACAAGCTGACCGCCCGCCTGGTCAAGGCGCGTCTGGATCAGGAGCTCATCGGTAACGTGTCCATCAAGGTTCTGCCGACTGAGCGCCCGGATGCGTGGGAGGTCCAGGGCCGTGGTGAGATGGCGTTGACGGTTCTCATTGAGACGATGCGTCGTGAAGGCTTCGAGCTCACCGTGGGCAAGCCGCAGGTGGTTACGAAGGAGATTGACGGCAAGACCTACGAGCCGTATGACCACATGATCATCGACACCCCGTCCGAGTACCAGGGGGCAGTCACCCAGCTCATGGCCGGCCGCAAGGGACAGATGACCGCCATGGGCAACACCGGCTCCGGTGACTGGGTCCGCATGGAATTCGACGTCCCGTCCCGCGGCCTCATCGGCTTCCGCACCACCTTCCTCACGGAGACCCACGGCGCCGGCATCGCGAACTCCTACTCGATCGAGCACCGCCCGTGGGCCGGCGAGATCAAGGGCCGCCCGACCGGTTCCCTCGTTGCTGATCGTTCCGGCCAGGTCACCGCGTACGCGCTGCAGCAGCTCTCTGACCGCGGCGAATTCTTCGTTGAGCCCGGCGCGGAGACCTACGAGGGCATGGTCGTGGGCGCGAACAACCGTGATGAGGATATGGACATCAACATCACCAAGGAGAAGAAGCTCACCAACATGCGTGCGGCGTCCGCTGATACGACGGTGACGCTGGCGAAGGCCAAGACCCTCTCCCTGGATGAGGCGATTGAGTTCTGTGACGACGATGAGTGCGTCGAAGTCACACCCAACGTCATGCGCGTGCGCAAGGTCATTCTGGGAGCCACGGAACGCGGCCGCGCCCGCTCGCGTGCGAAGCAGATGAACAAGTAAGCATGAAGGGAGCACTTCGCCTATCGACGATCCCCCTTCTCCTCGCCCTTTCCGCCTGCACCGCTAACCCCGGTCCGCCGCCGATTGTGGAAGAGGAGACAACCACCACGACCTCAACTACCGCGCCCGCCCCGGCGGCGCGCTCCGAGGTCCGTGTGGGGGTCGCGCCGTTGCGCAATGGTCTCAACCCGCACCTTGCTGCGGATGAGAATGCTACGGTGCACGATATTGCGGAGTTGACTCTCCCTAGTGTTTTCGTGCGGCAGCACCAGGGGGAGTGGCTGCTCAACACCGATGTGGTGGTGAGCGCCGACATCGTTCCGGACACGGAGCAGATGACGGAGCAGATGACCGTGCGCTACCAGATCAATCCTGCCGCCCAGTGGTCTGATGGCAGCCCGCTGACCGGCGCGGATTTTGTGTACTTGTGGCGCGGCATGGTGTCCACCCCGGGCACTGTGGATCCGGCCGCGTACCGCGCGATCAGCGATGTGCAGGTCAGTGGGGCAGGCAAGACCGTCGATGTGGTGTTCGCGGAGCCGGTGCAGGACTGGCAGTCCCTCTTCACTCACCTGCTTCCGTCCCACCTGCTGGATTCCAACGCCGGTGACTTCGTCACGGCCCTTGCCAGCTCCATCCCGGCGTCTGCTGGCCGCTACATGGTGAACTCCGTAGACCACGGCGCCGGGGTTATCGTGTTGAACCGGAATGACAGGTTTTGGGGGGAGAGTCCGGCGGGCATCGATATTCTCACCTTGGCCACGGCGCGCTCCACGGACCAGGTGGCGGATCGTCTCCGCTCCGGCCAGTACGCGTTCGTTGACCATGTGCCGGGAGAGACCTCACTGGACACGTATTCCCTCATCCCTGACACCCAGGTCAAAACGTATGAGGGGCCCCGCGAGCTCGGTGTGACCATGTCGGTCGTGTCGCCGATCCTCAGGGAGCTCCCCGCGCGTCAAGCTTTGTCATCGCTTATCGACGTCCCCCTCATCTCCCGCATCGCCTCCGGCCGCAACATCGGAGTTTCTAGTGCTTCTGCTGCTTCCCGTTCCTCGGAGGCGGGGGAGGTTGATGCTGGGTCGATTCCGGCGTCGGAAAGCAGGCGTTTGCGTATTGCTGCGGATCCTCGGGACAGTGAGGCGATGCAGGCGGCGCGCGCGATCGTCGATGTGCTCAATGGTCGTGGCATTCCCGCGGAGACTATCGCTGCGGATATGACTGACATTGCGAAACGCTTGCCGGAAGGCGAGGTTGACGCGGTGGTGGGCTGGTCCCGTGCCACGACCCCGAGCGCGTGGGCCAGCGAGATTCAATGCCCAGCTGACGATGCTGGATACGCAGGCAATTTGAGCGGGCTGTGCATGCCGGAGACGGAAAGTCTTGCGGCAGACATCCTCAGTGGTGCCATCGGCCCGGACAACGCCGGCGCGCGAGTTACCAGCATCCTCCAGCGGGAATCAGTGTGGTTGCCGCTGCTCCGCGAGGAACGCATCGTGGCGTTGGGTACCAGCCTTGAGGTTCCTGCACTCATCGACGAACCCGCCGCTGCCCTCACCGCCGCCCCGTCCTGGGTGCTCCGCACCCCGGCAGGCAACCTCGAGAAGGAGAATTAGTATGTCCCGTGACCTCATTGGTTTCCGCGTTGTCGCCGTCCACGCGCACCCTGACGATGAAGCGCTCTTCACCGGCGGCGCGTTGTCATCATTGGCGAGAAGGGGAGCAGATGTCCTCGTGGTCACCTGCACGCTTGGTGAGGAAGGCGAGGTCATCGGCGAGCGCTACCAGCACCTCGTCAACGATCACGCGGACCAACTCGGTGGCTTCCGTATCCATGAGCTGAATGAGGCACTGGGCTTTCTCGGCGTGCGCGGGGAGTTCCTCGGCGGTGCCGGCAAGTACCGCGATTCCGGGATGGCAGGTTCGCCCGCGAGCAAGAATCCGAAGGCCTTTGTGAACTCGGGCGAGCGTGCCGTCGATGACGTGGTGGCGGTATTCGAGCGCGAACGCCCCCACCTAGTGATCACCTACGACCCCAACGGTGGCTACGGGCACCCCGACCACATCCGGGCCCACGAGATCACCCATGCCGCCGCCAAGCAGGTGGACATCCCACGCATCCTGTGGTCAGCGCGCCTGCGCAGTGAGCTGGAGGCCATGATCGCCGACCAGACCCCGGCCACCTGGACGCGTCCGGAACCTGGTGAACTCGACGCGGTGGACACAGTGGACACGTGGGTGGAACTCGACGACACCACCTACGCCGCCAAAACCGCCGCGATGCGGGCGCATGCCACGCAGATCTGGATCGCGGACGGCTCCGTGAGCAACACCAACCCCCACGCCGCCTTTGCCACCGCACCCGACCCCACCGTGGTCACCTACGCGCTGTCCAACCTCATCGCCCAACCGATCCTGCGCCGCGAACACTACTGCGTCGGTGCCGGCCTTCCGCTGGAACACGGTGCGGACATCACCAGCGGCATTCCCCGATGAACCCCCACGACCAGCCACAGCAACAGCCACAGCCGCGCACCGACTTCACCCCCGGTGAAGCCCGCGCTGGGATCGCCTGGATCAGCGTCGGCGCACTCGTGGCGCTGCTGGTGGAGGTTGGATCCCTCGACAAACTGTGGGGAATCCCCGCCATCATCGCCGCCGCGGTGTTGGGTGGGGTGGGGACGAAGACGGGGAGGCTGTGGACGTCGAAAAGCATCATTGCTTTGGTGCCCACCTTCACGTGGCTTGCAGGCCTCGCCCTGCTCTACGTGGGCCCCGACGTGACGCGTGAACTGCTGCGCACTCATTACATTCCTGCGCTCCTCCTGCTCGCAGCCGGAGTCGCGGGAGGCGTTTGGCCGTTGCTGCGAGCCAAGTGACATACTGGACCCAACCGATTAAAAGCGGAGGAGACCCCATGACTTACATCATCGCTGAACCATGCGTTGACCTGCTGGATCGCGCATGCGTGGAGGAATGCCCAGTCGACTGCATCTACGAGGGCAAGCGCATGCTCTACATCCACCCTGACGAATGCGTGGACTGCGGTGCCTGCGAACCCGCCTGCCCGGTTGAGGCGATCTTCTACGAAGATGATCTTCCCGACGAGTGGAGCGACTACTACGACGCCAACGTCGCATTTTTCGACGACCTCGGCTCCCCAGGCGGTGCCGCCGCCGAAGGCCCCTACGACTTCGACCACCCATTCGTGGCAGCGCTGCCGCCGATGAACAAGGAGTAGGCAATGGGGACGCGCCAGCCGCTGAGCACCGTCCTGCCGGACTTCCCGTGGGACACGATCGCCGACGTTAAGGCGCGGGCGGCATCTCACCCTGACGGGCTCGTGGACCTGTCCGTCGGTGGGCCCGTTGATGACGTGCCGCCGACGATTCAGCTCGCCCTGGCCGAGAATGCTGCCGCGCCGGGCTACCCTCAAACCGCTGGGACGCCGGAGCTGCGGGCGGCGATTGTGGCCGCGCTGTCGCGCCGCTTCGGTATTGAAGGGCTGAGCAGCGATGCTGTGCTGCCCACCATCGGGCTCAAAGAAGTGGTGGCGTGGCTGCCCACGCTGCTTGGCCTGCGCGGTCAGACCGTGGTTATTCCGGAGGTCGCGTACCCCACCTACGAAGTCGGCGCACTCATCGCGGGATGCAATGTTGTGCGTTGCGACGATCCCTCCAAAGCCCCCCGCGACACCGCCTTCGTCTTTCTCAATTCCCCGTCGAACCCGACCGGCGCTGTGGCGTCGGTGGAGTTACTGCGTTCCTGGGTGGCGTTTGCGCGGGAGACCGGCGCGATCATTGCCTCCGACGAGTGCTACCTGTACCTCGGGTGGGCCGCTGAACCGGTATCGCTGCTGCACCCGTCGGTGACAGACGGTGACAACACCGGTTTGCTGGCGCTGCACTCTCTGTCCAAGACGTCGAATATGGCGTCCTACCGCTGCGGCATGGTCTCCGGCGACGAGGCCCTGGTGCAGGAAATCCTGGAGGTGCGTAAGCACACCGGCCTCATCGTGCCGGGACCGATCCAGCACGCCATGGTCGCCGCACTGGAGACCGATTTGCACGAGGAAATGCAGCGCTCCACCTACGCGATGCGTCGCCTTGAATTGCTCAAAGCTCTGCCCGAGGCTGGCTTCACCGTCGACCACTCCGAGGCCGGACTGTACCTCTGGGCACGCCGCGAGGGCATGGATTCCCGCCAGGCCCTCGACTGGCTCGCGGAACGTGGCATCCTCGCCGCGCCGGGTGATTTCTACGGTCCCGCCGGTGCGCAGCACGTCCGCATCGCTTTGACTGCCACCGACGAGAACATTACAGCTGCAGCTCGCCGCTTGCGCTCCTAAACACGCAAACACACCCAGCCAAGGTTTCGGCCTGCCACGTCTCACGGAGTAAGATTGCCGGGAGTTTAACGCGCCCTGAATAACCAGGAACAGAACAACCAGGACCAGAACAACCGGCACTGAGGAGAGACAGAAGGTGGGGAAGACGGGGAAGACGGGGAAGATCGTCGATAGTGCCCGCGAGTTCATCAAGTTCGGCATCGTTGGTGGCTCCGGCGTGCTGGTCAACCTCCTCGTGGTGTTTCTGGCCACGAAGGGGTTTGGTGCCGGGTGGGGTATCCACGAGAATGACGTCTTTTTCAACCTCTTTGGAACACGGTGGAATATCCGCTGGTATCACGTGATCATGACGATCGCCTTCGTCGTCGCCAACACCTGGAATTACCAGTTGAACCGCTCCTGGACGTTCAAGAACGTGCCAAAGCGGTCTTGGTTGCGCGGGTTTTTCCCGTTCCTGACCACGGGCATAGTCGCCTTCGTGGTCAGCCAGACAGTCGCGACATTGCTGATGAACCCAACTTCACCCATCGCATTGCCTGACGACATCTTCGATGGCTCGACTGGCCTGCGCACTAAGTTCTACTGGTCCGCAGGTATCTCGACGTTGGTGGCCATGCCCGTCAACTTCATCATCAACAAGCTCTGGACCTTCGGTCGCCCTAAAGTCATCCGTATCGAGACGGAGCGCCCCGCGGTCTAAACAGGACATTCAGCGCGCCCCATTTGCTGTGCTTATTCGGCACCGCGTACCCATTGGGGGAGCGCCAGATGGGTTGGGCTCCCACCTTGTCTATTCGGCCGTGGCGCACAACACCAGGGTCATCGTCGTTCGTGCCGTTGTGGTAGCGGCAGAGGGGAACCAGGTTCGCGATATTCGTCTCGCCGCCGTGCTTCCACGCCTTAATGTGGTGGATCTCGCAGTTATCCGCGCCATGCCGGCACCCAGGAACCGGGCACACCGGCATGATGGCCTTCGCCAGATCGCGCTGCTTCTGGTTGGCAAAGCGCTCCGTCCGGTACAGGTTCACGGCACCTTCCTGTGGGTGGAACATCGCGACCTCCAGCTCCGCACCGTGATACTTGGACAGGTATTCCGCGCCCGTCATGGTGGTCCCGTCAGTAAGACCAAGGACGGTCTCATCGCCCGAGCCTTCCAAGATGCGAATAAACGACGGCAGCGGGATCACCACCAGCGGACGGGGTGCCGCGGGAGGAACCCCGGAGCCCTCGCCACTCAAGAGGTCCAAGAGAGGCTCGACCATCTGCTCCGCAGCCGGCTTCGACGGGTCAATGAGGGAGCGCAGCGCATGCTCCAAGTCCGCCATACGGCGCGCCGGCGCAATCAGCGTCAAGCCACCCATCTCCTCGCGTGGGGTATGGAATCTCACCTGCGGCTTCGGCTTCGGGGGCTTGGGGCGGGGAATGAGGCGGTCGGCGCGGCGTCGTAAAGCCTCATACGTGCAATGCGACGACAAGAGGGCGCGACGCAGGCGCATGCGCTCACCGAAGGGCTCGATGTGCGCAATTCGCTTCTCGACGAACACCAGCTGCTCCACCGTAAACCCACCCGCCAACGCCTCTTCCCGGGCAAGCCTTTGCTGCTTCGGGGTGCGCGTTGGCCCCCAGTAAGCCTGGTGGACCTTGCTGAGGTTTGCTGCCTGGCGCGGCGAAATCCCAGCGGCGATGGCGCGCTCGCGGTCAAAGCCCTTAAGGGCAGTGAGCGCGGCGCCGGAAAGCGCCTCTAGGAGTTCGTCGAACGTCATGCCACGGACGCTATGTGGGCGGGACGGAGCCCGCAAGCATCACGCGGCGAGCCTGTGGATAACCGTAGTGACACGTCTACAAAACGGCGTTTTATCCACAGAAATGGGCTCTGAATTAGTTTCTGAGTTAGTTTTTGTGCAGCTCTTCGTTGAGCTCCACGGCCTTCGCGCGGACGGCCTCGACAACACCGGTAAGGGAGTTGCGGCGGAAGAGGATGCCATTCTTGCCGGACAGTTCGACGGCTTTGACCTCGGTGCCATCGCTGAGACGCACTTTGGTGCCGGCGGTGATGTAGAGGCCGGCTTCGACAACACAGTCATCACCGAGCGAGATGCCCACGCCCGCATTGGCGCCAAGCAGGCAGCGCTGCCCGATGGTGATGGTTTCCTTGCCGCCGCCGCTCAGCGTGCCCATGATGGAGGCGCCGCCGCCGATGTCGGTGCCATCGCCGACAACAACGCCGGCGGAGATACGGCCTTCGACCATGGAGGCGCCCAGGGTTCCCGCGTTGAAGTTCACGAACCCTTCGTGCATGACAGTGGTGCCTTCGGCCAGGTGTGCACCAAGGCGGACGCGGTCTGCATCGCCGATGCGCACACCAGACGGAACGACGTAGTCCACCATCCGTGGGAATTTATCCACGGAGTACACCACCACAGGGCCGTTGGCTGCGAGCCGTCCGCGCGTCATCTGGAAATCACCAACCGCGCACGGGCCGTAATTCGTCCACACGACGTTGGACAGCAGCCCAAAGATGCCGTCCATGTTTGCGCCGTGGGGGCGGATGAGGCGGTGGGAGAGGAGGTGGAGGCGCAGGTAGACGTCGTAGGCGTCGACAGCCGGTTGTGTCAGATCAGCGATCGTCGTTTCCACCGCCACGCGGGCCACGCCACGCGCTTCATCAGGGCCGACGAGGTCTTTGAAGCGCGCATCCGGCTCGTCGAGGCGGCGCGTTCCGGTCTCCGCAACTGCTTCATCCACCTTGGGGGCGGGGTACCAGACGTCGAGGACGGTGCCGTCGTAGGTGAGTGTGGCGATGCCACGGGCATATGCAGTAGTCGGAGAAGTCATGTGGACTACTTTAAAACGCTCCGCTTCTTTGTCAGTAACGACAAGCCGACCAAAACGGCGGACAAGATGGTGACGGAGATGACTTGGGAGCGGGCGGAGTCGTCGAAAAGCATGAGAACAGTGAGCCCGAGCAACGCGGTCAACGTCACCCACGGCACCCACGATGCGCCGTGCACGCGGACTGCCGACGTGCTGATGCGCGGGTGGAGTTTGATGAAGCTCAGGGTGATCATGATCCACGTGACAATGAGGCAGCCACCGGTGGCGGACATGATGAAGTCAATCATTCCCGGCGGGTTCCACCACTGCAGACCAACCGCGAGGAAGGCGAAGAACACGGAGACGAGCACCGAGTTCATGGGCACGTTGTTGGCGTTGGTCTTTGCCATCCACTTCGGGGCGTCGCCTTCGAGGGCCTGCTGGTAGCCGAGGCGCGAGGTGCCGTAGAGCTGCGCGTTGAATGCGGAGAGCAGCGCGAGCACGATGACCACTTCCATGAACGCGGCTGCACCCGGGATGTTGGCCATCTCGAGGACGGCGGTGAAGGGGGAGTCGGCGGCGGAATCAGCGCCGTCGATGGACGCGTAGGGCAGCAGCAGCGTGATCACGGCGACGGAGCCCAAGTAGAAGACGGCGATACGCCAGATGATGGAGTTCACCGCGCGCTTGACGTTATCAGCCGGATCCTCCGACTCAGCTGCGGCGATGGTGACCACCTCGATGCCGCCGAAGGCGAAGGCAACGGCGAGCAGACCCGCAGCAATGCCAGCGATGCCGTTGGGGGCGAACCCGGATTCGCGCACGTTGTCAAAGCCGACGAAGCCACTCGCGGGCAGCACACCGAGCCAGAGCAACACGCCGATGATGAGGAATCCGACGATCACCGCGATCTTGATCATGGCGAACCAGTACTCAAACTCGCCGAAGCCCTTGACCTGGGCGAGGTTCACGGCGGTGAGAACCACAACAACGATGAGGCCCGGAACCCACTGGGGAACGTCGAACCAGGAGGCCATCATGGCCGATGCACCGGTGAGTTCGGCACCGCACGCCATGATGAGCAGGAAGTAGTAGAGCCAGCCGAGCAGGAACCCGGCCCAGTGGCCGTAGGCCATGCGCCCGTAGGTGGCAAAGGAGCCTGACGAGGGATGCGCGGCCGCCATCTCTCCGAGCATGCGCATGACGGCGATGACGATGAGCCCGGCAATCGCATAGGCCACGAGGATCGCGGGGCCCGCAGTGCGGATACCCACGCCGACGCCGAGGAACAGGCCCGCACCCACGGCGGTGCCCAGGCCCATGAGGGTGAGGTGGCGGGATTTCAGGCCGGTGCCAAGTTCGCTGGTCTGCGACGCCATTACTGCGTGGCCTTCTTCCCTGCGAAGCTCGTCCACAGGACACCCGCGATGGAGACGACGGCGACAACGACGGCGACGGCGAGCATTTGGAAGCGCCCGTTGGCGTCCGCAAGCATGAGCGCAATGACGCCGCCCGCGAGGACCACCATGATCCAGGGGAGTACGCTAGGTGCCCACATGCGCACGTCAGTGATTTCGCCATTTTCGACGAGCTTCGGGTGCAACCGCACAAACGACAGCGCAACGGCAATCCACAGCACGATCAGGCAGCCACCGACCGCGTTGAGCAGGAAGGGGAGCAGCCCCGGCGGGTTCCAGTACTGCAGGGCAACGGCGACGAAGCCGAAGAAGACGGACACGACCACGGCGCGCATCGGGACACCGCGGGAGTCGGTGACGCCGAAGGCCTGGGGTGCGTCCCCGCGCACGGCCAGGTTCTGCAGGAAGCGGGAAGAACCGTAGATCTGCGTGTTGCATGCAGACAGCAGTGCCACGACGATGACGGCCTCCATGATGCCCACGGCGCCCGGGATGTTGGCCAGCTCAAGGACCGCGGTGAACGGGGAGTCGGCGGCGGAGTCGGCTCCACCGATCTCGTTGAACGGCAGGAGCAGCACGATGAGCAGCACCGAGCCGATGTAGAAGATGGAGATGCGCCAGATGATGGAACGGATCGCGGAGTGAACGCCGGCTTCTGGGTCCTCGGATTCCGCGGCGGCGACGGTGACCAGCTCAATGCCGCCGAACGCAAAAGCGACGGCGAGCAGCGCAGTAGCCACACCAGCCCAGCCGTGTGGCATGAAGCCGACCTCGCTGACATTGGACAGACCAACGAAGCCACCCGACGGCAGCAGGCCGAGCCACAGCGCCACACCAATGCCCAGGAAGGCGACGATGACGAGGACCTTGATCAGCGCGAACCAGAACTCGAACTCACCGAAGTTCTTCACGGCGGCGAAGTTGATCACGGTGAAAAACGCAATGGCCACGAGCGCCGGGATCCACGGCGAAATGCCAAACCACTGTCCCACGATGGCGGAGGCACCGGTGATTTCAACAGCCATGATCATGATCATCATGAACCAGTACAACCAGCCGATGGCAAAGCCGGCCCAGCGGCCGAAGGCCTGCTCAGCGTAGGTGGAGAAGGTGCCTGACGAGGGGCGCGCAGCAACCATCTCCGCGAGCATCTGCATGAAGCACACGGTGATGAAGCCGGCGATGACGTAGGCGATCAGAACTGCGGGGCCAGCGGCGGCGATGCCAACGCCGGTGCCGAGGAAGAGTCCGGCACCGATGGCTGAGCCGAGGCCCATCATGGTGAGGTGGCGCGTTTTCAGGCCGCGGGCGAGCGCGGTGGAATCAGCGACGGGGGAAACTGGAGTCGACATGTCGAATACCTTAAACCCCGCTCCGCGGGAAACGGCATTGAGATCCCTTTATATGCGCCAGCGGAGAACAGGAATGGAGGAATACGGCTCGTTCTGGATGCTCACGTTGTCGCTGCCGGCGATGTTTTCAGCAGGGAAGTCGTTACCGGTGGACGGGTCAAAGATCGGGGTGTGCGGCTCAAGGATGACACCAGCGCCGATGTTGCAGTTATTCCCCAGGCTGATGCCGTTGATGCTGGCAGTGGGGTGGAAGTAGCAGTTGGCGCCGATGTGCATGGGGGCGCGGGAAAGATTCCCGGTGCGGGTGGCCATGAGGGCGCTGCCGCGCTCAAGGGTGGTGTGCGCGCCGACGACGACGGAGGAGGACAGCGTGCCCTCAATGCGCGCAGGGCCAAGCGAGCCCGCGTTGAAAGACACGTAGCCTTCGCGCACCACGGTGGTGCCTTCCGCCAGGTACGCGCCAAGCCGCACGCGTTCAGCCTCGGTGATAGTCACACCGGTAGGCACGACGTAGTCCACCATGCGCGGGAGCCGCTCGATGCCGTAGACGTGAATCGTGCCACGTGCACGCAGGTGGGTGCGCACGAACTCGAAATCATCAGGGCGGCACGGGCCTTTGTTGGTCCACACCACGGGTTCAAGGTGATCTAGCGCGCCGGTCATGTTGATTTCCAGCGGCTTCACTTTGCGGTGGGAGAGCAGGTGGAGGCGCAGGTAGACATCGAAAGCGTCGATGGGTGGCGCGTCCAGGTCCGCGATCTCAGTGCACACTGGTACGACTTCCACGTTGCGGTCCCGGTCCATGCCCACGAGGTGCAGCAGGCGCGGGGAGAGTTCGTTGGCGCTGACGCGGCGGGTGGAGGGGACAGGGGCATCGTCGATAAGCGAAACTGCAGGGAACCATGCGTCGAGGACGGTTCCGTTGGCGGCGATGTTGGCAATTCCGATTGCGCGGGCTCCAGCTGGCATGCGTGTCATCGTACTAGGATCGCCCGCGTGGATATCTTCGCCGACCCAATTGAGCTGACTAAGAAGCTTATCGACGTCCCGTCCCCCTCCCACCACGAACAAGCCCTCGCCGACGCCCTCGAGGCCCCGCTGCGGGACTTGCCGGGCGTGGAGGTTGTGCGACGCGGCAACACGCTCGTGGCGCGCACCCATCGTGGGCTGCCGCAGCGCGTGGTGTTGGCGGGGCACATTGATACGGTGCCGATCGCGGACAACGTCCCGCACCACATGGAGGGTGATGTGCTGTGGGGGTGCGGCGCGGTGGACATGAAGTCCGGCATGGCGTGCTACATCCACGCCTTTGCCGCGCTGTGTGATGCGGAGGATCTGGCTTTTGACCTCACCTTGATCTGCTACGAGGCAGAGGAAGTAGCTGCGCAGTACAACGGGCTGGCGCTGCTGGAACGCGACTGCCCGGAGCTTCTGGCGGGGGACCTGGCGCTGCTTGGCGAGCCGTCAGGCGCGGTGATTGAGGCCGGCTGCCAGGGCAGCATCCGTGTTTTTGTCACAGCGCGGGGCACGCGGGCGCACTCCGCGCGGGCCTGGCTGGGGCACAATGCGGCGCACGATCTTGCGGGGGTGCTCGGGCGTATCGCCGCCTATCAGCCACGGACCGTCACCATCGCGGGGTGCGAATACCGCGAAGGCCTTAACGTCGTCGGCCTATCAGGTGGCGTGGCCACGAACACGATCCCGGATGAAGCCCAGCTGACCGTGAACTTCCGCTTCGCCCCCGACCGCAGCCTGGAAGAAGCCAAGGCGCACCTGGAGGAGTTGCTGGCCCTCGAGGAGGGCTTGGAGCTGACCTATGACGACGCCGTCGGTGGCGCTCTGCCCGGCCTGGATGATCCGGTTGCGCAGGGTCTTCTCGCTGCGGTGGGTGGCACTTATCGTGCCAAGTTCGGATGGACGGATGTAGCCCGCTTCTCTAATCTGGGTGTTCCGGCTGTGAACTTCGGCCCAGGCGATCCCGGGTTTGCACACAAGATCGACGAGCAATGCCCCGTCGCACAGATCCGGGATGTGGCTAACGCCCTCACGTCCTATTTGAAAGGTGATTGATCCACGTGGCTCCACACAAAACTCCCCGTCCGTCTTCTGGTCCTGGGCGTGATCGCACGCTCCGCGGCCCAATTCTGAAGCGGAACAGGAATGGGTTTGACCCGTCGACCTATGACCAGCGCCTGTTGGAAATGGGGCGCGCGGACCACGATTGGAAGCACGCCGACCCGTGGCGCGTCATGCGTATTACCTCTGAGTTCGTCTCCGGCTTTGATGCGCTGCATGAACTTGAGTGGGCGGTCACCGTCTTCGGCTCTGCGCGCTTGGGGGAGGGCACCCCGGAATATGAGCAGGCCCGTCAGCTCGGTGCTGCGCTGGTGGAGGCGGGCTACGCCGTGATCACCGGTGGCGGACCGGGGCTGATGGAGGGCCCGAACCGCGGCGCGCATGATGCGGGCGGTATGTCCGTTGGCCTGGGCATCGAGCTGCCGTTTGAGCAGGGCCTCAACGAATGGGTCGATCTGGGCCTGAACTTCCGCTACTTCTTCGCGCGCAAAACGATGTTCCTCAAGTACTCCCAGGCCTTCGTGGCGCTGCCGGGTGGCTTCGGCACGATGGATGAGGTCTTTGAGATCCTCTGCATGGTCCAGACCGGCAAGGTCACAAACTTCCCCATCGTCCTGCTCGGCACCGAATTCTGGGGTGGCCTGGTGGATTGGATCCGTGAGCAGCTGCTCGGCCGTGGCCTCATCTCGGACGGGGATGATCAGCTCTTCCTGGTCACCGATTCGGTGGAGGAGGCGGTGGATTACATCGTGAAGGCCCACTCCACGATGACGGATCCCCGGAATATCCAGTGACCCAGACCCCGTTGCCGCGGGTGATGGCCATTGTGAACCGCACCCCGGATTCCTTCTACGACCAAGGCGCGACCTTCCAATTCGAGGATGCTCTCCGCCGCTGCGCCGAGGTGGTGGAGGCAGGTGCCGCGATTATCGACGTCGGTGGTGTCAAGGCCGGTCCAGGCCAAGAGGTTGACGTCGCGGAGGAGACTGAGCGGGTCGTTCCTCTCATCGCTGCGATTCGGCAGCAGTACCCGGATGTAGATATCTCCGTGGACACGTGGCGCGCTTCCGTCGCCGATGCGGCGGTGGATGCGGGAGCCACCATCATCAACGACACGTGGGCGGGCTTCGATCCGGAGCTCGTCGAGGTCGCCGGCGCGCGCAAGGTCGGCTACGTGTGCTCGCACACAGGCGGAGCCACGCCGCGTACGCGTCCGCACAGAGTGCTTTACGACGACGTGGTGGCCCACATCATCCACACCACCACCGCCTTGGCCGAACGCGCTGCTGCTTGCGGTGCGCCGGAGGAGAAAGTCTTCATCGACCCGACCCATGACTTTGGTAAGAACACCTTCCACGGTCTGGAGATTCTGCGCCGCATTGAAGAGATCACCGCGACCGGATGGCCGGTGCTCATGGCGCTGTCCAATAAGGACTTCATCGGGGAGACCCTGGACCGCCCAGTGGGCGAGCGGGTTGCCGGCACGCTCGCCGCAACGGCCTGGTGCGCCGCACGAGGGGTGGCGGCATTCCGGGTGCACGAAGTCGCTGAAACCGTCGACGTCATCCGCATGACCGCCGCCATCCAAGGCGCCACCGCACCCTTAAACACCGTGCGAGGACTCGCATGAGGGTCTCCGTTGTCATCCCGGCGCTGAATGAGGAAGCCACCGTCGCCGGTGTTGTGAAAGCAGCTCTGGCCTCCTGCGCCAGCGAGGTGATCGTGGTGGATTCGGACTCCACGGATAACACCGCCGCCGTCGCCCGCGAGGCCGGTGCGACGGTGCTTAATTGGCGTGACATCGCCCCTGACATCCCTGTCCGTCCCGGCAAGGGCGAAGCGCTCTGGCGCGGGGTGCGTGCCGCCACGGGTGATGTGGTGGTGTTCCTCGATGCCGACGTGACCACGGTGGAGCCGGGGTGGGTGGATGGGTTGGCGGGGGAGTTCGCGAATAAGCACGTTCAGCTGGTGAAGGCGACCTATCGCCGCACGCTCGACGGCGAGGAACATGGCGGCGGGCGCGTGACGGAGCTGACTGCGAAACCACTGCTCAAGCTACTGTTTCCCGATGTTCCCGCGATCGAACAACCCCTCGCCGGTGAATACGCCATCCGGCGCGAGGCTGCTTTGCGCCTGCCGTTCGTGGCGGGGTACGGCGTGGAGGTGGGCCTGCTCATTGATGTGGCCACCACCTACGGGCCAGATGCCATCACCCAGGTCAACCTCGGTGTGAAAACGCACCGTAACCGGCCGCTGGCAGAGCTGGTGGGGATGTCCGAGATCGTCGCCCGCACCATCCTTCACCGCGCCGGGGTTGCTGACACCGCAGTGGAGGAACGCGCTCCCTGGGTGGGATAAACTCGCCTCATGCTGTCGTGGATACTGCTCATCCTTGTTATCGCCGCTGTGTTCGTCTTTGGTATTTGGTTGTCGGCCAGTCTGTTCGGGCGCGGCGAGGTCCTGCCGCCGATGGATGAACCCGCCGACGTGATCGCGGCGAACCGTGCCGCCGTGGCCGAAGGGCGCTTCGAGGACATCACATTAGAGGTGGTCGCGCGCGGTTACCGCCAAGATCAGGTGGATGCGCTCGTCGAAGACTTCAGGCAGTTTGGCGCCGGTGCGAGTACAATCGGGCTAGTTGAATTTGTTGAAGAATAAGGAGTGACACCGCATGGCAGCAATGAAGCCGCGCACTGGAAACGGCCCGATGGAAGTGGTCGAGGAAAGCCGCAAGATTGTGATGCGTATCCCGTCCGACGGTGGTGGCCGTCTCGTGGTTGAGCTCAACAACGAGGAAGCAACGGAGCTGGGCAACCTGCTGTTGTCCGTGGCAGGGGAGTAATAGGAACTTTATGCTCCAGCACGTCATTGACGTTCTCGCCGACCCAATTGATGGGTCGGCGCTTTGCGGTGCGGACGAGTTTTCGCGCCTGGTGTCCACCACGGGTCATTCTTATGATGTGGCCAAGCAGGGCTACGTCACGTTGGCCTCCGGCGCGGGCTTGAACCATGAGGGCGATAGCCCCGAAATGGTTGCTTCGCGCGAAGCGTTCCTGTCGCGCGGTCATTTCGCGCCGTTCGTGGAAACGGTTACGGAGCGCGTGCTTGATGCGCTCTCGCACGGATCGCTTGTCGACGATGTGCAGCCCACCATCCTCGAAGTCGGCGCCGGCACCGGCTACTACCTGTCGCACACCCTTGATGCAGTGGAGAATTCCCGCGGCGTGGGTGTGGATATTGCCGTTCCGGCTGCGAAGCACTTGGCAAAGTCCCACTCGCGCGTAGGCGCTGTGGTGGCGGATGTGTGGACGGGCTTGCCGTTGCAGGATGCGTCCGTGGACGTGATCACGGTGATCTTCGCGCCCCGTAACCCGGCGGAGTTTGCTCGTGTGCTCCGCGATGAGGGTGAGGTCATTGTTCTTACCCCGCAGCAGGGGCACCTGGATGAGCTGCGTGAACCCCTCGGCATTCTGGGGGTGGAAGACGGCAAGGTTGACCGCCTCCTTGAACAATCCCGCGGCCACCTGGAGCAGGTGGGGGAGGGCGAACTTATTGAGTTCCCCATGCGCCTTGACCGTGAGGCGATTGCGGCGCAGGTGGGCATGAGCCCATCCGCCCGCCATATTGAGCCTGAGGTTCTGGCTCAGCGCGTTGCTGCTCTGCCGGAGACCATGGAGGTCACCGCGCGAGCACAGCTGACGCGACTCCGCAAAATCTAGGTAGGGCGTAAAACGCCCTACCTAGGCGCTGACTCCGCGGCGCTGCTGTTCGTTGATCTCCGCATCACCATCAACGGTGGTGCGGATATCTGCTACGCCGTTTTCTGGCCAGAAGCGGCTGGAGAGGGTGACGGCGCCGCCGCCGGCAAAGATTTCGATGGCGGAGCCGTCGATAAGCACAGAAATGTGATCCTCGTCCTCGTCGTCGAGTTCGGCGACGGCGGGCTGGCCATCGAGGCGGTCCAGCGTGATCTTGTCACCGGAGTGGACGATGGTGGCGCACGTTTTGCCTTGGGAATCCACGATGTCGAGGGTGATGCTGGATCCAACGGGGATCTCACACAGTCCGGTCCACAGCATGGCGCGCTCGGACGCACCGACCGCGGATGGCAGGCCTGGTGCCGGGGTTTGGTAGAGCTTGCCACCGGCGAGGGTGACTACGCGGGGCAGGGACAGCGCGTTGGCCCAACCTTCTGTAGCCCACGTGGGCTGCGTGGTCGGGTCCCCACCCCGCCCGCTGGAGGCAAGGAGGCCGAAGATGCGGGCCTCGGCGTAACGCTCATCATCCGTCTGGGTGCCCGGCACGACGTTGGTGCTGCGCGGGCGAGTGAAATCGTGGCCGTAATCGAGACGGCTAAATGGGGTGGTCACGCGGAATTCAGCGCCGTCGAGGGTGCCCACGAGGTAGCCGGAGACCTCGCCGTCTTCGCGCTCCTGGGTGAGGAAGAGCACGTCGTAGATGACGCCGTCCACCTCATCGCGCAGGCGGATGATGCGAGGTGCGACGGTACGTGCGTCCTCCGGGATGCCGCTATCCCCGTCGAAGCTCAAGGGACCGATGAGGGTCCAGGTCTCCTGATCAGTGGACTCTAGAACCACAGGCACCGGATTATCTTCCTGGCCGGTGGAGGCCAGCATGAGCCAGCCGGCCTGGCCTTGGTCGCGGTCCTCGTTTTCCTCCCAGTCCGGCACAACGCAGGGGGAGCGGAAGCGGAGGAAGCGGCCGGTGTCTTTGACTACCGGACCGAGGCGACGCACGCCCGGGTCGACGTCATCGGATTCATCGAGGTGCTCGCAGAGCGCGTCAATGTCGTCGACGTGCGCAACCTGGATGGTGGTGCCAGCGGAGGTCTCCGAGGTGAAGTACAGCGAGGTACCGGTCTTGCTGGCTACGACGGAGCCGGCGAGTACGCGCGTTTCGCCGCCGACGGGGACAACAACGTCGTCGCATTCGTAGAAGTCAAAGGGCGTGCCTTCAGAGAATTGGTGCGCCCAGCGGGTGGGTGCGCCTGGCTCCGTTTCGTACTGGTAGAACAGGTGCCAGTCGTCTCCGTTGCGGAGCATGCCGGCGGCGGCGTCGAGGATGCCGCGCTCAGCGGTGACGTGCAGTTCTGGTCTCAAAGTGCTCACTGTCGTGGTTCCTTTGCGTGCTGTTGTGGGGCGCCGCTACATGAGCGAGGCGTAGACGTCTACGGTTTGCTGGGCGATCTTGTCCCAGGTGAATTCTTGTTTCACGCGGGCTAGGCCTGCGGCGGCGAACTTCTTGGTCAGTTCGGCGTCAGCTGCCAGTGCGTTAACGGCGGAAGCGATGTCCTTTTCAAAGGTGGTCGTGTCCGCTTCGTCGTAGTTGACGAGGGTACCCGTTTCGCCGTCAACGACAACCTCGGGAATTCCACCCACGTCAGACGCGACAACGGCGGTTTCACACGCCATGGCTTCCAGGTTCACAATGCCGAGCGGCTCGTACACCGAGGGGCACACGAAGATGTCGGCGGCGGAGTAAATCTCACGGATTTCCTCCTTCGGCAGCATGTCCGTCACCCAGTGCACACCGTCGCGTGTTTCGCGCAGCTGATTCACCAGACCTTCCGTCTCCGCCGCAATCTCCGGCGTATCGGGCGCACCGGCGCACAGAATGATCTGGATGTCCTTGTCAAAGTCCTGCGCCGCCTTAACCAGGTGGGGCACGCCCTTCTGGCGGGTGATGCGGCCGACAAAGGCGACGACTGGGCGGGAGGTATCCACCCCAAGACGTTCGATGATGCCGGTGGATTCTGGTGCCTCGGGGGCGACGTGGAACCATTCGGCGGTGTCGATGCCGTTGAGGATGACATGGACCCGAGATTCGTCGATACGCGGGTAGGCGCGCAAGATGGCGTCCTTCATACCAGAGGACACACCGATGACCGCATCGGCGTTCTCCATGGCGTTCTTCTCAGACCAGGAGGAGACGTCATAGCCGCCGCCGAGCTGCTCGCGCTTCCACGGGCGATCCGGCTCAAGGGAGTGTGCCGTAACCACGTGGGGGATGCCGTGCAGCAGGCCAGCGAGGTGGCCGCCCAGGCCGGAGTACCAGGTGTGGGAGTGGACCACGTCGACGTTGGTGGCGGCGTGGGCCATCCGCAGGCCCGCCGACAAGGTCTTGAGCGCGCTATTTGCTTCCGCGAGCTCAGGGTCAACGCCGTGGACGTAGACGCCTTCCATATCGCGCGGCTCACCCATGCAGTGGACATCCACCTCAACGCCATCCAGCTGGCGCATGAAGCGCGTCAGCTCCGTGACGTGAACGCCAGCACCACCGTAAATTTCCGGCGGGTATTCGCGGGTCATCATTCCGACTCTCATGACTTCCGACACTAGCCACGTTTGCGCATCGCTGCATGGGGTGGTCGCGCGTGGGTAATTTCGGGTGTGAAGCGCTGCAAGAATGTGGCAACTTCCCTAGTCTTGGGGGTGTGATACGCCAGCCGAATGTTCTCGCCATCGTCCTCGCCGGTGGAGAGGGGAAGCGACTGTTTCCGCTCACTCTCGACCGTGCTAAGCCCGCTGTCCCGTTTGGCGGTAACTACCGCCTGATTGATTTCGTTCTGTCGAACCTGGTGAACGCGGGCTACAACCGTATTGCGGTGCTCACGCAGTACAAGTCCCACTCGCTGGACCGCCACGTGGCTACGGCGTGGAATTTCTCCGGTCCGACGCACCAGTACATTGCGTCGGTGCCGGCGCAGCAGCGCCTGGGTAAGCGCTGGTACCAGGGTTCCGCGGATGCGCTGTTGCAGTCGCTGAACCTGATCTTCGATGAGTCCCCGGATTACGTCCTCGTCTTCGGTGCGGACCACGTTTACCGCATGGATCCGTCGCAGATGGTGGAGGACCACATCGCCTCCGGTAAGGCTTGCACCGTCGCGGGTATTCGCGTTCCGCGCAGTGAGGCATCCCAGTTCGGTTGCATCCAGTCTGATGAAAACGGTGCGATCACGGAGTTTTTGGAGAAGCCGGCTGACCCGCCAGGCACGCCGGATGATCCGGAGATGACGTATGCGTCGATGGGCAATTACTGCTTTTCGACGGAGGCGTTGATCCAAGCCCTCCGCGACGACAACGAGAGCGAGGACTCGGACCACGACATGGGCGGGGACATCATCCCGTACTTCGTCGAACGCGGTGAGGCGAATGTGTACGACTTCTCCTCGAACGAGGTCCCAGGTGCCACGGAGCGTGACAAGGCGTACTGGCGTGACGTAGGTACCATTGACAGCTTCTACGACGCACACATGGATCTCATCTCCATCCACCCAGTGTTCAACCTCTACAACAAGGCGTGGCCGATTCACTCCACGGAGGATGAGAACCTGCCGCCGGCGAAGTTCGTCTCCGGAGGTATCGCGCAGGAGTCCATCATCGCGCCGGGCTCGATCATTTCGGGGTCCACGGTGCGTAACTCGGTGCTGTCTACCGATGTCTACGTGGAGGACGGCGCCGTGGTGGAGTCGTCTGTTCTCATGCCAGGTGTGCGCGTGGGCAGGGGAGCGATCGTGCGCCACGCGATCTTGGACAAGAACGTCTACGTCTCCGATGGTGCTGCGGTGGGCACGCACCGGGCGGATGATGAACGCCGTGGGTTCATTATCTCCGCCGACGGTGTTGTGGTTGTGGGGAAGGGCGAACTCGTCGAGTAGCCCTTACTGGACGCGGGTCACCAGCGTGACGCCGGCGTCCAGCGGCAGGCGGGTGACCAATGCGCCCTCAAGGGTGTCCACCAGCGCGTCGGCTTCGCGGGCGGCGGTGGTGATGCGGTCGGTGCGGGATCCGTCGACAAGCGTGCCGTCCAGCAACGAGCCAAGCAGAACGAGCGTGCCACCTGGCGTGAGCAGTGGCCACGCGGCTTCGATGGCTGCGGGAAGGTCAACGGCCTCCACATCCGCGACGACGAGGTGGTAGGACTCCGTAGCCAAACGCCCCAGCACGTCGAGCGGACGCGAAGGCAAAAAGCGCGTGCGCGAAGGGCCGAAGCCAGCGTCACGGAAGGTGGCCTTCGCGCGTGCCTGGTGGTCTGCCTCCGGGTCGATGCAGGTGAGGTTGGACTTCTCCGGCAGGCCAGCGAGGATGTGCAGGCCTACGACACCGGCGGCCGGAGTCATGGCTACCGCGCCGCCCTCACCCGAAGCTGCCAACGTGCCCAGCAGACTGCCGAGCGCCACGCTGGGGGCGGACAAGCCGTACTCATCAGCATCCGCGCGTGCGGCATCGAGCGCTGCTTGCAGCTCAGGCTGGCCGCTGCGGCCAGCGGCGGTGGAAATGTACTCGTTCAGGGAAGAAAATGCAGAGTCGCTCACACCGGCCATCCTACGAAATGCAGGCGCTGCGAACGGGTGGGGCGCGCCGTGAGATCTCTTCACAGGTATTTCCTAGGGGCCGCGCACACCAGTCTGGGGAGGATAGGGAACAATAGTGCACATGGATACGCCTGCTGAGCCTTTGGAGCCCATGGAGCCACTGACCGGAACCGCCGCTTTTGATGCGGGCGAAGGCGCCATGCCCACGTGGGCGGAGCTCGTCGAAGAGCACGCGGATAGCGTCTACCGCTTGGCTTTCCGTCTGTCCGGTAATCAGCAGGACGCAGAGGACCTGACGCAAGAAACGTTCATGCGCGTGTTCCGGAACCTGAAGTCCTACAAGCCCGGCACGTTTGAGGGCTGGCTGCACCGCATCACCACGAACCTCTTCCTGGATATGGCCCGCCACCGCGCGAAGATCCGTATGGAGGCGCTGCCCGAAGATTATGAGCGTGTGCCGGGCACCGAGATGACCCCGGAGCAGGTCTACAGCGTGGCAAACCTGGACCCGGCTCTGCAGGAAGCGCTGGATGAGCTGAGCCCGGACTTCCGCGTCCCGGTGGTGCTCTGTGATGTGGTGGGCATGAGCTACGAGGAGATCGGCAAGACCCTCGGTGTGAAGATGGGCACGGTGCGCTCCCGCATCCACCGCGGCCGTAGCCAGCTGCGTGACTCGCTGGAGGCGAAAGCCCAGACGAACGAAGGTGCCCGCGAGCTCATCCGTGCGTGGTAGGAGAATGCCATGCCGAAGTTCGATTCGACAGACCACTTAAGTTTTGAGGCCGTGGCGGCGCTCATCGATGGGGAGTTGTCGCGCACCGCCGTTCACCGCGCGCGCCTGCATCTTGCGGTGTGCCAGGTGTGCAGGGATGAAGCAGCACGTCAGCGGGCAGCAGCGACAGCAGTGCGGGAACACAACGCCGATGGATGTCTGCGCGCGCCGCGTTCCTTGGTGGAAAAACTCGCTCACATGGAGGGGACGGATATCCCTGCCACTGCAGATCCGAAGCAGGGGCCGCTGAGTGCTACGTGGTCTAAATTGCGCGGGGGGCTAAAGTAGAGGCGTGTTTAACATTGGCTGGGGCGAGGTCTTCGTCGTTATTCTCGTGGGCCTCATTGTCGTTGGCCCGGAGCGCCTGCCCGGTGTCATCCAGGACGTGCGCGCCGCGGTTTTTGCTGCGCGCAAAGCCATTGCCAATGCAAAGCAGGAGCTCAACGGGGAGTTTGATGGGCTTGATGAGTTCCGCAAGCCAATGAGCACCGTCACCGAATACGCGGCGATGGGCCCGAAGAAGGCCATTGCCAAGGTGCTTTTCGACGAAGACGAGAGCTACCTCGACGCCCTCAATCCCGCCACCATGATGGATGGGGACCCGGTGCCGGCTGCCGGGGAGCAGAAGCCGACTCGGCCGCGGCGCAAGCAGCCGGGTGTCAGCCAGCCTGAACCGCCAGCGACGAGCGGTGGCGGTTTCTCCTGGGCTGACGTGACGTAGTTGTAGCGGCTAGTTGTTCGTCACACCGAGTGACAGGTTCTTGCCAGCGAGGGATTCGCGGCGGACCTTGAGCTTGTTGGCAATCTCGTTGACCGCCTTGGCTGCGGGGGAGTCGGGTGCGGAGATAGCGATCGGGGTGCCGTCATCACCATGCGCACGCAGCTGCGGGTCAAGCGGAACAGAGCCGAGCAGCGGCACCTCTTCACCCGTGATGTGGGTGAGGCGCTCCGCCACCTGCTCGCCGCCGCCGGAACCGAAAATGTCCATGGTGGTGCCATCGGGCATGACCATGGCGGACATGTTCTCAATCACCCCGGCTACGCGCTGACCCGTCTGCTGGGAGATCGAACCGGCGCGTTCTGCCACCTCAGCGGCAGCGGCCTGCGGGGTGGTCACAATGAGGAGCTCCGCATTCGGCACCAGCTGCGCCACGGTAATAGCCACGTCGCCGGTTCCCGGAGGCAGGTCCATGAACAGAACGTCGAGCTCAGACCAGTACACGTCCGCGAGGAACTGCTGGATCGCACGAGTGAGCATCGGGCCACGCCACACCACCGGGGCATTGCCTTCGACGAATTGTCCGATGGAGATGTGGCGGACGTTGTGGGCGATGGGGGGCATCAACATCTCGTCGACAAGCGTTGGGCCTTGCCCCACAGAACCCATGAGTCCGGGGATAGAGTGGCCGTAAATATCCGCGTCCAGAATCCCCACGGTGAGGCCCTGCGCGGCGAGCGAGGTGGCCAGGTTCACCGTCATCGAGGACTTGCCCACGCCGCCCTTGCCGGACGCAACTGCGAACACGCGCGTGGTGGAGCCCGGCTGAGCGAACGGAATGACGGGCTCAGACTTATCGCCCTTGAGACGCTGCGCGAGGTTGCGGCGCTGTTCGTCGCTCATCGTGTGCATGGTCACGCTGACCTCGCCTACGCCGTCGAGCTCTTCGACGACGGCACGGACATTGCCCTCGATGGTGTCACGCATTGGGCAGCCAGCGATGGTGAGATAAATGCCCACGGCAACGTCGTTGCCATCGATGCGCACGGACTCAACCATGTCCAGTTCGGTGATCGGTTTGCCGATCTCGGGGTCATCCACCCGTGCCAACGCATTACGGACGGCTGCTTCAGAAATTCCTGGGGTACCGCTTGTGTTACTCATCATCGGCCAGTATATGACCCTCACCCGCGGGAACACTACACTCGACCACATACGTGAAATGTGAAGCGAGGATTTTAACGACATGACTCAGCCTTTCAACGCGCGCATGACCCCTCAACGGCCCTCCGGGTGGCCCGTGGGCAGCTTCCAGTCCTACGCGGAAGCGCAAGCTGCCGTGGACTATCTCTCGGACCAGGAATTCCCGGTGGAGGAGCTCACCATCGTGGGTGTGGACCTCATGCAGGTGGAAAAGGTTACTGGTCGCCTCACGTGGGGGCGTGTGCTCGGTGGTGGTGCGCTGTCCGGACTGTGGTTCGGTTTGTTCGTTGGCCTTCTCTTCGCGCTGTTTAGTCCGGAGCCGATGATGTCTATGCTCACCGCACTAGTGATAGGCATCATTTTCGGCGTGATCTTCGCTGCTGTGGGCTATGCGATGACGCAGGGCAAGCGTGATTTCTCTTCTGCTACCACCATCGTGGCGGGGCGCTACGACGTCCTATGTGAGGCCAGCCAGGCACCGCGTGCCCGCGACTTGATCTCCCAGAATCTCCCACAGGCAGGACAGTAAATGCGCAAGACCCTCGCGACCATTGCCGCCCTCAGCCTGCTGCCCTTAAGCGCCTGCACATCGTCCGATGCGGATGCAAAGCCCACCGTGAAGATCGCCGTGGACCCGTCCGATGATGAACAGATGGTGTTGGCTGAAATCTACCGCCAGATCGCACAGTTCGACGGCCGCCAGGTGGGCATCATCCCCATGAGCCTCCCGGATGACAGTGCGAAGCTCAGCGTGCTGCAAAGCGGTGAGGCTAACTTCGCGGTGCTCTGTGCCGGCTCCCTAGTCACCCAAGAAAACCCGGGGGAGGCTGCTGAACTGAACCGTGTTGCTGCCGACGCCGCTGGTGCAGGGGAGTCCCACAACGCCGAGGACATCCCACTGGCTACCTACGACGCTGCCGTAGCCACCTTGCCGGCCAACCTGAGCACCATTGACCCCTCCCCAGCCGAGTCATGCGAATCCCAAGAACACGGCGACCTGCCAAACAACGTCATCCCAGTGTTTGACGCCAGCCTCTTTGACCGTGGTGTTCGCCGCGCAATGAACAAAGCGACCCGCGCCATGACCACCGAGGACCTCAAAGATATCGTTGAGGAAGCCGCGAAGGATCCGGACCCATCCCGTGCCGTGAATGAGTGGATCCAGGAAAAGACCGGCATGGGTATTGCCCTTGAGCGCGCCGTTGAAGACGATGAATCTGGTGGCGCCTAGCTTTTCGTCATCGTTTCGAAGGAGAAATAATTGTCCGTATTTGCAGTAATCATGGCCGTTACGTGGTTTGTGTGTGGCGGGATTTTGGTATGGGTAGGAGTTAAGGCAAGTCAAGGGACTTTGCCGAAGAACAACTGGGTGGGCATTCGGACTCTGTCTCTCCTCGCTAGTGAAGAAGCGTGGACTACCGGTCACAAGGCTGCCGCGGGTGTGCTCACTGCCAGTGGAATCCCATTGATCATCGGTGGCATCGCGTGTCTCTTCCTGGATGACTCCATGATCGGCTGGGTGAGTATCCCCGTTGTTGTGGTTTTAGTGGTCCTGGTGATGCTCGCTGCGAAGAAGGCAGAAGCTGCCGTGCAGTAGGGGGGTGTGGGCTCCGCGTGGGTCCGCCGAGCTCCGCTGAGCCTCAGAGCGCTCGCCCCAGCGTGCATCTGTGTAAAATCTTACATTGCGTTGGAAACTATCTAAGGATAGAAATTCTCTACCAGGCATTTCATTCGAGCCGATTTTTCGCGTTGTAATTCTTTACACAGACCCCGCGAAGAAACGCGATGAAGGGCAACCCTCACCCCCCTTGGCTGGTACTTAACCCGGGATTTCCTACTAAGGCAAGCAAAAAAAGGGGAGCTGCGTTATGCAGCTCCCCTTCGCCTTAGCGGACTAGTCGGCGAATGCCTCGTCGAGCAGTGCCTTCTCCTCCTGCTGGTGGACCTTGGTCACACCGGTTGCAGTGGTGGACTGTGCACGGCGCGAGATGCGGCGCATCGGCGGCATGTTGTCCACGAAGTTGGCCAGGTGCTCGTTGTAGAACGGCCACGGACCCTGGTTGGCCGGCTCGTCCTGCACGAAGCGGATCTCCTTGGCGTTCGGGTAGTTCGCAAACGCGTCGGACAGGCGGTTGAACGGGATCGGGTGCAGCATCTCCACACGGATGATGGCAATGTCCTCGCGCTCGTCCTGGGCGCGGCGCTTCTCCAGCTCGTAGTAGATCTTGCCGGAGCAGAGCATGATCGTGGTCACCTTGTTCGCGTCGCCGATGACCTTGTTGGTGGCGTCCACCAAGCGCGGGTCGTCGATGACGGAGCGGAAGGACTTCTGCTGGGTGAACTCGTCCACCTGGGAGACAGCAGCCTTGTTACGCAGCATGGACTTCGGGGTGAAGACGACAAGCGGACGCTTCATGTCACCGAGTGCCTGGCGGCGCAGCAGGTGGAAATAGTTAGCCGGAATGGTCGGCTGAGCGATGGTCATGGAACCTTCGGCCACCAGCTGCAGGAAACGCTCGATGCGTGCAGAGGAGTGGTCCGGGCCCTGGCCCTCGTAGCCGTGGGGGAGCAGCATGACCAGCTTGGACAGCTGACCCCACTTGGTCTCACCGGAGGAGACGTACTCATCGATGATGGTCTGTGCACCGTTGGCGAAGTCACCGAACTGTGCCTCCCATGCAACGAGTGCGTCCGGATTGCCCACGGTGTAGCCGTACTCGAAGCCCAAGCCACCGAACTCGGTCAGAGCGGAGTTGTAGATCTGGAAACGGCCGCCGTTGCCAGCCTCGATGGCTGCAGCGTCAAGCGGGTTGTACTGCTCACCGGTATTCGGGTCGAACAGGACACCGTGGCGCTGGGTGAAGGTACCGCGCTTGGAGTCCTCACCAGCCAGGCGGACAAGCTTGCCCTGCTTAGCCAGGGAGCCGAAGGCGAGCAGTTCTGCCCATGCCCAGTCGATGTTGCCGGACTCGAAGGAACCACCACGGTTCTTCAGCACGGACTTCAGGCGCTTGTTCGGCGTGAAGTCATCCGGCAGGTTCGCATACGTGTCAGCCAGTGCCTTGAACGTTGCGTCGTCGATGGAGGTATCCAGGCCGCGGGTGAGGGACTGGGACTCGGTGATACCGGTCTGCTCGCCCGGCTGTCCGCCACCTTCCTTGACGTCGTTGAAAACGGAATCCAGCTGGTCGTGGAAGTCCTGTGCAGCGATCTCTGCCTCTTCCTGCGTGATATCGCCACGACCGATGAGGTCCTTGGTGTAGCGGGTACGCACGGACGGGTGGGACTCGATGCGCTCGTACATGAGCGGCTGGGTCACCGACGGATCGTCTGCCTCGTTGTGGCCGCGCAGGCGGTAGCAGATGAGGTCAATGAAGACGTCCTTGCCAAACTCGCGGCGGTACTCGGTAGCCAGCTGGCCAACCCAGGCTGCTGCCTCCGGGTCGTCGCCGTTGACGTGGAAGACCGGGCAGTCAAAGCCCTTAGCCAGGTCGGTGGCGTAGTAGGTGGAGCGGCCCTGGTCCGGGGTGGTGGTGAAGCCAACCTGGTTGTTCACAATGATGTGCACGGTACCGCCCACGTCGTAGCCCGTGAGCTTGGACATGTTCAGGGTCTCCTGAACAACGCCAAGGCCAGCGAAGGATGCGTCACCGTGGAGCATGAGCGGGACAACGGTGTGGTCGTCAGCGCTCTTACCCTGGTTGATCAGGTCCTGCTTAGCGCGGGCGATGCCCACGAGAACCGGGTCAACAGCCTCTAGGTGGGACGGGTTAGCGGCCAGTGTGAGCTTGATGTCACCGTCGCCGAACATCTGCAGGTGCTCGCCCTGGAAGCCCAAGTGGTACTTCACATCACCGGAGCCACCCTGCTGGGCCGGCTGCAGGTTGCCTTCGAACTCGCTGAAGATGGTCTTGACCGGCTTGCCAACGATGTTGAACAGCACGTTCAGGCGACCACGGTGCGGCATACCAATGACAACTTCATCCAGCCCCTGGCCGGCGGCGGTGTCAATGATGGAGTCCATCAGCGGAATCAGGGTCTCCGCACCCTCGAGGGAGAAGCGCTTCTGGCCCAGGTACTTGGTCTGCAGGAAGTTCTCAAAGGCCTCTGCGGCGTTGAGCTTCTGCAGGATGTACTTCTGCTCAGCGTTGGTCGGCTTTGGCATGCCCACCTCAAGGCGGTCACGCAGCCAGTCACGCTCATCGCGGTCGAGGACGTGGGTGTACTCGGCGCCGATGTGCAGGGTGTAAGCAGCGCGCAGGCGGGTGAGCACTTCGCGCAGGGTCATGGTCTCCTTGCCGCCGAAGCCACCGACGTTGAACGTGCGGTCCAGGTCCCACAGGGTCAGGCCGTGGGTCTCCAGCAGGAGGTCGCGGGCGTCCGGCTTCGGCAGGCCCGGCTGGTGCCAGTTCAACGGGTTGGTGTCAGCCATGAGGTGGCCGCGGGAGCGATATGCCTCAATGAGGTTCATCACGCGGGTGGACTTGTCCACGCCGGAGTTCGGGATGTCCTGTGCCCAACGCATCGGTGCGTAGGGGATGCGCATGGCGTTGAAGATCTCGTCCCAGAACTTATCGTCGATAAGCAGGCGCGAAATATCGCGCAGGAACTCACCGGACTCTGCGCCCTGGATGACGCGGTGGTCGTAGGTGGAGGTCAGCGTGGTCAGCTTGCCCACACCGAGCTCAGCCAGGCGGTCCTCGGAAGCACCAGCGAACTCAGCCGGGTAGTCCATGGCGCCGACACCAACGATGGTGCCCTGACCCTTGGTCAGACGCGGGATGGAGTGACGGGTACCAATGCCGCCCGGGTTGGTCAGCTGGATGGTGACACCCTGGAAGTCGTCGATCTTCAGCTTGTTCTGACGGGCGCGGGCAACGATGTCCTCGTATGCCTTGACAAACTGGTCGAAGGAGAGGGTCTCGCACTCCTTGATGGCTGCGACGACGAGGGCGCGGGAGCCATCCTTCTGCGGAAGGTCAATAGCCAGACCCAGGTTGATGTGTTCAGGCGTGACCACGAAGGGCTTGCCGTCCACAACCTTGTAGTTCACGTTCATGCCCGGGTGGAGCAGAGCGGACTTCACAATGGCCCAGCCGATGATGTGGGTGAAGGAAATCTTGCCGCCGCGGGTGCGCTTCAGGTGGTCGTTGATCTGCGCACGATTCTCAAACATGAGCTTGACCGGCATATCGCGCACGGTCGTTGCCGTCGGGACAGTCAGGGACTCGTCCATGTTCTTAGCAATCGCCTTGAACATGCCCTTCAGCTGCTGTTCGCCAGCCTCCGGCAGGGTGCCGATGTTGTCCAGCGGGGACGGCTTCGGAGCCGGCGGCTGCTTCTTGGCAGAGGGTGTGCTGATTTCAGTTACTGCCTTGTCCACCTTGGTGGCACGACCATCCTGGCTCGGTGCACCCGTGGACTGGGCGACCTGTGCGCTGGTGCGTGCGCGGTGAACGCTGGTGTCGGAGCTGTTCGCGGCGCCAGAAGCGAGCGGGCTAGACCCACCGGTGACGCCCTTCTTCTCAAACAAGTCCCGCCATTCCGCGTCTACGGAATTGGGGTCGTTCTTGTACTGCTGGAACATCTCATCAACCAGCCAGTCGTTTTGGCCGAATGTGCTCTCGCTGCTCACGGCAGTTACTCGCCTCGCTTCTGTGCTCTACTACTGCGTTTGTTGGTTTTTCTGCGTCCACGTTACCGGGTATGAAACGGTGCGTGAACCATTGCTAACAGCCCACAATACTGCATACTTTCCGCGTTTTCGGACAGGCTGCTTGTGGGCACTGCTAACCAATGATACGTCCTTATCCCACAAGATCCCACAAGGAGTATTCGCTCGCCCCACCTTGTCCTCATGCGTTGGTGGATGTGGGGAACAGAAGCGCTCTCAGCTGTGGTTTTAAAGCTGTGTTCTGTGGGGTCCTACTGAGAAATCTCGTCTGAGTCATCGCGGTTCTTCTCAAACACGTCCATCACCGCCTGGAAGCGGGACTTCCAGGTCTTCTTGTCGCTAGCAGCTTCGGCGAGTTTTTCTTCCTCATTGCTCTTCGGCGGCAGGGGAGTTGCGAACTCGGCTGGGGCTGGCCCCAGGTTCCGGGCCGTGTTGTCCACAACCTTCTTGGCCAGTGCGCGGTTGGCGGTCACGCCGGCCACAACACCGATGCCCAGCGGCATGATTTTGCCGATCCACATGCGGCGCAGCCTGCGGTTGATGCTCTTCATCACCGTGCGCGTCATCATGTTGTTCGCTTGGGTGAGAGTCGGTCCGGTGAATCGCGCCAGGGACTTCGTCGTGGGCAGTGCGTTCGCATCAGGGCCGACAAGCGTATCGACGATTGCCGCGCCCTGCGCCCCCGACAACGCCAACAGAACGATGGCGCGACGGCGCTCTGCATCAGTGATGTCTTCGCCACGCAGGTACGCCGACCCCACGGTGTACACGGCCGCCATGTCCACGAAGAGGAGGGACTCCGCCGCGATGGCTGCGGAGCCGGTGACAAAACCCACACCCGGGACAGCTGCCGCACCGCCAGTGCCAGCACCGGAGCCAGCAGCCGCATTCATGAAGTGCTTGCGCATGATCTCTTGGATCTCCGCGGGTGTGGCATCTGGGTTAGAACGGCGCAGCCAGTTGACGTAGCCCTTGATAAACCCGGATTGCAGGTGCACGGCTTGGTCCAATCCCTTGATGAAGGTGCGGCCGATGCGGGAGGCATTCTCCTCACTGATAGCAGTGGCAGCGGTGTTCGCTTCCACCACCGCGGTGTCCTTCTGCTTCTTCTTCCTGCCAAAAACCACTCTGGGGTATCTCCTTAAAGTTTCGCGGGCAATCACACCATCTTAGGACGGAATAGATTTCCGCGGTTAGAGTTGCGTTATGGCCAGCGATCAAGTTGTCATGACCACCGCGGGAAAGATCCGCGGCATCGTCGATCCGGCAACTGGTATGCGCACCTGGCGCGGGGTGCCGTACGGGGAGCACACGGGTGGGCAATTCCGCTTCTCCGCACCGCAGCCGCGCCAGCCATGGGCGGGGACTTTTGATGCCACCGAATTTGCGGAACCTGCCATGCAAGGTACCTACGGTTGGAATGACAAGGTCATGGGCACGGAGGATTGCCTCACGCTGGATATCGTTCGCCCGGACACGGATGAGGAACTACCGGTGGTGGTGTATATCCATGGCGGGACGTTCCTCACTGGGTTTTCCAATGAGAAGATCTTCCAAGGCCACCATTTCGCGAGTGCCACGAACATCGTGTACGTCTCCATCAATTTCCGCCTGGGCGTTCTGGGATATCTGGATATGCGCTCGCTCGGCGAGGACTGCGTGGCCAATCCCGCGACCTATGATCAGATCCTCGCGCTGCAGTGGGTGCGCGATAACATCGCCGCGTTCGGTGGTAACCCGGATCGCGTGACCATCATGGGGGAGTCCGCTGGGGCCAACGCTGTTACCGCACTCATGTCCTCGCCCCAGGCACGGGGTTTGTTCCACGGGGCAATCGCGCAGTCTGCGCCCGTCGCTGCGGTGCACTCGCGCCTTCAAGCCGCCATGTGGGTGCGCGCGCTGCTCGACGGAATGGGCATGTCGCGCTTATCGACGATCTCTGATCTCCGCGCCGTCCCCGCCGAAGACCTCGTCCGGGTGGGCAACGCACTGTTGATCCGTTCCGGTGAAATCCAGTACCTGAACCTCGCGTTCATGCCCACCGTGGATGAGTCGGTCCTACCGCAGCACCCGATTGATACCTTTGCGGCGCATGAGGAAGCCCCGGTGCCACTCATCATTGGCTCTAATTCAGGGGAAGCCAGCTTCACCAAAGCGATGTTCATGTTCAGCCGCACGCGCCAACGCGCCGCCCGCAGGATCCTGGAAGTCTTCGACCCAGAGAACGCGGATGCAATCCTGGCTGCCTACAACAACGCCACTGATCGCAGTGATTTCGCGGAGCTTGTGGCGGATGCGGTGTTCTGGGCGCCGTCGGTAAGCATTGCCTCTGATCACCGTCACGTGGCGCCGGTGTGGATGTACCACTTTGACTTCGCCGCGGCGCCGCTTCAGAAGCTCGGCGTGGGCGCTGTCCACACAGCGGACCTGGAGACGGTGTTCGGCGCCCGCTTCACCACGCCCGCTGGCATTCTGCAAACGCTCACGCCACGGGCGGACTTCGACACCGTCAGTGAGATGATGCAGCGCCACTGGGGCTCCTTCTTCCACACCGGTCGCCCCGGCGACATCTGGCCGGAATACGGCTTCAGCTCTGACACCGCGCCGGGTCGTGCCACCGCGGTTCTCCGGACGGAATCCACGGTCGTGTGGGACCCGAAGCCGGAGAAACGCCGCGCGTGGGAAGGCTTCAATCTGACGCAGTGGGGAACCGGTCGCCGCGATATTGCGGAGAGCCTGGTGGATTTCTTGGGCATTGATCCAGATGATCCGCAGTGGAATCCTGCTGCACTTTAGCCTGCTGATGGCTAGGCTTGGTTCCGCTACCACAGGCAGCACCCCAGGGCGTCGAAGCGGCGCTGCGGGCCACCAGAAGGGAACCCCACGTCATGAGCTTTTTTGAGGATATTGCCGCCGGTCTTGACCGGGAGGGAATTGAGTCGCGCGTGCACGACGACACAATGTTCGTGCCCATCACGTCTGATGTTGAGATCCACTTTGAGGAAATCGACCCGCACTTGCCCGCCGCGAACGTGTATATCGCCGCTGCGGATGTGGATGCGGATGATGATGAGTTTGAAGCAGTGCTCGTCTCCGTCGTCTTCTCCGTCGAGGATGCCGTGGCCACCGTTGCCCAGCACATGGCCACGGACCAGGTGATCACCGTCCTGCGTGACTTGCTGGAAGGCACCGATGAGCGCATCGGGGATGTGGAGTTCTACCAAGACCCACTCGATCCGCACTTGGTGCGCGCTGAGGTGGGGGAGAACGCCGAACTACAAGTTCAGGTGGAAGAAGTCGATGGCTCGCCGTGCGCGACCGTGACGTTTGTTGCCCTACCGGATTCCTACGACGACCTTCTGGATGACGCCATTGGGGAACTGTGGGATTCGGACGGGGATGCAGAACTCACCGAGGAAGACCGCGAGCACCTCTTTGCCACCCTCCACGCTGAGGCAGCAGCTGACGCGGAGACCCTTGACCTGGGTGTCTTCTACGACTTTGATCGCCTGTTTGATGTGCTCTCACTCGCCGCCGACCACGCCGAGGACTGGGAAGCACAGCTTCTCCCATTCGACGAGGACGACTTCGACGAGCCGGACGTGTACGACATCTTCGGTGCCGACCATGGTGATGAGGACGACCTCGAGGATGACGTCGAAGATGAAGAGGACGACGAAGACTAACTACGCCGCGGCGATCCCCTCAAACATGGAGGCGGGGGAGTAGACGGGCGTAAAGGTGCCGTCCACAAGCCAGACGAAGGTGGCGCCGGTCGGGGAGTAAACCTCGTGCACTGCGCCGGCCATGTCGGCGGGGACGAGTGCGCGTACCCAGGCCTCTGCAACATCGCGGTCAACGGTGTAGCCGGTGACGTCAGTGAAGCGGACCTCAATGAGATAAGCGGGAACATGCGATTCGCCGAAGCCTTTGATGCGGGCTTGTGCGCGGGGGCCAACGCGACGGCGCGTAATGGCAACCTTCAGTGAAGGACCATTGCCCACGCGGGGCAATTCCCGCGTTGGTGGACGCCATGTTGGGTTAGGCCGGGCCAGGGAGCGCGGGTGGTGAATCACTGCATCAAAGCGCTCAAGGGCATCGGCGTGGGTAGTGCGGATCTGGTGTGCAATCTCTCGTGTGTTCGTCATGCCCCAGAACCTATCCGGCACCTGCGACACCGCCTCGAACGCTATAGAACAAACGTTCGAACGAGCCTAAAGGGCCTGATCAACGATGGCGTTAAGGCTGTGCTGGCTCTGCCGGGGCGGTCGTGTTGGTGGAGCTGGTGGCACTAGTGGAACTAGTGGAACTAGTGGAAGGAGTATCCGCTGATTCCTCGTCTTTGTCAGCAGGGGTGGTGAGGGCGGAGATGACCAGCAGGCCGAAGGTGATCAGGGCAATGATCCACCACCGGCGCGGGGTGCGGGCGGGTGGGTCCAGTTTGCCCATGCCGCGAAGGATGATGGCATCTTCCTCCGTGAGGAATTGCGCGGTCGCTTCGCGGGTTTTTACCGCTTCGGCGTAGGCCTCAAAGGCTTTCTTATCCTTCGCGCTGCAGATAAACCACCAGGTTGCGGGGACAATGAAGGCCAGGCCGAAGAAAGCCATGTTGAGGAAGTCAAACACGTTCTTGCTGTTGATCCCCATGTCAATGCCAGCGCAGATGCAGATAGCACCCCAGACCACCGCCAGAGTGGCAAGAATCCGGCTGAGGATGTTCGGGCGGTACTCGTGGTCGGCCGGACGTGATTGCTCGGCATACGGCGAGGTGGTGCTCATACTGGGAAGACGACCTTTCGGAAGGAGGATTCACCGTGTGTTTGTGAACCACACTAGTGTGTGATGGGACATGACCATCCCTGAACCTGCTGCTGATATCCCCAAAGAGTCCGGCCCCTATGAGCCGGCTTCTGTCTCTTTGGCACACGCGCCGAAGATCCCTAAGGAGATTTGGGTCCTCGTCGCCGCAGCGTTTCTTATTGCGCTTGGCTACGGCATTATCGCGCCGGTGATCCCGCAGTTTGCCAGTAGCTTCGGCGTCACCATGGCCGCGGCGGCCGCGGTGGTGTCGGTGTTCTCCGCAGCACGGTTGTTGGGGGCGCCGGGGGCGGGGAGGCTCGTCGATAAGCTTGGTTCGCGCAAGGTGTACATCACGGGCCTGGTCATCGTGGCGGTGAGTACCGGACTGGTGGCTGTGGCGCAGGCGTATTGGCACATGCTGGCGCTACGGTTCATTGCTGGGCTGGGGTCCACGATGTTCACTATTTCCGCGCAGGCACTGATTGTGAAGGTGGCGCCGCCGCAGATCCGAGGGCGGGCGAGCTCCACGTACGCGACGGCATTTCTGCTAGGCAATATCATTGGCCCCATCATTGGTGCTGCCCTGTCCTTCATGGGCATGCGCTGGCCTTTTGTTATTTACGGCACGGCCGTGGCACTCGCCGCGGTGGTGGTGTGGGTGGCGCTGCCGAATTCAGATACGGATGTGTCGATGCTGAAGCGCCCACCAATGCGCCTGCACGAGGCGTTTAAGAACCCGAGCTATCAGTCCCTGTTGGCCTCCATGTTTGCCAATGGCTGGGTGAACATGGGGGTCCGCGTGGCTATTCTGCCGCTCTTCGCGGCATCGGTGTTCACGCATGGTGCCGCTGCATCAGGCTTCGCACTGGCGGCTTTCGCTTTTGGCAACGCAGTGACCCTGCAGTTCTCCGGCCGGTTGGCGGACAGCATTGGCCGTAAACCGCTCATTCTCACCGGTCTGGCGGTCACGGCTCTATCTACGGGCACACTCGGCTTTGCCACCGCCGTGTGGTCCCTCATCGCCCTGTCCGTCATCGCCGGCGTGGGCGGCGGCCTCATCGTGCCCAGCCAGCAGGCCACCCTGGCAGACATCATTGGCAATGACCGCTCCGGCGGTAAGGCGCTGTCCGTGTTCCAGATGTGTGGCGACGCCGGCCAGGTCCTTGGCCCCATCATCATCGGTGCGATCGCCCAATCCCACGGTTTCCCCGCCGCGTTCATGGTGTGCGGTGTCATCGCCGCTGGTGCGTTTATCGTATGGGCAACCCTTGGCAATGAAACTCACCCCGACAAAGCATCCCGATAGAACAAACGGAAAGACATCATGAGAGTCATCTACGACTGCGATCCCGGCATCGACGACACCTACGCGCTGATCTACCTCGCCGCCTTGGCGCACACACAGGACATTGAACTTGAGTGCGTGACCACCAGTGCCGGCAACGTGGACGCCGACCAGTGCGCGCGCAACGCCGCCTGGATTCTCACCCTGTGCGGCCTGCCCACCATCCCTCTCGCCGCGGGGATGCAGGCCCCACTTGAGTGGGAGCTCACCACCACGCCGGACACGCACGGGGACACCGGCCTGGGCTATGCCACCGCGCCGGGGCGCCATGTTGAGCACGATTGGGCCATGCTGTGGTGCGATGCCATCGACCGCGGGACTGAGGACCTCCACCTCATCATCACCGGCCCCATGACCAACCTCGCCGCGTTTGCCCACCTGCACCCGCAGCACTACGCCAAGCTCAAGCACATCACGGTTATGGGCGGGGCCTTCCTCTACCCGGGCAACACCACGCCCACCGCGGAGTGGAACTTCTGGGTCGACCCGCACGCCGCCAAGCACGTCTTTGCCACCACTCCCACGCCGATCACGGTGTGCCCCCTCAACGTGACCGAACGCATGATCCTCACCCCGGACCACCTCGAACGCATCATTGACTCCCTGGGCACATCACTGCTCGCAGAACACCTTGAGCCCATCACCCGCTTCTACTTTGAATTCCACGAAGACACCGGCGACGGCTACCAGGCCCAAATCCATGACCTGCTCACCGTCATGGTTGCACTGGGCCAGGTCCCATCGGATTTTCGCTTATCGACGGTCGACCTCGAACCCAATTCCCCCTTAACCCGCGGCACCTCCATCGCCGACGACACCGGCATGTGGGACCGCAACCCCAACGCCCACATCCTCACCGACTCAGACCCCACCACCGCCTGGCAGCTTTTCGACACCGCCTGCACCACCCACGCCCGCATCGCCGCCGGCGACCCCGCACTGGAGCGGCTCCGGCATATGCGGGCGGATGATTAGTTGCTACTTCTCGGGGATGAGGGGTGCATCTTCGTGAGGGTCATCCGGGAGCGCGATTCTCCAGTATCGGTTGTCAATTTCTGTTTTCGGACCATTGAAGGTTTTTGTAGTTTCAATCACTCGAACAGCCATGCATCCGCCGTTTTTGGGTTCCGGCAACCCTAAGTCTTTGGCAATTCGGGTATGGCGTGAGTAATCGCCAAGAATTATTATTCCTTCGGGCAAGAGAATTGAGCGTGCGCCTCCGTTGTAGCGAATCCTTTTCATTGGATCTTTTTGTTGTGCCACAGTGCAAATGATGCCTCGCGGAATCACCTGGTTTTGAACCGTGCGAAAAAGATTGTTAATTCGCGCCTGGCCCGATTTTTCTTGCATCACGAACTCGGCATCATCTGGTTTCAGGGCGAGAAGCACATTCTTAGGGAAAGGGTGGTCGAACCAAGCCCACTGGATGGACTCCCTACCTGTGAGGCTAATGGTGCGTTTTTTATCGCGGTTTCCACCCTTATTCAGAATCTCATCAGTGATGTAGACAAAACCAACACGAAAAGTAGCTTTGACCTCGTCGGCATGGCAAAGCATTGCGTAGTTATGGACGGTTTCTAGGGGGATCATCCAACCGAAAGGATTCTTAGAGTACTTGCAGTCGACTTCAACTTCGTCGATGCAGTAGTCCATCTTGATTCCATCGGAGATTAGATCGGTAAATTGTCTCCTAATGTTTATTTCGACAAGGGAGCCGATGTGGGCTAACTCCGTTTTGCTTAGGTCCTGGGGGCGATAGCGGCCAGTATTCTGGCCGTCATAAGCTTGATCAAAAGTTTCTCGGAATAGAAGCGCCATGCGCTCTCCACCAGGGTCTGCCTCCTGCAATTGCTTTGCAAGATGCTGGGCGATTTGGGCGGGGGTCATTTCTACCATAAGGCAGCTTCCTTGATCTCAATTTGTGCTGGCTCTGCTTGGTCTCCATTATTCACGGGGATTCGGTGTAGAGCATTTGCAATTGATCGTCCCAATGCCTCTGCCACTGGGGGTGGGAACGCGTTGCCAACTTGACGCCATTGCGCGGTTTTCCTGCCGGCCCATTTCCAATCTTCAGGGAATCCCTGGATCACCCCACCCATTGGAACAGTGAGACGGGGAAGATTATCGGGATCTCCCACCGGAAAGTCTTTGCCTGGAGATTCTTCTGCAATTGATGAGCCGCGAACTCCCAATACTCGCCATGCTTCTCGAGCTCTGGTTGGACCAACATCTGGACCACCATGTTTTTTGGAACCGCCGACTAATGTCGGCGCGACGGTATTCGCTTGCTTGGCCCATTCATCCGCTCCGGGCCAACCGTTTTCGGCCATGAGGTGATGTAAGGCTTCGCCTACGGTGACAATCTCATCGCGAGGAGCAGGCCAGGAAAAGTAATCTGCATACTCATATTTGAGAGCCACCAAAATAAAACGTGGTCTCAGTTGTGGTACCCCATAATCAGCTGCTTGGATGAGTTTCCAGAAGACCTCGTAACCAAGAGAGTTGAGAGTCTTAATTATCTGAGCACGGTAGGTATCAAAGCGTTTTTGCCCCAGCCCTTTAACGTTTTCAAGTAGCACAGCACGGGGTTCGATTTCTTCGATAAGTCGGAGTGCTTGGGGGAAGAGGTCACGCTCATCGTCAGACCCGAGCTGCTTTCCAGCGATAGAGAATGGAGGGCAAGGGACACCCCCGGCAAACAAGTCAATTTTGCCGTTCCATGGCCGCCCATCAAGATCATGGACATCCATTTCAAGCACTGTCCAGGAAGTCTTGTTTTTGCTATCGAAGCTGTTGTCTCGAAGGGTCTGGCAAGCCCAGCTGTCGATCTCAACTACTGCACTGTGCTTGAATCCGGCCCACTCCAGGCCAAGTGCTTGGCCACCTGCGCCGGCGCAGATCTCAAGAGATGTTAGCTCTCCGCCGCTTTCCATGACTCGAACACCCTCTCCCTTTTTGAGGTAACTACCACCTTTGATTGGGGTTATGTGCTTCATGACTCTAGCGCTCCTTAGGTAAGAACTATTAATGGACTCTCATCGTATTTCCCTAAGGGACATTGATTCCTTTGGAATCGAATGTTTGTACGAACTGGTTGTTTGAAAGGGTTTTGCCCAGCCGCGGTGGATGAAGTGGTGGCGGGGTGTCCTCGATGTATGTGGAAGATATAAGGATTGTCAGCCCGGTTGATTAATCTTTGTTTGTTCGAAGAGGCGATGTTCGGTCGGCAAGGGCCTTGCCTTCACCGCGCCGGGCGGCGAAGACGGTGCTGTTGCGGAGGATGACGGCGCCGGTGACGTCGATAAGCTTTGGCATGCGTTTCATCGTAGGGCAGTGGCGCCAGAATTAAACGGGAAGCTCGCTCACACGCTCTGCTGGCACGGCGACGACGTTCTCGGCGCTGTCCTTGGGGCCGCAGGAGGGGAATTTGTTGAACTTCTGGTCTTCGTCGCCGGGGAAGAGGAAGTTGTTGCCGCCGCAGAACCAGCCGTTCGGGGCGTCCCAGAATGCGCCGGAGCCTTGGGGTGGGGTGCCGGAGGGGGAGCCGGACATGTAGTCGTTGAAGACGGTCATGGCTTCGTCGCAGCTGAGGCCGTCGTTAAGCGTGACGATGGTGAACGAATCGACCTCACCACAGATGGTGCCGGCAGGGTCGAGGCCGTCGTCAGGTTTTTCTTCTTCGGGCTTTTCCTCGGTGGGCTTCTCTTCGGTGGGCTTCTCCTCGTGGGACTCGGGCTGGGCCTCAGAGGAAGCTTCAGCGACGGTTGTCAGCGCTGGTTCGGCGAGCTCGTCGGTGGAGGAGCAGCCGGTGAGGACCAGGCCTGTGGCGGCGAGGGTAATGAGGGGGAAAGTGTGTGATCGGGTGAAGCGCATAGGAACACAGTGTAGGCAGAAGTGTTTGTTGTAATCAGTGGGGCTCTCGCCACGAAATAGCTATAGGGCCACGGGTAGCGTACTGTTTGCGATTGATGAATATTGATGAATCCGCCGCTGAAGACCAGCAGGCGATGCCCCCGGTAGAAGCCGGGGAAGAGATGGGGGCCGGCACTGAGGCCGGCGCGAACGAAGAAACTGACAACAACGAAAACAACGAGAATGTTGCGGACGGGGAGACGCAGACAAGCGGCTTTGACGGCCTTGATCTCCCGGGCGATGTCATTGATGCGGTGAAGAAGGTCGGCTTTGAAACGCCGTCGCAGATTCAGACGCAGACGATTCCGCTGCTGATGGAAGGCCGCGATGTGGTCGGCCTTGCGCAGACGGGTACGGGTAAGACGGCGGCGTTTGCGTTGCCGATTCTGGCGCGCATCGATAAGAAGGCCCGCCACCCGCAGGCCCTCGTGCTTGCGCCGACGCGTGAGCTGGCGCTGCAGGTGTCTGATTCCTTCCAGTCTTTCGCTGACCACCTGGGCGGCATTTCGGTGCTGCCGATCTACGGTGGCCAGGCATACGGCATTCAGCTGTCCGGTCTGCGTCGTGGTGCGCAGATCATCGTCGGTACGCCTGGCCGTGTGATCGACCACCTGGAGAAGGGCTCGCTGGACATCTCTGACCTGCGCTTCCTCGTGCTCGACGAGGCAGATGAGATGCTCAACATGGGCTTCCAGGAAGACGTGGAGCGCATTCTTGAGGACACGCCGGATGAGAAGCAGGTGGCGCTGTTCTCCGCGACGATGCCGAATGGCATCCGCCGCCTGTCCAAGCAGTACCTCGACGATCCTGCTGAGGTCACCGTCAAGGCCAAGACGCGCACCAACACCAACATCACGCAGCGCTACCTGTTCACCGCGCACCGCAACAAGCTCGACGCCATCACCCGCATCCTTGAGGTGACAGAGTTCGAGGCCATGATCGTGTTCGTGCGCACCAAGCACGAAACCGAAGAGCTCGCCGAGAAGCTGCGCGCACGCGGATTCTCCGCAGCAGCCATCAACGGTGACATCGCACAGCAGCAGCGTGAGCGCACCGTCGATCAGCTTCGCGACGGCCGCCTGGACATCCTCGTCGCCACCGACGTTGCCGCGCGCGGCCTGGATGTTGAGCGCATCTCCCACGTGCTCAACTACGACATCCCGAATGACACCGAAAGCTACGTCCACCGCATCGGCCGCACTGGCCGTGCCGGCCGTACCGGTGAGGCGATCTTGTTTGTCACCCCGCGTGAGCGCCGCATGCTGCGCTCCATCGAGAAGGTGACCGGTGCCAAGATCGAGGAGATGGAGCTGCCGACCGTTGATGAGGTCAACGACTCGCGCAAGGCCAAGTTCGCTGACTCCATCACCGAGTCCCTGGAAGATTCCCAGCTGGATCTCTTCCGCGCTCTCGTGCGCAGCTACTCCACGGAGCATGACGTGCCCATGGAAGACATCGCTGCCGCACTGGCCGCGCAGACCTCTGGCGATGAGTTCCTGATGAAGGAGCCGCCAAAGGACAAGCGCGACCGCCGTGACCGCGAGCGCTGGGACCGCGATGACCGCCGTGACCGCGAACGTGGTGGCCGGTTTGATCGTGGTGGCCGTGACCGTGGTGAGCGCGGTGGCCGTGGTGGTCGTGGGCGCTTCCACAACGACGACGTCAACTTTGACACCTACCGCCTGGACGTGGGCAAGCGCCAGAACGTGCGCCCGGGTGCCATCGTTGGTGCCCTGGCCAACGAAGGTGGCCTGACCAACCGTGACTTCGGCCGCATCACCATTGGCGGTGACTTCACCCTCGTCGAGCTGCCCAAGGACATGGACCGTAAAGTCCTCGACCGCCTGAAGGGCACCCGCATCTCCGGCCAGCTGATCAACATTCAGCCGGATACCGGTGGGCCGTCCCGTGACCGTGATCGCGGTGGTCGCGGCGGACGCGGTGGCTACCGCGGTGGCCGCGGTGGGTACCGCGATGATCGTGGTGGTCGTGGCGATCGTGATCGGGGCCGTGGTGGATACCGGGGCAAGGGCCGCGGGAACCGCGACTGGCGCGACTAACGTCTTTAGGTTGCTGCCTTCGCGGTAGTGGCTGGGAGCGCCAGCGGAATCTTGTTGTTGATTCTGCTGGCGCTCTTTTTCATGTACTGGTTCGCAGGTAG